>SBGX01000018.1 GCA_006226425.1 Bacteroidota bacterium | reverse complement strand
AACATTATAATGTTAATAAGGTAGAAATAGTCATTATTAAGACACATCTAAGTTTATTTAACTAAACACTTTCATCCCACTCCCCTTCATATAATCAATCCAAGCACGCAATGCTCTAATTGGTCCGTTCCAGCTTCCCTTTGCGTAATGACTTGTCATCTTCGTATACCAAATACCTACATGAACTTCATTTATCTGAGAAATGGGCATTCTTTTCAACTCATTTTCCATTTTATCTATGGAAAACTCTTAGAAAAGAAAGTTGTATCAAAATGACAAAAATTGCTTAAGAGAGTTAAGAAGCCAGATGTTTTCAAGGTTTTTTTTATGCCCGAAAACGGACCATAATACTCCCGATCACAAGTTTTACTTTCATCCAAAACAGATTATAAATCTGGCGATTGTCGAATCCTTTGACTACCTTTCGAAATGTTAACCAAGCACAAGTGACAGGATGAAAACAATGACATGCAAACAACTTGGTGGAGCTTGTGAAATGGAGTTCCGCGCAGAAACCTTTCAGGAAATGGCTGAACAAAGCAAGCAACATGGAATGGAAATGTTTCAAAAATCAGACGGTCCGCACCTGGAAGCAATGGCCAAAATGCAGGAGTTGATGCAATCTCCAGAGGACATGAATAAATGGATGGCCGAAAAGCAGCAGGAATTTGATCAACTTCCGTCGAATTAAATTTTGCTTGATTCTCCCATTTGTACATGATTCAACAAATAGGTAAAAACTTACGAAGCCATTTTTTGATGGCCCTGGTGTATTGTGTTTGTTTCACTGGGCATATCCTGGCACAGGAACAGGAAGAATCGGAGTATGAGCAAAAAATAGCACAGTGCACGGATTCGGTTGTAGCATACGTAAACATCGAACCATCCATCTCCAAACGTTATGCCTTTCAAGGGCTATCTACTGCTTCAAAGGCTAGGAACCAGGAAGACAAAGCCTTTTTCTATAATGTACTTGGGGTGATATATAAAAGTCAGTCCAGCTATGATTCGTCCAGGTATTATTTCAAAAGGGCCATTAAAACGCATGAGCATACCGGAGACGTTTTTCAGGAAGGGGCTACTAATAATAACCTGGCAAGGCTTTATGTGTTGATGTCAAATTATGATTTGGCACTGGAACATTTTCAAAGGGCTTTAGTCCTTTTCAATGAGACGAAGGCCTATTATGAAATTGCAACGGTTCATTCGAGTTTGGGGGAGATGTACATTGAATTGGATGATGATGAGTTAGCCATCGAACATTTAAAAAAATCTGAGGCGATTTATACCCAGGAAGGTTTTGAGGATGGAATTGTCATGGTTCATTTCGATTTGGGATTGATTGCCAAGAAAAAAGGGAAGCTTCAGGAAGCATTGGTTGATTTTCAAAAAGCAAGTGAATATTGGAGAAAGGAAAAGGTATACAAGAATCTCTTGTTGGTTTTGCTGGAGGAGGCGGAAATACTGATTTCCCTGGAAGAATATACACCAGCCAATCGAAAACTAATTGAATCATCGCAGATTTCAGAACACCTGGCTGATCGCTTTATGAAGTGCAAAGGAATTGTATTGCAGGCCAGAATTGCTCGAAAACGGGGGCAGCATGGTCAGGCCTACCAGCTCTTGAAACAAGCAGATCAGTTGAACATTTACAGAGAATCGCCGAAACTGGAGGCTATGGTGTTGTTTGAAAAATACCTAAGTCATAAAAAAACAGGAGATATACACGGAGCACTTACATATTATGAGCGGTATCAGAAAGTGAATGATTCGATTTCAGGAATTGAACAACAAAAAACCCTGACGGGTACCCGTTTGCGTTTTGATTTGCTGAATAAAGAAAAGCGAATTCAGGGACTCCTCGATAGTACACGGATTCAGCGTCTGAAAAATCAGAAAATTGCACTGAAGAATGAAGTGAATCAGAGTGTTCGGAACCAGCAGTTTATTGGAATCATTGTTTTGGTACTCGTTCTCACCGGGATTATTGTGGTGGTGATGGTGCTTTTTCGGAAGAACAAAATTAATAGCCAACTAAACGAGGAATTGAATCAAGCCCTGGAGGATAAGGATGATCTGTTGAAAGAACTACATCACCGGGTAAAGAATAATCTTCAAATCGTTTCGAGCTTGCTCAATTTACAGGCCTCTCAGCAGGAAGGGAAGAAAGTAGAGGAAATCCTGAAGGACTCCAGAAACCGAATAGAAAGTATGGCTACACTTCACGAGAAGATGTATCAGACGGGGAAGTTCAATAGTGTTTCATTGCAGAAGTATGTGAAGGAGTTAGCCGATATTCTGGATGCTTCCTATGCAATCAGACAGCGGGGGATTCGGGTGGACATCAATCTGGATGATATCTCTGTGAGTCTGGATATGATGGTTCCGCTCGGTCTGATTTTAAATGAAATATTTACAAATTCTGCCAAACACGCCTTCATTGATTCGGAGTCAGGTAGTATATATGTTATGGGGAAGCAAGTGGAAGATCAGTATCAATTGCAGGTATGGGATAGTGGTCCGGGACTCCCGGAAGATATGGATGCCAGGTCTGGAAATTCGCTGGGTTTTCGTTTGATTTTTGGCTTGTGCAGACAGCTGAAAGCGAAGATTGAGATCGTGGATGATGAACAGGCCAAATCGAAATATAATATTACCTTTAAATGGAAGTAGTTTAGATGAAAAGTAAAATCGGGATTGTTGAAGATGAGTTTACCATTGCCATGGACCTGCAGCATCGGGTGCAAAAAATGGGCTTCGAAGTGCCGGCGGTTGCACTAAACTATCAAGAAGCTTTATCTATGTTGGTGGAGCAAAATCTCGATTTGTTGCTTCTGGACATTAATTTGGAAGAAGAAAAAAATGGGATTGATATTGCCCGGATTGTTCGTGAGAAATTTGCATTGCCGTTTATTTTTCTGACGGCCTATACAGATGACAAAACCTTTGATGAAGCGAGCGAAACCTTTCCAATGGGTTATTTAAGTAAACCTTTCCGGGATGAGGATTTAAAGCATAGTATTAATCTGGCGCTTCGGAATTTTAAACCGGGAAATTTGGAGAAGCAGGATCCGGTGAATCAAGAAGCTATTTTTCTGAAAGAGAAGGGAAAATATGTCAAAATAGCGATGAAGGATATCGTTTGGTTGGAGGCGATGGACAATTATACCCTGATTCATACGGAAGAGGGTCGTTTTGTGATTAATCGCTTTTTGGGAGCATTGCTGGAAAGCCTGGGACAAGGTTTTATCCGAATTCACCGTTCACATGCCGTTAGTTTGTCGAGAATTACTTCGGTGGAAGAGAGCCTGGTCTATTTAGGAGAGAAGTACCTTCCTGTCAGCAAAAGTTATCGTGCCGATTTGATGCAAAAGATTAAGTTGACTTGATTTTCACCCATGTTTTCGGTTCGTTGACCAAAATTTAGAATCTTCTGGCCCAAAAGGACTGCCCGTCCATTCTTATCTGTGCTACCTTGGTGGAATACCAAAGTAAAGTAGCATGAAAACAATCACATTAAAAACGATCTTATTCGGAACCCTCTTTTTGGGACTTTCTTATAATGGATACAGTCAATTGGGAAATTTAAAAGGAAAAATTCCGAATAAGACTAGTCTGAAAAAAGGATCAAAGGACAAGGATAAAAAAGAAGAAAAGGGAAGTCGAGTTTCGGAGGATCCAGATAAAAAAGATATTAAGGAGAGTCAGGAAACACAACTAGGATCTGGGAAATCAATGAAACTGGAGTCGGGAAAAGCATATTTCAGTAATTCCTATGCCGCTGATTATAAGGAAACACATGGAGTTGGCGACGATCTTTTTGTGCGTTTCAGTATGGGGAAAACAATGTTGGAACATGCCGTTGATTTGGGAATGACTGAGGACAAGTACAATGCTTATGCTTTTCTGACAATCTATTGTGATGGCAAGGAAGCCGCCGTGTCAGGGCCTCATCATATGACTTCAAATTATGCCGGCACCTGGACTGAGTTTGATGTTGCATTGAATTTGAGTCAGGAACGCATCAAAAATTCGGTAAGAGATCAGGAGTTGCTGTCTACTACTCAGGGAATGTGGATTGTGACGAACATGTTGTCGGATCAGGCACCACATAAAGCATACATATCTGCAGCGATTGCTCATTTTGCGATGGCATCAGGAAAGCATGAATTGAAGGTTGAATTGGGTTTGGGAGGAAAGTCTGATAAAAGAGCAAAAGGAGTTATTTGTAGCGGCACGACAAGTATCATGGTGGACGAAGCCGGAAACAAGAAGTTGTTTGAGAATGGGCCGAAGTACATGAGGCCTTTAAGCGATTCAGAGCGAGGAACCTTTGCAATAAATATTGATTTTTCAGGAGGGAAAAAGGCCTTGAAAGCAAATTTGAGTCTCCCTAATCCACCGAAGTATTACAATCAAAAATGGTGTCAGGCCACTTCGTGCGATTATGACCATGGTGGTTTGATCTACTATGCTGAGTTAGATGGTGAAATGCTTCTTTCTGGAATAACAGAGTTATGGAATAGTAAGTATGAGCAACAAAAGAGCTTTGAGTTTACTCTGATTCCCGCAAGTGATAAAGGGATCGAGAAGAGTGGTACAGAATTCAATCAGGAAGATTTGTTCCACAATACACATAACCCCTTTGTATATGCCCTATTGGATTTGATTTATCAAGGAAAATTGGCCGCCGGGACGCATCGTTTGAAGCTTAAGTTATATTCTACAGAAACGATTCCATTGAACCGAAGAGGTGACTATGAGAATACAAAAGCTTATCATAGCCAATGGCCAAGCATTTCTGAGAATGAATTGACGTTTGAATTGAAGACGAGCGATATTAGTCAGTTGAGAATGGCTTCCGGGGCGAAAAAACTGAGTCATGCTGGGGGAAAATGGACTGCCGTAGAAGCACAATTGAAGAAAGTTACTTCGGATGAAGGTGTTTTACTTGATGTAGCGATACAAACGGAGTGGAATGTGAAGCTGAATGCCTTTGGAGTGCCTGTTTCAAGGGATGCGGCAGCGGATATTTACTATAAAAAGAAAAATGGGGCTTATCGAGTCGCAGAAGGCGTTCGTATTGAGGAAAAGTATGGGGGCTCATCTTATGGGAAACCTTATTTTAAGGCGCTGGAGAGTTTTATGATCCCGTCTTATGCTCAGCTTGGTCCTGATATTTTTGCTGTTCCCTCTGAGAAAATGAAATAGTACAAATTTGCCGGGTTTGGTTGGTTTTTGGTGATTGGATACCTTCTGGGCCAAGGTAAGAAAAACCCATTTGATGATTCAAATGGGTTTTTTGCATTTATTCTTCCTTTAGAAACTCTTCGATGTAGTAGATTTTATGGCGATCTACCCAACATGAATAGCGAATATCATTTTTGTGAGAGCTATAAAAAGAAAGACCTTTGTGGATGTACTGGAAGTCTTTTTCTTTCAATTGAAGTGCTTGCAATGCGCTTGAAACATCTTTTCCTGAATAATGATACACCAGTTTGCGGACTACGGTGTCGGAAAAGAAAACAACCAATTGAAAGCGAATTTCCCCAATATGGTAATTGTTGAATTGGATGGAGTGATTGAGTAGTTCTTTGGCCGCCTTGTTCGTGCAACTTTGTTGGAGAATCATGGTATCACCCACCTGAAAAGGGAGGTCCTTCTGATGAAAAGAAGATTCGTAACAAAGTTCGTATTCCGGATTGTTCTGTGTGAACCCTGGTGCTGAGACTAGGACTAGACAGAGCATGCAGACTATTTTCAGGCTTATTTTCATTTGACAGTGGCTTTACTTCCGATACAGATCACATCTTCTTGAGTATCACAGATTAATTCATACTTGGGGCGACTGGGGCGACTTCCTCCATCTTTTCGAACGGCCAGCGCCCTTCCGCATTCATATTTCTCAGAATCACATTTTTTGGAACGGATACTTCGGTCCGGGTTTTCAGCTTCTTTCAGGATGATTAATCGAGTGTCTGGAGATCCGGTAATTGTACTGGAGCAATCGCCGCATCCGGAGTTGTTTTTCTGATGTTCGAGTTCTTCACCGGTAATGATACTGATGGGATTGGTATAAATGACCAGGGTCTCTTTTCCTGGATTGGAATGACGGTGTTGATCTTCAATAATGTTCTCCATGTGTAATGAAGAACGGTGAAGCTTTAATGCAGCGAGGACCTCCTTGGAAACAGGGCCGGAAATGACACAACTCAGTTCTACCAATTCATGGGGAATTACTTTGTTTCTGATTAATTGAATGAGTACGGATGAGTTTAAAGGAGCAGATTCAACTAGCATCTCCCGAAGGCCGGGAAGGTCGTGCGTTTGAATCGTTTGCTGTTTGATTGCCATGATGAGTTGTGCTTCTGTGGTTAATTTTTTGTCCAGCAAGGTGCTCTCCTGTTTTTCTTTGGATTTCTTTTGAGCCACCTTGGACGACTCTTCGTGCTTTTGACAGGAGAGCATAAAAGTTCCCGTAAATGTGGCAAAAACGAATAAATAATTGATCTTTTTCATAATCTTTTGTTTTTTAATTTCTTCAAAAGTATGAAAATTTCTCAATAATGTTACAAAAATGTAAAACAAATGTTTTTAAAAGGTGAAATTTACTTCGTGTGTAGATTGTTTTTGTAACGGAAAAGGGAGCATAAAAAAAGCCCGCCTGACGAGCAAGCGGGCTTTGGGTGATTAAAAATTTCGGATCAAGTATTAATCACACAGGTTACGTTTTCTATCCAGAACACATTTCGCAAGAATCCGGATCATCTAATGAACAGGCAATAGCTGCTTGTTGTTCTTCAATACTTTTTGCCGTGATTTTTGGTTCCGCATTTGGTTGCTGCTGGATGTTTTTGTCCACTGTAAATTTAATGGCATCCGTTGCAGCTTTGGTGCGCAGGTAATACATTCCTGTTTTAAGCCCTTTTTTCCAGCCGTAGAAATGCATGGAAGTCAATTTACCAAAGTTGGCGTTTTCCATGAATACATTCAGAGACTGAGACTGACAAATGTAAGCTCCACGGTCTGCTGCCTGATCAATGATGGCTTTTTGAGAAATTTCCCAGGCTGTTTTATAAAGCTCTTTGATGTGTTCTGGAATTTCCGGAATGTTTTGTACGGATCCGTTAGACATCATGAGTTTTTGACGCATTTCATTGTTCCAAAGTCCTTCTTTCACAAGATCTTTCAGTAAGTGCTTGTTCACAATGATGAATTCTCCAGAAAGAACTCGTCGGGTATAGACGTTGGACGTATAAGGCTCAAAGCACTCATTGTTTCCAAGTACCTGAGCTGTGGAAGCTGTAGGCATTGGGGCGAGCAATAAAGAGTTACGAACACCGTGTTCTTTTACTTCTTCTTTCAGGACATCCCATTCCCAACGATCGCTAGGAGTAACTCCCCACATATCGAACTGGAAGATTCCCTTAGAAGTTGGTGAACCGGCAAATGTTTCGTAAGCTCCTTCTTCTTTCGCCAAATCTTTGGAAGCAGTCATCGCTGCATAATAGATTGTTTCAAAGACCTCTCTGTTCAGTCTGCGTGCCTCTTCAGATTCAAAAGGATATTGCATCATAATGAAGGCATCCGCCAATCCCTGAACTCCCAGTCCGATCGGACGGTGTCTCAGGTTAGAGTTTCGAGCTTCTTCTACTGGATAGTAGTTTCCATCGATGATGCGATTCAGGTTCACCGTCGCCTGATAAGTTACCTCAAACAATTTATCGTGATCGAAAGTTCCTTCTTCCGTCACAAATTTTGGCAGCGCCAAAGAAGCCAGGTTACAAACGGCAATTTCATCCGGAGCGGTGTACTCGATAATTTCTGTACACAGGTTGGAAGATTTGATCGTTCCCAGGTTTTGCTGGTTGGATTTGGCATTTGCCGCATCTTTGTACAGCATGTATGGAGTTCCGGTCTCAATTTGAGATTCCAGAATTTTAAACCAAAGATCCTGAGCCTTGATTGTTTTTCTTCCTTTGCCTTCCGCTTCGTATTTTGTATACAATGCTTCGAACTCTTCGCTATGTGTATCGGCCAGTCCCGGACATTCATGTGGACACATCAGGGTCCAATCCTCATTGCTTTCCACTCGTTTCATGAACAAATCCGGAATCCAAAGGGCATAGAATAAATCACGGGCCCGTTGTTCTTCTTTACCGTGGTTCTTTTTCAAGTCCAGGAAATCAAAAATATCGGCGTGCCAAGGCTCCATATAAATGGCAAAGGAACCTTTTCTTTTCCCTCCTCCCTGGTCTACATAACGAGCGGTGTCATTAAATACGCGGAGCATTGGAACAATTCCATTGGAAGTTCCGTTGGTTCCCTTGATGTATGAACCTTTCGCCCGGATGTCGTGGATAGACAAGCCGATTCCTCCAGCTGACTGGGAAATTTGCGCACATGATCTCAAGGTATCGTAAATCCCTGGGATACTGTCTTCTTTCATTGTTAACAAGAAACAAGAAGACATTTGTGGTTTTGGAGTTCCTGAATTGAAGAGTGTTGGAGTGGCGTGTGTAAACCAGCCTTCCGACATCAGGTTGTATGTTTTGATGGCCGATTTAATATCGTTTTTGTGGATCCCGATAGAGACGCGCATCAGCATTTGCTGTGGACGCTCGGCAATTTGTCCGTCAAGTTTTAACAGGTAGGATCTCGTCAGTGTTTTAAAGCCAAAGTAGTCGTAACGAAAGTCCCGGTCGTAGATAATACTGGAGTCAATCAATTCTTTGTTGTCCATGATGATTTGGTAAACATCATCAGCGATCAGGGAAGCGTTGTGACCTGTTTTAGGATCAATGTAAGTGTAGAGGTCTTCCATCACTTCCGAAAAGGACTTCTTCGTTTCTTTATGTAAGTTGGAAACAGCAATCCGCGATGCCAACAGGGCATAGTCGGGATGTTCGATTGTTTTTGCTGCTGCTACCTCTGCCGCCAGATTATCCAGATCGGTGGTTGAAACTCCGTCATAAATTCCTTCAATCACCTTCATGGCTACTGATTCCGGAGATACTAATGGGTCCAGACCGTAACACATTTTAATGATTCTGGCAGTGATTTTATCGAATTTCACAGCTTCCTTTCTACCATCTCTTTTTACTACATACATGATCCTAACTTGGTTTAAAAATTATTACTACTTGGCTTTTTGGTTGGTTTTGGTTGTTTAGGTAAGGATGGTTTTATTTAGAAATCTTCGTCCAGACTAAAGGACTGATCTTCTTTATTAGACATGACTCCGGCTTTCTGATATTCTGCCACTCTTTTTTCAAAGAAGTTGGTTTTCCCCTGAATGGAGATCATATCCATAAAATCAAAAGGATTACTTGAATTAAATACTTTTTCATTTCCGAGTTCGGCAAGTAAGCGGTCCGCTACAAACTCAATGTACTGAGACATGAGGTCGCTGTTCATTCCGATCAACTTAACTGGAAGCGCATCCAGGATGAATTCTTTTTCAATTTCCACAGCATCCAGAATGATCTCTTTAATTTGCTCTTTCGGAAGTTTATTAACCACGTGATTGTTATACAACAAGCAGGCGAAATCACAGTGAAGACCCTCGTCTCTTGAAATCAATTCATTGGAGAAAGACAATCCGGGCATCAAGCCACGCTTTTTCAACCAGAAAATAGAACAGAAAGATCCGGAAAAGAAAATTCCCTCTACAGCGGCAAAAGCGACCAAACGTTCGGCAAAACTTCCCTGCTCAATCCATCTCAATGCCCACTCTGCTTTTTTCTTCACACAATCGAGTGTTTCGATGGCGTTGAAAAGGTGTTTTTTGTCTGCAGTGTCTTTGATGTAAGTATCAATCAACAGAGAATATGTCTCCGAGTGAATGTTTTCAATAGCTACCTGAAAACCGTAAAAGAATTTGGCTTCGGTGTACTGAACTTCTGACAAGAAGTTTTCGGCCAAATTTTCATTAACAATCCCATCAGAAGCAGCAAAAAATGCCAGGATGTGTTTGATGAAGTGACGTTCGTTGTCATTCAGTTTATTCTCCCAGTCAATGATGTCCGGTGACAGATCAATTTCCTCTGCAGTCCAGAAGCTGGCTTCCGCTTTTTTGTAAAATTGCCAAATGTCATCGTGCTCGATTGGAAACAATACGAAACGTTGGTCATTGGGCTCTAAAATTGGTTCTGTCTGTGCCATTTAAAAACAAATTTTTTCTTAAGAGAAAAACTGGTAATCTTCCCCCTGGTTACATTTTATATAATCTTTGTATCCTCAAAACATGCTTCTTGTAGAGTTCAAAAAAAGCAATGTAATACAAGTGTATTTATCCCGTTTTGAGGTTTACAAAATTTGTCAAAAAACTTTCTTTACGCAATTAAAGAAATTCACAAAATCCGGAGGTTATTAACATTGATTTTCTGAATTCCTTTGCCCTCAACTCTTAACGGATTTTTCAACAGGAATATAAAGATATTCACAGTGAAAAAAATTGCATTAATCGTGATTCTTCCCCAATTCGTCAATTATCTGATAATAAAGCCGTTTTCCGTATTTTTCTATAAATTTAAGGCAAAACTAGGCTGGAAAGGGGGGAGTCCCGAGCATAGTTTTTCACATTAATTTGTTCATTCCAAAGCAGATGTCTTTTGTAAGTGATGCCAGACAAAACATTTGGGCCTTTTGGCTGAAAAATATAGTTGAATGGAAAGACCATTTGATGCATCTCTTGTATCCCGAATTTTGTGTTTGCTGTCAAGAGGAATTGAGTCGCTTTGAAAAGGCTTGTTGTCAGCTTTGTATCAGCGAATTAAAATACACCTGTTTTGAACAGCTTGATGGCGAAACGGATTTGGATCGCTTGTTTTGGGGACGGATTCCTTTGGAGAAGACTTATGCTCTGTTGTATTTTGAACAAGATTCCACGACCCAGCAAATTATTCACGCGATCAAATACCAGGGAAAATTTGATTTGGCAAAAATGATGGGGGATATGATAGCGAAGAGGCTTTTGGATAAAAGAGCGTCTTTGATGGAGATCGATGCCATTGTTCCCGTACCTTTGCACCCTCGGAAGCGGTTTTTGAGAGGGTATAACCAAAGTGAATACCTGGCCAGGGGACTCGGAGAACGTTTGGGAATTCCCGTTCGTCCGGAATTGTTGAAGCGAAAGGAGCATGCGAAAAGCCAAACAAAAGTATCGCGCCTGATGCGGTGGGAAAACATTGAAAGGGCCTTTGTGCCTCATCAGGATGTACTTCAGGTGAATCACCTGATCCTTATTGACGATGTGGTTACGACGGGCTCGACGATTGAGGCTTGTGTGCGGGAATTGCAGAAGCTTAACCCCAAATTAAAAGTCAGTGTTTATAGTTTAGCGGTAACGAAATGAAGGATAAATTTTTAATTGTTGGAGCCGGTGTAGCGGGCTTGAGTTGTGCTTTTCGTTTAGAGCAGAAGGGGGTGGATTTCAAACTTATTGATTCCGGGAAAAATGCCAGTTCCCGAATTGCAGCCGGGATGATCAATCCGTTGGTATTCAGACGAATGTTGCTCGGTTGGCGTGTTCCGGAAGCGCTTCCCGAGTTAAAAATTTTTTATAAGGAACTTGAACAACTTACGGGAAAAAATTACCTAAATCCGATTCGGATGCGACGGGCTTTTGCGCATGAGATGGAGTTCGATTTGTGGCAAGAGAAGATTGCTTTACCAGAGTACAAGGACTATTTGACTCCTATAACAGAGGCTGATCGAACGGATGAATCGGTCAAAAACACCTTCGGAACAGGGGTGTTGAAGCAGGCCTATTATGTTTCCACAGTAGCGTTTTTAGAAGAAATGCAAGAACGTTATCGGGAAATGGGGAAGTTGGAATACAAGGCTTTTCAGTATGAAAATCTGAATCCGCAAGAGTTGATTTACGAAGGGGTTTCGTACAAAGGAATTGTATTTTGTGAGGGGTATCAAGGGAAAGAGAACCCCTGGTTTCAGGAGATTCCTTTGCAACAAACCAAGGGGGAGGTCCTACGGGCTACATCTGAAGATTTGTCCGAAACGGAAAGCCTGAATCGGAAATGTTTTGTGTTGCCCGTTGGAAACAAGGAGTTCAAAATTGGGGCAACTTTTGCCTGGAATACAACGGATTTAAGTTGTACAGAAGAAGCGAAAGAGAAATTGCTGGAGCATTATGATTCGCTGACAGATGCAAAAATTGAAGTAATCGGACAAGAAGCGGGAATTCGGCCGACAGTCCCGGACAGGAGGCCTTTAATGGGAAAACATCGCGATTATCCAGGCTTGTTTTATATGAACGGACTTGGAACCAAAGGTTATTTACTGGCTCCACTCATGAGTCTTGAGTTTGTTGAATTTTTGCTTTCGGGAAAAGAATTGCATCCGGAAGTTGATTTGTATCGCTTTGTGAAAAAGTCCTGACAGTAAAAGAATTTCCTTCGTATCTTTGCAGGAGCTTTTAGAACAAGATGGCAACAGATATTACAGTAACAATTATTGACAGAGAAGGGGAAAAGCATGAGTTAATTGCCCCAACGGACATGAACATGAATATCATGGAGCTTTGTCGTTCCTACGAGCTTCCGGTGAAAGGGGAGTGTGGTGGAATGGCAATGTGCGCTACCTGTCAGTGTTATTTGGAATCTGATACGGCTTTACCGGAGCAAAGTGACGACGAACTGGATATGTTGGATCAGGCATTTTTTGTGCAGGATAACTCCCGTTTGGGCTGTCAAATCCAGATTAACGAGGATATTGATGGGATCGTCCTTCGTCTTGCTCCTGAGGTTGATTAATCCACCAGTTTAGTATTCTCTTGGGCATCAACAAAAAAGCCCTCCATCGCATGATGAAAGGCTTCTTTTGGCAATTTATGTATTCTAGCTTTAGGAGTTTAATTCTTGTTTGACAAGAGCGGCGATCACTTTCCCGTCTGCTTTTCCGGCCAATTTTCCAGTGAGCATACCCATCACTTTTCCCATGTCCTGTGGTCCGGAGGCGCCTGTTTGTGCAATGGCTGCTTTTACTTCGGCCAGGACCTCCTCTTCACTCATCATTTGAGGGAGATAAGCTTCTATGACCTTCGCTTGAAATAACTCTTCCTCAGCTAGGTCATTTCTTCCCTGATCAATGTAGAGTTGATACGTTTCCATTCGCTGTTTGTGGAGCTTCAGGACTACTTTCATGGCTGTTTCTTCGCTAACTTCTCCACTTCCGGAAGTTGCTTCTAGCAAAAGTTTGGATTTGATATCGCGCAGTGCGGCCAGTTTTTCTTTTTCCCTGGCCAGCATAGCTGCTTTGATGTCCGCGTTAATTTGATCTGTAAAGCTCATATTAATCTACGTTGTCGTGTAAGAATGAATTGTTGCTTTTCAGGCTGCTTCCATTCTCGTCCGAACTGATGTTGAAGCGAGAGATATTCGAATCTTTGCTAGGAACGGATTTGTCTAACTTGACATTTCTACGCACGTAAGCAGGCTCTTTTTCCAATTCGGTAATACCATCTACCTTTTTCAGGCGCTGTGTGTATTGTTGGATTCGCTCTAATCTTTCCTGAGCCAGACGTTGTTGATCTTCTGGAGAAAGTGAACCTTTTTGTTCAGCATTTTCTGCATCACTGCTGCTTTCCTCTACTTCATCATCCAGGGTATGGCGGATGATTTTAGGTTCTTCTTCCTGTTCTTCTTCTTTTTCGTCAAGAATGGTCTCCGCTTCCTCCTCTTTACTTTCCATCTTGCTTTCTACATCCCAACCGAATTCGATGACTGCCTGGTCTTTTTCCTCCTTTTCAGGAGTTTTTTCGGCGAGCACTTCCTTTGCGTCCTCTTTTTCGGCTTCAATTTCCTCTGCTTCTGTTTCAGCTTGCTTTAGGAAAGGCTCATCCTCTTTTTTTTCGGAAACAGGCTCTTCTTTTCTTTCAGTCGGACTGGAAAGAGGGCTTACTATTTCCTTTTTAGGTTCATCTTCCAGGATACTTACTTTTTTCTCTGGAGCCTTCTCAAAGCCAGTAATTGGTGAAGACTGGAATCCGGTAGCGATCAGCGTAACCCCAAGATTTTCTCCCAAAGAAGGGTCGTGAGCGTGTCCCCAGATCACATCTGCAGTAGCACCTGCCTCATCCTGAATGTAGTCAGTGATTTCGGTGATTTCGTCCATCAGGACTTCTTTGTCTCCATAAGTGATGTTCAACAGAACGTATTTCGCTCCCTGGATATCATTATCATTTAACAATGGGGAACTCAAGGCTGCCTGAACACACTTCATAGCGCGATCTTCTCCTTCGGCTGTTGCAGATCCCATGATGGCGACACCGGAGTCTTTCATGACTGTGTTAACATCATTGAAATCTACGTTGATAGCTCCTGTCACGGAGATCACTTCGGCAATTCCTTTTGCTGCTGTTGAAACGACGTCGTCTGCCTGGGCAAAAGCATTTCCAATCGTCAGGTTTCCGGAAATTTCACGAAGTCGTTCGTTGTTGATCACCAACAGCGTGTCGACATTCTGGCGCATTCCTTCCAATCCTTCTTCTGCCTGCTGACGTCTTTTGCGTCCTTCAAAATTAAAAGGAACAGTCACGATTCCCACGGTAAGAATACCCAGTTCTTTAGCTACTTCAGCGATTACTGGAGCGGCACCTGTTCCGGTTCCTCCTCCCATCCCGGCAGTAACAAAAACCATTTTGGTGTTTTTGCTCAACAAATCCCGGATTTCGTCAATATTCTCAACGGCGGCATTTTTACCAATTTCCGGAATGGATCCGGCACCTCGTCCTTCGGTGAGGCTAGGTCCCAACTGAATTTTAAGCGGAACCGGAGAAACATCCAGCGCTTGTTTGTCCGTATTGCAGACAATGAAGTCAACGCCTTTGATCCCTAACTCAAACATGTGGTTTACAGCGTTGCTACCACCACCACCAACACCAATAACCTTGATGATGGATGAAGTATCTTTTGGCAAATCAAATTCCATATTTCAACTATTTGTGATTAGACCGATTCGGATTTAATCTTCCTCGGTGAAAAAGTTTTTACTTGTTTTTAAAATAGATTCAAAGAATGACCCTCGTGTTTTCTTCGAGTGATTTTTCACGGCGCCTGAATCGTCCTGAATGGTTCGGCTCTTTTCATTGCTTTCGAAACCTTTCAGCACCAAACCAATTCCTGTGGCGTACATCGGGCTCGTCAAATTTTCAATGGTGTTGGAGCTTCCCAGATGTTCGGTAGGATATCCGATACGTGTATCCATGCCTGTGATGTACTCAAACAATTGAGTCACATGCTTCAACTGAGATCCTCCTCCGGTGACAACGATTCCCCCGATGAGTTTCTTTTCGTATCCTGAATTTCGTATTTCGTAATAGACGTGTTCGATGATCTCTTCCATGCGGGCCTGAACGATGCTTGCCAGGTTGCGTACGGAGATTTCTTTTGGGTCACGACCTCTTAATCCGGGGATGCAAACGATTTCGGTATCCTGACTTTCACTGGCTAGTGCCGAACCGAATTTTACTTTCAGTTTTTCGGCCTGGTGCTTCATGATCGTACATCCTTCCTTGATGTCTTCCGTAATAATATTTCCACCGAATGGAATCACGGCTGTGTGTCGGATGATTCCTTCATGGAAAATGGCAATATCTGTGGTCCCACCACCGATGTCAACAAGGACGACTCCGGCATCTTTCTCTTCTTCCGAAAGAACAGCTTCCGCAGATGCTAAAGGTTCCAGAATCGTTTCTTTAACTTCCAAACCAGCTCGCTGAACACATTTGTTGATGTTCATCGCGGCAGCTACCTGCCCAGTGATGATGTGGAAATTAGCTTCCAGGCGTACACCGGACATCCCGATCGGATCCCGAATTCCCTGTTCATTATCAACGATGTACTCTTGTGGAAGTACGTGAATAATCTCTTCTCCCGGTTGCATCACCAGTCGATACATGTCATCGATCAGTGCATCAATATCCGTTTGAGAGATTTCATACTCGGTATTGATTCGTGTATGAATTCCCCGGTGCTGGAGGCTTTTGATGTGTTGTCCGGCAATTCCGACAATCACGTTTCGGATGATCAATTCTCCTCCCAGGCGGGATTTTGCTTCCGCCACGGCTTTTTTAATGGACTCAACCGTATTGTTGATGTTGGAAACCATTCCGCGTGAAACACCTAATGACTCACTTCGTCCCATTGAGAGGATTTCAATTTTGTCGTGCTCGTTCTTCGTTCCAACAAAACATGCGATTTTCGTGGTCCCTATATCCAGGCCTACGATTACAGTCGTCATATTCAGATCTTTTTCTTCGTGCAAACCAGTTGTTTATTATATTTCAAATTAATCTCACTGTACTTGTTCCACCCCTCGTACGGTAACCCCTCTTTATAAAACAGAATCAGCTTCTTAAACTTTTTCTCTACCACCCTGTCGGAATATGCTTTTCCAAAAAGGATGGTATGATCTCCAACCTGAGGAATCAGCATATAATCACCATTTTTTAATCTGTGAATTTGGCTGATTTGTGCGCTCAAAAAGGGATCGTTACAAACATAATTGGAAATCCGGTAGATATCATCGATCTGATGAATAGTTTTCAAGGAATCATTGTTAATAATCTCACTTACTTCCGGAACACTGAATTGGTCACTAATAGCGCCGGATACAATAGGAACCCGAGCCGTGTGGATCGGTGATATTTTCATGGTGACTCCCCGGTCATCCAGATAATAGGATTGTCCCTCCTGATTGTAGATTCGTGCAATGGGTTTTCGAAGGGCTACGTCAATGTTCCATTGATTGCCAATATGCTTGTAAACATTGGCTTCCCGAACTTCGGACATGGAAAGTAGATAGTGTTCTATTTTGTTCAGAGGAAGCTGCGATGTGCTTTGCGCTGGATAGATGAGCGCTTTTCGCTTCAAGCGTGTATGTAATTCTTTTTCCGTTAGGAAGTTATTCTCCCCATCCACCCGAATCAGAATTTCAGGTTGTTTCGCGGTTAGCTTGTCCTGGGCACGTCGTGAGAGTACCATTCCGGCAAGAACTGCGAGGGAGAATAAAACCCACCATGAAAAACGAATCCACTTCATATTTTTCGATGTGCTTTTAGTTCGATGAGTTGCTCTTTGATTCGGGGAATTTCCCGATCGATGTCCCCAGCTCCGATGCTCAGAAATACGGTCGCCTGACTCTTTGAAAGTTCTTGTTGGAGGTCTTCTTTTTCGACGACTTTTTTATGCGTATTGTGGCATTGCTTTAATAATTCTTCACTGTTGATTCCGCTGATTGGCTCTTCTCTGGCTGGGTAGATAGGAAGTAAAATGAGTTCGTCCAGTAGACTGAGTTCCCGGGCAAAGCCGTCCATAAAATCCCGCGTTCTGGTGAAGAGGTGTGGTTGAAAGACACCGCAAACACGTTCTCTTGGATACAGTAGTTTGATGGATTCGAGGAGGGAGTGTATTTCTGTTGGGTGATGTGCGTAGTCGTCGATAAATACCATCTCTTCTTCCCTCAAGTGGTATTCAAAACGTCGTTTGACTCCTTTGAAGTTACGCAGCGAGTCGCGAACCACCTGTTCCTCGATCTGAAGAAAATGAGCCAGTCCAATGCAGGCCAATGCATTCTCTGCATTATGGATTCCCGGCAGTCCAAGTGCTACTTGCTCCCAAACAAAGCTGGGTCCCTGAACGTCCATGCAGAAAAATCCATCCACCATTCGGAGATTCCTTCCGGAAAAATCAGCGTCTTCATTGATGGCATAACTTTGTGTGCTGCACGGCGCCTGGATATCAAGTCCCTTTCGGAGCATTAGCATGCCGTCGGAATGAATCTGTGCTGCATATTTTCTAAAGCCTTCGAGCACTTGTCCGGCATCGCCATAAATATCCAGGTGATCTGCGTCTGTAGAAGTAATGATACTGGCAAAAGGATGCAAATGAAGAAAAGATCGATCAAATTCATCGGCTTCAATAACAGTATATTCGGAGCCTTTTCCGTCCAGAAAGTTGGAATTGAAATTGCTGGAAATCCCTCCGAGAAAAGCACTACATTTTAGTTCGGATTGATCCAGCAAGTAAGCCATGAGAGTGCTTGTGGTTGTTTTTCCGTGTGTCCCAGCTACTCCGATGGCCTTCGAATTTTTGGTAATGAGTCCTAAAGCCTCTGCACGCTTGATGAGCGTATATTCCTGATGCTGAAGATACAGAAGTTCTCCAAGATTTTTGGGAATTGCCGGGGTATAGATGACCAGGGTTTCAGAAAGCTGATCAAATGGGGCTGGAATGGAGGGACCCAGATCTTCATAATGGACGCTGATCCCTTCTTTTTCCAATGCGTGAGTCAGGGCAGAAGGTGTCTTATCATAGCCTCCAACGATAAATCCGGCATATTGGAAATAGCGCGCCAGGGCGGACATCCCAATTCCCCCGATTCCCAGGAAATAAATGTTCTTATATGCCCGAATATCTTTCATTCTTTAGTTCAAAGCTATTTTTTCTGCCTCATCCACAATGCGATGAGCGGCATCGGGAATTCCTAATGGGGCGATGGCTGTTTGCAGTTTTTTGCATTCCTCCGGATTGTGCAGGAGCTGAAATGCTCTTGGGATCAACTGCTGAACGGCCTCATTATCTTTGATCATGATTACGGCCCCTTGTGTTAGGAGTGACTGGGCATTTTTTGTTTGGTGGTCCTCTGCGACATTTGGAGAAGGAACCAGGATGGCTGGTTTTTGGATCAAACACAACTCAGAGACAGAAATGGCTCCCGCTCTGGAAATGATGACATCGGCTGCTGCATAAGCCAAATCCATGCTGTGAATAAACTGCTTGAGCTTGACGTTTGGATACTTTTTGATTTTCGTGCTTCCACGTAACTGGCCGTAATGATGTCTCCCACATTGCCATAAGAGCTGGATATTGTCATCCTTCTCGAAGAGATCAAGGTGTTCCTGAACACTTTCGTTCAGCGTGCGTGCCCCAAGACTTCCTCCAATGATTAAGATGGTTTTTTTGGAAGAGTCCAGTTGATAATGTTCGTAAGCTTTTTCCCGCTTCCCGTCAATGTTAACGACTTCAGCGCGAACTGGGTTTCCGGTTAAAACGATCTTTTCTTTCGGGAAGAATTTCTCCAGACCTTCGTAAGCCGTACAGATCGTATGCGCGCGTTTGGACAGTATTTTATTTGTTTTCCCTGGAAATGAATTCTGCTCCTGGATCAGTGTTGGAATTTTTAAACCAGCGGCAGCGCGTAATGTTGGCCCGCTGGCGTAGCCTCCTACTCCAATGACCAGTTCAGGCTTGAAGGTTTTGATAATGTTCCGGGCCATCATGATACTTTTGATGATCTTGAAGGGGAGGGTGAAGTTGGACAGGCTGATTTTTCGCTGAAATCCAGCGATTGGTAAGCCGTTAATGTTGTATCCTGCTTCGGGTACTTTTTCCATTTCCATTTTCCCTTTAGCGCCTATAAAAAGGATGTTTGCAGAAGGGTTTCGACGTCTGATTTCGTTGGCGATTGCAATGGCCGGGAAGACATGTCCTCCTGTTCCACCACCAGAGATGATTACGCGATTAATTGTCATGAGTAAGGATGTTTTCGTCTGCTAATTTTTTAGTTTCTTTTTGTTGTCTTCGGGCAATGCTCTGAACAATTCCAAGAGATGCACAGGTCATGATGAGTCCGGAGCCTCCCATGGCGAGGAGGGGCATGTTTTGTCCGGTAACTGGGAAAATCCCGGTACAAACTAACATGTTGACACAGGCCTGAGACAGGATCAAAATTCCGATGCCCAAGACTAGATAAGTTTCAAAAAGTTTGTCGGATTTCAGCGCAATCCGGATAATTCGGAATAGCAGGATGAGGTAAACCAGGCAGAGGATGATGGCTGAGATCATTCCGAATTCCTCTACAAAGCTGGCATAGTAAAAATCGGCATAGGCTTCAGGAATATATTCTTTTAGTTTCCCGTCTCCAACTCCCTGTCCAAAGAAGCCGCCATTGTATATGGCCAGTTCGGCATTCATGGATTGGGCATTGGCGACGATGTCTTCGGTGTTCTTATAGCTATTGAGTAAGCGGTTTTCCCAGGTTTCATAACGGGGCAATAAGTTTAGTCCGGGAGCGGCTTTGTGTACAACAATGATCAGGGAGAAAAGCAAAATACCGCCTCCGATTAGGGTAGCCAATTTGGCGATTGGAACCCTTCCAATGAAGAGTAGAGATAAGGAAATAGCAAATAGCATGGCCGCTGTCGAGAAATTGTCTTTCACGATGAGCCCGCAAATAATGATGATAGGAAGCATGATAGGCCAGAATCCTTCCTTCCAGGAATCCAGCACTTTTTGCTTTCTACTGAGGAGTCTGGAGGTGTAGATGATCAGTGCAAGTTTAGCGAAATCAGAAGATTGAAAAGTCAGTCCGACGAAGGGAATACGAATCCATCGTCCCGCATCATTGACCTTCACCCCAAAGAAGAAGGTAAAAATCAATAAGGCAATAGCAACATAAAAGAGAAAGCGGGAAGTTTTGGAAAATAAAGCAGGGTCCCTGCGATGAATCCAGGTCATGGCCACCACAGACAGAATGACATAAATAAAGTGTTTAAAGAGGTACTTGAAAGGTGTTCCTCCTTCAATCTTGACAAGTATGGGTACGAAACTATAAACGCTTAGCAGGGAAAATCCAAGCAAAAGGAAGGTGATGACCCAAATAACGGTGTCTCCTTTAAAAAACGTATGAAAGAATTCGCGCACGCTGATCTTATCTGATTATTGGTTCTCTTCCAAAAACATCTGGAAGACCTCATGGTCCCTTTTCCAATTTTCAGAGGAGCTGGTAAAGAGTAGAATTTTGTGTTGTTTCTTGAATGCACTTAGGATGTCAAGTGCGTCCTGGATTTTAGCTGCGCCGAGGACAATATTCATTTGGTCAAGCAATTCATTGGAAAGATGAAAGCCTGCCTGGTCGTAGGCACAAACCATGTGTACTTTTTGCATCGCATCCGGATTTCGGGTGGACAGATCAATGATTTCTTTCCGGTTTCCATACCAACAGATACTATCCGGGAAGCTTTGAAGTGTGCTCTCCAGTTCGTGAAGGGGAGCTTTATACCAGGAGAAGACATCCATTCCCCAGAGTTTTCCATGAGACCGTAAACTTCCTACCAAAGGTTGTTGTAGCACTTCCTGGCGGGCCTGGAGGAGTCGGTCTTCTTTGGAGCTAATTTTTGTTTGCTGAGTTTTCATGGCACCATTGTTTTAGAGTGATCGGACTGCGTTTTTAAACTGATCTCCGCGGTCCTCATAATTTTCAAAGAGATCGAAACTTGCGCAGGCTGGAGAAAGAAGAACGGTTTCATCTTTCTTAGCCAGACGGTAACCGTAGGCAACTGCTTCCATGGCTGATTGTGCCTCTACAATTTGCTCTACCTGTCCTTCAAAAGCTTCTTTGATTTTACGATTGTCTTTTCCCAGGCAAATAATTGCTTTTACCTTGTGTTTGACCAGGTCCATTAGTTCGTTGTAATCATTCCCCTTATCGATTCCACCGACGATCCAAACGGTTGGTTTTTCCATGCTTTCCAATGCAAACCAGGTGGCATTGATGTTCGTAGCTTTGGAATCATTGATGAATTCGATTCCGTTGATTTTGGCAACGAACTCCAGTCGGTGCTCGACGTTTACGAAGTCCATGAAGCTTTCGCGAACGACTTCCTTACGAATGTCCAGAATTCGAGCGGCCAGACCTGATGCCAGCGAATTTTGGGTGTTGTGCTTGCCCTTGAGGGCCAAATCGTGAATTGACATATTGAATTGTTCTTTTATGTTGATTATTAGATGTTCATTTTCGGTATATCCTCCCCGCTCAAGACTTTTTTCGATGGAGAAGGGAATGAGTTGTGCCTTTGTTTCCAGGTGCTGTAGTTGCTCCTGAATGATAGGGTCATCGGCATTGTAGATAAAGTATTCTTCCGGCCCCTGATTTTGAGTAATTCTAAATTTGGAGCGGGCGTATTTATTCATGTCGTGGTCGTAGCGATCCAGATGGTCCGGGGTGATGTTTAGCAGAATGGCAATATCCGCTTTGAACTCATACATATCGTCGAGTTGAAAACTACTGAGTTCAAGAACGTACCAATCAAAACTTTCCCGGGCAATCTGTTTAGCGAAACTTTGGCCCACATTGCCTGCCAATCCTACATGAAAACCTGCCTTTTTCAGGATGTGGTAGGTGAGCATGGTCGTCGTGGTTTTTCCATTGCTTCCGGTAATGCAAATTGTCTTGGCACGACTGTAGTATGAGCCGAACTCGATTTCGGAGATTACCGGAATTTGCTTTTCCATAGCCTTCCGAATGATCGGTGCGCTTGGAGGAATTCCTGGAGACTTGACGATGAGATCAGCAGATAGAATCCGGTGTTCATCATGTTGCCCTTCCTCCCAGTCAATTCGGAGCTCATCCAGTTGTTGCCGGAAGTTTTCTCCAATTTGACCGTAGTCGGAAGCAAAGACCTCCCAGCCCTTTTCCTGGGCAAGAATGGCAGCGCCGATGCCGCTTTCGCCGGCACCCAAAATAGCAATATGTGTTCCTTGTATCGGCACTAACGAAGTTTCAGGGTTACGATGCTAATAACAGCTAAGAGGACGGCTACAATCCAGAAGCGGGAAACGATTTTGGCTTCGTGAATTCCCTTTTTCTGATAGTGATGATGGAGTGGGGCCATCAGGAAAATCCTTCGTCCCTCTCCAAAGCGTTTTTTAGTGAATTTGAAATAACCAACCTGCAAAATCACGGAAAGATTTTCGATCAGGAAGACTCCACAAAGTACTGGGATCAGTAATTCCTTTCTTACCGAGATGGCAAAAACAGCAATGATTCCTCCCAGTGCCAAACTTCCGGTGTCACCCATAAAAACCTGAGCCGGAAAGGAATTGTACCACATGAATCCCACACAGGCCCCTATAAAGGCCGAAATGAAGATTACCAGTTCCTCCGCCATGGGGATGTACATAACGTCCAGGTATTCCGAGAAACGAATGTTGGAGGAGATATAGGCGAATACGGCTAGGGCGATTCCGATGACGGCAGAAGTTCCCGTAGCGAGTCCGTCAAGCCCGTCGGTCATATTTGCTCCGTTGGAAACGGCAATCACAATAAAGATGACAATCGGTATAAACAGGAGCCATCCATACGATTTTTGGGTATCTCCCATCAACCAGTTGTAGTTGAATTCATTGTCCTTGATAAAAGGAATTGTGGTAGTCATGTCACGGGTCTGAATCCACATATAAGCTGAATCCGTTTCACTGGTGCTGTGTTTGTGCGTTACAATGGATTCATTGGCCTGTAATTTATGGTCGACAGGAACTTTCTTGTGGACCTGAACATCCGGATGGAAGTAGAGAATACAGCCCACAATGAGTCCAACTCCAATTTGTCCGACTACTTTAAACCGTCCGGCCAGTCCTTCTTTGTTCTTACGGAAGACTTTGATGTAGTCGTCCAGAAAACCAATGGCTCCCAACCAGACCGTAGCCAAAAGCATGGTGATGACATAGATGTTATGAAGCTTGGCGAACAGAATCGTTGGGATGAGGATAGAACCCAGGATAATCAATCCTCCCATAGTAGGGGTTCCACTTTTTTCCATTTGACCCTGGAGTCCCAGATCCCGGATCGTTTCGCCCACCTGTTGTTTGTGGAGGAGATTGATAAGTCTTTTTCCGAAAGCAATGGAGATGATCAGTGATCCGATCAAAGCCATGGCCGCCCGAAAAGAGATGTACTGAAACACTCCCGCACCAGGGAAATTCAAACTGTCTAAATAATCAAATAGGTAGTATAACATCTTCGCTTATTTTTGGAGTAATTGAAATATCTTTTTGAGCTCTTCCAGGTCGTCAAAGTGGTGTTTTACCCCCTTGATTTCCTGATAGTTTTCATGTCCTTTCCCTGCCACCAGAATAATGTCTCCAGTATGAGCCAGGCTGCAGGCTGTTTTGATTGCTTGCGAACGGTCTGTAATGCTGAGGACTTTTCGAAAATTTTCAGGAGTCACCCCTTCCTGCATTTCGTTGATAATGACATTCGGGTCTTCCGATCTTGGATTGTCTGAAGTAAGAATGACCTGGTCGCTATAGTCGCAAGAAATGGCTGCCATTTTTGGACGTTTACTTTTGTCCCGATCGCCACCGCACCCAACTACCGTGATGACCTGTTCGTTTTTGCTGCGAATGTTTGAGATCGTTTTCAGGACGTTCTGCAGGGCATCTGGTGTATGAGCATAGTCTACAATGGCGGTAATTCCTGAATCACTATTGAAAAACTCAAAGCGTCCATCCACAGATTGAAGCTGACTGATTTGTGTAAGAACCTCAATTTTATCTTCTCCCAAAAGACGGGCTACCCCATATACCGCGAGTAAGTTGTAAGCATTAAAGTCTCCGATCAAACGAGTCCAAATTTCCTGTTGATCGATGCTTAGAACCAGTCCCGAGAATTGATTTTCCAGCACTTTGGCCCGAAAGTCTGCAGTGGATTTCAGGGCATAGGAATATTTTTCTGCCCGGGTGTTTTGGAGCATGACCTCTCCGTTTTTGTCGTCTCTGTTGGTCAACGCAAAGGAATCTGGTGAAAGATGATCGAAGAATGCTTTCTTCGCCTTGATGTAGTTGGCAAATGTTCCGTGGTAATCCAGGTGGTCATGTGTAATATTGGTAAAAACCCCACCGACAAAATGGAGCCCGCTAACGCGATGCTGTTGAATGGCATGGGAGCTGACCTCCATGAAACAATGGGTACAGCCAGCATTCAGCATTTGGGCGAGTAATTTATTCAGGCTGACTGGGTCTGGAGTGGTATGCGTTGCATGAATTTCTTCCTCATTGATCCGGTTAACCACAGTTGAAAGCAGTCCGCACTGGTATCCCAGGTTTCGGAACATGGTAAAAAGCAGGGTGCTGATTGTCGTTTTTCCATTGGTACCCGTCGTACCGACCAATTTTAGCTTTTTAGATGGATGATCGTAAAAATTAGCTGCAGCCAGTGCCAGAGCTTCTGATGAACTATCGACGACAATTTGGGTAACATTCAGGCTTGGGTCTTCATGCTCGCAGACGATCACTTCACAGCCCGCCTCAACAACCTGTTTGCGGAATTGGTGTCCATCCACAACGCTTCCTGGGATGGCGAAGAAAATGCTTTCTGGACCAGCCTCTCGTGAATCGAAGATCAGTTGCCCATAGCTTTTCTCATTGTCGATCTGACCACGGTAGGATATTCCCTGCAATATGTCTTTCAGTCCTTTCATGGTTTGAGTACGAGTTGAATAAGTTGTCCGGGAATTACTTCACCGCCAGGAGCTGTATTTTGAGAGAAAACTTTTCCGTAGCCGCTGATTTGTGCTTTCATTCCAGTTCGCTCGATGAGGTAGACAGCGTCTTTGGCGGTCATCCCGACTACATTGGGGATTGTCTTTTTTCCGACGAATCGCTCGTGGAACTCTACATTTTTTTCGGTGCTTTTGGTTCGAACATATTCCCCTTGATTTTTTTCATCCACCTGGACGCCGAGATTTTTCAGAACAACATTCAAGTCGTAGCGATTTCCGTCTTTCGAAAGCGGAGCACCGAAGTTTCTTTCCCGGGCTTCATTGATGGCCTGATGATACTTCAGGCTTCCGGCATATACTTTATTGGCAATGGCTGCGAAAACGGTTCCCGAAACAGTGGCTCCGTAGATGTGTTCTCCCGATGCTGAAATCGAAACAATGCAGGAGTAAAGAGGTTCCTTGGCAGGGAAATAACCAACAAAGGAGGCCAGGTATTTTTTCTCTCCGCGTGCCCCGTAGCGCATGTCGTCGTTCAGAATTTCGGCCGTACCTGTTTTTCCGGCGATATCAAAGTAAGAAGAGGTGAGGCGACGTCCTGTACCTCGCTTCATGACACCTTCCAGGCAGCTTTGCAACGCGGTGAGAGTTCGGTCCGAACAAATTTTTTCTTTGAGGGTGATTGGCGCAAATTGTTTGACGCTTTCCGTTCCACGAATTATTTCCTGAACAAACTGTGGTTTGACCATCCGACCATTGTTTGCGACCGCATTGTAAAATGCCAGGATTTGCATCGGGGTGAGCTGCACCTCATAACCAACGGACATCCATGGAAGTGAAATTCCGGACCAGTTCGGAGAGCCTGGACTGTAAAGTGTTGGTGTGGGTTCACCTTGAAGATCAAGTCCCAGGGCTTGGTTGAGACCAAAGGACCTCAATCGATCGATGTACGTCTGCGGTTCGTTTTTGTAGGCCCTGTAAATGACCTTTGAAATCACATTTGAAGAAAGTTCGAAAGCACGTTGAATCGTGATTCGTCCATAGTTGTTATTGTGCGATTCGTTCAGCGTTGATTCGTAATAAGTGTATCGGGGAGCGGCAGTTACCGTATCGTGAATCGATATTTTTTGGTCTTCCAGGGCGGCCATCAATGATGCCAGTTTAAACGTGGAACCAGGTACTTCTTTCGTTCCAATAGCATGGTTGTAGCTTTCGTAATAATTGTTGTCACCCGCTTTACTCAGATTGACAATGGCTTTTACAAAACCTGTTTTGACATCCATCACAATCACAGATCCGCTCTGTGCGTTCGTTTTTTCCAGCTGACGGTATAGTTCCGTGTGAGCAACTTCCTGGATCTCCTTGTCGATGGAAGTGACAATGCTCGCTCCTTCAACAGCATCTTTCACGATTTGGCCTGTTTTCTTCCAGCCGGTGGAGATGTGTTGTTCGATTTCTAATCCTGGTTCTCCAGCGAGGTAGTTGTGAAAGGCGCCCTCAATCCCTACACGCAACTCTTCCCCATCACTTTTCTGGTAATATCCCAGGGTTCGTTTGAGAAGTTCTCCGTGTGGACGTTTTCGGAGAATGGTTTCTTCCGTATCGATCAATCCACCCCGGTTTCTTCCTAGCTTGAAAATGGGCATGTCACGCAACTTGTTTCGCTCTTCGTTGGTAGCACGCTTTTTGATGAGTAAATAACGATTTCCTCGTTTTCGGGCCTTTCGAATTTGGCTTTCGTATTCCCGGGCGGTCATTCGAGGGTACAAAGAGCTGAGCTTCTGGCATAAGTCTGAAATATCCCGGTCAAAAACCTCCTGGTTGACGACAGTAGCGTCCATGTGAATGTCGAAGAAAGAAACGGAAGTAACCAGTGGAGTATGGTGTATGTCAAGGATTTCACCACGGCGTGGGAGTCGTTCTACCGTTCGGGTAGGGATTTTTTCTTTGCCATTGCTTCCGGAAAGAACCATGCGAACTCCTTCCGACTGAATGGTAAAGGTTTTGCCCAGGATTACAAAAACGAGCACAATGAACCCGATGTAAATCAGGTACACCTTCCAAAGAATGTCTTTATTGTCCGTTCGTTTGCTCATTTTTTGACACGAATCACTTTAGCGGGTTTGGTTGTTTCCTTGATTCCTTTTGGCTCAAGTATTCGGACCAGTTCGGATCGTTTTGTTTTTTCTTCGAGTCGGGCCTTGGCTTCGACATATTCAGCGGTGCTGGCATTCAGTTCTTTGAGGCTCAGGTCAATATCTCGGGTCAATTGTTTTCCGTAATAGCCTTTGGCGACGAGTAGAATGAGCAGAAAAATGCAGAAGAAGACATAGCCAAGGTTGTTTAGAACAGCATCTCTTGTCAGGATTTCACCATTGAGTACCTGAACCAGGATAGCACCACCTTTCCGAACTCTTTTGGAAGAGCTTTTACGAGGCTTTTTGCTTTTGGTCTTTTTGGGAGCCTCCCCGGATTGATCGATATAGCTATTCTCCATTTCGTACTGCAATTCTGAGCTTGGCACTTCTCGCTCTTGGGTTTTGGCTAATTTCTTCTTCGGTAGCAGTGATCGGCTTGCGATTCACTTCGTCGAAGGGTTTGATCAGTTTTCCATAAAAATCCTTGGTCAGCGAGCCGTCCATATTCCCGCGTTTCAGGAAATTTTTAACCAGACGATCCTCCAGAGAATGGTAGGACATCACCACCAGGTATCCTCCCGGCTTAATGACTTCGGCACTTTGAAGCAGGAATTTTTCCAGGGCTTCAAGTTCTTGATTTACCTCGATGCGCAATGCCTGAAAAAGCTGCGCATGAAATTTGTGTTCTTTGTTTCTGGGGGCCCATGGATTGACCAGATCGATCAAGTCTGCCGTGGTGTCGATGCTCGATCCTGAGCGCGCGACGCATATTTCATGGGCAATTTTTCGGGCACGATCGATCTCTCCATAGTTGCGGAAGATGCGTATTAAGTCTTCTTCATCATAGGTGTTGATCACCTCGTGGGCACTCAATGGAGATTGGGGATTCATGCGCATGTCGAGTCGATCATTCCCTCGAATGGAAAAGCCACGTGAACTGGTGTCAAACTGATGGGAAGAAACCCCTAAGTCCGCTAGAATGCCATCGACTTGTCGAATTCCTAATGCGCGCAAGTGATTCTTGAGAAAGCTGAAATTGGCTGCAACAAAATGAAAGTTATCTGCTTCCCAACCATTGGAACGAGCATCAGGGTCTTGGTCAAAAGCGACTAATGAACCATTAGCCCCCAATTGTTCATACATGGCGCGTGAATGCCCACCTCCTCCGAAGGTGACATCAACGTAACAGCCGTCAGGATGAATGTGTAATCCCTCCAAACAGGCCTGCAGCATAACAGGTATGTGATAAGTGCTATTCGTTGTCATTTCCCAATTCGCCCATAACGTCTTCTGCTAGTTCCGCAAAGTCGGCCATGTGTCCTTCGATCATTTCGAAGTACTTGGCTTTATCCCAAACTTCAATGCGATCATTATAGGCGATGAGCATCACATTCTTATCGAGTCCAACTCGCTGAGTGTGTGCTGTGGGGATCAAAACCCTACCAGCAGAGTCCAATGAAACCAGCTTGGCGCCCTGATGAAACAGACGGTAAAACATCCGATTCTTGGGCTTGAACAGGTTCATCTTCGACAGTCGTTGACTCAATTTTTCCCATTCGTTCATGGGATAGAGGGTCAAACAGTCCTCAAAGCCTTTATTGAGCATGAAGTTTTCCTGGGCAGCCGGAGATAACTGCTTCCTTAAATCAGAGGGAAACAGAAAGCGACCTTTATTGTCCAAACGAACTTCGTATTCACCGACCAGACCTGCCATAACAGAAAAACAATGGGTAAAATTAAGGGAAATTCTCCACTTTTTACCACTTTCTTATTGAATGTTAATAACTTCTAACGATGTTAATACTAAAAAGGTTTCAAAATAAAGTATAAAATACTGTTATATAGGTTGTTAGATCAAATTTTCACTTAGTGGTAAAAAGTGGTATTAAATCTAAAAATGTGGATAATTTTGCCATTTTCGTGTAGCTAAATCGGTCATTTTCAAGGATTCAGATCGGAGTCGTTTTTGGTTGCCCGTAGAGAAGGGGTTTGGGGCATAAAGTGTATTTTTGAAAAAAGCGAAGAGGTGGAGAAGTATACAAATGATTTGATCCGGGAGCAGAGTCCCTATTTAAAGCAACATGCACACAACCCGGTGAATTGGTTACCCTGGTCTGACGAAGCTTTTGACCTGGCTCAGAAGGAAGACAAACTGGTCCTGGTGAGTGTGGGCTATTCAGCCTGTCACTGGTGCCACGTGATGGAACGGGAGAGTTTTGAGGATGAAGAAGTGGCCACCTGGATGAACCGTTACTTCGTTTGTATTAAAGTGGACAGGGAAGAAAGGCCGGATGTGGACCAGGTGTATATGGCTGCTGTTCAATTGATGACTCAGCGAGGTGGTTGGCCACTGAATTGCTTCACTTTGCCGGATGGTCGCCCGGTTTATGGGGGAACTTATTTCCCGAAAGAGCAATGGATTCATGTGCTAAAAAGTTTGGAAGACACTTACCGGAAGAAACGGGATGAGGTACTTGAATACGCAGAAAAATTAAGCCAGGGGGTGCGTCAGACAGAGCATATTGTGGAAGCGGAATTGATCCGTTCTTTCCAGGCCGATAAGCTTAATGAGATGTTGGATCGCTGGAAGCCTCAGTTTGATTTAGAAGAAGGAGGAGCGAATCGTGCACCCAAATTCCCTCTCCCCAACAATTATGAATTTTTGCTGCATTATGGAATGTATATGAAGGATCAGGAGGTGTTGGACCATCTCTCTATGACCTTGGACAAGATGATGCGAGGAGGAATTTATGACCAGTTGGGAGGAGGTTTCTATCGATATTCGGTAGACATCAATTGGAAAATTCCCCATTTTGAAAAAATGCTCTACGATAATGCGCAACTACTCTCATTGTACGCGGAAGCCTACAAATTGAAACCGAATCTAGAGTATGAACACCTGATGCGACAAAGCATGGATTGGTTGAAAAGGGAGATGCAAGCTGAGTCCGGAGCTTTTTACAGTGCGCTGGATGCGGATAGTGAAGGTGAGGAAGGAAAATTTTATGTTTGGGAGTTGGAGGAGCTAGAGGAAATGCTTAATCCTTCTGAACTCGAGTTGATCCGATCGTATTATGAAATGAACCGGTGGGCTCACTGGGAGGATGGAAAGTACCAATTGCTGCGGAGGGTGTCCAATGAGGAAAAAGCCACACAAATGGGTTTGGAGTCAAAAGAAATGATGGCCCGAATCCGAGAAATAGAGAGCCGAATGATGCAAGAACGGGAAAAGCGTCCACGTCCCGGACTGGATTACAAGTGCTTAACATCCTGGAATGCTATGATGATTCGTGCATGCGTGGATGTCGGGTTGGTGTTGGGAGAAGACAGCTACCTCGAAATGGCAGAAAAAGCGATGGATTGGATTCGTGAAAAAATGTGGGATTCAGAGGGGTTGAGCCATGTCGAAACAAATGGTGTGAGAGGTGGGGAGTCTTTCCTGGAAGATTATGCTCATGTCATACAGGCATCGATCCGAATGTATGAGGCGGACTTTGATTTGCAGTATCTCGAAGATGCTAAAAAATTGTGTGAACAGTGCATCGAACTCTTTTGGAGTGATTCGTCCGGCATGTTTTACTTTACGGATCATCAAAGCGGCTTGATCGCCCGTAAGATGGAGATCAATGATAACGTGATTCCTTCCAGTAACAGCGTTATGTGTCGCAACTTAATCCGTTTGGGACATTATTTTGATGAGACGGAATATCTGAAGATGGCCCAGCAACAATTGAGTAATGTTTACGACGGAATGGATCAGTATGGCTCTGCATATTCTAACTGGGGTCAGGCCTTGATGGAAGTGTTGGGAGAATTGACTCAGATTGGAATCGGTGGAGTATTTTCAGTGGAAGAGAAAAAAAAGCTTGGCCAGATTTATTGGGGGTCGGTCATGTTTTATCAGGTTCATTCTAAACTCCCACTGACAGCTGATAAGAACCCAGATGAGCGAGGTCTCTACTACTGCAAAGAAGGGGCTTGTTCTCTCCCGGAGGAAAATATTGAATCCTTTTTGGAGCGCTTTGGTCCGAGAGGGGATGTGCAGCTAAATTGAAAGGATATTCGTAACTTTGCGCTCATAATTGAGCAAGCATGATTTTACCGATTGTAGCATACGGAGACCCGGTTTTGAAGAAGCGGGCAGAGGAGATTGACGAGCAATATCCAGATTTGAAGGAGTTGATCGCAAATATGTTTCAAACGATGTACGAAGCAGATGGTGTAGGTCTGGCTGCACCGCAGATTGGTCAGTCCATTCGTTTGTTTGTAGTAGATGGAAGTCCTTTTGCCGAAGATGAAGAAGAAGGACAGGATCCCGACCCGAAAGCAGAAGGGATGGAAGATTTTAAGCGTGTATTTATCAATCCGGTGATCGAAGAAGAAGGAGGAGAAGAATGGGGTTTTAATGAAGGCTGTCTGAGTATTCCAAAAATCCGGGAAGAAGTGTACCGCAAGGAGCGATTGACCATTTCATACCTCGATGAGAACTGGAAAGAGCAAAAAGAAGAACTGGACGGTTATCGTGCGCGAATTGTTCAACACGAATATGATCACCTGGAAGGAGTTTTGTTTACGGATCACCTTTCTCCATTAAAACGACGTTTGTTGACAAAGAAATTGGCCAACATTTCCAAGGGGGAGATTTCTGTTAACTATCGCATGCGTTTCCCGGTATTATCTAAACGAAAGAAGTAAAATGATTTATAGAGTAACGAGTCTTGTGGCATTGTGTTTAATAGTGCTTTCTTGTTCGGAAGAGAAGAAGGTTGATGACCAGGTGGTGGAAGAGAAACCATCTAAAGAGGTGCTGAAAGACATGATTCAGGAAATGGATGATTCGTTGAAAGTCCTTTATGGAAAAATCCGAAACAATGAGATTCAGGAAATTTCGAATCTGAATTTTAATGAGGCTATCAATCGTAATTTGGCATATTATCGCCACTACCCGGAAGATCAGTTTTCGGCCAGAGCCCTGGATAAGGTGATTCAGTTATGTACACAGGTAAAAGCCTATGATCGGGCATTGGCGTATTCTGATACCCTGATCTCGAAGTATGACGGATATGAAGGAAAAAAGGAAGTGCTCCTGAATGCAGGTTCATTGGCCGACGGAGTTCTTGGAAGACAGGATAAGTGCGAGTCATATTACCGCCAATTATTAAAAGAGTATCCGAACCTCGATCAGGAAACCAAAGAATTGGTTGAATTCCGATTGGAGCATATTGATCTGACTTTTGATCAAATGATTGAACTTCGCATGAAAGAAGCGGCCCAGAAGTAGGCCTGTTAACAATGTGTTAAAAAAGAAAAGGGGAGTTAAAAGAATCTCTATATTTGAATTAACACGAACAAAAGTTGAATTAAACTATAAAAACAAAGAAAGATGAAAAGTGTAATTTTTTCTGCCGTTATGTTGATCGGGTCGATGTTGATGACCAAGTCAGTAAATGCGCAACCAACAGTTGAAGCTGGTCCGAAAATCGAATTCTCTAAAGAAGTACACGATTACGGTGAAATTAAGTACGGTGCCAATGGTACATGTGTATTCTCATTTAAGAACACAGGAAATGCTCCATTGATCATTTCAAAAGCACAAGGTTCTTGTGGGTGTACAGTTCCTTCTTGGCCAAAAGAGCCTATCGCACCAGGAGCGACTTCTGAAATTACTGTAAAATACGATACAAAGCGTCCAGGTCCAATCGCTAAAAGTGTGACTATCACATCGAATGCAGTGAATCATCCGACGAAAGTGATCCGAATCAAAGGAAAAGTTGGACCTGCTCCATCTAACCCAACTCCTGTAAATAACTCAGGACCAGGAAATCACTAAGAAGCTGATAGTTATAATTTTGCGATCATAATTATAGCATTGATCCGCCAGAGAAGTCTGGCGGATTTTTTTATGCTCTTTTGTTTGGAAGGAGTTATTTCGCTTTGATAATTCCCTCGTCAACAAGTACCTGAAAGGAGTCTTCCATTGTTTCTTTCATGGACTTAAACTGCATGTTGAGTTCATTCCGGATTTTGGAGTTATCCGCTTTCCAGGGCACATTGATGTTGTTTCGTATAAATTTCCGGGTGAATAGTTTGTTGGTCATTGGTCCGACAAGCATCAACAACCATTTGGGCAAAGCCTTTTTAGGGAGAGGAAAACGATCTCCGTATTTCGGTAGTAACACTGATCCCATTTCGACGAAGTCCGTACTGTAGGCGGCTGTGATGTATCTTCCGTGTGCCTCCGGGGTAAAGCCTGCTCTGAAGTGAGCTTCTGCGACATCTCGCACGTCCACCATGCCAATTCCCATTTTCGGAGCACCCATCTTCATTTCACCACCACCAAGCATTTTTAGAATACTCACACTTTCCGAAGTGGTGTTTTGAGGGTTCAGAGCAGGTCCGAGAATTAAACAGGGATTGATCGTTACCAGGTCCCACCGATCCTGACTTTTGGCAATTTCCCAGGCCTTTTTTTCTGCCAGGGTCTTGGAGTAAGAATAAGGTTGATATTCCAGTGAAGCGGTGGTATTCCAAACTTCTTCCGTCAATTGCCCACCTGGAGCACGTACCGTGTCAATAGCATCCGTATAGATGGCGGCACAGCTACTGGTAACCACCACGCGTTTGACACTACTTACTTCCTTGGCGCTTTTTAGTACGTTTTCAGTTCCCTGTTCAGCTGGTTCAATTAACTCCTTTTGTGGGTTCTTCACGTCTGTTTTGAAGGGAGACGCCGTATGGAAAACCAGTTCACAACCTTCCATGGCCTCCTGATATGATCCGGGGGTGAGCAGGTCTGCTGCAAAGAATTTGATTTGTCCTTTGGAATTGGCCGCAGCTTCTTTGAGGTGCCCGATTTTTTGGTCGTTGTTCGGATTTCTCACTGCTGCATGTACCGTAAGACCTTCGTCTAGTAATCTTTTTACGAGCCAGCTGGCCACATATCCGTTTGCTCCTGTGACAAGTACGGGTTTGGATTGATCGATTTTCATTTTTCTTTGTTTTTTGATTAAGACAAAGGAAGAACATGTTTTCCCGAGGCACTAACACGATGTCCCGGAAGCATAACACAATTTACGGATCACAAAAAAAAAGGCCGGATGATCCGGCCTCGTTTATGAATAGAATTAAGTCTTTAGTCCTTTTTTCCACGCTTGTAAACATGGACATCCATTTGTGGGAATGGGATGGATAATCCGGATTTCGGGAACTCGGTATAAACGCGCTCGTTCATATCAAAGAAAACAGGCCAATAGTCATTTACTTTGACCCAGGCTCGTGCGGTGATGTTGACGGAGGAGTCACCCAATTCGCCCAGTCCGATAAAATTTTCCTGATCTTGCAGAATTCGTTCGTCCTCGCTGATAAATTTCGCGAGCACTTTCTTGGCGGTGGCCAGGTCATCGCCATAAGAAATCCCAAAGGACCAATCCACTCTTCTGATTCCTGCTTTGGTGTAATTGACGATGGTTCCGTTAGCGATGGCTCCATTGGCCATAATGATTGTCTTGTGGTCAAGGGTTTTTAAAATGGTGTTGAAAATCAAAATTTCATCTACAATTCCTTCTTCTCCCTGCATTTCAACGTAATCGCCAACCTTATATGGTTTGAAGATCAGGATCATGACTCCACCAGCGAAGTTGGAAAGTGTTCCGGAAAATGCCATACCAATGGCCAAGCCTGCGGCACCGAGAATGGCGACGAAAGAAGTCATTTCGATCCCCAGTTGGGTGATCGCAGTGACAATGATCAAGGTTTTGACGAGGATGCCTGTCAGACTGACCAGAAAGGTGCTTAAACTCTTTTCAATGTTCCGTTTTTCGAAAATCTTTTTGAGGGATTTGGTCAGGACTTTCGCCAGCCAAAAACCGATCACCAAAATGACCAGTGCGATCGCAATACGAATACCGAAATCGACCAGCATGGAGGAAATGATTCCTTCTTTAAGTCCGAAGAAAGCTTCTAGTTTGTTCATGTGTACTTAATTTTTTCGTTGATTGAGTTAATACAAAAGTAGGGATTTTGAACAGACTTTTGTTTCACTTGTTGAATTGGTAAATAAGTGCAACATGAAATTAATAAGTGAACAAAATTTGATTGTGTGTTGTATTTTTGTCACCAAATTGAATTAGCATGAGCACTAGAAACTGGACGACCATCAAGGACTATCAGGATATTAAGTTTGAATTTTTTGAAGGGATTGCCAAGATCACGATTAACCGTCCGAAGGTATATAACGCCTTTCGCCCGGAGACCAACATGGAAATGATTGATGCGATGCACATTTGTCGGGAAAGACAGGATGTGAACGTAGTGGTCTTGACCGGAGCCGGAGACAAAGCATTCTGTTCAGGTGGTGATCAAAATGTGAAGGGTGTTGGAGGCTATATTTCAGAAAACGGAGTGCCAAGGTTGAATGTCCTTGATTTGCACAAGTTGATTCGTTCCATGCCCAAGCCGGTAATTGCCATGGTGAATGGTTATGCCATTGGTGGCGGACACGTCTTGCATGTCGTATGCGACCTAACAATTGCTTCGGAGAATGCGCGTTTTGGCCAAACCGGCCCTAAGGTTGGAAGCTTTGACGGTGGTTTCGGTTCTTCCTATTTGGCACGTCATGTAGGTCAAAAGAAGGCACGTGAAATCTGGTTCCTTTGTGAGCAGTATACAGCTGAAGAAGCAGAGAAAATGGGAATGGTAAATAAAGTTGTTCCGTTGGCTCAACTGGAGGATACAGTCGTTGCCTGGTGCAAGACGATCATGAAACGAAGTCCTTTGGCCATTCGAATGATCAAGCGAGGATTGAACGCGGAGCTGGATGGACAACATGGATTGATGGAACTGGCAGGAGACGCCACCCTGTTATATTACCTTACAGAGGAGGCTCAGGAAGGAAAGAATGCCTTCCTGGAAAAGCGCGATCCAAATTTTGCCAAGTATCCGAAGTTCCCTTAATGAGGGTCAGACGACAACGTTGACAATTTTTCCTGGAACCACGATCATCTTTTTAGGATCCTTGCCATCCAGCCATTTGGCTGTTTGATCATTAGAGAGTACCTGTTCTTCGATTTCCTTTGGACTCATGGTACGAGGGAACTCAAGCTTGAATCTTACCTTTCCATTGAATGAAATCGGATAAGAGAAAGCATCATCAACCAGGTAATCCGGGTTGAACTTTGGAAGTGCTGCTTTGGAAACACTTCCGGCTTCATGGCCCAGTCGTTGCCAGAGCTCTTCAGCAATGTGAGGAGCATACGGAGAAATTAGAATCACGAGTGGTTCCAAAATCTGACGATGATGACATTTTTGCTCACTGAGTTCATTGACGCAAATCATAAAGTTCGAAACCCCCGTATTAAAGGAGAATCGATTGAGATCATCACTTAACTTCTGAATGGTTTTGTGCAATGTTTTGAGTGCCTCTTTGTCTGGGTTCTCGTCAGTAATTTGAGGGGCATTGTGATCATTAAAATGAAATAATCTCCAAAGTTTGCGTAAGAAGTTGGCTACTCCATTGATTCCTTTAGTATCCCAGGGCTTGCTCTGTTCGAGTGGTCCAAGGAACATTTCGTACATGCGAAGGGTGTCTGCACCATATTTTTGACAAAGTTCATCCGGTGTAACAACATTGAACCAGCGCTTGGACATTTTATCTACTTCCCGCTTACAAATAAGTTGCCCCTGTTCGTTGCAGACAAAGTTGGCATCCTTAAAATCAGGAAGCCAGTTCCGAAGGGCATCCTGATCCACGTCATCCTGATCTCCGAGCAAATCAATCAGGACGCGAACTTCTCGTAAGTTACTAACATCATCCAATTTTTGAACGACATCGTAGCTATAAACGTTGTTGCCAGAATCTACATAAAGAATAGCAGATTTCCCAAGAATCATTCCCTGATTGATCATTTTCTTGAAGGGCTCATCAAATGGAATATAGCCCCGATCGTAAAGAAATTTCGTCCAGAAACGGGCGTATAATAGGTGTCCGGTTGCATGTTCTGAGCCACCAATATAAAGATCCACCTGTTTCCAGAATTCGATGTTGTTTCGGTCCGCGAAAACGTCATCATTTTGTGCGTCCATGTAGCGCAAGAAGTACCAGGAACTCCCAGCCCATCCAGGCATGGTATTTAGTTCCAGAGGAAAGACATGTTCATGATCGATCAGGTCATTTGAAACGACTTCGTTTTTTTGACTATCCCAGGCCCATTTTTCGGCATTTCCAAGCGGAGGTCTTCCGTCTGAAGTAGGTAGATAATTGGCTACTTCCGGTAACACCAGTGGCAGGTGTTGTAGATCGATCATTTTAGGTCTTCCGTCTTGATAATAGACAGGGAAAGGTTCACCCCAATAACGTTGACGTGAAAATACGGCATCACGAAGCCGGAAATTCGTTTTTCCCCGACCAATTCCATCTGCTTCAATGCGTTCGATGGCAGTTCGGATAGCATCTTTGACTTCCAGTCCGTTCAAGAAATCCGAGTTGGCAATTCGACCACTTTTTTCGGCGTAGGCAGCTTCGGAAATGTCAATTCCATCAAAGACGTTCGGAATTTCCAATCCGAAATGTTTAGCAAAATCCCAGTCTCGCTGATCTCCACACGGAACGGCCATGACGGCACCGGTCCCGTAGGACGCGAGCACATAATCACCTAACCAGAGTGGAACTCTTTTTTGGGTGAATGGATGAATAACATAAGAGCCGGTAAAGACTCCGCTAATATTTTTAACGTTTGATTGGCGGTCGCGCTCACTCTTCATAGAAGAGGCTTTGACGTAAGCATCCACGTCTGCTTTTTGTTCTTGTGTCGTCAATTGCTCCACCAGGGGATGTTCCGGGGCGAGGACCAAAAAGGTAGCTCCGAAAATCGTGTCTGGTCGGGTGGTGAAAACTTCGATCTGTTCTTCCGAGTTTTCAATTTGAAAATGTACGGAACAACCGACGGATTTCCCAATCCAATTGCGCTGCATCTCCTTGATCGAATCGGACCAGTCCACCGTATTAAGTCCTTCCAGCAGTCTGTTGGCATAAGCCTTGATTCGCATTGACCACTGGCGCATTAATTTTTGTTCAACGGGGTGTCCTCCGCGTTCGGAAACACCATTAACTACTTCGTCATTGGCCAGTACGGTTCCCAATTCCGGGCACCAATTTACCCAGGAGTCTGCCAGGTAAGCTAAACGATATTTTTGGAGTAGATCATCTTTTTCGCTTTCACTATATGCCGTCCAATCACTGGCAGTAAAAGGGTTGCATTCATCGCAGCATGCAAAAACTCCTGAATTCCCGTCTTTTTCAAAAATATGAATCAGTTCGGAGATTGGGCGTGCTTTCTGAGTGGATTCATCATACCAGGAATTAAAAAGCTCCGTAAAAATCCACTGAGTCCATTTGTAGTAGGTTGGGTCAGAGGTACGAACCTCACGCTCCCAGTCAAATGAAAAACCGATGAGGTCCAATTGCTCCCGGTAACGTTTGATATTGCTTTGAGTTGTTTTTTCCGGATGTTGTCCGGTTTGAATGGCATATTGCTCCGCCGGAAGACCGAAAGAGTCATAGCCCATAGGGTGTAAGACTTCAAATCCCTGGAGGCGTTTGTAGCGGGCATAGATGTCGGAAGCAATGTATCCCAGAGGGTGTCCGACATGGAGTCCAGCTCCCGAAGGGTAAGGAAACATGTCCAGAACATAATATTTATCCTTTCCTGTATTTTCCTTTGCTTGAAAAGTACCGTTTTCGGCCCAGTGTTTTCGCCATTTTTCCTCAATGACTCGAAAATCGTATTCCATGGGATTTAGTAATGCTTTTTGAATATGGATGCAAAGATAAGAGATAATCAGGAATGGCCTAGCTGCGGTAGGAGAGCGAATCAAAAATTAGTGTAAATTAGTAGCTGTAAATGGGATTTGCACGCTCTTTTTTAAGAATAGGTGTGCTGTTGGTTTTTAGCCTTCAGTTGAGTCTTGTTTTGTCTCAAAGCAAACAGCAGGAGAAACGATTGATTAGAGTCTATGAGCAAGAAGAGAATCCGGAGAAGCGTTTCTGGAAGCTTTATCAGTTGGCCAATTACTATCAGAAGAACAACCTGGAGAAGGCAGATTCGATTAGAACTTCCCTGATCGCTCTGAGTTATAGTGTGGACGATTCCGCCAAGTTTGTATCTCGCTTGTTTGATGCAGACATGGATTTGGCAGTAGGTGACCGGGAGTCCTACTATATGAAAACCCTGGAGTTGCAGCCCTTTATCAACCTGTTACCTCACCCGAAGGTGAAGATCGATATTTATCAGCGTTTGGGGGTGTATCACATTTTCCATCGATCGCCTGAACAGGCCGATATTTACTTAAAGGAAGCGCTACGAATTAGTCGCAAAAAGCGTTTACGAGCGGAAATAGGAAAAACGTATCAACTCCTTTCCCAGCGCTATCTGATTGAAAACAATAAAGATTCTGCTAATTATTTTGCCCTGGAAGCGGTGCAGTATGCCCGTCGCTCCGGAGATATGGGAATTCGAGCTGATGCGGTGTACAATCAGGCAACGATCCATGCCTATTTCGGGCAGGATGAACTTTGTGTTTCCAAGAACATGTTGGCCTTGCGTTGGGCGAGTTCGTCCGGCGATCATATCAGGCAGGCAAAGTTTTCACTAAATATTGGGGAGTCGCAATTGGCGATCAAGAACTATCGGGATGCGGAACTGTATTTTGTGACGGCGGCTGAACAGGCGGCTAAGGTGAATGACAAAAGGACCTATGCCCTGGCGCAGATCAATCTGGGTTTGATCAAGCTGCATCGGGAAGATTATAAAACTGCCCTAAAGCATTATCGGAAGGCGCTGAAAATGATTCACGCGAATGATCATGATGGTTTGGGCTTTGCGTACAATAGTATCGGTGACCTGTATCGTCAGCAAAAGGATTTTTCCAAAGCGTTGAGTAACTATAATAAGGCCTTGGTTTCTTTCGAAAGTGCGGGGAATCGTGAAAAAAGTGCTGTAGTATATCACAACGTGGGATATGTATTTGAGCAACAGGGAAAGTACCGGAATGCCCTGAATTACCTGAATCGCTCGGTGGAAATTCGCTCTCAGTTTGGATTTAAAGGCTCTGTTTACCCTACATATCGAACCATCTCGGACGTCTATTACAAGTTGGGGAATACATCCATGGCCTATAAATATCTGAGGATGTTTACGGATTATTCAGATAGTGCCAAGGCCAATGATGCGAGTGCAAAGATTGCTGAGTTTAGCGCAATGTATCGAACGGAACAATACGAAAAGGACCGAATTGTGCAAGAAGATTCGATTAACCGCTTAAATCAGGAGAAGGAATTGCAATCCACTCGAAATGAGAACCTCGAATTGAAGACGAACTTACAGACTTACGTGATCCTTGGTTTTGTTGTTTTCATGTTGCTGGCCGGGGTGATTGGTTTCTATCGTTGGAATCAAACGAAGATCAAACAGCAGCAGCAGCAGGCGGAAATGAATCAAACCCTGCTACGAGCACAAATGAATCCCCATTTTGTCTTCAATGCGATGTCCGTGATTCAGAGTTATATTTACGATAATGACACCAAAAACTCAGCTCAGTTTTTGATCAATTTTTCGAAGTTGATGCGCTTGATTTTGGAGAATTCTTCCAAAGAGAGCATTCCGATCCAAACGGAGTATGACATTTTGGAGAAGTACCTGAATATTCAGAAATTGCGTTTTGAAGAGCGCTTTGAGTTTAGTATTGAGGTAGATGAACAACTGTATGAAGAGGACTGTGTCATCCCACCGATGATTACACAACCCTTTATTGAAAATGCGATTGAGCATGGTCGTTTGCATTTGATCGAGGACGGCTTCATCAATATCCACTTTTTCAAACAGGAGAATATGCTTCACATCACCGTGGAAGACAATGGTATCGGAAGAAAAGGGGCTGAACTGAATAAAAAGAGTAAGGAGCACAAAAGTATGGCGATGAAAATCACCCGGGACCGGATTGATAATCTCAATAAAAAGTATCGCTCCGATGGTTTTTTGTTAATAGAAGATTTCAACAAAATAGAAGAAACTGGAACAAAAGTGTTAATTTCGATACCCTACAGGGTTAAAAATCAGATATAAACATATTGATATGAAGGCTGTAATAATAGATGATGAAAAACGAACGAGGGAACTAATTGCCAAGCTGCTCGAATCCTTTAATTTCGGGATTGAAACTTTTCCGATAGGGGAGAATGTGACATCGGGAATGGAGGCGATTAAGAAGGTGAAACCGGATCTTGTTTTTTTGGATATTCAAATGCCGGATGGAACAGGCTTCGATTTATTAAAGATGATCCCCAAGAAGGATTTTGAAGTCATTTTCATTACGGCGCATGAAGAATTTGCAATCAAGGCAATTAAATTCAGTGCCCTGGATTACATCCTGAAGCCAATTGATCCGGAAGAACTTAGAAAGTCGGTGCAGAAGGCAATAGAAAGTATCGACGACAAGAGAGAGGAATCACAGTTTGAGGCTTTACACCAGAACATGCAGCCGAGTCAGAAAAGAAGACTGGTACTGAAAACGCAGGAGAGCGTTCATGTGGTGGACCTGGACAATATTATCCGTTGTGAGGCAGATCGAAACTATACCTCTTTTTATTTAGTAGACAATAAGAAAATTCTGGTATCAAAAACATTGAAAGATTATGAGACCCTATTAACAGGACATAATTTTCTTCGCGTACAGCAATCACATTTGATCAATTTGGATTTTGTGGATCGCTATGATAAGGCTCATGGTGGATCTGTGGTCATGAAAGATGGCTCTGAGGTTCCAATCAGTCCCGCAAAACGTGAAATCTTTTTCAAAATTTTGGATAATTTATAGAACGGCGCAAGAAAAAATAACCGCCAAATAGAAAATGCTCATTCGGAACTAGGAAATCTTCATTTTGATGGGGAAGAACCAAAACTCCGTGTACTTTTACCAATGAGTTAAGGAAACAAGATTTGGGTTAACTCGTTCTTTGAAAGTATGGCTGTTTCTCGATCTGTTTATAAAGGTAAACAGTTTCATTTTCTAGTTTGATTTTAAGAGTTTTTAGTTTTAAGCGAATTAGCCTACTTCAAAATAAAGGATAGAGTTAACCCGAATTTTATTTAAGAATTAGGTTACACAATCAATGTAACGTACTACTGCTAAAAAGCTCCCTTCAGAGGGGGCTTTTGTTTTTCAGGTGAATCTTTTTTTCGGATGGTCGAATTTAGCTTGTGATCTTGCTAAAAGTGCTACATTTGCAAAAGCAAAAAAAATGTGTGGAGGACCAGCCAAAACATAAAAGCCAATCTCGTCTGAAAAGTTATCTTTCCTTTACGAAGTTTCGGCTCTCATTTTCCGTCATCGTTTCGGCACTTTCTGGATATTTATTCGTGGGAGGACGTGATTGGTTGGAAATCATCTATTTATTGGTAGGGGGGATTCTGGTGACCGCAGCATCAAATGGTTCCAATCAGATTTGGGAGAAAGACCTCGACAAACTCATGAAGCGTACGCAGTCCAGGCCGCTGCCCCAGAATCACATGAGTCTGAGTGAAAGCTATGCCGTGGTGATTATTTCATTACTGGCGGGGTTAATACTGCTTTATCTACTGAATTTACAAACAGCCTTATTAGGTCTGCTCTCCTATATCATGTATGTATTCATCTACACTCCATTGAAAAGAGTGACCCCCTGGGCGGTTTTGATAGGAGCAATTCCGGGAGCAATGCCTCCAATGTTGGGAGCTATTGCCGAAACAGATCAGTTTGGGATGGTGCCCGGGGTGCTGTTTTTTATTCAGTTTATCTGGCAGTTCCCTCATTTTTGGGCCATTGCCTGGGTGGTGCATGAAGATTATCAGGCAGGAGGATTTTCGCTATTGCCATCAAGATCGGGAAGGACAAAAGCATCGGCATTTCAGATTCTCATCTACTCCTTTGCACTGATTCCATTCAGTTTACTTCCCTGGGTGCTCGGTTGGACAGGTCTTTATAGCTTAATTATTGCTACGATCGTCAGTGCCTGGTTTTTTTGGTATGCATTCCGTCTGTACCTGAGTTGCGAGACAAAAGATGCAAAGCGATTGATGTTTGCCTCCTTTATTTACCTGCCTATCGTTCAGTTTTTATACGTATTTGACAAAGTGTGATATGAGAAAGAAGTATAGTGACGAATTGACTCCGGACGCAAGATTGAAGGTAAAAAAGAACCTGGTCTATGTAGCCATATTTAGCATTGTGATGTTGTTTGCAGGTTTTACATCAGCTTACATTGTTTCCATGGGAGATACGTTCTGGATGAAGTACCCGCTTCCAAGTGGTTTTTGGTTTAGTACGGCAGCCATCGCTATCAGTAGTGTATTCTATGTGCTGGCAGTTCGGAAAGCTTCAGCTGAGTCGGTCAAACCGACCAGAATGTTTATGATATTGACATTGGTGGCAGGACTATGCTTTGTGTTTTTCCAGTGGAAAGGATATGGACAATTGGTAGATCGTGGGGCGAATCCGGTAAGCCAGGTGACCGTTACAAAAGGGCGCTACGGAGACTACTTTAAGATCAAGTATCAGGGGCAGATGATTGAAGTGAATGCGAACGACTACCTGATCAATGGCAAGGTTTTGACGGAAAAACAGATGGGAGAGTTGAAAGACTTTTTGAAGCGTTTTGAGCATACCGTTGATCCCAAGGGTTATCAGGTGAATGAAGCCTGGTCATCCAAATTCACTTTGCTGTATCAAGATGAGCCGGTCAGTCTGGAGCAGGGAAAATTAAGAACGGTATCCGGAAAAGAACTGGGCTACATTGAAATGCGACGTCTGCGCTTCCTTTACTGGAATGTACGGGATGGTCGGGGTGACTTTTTTTATAAAGGGAAATTGGGTAAGGATTTTCAAATTTATTATAAGGGAAAGGAATTGACATACAAGGACCGACAGTTGTACTTTGAAAACAAGCGATTATCTGCACCACTTCAGCTAAAAATAAACCAGGCAAGTGATACGGCCTCCGCTTTTTTGTACATCATTACAATTTTGCACTTATTGCACGTGGCAGCAGCTCTGATTTACCTATTTAGAATGGTTCTAATTACCTTAAAACCAACATTAACAATTGATAATCAGATCAGTATAAGGCTGGGTGGTATTTTCTGGCACTTTTTGGGGATATTGTGGCTTTATTTGTTGGTATTTTTACTTTTTATTCATTAAACTTGCAAAAAAAAATTTAAGATGGCAGGCGACTCTTTAAAGCAGATAGATTCTTCTACCTTGTGGGGCGGTAAGGTATCTCCGTTCACAACGAGCTACGGTAAGCTCATGATGTGGTTTTTCCTGGTTTCAGATGCATTGACATTCGGGGGATTACTCGTTTCTTATGGTTTTACAAGACATGATTGTCAGGTAGCATGGCCAATTGGTGAAGAGACATTTAACTCCCTGCCGTTTTTAGGACACGGTTATCCGCTGCTTTATGTGGCCTTAATGACCTTCATCCTGATTGTATCTTCCGTAACGATGGTACTTGCTGTAGAAGCTGGACATCGAATGGATCGTAAAGGAGTTACCAAATGGATGATTGCAACAATCATCGGAGGATTTTTCTTCGTCGGTTCACAGGCCTGGGAGTGGTATCACTTCATCCACGGTTCTGAGTTTGGAAAAGTAGAATTGGCTGATGGATCGCGAGCAATTGTTAAAGGTCATTTCGGAGAGATTGAAAACTTCAAGGTGATTGAAGCAGGACATCATCACAAAAAGGGGGATGTCATCACGGAAGATTTGATGCACGAATTTCAGCACGCGGTAGTTGCGGGACACGTTCATGATGGTAAAATTCACCTACATGACGGATCTGTAGCGAAAGTGAATCGAAAAGCTGATGAGCATGTTAAATTGTTAATTAAAGAGGACGGTTCCAAGCATCATTTGGGAGATGTCATCGAAGGATCGGAAGCAGCTAAAATTTATAGTGAGGTCATTAACAGTGGGGTTCCAAATCGTGTGATTTACGGGGCCAACCTGCAAGCGAATGAGTACGGACCATCACAGTACGCTCAGTTCTTTTTCTTTATTACAGGATTCCACGGATTCCACGTATTCTCAGGAGTTATAATCAACATCATCATCCTGTTTGGAGTATTGAGAGGTGTTTACCACAAACGTGGTCACTATGAAATGGTTGAGAAGACAGGTTTGTACTGGCACTTCGTTGACTTGGTTTGGGTATTCGTATTTACCTTCTTCTACTTAATTTAATTAGACAATTTCAGGAATTATGGAAAGAGACGATATCATTGAATATTCCTTGGATGCTCACCACAGTGAGGAACACGGAAAGAAAATTCGTAAAAAAATATGGCAGGTAACTATCCTGTTGACACTTGTAACAATCGTAGAGGTTGCCATGGGGGCCTTCATCAAGCAAGCTGATTCCTGGGTATGGACGGCGACGAAATGGACCTTTATCGCGTTGACCTTGTTAAAGGCAGCATACATCGTATTGGTATTTATGCACCTTGGAGATGAGCGTAAGTCACTAAAATATATCATCTTGGTGCCCTATTTTATCTTTATTATTTACCTGTTATTTATTTGTCTTGTCGAGGCAATGGCCATAGATTCAGCATTGAAGTTGTATATGGGCTTATAGAAAGATAGATGGCACAACAGAAGGCTTCTGCCGGACGATACAGAGTAATGTTTATGTTACTTCTTGTATTTGGTCCGGCTTTTTTATTAGTATTTATTTCCACCAGGGGATGTGATCATAAGTTCAAGGAACTGGATGATATGGGAGCAATCCCTTCCTATACTTTTGAAGGGGTGGATGGAAAGCAATACACGAACAAATCTTTTGAGAATCAGATTGTCATTTATACTACAATTCAGCAAACCTGTCCAGATTCCTGTGCGATCAGTTTATGGCATTTGAATCAGATGATTTATCAGCACATTCGAAAGAATCAAAAGAAACTGGGTCACGTTAAGCTAGTCTCTTTTGTTACAGATGGTTTTGGAAATCCGGCGAACAAATTGAAGGATATTGCGTTTACTTTAAATGACCGTCTCGAGGCCTACGACCCGGACATTTGGATTCTGGCGAAGGGAGATGCCCGCAAATTGTTTGACATCGAACGAAATGGGGAGTCCTTAATGAAAAAAGGGGATGCTTATTTTGGAGGAGAAGCCTTCCAGGAACTAATGTTGTTGGCAGACAAAAAAAATAGGCTTCGAATGGTTTTGAGTGGAAAAACAGAGGGGATGATCAGAAGAATGAAAGAGCATTTGGCACTTTTGGACAAAGCCTATGACAAAGCAGAATATAAAGCGAAACATCAACATGATTAGAATCGGTTTACTGGCTGCCCTGGTTTTATTGTCTGTGGCTTGTCAGGAAAAGGAAAAGAAACATGTATTGCCATTCATCGGGCATTATGATGTCGTGGAGAAAGAGGTGAACGGAGAGAAAGTCGAAGATACGGTTTACCCGACCATACCTCCTTTTGCATATTTAAATCAGGATTCGGTTATGATTTCGTCCGAAGCAATGAAGGGTAAAATCTGGATTGCTGATTTCTTTTTTACCTCCTGTTTGACGATCTGTCCAAAAATGACTAGTCAGATGAAGCGTCTTTCGACCATGACGAAGGATCTGGAAAAGGAAATTCAATTCATGTCCTTTTCAATTAATCCGGACATAGATCAGCCGAGCCGCCTGAGGAGTTACATCAAGCACTTCGGTATTGAGGCGAACAACTGGTATTTCTTTACAGGAAAAGAAGAAGACATTCACTTTTTGGGTGATAAGCACTTTTTGGTGAATGCCCGTCCAGATCTTGGATCGCAGGGAGGATACGCGCATTCCGAAGCTTTTGTGTTGGTCGATCGCGAAGGATATATCCGTGGGATGTATAACGGGACGGATACAGAAGAAGTCAATCAGCTGGAAAAAGACCTTAGGAAATTATTAGAACATGAGTACGGAGTTACAGGTAAGTGAGAAGAAGCTCAAGAAATTTAAACGCTTAATTTGGGTGGCCTCGGTGTTGATCCCATTGGTAGTAGCCATCCTGTTTAAAGTGGAGATAAAGGGAGTAGAGATCTTTAAGGGTCTGCCGGCCATCTATGCTTCTATTAATGGTCTGACAGCGATTTTACTGCTTGCGGCATTGTTCGCGATCAAGCGATCTAATATGAAGCTTCATAAGCAGTTAATTCATTTCTGCCTGGGCCTTTCCTTACTTTTTCTAGCGTGCTATGTGGCGTATCACATGACGAATGAACGCACGGAGTATGGAAACGATGGAGCAGTGAAATACCTGTATTATTTTGTGTTGATTACGCACGTTTTCCTGAGCGTGGCGGTTATTCCATTGGTGTTGAACACCTACCTAATAGCCTGGATGGGGGATTATAAGCGTCATAAAAAATGGACTAGAATTACCTGGCCAATCTGGTTTTACGTAGCGGTTTCAGGGGTTGTAGTGTACCTGATGATCTCACCCTTTTATAAATAGCAAAACAGCTTCAAAGTATTCGTTCAAATTGGACAAAACATCGGATAATTTTATATATTTGTTCTCCAAAGCATTAAAATGTTAAGATTAAGAAAGATTTTTTTGTTAGCCATTGCTATGATGGCTGTGCTTTCTTGCTCAACAGATGAAGTAGATGTTTCTCAGCTTGTAGGAAAGGGAGGGGTGAAGTATGGAGGTGAATTTCGCCTGATGTCTTCCGAGAAAATTACATCCCTGTTCCCAGTGGCTACTTCAGATGTGTACAACCAACGCATTTCTTCTCAGATTTTTGAAACCATCCTAAAAATTGATTTCAGAAAGAATAAGGTGGTGGGGAATTTGGTAGAAGAATTCACCGTCAGCTCAGATGCCAAAAAGTTTACCCTGAAAGTTCGAAAGGGAGTCTATTTTCATGATGATGAATGCTTTTCTGGAGGGAAGGGACGAGAAATGACTGCCGAGGATGTGAAATACACCCTGGATTTTGCAGCGAGTGGTTTGGCACTGAATGAAATGAGTTACCTGCTGGTGGATAAGGTGAAGGGAGCTCGCGATTTTCAGGAAAAAACAAAAGAAAAGTTACACGAAGGCGGGGTGAGTGGAATTATCGTGAACGGAAATGAAATTGTCATTGAACTGGTAGAACCATTCGTAGGTTTTGATCGGGTACTGACACACTCCGGATTGGCGGTATTTCCAAAAGAAGCCTATGAGAAGTATGGGAAGGATGTGATTCGCCACCCGGTGGGTACGGGACCTTTCCAGATGGATGTTTGGGCAGAGGATAAAATTGTTCTCAAAAGGAATAATAACTATTGGAAAAAAGATTCCTTCGGAAACCAAATGCCGTTCCTGGAAAAAGTCACCATGACTTATGCGGAGAACAAGAAAAGTGAGTTGTTGGCTTTCCGAAACAGAAAGATTGATTTGGTTTTGGAAATTCCAGTGGAAGAAATTGAATACATTCTTGGATCGCTGGAAGAGGCACAGGAAGGAAAGACCGTTAAGCATAAGATTGAATCGAAGAACAGTTTGAGCTGTACTTATTTTGGATTTTCTCACAGTTCAAAACCTTTTGATGATAAGCGCGTTCGACTCGCATTCAATATTGGAATTGATCGCAACCAAATAGTCAATGAATATTTGAAAGGAGAAGGGTACCCATGTGTGAATGGTTTTGTACCGAACATGGAAGGCTTTTCATCTGAGCGAGTAAAAGGACACAAGTTCGACGCGGCCAAAGCACAAAAATTGATGGCAGATGCGGGCTACCCTAAAGGAAAAGACTTTCCGGTACTAGACCTGTATGTGAACACCAAGAAGGGAACATCCATGTATCTGTTAGCCGAAGGGGTAAGAGATGAATTGAAAAGAAACCTGAATGTTGAAGTGAATCTTCGTCTTTGTTCTATTACCGAACGCGACGATGCTATTAGCCAGGGGAAAGCCAAGTTCTGGCGCGGTGGATGGATTGCGGATTATCCAGATCCGGAAAACTTCCTAACACTGTTTTCAAGTGATCACATCGGAAGCAATTCCTCGACCATGAACCAGGTGAAGTACAATTCAGCGAAATATGACGGTTTGTTGAAGTCTTCCATGAAAGAACGTAATCCGAAAGTACGGAATAACCTCTTTGTTCAGTGTGACCAGTTATTGGTTGATGATGCAGCCATTATGCCGTTGATCAATGATGACTTCATTACAATGATCAATTCGAAGGTGAAGAATTTTGAGACAAATTCCATGGAAATTTTGGATTTTTCTCGTATCTTTATAAAAGAGCCTAAGAAATAGGCCACGTTTAATTTTAAAATACTCTCAGCTTGCGCAAAGTGCCTTTTTGGCACTTTTTTTATTCATACCAAAGGGTCTGATAAACTGCGAGCGATTTAATCTCTCGAAAAGCGTTGTGTTGTGTTCGCATGAATCGGAGAAGATGTTCCAGTAGCTGTTGACGGATAGCTTTAGGGAGCGCCTGCTGCAGGATTCCTTCCTTATTTAATTTCAGTAATTGTGCCAGTACCGGTACGGTTTCATCTTCTATCACAAGTTTTGGATCTGTCATGGGATCCCGTTGCCATCCGAGTTCTCCTTGTTGCAGGTCAAAGTAGTTCGCCCGATCGTCAATTACTTGCGGTTGGAAACCCAACAAGCGGGTCATTTCCAGAACCCAGTAGATTACGTAATTGGCCAGCTGATCATGCGCAGAGAGGTATTGGATTTCTTGACAAAGAAAATCGTAGAGAGGAAGATCCGGGTGTCCTTCATGGACGCATTGCCGGACAAATTCGGCTTCGAAAAAGCAGATACTGGATCGAACAGGGTCGAAGCGGATCGCACTTTGATTGGTGGCATCCTGAATCTCGTACATGCGCGCCAGTTGATCTTCATGTTTTTGAGAGTAGGAGAACTCTATGTGAGAGAGTGCCTGAATCTGAGAAGCATATTTTTTCTTTCCACCTTGCACGAGGAAAGACTTCAAACCGTGTTCCCGGGTGAAGCACTGAATAACCCAGCTGCTTTCCGAGTACGCGATTCGTGAAAGTACAATCCCTTCTCCCAGGTTCTTCACAATACTTAGTTTAAGATCACGACTTTTCCGACCTTCCTTCCCTTTTCTTGATTGGATGCTGTCCAGATTAAGTACACTCCGGCCTGAACGGCCTCTCCCAATAGATTCTTTCCGTTCCAGACAGCTGTTCCCCCATTGGAAGTGGTTTGGTACACCAGATTGCCTGAAATGTCGGTAAACTTCACATCTGAGTCTCCTTTGATCCCCTGAATGGTGATCAGCCCATTGAAGTTTTCCTTGACCGGATTGGGAAAGACTTTCACATCGCTGTAAGAATTGTCTCCGGTGGAGGCATCACTCCGATAAGAAACAAGTCCTTCATCCGTAATGATAAACAATTCTCCACTCTGCTCCTGAAAGTGCATATCAACAATATTGTTGGAGATTAAAGGACTGTTTTCTTTGGTGAAACTCTGGATGATTTCGAGTCCGTCGGCAGAAAGTAGGAAGATACCCGCATTAGCAGTTCCGATCCATTTTCGATTTCCTCCGTCGATTTCAATGTCGGTGATGCTCGTGTTACCGAGTAGGTATTCTACGTTGCCTTCATACTCAATCTTGATGCGTTGGGTGTTATACTCTCCCAACGCTGCGTCGAAGGCGGATGAACTGTTGTATAGAATGGCAAAACCATTACTTGTCCCAATCCAAATTTCGTTGTCCTGATCAACGGCGAGGGCAGTGACGCTGGTGGTTGGCAAAGCGCCTGTATTTTCCCCTTCATCAATTTGTACCCACTGGTCATCGGAGGGGTCATCGATCGTACCACCGTCGTTGTATCCAAAAATCCCCTGGTCCTGGATGGCGAACCATTTATTTCCATTTTGATCAATAGCCATTCTTCCCGCAAATTTCGCTTTGGAGTTGATTCCGGTAGGGAAGGAATACCATTTTCCGTCCTTGGTGCGGACTTTTAAAGGTTCATCAGCGTAACAGTTAACGATCCATAAATTTCCGCGGCTATCATATTCCATGTCGGAGATACAGATGAATCCGTTCCCCAGAGTGGTTCTTTCCAGGCTTGAGTTATTTTCGTCAAAACTGGAAGCGATTGATTTTCCGTCTTCGATCAAGAAGAGTGGATCAATGCAATAGCCTCCAATAGCGATTTGATTCGTGTTATTTGGATTGATGGCAGCTGCGGAAATGTCCCAGACCCGATCATCGGACCAGCTTCCCTGATTGGCGTCAAAGAGTTGCCAATTTTCGTCCTCAAAGATATAAGCCCCGGCCCGACTGTAGGTAAAAGATGCTTTATTGATCACTCCTCCGGCAACCGTTATTTTATTCTTTGCTCCGTTCAGCGAAAAGTACTGATTCTTCGGTGGACCAGGTACCTTTAACTGATGATAGCCATCCAATCCGAAACGTACAAGTCCATTGTTGTGATCAGCGATATAAGTATTGCCATCCAAATACGTTCCGGCTCGGACCGCCGTACTGAATTCGAAGGGTAAATTGTTGTAAACTTCCGTGAAATCAAAGGCCTGATCAAAAACGAGAAGCCCGTCCGAAAGAGCCAGATACAACTTGTTCTGAGTGACCCGAAAGGATTTGATCTCGACTTCAAAGGGAAGTGAAATCATGGATTGCAGTGAAGCATCATCAAAGCGGATGATCTGATCTCCACCATATTCAGGTGTCTTCAGTGCTGTATAGAGTTTTGAATTCCAGAGCAAAAGACCTTCATAGCTATTGTCTGTTTGATAGCTGAGTCGGTTGTCACTTTTCCATTGGTTGACGTCTGCCAATACGGGATTTGTCCGCAGACTTCGAAGCAATTCATGTGAAGTTAGCGCATAGATGGTATCCTCGTGAATTAATACCTGCGTAATTGGGTCCAGGTTTTTGGACGGATAGTAAGTGTCGCGAACTTCGTCTTGAGAAGGATCGATCACAACAATTCCTAAATCCGTGGCCGCATAAACCAGGGAGCCGTGCGAATAGAAGCTGTTGACACGCTTACTTCCCTGCACATTGGCCAGTTTAATTGCCGGGATATTGTAGACCCGGTTATCTTTTATCCGATCGATGTTACCATTGACATACCCAACAAAAAAGGAGGAGCTTCCCTCGTCAAACCAAATACAACTCACCTGGATATCGGAAAGCGCGTTCACCTGGGTCCAGGAAGTCACTTCTTTGGATTCCGGATCATATTCGACCAGGCCATTTTCCAAGGCAGCAAAAACCAGCCCGTTTCCAACAGCCACATCGATGGCTTTCGGTGCACTGTGCAGGCGCCATTGACCAGTTGGAATTTGACTCCACCCCCAATGGAATGATGCGAGGAAAACAAGAAAAGAAAAAAGCTTGCTCATGGACAATGCTAACGCTAAGACTGTAAAAATATTTGATTTTTTTCTTTCGGGCGCGCACGGAACTCGAAAAATAGCTAATTTTGTGTTCCCTCATTGAAACAGACCAGTTTCAACGAGATGAAAGCGGAAACAAAGGTAGGCCTTACCGATGTTCCGATTAGGCTCCGTAGCTCAACTGTATAGAGCACTGGATTTCGGCTCCAGCGGTTGCAGGTTAGAATCCTGCCGGGGTCACTAATAAAAGGACCATTCTTCATAATAGGGTGGTCTTTTTTGTTTTGTCAGGGCTGAAAATGGGGCTGAGTTCAAATTCCATGTTTCATAAAAATTCATAACAATAAGAGGGGTACATGTGACCTGTATGAATCTTAAAATAATGTAAGTGGCTCTAGTTCTTTCTTGCATAGTTTGGGTATCTAAAATACCCCCAGTTATAAATCCAAAGTGTTCATTGGTTAATTTGGCAAGAAGTTTACTAGGAGAATTTCCTAATATTGTTACTACGTAACAACTTTACATATTTATATAAGAAAGGCTATGAAAAAAATGACCGTTTTGTTTGCTTTTGCAACCATTTACTTTTTCTCCTTAGGACAAGATTGTAACAAGCCACAGACTATTTATGATCATCTAAAATTTAATCCGGATGAATCTCCATTGATTCATCAGAACATTAGCTCTAAATGTCCGCCCGGTGACGATTGGGGAATTCAAAGAAGGGGGGTGGCAAATATGATGTTTGTAAAAAAGGAAGGAAGTAATTCGAACGTAAGTAGTTGCTCTGGAACCTTGGTTAGGAATACTTGTAATGATGGAAAGCTTTATTTTTTGACTGCCAATCATTGCTTGAGAGGGGCGTCTGAAAACGGAGAAAAAATGGATGCATTAGATCCAAACAACCGGGAGGCTCCACATTTTGTTTTTATATGGGGTTATGAGGCAACTGGTTGCATGGAGTCAACAGAAAGTTACGAGCCTATTTACACATGTGGAGCAAGGTTAGTAGCAAATAATGATACAAGCGATTTTGCTCTTTTTGAGTTATACGATTCAGAATTTTTTCACGGTAAAATTGATCCTTTGACAGGAGAAGCCTTCATTCCCTATTTTGCTGGCTGGGACGTGACGGGAAACAAATATATAGGAGGTGCCTGGATCGGACACCCAAATAGTGAGCCAATGAAGGTAGGAACATTCAGTGCTCCACTTATTAATGTATATGAGGAGTTTGGTTCAATACTTGATACAGAAAATGATAGAGAAAGACGTCATGCATATTATGTTCAGGAGACTGATACTTATATCTATGGTCTATCTACTCCAGGGGGAGGGGCTTCCGGAGGACCAGCGATGAACAGGGAAGGAAACTTAATAGGCCAAGTTTGGGGTTTTGGGGCCTATGATTTTGATATTATCGCTAGAGCTAAATGTAATAACTTGGACGGTCCTCCAGCGTACCCAAAAAAATCTTGTCCAGCATTTTTTGGAAGATTAGATTACTCATGGGATACCGATTCCAGGCCGGAGAGGCAACTCAAGTATTGGTTAGATCCTTGTAATACTGGACAGAAGGTACTACAGGGAGGTTTTTTGACCAATGACGGAAGTATAGGAGGTACAATGTTTAAAAAAGTGGTGGCTTCTCCGGTAGGCAATGAGTCAATGAACAGTTTTTATGCAGCAGTTGAGGATTTTGATAATGATGGAGATGATGATATCTATGTGGCCACAGGTTTGCCAAGCAATAATAATTTGGAATCGACAAACTTGTATTTCCAAAATAATTGTGACAAAACCTTTTCACGAATCAATGGAATTAAAGAGGGGTTGGCAAGTGACCCTGGAGGAGCCGAATGTGTTATTACCGCTGATATAGATGGAGATAATGATTTGGATATTTACGTAGCTAGATCAAGCGAGACGGTAAGCAATCAATTGTACGTAAACCTTGGGGATGGAAGTTTTAGGAGGTCTATAGATCCGTCATCAGAACTAATGGGTTTATCTCAGGAAGCAGTTTTTGCCGATTTCAACGGAAACGGAAACTTGGAATTATTAATTATCAATAAAGATCAGGATCATTTTTTCTATGCCTACGACAATACAAGTGGATTCTTTAATGCCAGAGTCAGTGGTGTAGAAGAGATGCTAAAAGATTTTTCGGATGAGGATCGGGCCGTAGCAGTCGGAGATTTGAATAATGATGGGAAACCTGATGTGGTCATTACAGGAGGAGAGACCAGAGTTTACATGAACGCAAGTACTACTGCTCAATACGCTTTTCAGAAAATGAATTCTGATTTGATTAAGAGTGAAATTTTTGAGGGACTTGCATATAAAGTAGATTTGGTAGACTATGATAACGATAATGATCTGGATATGTTCGTTGCCAGAAGTCAGGGGCAAAAGAATCTACTATATCGAAATGATGGTTCTGTCATGATGGACGTGACTTTTACCAAAGTTTTGTCTGGAGCAATTGTAAATGACCGGAATGATAGTGAAGGAGGGGGAGCTTGGGGAGATATTGACAATGATGGAGATCTCGATTTGTTTGTTGCCAATTTGCACACAAATGACCTTTACTTAAATAACGGGGATGGTAGTTTCAGGAAATCTGAATACGATTTTGCAGTTCAGGATGGAAAAAGAGAATCGAAACGGGCAACATTGTTTGATTATGATAAGGATGGTGATTTGGATTTGTATGTATTAAATTATTTTGGAACTCCTGCTGCAAATAATAGTCTTTTTCAGAATGTAAGCCCTAGAAAACATTGGTTGGAAGTGAGCTGTGTTGCATCGGGCAATAATATGTCTGGGCTCGGGGCGAAAGTTCGGGTAGGCTATTTGGTCTCAGGTATTTGGAATTGGAGTTCATATCAATACATCTCAACTCAAGGAGGAAGTCGAAACTTAAAGGCTCATTTTGGACTTGGAACCAATTCTAATACGATTTCCAAAGTAGAGGTGATTTGGCCAACAGGAAATATCAGTTCTGTAATTAACGTGAGTCCGGATCAGCGCATTCGAATTGTTGAAGGAATTGCGGGTTATTCTGCAATGGAAGATTGTCAGCCAACTTTTAATATTGATTCCGATGACCCTAATTATTTGAGTCATGTGATTTCTGGAAATACACTATTAGATAATGACAATGATTGTGATCAGGTGACAGATATATTGCCCAATCGCTTTCTGAGTGTCACTGACGAAATTAATCCGAATAGGAGTTATTATGTCTATTCTGATGCCTCAGGCAAATATCAGGCGATTGTTCAGGATGATCAATCTCAGTATACATTGACTTCCGTTGTGAGCTCTAATGACAACTACAACAGTAAATCCTGTTTACCACTTATTAATGATAGTTATACCGGTGTGGTGACCGGGGGGGACGAAAAGAACTTTTACTTCACAATGAAGGATGCGTCCTGTAAGGATTTAGAAATAAATATGATGCCATTTTATCCATCGCCTTATCAGGCACCATGCCCGAATAACAAACTTTCCTATTGTTTTTCGATTATGAATAATGGAAAACCTGTTCGGTCAGCTCAAATTACGATACTTTTTGATGAAGCGGTTAATATAAATGAATACAACATTGATGAAAATGGAAACCATTTTAAAATCGATTCGCGAGAAGGAAATAAATTGATAGGAACGATTGATTATATTCCCAGTGGGGCAAGTAGTCAGTTTTGTATCCAAAATGTTAAGATAAGAGGATCTATATCTCCAGGGTACGTTGTTAGAAACAAAGTAGATGTAACTTGGCTTTGTAATAATGAGAGACAAATGATGGGTCCTTTAGAATATGCTGAACAGGCTAGTTGCTCTTACGATCCAAATGATATAAGTCTTCTTAGTCCAAAAGCTTGTATGCCGGAAGGTGCAGTTATGAAAGGAGAAGAGCTTGTGTATCAAGTGAGATTTCAAAATATTGGCTCTGGGCCGGCATATGATGTAGAAATTTTGAATCAGCTGGACCCCTCCTTTGATCTGGCAACGTTTAGAATATTGGCTTCTAGTCATGATATAACACACATGCAAGTAAGCCAAGATAACATGTTGAGCATTCTTTTCAAGGACATCATTTTACCCTATAAAAGTATTGATGATGAATTGAGTAATGGGTATGTCATATACGCAATCAAACCCAAACAAAACGTACTTGACAAAACAAAGATTCAGAATTCTGCAGAAATTTACTTTGATAGAAATGATGCCGTAAAAACGAACATTCTGCATCATTTAGTTGTGGATGAAATCGACCAATCAACAGTAAATTTCACTTATGTAAACTTAGGGTGTGAAGGAGTCCAATTTAGAATGACAGAGAATAATAAAACGGAATTATATGGGATTCACGACAAAGTCGGTAGTTCTAATGGAAATGGTTCTGGATGTACTATTGATCCGAATGGATTGGTTTGGGACTTTGGAGACGGTACAGTAGTTCGAGGTACGACAACACCGGCGCATCTCTACACAAGCGCTGATTATAAAGAATATGAGGTGAGTTTGGGATATTTTGATTGCTGCGGAAATTTCAGAACTGTACGGAAAAAGGTTACTGTTGGATCTCCGAGAATGGCGCGTTTGTCAGCTTCACCAGACAAATCGTTTTATTGTGAAGGAGAACAAATACTTTTTGAGATTCATGGTTTGGAAACTTCGAAGTATTCTCTAGGTGAGGATGCTATTGTTGATTATCACTGGTCAGTAGAATCCGCAGGAGGAGACTTTTCGACACAAATAATTGGAGCAAACGATCAGCCAAACGCATTGATAGAAGTACTCCCTGAAGTATATGGAACCGATCTTCTTAGCGTGGTGGTAACAAATGCGTGTGGTCAGGAAAGGAAGCTGAGTCATTTGATTGAGGTTAGAAGATGTTGCGACTCTGGAGAAAGTGGAGTACTATATGCAATGGAGAAGACAACAATGGGATATGATCACTTAAAGGTACCATTGAATGATCTTAATCAGGTAAACACAGATGATTATTGTGGGGTAGATGCAATTAATGTTGTCCAGGATTTGAAAAAGGGAAGTTCAACAACAGACGATATGGGCGATTATTATTTCGTCAGCAACGGAGAAATTTATAAGTTTGGAATTGAGCACTGTCAGCTAAGAGCTTTAATCCGAACTTTGACCACTGTTATCGATCTCCAAGAACTAGAATTTGATGCGGAGCGACAAAGCTTGTGGACACTAGGGTATGATCAACATCATGATATATATAGTTTGTTGGAATGGAAGTTAAAAGAGTGGACGGCTTCATTTGGTGAAGAGTTAATTCTTGTCCAAAAAATTGATCTGAATAATCAGAAACCAATAATTGGAAGTAGCAGTTTGGATTCAAAAAATGGATTCTATTATTATAGTATTGGATCAGTTGAATCTGAGGACATGACAAGTGGAAACAGGATGTCACATATTGTTGTAGAGGTGGATTTAAACAAAGGTATTTATAGATTGATCAAAGTGAATGATCGTCATGTTTCGGATGCGATGGTAGAGATTAACTCTAATTTAATGTTCGGATTAGGCGAAATGGAGTATCATGATGGATATCTATATGGGATTTTGAATCATTATGTAGAAGAACGATCGAGTCTCATAAATCCTGGATCGGAGACTATCCATGACAATGAATTTGTTGGCAAACCACTTGGACTACAATCACCCTTTCAGACCATATATCGGAAAGACTTAGTTAAATTGAACCCTGCGAACGGTTTTTTTTCGACCATAATTGAGGGGGTTTTGACCGATCAAATAAGCTCAAGTACTTTTGATCATATTGCTGGTATTTATTATATAACAATCAGTCAAGGAAGTAAAATTATGGAGATAGATGTGGCCAGTGGAATTGCGGTTGAGAGAGTAGGAGGTGTTTCGATAACGAAACCGAGTAGATCTTTTGTTGAATTGGAATTCGTGTCCTGTGGGGAAAGAAAACTTGAAAGTATACAACCGGAAATTACGATTGATGAAGTAGCTCAAAAAAACGTTGTGGTTTATCCTAATCCCGCAGGGGACGGTCATTATAATGTAACTGTTTTGGATAGCCACTTGCAAACAACATCAGTTTATCGCTTACAGGTCTTGAATGTTTTTGGTCAAATTATTGTTGATAAGGTGTGCAATGAAGAACGGACGGAAATTGATATTTCTATGTTTGCGAAAGGAGTCTACTACCTCCGGATGGACGATGGGAGAGAAGTTCAAGTAAAGCGTATTATTTCTCGTTAGGAAACTAAGAGACGTACACTTGCGGAAAATACAAGGCTAATATGGAGAATAAGATTGCTAAGACGACCAAAAAGTGGAAGAATTTAGCAGATAGGTGTTCGTCGCCTACTTTTCCAACACCACTTTATAGTAAACCAGAGCTTCGTGGTGAACAACGAAGGGCATGAGGATTCCGGCAATCGAATTCATAACAAGATCGCGGGGTAACACTTGATTGAAAAATTTGGAGAGTGTATAGTATTTATAGTATCCCCGGGCCCAACCTTGCAAGTACTCGAGGCTTGGCATGATCGCTTCAGATAAATTGTCTTGAATCCGGATTTTGAAGCCAACTTCTTCAGCAATCTTGATCCATTGGTCAATTTGAATAAAACGCTCTACCGCCATGGATTTTTCCGTGAGTTGAGTGGCTGTTTTTAGGGATGCTGTCAGGTTCTCAAAATGGGCCGAGCGATAGCCGTCATAAAGAACAGCCTGGCCTCCTTCCTTTAAAACGCGATGAATTTCTGAAAGTGCCTGACGCATGTCGTTTGCATGACAAACCGCTTCCAGTTCAAAAATAAGATCAAAATGATTGTCTGGAAATTGTAGCTGTTGAAAGTCACCATAGTCGAAGCAAACATTTGAGATTCCCCTGGCTTTTTTGGTGGCAGCGTCCAGGTGCTTTTGGGTGATGTCTACCCCCTGAAACTGAACTTCTGGAAGTAACTTGGCCAGGTAAATGGAATTAAAGCCTTGTCCGCAACCAAGCTCGAGAACATCTTGAACCGGGCGCTCCTGAATCATCTGATGGATTTCTTTGACCTGAGTGTAAAAACCCTCCCGGTCAAATTTTCCATCGTAGTTTAAGGCCATGTGGACCGCACCACTTCTAGAGTGAATGTACTTGTAACCCGAAAAACTGTCTTTGTAGTATTTGGTGATTTTGGCATGGTTTATTTGGCTCCCGATCAGTTCCTGAATTGGAAAAATTCGGTCTATTTTTTTGAGATAACCGTCCAGTGCCTCGAGGTTTGTGATCATCTTTTTATTCATGCCACCACTTATTGTTGAATACGGCCCAAAGTTACATTATTCTGGCCGATCTGTTCACTGTGAAGGAAGGAAAACAAAAAAGCCATCTGTCAAAAGACGGATGGCTTCAAGAAAGTATTATTTTCTACTTATCTTCTTGATACATTCACGGCATTCAATCCACGAGGTCCTTCTTCCACTTCATAAGAAACGGCGTCATCTTCGCGAATCGGGTCGTTCAGGTTGGATTTATGAACAAAAATATCCTTTTTTGACTCATCATCTTTAATAAAACCGAATCCTTTTTCGGTATTGAAGAATTTTACAATTCCTGTTTTCATTGTATTTATTTGTATTATTTACTTTGTTGTTTATTCCGTGTCTTTTGCGCCTCCTCCGCGTCTGACAAGGTTTTGTTTTCAGGAGCACTTGACCAGTCAATTTCAATAGCTGCAGTGGAATCACCCCTTCGCAGTTCTTTTTTTTCCAGTTTTTCTTTTTTTCGTTGTGCTCTTTTTTTTTCTCTTTGTTTTTTATTGAACGTCTCCTGCGATCTCGACATATTCTTTCTCCTGTTTTTCTTTTGCCTAAATTCATGCAAACACGATGACCGAAATTACGGTCAAACGAAGGGCACAGGTCAAACGTAATATGGAAGAATAATGCCTTCCTTCACCGCTTTGAGGTACGTTTTACTTGTGTCATGAATATTGCAATCGACACAAAAAAGAAGGCTGCTTTGAAGTATCGGAGCAAATGCTCATACATGGCTAACTCTATAGCCTTGTGAGGGCAAAGATAATTATTATTTATGAGCTGGTGATTATTCTCAGAAAATAATTGAAATCCGTCCAGCGAAAAAGAGAAATTATATCAATAGGTCGAGGTCATATCTTCATCGACACAGATGATGAAATCTGCTCTCCCCAGGTGTTCTTTTTCAAGTTTGTGGATATCGGCCTGAGAAACGGTTGAGATCGTTTTCACATGAAGCCCGGGTTTGTATTGATTCAGGTACCAAAGGATTCCTTCATAATAATCCGAGTGATAGGCTCCGTTGTAATGAATGAAGACGCCCTCTTTGGGTAGGTTTTGCACAATGAAATGCGCCATGGTAGCGTCCTTGGTTGCCTGGGCTTTAATTAGTGTTGAAGTGCCGTGTCCCCCCATCATTTTTAAAATGTTTTGATATCTTGGAAGCATGCTGTCATAAGGAATGGGAAGGGGGGCAACCCATGATTTTTCTTCCGAACTCAACTCGTCCAATGCGGAAAAGTCTTTTTTGTAAACCATGTTGGCGAAACGACGGGGAATATTCGTAGCAATGAAAGGCAGTTGATTTTCCTTGGCAAAGTCGACCAGGGGAGCGTAGTCTGTGTAATAATTATTCCAAAGGCGGGCCAGCGTATCAAAAACTTTAGCATTAAAACTTCCTTCCAGGTAGCCATTCAATTCGTCCTGGTTGTCTCGTTCGAACATTTCGGCACCCAGCACGGTGTTTTTTTGAGCGTGAATAGCTTGAGTTACCTCAAGTTGAAGCCAATGTGAAATGGGGTTGTTATGAAGCTCACCGAAAAGTACCACCTGGCTCTGTTCCAGTTGTTTGAGCATCTTTTGATAGCGGATTTTCTTTCCCTTTGAATCATAAAGTACATATGCGGGCTGATCCTGTGTCCAGGCGGTCAGTTGAGTAAACAACAAAGAAAAAAGGATGAAATGCAAAATTTTCATAACGGTGTTTTTGGTTACTCAAATTTAAGGAATATCTACTTAATTAAGACGGGCCTGCCATTTATTGGCAATGCGTACCAGACTGAGCATGACAGGAACTTCAATGAGTACTCCGACAACGGTGGCGAGAGATGCACCAGAGTCGATTCCGAACAGGGCAATGGCAACGGCAACGGCCAGTTCAAAGAAGTTGCTGGCACCGATCATACATGCCGGAGCGCAGATTTCGTGTTTTAGTCCAAGCCGCTTTCCGCTAAACCAACTGATGAAAAAGATAAAATAAGTTTGGAGGGTCAATGGAATGGCAATCAAAAGAATGTCGAGGGGCTTGTCCAGAATCGTTGATCCCTGGAAGGCAAAGATGAGGATCAATGTGGCGAGCAGGGCGATGATGGAGATGGGCTTCAGTACCTTTAAGAATCGTTCCTGAAACCATTTTTCACCTTTGAAATGGATCAATAAGCGATTGGATAAATAGCCAGCCGTGAGGGGAATGACAACAAAAATCACCGTAGAACTAATCAAAGTCCGGTACGGAATCGAGATGGCCTGTCCGAGTTCATCGTTGAACTGAATTCCGAAAAGCGAGAAGAGTCCGCCGACAATTGGGACGAAAGCAACGAGAAGAATAAGGTCATTGACAGAGACCTGGATGAGTGTATAGTTGGGATTCCCCTTGGTCAGATAGGACCAAACGAAAACCATGGCGGTGCAGGGAGCAGCGCCCAGCAGGATTGCTCCGGCCAGGTATTCCTGGGCGGTTTCCGGATGGATCCAGGGGCGAAAAACAATGAAAAAGAAGACATAAGAAATGAAAGCCATGGTGAAAGGCTTCACGAGCCAATTGACACTAACGGTCAGTCCAAGACCCCTCCAGTTTTCAGACATCCTTCGGAGAGAAGAAAAGTCAATTTGGACCATCATCGGATAAATCATTAACCAAACCAGGATGGCTACCGGAATATTCACATTGGCGATACTCCAGTCACTTAGAAGATGAATGTGTTCACCTGTAAGTGAGCCCACGATAATACCCACTCCCATGCAAAGAAGGACCCAAGCGCTCAGGTATTTTTCAAATAAACTCATGATTTAGGGGAATTTGAATGAGACAATTTGGAGAAGACATAAAGCATTTCGCTGGCTACCTGCAGGGAACAAAGGTCGTACATGGCCAAATCCAGGGGAGAATGATCGAATGCTTTGGGATCTTCATAACGTAATGGAATACGTACTTCGCAGCCAGGGATGAAGGGACAATTTTCGTCAGCGTCTGAACAGGTCATGATGGCCGCAAAAGAATGATTCGGATTCTTAGGATCATCGAAGGTTTTTGAATGTAGATACAAAGCTTTCTTTTCCTTGGAAAAACGGACCTTGTACACTGGGTTTTCATAAGGGGAATCACTAACGGTCACCTGAAATCCCATTCGAAGTAAGGATTGGATCGTATTGGGATGGCATTCAGTGACTTCTGTTCCCCCACTATAAATTTGAGCATCCACTTCGTGAATGGCTGCAGCAACATGTGCCCAGGCCTGACAAAACTGACTTCTTCTGGAGTTGTGCGTACAAATAAACTGGAGTCGAAGCTCCTGCCCGGATTTTCTTTTCACAAGCAGATAGTCAATCAGGACGTGCAATTCATTCTTTCGAGCGGGCGTGATTTCCTGGTTTCGGGCGTGGTCGATGACCTTTTTTAGTTCAGGGTAAAGCTGCACATGAAGAGCTGTAGTGTTCATGAGAAAAGTAAGATGGATGGGTTCATAAGCTTATTGACAACAGTCAAAACGATTGGGACGTGGAACTTTCTCGAAAAAGTCACTTAATTCTTCACGGAGTTCAAACCATTTTTCAGAGTTGATACAATAATTCATGGAAGTTCCTGAAATATTTCCCTGGATCAGGCCAAGTTCCTTTAACTCTCGAAGGTGCTGACTAATCGTCGCTTGCGCGAGCCCGAGTTCATGAACAAGGTCTGAATTAATGCAGGCATTCACTTCAATCAAGTGCTGCAAAATAGCGATGCGTGCAGGATGAGCCAGTGCCTTAAAAGTTCTGGCCAGGGAGTTTTGTTCCTCCGTAAATAAATCTGTTTTTGTTATTCCCATAGGTTTATTGCAATATTACGATAAATAAATAAACTAGGAACGAAAAGATTGTTATTTTTTGAGAACTATTCCGCTAGGATTGTTTTTCTCCTCGAAATTCGCGTTATTGTTTGGGAAAAATCTGAAAAACTCTATCTATGAAGCAGTTGAACGATCTTCGATCAGTGCAACAAAAAACCACTGCGTCAAGGCAAACTTCAGCTCAGGAGGCTCCGGATCGGAGGTCTAGTCAATCAAAACAATATGAACTTCAGGACCTGGCGGACCAGAAAGGGATGCTCCAGCGTCAGTCACTCAGGAAACCAACAGCCTCACGTCCAGAACCACAAGCAGCCCGCAATCCAGTTCCAGCCCAGTCTACCATTGCGGCATCTGATCCCGTCCAACGAATGATTATCCCGATAGGAGAAGTAGCCTCACTTCCTCACACTCATACGCGACAAGATCGGGAGGCAGCAGATGTAATCGATCACGCTCATGAACGTGTCCATAACGCAAGAAATGGAGCGACAGTCCGCCTTAGCCAACGTGGAAATCCACTCGAACGACTTGGAAGGAGTGAAGAATTGATCATTTTGGCCCATGGTGGTAGGTATGGTACTGACGATGGTCCCGTGGATCAGTTCGGTGGCTATACTCCTTCACGCCTTGCACAGGCACTACTTGCTGTTGGACTTTCTACTGACTATTCTGGAACAATCTATCTAAATGGTTGCAATTCTGCTACGAGCGGACCGGGTAGACGAAGTTATGCCAAACTTTTTCAAATAGAAATGTCCAATCGCGGATATCACGTGAGCGTCAAGGGAAATAAGGCTAATTCGCATGTGATGGCCGATGGGCGGACCGGTTTTTTAAAATCCGGAGCCAAAACGCAAAAGGATGCGGTCAAAAGTTTGGTTGAGGCATTTAAATCAAAAGAAGCAGAGTATCAAAGACAGTTACAATTGTTGAAAGCACCAAGTTCAGAGTGGACGAAACCAGGTTTCAAGAGAGACATAGGCTTGTCGGAAACGGCGAGTCCTCAAGAAGTAGAGGCCAAATTGTCTCAAATTCAGGCAACCTTAATGTCAGAAGCTCAGGAGTTTAAATCCAGGGGAGAATCATTTAACTTACATAATGAAGAGCAGCTATGGGAGGTGAACCCTGCCAAAGTAGAACATTTACCCAAACCAGATTCGGATAATCAAATTATTGGAGCGATCATGGCGCTAGGGCTTACCTTTTTGAGTGCTTATCGATTTGCGCCCGAAATAGGTGGGTACATCAACCGAAGCGATCATTTTGTACGGGTCTTTTTTGCAATTGTCTGCGGAATAGCTTTCCTGGGAGTTCTTTACAGAGCCCTCACCAGAAGGTTTTGATACTAGGTCTACGTATTCCAACGTAGTCAAAATACGGAATTCATGGTATTGTGGTCTGTCTGTATGTCTAGTTCCTTTGTTCTATGGAAAAAGGACAAAAACAAAATGCTGCGTATCGTTATGTGATGACTTGTTTGCTGCTTGCTTTTCTGGGGACATTTTCTCAGGCGCAGGAAAAGTATTACGGAATGATTGGCTATGGTGCCGGAATTAAAACGTTTAGTCAGGCTTATGGCACATACTCTGGGAGCAATCCACCGGTCGATATAACAAGTTTGGACCTGAAGAATGACCGGATGGCCTATTCAAACTGGAAGATCAAGGCCGGATTATTGGGAGATGGATATCTGTTTGATGTTGACCTGACCGGGGCTTTTACAAGTGTTGCTCTAGCTGTATACGAATATGTCAAGGACGAACCGGTGAAAAGAGAAAGTTTTCCTGAGGTAGGGAAGCTAAAGAAAGTCGCCGAAAACACGCGTAATGATGCCTACGGATACGGGTATGATTTTAATGTCTTTTCCATGGAATTTGGGGCAGGAGCGGAAGGCTGGTTAGTTTCCGCCTATGCAGGATACTCCAAGATAGGAACCGGAACATTCAAGAATACCACCGGGACAAATTCAAACAGTCAGTTGTTTGTGACCATGCGTGAAAATGGAATCGGTCATTTAGGGCTGGGATTGCACAAAATCATCGGGGACGACGAGAAAATGGCTCAACTTAGTTTGCGAGTAAACCGCATGATCGTCCGAAGCGGTTGGGAATATTACACGAAAGAAGAACGACGAAGAGGGCTGGAAATTTATCCTTCGGCACGCATTTTTCTGGGGGAGAGCTATGGCCTGTACGCGGAATTGTACTACAAATTTCAACGCTTCAAGGACTTTAAGACCCCGGCAGATTGGGCTCCAGCCAATGCCTCTCAGGAGTTTGATGAGGGGCTGCTTCCAGGATCTACTTCCCACGTGGTGGGCCTTACATTAGGCTTTTTCATGCCATACAGCGATTAAAGGGGGTGCCTCCGGTCGGATTTGACATTTATTCCTACTTTTAGAAGAAGAAAGTGAACGCAAATCCATGATGGGATTCCCTAAAATCATTGTTTCGGTCCTGTTGGCCAGTTTGATAGGCTTGGCGGCCTGTAGGTCAGATAAGCCGGAACCATTTCCAGAGGGATTGGTTTTTGGTCATCGCGGAAGCGGTGTGGGGATATTTGAAGGAAAATACATCGAGAATACAAAATCGGCACTTCGATACGGACTACAGCATTTGGATGGCTGCGAACTGGATATCCAGATGAGTTTGGATGGTAGTCTTTGGGTCTATCATGACGATGTGTTGAATCACTTTTGTGAACCGGGAATTCAGCAAGTGTGTATTCCCAAAAGCAAAGATGTTTTTTTAGAAAGCATCAACCAATGCAGGGACTCTGTGACGGATCGAATTTATCGGTTGAGCGAGATTTTTGATTTGTTTCAGGAAAATGACTTTTCGGACAAATTTTTATCGCTGGATGTCAAAGGATACTTTAGCGAAGAATGTTTTCCAGGACAAAATGCACCGAAAGAATATTTTGTGGAGATGGCCAGTGAATTGTGTCAGTTGATCAAGAAATACGATTTAAGTACGCAAGTATTGGTAGAAACCGATTATGAGGTGTTTTTGGATGAGGTGAAATCAGGGGATGCGTTCATTAAATGCCACTTGTTGGGCTATGAAAACTTTCAGGAAAAAATGGAAATTGCACTTGAGAAAAACTATGATGGGCTCTCATTCAGTTTGGCTGCAACTTCGCTGACAGCAGATTTGGTTCAGGAAGCAAAAAGGAAAGGTTTGCAGGTGCAACTGTGGCCGGTACATGATCAGCTAAGTCTTCAGAAAGCTCGTGATTTGAAAGCCTTTTCCATGCAGGTGAGTGATATTCATCTGGTCCAGTAAATGGCTCGGTCACTACAAACCATTGGCGTTTTGATAATTTTCCTTGTTGATCGGACTGGTGATCAAATCATTTTCGATGGTGTAGCGATTCAATAATTGATAGGACTGAAGTAATCGACTAAGCGAATCCTTCAACGGATCGTTCTGGATCGGCCGAATTTGAAGCCCTTTCTCTACCTTATAAAGTTTGTCGAAGAGCAATAGGTGATCTCCCTGAAGCACACCGGTGTGTTCACCCGTATAAATGCCCAGAAAAATAGGCTCTACGGAACGGGTTTGGGATTTCATTTGGACACCTTTCCCCAGCCAATGAACGGTTCCAGGTGATTGAGGAAACTGTTTGAGTTTCATTAAATCAAAGAGGGTGGCTGGTACATCCCAATGCGAAATGATTTCGTTGAATTGCTTACTTTTTTTCAGTTTGGGAGAATAAATCAGGAATGGGACATGATAGCGGTCCAGTACATTTTTGTAGCCAACTGTATGAAGATTGTGATCACCCAAAATGAGGAAAACGGTATTTTGATATTCTGGTCTTCGCTGATATTCCTGAAAAAATTTCCGATAAAATTCATCCGTGTAAGTGATGCAGGAGAGAGGTTTCTCAAAGTTGTTTAAAAAGTCTTTGGAAAGTTGGGGGTTGTTTTGACGTGTTTGTTGGATATACTTCTCTTGATCCGGCAGTAAAAAGGGCGAGTGAAGAGACAAGGTCAGGATCAAATTGAATTGTGCCTGTTTTTGTTTTTTTGAGGCCTGCTCGTCCAGGAATTTGAAATAAAACCGGCTCAGTTCCTGATCAAAATAACCCCAGGAATGCTCACTTTGATCCAAAATTTTCGGGTCACTTCCATACTTTTGCTTGATGTATTTATCGTCGATGCAGTTGGTGAAATAATTGTAATCCACAAAGGGGCGATAGCCATCATAAGAAGACCAGCCACCGTAGAAAAAGCTGTTGACATATCCTTTTTTGTGAAGAATTTTGGGGATGGATACATGCTCCGGAAATTTAGATTCCCGGTAATTCAGGATGCCGCGTTCGAAACCAATTGGGAGACCGGCCAGTGCAGCAGAGAAAATCCCATGAGTTCGATCCGTAATACTAAGCATATTTGGCCAGTATAAACTTTGTGAAGCCAGGGAATCAAGGAAAGGCATCATGTTTCCGAAGTGGGCATCCTTTCCGATAAACGAAGAAGAGAGACTTTCTGAAAAAATGACGACAAAGTTGGTGGAATCATTGACTTCCAGGTACTCGCTCCAGGGATTCGTATGCAGTTCGGAAACCGGGTATTCGAAAGGAACAGAACTGGAAGCAACGCCAGTTTGCAGTCCCAGATGGTCCCTAAAAAACTGAACGTTTCGTTGCAATTCTTCTTCACTCGTCTGATTACCTGAACTCCAGAGGTGATCGGAAATGCTGACAAAAAAGTGACTGGCTTTGGAGCTATATAATTGGGTCTCGATGAGGTTGGTTTCTTCTTTTTGATTGGGAGCCAGTTTTTTGCGGCTAAGAAAGAGCAGGGAGCAGCACAGGATCAGCGCCCAGGAGAAATACCGGTAAAAGCGGGAGCCATCTGAAATTCGCGGAATGAAAATAAGAAGTGCCAGGGCAGGGAGAATGGTTCCGATATAGAGTGCAGCAAAGTTCTGTGCGACCCCACCCGATTCGTTTCCGGTGATATACAGTAATTCCCTGAACGAAAAGAAAAAGACGGTTTTATCCAGCAACAGGTAATTCGTGTGGAAAAAGTGGTTCAGGATCAGAAGTACCAGGACGAAAAGAATGAAAAAGAGGTAGAAGAAAAAGCGGAAAACTTTTCTTGATAACAAATAACATAGATAAGCCGGAAGGAGCGAAATCAGATAGCAGAGAGAAACAAAGATCAGATCAAATTCAACGCTGTAAGTGAAACCGCGAAACTTTCCCTCGTAGAAATGGATTTCATCCGGAACCAGAAAGAGATACTCAATGATCCTGAAAATGATCAGCAGGAAAATGACGGCTGAAAAAAGCTTCGTGTACTCGTGAAGGAAAGCAATTGTCTTTTTCATGAACTGACCGGAGAACCCCAAAAATAGAATTTTAATTTACCATTTCCGAACTTAAAATTGAATGAGCGAACGAATAATAAACTGACAGCAACAAATAATAGAATGAGTGGTACTACTGTCCGGATTCTGTGGAAATTGCAGAAAAAAAGGCATGAAAACAACTTGGATAGTCTTAATCGTAGTGATCACCATTCTTGGGACGGCATGTTCTGGAAGTGATGCAAAGAATGGGCAAATCAATGAAAAGAAAGGGCAGCAAATTGAGTACAGAGATTCTATCGTCTATCAGATTGACACCGTGATTTTGAGAAGTCAGAAAGATTTTGAAAAGAACCACTTTTATTCTCCGGACCGTCCTCCCAAAGCCTACGAGGATCGTTATGCTTGTGTCATGGATCAAAAGGCCCTGGTCTTCGAAAAGCGTGACAACTCTTCCCGGGTTTTGGATACCTTGAAGTTTAAGCACCCACTGCAATTGTTGAGCGGACATTTTTATGGCTACGATGATTGGGTTCAGGTTGAATTTGGAAAGGGCAAAATTGGCTTTGTGCGAGGAACTGCGATCAGCGAATTTGATGTGAGCGACTACCGAGGCAAAAGGAATTATTTGATTCGTCAAAGTAAGTTCAAGCCCTATGATGATCGGAAAATTTCCATCATGATTTACGACCAGAAAAATCCCAAAAAGGTACTGGGAGTAACGGAAATAGAAATGAAATCTTCTTACTACCGTGCAAATATGGTTCAGACCGCTTTGAAAAGTGCAGAAAACATGTTGTGTATCACACATTTTAGAGCCAGCTGTCCGGGAACGGAGATTAGAGAATTCTACCGTTATTCCCACGGAAAAATGCACTTTGTTGGTAACTCCATGGCGACTGGTGAGATGGGCGAATACACGGTGTCAACCCTCTACTTGCCGATACGCTTTGAGAATGGAAAAATCAGACATTTTTCAGACGCGAATCCGGATGGGGTTTTCAACTGGCAAACAGGAGAGCTGAATCATTTTCAACTACCGGATTCCCTCCAGTCCCGGGCGGCTAAAATTGCCGTGCGGGTGGATGAGAGCGGTCAACAGATTTTTGGCAAGGATTACCAGCAACGATACGATAAAGAAGGAAGCCCCCTGATCAAAATTTTTAATAAGAAAGTCAGTTTTTACGAATGGAATGGGCGCAAACTGGTCAAACTCTAACTTCCTGCTTAGTGACTTTTTTGTTCGTTTCAATTGCTTAAATTTGATAGTATGAAAAAAACGTGGAAACGAATGAACAGAACGCTGGGAGTAGTCATTCTCGCTGCGCTGGGATTGACTGCTTGCGATGATGGACCCAGGTATCAAATGATCACGGTACAGGGAGTTGGGCAACATCTGGATATTACACATCAATCTGAGTTTGATCGCTACGGACCAATTATTATAAGGGGTACAGGTTTCGGTCAGGTGATGGGAAGAGTGACCATTGATGGTCATCCGATCGAGGTGCAGCGTTGGGAGCCCAGGAGAATCGTGTTTAGTTCGGTTCTCGTAAACCATCGACAGAATGGAATTCTTCGCGTGATGATCCCAAATGGAGAAGAAGAGATCGAATTACAGGGTCCCGAATTATTACTTCTCAATGATCGGATAAGACAACGGTACGAAGAATACATAGATCGCTACGCCGAGGAAAATGGCCTGGACAATGATCCCGATTTTCCAGGGTGGGCAGACTGGATGAAGGGAAATGATCCCTACGCCGGGTACTATCAAAATAGCTTGCAGCGTCAGATGATTGAAAATAAACGTATCGTGATTAGTTACAATTATCATTTGGACCGCCCATTGACGAGAAACCGGGATTGGGAGTTGAATTTTGAGCGAGATCAAACAAATCCTGAGACCTGGGAGACCTTACAAGAAGTCGAGCACATGATGAAATTGGAGGACTTACTGGAAGCCGCCTATCCGGGCTATCATTTTCAGGTGGTAAAGGGTCTTGAAAAGGAAGAGGCAGACATTGTTGTATACACGAATAGAGGTGGACAAAGGAATGAGTCTCAGGGACCGACCAGAATAGATGAAAGTAGAAGTGATGCCAACTATCACACGATCAAATGCGTTTTGGATGTGACGCTGATTCATGAGATCGGACATTATTTGTTGGGAACCAACCAGCACCACTGCGGAGCGGAGAATTGTAATCTGGAAGTGGTGATACCTGGTCAACACATGCCTCCAACAACCCTGGAACAAGTACAGGAATGTACGATGGATCAGGGACCTTCCGGACAATGGTGCAATGCCTGTGCCGCAGGACTGGGGATTCCCAGAGAGGCATGGACCGAAGCGAGAAATAGAAGCTTATCGAACTTGAAACGAGCGTTTAACGGCCGCTATCGGTCAAACTAAAGAAGAAAAATGAAAGGCATAACGCAATTGGCCTTAGTTGTCATTTTGATGGCCTGCCAGGGTCCTGGGGAAAAAGATCAATCAATTCCGGAGAAAGAGATTCAGGTGGTACATGATACGGTGTACGTTGAAAAATTGGCGGCCAATGATGAAGATTCAAAAGGAAAAGGTGAGTTGAGTGAGTATCAGGTCATGGAGCGTCTTCCGGATCAGTTTATGTCTTCCGGATTGATCAAGTCGGGAAAAATTTCCGGAAAGTATGTCTTTGATCAGCGCATGAATCCCCTGTATCTGGAAGCAGATTTCAACGGAGGGGGCGAATTGGATATAGCGCTACCGATTAAAGATCCAGTAAGTGGAAAACGGGGGATCGCAGTATACCACAGTGAGACAAAGAAAATCCATATTCTCGGAGCAGGCGTGAAAAGTCAATACGGCGTGGCAGAAGATTTGGCTTATGCAGATATCTGGAAAGTAAATCGTGATCGGGAAAATGAAGCCGGTCTGGAAGAAGAGGGAGGACCTTTGATTCTGGAACATCCCTCAATACAGATTGAAACCTCGGAAATTGGTGGTGGACAGCTATACTGGAACGGCAAGGCGTATGCATATTTTCATCAAACGTGTTAGAGAAATTAGGAATTGAAAAGTTTCGGGACTGGCAGTTTGTCCTGTTGGTGGTTGTTTTGGTCAGCTTGTTTAACTGGAACAAAGCCTATCACATTGATGATACCTTCCATTTGGAAGCAGCGGCGCATCTAAGGTCCAATCCCGCCAAATCGATGAGTGCTGAAATCAATTGGGGAGATACGCCAACACCAATGTATCATCACAATCAGCCGCCTCTTTACTTTTATTTGCTTGCATTGGTTTCAAGATTGTTCGGTGAAGATGAGCAGGTATTGCATTTGGTCACTTTAGGTTTTGTGTGGATGGGGCTTCATTTTTTCTGGTACTTAATGACCGAGTTAGAAGTCCGAAGAAAACGTTTTTTACTTGTCCTGTTAGCATTTTGTCCGGCGTTTATAGTCAACCAGAACTTAATGGTGGATATTCCGCTCCTGGCCATGATGCTGGGGTGCATCTATTTTCTGATTCGCTATCGGAAGACTGATCAGGGAAAGAATTTGCTTTGGTCCGGGCTCTTGTTGGGAGCCGGAGTGCTCACCAAGTATACCCTGATCCCCCTGATCCCCTGTTTTTTCTTGTTGGCCTGGTGGTGGCGAAAACCAAAAGTCCTAATCGGAGCACTCATACCAATTGTTCTATTGTTACTTTGGTCCTGGTGGAATTGGATTGAATTTGGTGCAATCCATCTTTTCGGTCGCTCCCGCAGCAACTTCAACTGGGATGCCCCATTAAGTTTTATCATCGCATTGGGGGCAATTTCCAGTTTTTTACCAGCCATGTTAAATGGATTCTTTGGGTGGCGATGGCTTCGTTGGGTCAGCTATGTGTTAAGCGGCCTGTTCGTCTTATTGGTTTTTGCCTTTGGAATGGATTGGATCGATGAGCGGGTAACAACACCGATATTGATTGGCTGCTATGCCTTGGCCGGTGGAATCATTTGCCTGCTGCTGATAGGAATAGTCACACTTAAACTCAGAGAAAAGCGGCTACTCTTCCTTCGGACCGGAGAAATGGCCTTGTTATTACCCCTCGCAGCCTTGAGTTCATTTCTGATTTTGTATGCTCCTTTTCAAGCTACGAGGCACATCCTCTTATTGCTCCCTTTCATCCTGTTGATATCACATCACCTGTTAGATCGATTAAATTCTGGAATCAGAAATTTGAGTGTGGGGATCACCTTGGTATTGGGGACGTGGCTTGGAATTTCAGATTGGTTTTATGCGGATTATTATCGTCAAATGGCGCGGGAAATGTATCCGATGCAGACAGAACAAAGAGTTTTTTCGGCAGGACATTGGGGCTGGCAATGGTATAGCCGAAAGGAGGGGATGAAAACATACGCATTGAACGAATCGATCCTGGTCCGTGGAGATTACCTGATTCATCCAGATGATGTGGCACAACAACGCCTGAACGATACTCTGGAATTGGAACTGAAAGCCCAGTGTTGGCATGAGGCTTCATGGACTACCTGGTTTTCAGGGAAGGATTATGCCAGTATGTACAATTCGTACAGTGATCGTCCTCCCTGGGTACTATCAAAAAAGCCAATAGATACTATCCGGATTTTTCGTTTGGAGCATGGTGGGGAATCCAAAGAGGTAATGATTCAAAAATTGATGGAGCGAATTCGAAAGGATGAGCAGTGGATGGAAGCAGAAAAAAAGAAGGCGAAGAGCCAGGGGGAAAAGTTGGAGCGTGTGCTTCGGGAGGATGCCGAATGGCTCTTTTGGGAGCAGTGATTTGATATTTAAAAAAAGCTTTACGTAGAGTTAATTTGTGACGGACAGATAGTGAGCATCTTTGCGGCAAAGAAAAATCATGAATAAGCAAATTTTCCCTCTTTTACTGGTGTTCGTGTTAGGTACAGCTGCCTGTAAGGATAAACAGGACGTACAAAGAAAACCGGGGAGCGTTCGAATTGTCGGATCAGACACAGAAATGAAATTAGTCAGTAAGATGGCCTTGGAATTTCAGAGACTCCAGGGTGATAGATATGATTTTTCGGTGTTGGGTGGAGGAAGTTCTGTGGGGATCGCCTCATTGATTGATGGAGAGGCAGAAATAGCGAATAGTTCCAGAAGTATTCATTCGGATGAGCTGGAGCAGTTGGAAGCAAAAGGGATTTCCGTGAAATCCGTTGCCTTTGCCATAGATGCCGTTGCCATTGTTTGCCATCCAATGAATTCAGTGGATAGTATTTCTACCCTTCAGTTACAAGCCATTTTGAGTGGTGGATTGAGAAATTGGAAAGAGTTGGGAGGAGCTGATCGCCCCATTCGCTTTTACGGCAGGGACCAGGCTTCGGGAACACACCAGTTTTTGGAAGATCGTTTTTTAAGAAATAATGGTTTTTCGGAACAGATGATAGAGCTACCAAGCAACGATGAAATTGTCAGGATGGTGACTGAAGATACCTTTGCGATTGGATACGTGGGAGTTGCTTTTTTGCTGGACGAAAGAGGAAAACCCAATGAAGAAATTTGGGCGATGAACCTTTACACAGAAGGAGATCGAATGTCTTATTCTCCGTATGAAGGAAATGCGGTTATTCGTGGAGCTTATCCCCTGGTCCGTCCGTTGTATCAGTATTTCACAGATGAGGAAAACGAAGCACTTCGTGAGTTCATCAAGTTTGAATTGTCAGATGCGGGACAGGAAATGGTTGGAGCTTTTGGTTTCTATCCCCTGTCTGCCGAATTTCTGGAAGAGAATAGACGAAAGGGATTTTGATTCAGATAAACCTCCCCATTTGGAGACTACGAAATCACCAAAAAGGGACTTGATTTTGTGGGGCGAAATAAGTTCATTTCCCGACGGAAATTCATTTAATATGGAGAACAAAAAGCAAACGGGAGATCTGAGACAGTCGCACTACACGATGCGAAAAGTGATCGGAATCATGGGCTTGTCTTTGCCCTTTATTATATTGCCCTTTCACGAAGATCATCTCACTTCAATCAGCCACTATTATTACACGAAATCAGCTGTTTTTTTCCTGGTGATCATGGCAGCACTAGGACTTTTTTTAATGACTTATAAGGGCTACGAATCCCGGCCAGAGGATCAGGATTGGCTGACGGACAATATGATTACGAATATTGCCGGGGCAGCGGCCTTGATGGTGGTGTTGATCCCTACAAATGCGGGGCACCACCGGGAAGATCTCGGGCGTTTTTTTAAACGGATTGGAGAAGACGAAATTCTCTGGCCACTCTTTGGTCACAATGAAGCTCTATGGGGAACAGTGCATCTCAGTTTTGCCGCTGTTTTCCTTTTCGGGATGGGCTGGATGGCCTTTTTTCGATTTACGCGATCCGACTCAAAGAAAATCGAAGGAATCAAGCGTTGGGAGAATTTTTTCTATCGATTTACCGGAATTTTGATCTGGGCTTCCATCATTTTCCTTGGACTACAATCTTTGTTGCTGCTTTTTGACATCAACTTTCGGATCACCAAGGCGCATGACGTGTATTGGCTCGAAACGATCTCAGTATTGGCCTTTGGAACGGCCTGGTTGATTAAAGGAAGGGCCATTCGGGAATTGATTGAATTGAAGCAGATGATCTTGTCCAAAAGCAAAATAAGCACGTACTAGATTGCGGACAAAAAAGTAGTGTTTTCACCTTAAAAGTGCTAAATTCGTTGAGCCGCCTGATGACACGAATGATAGCCGCCATATTACTTTTATTATCCCTTCCTTTCATTGTTTTGACTTGTCTGTTTTTGTTATTGACTGGAGTAAAACCTTTTTTTGTACAGCCTCGTCTGGGGAAGGAAAAGAAAGCGTTTCAGATTTATAAATTTCGAACCATGCATCAGGGGAAAGTGACCTTTTTGGGGAAGTTTCTCAGGAAGACTGGGTGGGATGAATGGCCACAGTTGATCAATATCGTTGCCGGACAAATGGCTTTTGTTGGGCCCCGTCCACTAACAGAGGAAGATGTAAGGCGTTTGAATTGGGATGGTCCCGAACAGGCTTTTCGTTGGACGGTTCGACCTGGAATTACAGGTCTGGCTCAACTCCAACGAAAATGCGATGCGAATTTATCGCTTCAGAATGACAGGATCTATGTGGAAAATAAAGACTGGAAATTGGATGGAAAACTTCTTTTTCGCTCCCTGGTTGTACCACTAATTGGAAAATAAAGCCGAATGAATGTACTTGTAAATGGAATCGGAAATATAGGGACGACTATCCTGAACTTTTTACTGGAAGAGAAAGAACGTTTGGGAATTCAGAATATTTACGCCTTAAAAAATAGTGAACCGGCCCCCTGGAATTTGCCTGAGTTAACATCTTTTGGAGATCGGGGGGCGATTGTTTTGAAAAAGGGCGAATTGGGAGAAAACCATGCAAACTATCCACCACTGGACTATATTTTTGACTGTGGCGCAAACGGCATGGGGCTGAAAAACAAAGAGTGGTACACGTCTTGGCCTGGTGTGAAGGGGTTTTCAGCACAGGGAAGTGAGAAGGGCTTTGGGATTCCATTTATGAGCGGCGTCAATGAAGCAGCGATTGAAGGAGTTCGATTTGTCCAGATTGTTTCGTGTAACACCCATTCATTGGCAGCGATCCTCAAGTGTTTTGCCGGAGAAAGCCTGAAAAGACTCCATAAAGCCGATTTTGTGATCGTTCGACGTTCGGAAGACCTGGGGAACCATCAACGCCTGGTTTCGGCCAATGTGGTGTCCAGGCACCTGGATCAACATATCGGAACACATCATGCCATCGACGTGAAAGATCTGTATGCAGTTCAGGGACTAACTCCAGATTTACAGTCTTCAGATGTAACAACCCCAAGTCAGTTGATGCACGCGGTTCGGTTTTCGCTGGATTTGAACGAATGGCCTACGGAACATTTGGGAGAATTGATTCGATCTCAGGATTTTTTGGCAGGGACCGACAAATTTGATTCAAATGTCATTTTTGAGTTAGGAAGGAGGTACGGTTTTCAGGGAAGAATCTATGCGCACGCCATCATCAATGAAAATAATTTGTTAATTGATTTGGAACATAAAAGTTTGAAAGGATGGGCATTTATACCACAAGAAGGCAATACGATTCTCTCGACGATCCATGCATTTTTGTTACAGACAACGAACCAGGGAGCCAAGCAGATCATGCACGATCTGAAACAAAAGTATCTTCAAAAAACCTGGTGATCAGGGTTGTTCCTTGTGATGCTTGAAAAGCCACTCGTACATGGTGTCCATTCTAAAAAATTTGGCGAGATCTCCGTGGTTGGCATCTTCTAAACGGGTATATGACAATAGTTTTCCTCCGTCACATTCCCGGATCGCCTGGACCACTTTTTCCGATTCGCTGATAGGAACGGCTTTGTCTTTGGCGCCGTGCCGAATCCAAAGAGGAACCTTGGCCATGTTACAGGCATTGTTCACATCACCACCACCACACATGGCGATGGCAGCGGCTACCCGATCTGGGTATTTTCCAACGAGGTTCAATGTACCGTAACCACCCAAACTCATTCCACAGACGTACACGCGATTGCTATCCGTTTGATATTTCTGTTGTACGTAATCGAGTACTGATATGATTTTATCCGGACTCCAGGCCTGACCCTTTGGTACTTGTGGAGCAACGACTAATGCACCAATATTACGTCCCTTTTCAATTTCTGTGATGACACCGTAACGCTTTACGGACTTCAGGTCGGTGCCGGACAAACTTCTACCATGTAAGAAAATTAATACGGGGGCGTGTGCTTCAAGAATCGAATCTTCGGGCAAATACAACCAAAAAGGATATTCTGCACTATCTCTGACGGCACTCAATTGGGCCATGCAGTTAGTGAAGAGAAGAGAGAAAAGCACCGGGATAACCAGCAGAATACCTGTTCGTTTCATACGAGCCTATTTGTACTTCTTGTAAAAGTACGAAAAAGGGACTTTGCCACGATATTGCGGGTAAATACTTTCATTCACGCTGATAGATGAGCATTCGAAACCGCACAAATTTCGAACCTCCTGTTCCAGTTTTTCAACATTTCGATAGAAGGATGATTCAATCTCTTCGTTTAATTTTTCAACATCCTCGATAGAGTTCAATGAAAATTCTTTGAGGGGAAATAGTTCGAATTTCTCGGAATTTTCGAGCCAGCCAAATAAATGTCCAATCAATTGAAGGTGTTTTTCCGGAGCAACAGAATCTTCGCCAATAGCATAATTTTCTTCCAATTCTCTGATCAGTGTTTCATTCTCCGAAAACCGGATGTAATGTTTGACGACGTACTGGACTTGCTGCAAATGAATAAAGTTGAGAATTTGCAAATTGATGATGCTTTTCACGAAACGCATATATTCTCCTTCATCAGGCAATAATCTTGAAATAAGCGGATTGGATTGATACGCTGTTTCCTGAAGCATGAAAGCATCAAGAAATTCGATTACCAAATTTTCCGGGCCTCCACACACTTCTTCAGGCCCAATGAAAGAACCTCTTTTTTCCGCGTAGTCGTGAATGATCTTGCTCGAAATTTGAGGTGATTCTAACGCTCCTAGAAAGAGGTCCCGGGTCATGTGTTCAATCGGAGCTTTTAAGCCAATAAACATCTTGTAAACGGCTGAAACTACCGGAGGAATGCAATGGTTCAATAGAGGCGATTTTTCCCGGTAGATTAGATAGGCGGGGAGGTAACTGGCATACAGTGTCATCTTCCAGACATCAATCAATTCAGGCGTCTGAACAGGATGGTTCGGGAGGTAAAGGTCTCTGATTTTCCGGATCAAATTCATGGATTCGGACCAATGTTCCCTCATTTGTTTCAAAGCAGAAACATTCATTGGCTTTTCATGCTTTTTTCGACTTCCCGGATATGGACATGTTTTGTAGTCAAAAGGAACCTCTTTTTTGCATTCTTCGGGTGCTTTGCCTTCTCCAAAAGGTCGATGTTCCTGGTCCATGTACCAATTCGGTGCGGCAGCTTGCGTACTTAGTGTATAGATGAGCAAATTGGAGCGTTTCCTGACGATGTTAGAAATGAAAAAACCGAGATCGTCCAGCAGGTAATCTTTTAGCAACTCATGGTGATGCCCATGAAGGGGGAAGGAAGTGATTTTTCCCTTTGTCAGTATAGCTTGGGGTAAGGCGATTCGCTCGCTTCCTCCGATGCTCTGGAAGAAATAGACATCGGACTCAATGGCGGGAAATTCGTCCTGTAAATCCTTTTCAAAGCTTCCGTCCAGCAGGATCAGTGCGGTTTCTTGCCTCCTTAGCTCAATGCTTCGGGTCAGATCAAGGGCTATTGGGGCACTGGATCCGTATGCAAGGACAAAGAGTTCTTGCTTCTCTTGCTTAGCAAGTTTATCTAACAACTGTTCTCCCAGGTCAAATTCGTTCAGGATCACCATGTTTACGCCAGGGAGAAAAGGAGTGAGTTTTTCGAAATGCTGATCCATGCCGCTAACAGGAGAAACCACCAGAAGGGTGGGAAGATGCGAATCCTTTAGTCTGTTTGTCTTTCCCTTGAAGAAAGATCTGAAAAATGATTTCATGATTAAATCGAGGCTGGTTTATTTCATGTAATAGTGGCTCGAAGATAGAGATTTCAATCATTAAAAATTGAAAATTCCGGATAAATTCTTCGAGAGCATCGAAGCCAAATTTTGTTGGGAAAACAGCCCTTTTTCTCGTATTTTTTTAGTTAATTCGCAAAAACTTGAAATGGAAATCAGAGTAGTACAACAAGAGGGGGTAAGAACCTTGTATTTGAACAGACCCGAAGTTTTCAATTCCTTTAATCGTCCCATGGCATTGGCTTTGCAGGAAGAATTAAAGAAGGCTGCGAGTGATGATGAGGTGAGAGCCATTGTAATTACTGGAGAAGGTAAGGCTTTTTGTGCCGGACAGGATTTGGCCGAAGCGATGGATGAGCAAGGGCCGGAACTTCGAACAATCGTGCGGGAGCATTACAATCCCATCATTGAATTGATTCGGGAAATAGAAAAGCCAGTTGTAGCTGCTGTAAATGGTGTTGCGGCCGGAGCCGGAGCAAATATTGCTCTCGCCTGTGATATTACCATAGCCCGAAAGTCGGCATCTTTCATTCAGGCATTTTCAAAGATTGGTTTGATCCCTGATTCAGGAGGAACATTTTTCTTGCCACGGATCATCGGTGCTCAAAAAGCACTTGCCTTAATGATGACAGGTGATAAGGTCTCCGCGGAGGAAGCGGAAGGGATGAATATGATTTATAAGTCGGTGGAAGATGAGGAATTCGATGCTTTCGTTGCATCTTTTACCTCCAAGCTGGCAAGTATGCCAACCAAAGGACTCGGATTGACTAAAAAGGCGGTTCAGAAAAGTTTTTCAAACGATTTGAAAAGTCAGTTGGCCCTGGAAGAAGAACTACAGGTGCAGGCAGGGCAGACGCATGACTTTAATGAAGGAGTTCAGGCTTTTTTGGAAAAAAGAAAACCAGTATTTTCTGGAAAATGATCAATCTAAAGAACAGGACAGCTCAATGTAGAAAAGTATTTTTTCAGTGCTTGCTGTGCCTGATAATTGCTACTCCATTATTTGCTCAGAAATATCAATTCAGAGGTGCTGAACGAGCGCCGGTAACGGCAAAAATTGAAAAAAGGATTGCCAGCTTGTATGAGTTGATCATAACAGATATCCAAACAGCCGAAAAAGAGATTCGGGAGCTGGAAAAACTGGCGGAACAAAACGAGAATAACGAGTTTACGATCGACGTTTTGATGCTTGAAGCTGAAATGTACTATGCCCATGCGGACTTCGTTCACATGAAGCTTTCAGTTTATCAGGCCATTTCCTGGAAGGATGAAGAAACAGGAGACTATTTCAATGCGCTGATCGACTATTACATGGCCCTGAATGAAGGATCGAGGGGGAATCATGAGCAGGAGAAAAAGATGCTGGAGGCAGTCATGTCGAAAGCAAGGGCAAATAAATACGACTTTTTGGAAGCAAGGCTGCATCGATCACTGGGCAGACATTACGTACAGCAGGAAGATTATAGTAAGGCACAAGATCATTTTGCAGAGGCACACGAATTGTTTTTGGAGCTCGGATATGTGGCTCATGCCTTTGACGTAAACATCAGCCGGGGAATCGCTTCCTTTCGAATGGAAGATTACGATCGGGCCCTGAATTATTTTCATCAGGCCAGAAATGAAGCACAGCTTCGGAATCATGAGACCTGTTATGGAAATGCTTTGATCAGCATCGCGGAAGCCCAACTGTTTATTCCTGGAGGACTCGATAGTGCCTGGTACTATGCAGGAGAATTTGCCAAGCGGAAAGAGCACGCGGATGAGCGCGATTTGCTTCATTATTACTGGACGCTGGAACATTATTATAAGCAAAAGGGTCAGATGGATTCGGCTTATCATTACCTGGACAAGGTGGCCCAGTTGGATTCCCGGATTATCAAGCGGATGAATTCATCGACCAACAAAGAAATCGATGCGGTATTCATGCGACTTCAAAACGAACGTAAACTGGAAGATGAGCGGAATACCCAGAAAAATTTCAAATGGATTTTCGGATCGATTGGGATCTTTTTGCTGATCTTGTTGATCATTCTTTGGGTCGTACTGAAGGAGAAAAGCCGTTATAGTTTTGTGCTGATGTCCCAAAAGGATGAAATTCTGCATAAGAATAAACAGATCGATGCGGCACTGAAAGAAAAGGAATTGTTGTTGAAGGAAATTCACCACAGGGTGAAAAACAACTTGCAAATAATCTCTAGCATGTTGAGTTTGCAGTCAAAGAACATTGATGACGAGAAGGCCAGACAAGCAATTCTGGAAGGAAAGGAACGCATTCAGGCAATTGCATTGATCCATCAGCGACTGTATCATAATGAGGCTTTTGCGACGATCAGGATGAAGGATTATCTGGACGACCTGATAGAACAATTGGGAGTTTCATACAATGATCGACATCGTCAGATTAAATTAGTCCTGGAGACGAATGATATTGTGCTCAATATTGATACGGTGGTTCCGCTCGGACTGATCATTTGTGAGCTGACAACAAATGCCTTTAAATATGCCTTTGATGATCAGTTGAAAGGGAGGTTGAAGATTGAGATTCGTCAGGAAGAGGAGGGCTATTTACTGTATGTGAAAGATAATGGAATCGGAATGGACGAGAATTTCAACCTGCTGGAATCAAATACACTGGGAATGGAAATTGTCCGTGCCTTGGTGGATCAGTTGGAAGGATCGATTTCATATCGGACAAGTGAGAATGGAACAGCCATTTCCATTCACTTTAAAGAATTAAAGAACAGATGAAAAAACAAATTGGAGTGCTTGGCGCTGGTACCATGGGAGCGGGAATCGCGCAGGTAGCGGCACAGGCTGGCCATGCGGTGGCTTTGGTGGATATGAATGAGGCGGCGCTGGAAAAGGCACAGAAGAACCTTCAAAAAATAATGAGCCGGCTGGTTGAGAAAGGGAAACTGACAGAGCAGGAAGCGGTCGATATTCAAAATAGAATTAGCTACGGAAATAGTTTGGAAAGTTTGTCTGGTTCAGGTATGGTCATTGAAGCAATCATCGAAAACCTGGATGCGAAGCATAGTGTGTTTAAGCAAATTGAGGCATTGGTAGATGAAGATTGCATTTTGGCATCGAATACTTCTTCACTGTCGATTGCATCCATTGGTTCTGTGCTCTCAAAACCAGAACGGGTGATTGGAATCCACTTTTTTAATCCGGCACCATTAATGCCACTGGTGGAGATTATTCCGGCGGTGCAAACTTCCCCGGACGTTTTGTATACCGCTAAAAATTTAATTGATTCCTGGGGAAAAACTACTGTTGTTTGTAAGGATACGCCAGGATTCATTGTCAATCGGGTAGCTCGTCCGTTTTATGGAGAGGCGCTGCGTATCTATGAAGAAGGAGTGGCTGATTTTGCGACGATTGATTGGGCCATGACAGAATTGGGAGGTTTCCGAATGGGTCCATTTACATTGATGGATTACATCGGGAACGATGTCAACTATACCGTAACGGAAACGGTTTTCGAGGCTTTCTACTATGACCCAAGGTTCAAACCGTCATTTACTCAAAAACGGCACAAAGAAGCCGGATTTTATGGAAGAAAGAGTGGTCGCGGATACTATAATTACGCCGAGGGAGCGATTCAGTCGGAACCAAAGAGAGATGAGCTTATTGGGCAAATGATCGTCAAGCGGATTGTTGCGATGTTGATCAACGAAGCTTTTGATGCGCTGTTTTTGAATATAGCTTCCAAAGAAGATATTGAAAAGGCCATGACCAAAGGTGTAAACTACCCAAAAGGTTTGTTTGCCTGGTCCGAGGAAATCGGCCTGGAAAATGTATACCAGCAGCTTAAAGATCTATTTGAAGAATACGGAGAAGATCGCTATCGCCCTAATCCATTAATGAAACGAGTATTGAGAGATCGTCAGCTTAGCGTATAAGATTGACGTGCCCAATAAAATTAAATTCGTTTTGCTGGGGGTCCCGATAACGAATGTGGTAGGTATATGTCCCATCCGGACAGGGTTTCCCCTGATAAGTTCCGTCCCAGCTTAAACGGGTGTCATCCGTTTCCGAAAAGATTAATTCTCCCCATCGGTTGAAAATCTCAAAATTGAGTACTTGAATATTCTGCTTGACAACCAAAAACTCATTATTGAACTTATTTCCATCCGGGGTAAATGAGTTAGGAATGTAGAGGACATGTCCGATGTGAATGGTTTTTGAAACTGTGTCCGAACAACCATTTTCATCTATGATAATTAGAGTGACATCGTAGCTGTCAATTTGATTGAATGAAACCAGCGGGTTTTGTTCGTCAGATGTTACCCCATTGTCAAAGTCCCATTGGAAACTGACTGCGTTGTTACTTGTGTTGTTGAACTGGACTTGTGCCCCAATATTGTAGCTCTCGGCAATATATTCAAAGTTGGCAAAGGGCTCGTAGACATTAACCGCCGTTGAAATAGGAATGCTGTACGTGGCGCATGCGTCGGAGATTTCTACGGTATAGGTGGTCATTTCCGTAGGATTCACCGTGACGCTTGGAGTTACTTCCTCAGAATGCGGCCAGAAATACGTGTATGGGGGCCTTCCCTGAGTGGCACTGGCAACCAGTTGTGCGGACTCACCCGGACAAACACTTTCCGGAGCATTGATTTCAGGAATCAACACAGGCGTATTGACAATATAGTTGACAGAAATGGTATCCAATTGCCCACAGTTGTCCTGAACGATCAGGTCATAGGTACTGGTCGTTAACGGAGACAATTCGACAACCGCCTGGGTACTGATAATCTGGCCCATGTGCTTCCAGATGTAGTTATAAGTTCCACCGCCACCGCTGACTGTGGGTTGAACCTGGACAGGCGTATTGGGACAATCACTTATGAGGTCATCAATGGGTTGGACGACCAGTTCGGGCGTCGGATAGATGTAAACTTCGGCTTCATCACTATCGGTAGATTTTAAACAGAAATCCGTGACAGAGACGCTATAAGTTTCTGTATCAATGGGGTTTACAACAATGGAATCAGCTGTTGAACCAGTGCTCCACGAATAAGTGAACGGTGCCAGTCCACCAGTGACTACCGGCTTGAGTACGCTCTCTTGTCCGGGGCCACAAAATAATGTGTCGTTTTCAAGCGTTACCGAAATGGGATCGACTTCCTTGATGACAAGCTCTATGGTGTCCGGAATTCGTTCTCCACACTCGTTAAGTAACATGAGGATCAGCCGGATGTTTTCATCGGGCTCATTCGTGCTGTTATCGCTTAAAATATCGAAGTCAAATTGAAAAGTACTTTGTCCGGCCGGAATAGTAATGACAGCAGGAATATCTCCATAATCAACCGATTCGGTAGCTGTTCCCTCAACAATGATTGGGATGTCTGCAGCCGCATCCGTTTTGGTTCGATTGATCGTTACCGTAGCTGAAGTACAGCCTTCAGCAACATCCGTGTCATTTCCGAAATGCTCCTGGCTGATTGTGTGACTGGCTTCGTAAAGGGGTTCTGATTTCAAACTCTGTGCTTCCAGAAAAATTCCCGAATCCAAAATTCCGTCACCCACGTCACCAATAGCGATCGTTAGGTGGTAGGTCTCACCACATTGAACGGCTGCCCGGGCTGTCAGAACGGTCGTAAACCCATCGTATTGAATGAATGTCGGACTGGCATTGAAAGGGGGGCTGTCACCGTCACCATTATTGACATAGTATTGGGTGTTTGCAATGTGGTTCACATTATTGATACTTACAACTTCTCCATTGGGAAGGAGTGCTATATTTTCGTCTCCTGGAAGAATTCCAGGGCCTGTGATGAAGAGTCCGAAAACATCATTAAAAGCTTGTGGATTACCAATATCAACATACTCAATGTATTCTTCTGAGCCAAAAACGTAATTGAAGGAAACGGAGTCTCCCACTGCTGTAAAGTCAAATTCCAACAGAGCGGCATTGAAGGTAGAAGAGCTTGAAATGGCATTTAGAATCGCAGCTCCCGGAAAATTGTTGTCTACACCGGAAGAACCATTGTTGTTTGGTCCCTGCGGGCCATTTGGATTGTTTAGCACAGTTCCAGTCGTGATGACAATTCCCTCGGTGATTCCTAAATTAGTGCCTGCCGCAGTAAATGAACCAATGGCCTGCGGGGAACCTGTAAAAGTGATATTACTGACTTGCACCCCAGGCCCCAAAAGTACGTCTTGAACCAATCCGGCAGGTGACAATGCGGTACTGGTAATAAGCTGCCCGATCCCCCAAAAAGGAATCAGACTTAGTGCAACGATATAGAGCAGGCCCTTCATTTACATAAATATAACGAAGAAAAAGGAATAAAGTTGCCCCAAATGAGTACAAATGCCTAGGTTTTTTTCAAAATGGGTCAACCGTTGAGCCTGAGTGCTTTGAGTTCTGATGTCACGCTTGCATTTCATGATGCATACCAAAATAAATTCCTCGTTGCTCCATGAGTTGTTCATGTTTGCCGGTCTCCACAATTTTGCCTTGTTGTAAAACGATGATTCGATCGGCATTTTTGACGGTGGAGAGACGGTGTGCAATGACTAATGAGGTTCTGTTTTTCATCAGGTTTTCAAGGGCCTGGTGAACTAGTTTCTCGCTTTCGGAATCAAGCGCTGAAGTGGCTTCGTCTAAAATCAGGATGGAAGGATTTCTCAGAATAGCGCGGGCAATGCTAATGCGTTGTTTTTGTCCACCAGATAATTTATTTCCGCGTTCTCCGATATTTGTGTCATACCCTTCCGGTAGTTTGCTAATAAAGTCGTGTGCGTGTGCGATTTTGGCAGCTTCAATGATGCGTTCTTCGGAACAATCATCCAATCCGAATGCAATGTTGTTTCGGACCGTATCATTGAACAAGATGGATTCCTGATTCACCACTCCGATTTCCCGATGGAGATCATTGCGATCCAACTTTTCGATGGCCAGGTCGTCAAAAAGAATGGATCCTTCGTTGGTTTGATACAGATTCAGAATGAGGTCTGCAATGGTGGATTTACCACTTCCGGATTCTCCAACCAAAGCAATCATTTGCCCTTTGGGAATTTGAAAACTCAATTTGTCCAGGACCCAGTGATCACCGTATTTGAAGGAAACCTGCTCAAAAGAAATTTGTTTCTGAATTCCATGGAAGGACTGGAGGTCATCTGATTCAGGAATGCTTTCTTCCATGTTCATGATTTCCTCGTAGCGCGTATATGAAGCCTGGGCTTTGTTGATGTTGGCAATTCCAGTGGCAATTCCCTGGATAGGTCGGAGTAATTGTGAAAAGACAATAATGAAGGTGACAAATTCTTTCCCGGAAAGGTCCGAACCGTCTTTTGCTTCCAGGATCATGATTCCTCCAAACCAAACGATTCCAATCATGACAGCTGCACCAAGAAATTCGTTTAACGGGGAAGAAAGATCTTTTTTACGATAGGTTTTGGTTACCAGTTGCTGATGGCGGTCATTGATTTTTTTAAAAGACCGTGAAATATAGTTGCTTGCATCAAAGGCCTTAATGATTCGAATCCCTCCAAAATTTTCCTCCAGAGAAGAAATCAGGACCCCGAGCTGCTGTTGTCCCAGAGTGGCTGTTCTTTTAAGGCTTTTTCCAATCCGCGAAATGACAAATGCAGAAATAGGCAAGAGGATTAAAGAAATCAGGGTGAGTGAAGGACTCCAGTAAATCAAGGTTGCCAAACTAAGTGCAATGGCGATTGGTTCCCGGAATACCAGCTCGATCATGGAAGTCACTGCAAATTCAATTTCTCCGATGTCGTTGTTGATTCGTGCAATGAGGTCTCCTTTTCGTTCTTCGGTGAAAAAGGACATGGGGAGGCGCAAGGACTTTTTGAAAAGTTTTTCCCGGAGGTCCCTGACCACGGCCATTTTTAGGTACGAATTATGATAAATGGCGAGGTAGCGAAACAGACTTTTCAGGAAAAAAGCAACCAATACAACCAGGCATACGAGCAGCAGGGCTTTTTTTGGATCGTCCAGCACAAGCTGCTGCATTTCATAATTGTAGAAGTCGGAACAATAATCCATGAAATCAGTCTGCTTCTCCCAAACAGGCTTTTCGTAGATGATCCGAGACTTTTCGTCATCCGGGAAAATCAATTGGAGGAAGGGAATGAACAGAACGAGAGAAACCAGATTAAAGATGACAAAGAGCAGGTTGTAAAAAACAACCAGAAAGGCTTTCCATTTGTAGGAAACAGCCAGATGATAAATCTTGAGGAATTCTTTCATTCTGAGGACAAAGATAGTCGATTTCCAAGGAATAAATTTCTTACCGCGATGCTTGTCCCTTGTTTTTGAGTAGGTCAACGCGAAACTTGTTAACTTTGTTGCATGGGATCGATCAGACAAAATAAAATAGAAGCCGTCATTCAGGAAGAATTGGCATCGATATTTCAGCGTCATGCAAGAGAGATTTGCCTGGGGGCAATGGTGAGTGTAACAGTGGTTCGGGTGACGGCAGATTTGTCCCTGGCCCGGATTTATGTCAGTATTTTCGGAGGGCCCGACAAAGAAGAGGTGCTGCAATCTATTCAGGACCATACCGGACGAATCAAACGAGATGTAGGAAAACGTCTACGTAACATGCGTAAAATCCCGGACCTGCAGTTTAAAATTGACGATTCACTTGATTACGCGCAGGAGATTGACGATTTGTTGTCCAAAAAGTAGTTGCGATAAACGTTTCTTTATACATAGCAAAACGTTATCTGAAGTCCAAACGGAAGAAAAATGTGATTCACCTGATCACCCGAATTTCCGTGATTGGGATTTCGGTAACGACAGCGGCGCTAATCATTTTACTGGCAGCCTTCAATGGGATCGAAACGATGGTCGAACGGCTTTACAGCGATTTTGATGCACCTATAACCATACGTCCGGCGAAGGGAAAGACCTTTCAGATGGATGAAAAGCATCTAAAGGAATTGAGGGCCGTTGAAGGAGTTCGTTCACTCAATCAGGGGGTCGAAGAAATAGTAATTGTCAAGCACGAACAAAAATGGGCGAATGCGACGCTTTACGGAGTGGAAGAAAGCTTTTTGGAGATGGTGGGAGTGGATCATCACCTGGTAGATGGAGTTCCTGAGTTGAAAGTTGATGGGGAACAGACGGTAGGGTTGATCGGAGCCAGTTTGCTGGATAAATTACAAGGTTATATTCCCCGAAATGGCGTGCGCGAGCAGGTATTATTGTACTTGCCCAAAAGAGATGCCCGTTTGAGTTTGTCCAAAAGCCCCTTTCGATCCGGAGTTTTGCAGCTTTCAGCCAGGATCAACTACAACAAGGAAGTCAATGAACAAAGTATTTTGGTGCCCCTTGGAACGGCTCGGGAATGGTTGGGTTATGACCAGGATATCAGCGTCTTGTACGTGGACGTAAAGGATCGAAAATCGCTGGAACCGGTGCAGGAGAGATTGAGTAAAAAATTGGGAAAATCATACCTGGTTCGAACCCAATATGAAAAGAATGCACTCATTTTTCAAACCAGCAAAACGGAGAAGATGATCGTGGTTTTCATTTTAGTGTTTATATTTATACTTGCTATCTTTAACCTGGTCGCTTCTTTGACCATGCTATTTATAGAGAAAAAGGACAATCTGATGACCATGAGAAGTATTGGGGCGGATCGGAAATTTATTTTCAGGATTTTCTTCTATGAGGGGATGCTGATTTCAGGCCGTGGAATCCTGTTTGGCTTGTTAACAGGTGCATTGGTGGTAGCCATTCAGTATTATTTTGAGTTACTCCAATTACCGAACTCAGGTGGACAGGCTTTCCCAATGAGTCTGGATGTTTGGCAAGTTGGTATGATTCTGGGCATTGTGCTCCTGATTTCATTCATAGCCAGTTATCTAACCGTTTTTTTCCTAATCAAGAACAATAAACAACATACGTAAAGAACTATGCAACAGAAAAAAGTATCTCTGTCTGATATTGCGAAAATACTTGGAGTCTCCAAGTCCACGGTTTCCTTCGTTTTGAACAACAAGGGGGATAAGTACAATATTAGTAAGGAGACGCAAAAATTGATCCTGGATAAGGCAAAGGAACTGAATTTTGTTCCTAATTTCTTTGCAAAGAACCTCAGACAGGGGAAAACAAAAACAATCGGTCTGGTCGTTTCGGACATTTCAAACCCATTTTACGGGGAGTTAAGCAAAATCATTCAAGAAGAACTGAATAAGCATGACTATAAATTGTTCATCGTTAACACGAACGACAGCAAGGATTTGGAACTTCATGTTTTCAGAGATTTATTAGGGCGTTCCATTGATGCCATGATTATTTCGCCGTGTAATGTGATTGATGACCTGAAAGAGATTTTGGACAGCACACCGATTCCGGTAGTATTTGTGGATCGTTTTGGGGACAATTTCGCTGATTTCGTAGGAATCAACAATAAGCGAGAGGCGGAACAACTGTTGTCTTATTTTTCAACAAAGCCGAAGAAAGTCGGTATTTTTTATCAGGAAGTTCACGAAGTTTCCACTGTACGTCTCCGAATTGATGGGATTATAGAAGCTTGTAACAAAGGTGGTGTGGAGTATGAACTGGTTAACATTTCAGACTGCAAGGATCTGCAAGCCCGGGTTAAGAAAATCAAGAAAATGGATGCGGTGATTTCGTTGAATAATCGGGCTGCTCTTCCGGTGATTGCGGCATTGAACGGAATCGGACTTTCAATTCCGGAGGACGTTCGTTTCATTTGTTTTGATGATGCGCAGGCATTCCAGTACATCAGTCCGCCCATCTCAGCACTTCGCCAACCCATCTTTGAGATCGGGAAGGAAACAGTGAATCAGATGATGCGTCGTCTGACCGAAGAACATATCCCGGGAAAATGGGTGGAGTTCACCTGTGAGTTTATGGAACGAGGTTCTCATTAAGGAAGGGTAAAATGAGATTTTTGGCATTTTTCATCATTGCCGTTTCAGCCATTACGGTTGGCTATTTCATGATCAAGGATACGCAGGAAAAGCCAAAACTCAAAGTAATTAATCCTGTGGATGTAGAGCAGGAAATGGTTGATTCCTTGTTACACAATAAAGGTCGGGGGCATACCATCGGTGCTTTTCGTTTCCAAAATCAATATGTGGAATGGGTCACAGATGAAGATGTGCAGGGAGACGTCTTTGTAGCAGAGTATTTTTTCACAACATGTGGTACGATTTGCCCGAAAATGAATGCACAGATGAAGCGTGTTCAGGAGGCATATCAGCAGAATGAAGAAGTAAAGATTTTGAGTTTTACGGTAGATCCGGAAGTGGATACCGTGGAACAGATGCTGCGTTATGCCAATGCGCATAGTGCTCAAAAGGGACGCTGGCATTTCCTCACGGGAGATAAAACGGAACTATATCAACTGGCCCGAACATCATTTTTCGTGCTGAAGCCCGCAGAAGCAGCCAATGCCGGAGATGCCAATAGCGACTTTATCCACACGAATAATTTTGTATTAGTGGATCGGAAAATGCGCATTCGAGGCTATTATGACGGGACTTCTCCCTCAGAGGTGAAACGCCTTATCGAACATATCCAGGTACTTTTAGACGAACGAGAAGAATGAGCCAATCCAAAACGAATTACGGAGCCCTGACCGTGTTGATCTCGGTCTTTTTTTTCTGGGGTTTTATAGCTGCGGGAAATAGTATTTTCATTCCCTTTTGTAAGACCTATTTTAAACTGGATCAGTTCCAGAGTCTGCTCATTGATTTCGCATTTTACTTCGCCTACTATATTGGTGCGCTGCTCTTGTTTATGTATGGAACAATGCGGCGAAGAGATCTCGTTGGTTCCTGGGGTTATAAAAACACGATTGTTTATGGACTCCTTTTTTCAGCGTTGGGAGCTGGAGCAATGATCATTTCCGTGTATTATGATCAATTTGTTGGGATGCTCTTTGGTCTATTTATCGTGGCTCTTGGTTTTTCTTTGCAGCAAACAGCGGCGAACCCTTTTATGATTGCTTTGGGGGACGAGAGTACCGGGTCTAATCGGATCAGTCTGGGAGGAGGGATTAACAGCCTTGGAACGACGATCGCTCCTTTGATCGTTGGGCTTATACTATTTGGTTCAACAAAGGTCACAGATGAAATGAAGGAGAATTTGTCTCTGGAAAAAGTGATTTATCTCTATGCGTTTGTAGGGATGCTTTTTTTGGGAGTGGCGCTTCTTTTTAGTCTTTCAAAGAGATTGCCTTCGGGAAAGCAGGAGGTAGATGAGACGAAGAATCAATCAGAACCATCCACAAAAGCCCTGGCTGCTTTGTTGATTATGACCGGATTGTTGATTACCTGTTTTGCACCTGTATTAAATAGTTATCGGACAGAGGAGTCAAAGAAGGTGGTGCAGCTACAGGATCATTATGAATCACTCAAGAAGCATGGAGCGACTACCCTCGTACTGGAGCAAAAACAACAGGAAATAGACGTTTTAAGAAAACCTCTGGAGAAAAGGCGTTTGTGGTGGCTTGGAGGAGGATTGTTGGTGGTGCTGTTGGGAATTCCTTTAGCCTATGGGCGTGCCCGCAAACAGAAGAAAGCCTGGGGAGCCATGCAATACCCTCAGTTAAGTCTGGGGATGTTGGCCATATTTATCTACGTGGGAGTTGAAGTCACTATCGGAAGTAACCTTGGCGAACTATTAAGACAGGAAGAATTTGGCTACGAGTACTGGGAAATAACCCCTTTTGTCGCCCTCTTTTGGGGAAGTTTGATGGTAGGACGCTGGGTGAGTGCCATTCACGTTTTTGACTTGTCTAAACAGATGAAGAACATCCTGACAGTCATTGTCCCATTGGTCGCATTTTCCTTAGTTTTATTGTTTTCCTATTTGGCCGGACATCAAGTAGAACATTTGTATCCTTACGTTATTTGCGTGCTTATTTTGACTGCAGCTTTCCATGTTAGCCAAAACAAACCAGCATTGACCCTGATGGTCTTCGGGATATTAGGAGCAATTAGTGCAATGATCGGGGTGTTTGGTAGTGGTATGTTGGCCATTTATGGCCTGATGGGGGCCGGCTTGTTCTGTTCGATCATGTGGCCTTGTATTTTTTCACTTTCATTAGCCGGCACAGGGGTCTACCGTACCCAGGGTTCAGCATTTCTGATCATGATGATTTTGGGAGGAGCAATTATTCCTCCGGTACAGGGAAAGTTGATGGATATTGTTTCGGCGCAACATAGCTTTTTGCTTGCCGTAGCCTGTTTCCTGTATATTGCGTTCTTTGCCTTTTACGTCGGAAAAATGTTGAAAAGGCAGGGGGCAAGTTTGGACGACTAAGCGTTCTGATAAATAGCTAATCTAAAATGAGTCTAAATAAGGAGGACTGAACATTCGTTTCCTTCTAACTGTTAACTTTGCAGGGAATTATTTCAAACAATTAACTAGTAAAATGAGCAGATCGGTTATACTCAAATCGTCCATAGTCAAGAAGTACTGGATGGCATTGACGGGGTTGTTCTTGTGTTTGTTCCTGGTGGGGCACTTATTAGGAAACCTGCAACTTTTTGCCGCTTCGGAAGAAGGACGAAGAGCCTTTAATGAATACGGATATTTCATGGGGCATAACATCTTTATTAAGATTTTGTCCTACTTGACATACATCTCCATCTTGTTTCACGCAATTGATGGTATTTTGTTGACAGTCCAGAATAAGAAGGCTCGTCCGATTAATTATGTGAAGAACAATGCCGGAGCAAACTCAAGTTTGGCATCAAGAAGTATGGCCATCCTGGGATCGATCATTCTGATTTTCATTGTGACGCACATGGCTAACTTTTGGTGGGTTGTTAAAATGTCCTCCAAGCAAATGCCGCTGCATAGTATCGTTTATACCGATCAGAAAAGTGGCATGTCTCAGGACCTTTACATTACGCATTCTGGAAACATGTTGCCAACAGCATACTTCGAATCATCCGAAATGGCTCCAGCTCAAATGAAAATTAAGAACGGGACGGAGTTTTACAGTGCTGAAGGAGATTTGCTGATCGGAGAAGGATATAAGGATATGCACTCTCTGGTCTATGCCTTCTTTGGACATGATAAGACCAAGTATGGTTTCCCAGAGAATAAGCTGGCGCTGTGGGCAGTGATTGGATATGTGATCTCCATGTTGGTACTGGCCTATCACTTAATGCATGGTTTTGCATCAGCATTTCAAAGTTTGGGACTTAGACACCCGGCTTACACGAAACTTATTAAAGGATTGGGGACAGGCTTTGCGATTATCATTCCATTGTTGTTTGCCATCATTCCGATATACATTTATTTGACCAAGTAAAAACGAATTCAGATGTCAGTATTAGATTCAAAAGTACCAGGAGGACCGATTGAGAAAAAATGGTCTGCGCATAAGAATAACATTCGTTTGGTCAACCCGGCCAATAAGCGGAACATTGATGTTATTGTAGTCGGAACAGGACTCGCAGGAGGATCGGCAGCTGCTTCAATGGCAGAATTAGGATACAATGTGAAAGCGTTTTGTTTTCAGGATTCACCTCGAAGAGCACACTCCATTGCCGCTCAGGGAGGAATCAACGCTGCAAAGAACTATCAGGGAGACGGAGACTCAATCTACCGTTTATTTTATGATACCGTAAAAGGAGGAGATTACCGGGCACGTGAAGCGAATGTATATCGTTTGGCAGAAGTTTCGGTGAACATTATTGACCAGTGTGTGGCACAGGGAGTTCCTTTTGCACGTGATTACGGGGGCTTGTTGGATAACCGTTCTTTTGGTGGAGCACAAGTATCCAGAACTTTTTACGCGAAGGGACAAACCGGACAGCAATTGCTGTTGGGAGCCTATTCAGCGATGTCAAGACAGATCGGAAAAGGGAAGATCAAGATGTACAACCGTCACGAAATGCTGGAATTGGTATTGGTGGATGGAAAGGCGAGAGGGATCATCGCACGTAATTTGGTAAGTGGAAAACTGGAGCGTTTTTCCGGACACGCGGTAGTGATCGCTTCCGGGGGATATGGAAACGTATTCTTCCTGTCTACCAATGCGATGGGATCAAATGCGACAGCTGCATGGAGAATACATAAAAAAGGAGCTTATTTCGCGAATCCTTGTTTTACACAAATTCACCCGACTTGTATTCCTGTTTCAGGAGACCATCAGTCGAAGCTAACGTTGATGTCTGAGTCCCTGCGAAATGATGGAAGAATTTGGGTTCCAAAAAACATGGAAGATGTGGAAGCCATCCGTAAAGGGACGAAAAAACCAGTGGATATTCCGGCTGAAGACCGTGATTACTATCTGGAAAGAAGATATCCGGCATTTGGAAACCTGGTGCCTCGTGACGTAGCATCCAGAGCAGCGAAAGAGCGTTGTGATGCAGGTTACGGAGTGAATGCAACTGGAGAAGCCGTGTTCCTGGATTTTGCCTCCGCGATTGAGCGTTATGGAAATGAGCAGGCGACGATGGCCGGTATGGCAAATGCCTCAAGAGAGAAAATTTTGGAAATGGGACGAGAAGTGGTTAAAGCGAAGTACGGAAACCTCTTCCAGATGTATTATAAAATTACGGATGATGATCCGTATTTTACGCCAATGAAAATTTATCCTGCCGTCCACTATACGATGGGAGGTATTTGGGTAGATTATAACCTAATGACCACTGTTCCGGGATGTTATGCTATTGGAGAGGCAAACTTCTCTGATCACGGAGCAAACAGACTTGGAGCTTCTGCATTGATGCAGGGATTGGCAGACGGTTACTTTGTTCTACCTTACACGATTGCGGATTATTTGGCCGATGATATTCGAACAGGAGCAATTTCTACGGAAACAGCTGAGTTTGATGAAGCAGAGAAAGCAGTGAAAGATCGAATTACATCACTCATGTCGATCGGAGGTTCCAAATCAGTGGATCACTTCCATAAGCGTCTTGGAAAAGTGATGTGGGACAAAGTAGGAATGGCTCGTAACGAGCAGGGACTGAAAGAAGCGATCACTGAAATCAAAGCGATCCGGGAAGAGTTCTACAAAGACTTGAGAATTCCTGGTGCCATGGAAGAATTTAATCCAGAATTGGATAAGGCAAATCGTGTGGCAGACTTCCTTGAATTAGGAGAGTTGATGGCGATGGATGCGCTGACCCGATCAGAGTCTTGTGGAGGTCACTTCCGGGAAGAATCTCAGACAGAAGAAGGAGAAGCGAAACGAAATGACAAGGAATTTACCTATGTGTCGGCCTGGGAATATACCGGGAATGTTTCCGAGCCAAAACTCCATAAAGAGAGCCTGGAATTTGAGAATATCAAACTCGTAGAACGAAACTATAAATAATAAACTTGGAACAGGCTCGGACCAAAGAGCGTGTACGAAATACATAGAAGTTATGAAGTTGACGTTAAAAATCTGGAGACAAAAAGGACCAAATGATAAGGGACAGATGGCTACTTATCCGATTGACGGGATCGATGGAGACATGTCTTTTTTGGAAATGCTGGATGTACTCAATGAGCAATTGATTCACAAGGGGGAAGAACCCGTAGCTTTCGACCACGATTGTCGGGAGGGAATTTGTGGAATGTGTTCCTTGTTTATTAATGGGGAAGCTCACGGACCTGATAGAGGGGTTACTACCTGTCAGTTGCACATGCGTAAGTTTGATGATGGAGACACGATCTATATCGAGCCATGGAGAGCAAAGGCTTTTCCGGTGATTAAGGATTTGGTAGTCGATCGAACGGCGTTTGACCGGGTGATGGCTGCTGGAGGTTTTGTTTCAGTAAATACATCTGGAAACACCCAGGATGCGAATGCGATTCCAATTGCCAAGGCAGATGCGGATAAGGCTTTCGAAGCAGCCACTTGTATTGGTTGTGGGGCTTGTGTGGCTACCTGTAAGAACTCATCGGCCATGTTGTTTGTTTCGGCAAAAGTATCGCAATTGGCTTTGTTACCGCAAGGACAGGTGGAAGCGAGAGATCGCGTATTGAACATGGTGAAGAAAATGGACGAGGAAGGATTCGGGAACTGTACAAATACAGGAGCTTGTGAAGTGGAGTGTCCAAAAGAAATTTCATTGGACAACATTGCTCGAATGAACCGGGAGTTCATGAAGGCCGCGCTGTGCCATGAAGATTAATTAATCGAAGAATATAAGAGAAAGCACGGCTGAGTATTCGGTTGTGCTTTTTTTGTCTAATGAAGTCCGCCTTTATGAAAGTACTTTTTTTGGGGATCATTTTGTTGTGCTCAGTTTGGGGTCAGACCCAGAAGATTGACTCAATACTTCGCAAAGAACTAAAAAATCAATTCGCTAACACAGAAGTGGCAGTGGCGTTGATTCGTGGAGATCAAATTGAGTATTTGGGGTATCGGCAAAGTGAGGATGAATTATCCCACGTTGACAATCAGGATCGAATATTTGAAATTGGTTCGATTACGAAAGTATTTACAGCGATGATTTTGGCGCAAATGCACCTGGAGGGAAAGGTAGATGTGAATCAAGCAGTGCGAAAGTACACGAAACTAAAAATAAAGGGAAAGCCTGAATTTACGTTCCGGCAATTGGCGAATCACAGTTCGGGACTTCCTCGTTTGCCAGGAAATGCCCTGGACTATATGGAAAAAAGCCCGGAAAATCCGTATCAATATTACGACTACAAAGCCTTAAAGGAATATCTGGCCAAAGAATTAGAATTGCAATTTGAACCAGGGAGCGGAAACTTATATTCTAATCTGGGAAGCGGCTTGCTGGCGGTAGTTCTGGGAGAAGTGGATGGTAAATGTCCGGAGGATCTATACGGAGATCGTATTTTTCGACCACTCGAGATGAATCAGAGCAGCACAGATCGAGGGACATTAAAAGAAGAGCAACTGGTTGGTGGATTGAATGCCGAAGGGGGAAGTCAGTCATACTGGGATTTCTCTGTTTTAGGAGGAGCAGGTTGTATTCTCTCAACTGTGACAGATTTGTCCCGTTTTGCGCTGTATTGTCTCAACTCTGACCAGGCAGTCAATCAGTTAATGCGAAGTGAATACTATCAGATTAATGACGGAATGAAGGTTGGATTAGGTTGGCATTTGATTGGTTTAAGGGATCGGTCCGAGTTGCTTTGGCACAATGGCGCTACCGGTGGTTTTTCATCTTCGATGCTGCTTGATCCGGATCGGAAATTAGGTGTAATTTTGTTGAGTAACATTAGTCCAATGTCGCCGAATGGTCAGTTGATGGATCGTTTGGGGATGCGGGTAATGGAACTGCTTAAAAGAGAAGAGAAATGACATTTAATAAGTGGTACATACGATTAAACTGGACGGCTTTGGTGCTGATTTATCTGGTAGTGATCGCCGGAAGTTTTGTTCGAATTACCGGAAGTGGCATGGGCTGCCCGGATTGGCCAAAGTGCTTTGGACAATGGGTTCCGCCAACAGAAGCAAGTGCCTTACCCGATGATTATAAAGAAGTTTATTCAGCAGGTCGGGAGAAGAAAATCTTAAAGTTTGCCTCTTTACTCGAAAAGATTGGATTTAAAGCAGAAGCGGAACAATTGAGACGTGACAAAAGTCTGTTGATTGAGCAGGATTTTAATGCCCGGAAAACCTGGACTGAATATGTCAACCGCTTGTTTGGTTTCCTGGCTGGAAATGCTGTGCTATTGGTCTTTCTGTGGACCTTGTTCAGGTATCGCCGGAATAAACTCGTGTTTCTAAGTTTGTTGAATCTGGTCGTTCTGGGGCTTGAAGCCTGGTTCGGATCCATTGTCGTTGCCACGAATCTGGTGCCGTGGACCATTACTGTACACATGTTCCTGGCCTTATTGATTATCGCCTTGCAACTGTTAATTATTTCGATCATCACCCGGGAAGGACGGCAAAGTGAATTGAAATTGAGTCCGACAATGAAGTGGATTATCTGGATTTCTTTTCTGATTACACTCGGTCAGATGTTTTTGGGGGCACAGGTAAGGGAATACATAGACGAATTAACAATGTCAGGTTATGGAAGAGAGAGTTGGACGGAAAAATTAGGTTTATCATTTTGGATTCATCGCTCCTTTTCCTGGTTGGTGTTGGTCATCCTGACCTGGTTAGCCTGGCTAAACTACAAAGGAAGCAGATCGAGATTGATCTATCTATCGTATCTTATGCTGGTGTTGGAATTGATCGGAGGAGTGCTCCTGGCCTACGCAGATATGCCTGGTTTGGTTCAAACTTCTCATTTGCTTTTTGCAAGTATCCTTTTTGGAAGTCTATTCTACACTATACTTCGTCTAAGAACGAAAGGAGGAGAGATTCATGCGTAAAATTTATGCCTGGTGTACCGTAATTTTATTATTGGGAACAATGTCCCTGGCGGGATGCGTGGGCAAAAACAAGAGAGCTGAGGATCATCTTGTGTTAGCCTGTGCCTCCAGCTTGAAGCCTGTGATAGAGCATATTTCCCTACGTTTTGAAGAACAAAACGGGGTGCAGATAGACACGCGCTATGCTTCTTCCGGAACCTTGTTTGCACAGATTCGGGCCGGCGCACCTTATGACGTTTTTTTGTCGGCCGACACGATGTATCCAAATGAATTGTATCGCTTAGGAAAGGGGGAGCAGCCCAGAATTTATGCACGAGGAAGTTTAGTTGCATGGACCTGTCGCGAAGCGTATTTTGGGAAACACCCGGATTGGCGGACAGAACCAAGCCTGGCCATTGCGAATCCAGGAACGGCTCCCTATGGACGTGCGGCAGCCAGTTTTCTGAATCATCAGGGAAGAAAGTCGATGGAGCAAGTGCGAAAGCCGATGAGCATTTCACAATTGAATCAGGTGATTCGCAGTAAGGCAGTGGTGTGGGGAATCACTTCACGTTCCAGTGTTCGGACAGGTGGAGAAGGGTATTGGTTCTCGCTGGACCTCCGGAAGTATCCTCCAATTAAGCATGCGGCTTCTGTACTGAGTACTAAGGGGGCGCAGGGAGAAACAGCGAAACGCTGGATGGAGTTTTTGTTGAGCACGGAGGTTCAAAAGGAATTTCAGAAATATGGATACCCAAGCATGGAAGGAAAAGAATCATGAGTTTTTGGGAGCCCATATGGTTGTCGCTGAAATTAGCTGCCTGCACGAGTATCATTCTTTTTGTGATCGCCGTGCCCATCACCTATTGGCTGTCTCTAAGTAAGTCAATTTGGAAGCCTCTGGTAGAAACAATTATTACCTTGCCACTTGTTCTCCCTCCGACGGTACTGGGTTTTTATTTTCTGATGGTTTTTGGAACCGGAAACCCCTTCGGAGCATGGTTGGAAGAACATTTGGGAATGCGCTTCGTCTTTTCTTTTGAAGGCCTGGTGTTGGCTTCGGTTATTTACAGTTTCCCTTTCATGGTGCAGCCCATCCAAAATGCTTTGAGTAGTTTGCCCAAGGGAATCAGGGAAACAGCCTGGGTGTATGGAAAAGGAAAATGGAAGACACTGTTTCAGGTTCTTTTACCGAGCATTCGACCCTCCATTTTGAGTGCGGTCATTTTGACTTTTGTACATACGATGGGGGAGTTTGGAATGGTGCTCTTGATTGGAGGAAGTATTCCGGGAGAAACCCGTTTGGCTTCGATTGCGATCTTTGAGGAGGTGGAAGCATTAAACTATGCAAATGCACATTCATATTCCCTGATTCTAATCAGTTTTGCTTTTGTCATTGTGTTGATTCTGAATGTGGTCAAATCAGCTAAAAAGACAGTGCTATGATGAAGGTCCGAATCAGAAAAAAAATGGGCAAGGGAGATCTGCTGATTGAGGCCGAACTCGCTATTGAGAAGGGAGAGGTGATTGGTTTGTATGGACCTTCGGGTGGAGGAAAAACCAGTTTACTCCGAATGATTTGCGGACTGGATCGACCGGATTCCGGGTGCATTTCCCTTGATGACGAGTGTTGGTTTGATTCGGAGTCGAAAGTAGAGCAGGCTGTTCAACAAAGAGAAGTGGCCATGGTTTTTCAGGATTACCCGTTGTTCCCGACAATGAATGCCCGTAAGAATTTGGAATACACCTGCCGTTCTGAAAAAGAAAAGGAACGAATTCCGGAACTGGTCAAACTTTTGGGAATGGATGCTTACCTGGACCGAAAGGTGTCGGAACTTTCTGGAGGACAAAGGCAGCGAATTGCTGTGGCGAGATGTCTGCTAAGTGAATCAAAGCTTTGGTTGATGGATGAGCCGACGGCAGCACTTGATGAGGAATTAGCAGATCAGATGTTGGAATATGCCCGGAAAAGAGTCCGAGAGGAGGGAAAGATGCTCATTCTGGTCAGTCATCGGGAATCAGAGATGAAACGCTTTTCCGATCGGATTTATCAACTGAAGGATGGTGAGTTGAAGGTAGTGGAAAACTAAGTCAATTCGTTTCAAAGAAAATTGTAACTTTGTTCTGATAGTGAATCTCCCGAAAAAGTCGTCAGGATGAATTATTTTATCGAGCTTGCTGTTTCCTTTACATTGGTGTTTTTCTTGTTGTTCGACTTTGTGCGAATCCAAGTTTTCAAAAAAGAGCGACGTGCTGGGATAGCCGCTGTATTGGTGATCTTAAGTATTGGCTTTGGCTTGTATTTGTGGTTGAAATACGCCGGTATGATGGATAGTGGGGAGTTGAATTTGATTCAGAATTCGAGGGCTCCGGTTCTGGAGATTGTAGGGATCATTGATATTGCAGTAGGTGTACTCGCTGGTATTTTTTCCCTTTCCAAATTAATGTCAAAATAGATTTTTCGTAAAAATCAATTGAATTTTACGAAAAACACTATTTGATCCTCCGTTTAAGTAAAAATTCATTGACGCTTGGTAGCCGATAAAAAATGCTACCCAAACTCATTCCGATTAGGTTGGCTCCGAAATCGGCCAGGCTAAATTCGCGGTAGGGGATGAAATAATGGAGTCCTTCACAGAAAGCACAAAAGGAAATTCCGATCAACCAGTGAATCAGATAATCTTTTCGAGTGAAAAGCTGTCGACAAAAAAAGAGAAAAGGGAGTAGCATGATGGCATGGATGTAATGATCAGAGCGAATTCCCAGGAAGTAAAAATTCAATTTGATTCCTGTTTTGGAAGTTTGAATCACCAGCAAAGTGATCACCACGAGCAGGTAGAAAATGAATGCGTATTGAAAAAATTTCCTCATACCTGATTCAAAGATACATACAATTTTAGCGAAAGGAACGAAGTAAAATGCCGAAGCGAAGTTGCGGTCCGTAGACTTCACTGATGATGTACCGGAGTAGTAGGCTACAGTCTTTGAATTTAAGAGCTTCGGAAGTAAATCCAAGCCGGCATTCGGAACTAAAGAGGATTGGAAGTTTGTTGTCTCGAAGTGTTCGGGACATTAATTCGGAGCTGCCAAAAGCAAAACCAAAAACCGGCTTGAAGTAAAGAGTTCCCTTGTCCACAATTTGGTCAGTCCCGTTAAATTCGATGCGTTTGAAGAAGGTAGAAAGGCCGAGGAAACCATGCAAGCTAGCCCCGGCCCTCATTCCCCGGATTAGTGTATGGTAGGGAATAATGCGTGCATCTGCAATCAGGTTGAGGCTGATCACGGGAGAATAATCATTTGGGTTCAACTGGTGCAAACGGCTGAGGTAGTAGTTTTTGTTGATGCGGAGTGTAAAAGGGGATGCGAGGAGGGAGGTCAGATACTCCTGAACAAGTCCCTTCAGGCTATCAAGATTGAAACTAACTCGACTTAACAGGTAAAAGTCGAAACCCCGATAGATCTCTGAGGGATCTTTTTTCCCCAATTTGACCTGTTGATGGCCAATGCTGTCAAACTTGGATTTACGTCCGGTAATCAGATAATAGTGATAGGTCTGAACTGCCAGGTCGATTCCGTAGTGGATGCCGTCTGGACGATAGGCCCCATTGAGTCCACCCGAAAGTACATTGAGGAAGCCCGAGTTTCGAAGAGCGCTTCCCTGACGGATGCCTTCGGAGGGAATCAGACTGTCCTGGGCATGGAAAAAATGACAGCTAATCCAGCAAAGCAGAAACAATAGAAAACCTTTGATCCAGATTTGTTTGGGATATGTTCCGATACGTAGCACAGCAAGTATTTACTGTTATAATCGGAATTCATGGTCGAGGTTACATCTGAGAAAAGCTTTGTTCTTATTCCTCCTCTTCCTTGTCCTTTTTCTTACGTTTGATCTCTTTGATTTCCTCGTCTTTGAGCTCGATCAGTTCAATATCGATCTCTCCGAGAATGGTAAAATCAACCCGTCGATTCAAGCTTCGTCCTGCTGGGTTATCTGATCCGTCCGGGTTCTTGTTGGGAGCGATTGGCTTGGTTTCTCCGTATCCTTTTGGAATCATTTGATTCATGGGAACCCCTTTGGAATTTAAGTACTTGACCACACTTTCAGCCCGTCTTTGAGAAAGTTTCAGGTTGTACGAATCCGATCCCTTGTTGTCTGTATGCGCTGAAATTTCAATCTTAATATGCGGCTGTTTGGAGAAAAGCAACAAGATGGTGGTGTCCAGGGCAATTTTGGATTCAGGCTTTAATTTGGGACTGTCAAATTCAAATTTGACGTTTGGAATGACAATCGGTTCCTGTGGCAATTGCTCCAGTTCAATGGTTTTTTCCAATTGGGCATTTTCGATAATTCCTTCCGTGCTTAATTCAATGGAGTTGGTGAAATAACCTTCTTTTTTGGCTTCAATAATATAGCGCTGATTGGGTCGGAGTTCTGACTGTTTGATCTTTAGATCATTTGCGATGGTCTTGACCAGCAGTTTGCTGTTTTCATCGACGACGTACAAATTGACCTTGACGTCCTTATCCAGGATTTGTTTGTGTTGATCTGTCACCTGCACCAATAATTCTACGTCGATGTATTTGCTGAACTCAAACTCATAAATATCGTCACAACAGGTCGGGTGATAAAGCGATTGTCCGCCGGATCGGTTACTGACAAAAAAGCCACCACGATAACTTTTTCGCAAGGTGTAATCCAGGTCATCCGCAGAAGAGTTTACATCCGAGTTGAGGTGTTCGGCTGGTTGCCATTTGGAAGTTTCGCCAATAGCGTAATAAACATCCAGTCCACCCAGATTGGCCCGGCCATCGGTACTGAAGTACATCGTTTTGGTCGGAAGATCATAGAATGGGGTCATTTCATTTCCAACAGTATTGATCTTGGATCCAGCGTTACGAGCTTTTTTGAAGGCCTTTTTGCGTGGGTCATATTCGGAGAACCAGATATCGGTTCCACCTTTACTTTTGGGTCTGTCTGAAACGAAATACAGGACTTCCCGGTTTCTTTTCGATTCTCTTCCAACAGTTGGGTGGGAAGAAGTGTAATCGGGCATGTTAATGACCTCCGGCAAGGCTACTGGTTCTGACCATTCTCCTCCTTCTTTGACACTCTCGTAGATGGTACATACCACTTTGTACTGCCAGTTGGTGGTGCATTTAGCAAAATAGAAACGGGTACTATCCAGGGAAAAACAGCCATTGGCGACATCCATCATAGTGTCGTTAAAGGGGCCTTCCAGTAAACCGCCTGACTTCCATCCATCTTCTGTTTTTCGAGCGATCATAAAACTACGTTTCTCGCCCTGATAGGGAAGGGAATCATTGATTTTATAAATGCGTTCTTTGTCCTCCGGGTGGCTTCCGTAGATCAATTCGTTCTCTCCGATTGGGATGGGTGAAAAATCGATGTGCGGATGATTCACTTTTTCTCCAAGATTGCGTACGACCACACTGTTGCTATCCTGTTTTCGGGTCATCATGGCCAAATCACAGCCTTCCAGTTCGGATTTGTAGAGTTTTCGGAGTGCCGCAAATTCTTCCTTGACATACTTTTTCTTTTTCTTAAATAGGAGCAGATTTTCTTTCGCCTGCGAGTATTTCAAGTTATTCTTTTGTGCCTGCCCCAAATAAAAATATGCTTCGGGATATTTCTCGACCTTGGCTGACTTCGTGATCTTCTCAAAGAAAGCTTCAGCCTTCGGATAATTATGTGTGGCACGGTAGAGGTGCGCCATCTCAACGATCAACTTGAGGTTGGACGAATCTTTCAAATAGATCTCTTCATAGTAGCGAAGTGCCAGGTAAGCATTTCCGGTACGCTTGGCTTCTTTGGCCAGTCGCCACATTCTTCCTTTTTTCTCGACAATCTCCGAAGGATCGACTTCATCCTGTCCATAAACCAGAGCTTGGAAAAGAAATGCCGAAAGCAGGAGCAAAACGGAAAGCAGATATGATCTTTTAGTAGCGGTCACACGGAATAATTTGGTATTTGACTCGACTGCTTGGAACGATATAGGATAATGAAACCTCAAATGTAGATGGGCGCTTGATCCCTGTTTTCAGCTCTGAGATATTGACATCATAACTAAACCCAAGTTCGAAAGCCTTGTAGGTGATTCCAACAACCGGGTAAACGGCATCCATATTTCGGTTCACTCCATGTCTGTAATAACAACCAGCCTGCAGGTAGCTGATGTTGCTCATGCCTGTTTTGTATCTTAGATTACTTCCTAGCAAAAAATCGTTGGCCCGGGTCGTCCAGGTCCAGAATGTTCGAGGAATCAAATTGAATTGTTGGTTGAGCGGAATATCGACCTGTCCATGAAACACTCCTCTCATTTTGCGTCGTTCGGCGACCTGACTAAAATAGGTGTCTTTCGGTCGGTTAATGTGATTGACCGCTGCACCAGCTTCGGCTTTTAGTTTCCCGATTTGTTTTTTCCAGGCCATTCCCAGATTGATATCCAGGTACATTTGAGACCCCCGGATATTATCTTCTCCATTCGGAAGTGTGATATCAAATTCGCCCGCTGGGTAATTCCATTGGTTGGGGAATGTCTGAATGGTAAGGTCAGTACTGTTTGTGACGATTCCGGTCTGAAATCCAAAGCGCCAGTCGCTTCCGAAATAGCGCATCTCGTAGGCAGCTGAAAGCATCAATTTATTGCAAATCGTGTTGAAGCCACTGAACATATCCCGGACAATCATCAGTCCACCATCAATTTCATGATTGTAATAGCGGAAGGCTTTGTCAAAGCCAATTCCAGTAGTGGTGAGCGGTTGATTCCCGATTTGTCTCCATTGATTCCGGTAAATTCCTTCCAGGCGCATGTCACCATGGTGATCTCCAATTTTGGCTGGATTCAGATTTTGATTGAAGGCATAGAACTGGGAAAAGTGAATGTCCTGAGCGAGCAGCGTTTCCGATCCTGCGCCGAGCAGCACACACAGAACGAGTATGACTTTTGCCTTTACCACTGTCCGATTTTTGCCAGGTATGTTTTGACCATTTGCTTGAACTGGTCATCCGTAAAACCACAACTACATTCATCCGGATAGTAGGACATAATGTTCCCGACAAGCGGATCATAAAATTCGTCGTTGGCGTCTTTCAAGGTGTTGATGAAACGACAGTCTACCACCCATTGACTCGGAGGAGTTCCGTCGATGTATGGGTCCGCAGGAGTGTCACAAATTTGGTCACCGGAGGTAGCACAGTTCGATGCATCTACCAGCTCATCCGTGACGCCACTTGCTGCAAAAGTATGAGGGAGGCCGAAATAGTGTCCAAGTTCGTGTGAATGGGTTTTGGAAGTTGTTTGACAACAGCTCCCGGTTTTTTGAATAACGATTCCGCTTTGGTAAAAATTGGTGATATCACCCAGTCCGGCATAACCACAGGCACCAGCCGGATCTTCAATGGTTTTGACATAGTAGACGTTGATGCGGTTCTTTACGTGATATAAATTCTGCATTTCGTCCCAATCCGGATCACGAGCATGCTGATCGTACTGGAAATTGTCATGGTACTGAAATTCACAGACCTCAAAAGAAATACAAATCGGTGCAAAATCCTGATTGACTTTATCAAAAATACTAATGATTTGCGACTCACTGATGTTCTCAAGACCTGTGGTATCTCTGAAAATATGAGCAACAACCGAAAACTTTTTGTCCACACATGGCAGACGGTCTTTGGTTTGAGAAAATAAGCCGAAAATAAAAAGGCTAAAGGCTGTAAACAGTAGTGCTCTCATTGCAAGTAAATCAGATACTCGTGTAATCAAAGATAAGATTTTGTAGTAAGAAAATTGAGTTTCATCGGAAAAAAAATTAAATTTGGTTGAAATTAAGTGTGATTACTTCATGCCGAATCTACTTACTTATTTGCAGCGAAAGCCGATTCCTATTGTGGGACTCCTGTTTGTGATGTGTGTCTTACAATTTGATCTATTTTCTCAAACTGCAAATATTACTTCTGGTTGTGTGCCCCTTCAGGTCAATTTTACCGCGCCAGGGGGATCAAGTACCTTTTTCTGGGATTTCGGCGATGGAGCTAGTTCGAACCTACAGAACCCGTCAAACACTTTTGCAAGCGCCGGGACTTTTGAGGTAAGTTTTCGGGAAACGGCGGATGGACCAGTGATCGGGACGATTACAATTACCGTATCGGAGAAACCGGTTCCACAACTTGTTTCAAACGGTCTGACCAAGGGCTGCGCACCGTTGGATGTTGATTTGTCAGCAAATGTGAGCCTACCTCCCGGAGTAACGGTCGATCAGTATAGCTGGACCTTTGGAGAGGGTTCAGGAGCTACCGGGGAGAATGTCAATTTTACCTATACAAACACAGGAGTATATACGATCACCATTGGAATTACGGCAAGCACACCTTCCTGTAACAATACGACTTCTTATGCCAATTACATCGGAGTTTCTAATCCCGTGGCAGGAATTACAACCAATCCGAGTCCGGCAATTGCCTGTGACCCGCCTTTGAACGTTAGCTTTTCGGACGGTTCAACTTCCAATTTGGCACTTACTTATGATTGGGACTTCGGAAATGGGAATACTTCGACCTCCCAAAATCCAGGGTCACAAACATATAGTTCAGAGGGAGATTTTACAGCCACCCTCACTATTACGGATACGAACGAATGTGCAAAGACGGCAACAGTTCCCATCACGGTAGGAAAACCTCAAGCGAGTTTTGCATTGCCCAATGATACGGTTTGTGTCAATATCCCGATCCAAATCGAAAATAACTCATCAGCCGGAGTTTACACTTGGAATTTTGGCGCCGGGGCAAGTCCCGGAACAAGTTCAGCTGTGAATCCAACCGTTTTCTTCACAACTCCCGGCTTACATACGATTGATTTAACGGTTACAGCACCAGGTGGGCAGTGTTCCGATGATACTTCCGTCGTCATTTTTGTGGAACAGATTCCAAATATCACGATTACTTCGACACCGAAACCACAATGTGATACAAACGCAACTTACACTTATTCCTTCGACCCTGATGGAGCCACCTTCCAAAGTTTCAGGTGGATTTTTGATGATGGAGACACCAGCTTTCTGGCCAATCCAACACATGAATACCATATTGCAGATAGTATTTATGCACGTCGGGCCAAACATCATGATCTGAATGGTGTTTTTCAGGCCGTGACAACAGGTGGATGCGTGGTCCAGGTCGATTTTATTGATACAGTATTCCTGGTACATTCCAGATTTATGCCAGATATTCACGAAGGCTGTGCCCCGTTGAGCATTACCTTTTCGGATTCAACGCAGTCCGAATATGATATTGTGAATTACCATTTCGATTATGGAGATGGGAGCAATGGAGATTTTGGTCTGGGAACCACGAGTTCGACGCATACCTTTAGTAATCCGGGTGTTTATTCGGTAGTGATGACAGCGACAAATAACCTGGGCTGTATGGATATTTCGGACACGATTCAAATCCAGGTTGGAACGACTCATGCCCTGGATTTTACCGCTGATCAAACAAGTGTCTGTCCGGGAGAAAGTATTACGTTTACGAATACAAGTGCCAATCAGGAACTCTTCGAAGGGTGGAACTACAGTACCGATGGAGAACTGCTATCAAATTGTCATGGAAACCCGGGTGGAACTTTCATTTTCGATGATACGGTAGGGGTATTTGATGTAACATTGTCGGCCTATCACAACGGTTGTATTTCAACGCAGACGAAAAGCAATTTTGTGACAGTGAATGGCCCGATCGCTCGTTTTAATTATCTCTATGATTGTGCTTCGTTGATGGATTTGGCGCTGTTCAATGAAAGTCAAGGGTTTACGGGATTGAGTTGGGATTTTGGTGATGGGACCACTTCCGCGCAAACGAATCCGACACATACTTATGCAGCAACCGGAGATTATAAGGTCGTATTGACCGCCACGAATAACTCAGGAACTTGTCCAGCTTCGGTAGATTCAACAACGATTCATATCCGGAATGTGCAGGCTGACTTTACCAGTGATGCAGTTTACTGTGCCGGTGATCCTAACCCATTTAATGCAGGAAATTCACTGGATGTGTTGGAAGATTGTAACCGGGGATACAAGTGGATTTTTTCCGATCCGACTTTGCGCCCGATTGCGACGGAGGATCCCCAGGAAAACATTTCATTTCCGAATACGGGAGCACAAACGCTCAGTCTGGTGGTGACAGATATCAACGGATGTACGGATACCCTGACTCATTCGTTCACCGTTTTTGATGTGGATCCCGACTTTTTAATCGATGATGATTTCACCTGTACACCTGACACGATTCAATTTACGGACCAGAGTACTTCCGGAGCAGCAATCGCCAGTTATATTTGGGATTTTGGGGATGGAGAAACGGGAAGCGGTCCGAATGTCAGTCATATATACGACGAACATCCGCTTGGAGCGATTGAAAACATTCGTCTGACGGTGACGGACATCCACGGATGTCAGAAATCCATTGTGAAGCCGATTAATTTTTATCGTCCAGTCAGTACCGTGAGTGTGACTCCTGGAGCTGGGAAAGGATGTACGGGAGATCAATATACTTTTAATGCCACCGATTATACTTCGCAGGGTTCCAATCTGAGTTTCACCTGGATTTTGGGCGATGGAACTACGGCCACAGGTCAGAACGTAACACACAACTATACGCTTGATACGACTACGATTGTCAAAATGTACTATGTGGAAAACGCGACAGGTTGTAATGATTCCATTAGTATTCCAATTGACGTGCAAGGCTATCCAACGGCAGGTTTTGTTTCTGATATAGATACCTTGGAAGCCTTATGTAGCCCACAACAGATTGGCTTTACCAGTACCTCGGTCGGAACTTCACCGGTAACAGGAACGAGCTGGACCTTCAGCAACGGATTGAGTTCTTCTTCCGCGAGTCCTGTTTTCGTTTTCGAAGAAGGCGATTATTCGGTTCAATTGATCGCATCGACTTCTAATGGCTGTTCGGACACAGTTGTCAAAAACTTTACGGTGATCAACCCTTCGGGGGATTTTGATATGGATAAAACCGCAATTTGCAAGACAGAAGAGATCACTTTTACAATCAAAGACACGACCGATGTGGGAGGATTCTCCTGGGATTTTGGTGATGGTTCCGAAGTTTCGGATATCAGTCCGGTGACGCACCAGTATAACTTCCTACCTCCGTCCGGACAAACGCAAGCCAAGCTGACCGTCTTTGGAGAAGGGGGAGTTTGTCCGAATACCATTGAGAAGACCGTACTGATCCGCGAGGTACGAGCTTTGTTTGATCGCAATGATGAATTAGATACCCTCCTTTGTTCCGGAGACGCTCTGAACATCACTAATAATTCCCTGAACTCAGATGAATACCAATGGATTTTTGGGGACGGAAATAGTTCGGACACGGCAGCCCTGAACTTTGATTATTTCTATAACTACTCAGATACTTTTCTGATCACCTTGATGGTCCACAACACCCAATTCGGTTGTCGGGATACTATCAGCAAATACGTGATCATGAATGATCGTCCGAACATCCAGGCATTTGATGATACCATTTGTGCCGGGGATCAGGTGACCTTGCAGCTCACAGGAGCAGAAGCCACGCATATTTTTAACTGGACACCTGCAGATGTGCTGAATGATCCAACTTTGGCAACTCCGACGGCGGATATCTCTCAGACGACGACCTTTGCGGTTCTGGCAACAGATACAGTGACAACCTGTACAAGTACGGATACGGCGACGGTCATAGTGATTCAGAATATTCCAGATATTTTTTACGACACCACCGTCGTGTTAGGAGACTTTGTAACGCTACCGATTGATAATCAAGGAGGACTGGTGCTGTTCACCTGGACCCCGGATACCGCTTTGAGTTGTCTCAATTGTCCGTTCCCTTCGCATCAGGGAATCGATGAAATCACCTACACCGTCCAGATGACAGATGTTTTGGGGTGCTTTAACGGCGAAGGAATTTTCCATATCGATATTTATCCGGAAACCTTCCTGGATTTACCGACCACCTTTACTCCGAACGGAGATGGAGTCAATGATGTTATTTACCTCAAAGGTTGGGGATTAAAGGAATTGATGTACTTTAAGATATTTAATCGCTGGGGGGAACTTGTATTTGAGACGGATGACATCAATGTCGGCTGGGATGGTTACTATAAAGGAGTGCTCCAAAATAACGATACCTACACCTACAAAGCGGTTGCAAAAACCTGGAAAGGACAGGAAGTGGAAGGAGCGGGTCATATCAACCTGATGAGGTAATAAGAGATGAAAGAAAGAAATGGATCACCAGAGAACGATTGACACTGTAGGAAGGGTACTAACGATATTATCGAGCCTTTTGCTGATTGGCAACCTGATTGGGGGGCTGACTTTTTACCTGGCAAGCTCTGGTTCCGAAGCTAGTAAGGCCGAAGACCCTATGAATTTTCTAGCAGATTATTACCTGGCTTTTTGTGCCGTCATGATTCTAATCTCCCTGGCCTATCTGCTATCAGCCATGGCGCTTCGAAAGGGGAAAGCCTGGGCGTACAAAACTGTTCGAACACTGACCATGATCTTTATTCTGTTGATCTATTTGTTCGCAGTGGCTATGGGAGCCTCAATTGTGATGACCGGAGGCGGCTATGGGCCGGTACTGGTGATTGCTTTCGTGGCCCTTTTTATATCCACTCCACTTTGGTTGTTGCTGTGGTATTTGAGCAAGCGAGCCGTTCGAAAACTATTTGTTTAGAATGGATTTTGAGCTCGAAACAGATCGCTTTTATCTCCGAAAATTTTTGGAAGAAGACGCGACCGATCTATTTGAATTGGATTCGGATCCGGAAGTACACCGCTTTTTGGGGAATAATCCTGTGACAAGTATCGAACAGTGCCAGAAGGTGATTCAGATGGTACAGAAACAATACGAGGATTTTGGCATTGGTCGTTGGGCCGTTATTGACAAGGAAACCGGGGAACACCTTGGGTGGTCGGGATTGAAATATGAGCGAGAGTTACGCGATTTTCCCTATTATGATTTGGGTTATCGCCTAAAGAGAAAGCACTGGGGGAAAGGAATTGCCACGGAGACGGCCAAAGCAGCTCTTCGCTACGGATTTGAAACCATGGGACTCGAGAAGATCCATGCAGCCGCTGATGTGGAACATCAGGTCTCAAACCATGTACTTCAAAAAGTGGGAATGAAGTGGGTGGAGCAGTTTGACTATGACGGTCCGTGCAATTGGTATGAGTTACGAAGTAGCAAATATTAGTCGTCCTCATTGATATGATTCAGACACTTCGACCTGAACTACATGTTGACCCTTATAATAAACCGTAGTAGAGTTTTCCGTTTGATTACCATGTTCATCGACGCAAATTTCTTGTTTTACTCCATGGATTTCTTGGGTGGCAATAGTCACTGCTATTCCGAAGTGATTCATAAGCCCGGAGAGTAGTTCTAGTTCTAATTCGCTGTCACCCCCAGAATAGTCGCCAAGTGAAGGACAATGATCTATTAGGTCCGAATCTCCCTCTTCGTTTTCATATCCGGAAAGATCGATGTGTGCAGTATCATTAAATCGCTCTTTGGTTTGATCGTAGGTTCTAGTGAATTCAATTGTATGTGTATCTTCTTCACATTCAAGTTCATACAACTCTGTGCAATCACTTCCACTAAAATCTCGGGTGACGATAATTGCCTCGATATCACAATCGCAATAATCATGTGGTCGATCTTTGGTTTCATGTAGACCTTCATGCCCTATGCATCTAGGGCATCCGTCCGTTGCATCAAAATAGTAAAGTTCTTTTTCTTCCATGGTTTTAATTTTTGATCTTGTATCCAAGTCGTTTGAGGAGCTCCAAATGATATTTTCTCCGGTCGCCTGTGATTTTTTGAAATTGATTGTCCTTAAAAAGGATGATTTGTCCCAAACTCACGTCTTCGTGTATTGATTCACGAAGCCTAATTCTATGTGTGACAATACGATTTCCGATTTTTGTTCTTCCAATTTTTGTTAAACCCAAACTGCTGTCAGCATAAATTCGATCTACTACGAATGACCAATTATTCCCTATTTGATTTTTGGCAATTTCATGAACTTCAACAATATTCGAAAAACCTGTTTCAAATTTGAAGGGTCCCTCTAAAATTTCTTTTGAAAGAACCTTTTTGGGTGCCAGACCAAGTGATTTCAAATGAAAAAATCCGTTTTCGGGAATAACTAGTTCTAGTAGCACAGAGAAATGACCATCTTTAACGACTCGAGCCTTGTATGATCCGGGTTCTAAACCCGCAAAAGCAAAGTACCCGTGTTCGTCTGTGGTTTCTTGACGATCGTTTATGTATACAGTAGTTTGATGAAGGGGGCGGAGGTCGGTTTTATTTACCACCTTACCATAAACAAAACCATGTTTTTCATATCGGATAGCATTTTTTTGAATTTCGGCCAAATCATACACGGATGGTAATGATTTTATTTTTCCTTTTTTGGCCTGATCAATTATGCTAAGTTCTATTTTTTTTAAGGTTTTCTCCCCAATTTGTTTAATTGTAGTGATTCCCGAATCTACCATACACTCAACAAGATCGAAATTGGTTTCTGGAACTGTAATTAGCCATGCGTGGCTAATCCATTTTTCTATCATTTTGATTGGAATATTTGAACTACTAATCTTTGAAAGTGGCTGAACAATTAGATCCGCTATACGAGAGATACCTAGTTCGTTTAGTTCTTTTGAGTAGTTGTTCCCAATTCCTTCAATACAACTGACAGGAAATAATAGCGGGTGTTTTTCCATCGTGCTTTAATTTTTAATCTGTATTCAAAGTGAAAGAAAAACACATAAAAAAACAATACACCAAAAGGTGATTTCGTAGTCACCAAAAGGTGATAACTCCTTTACTTGATTACTTGTTTTCGGGACAATTTAGAAGGCCGTATTTCAAAAGATGTTTTCGGAGTGAGTTAGGTTAATTCTACTTGATGGCGGAAAGAAACGGGCTTTGTCAAGTCTTACACCCGAAGAATTTTCTCCATTTTACGTCCCTTTGCCAGTTCATCGACCAATTTGTCCAGATATCGAACCTGTCGGGTCAAAGGAGTTTCGATGTCTTCAATGCGGTAGCCACAAATGACTCCTGTGATCAATTCAGCTTTTGGATTGAGTGATGCGCGTTTGAAAAAGCTTTCGAAGCTCACTTTTTCATCAATAAGTTGTTGGAGTTTGGAATCATTGAAGCCAGTCAACCATTCAATAACCTGGTGCAATTCTTCCTTTGTTCTCCCCTTGCGTTCGACCTTGGTTACATAGTGTGGGTAAACCGAGGCAAAAGTCAATTTAGCAACTCGTTCATCGTGTTCTTTCGTCGTTACCATACTGTTCGTTTTAGGAGTTTAGGATTTCTTCTCTTCGAAATCGAACCATGCGAATAATCAGATCTTTTGGGAGGGCTTTGTTCAAGGGAAACTGCACCGATCCTTTCCCCTGTTTGTAACCCTTCAACTCATCTGAGAATTTTTGCATAGTGGTCGGAAAGGGGTAGAATCCAACAAATTTGGCATATCCTGCCATCATGATTTGTTGATCTCTTTTTCCTCCCGGAACCAAGGTGAAGGAAGGGACTTTGTAATTTAATACTTCGACGGCATCCGGGGCAGCTTCTTTGATAATATCCCTCAATTCTTGCAAAACAACTTGTGTTTCTTCCGGTTGATTGGCGATGTAATCGTCAATGGTTTCGAAGTCGGGCATAGGTCCTCTTTTTCCCATTTGTTTTCAAATTATTCAACTAGCCTAAAGATACCTCTTTATTTGTGATCTTTGGAATAGGGTACTTTAATTACTTACGACAGTGTGGAAAACAAAAAAGCCCATCCAGAAGGATCGGCTTTAATTGGTGGTCCCACCTGGGCTCGAACCAGGGACCACCTGATTATGAGTCAGGTGCTCTAACCAACTGAGCTATAGGACCTTTTCCTGCGAGCGGAAAATGAGTGGGCAAATATAAGCATTCGGCTCGAATTTGAAAGACTCCAGAAAAAATTACGAATACGTATGATTAGCTTCTAGAAGGCAAGAAACTGGTTTCGTCGATTGTCGGAAGGAAGAGATCCACGATGTTACAGTGCATGTTATTCACTGCGAGATAGATGAGATAACAGTATAAATAGTCAACATAACTGGGACCAAGAAGTTTGAAAAATTTCCGGTGGCATACCTCATGTGATTTGTTTCCAAGAGCTAATTCCTCTGTTATAATGGAGTGAATGAAGTCTAAATGAGCCGGAGCCAAAAGTTCGGCATGGTTTAAACAAGGAAAAACAAGCTTTTGATCGCAGCTTACATTATGGAGGGGTTGTAGTCCTGAGAAAAAATGAAAATCCATAGGTAACTGATGTAGTTTATCGAATAGACTCCCCAATGTGACTTTGCGTTCTGAATCTTCTAGTTTTTGGATCATTCGTTTCATTTGATGCCAGAAAACAAGGTGATTTTTATTTGTGTGTATTTCTTTGCGAGCGTAAATTTCGTCAAAGTAAGCCTTTTGAAGGCTTTGAGTGCCGTGCTCATCAAATACACGGAATGGCGGTGTGGATCGTATGAAGCTAAGAGCATTTTTTGTGAAATACTCGTTCGAAGTAAGGAAACTGTGATAGCGGTAAAACTGAAGTTTGGTTAATAGGTATTTTTCGTGGGAAATATGTTCAAGTGTCAATTGGTCGTGGGCAATTGTCATTTGAGCGAGTGTCGAATTGTTATATAGCAGTTTGACTTCAATATGGCGGTTGCGGGCGGATCGTCCGAAATCAACCAGATAACTGTTATGTATTATGGATTTTATTTCTTTCTCGAGGAACAAAACAGTTGTGGAGTAGAGCGCAAAGTGTTTCCAATCACCGTTTTCAGGACAAGTTGGACTCAGGTTTTTTAGACTTCCATCTTCATTTAGTTGGTAGAAAAAATCTCGGTGAACAGAGCCGGTTTTACTGAGGTGATTCCCGAAATCAATAATTAGGTCAGCTCGATCCATGTTGATTAATGGGTTTTTTTCAGAGTCGAAGACAAAAACTTGCCTGGTGGATGAGGTGCTTGATGGGATGTCTTCTAAACCATTGAAAAGAATCGTTTCGGATGAAGATCTAATTTTAAAAGCTTTTGAGATAAAGCATTGGGTAAGAAGAACGAGATCGGTTGGTGATAGAGGTGTTTTCATAAATGTGTCTTTTATTAAACCGCTCATTGGTAGGAATGAGCGGTTGTAGAAACCGTATAGAGTCTAGTGGCTAGGGTTCAGAAACTGCTTTTTGCTTTGAGCGATTGATCGAATTCTGTATTCGAGTACTTCTTGAGACACTTGAATATGATACCGCATACGTATGTATCGAATGATCACCTTTGGTTTGCGGGTCTTTATTTCAGACCAGTGCTTGTGCAAATAATGTTGGAGGACGCATTTCATAGTTCTTTTTATTTTTTGAGCTTCGAATGGCATGCCAAAAAGAATAAATAATTGATATTCAAGTGTTTACGAGGTAAAGTGAAGCGCTAAGCTTTCCCAAATCGAGAAATTTTCTATAAATTGGAAAACTGCTGTCGTTCTGATTTCGACCATAGCGCTGAGCTCTTTCCTAAGATGAAATCCTTGAAACCAATAAATACGGCCGTATGCATGATGGTGAAGTAAAGGGGTAAAATATAAAAACGGGACTTACGCTTGCGTTTTCGATCTTTCCATCCCCAGAGTGCTAGCAGGTAAAATAACGTTTGTAAAACGGCCAACACCAAATAGACTCCCGTCCATTTCCATGCAGCGTACGGAAGAAGCACTAGTAATGCCAGCAAGGAAAGTGGTGCTAGAGTCCACCGCATAATGCGCCGGCTGAATAGTTGAATTGAAAATATTGGAAAGCTTAACGGATTTAAAAAGTAAACAAGGAAGGGCATCAGTTGAAAGCCTCCTGAGCAGATTCTGATTTTACGTTTCATTTCCTCTTGTATTGATTGGCTGGCGGATTCTATTGCGTAAGCTCTAGGCTCATAAGAGATTCGGTATCCAGATCGGAGGACCTGAAGAGAAATCCGAAGATCATCTAGTATCGTATTTTCAGGAATTCGCTCGAATAAATTTGTTCTAATGGCCAAAAGTTCACCGGCCGCACCAGTAACCGAGTACAACTGACCGTCCAGGCGCTTCAAGTGGGATTCATATTTCCAATAGGTGCTTTCGCCTTGCGCGATCCCGGAGTCAGCGTCCAAACGTTGGACTCTTTTTTCACCTGAAACACAGCCGATTTTCGGATGTGCAAAGTGTTTCACCAGTTGTCGGATGCTATCAGGATGCAGGAAGGTGTTCGCATCTGTGAAAACTGTAATTGGAGTATCAACGAATTGCATGACTCGATTGATGGCTGCTGATTTTCCTTTACGCTCTGAATTGTGGAATAAAAGAATACGCCTATATTTTGAAAGGAATTCAGGACTTCCGTCATCCGACCCATCCGTTACAAAAATCAACTGTAGTAGCTCCTCAGGATAATCTAGGGCAAGGCAGTTGGATATCTTCGATTGGAGCCATGGTTTTTCATTCCAGGCTGCGACAATTAAACTCACTCGAGGAAGATCGTTAAGTTCCTCATCACGCTCTCGCTGTCTGGGAAGTATTTTGCAAACAGACCAGATGATTATGGGGTAGGCAATATAAGCGAAGCATAGAATGCCAAGACTGATTAAGATGGTTAATTGGATGAACATGATGCTTGCGTTTTAATGTGTGGGAGACAGAAATTCCAAAGTTGCTTGATACAATTTCTCCAGCTATGTTGTTGAGCTAGCTCTTGACGACGACTTTTTTGCTCGTTATTATCTTCTCGAAGAGCTCTATAAATGCAAGATTTAAACTCCTCTAGATTCGTTGCCCTATAAATCAAATCCCCGAAAAGTGTCATGGTCGGAGTATTTGTTGTAACAATGGGTTTTCCCATAGCCAGGTATTCGTCGATCTTGCGGGGATAGTTTCCAGCCGTAAGTTCATTAAAGCACTGAGGGTTAAAACAAACATCAGCGTGGGCAATGTAGGGCGCGAGTTCATGTGGAGGGCGGAAGCCCAGGAAATGAATGTTGTCAATCTGGTGCAGACGACTTTCTAAGAAGCAATTTTCTTCCGGGCCAAGCAGCACGAAATCAAGGTCTTTCGATGATAGGGCTAGTTGTTCGATTAAATCCAGATCGAGTCTACGTGAACTAAGCAGTCCTGTGTAAAGGAGAATCTTTCCTTTTAGATGATTATACTCTTTGGGTTTTGGATACTTCTTGTTGCCATTATAATAATCAAGATCACATCCCTGTCCAATGAAATAAGAGTTCCTATTTTGCTTGCTGGCAATTGATGTCAGATAAGGTGAGTTTGAGATAACGCAATCTGCTTTCCGCATTAAATCCGCCTCATATTTTTGACCATGCTTTTTCCAGTAGGGAACCGTCATTAGGTTGTCCCTTGAATAATAGATATAGGCCTGGGGGCTTAATAGTTCATCTAAATGATAACTTCTAAACATATCGCTATCGTTTAGTATTATAAACTCTTCAAATTCTAAGAATCCAAGTGCTTCTGAAAGATATCTCGCCAGTCGAGCATTGTTCAGTCTATTCACCCATTTAAAGAGGAGAGGGGGTAAAAATTGTGTTGGCCAGAGGGTGATAGGAGGCGTATAGGTCCAGAGCCTGGTATTAATTTTTTCTAAGGAAGGAAGTTCCTTGCGTTGTTGGCGTATTCTTTTTTTGATTTTTGGATCAGCTTTCCTCTTTAGTTTACTAGAAAAGTCAAGTGGAGAGTTAATATATAAGATACGGTGATGTAAAGACAATTCCATCGCCATATTCTTGAAATTGCTCCCAATTTCAATGTCCCAGGGCTGAATTCCAACCATGAGTATATCATACCGCTTTTCCATATATGGGATTTTTTGTTTCTTTCAGCCACACTCCCATTTGAGGATTGTAGCGTTTGATGATCTTGGCGGGATTCCCTGCGACGACACAAAAGGCCGGAACGGATTTAGTGACCACGCTTCCTGCTGCCACAACCACGTGTGTTCCCAGTTTGACTCCAGCAGTTATGACCACATTGGCCCCTATCCAGCAGTGATTTCCGATATAAATCTCGGCGCATTGACACGGTTGATCACATGGGGGTAAATGAACGTCTTCATAACCATGATTCAGTCCACTAATTGTAATGTGCTGAGCCATGTTGACTGAATCTCCTATTCGGACTGGTCCTATGATTGTGTTTCCAAGGCCAACTCTGCTATTTCGGCCAATATGTACTGGACCCATTGCGTTGTTGACGCAGCTATAGCTCTCAATGGTGCTCCATTCTCCGATGGAAAAAGGGTGGAATGGGAATAAGTCCATGCGGGAAGGCCTTCTGATCAGACTGTGTTTTCCCATACGATGTATGAAAGGATTAATAAAGCAGCGAATCCAAAATCTGGGGCGCGGTCTTTTTGGTGGATGAATGGACCAATGAATAATTGCTTTTAGGACGGGGTATTGGTCGATAAATGTTTTGTAGTTCATGATGCAAGAGTTTGATTGGAATGAGAACAAATTTCCTGGTAACAACGTTCAATTATACTTGTCATGTGGTTGATATCAAACCTGTTTTGAGCGTACTGTTGAGCTCTTTTTCCCAGCAGTTTCCGTTTGGCCTGATTGTAGTGTAGATTCAATAAAGACATGGCCAGGGCGTATGGATTTCTGGGGGGAATCAATAAACCGGTCTTTCCATGCTGAATGAGTTCTTTGCTCCCGTCTACTGAAGTTGCAACACAGGCGCAGCCCATGTACATCGCTTCAATCATCCCTATTGGCATTCCCTCCCAGAGCGAAGGGAGGCAATAAATGTCGATGGATTTAAGAATCTCGGGCATATCATCTCGAAAATTCGAAAAGCTGACGTACTCATCCAGTTTCTTGTCCGAAATAAGTTGACGTATCTTTGGTTGAAGATTTCCGTTTCCAACGATCAGGAAGTGAACATCACAAGTTTCTTTTGTCACAATTGATATAGCTTCAACGAAGGTGATGGGATCTTTTTGCTCAGTGATGCGGACGAGGTATCCGACTAGTGTTCTTTCCTTTGGAATATTGAATTGTCCTCGAATAGATGAGCAGGGAATCAAGTTAATATCAAAACGTCTGGGATCGATCCCATTATAGACAGTTTTATTTCTTTTTAATCCGAAAAGACGTTGTCCCTGAAGAAAGTTACTGTTCGAGACGGTAATATTGAGTTCGGCACAGCGTGTGATGAAGGCTTCGCAACGTATTCGCAATAATCGGACAATGGCGGATTGAGCCGGATGAAAAGACCAGCCGTGTATCGTGTATATGAACTTGCAAGACGTCAGCCAGCTCAAAAAGAATAGGTTGGATGCGGCCCGACTGCCGTGAGCATGAATCAGATCATATCGTTTTGATCGGTACAGACGAATGATTTTCAACCAGGTTCGGATGTCAAAAGGATGTTTGCTCTGAATAAGGTGCACTTTGATCCCCAATTCTTCAATTTTTTTTATGAGCGGTCCATCTGAGAAACAAAGGACTTCCAGTTCAAAGAGCTCCCGATTAATGTGTTTGGCTAGTTCATATACGTGGCTTTCACCGCCGCCAACTTTGGCTTGTCGAATGCTTTCTAGAATGCTTATTTTTCGTTTCATGATCTTATGTGCTAAATTTTCCAGATGGTCATAAAGCCACTACACAAACGTGCGGGTAAGTGATCTGCTAACCAGCAGTCCAATGACTGAAAACGAAGGCTTCGTTTACTGATCATCGAGAGCGGAAAAATACCTTCTATGAAATTGGAGTTTCGAAAATTGAGTAGGCGAAAGTTGTGCTGGCTAATCATGTTGATCAGGGATCGGCGAGAGAAGAACTGAATGTGGCTGAGGTTTTCAGCAACCGATTGCTCGGTTTTTCCAGTATATCCAAGAGCTAGTTTAAAGCGATCAACTATTCTCAGGGTTCCGGGAGAATTTTTTGTTAGCCATTGATAGGGTTTGGTGACAAGCAGTTCCCTTGGGCCGTATCCATTTGGAACTGTAACGATGAGTAGTCCTCCTGGCTTGAGTAATTTTCGTAATTGACCAAGAAGTGCCTTCGGTTCAGGCACATGTTCCAAAACCTCACTGCAGATGATCGCGTCAAAACGCTCTGGAAAATCGACGTCTTCAGCTGCCAAATGTCTAAACTGAAGAGTGGATAAAGAGTTTGAATTTTGAGCTTGCTGGATGCACTTTTTATCCTGATCGATGCCTAAAGTTTCGTGACCGAGTGAGGCTAGGTGAAAACTGATCAATCCGTTTCCGCAACCAACGTCAAGGAGGTGTAGCTTTCTTGAGCCGTAGCTCTTTTTTAAGTGATATTCGATGAAGTGAAGTCTTTTCAAGTCTTCCTTTCGTGTGTAAAGAATCGAGTTCATGATTTTGTTATTTATTGATGAGGTGTGTGAATGAAATTTTTGTTGACACTTTTCATTTTGGGAATAACCATGAAAAGGCTAAGGAAAATCCTTGGAGCATGCCTGAGAGCCACGTTCAGGTGATAGGAAATTTCTCTAATCGGTATAAACATCAAGTAAACAAAAACCAATAATGAAAGGCAAATTCCCCAGCACAGAAGGATGTCGTAGTGAGAAAAGAGAAGAGCAAATGTTGAGGAGATCATTGCAAATAGTAACAGAATCGATCTCGGTAGTAGCGATAATTGCAATAATTTATTGGTAAAATCCATATTGGATAAGCTTGCAGGATTCTTCAAGTTTTTTAGGAAATGTGACTTGAAATAATGGTATTGAGCTGATATCCAACGCGTGCGTTGACCGATGAGGTGATTGCTCACGCGAGTCTTTTCATCATAAACAATAGCTCGTGGAAGAAAATGGATTTCAAGTTTTTCCTTTAGTAGCTGGATTTCGAGTTCTTTATCGAAACCTCCTATGGCTTCGATATTACGCATGATCCGCTTGAAAATGGAATAATTAAAGCACATTCCAGAACCAAGTAATCTTGAAGACAAACCGATTGTTTGCTGACCAAAGCAAAATATTCGATTGTTAACCATTTCGGACAAGGCGTCCAATTCTGCAATTTCAGAATCTCGGTTTTTGGCGATTCTTTGACCTTGCATAACCTGAAAATTCCGATGATGTCCCTGAACAAGTTGCTTGAGAAAGTCATAGCGCATGATGTTGTCGGCATCCAGAATGAGTACCAAATCGTAATGGCCTGGAAGCACTTCTAGCGCGTAGTTGATCGCCTTTGCTTTGGTGCTCTTATCAAATTGAACGTCTAGCACTCGTAAGGGTAATTTCTGGAGTTTTGAAATAGTTTTGTCCTCTAGATGGTCACCAACAACTGCTACCTGAAAGAATTGTTGTGGATAATGCTGTTTCAGGGCTTCTCTAGCGGTTTCAAAAATGACCCGATCTTCTCGATAAGCGGGTATGAGAATGAGTATGTGGGGTAAGCGCTGTGCTTCTGAAATTGATCTGCGATCCTCATGGTAGAAGTAGCTTAATAAAGCATAAAAAAGCAGATAAAATGTGGTGAATGAGGCCCAGCACAGGAGCGTCAATTCGAGGGTGTAAGCGATTGTTTCCATGATTTGTTCAATTAAATTGTTTTGTGTTTCCAATGCCAAAAAATTCCTTGAAAGTAGGCCCGAAGATGTTCCTTGGATCGGATGTTCTTCAGAAAATTATAAGGTACAGATACTAGTAGTAAATAACCGAAGGAGATTAGTTTTTGAGCACGACTTAAACGCTTCCGAGCAAAAAGAATCCTGTTTCTTGTTAGGTAGTATGTTTTCATAGGGCTTCCTTTTCCTGTTGATGTCGAAGCGTCATGGAATACGGTAGCACTGGCGACATACAGTATCTTTTTACCCTGTCGCAACAAACGTTCGCACCAGTCCTGTTCCTCGTAGTACAGAAAGTAATCTTCATCCATTTCTCCAACAAGTTCAATAGCTTCAGAACGCACAAGCATACAGGCCCCGTGAGCATAGGCTGTTACACCGGATCGATTGTGTTGTCCAATGTCTTTTGCACCGTGTCCCAGGTGTTTGTTTCGCAAAGTAATTGGATGGACGCGTTCACCTCCTGCATACTGAATTCGTTGAGGGGCTTCCAGGTATTTAATCTTTGGGCTACAGGCAAGCGCTTCGGGATCAAGTTCAAGTTGGTTTACTAGTTCGTCAAGAAAATCTGGAAGTACGAGCACATCGTTGTTAATGAATAGGATAAGTTGCCCTTGAGCATATTTGAGTCCTAGATTGTTGCCTCCTGCAAAACCTCTATTTGACGTGGATCGCACAAGTTTGATATGTGGGAAAGACTTGAGTAAAGGAGCGCAATTTTGACGGGAGGCATTGTCAACAACAATGATTTCAATGTTTTTGTAAGTGATTTTATTTAGACTACGAATAAGCTTACGAGTATGGTCTAACTGATTAAAGTTAACCGTGATGATCGAAACTTTTAGTTGTGAAGTACTTTTCATGAGTGGCAATTTTAAATTGCTACTACTAGTTCGGTGCCACATTTATAATTGCCTGTACTACAGCTGGTTATGATTTTTTGACAACTCGATTTTTTCTCATTTTTGGAAAGGGTTCTTATTTTGGGAGAGCTGTCTGTTTTTGGAAAGGAAAGCAATGCTTACATAACATATGATCGATGTTGGAAACTGGCTGATTACACTGTTCCCATAGCTTGCGACCATTACTCCAAACAGGCCGGCGCAAAGGCTAATAAGTTGGTTTCGTTCGATTCCATTTGGCATGGACCATATGTAGCGGGATGCCTGGAAGATGATCAATCCAAACAGAATGAGTACCATCGTGAGCCCAACGGCACCAGTTTCGGCCCAAATTCGCACGTAGTAACTATCTGTAGCGATATTTGCAAGGGTTGAATTTGGATTAAATCGTTGGCCCCAATCTCCGGCAGAGCCTATCCCACCTCCGAACGGCTTGTCTTGGAGGTATAATTTGAGTCTTCGCTGATTTTCGATTCGAACCTGAAATGATTTTTCATCGGATCCTTCTTTAAAGGCTGTTCGAAGTCTCCTAATTTCATAAGTGTTTTGTCCAAGATTTGTATGGGCCATGAAATAGTAAAAGGAAGCAGCCGCTAGCGAACCGACCAGTAATAGAGTAAAGTTTCGGTTTAGGAGTAGAAAGAAAACCAGGCCTGACGCCATAACCGCTATAGCACCCCTTGTTCCAGAAATAAGGTAAGCCCAGAAAAAGAAGATGGATAGGAGGAAAAATAATAATTTTCGCAGCTTGCTATAAGGCCCTGTGCTAAGAATAAGTGAACACAGTGAGGCGTGAGACATCGCTGCTCCAAATTGGCCGGCGTCACTATAAAAGGAAAATGCACGCAGTTGTCCAAAGAGTATATGTGTAACTGCCCCGCCTTGATTTAACCATTGCAGCTCGAAGGAATCGCAACCTACATATTTTTGATAGAATCCTTTCAGGGCTGCTAATATGGATATTAAAAACCAGGATTTTATAAACCAATTAAGGTCGTCCCTGTTATCCAGGCATAATAGAACTAGGGGAATCAGGAATACTGGATAGAGCGCAATACCTCGCATGGCATAAAACCAGGGCTCAAAACCACTTGCCTCTGGATTGAAAAGTTGCAAGCAGATATAAATAAACCAAATACCAAATGAGATTACTGGAAGCCTTCGAATACTGGACCAGTTCATGGGTAATCCTCGCATAAAAATACTTACCCACGCCAGTAATAGAAGGAAGTCTACTGTAAGTCCGATTGGGCCTGGTAAGTAGCGAGTCAATCCAACAGCGAAAAAACTGAAAAGAATGGAAGTTTTAATAACGAATCGGGGGCTATTGAAGCTATATATAAGGAAAAGGAGGAGGAATGGAAGAAAGAATCCGAGCGCAATTGCTGGCCATTTCCAAAAGTAGAAGGCAAGTCCGAGAACAATACCGCTTCCTAATGGGAAGGAATAAGTAGAGGATCGTTTTAAAAAACTCATGGATTAGGACTTGATTAGCGTAAATGGAGATCTTCTCAGCCACTTCCAACCCGATTTTAAACTTGCCCCCAACTCGATACTCAGGTGCGGTCGAAGCAAATGTAGCCCCATTAGTACTCCGACAAATGTGGTTGTAACGGTCGCAACTGCTACGAGTTTCAAGTCTTCAAACAACAGAAGAAAAAGAAGGTCAAGAATTACATTTCCAGCTAACATTGTCAAAACTTTAAGCATGTTTTTGTGTGGCAGGCGAATGCAATCAAGAGTGATGCCGCTCAGTCTGTCCAAAGGAAGCAATAAGCCATGCAAGGTAAAAATTCGAAGAATCCATACCATTTCCTCGTGGGAGTATCCGCAGATTAAATACAAAATTTCATCTGCGAAAACGAAAGAAAGGAGCCCCAGCCCTAAATAGGTCCATAAGAGTCCACCTAATATTCGTTGCAAGGTAAGTTTCATGCCGATCAAATGCCCTTTGGACCAAAGGGTGGAGAAGCGTGGTAAAGCAACGTTTGATACGCTTCTTAGTAGTATTTCAAAACTTTCGGTGGCTTTTAACGGAATTGCGTAGATGGCTGCTGAGGCCTCACCCAAAAAAGCAGCAATTAAGAAGGTGTCCGCACTTTTTAGGAGGTTGCTACCTATAAGGGTTCCAAAACTAAATTTCCCAAAATGAAGCAATTGAACAAACTCCTTTTTTCTGAGAAATCTTAGCGAAAGGATACCCGACCATCTTCTGAAAAGGACGTAAATAGAACACAGCAAATTCGCAGCCAAATGCAGGAGAATTAATTCTTCAATACCAAGATTCATGTAATAGGCCCAAACGTATGTGGTCAGACAAAACATCAGGTTGATCAGACGTATTTGCATTTGGCGTCCAATTTCCAAATCGCTTTGCAGAATGGTGCAGGCCATAGTCTGCGGCAGATTAATCAAACTAAGGAATGGATAATAGAGGGCAATATAGTAGAGACTATCTCCACTCTTTGACCATAATAGCAAGGGGGTAAGAACGACAAAATATATTGCTGATAAAGATAGGTTGATCACCCAGGAACTACCTATCCAATGCCTTCTGTGACCTTCTTCTCCGGTCAAATAGCTTATAAGGGCTCCTTGAAAAAGACCACTTCGGAGCATTTCAAAAAAGGAAATGGCACTCATGTAAATCATCCAACAACCAAAATCCTCCAGGCTGAGGAATCGGATGAGAATGAAAACATTTGCAAAGCCCAAAACAGCCATGGCCAACTGACCTAAAAATGAGTATTTATATAATTTTTTCACTTGCGTCGGGGAGTAGATGAATGGTAGCTGAAATTGAATCGGAGCCACCTTTTGATCAGTTTTCTAATGTAGGCACGGCGTTTCGGAAGTTCACCAGCAAACTCTTCTAATTCATCACTGCTCATGCAGTTCAAAAACAGTTTCGTATTTCCATCATGCACAGATTGAAAACATTCTAATAAATGCTTGTCAGACTTGCCCCAAATGCGATCGCCTCGCAGCACAAATACGTTTAAGAGAGTCCGTTCCAGAAAGGAGCTGCTTGGGATGTGTTTTGCCAAACTAGGCAGTTCGATTAAAATGAGGCTAAATGAATCTAACTTTTCACCGCAGAGGGCTTCCAAATCCCCCTGTTGTAACAGATCATAATCATATTGGTATGACAGCCATTTAATGTGTTGTGTATCCTCACCCCGATCTAAGGTCGATTGAGGAGCAAGTATCGCGATTTTCCATTTTGTTGACAAAGGGAATGAGTGAAGCTGTCTAAGTACAAAACTTTTTCCACTTCCTTTTTGGCTACTGATGATTGAGACAATTCGCTGTGACGAATCTTGGTGCAATAGATCAATTTGATTCCAGACTTTATGGCTTAGAAGCTTGAGAACCCGATTTTCAAACATCCCAGGAAAGGAAGTAAAAATGCGGGGATAAGCGCTAATTGCAGTTAATCCGGTAAGCGCGCAGGCTTGTTGAACATTCTTGATACTTTGGTCTAATAGCTGCTTGGAAACGAGAAAAATAAGAATGAGTGTGAAGCAAGATAATGTTCCGGAAATTAAAAGCAGTGTCTTTTTGTTCGGCTCTGCTTCGCGGGGTAAGAATGCGGGATCAATGACTTGTAGGTTAGAAGATATTTGGAGGTTTTTTTCTCTTAGTTTGCTGGCATTTAGACTTGCAAGATGGGACAGATATTCCTTTTCCAGGACTTCGATTTCGCGTTCCATTTTATGAATATTGCTACCAAGTGGGGCATAGGTATCGTAGTCGGCCTCGATTTCTGAGATCCGTTCTTCAAAAAGAGCTAAGCGAGCCCGGCTTGCGTCAACTGCGATCGTATGATCAATCCATAACATGGCCAAATTTGAAATTTGGATCCCTTCGCGCATGTTTTCAGGCTTTACGGAGGCTTGGGCTTCTTTTTCAATTTGTTCAACGATCTCCTGACGGCGCATTTCATTGCCCGGGTTTTCTTGGTGAATGGACTGGATGTTTAGAGCGCTTAATTCAGTTCTGAGCTTGACGATATTTCGATTGTTTTCAAGTACTTTGTGATAAGATCCAAGTTGTGCTTCACTCTTTTTTTTAGAGGCAATGGCGGAAACCAGTTTCATCCTTTCATCATAATAAGAAGTCTGAATTTCTTCATTTTTCTCAGAGATGAATTTGGTTTGTTCATTGTAGTTGATGATTCGGTTTTCGGTACGGAATTTCTTCAAACCTTCCTCTGCTTCATTGAGCTTTTGAAGTGCGAGTTTCGTTTGTTGTTCAAAGAATTCTGATACGTTGTTGGTTTCACCGGATTTTAATTTTTTGTAATTTTTGATAAATATGGCTGTCATTAAATCCAGGGTGTTTTTGGTGATTCGAGGATTTGTGGACTGGTATTCCAATCGAATGAGATCGCTGTTGCCAATTCGTTGAACTACAATATTTTCAAGTTGATGAACACTATAAAATTCTTCCTGTTCACTAAAAAGTATGTTGTGTATAGAGCTTTTTGGCACAGTACTTAAGTGTTCCTGGAGTCTCAGATAAGTATCCTCTTCTGAATTGAGAGGCCAATCTGAGATTTCTGGATCAGAAATTCTGAACTGATCGATCAACTGCTCGTTAAGACGATCCGAAGAACCACTTGCTTTACGAAATGCCACCAGATCTTTGGCTAAAAGACGTAAGGCTAATTCTAAGCGCGTTTCCCGTGAGCCGATGATATTAATGATATTGTCGAAGGCACTATTAATTAAGTTGTAGTCTGTTTTTTGCTCACTCCCATTTTCAATGGTGTAGCCTGAGGCCAAACCCGTGTAAATAGTGGTATTGCTTTTAAACATGTTCGCTTGATCCTTGAGAACCCAATACAGGATGAGTGCAGTTCCTAATGGAGGCAAAATCAACCATTTAAGATGATTCAGGATGAGTCGTATGAATTGTAGAAGGCTCATGGTGCTATGCCGCATATTTCGTGTAAGGCCAGTTTGCTAGATTCGAATTCTGAGCGCATTTTTTCAAGTTGAGCGAGTAGTTGGAAATAAATTTCTGCCATCCGTGCGTATGCGTCCTCTTCAATTTGACCGAGTTCGTATTTTTTTGTAGAGATGCGATAGTTAATGTAGGCGTGGTCACATGATTCTGTATAGATTTTGACCTGTCTGAGATAACCGTTGGCCTCGCAATAAAGCCGCATAATCTTCAAGCGTATTTGTTCTTTAATTTCCAGTTCTGTAAGTTGGGCGATATGCAATTGAGCTTCAGCCTGTTTCATACGCTTTTTTTGACCGATGATGGATGTGACTGGCAGTCGAAGGTAGATTCCACTTCCGTATCCAAGGTTCAGTTGATCTATGGGGTTTAGGTTCCCATAGCGCCCGTATTTTATATCCGCAGTAATGGCTACTTCTCGCAGCCAATAAGTTTTGTTGAGTTTTACTTCTAGTTCTTCACGCTTGATATTCTCTTGTTGGATTTGAATTGAAGGGGCGTGTGCCAGACCTGTCTGTAAATAGAATGACAGTTCCCGGAGTCCACTGGTATCAATGGATTGTCCTAGCGAAGTGCTCAAAAAGAGGCAAAAGATAATATGAAGTTTTTTTTGAATCATTATACGTCGGCCTTTTGGAAAAGAATGGGAATCGTTTTCAGAATAAGCAATAGGTCACCGCGTAGAGAACAGTTTCTGGCATAGGAGTTGTCAAGTGATTTCCGTTCCTGTTCACTCATTTCTTTTTTTCCGCGCTTCCGAACCTGCCAAAGTCCTGTTAAACCGGCGGGGGCGTGAAAGCGAATGGCGAAATCATCACTAGTTAACAGTTCGGCTTCGTACTCAGGTAAGGGTCTGTTTCCTACGAAGCTCATGTCTCCTCGAAAAATGTTGATTAACTGTGGGAGTTCATCCAGGCTCGATTTGCGGAGAAAATGTCCCAGTCTCGTTACACGGGGGTCATGTTCGAGCTTAAAGAAACTACTTGTCGTACGTTTTACCTTATGGTAATGGTTTTCACAAACGGATTTTTGATCGATAATGAGTATTGGCGAACAAGGATGTCCCAAGTCCCTACATTCAACACATTCTGTTTGGTTTGCTTTCGTTTCCCCGTATTGATTTTTATCTTTATATAGGTCAACCTCTTGATCTGCCGAGGGTTTCATGGTACGGAACTTATAAAAATCGAATACCTGATATGCTTTTCCAACTCTTCTGCTGACATAGAAAATGGGGCCTTTCGAATCCAGGCGAATGGCTAATGCGATAAGAAGAAAAATGGGGGAAAGCAGTCCAAGGGCAAGACTGGAAAAGAAAAGATCAAATAATCGCTTGGCGACAAGCTTTCTTTGCAGCGGCTTGAAATTAACTTTACTATGGAAATCGTCTTCTTGTCCATTTGGACTTAAGAGATATTTTATTCTCGTTGAAATGGCAGTTGGATCAGCGTATCTAGAAAAGATGTCAGTCGCTCCAGAAAGCTTGAGTAAATCGATGTATTTTGAATCCAATTTTTCACTGGTGATGGCTATTTTAATCGTTTCATTTGGAAGAATTTTGTTCAGTAATTGAATATTTTCCAGGGAATTTTGTCCCCTTTCATCGATGTCTAGAAAAATGATTTGTTCTTCGGTTATAGTTGGATTGATTAACCTGACTTTACTAGTTACGCGCAGTTCAAAAAGGAGCCGCAGGTTCCTTACGGTTCCAAGATTATTTCCGATGTACAAAGCTTGATTGAGCATGGTATTTCAATGTTTTAAGGTGAGGTTTTGAATTTTGATCAGCAATTCTTCCGGATTGAATGGTTTGGTCAAGAAATCGCTGGCTCCTGATTTTAAGAATCGTACGCGCTCCTGACTTTTTTCAAGTCCGCTTAGAATGATAACTGGAATGTTTCGGAGTAGCATACTGGTTTTTAAATTTTGTAATAGCTCCCATCCGTCCATATTGGGCATATTCACGTCTGCTATAATAGCGTCAGGAAGCTCTCCTCGCTTTAAATTCTCCAGCAAGGCAATTCCGTCCGGACAAGTGCTTACTTCAAAATGAGCAGCTAAGTAGTTTTCTAGCAGGAAACGAATGACTTCGTTGTCATCTGCAACAAGGACTTTTTTCTTCATGATTTGAGCGTTTAATTGATGAGCACCTAATGTCTTAATTGGGAGAAATCTTCCTCAGCGTTACTGAATATTCTTGCCGCCACGGCGAGAATATGCTCGGAGGCGTCTTTGTTCTTTTCGATGTAATCAAAGGCACCCAAGCGAAAAGACTTAATGGAAATGTGAACGTATTCCTGGCCCGAAAGCATGACAACATAAGTCTCAGGGCTTAAATCTTTAATCTGTCCTAAAACCGAATGACCATTTTCCAGACCTAAAAAGTAGTCCAGGAAAATAAGTTTGGGTTTCATATCCAGGTGTTCGAGGCACGCTTTACCAGAATCGAAAACATGGCAATTGTGATAGCCATGTGAGACAAGTAAGTTTTGAATGAGTAATGCGTAGAAACCGTCGTCTTCGACGATGAAAATGGCTTCGTTTAGTTTTGATGGATTGTTCATGACATTCTTTTCTTTTTGACATAGAAAAAAAGTGCCACAACAATAAAGTGTTGATTATTAGTGATTTAAAAAACAGAAACAAATATTGCTTTCTCTATATGAGAGAATGATTCTCATTTTGAGAACTCTTCGAGAATGATTTTTTCAATTTGTGAAATGAGTTCACCCACTTGTCTGGTGAAGTTTTGAACAGCTTCACGGAGGTGATCCAATTCCATTTCATCTAGCTCTATGCATTTGCATAATTGAACTAAATCTTCATGACTAAGTAAGGAGAGCGAGGCTTTCATTTTATGAGCGATAGATTTTATATGAGGCACATCCGCTTCTACCATGGCTGTTTTCATAACTTGAAGGTCTTCGTTTGCATTTTTACAAAACATGACAAGCATCTTTTTCATGATTTGCTCGTTTTCGCCCAATGTTTTTCGTAACGGGCTTAAGTTAACCAGGTGATGATAAGTTGCCTTGTCTATTTCAGGTTTGGGTTCGCTCGTTTTCTGTAAGGGTACCAGGTGGGTTTGGAGAGTTTTGAAAAGATCATGTTGTTTAAATGGTTTTGAAAGGGTTCCATTCATTCCTGCCTCTGAATAAAGCTTTAGGTCACTCTCAAATGTATTAGCCGTTAGAGCGATGATAATGGTTTCTTTGTTGAGTTCCTGGCGGATATATTTTGTCGCATCAATCCCGTTTAAAACGGGCATTTGAATGTCCATCAGAACGAGATCAAAATCCTCTTTTTTGAGCATTTCAATTGCCTCCTCGCCATTGGTGGCGAAGTGGCTGTTGCAATCCCATTGATCCAGGATGGTTTGGCAGAGGAAGCGATTCAATTCGTTGTCGTCGACTACTAGAATGCGGGCATTTGGAAATGAGCATTCGGAAAAATCTGAAATTGATTCTTCCGTTTGTTCGAGGGGTGAACACCTGGTTAACGAAATCTCAAAATAGAATGTGCTTCCTTCTTTTTCCCTTGAAATCACCAGAAGAGAGCCACCAAATAGTTCTGTAAGGCTTTTGGAAATGGCCAGTCCCAAACCTGTACCCCCAAAGACGGTGTCACTCGAGTTGTGTGCTTGCGAAAATTCATCGAATATTTGATCTAGTTTTTCTTTTGGAATTCCAACTCCTGTATCAATGACCTCGAAACGTAGTGAGTCGGATTCCAAATTGGACGCTATCAGTTGACAGTTTAACGAAACACTTCCTTCCATAGTAAATTTGATCGCATTGCCCATTAGGTTGGAAATAATTTCCCCCAGTCTGAGCTGATCACAGAGATAATGCGTGTTTTCGGGGAGCTCTATATTCAGCTTGAGTTCTATCTCTTTTTGATCAGCCTTTAACTGAAAAAGGTCGACTTGCTGACGCAATACTTTTTTTAAATCAGTTGGTAGAAGTTTTAGCTCCAGTTTTCCAGCCTCTAGTTTAGAGAAATTCAAGATGTCGTTCACGATTCCTAGCAAACTCTCTGATGAAGATTTGATGGCCTCAAGGTACTTTAGTTGGAGCGGATTGATCTTGGATTGGAGGAGTAGTTCGCTCATTCCCATCATGGCATTCAGAGGAGTTCTTATTTCATGACTCATGTTGGCAAGAAACTGTTCTTTGGCACGAAGCGAGGCTTCTGCTTCGAGTTTAGCTTTTTTTAGCTCCTCTTCCATGATCTTTCGCTCGGTGATGTCCAAATGAATTCCAAAGGAACCAATGTAATTATCCTCCAAATCATAGTATGGTGCACCACTAATTAGTACCCAAATTTTTTCACCATCCTTTCTGGTTAATTGGATTTCGTATACACTGGATTCTCCTGCTTGACGCTGAGCATTCTGCTCGTTCATAATGATCTGTTGTTCCCGGTCCAATAGTAGCTCAATACTGTTTTTCCCAATAAGTTCATCTTCAGTATAGCCCACCAGATCACAAAACCTGGGGTAAGCTCTAATGATCAGATCTTGTGAATCGACCTCCAGGAATCCAAGCTTCATATTTTCAATAATCCCCTTGTATTTTTCTTCACTTCGAATAAGCGCCTTTTCATTTTTCTTTTGTTCATCGATATTCCTTGCCAGAGCGATAAATTCTCGTTCGCCACTTTCGGTTTTGACCAAATTGACCGATTGCCCAAGCCACACTTCAAGGCCATCTTTGCGAACAAAAGGAAACTCGATATAGGTGGTGTCCAGATTTTCTTTTTGCTGAAATAGGTAAAAATTGACGAGTTTTCTGGCGTAGACCTCGTTTAACAAAATGGTAAAATGTTGACCAATCAGTTCACTGTTTTTGTAACCCGTGATTTTCTCACCGATCGGATTGATGTAGGTGAATTTACCGGATGAGTTTACTCGGTAGATGAGGTCATTGGAGAATTCAACTAAAGTCTTGTATTTTTTCTCAGTTTGCTGGATAATGAGATTTTTCGAAAGCAACTCGTCCCGTTGAGCAATAAGGGTTTGATTCAGTTGAATCATTTCGTTGTTAACAATCTCTTTAGATCGAAGCAATTGAAGATTGTCCGTTATGGAATCCTGGATCGCGAAATCAGAAAAATGGAGTTCAAAGGTTTGAAGTTCTGAGATATTATTTAGCCATGGTGAGCCAATAAAATGAATCCGATCAATGTGTTCATGATAAATCAGTTGTCCACGAAATCTGATTTTTTTTTCGATGTGCGAAATAATAACAAGGGTGTCCAAATGATTCAAAAAGGAATCGAAAGATGCGCTGATAGATAGTTTTGGTCGATCGATCTGGAATACTTCGCAGAACGGTGTGGGTCGATTGATCTGAATGATTTTTTGCATGGAAGGGCCCACTCGTGAGAGTTGAAACTCCCGATCCAATTCAATATAAAAAGGAAAGAGGATGTTATAGTTCTCAGCAGACAGTTCCATAAATCATTTCAATTAATTTTTATTTCAAAGAGATCGTGCCAATGTCCATTGTGTTCATTTGACAGATGTTTGAGCTCCATTTTTTCATCATACATTTTGGCCAAACCGTGAATCAGGCCGATGACGAAATGAGTCAGTCCGTGTCTCCCAGAGTAGTAATGGAGTAATAGGGTGTTCTGGTCGAATTCTTCCACCTTGAATTCCGGGGGGCTAAGTTTGGGATAAACAAGCATGATACGGCTGTGGAAATTTGGAAGATTTTTCATGAAATCGCGAAAATCTCTTCCCCCTGATTTCATTAGTTCACCGTACTTTTCTTGTCCGGTTTTAAGAACCCAGTATTCTCCGAAGGCAAAAAGTACCTGTTCCGGGCTTAGTTCTAGTACCTCAGAGCAACTACCTACGAGTCGATAGGTGATGTCATCATCGTAAGGTTGATCACTCAGAAAAAAGGGGGTGTTCACCTTTCCCTTTGCTTTCACTTTTTCCCATGTTTCGACGCCATAATTTTCGGTAATGAGTCCTTTTATAGCTTGATTCACGATTCCGTACATGACTTTAATTTTTGTTGTTTATTTCTTTGTCCTTGATCAGTCGGTATATAGTCGATTTACCGATGTCAAGTATACTTGCGACTTTTGAGATGTCGTTATCATACTTTTGTAGAAGTAATTCAATGACCCTGTTGTTTAATTCCCTCAGGGTCATTTCAGTTCCGAATAGGCTTTCGATGCGTGGGTTGACGCGAATAATCACATGTTCGGACTCAATAGTCTCTCCATCAGCTAAAACCATCGCTAGATCAATAATTGATTTGAGCTCTCGAACGTTTCCTGGGTACTTGTGCTCCATCAATTTTTTACAAGCCTCTTCACTAAAAACTTTTTCCGAAACTCCATTTTCACTTGCAAACAGTGATGAAAAGTGCTTGCCAAGTTCCATAATGTCCTGGGAGCGGTCACGAAGTGGAGGGAGCTCAATCGAAAGACCGATAATCCGGTAAAAAAGATCCTCTCTAAAATTCTCCAGCCTAACTTCTTCCTCTAGATTTTTGTGGGTAGCGGTGATGATTCGACAATCTATTGGAATAGGCTTATTTGATCCGATACGAGTTATTTCTCTTTCTTGCAATACACGCAAAAGCTTCACTTGGGTGTGTATGTCCATCTCGGCAATTTCGTCCAAAAAAAGAGTGCCACCATTGGCTTCTTCGAATTTTCCAATTCGCTGTTGAATCGCACCAGTAAATGAGCCTTTTTCGTGTCCAAACAACTCACTTTCAATCAGGTCTTTTGGTATGGCAGAAACATTAATTGCTATAAAAGGCTTTTTTGACCGCTTTGAGTGGAAATGGATGGCCTTAGCCACTAACTCCTTACCAGTTCCTGTTTCACCGTGAATGGAAACGTTTATATTTGATTTACAGGCCTTCTCAAGCAGGACGAATACTTTTTTTAAAGCTTGGCTGTGACCGATTATTGAGTTCGAAAAATCGTATTTGTGGCTTACCTCGGCGTTCAGCCTTTCAATTTCCTTCTTCAATCTAATCTTTTCAGTAGCGTTCAGTAGAGCATTCCAAATACGTTCTTTAATATCCTGATCTTTGACCAAATAGTCGCTGATTCCAGTACGCACCAAGTTAAGTGCAATCGAAATGTCATTTTGACCGGAAACGATCATAATTTCTGTGTGTGGACTCTCTTCTTGAATGCGTTCAATTAGTTTTTCGCCAGCTATATCGGGTAGGTTATAGTCTAGGGAAATGACATCAGGTCGAAGGTGAAGTGATTGAAGAAGGCTTTTGCCGCTGTGGAACTTTTGAACCTTAAAATCTGGATTCAATTCAATGTGATGTGTCAGAAAATCTGTATACCAAGTGTCATCGTCCACCACGAAAATTGAAAATTCGGCCATTGTTTACTTTTTGAGCTTGACTCAAGTTAAGAAAAGAATTGATCCGAAAGGATAAAAATGAATAAAGCGCTTCTCCGAATGAAAATTATTCCATTTTTTGGAATAATTCTCAAAAAAGGAATGTGTTTCTAAGGACCTATTTGGCTTCAATTAATTCCTGTAAACCCTTTCCTTTGAAAAAATCCTTAGCCCACTTTTCAATTTGCTCCTCACTATAGGGAAGTACTCCTTCTTTGTGCATGGTCCGAATAGATCGTTTTTCAATCATGGAAAGCTTTCCGTCGATCAGAATACCGAAAACGATCAGCTTGGCAATCGTGAAGCGTACGTCTTCCGGGAGTTCGTCCAAATGCTCCAGAACTTTTCGGTCAAATTCGGGATCGCCCTCTAGCTCAATTTCAAAAGCGTCGAGTATACTGGAAGCCAGCAGAAAATGGTTGTAATGGAATGAACGCTTAGAGACCGAAATGGCGTGCAAGGCGCTGTAAAGTACCTGTCGAAAATCTTCTCTGTTCCGGAATTCCTCATGCAGTTGTTGAGTAAGTTCCCGGATGAGGGGAGGAGCCATGACCCTAACTCGTGCTTCATTCATAATCTTTCGAGCTGCGTAAATATTAAAGGCAGCATAGAGCGGAGCGCCAAAGAGGTCCACCAGGAGTCGAAAGGCATAGCGCCCAAGAATTTTGGTGACAATCAGTTTCCATAAAAAACCGCTGATTGTCGCTTTCAGCCTGACTAACATTTGGAAGGTCCATACACCCCAGGGACTCAATCCCTCGTAGGGGTTGATGCCCAATTGCTCCAGTTCATTTTGCTTCTTTTCAAGGCTAACACTAATTAAAGCTTCCTTGTTTTCTTCTTTGCGTGGATCCGACTGACTAGGGCATCCGCAAGCTTTGGCGATCGCGGTGACAGATTTGATATTGACATAGGTGAGGTACCAAATCTCTATGAAAACCAAAATCACACTGAAAACCAGAAATTCAATTTCGAGTTCTATTTTCTGCCCAAAGTAGGGAACCTGGAAGCTTCGTTTGGGAAAGAGGCTTTCTCCAAAAATATGATAGGGAAGATAAAGTAGGATGACCCCAAGGGCTCCGGCCAGTCCGGCTTTTAGATAGGTTTGCCATTGGATCCGTTGAAGTTCAGCAATCTCCTTTTCGTCCAGTACAGCCAATTGTTCTTCCTGGGAATTCGTTTCAGAAGAGAGTTGTTTGAGAGCATAACGTTCCCAAAAGGATCTTTTTCGATGAGGGTTTTGCTTCATAGTCACTCCCGCGATAATACGAATTATTTCCTGATGTCATCTGAAAAAGGACCTACTTGTGGCATCCGAATGCTTTTGGCTGCAAAACAATTATTATTTTGTAAAGCTTTTGGAAAAAACCGAAACAGGATCCATGCAAATAGTACCAAAAACAGGATTAAAAGGATTAGCCGAGAATTGGCAAAGTGATTTGCTAGCGGCAATTAGCGTGTCTTTGGTTGCTCTTCCCCTTGGTTTGGGAATCGCTCTGGCTTGCGGCATTCAGCCAATGGCAGGAGTTTGGTCGGCGGTGGTTGGAGGAATTGTGACCACCTTTTACCGGGGAAGTTTTGTGGGGATCAATGGTCCGTCGGCAGGAATTATTGCAGTCATTCTGGCTTCGGTGAGCGCTATGGATGATGGGAGTGGGCATGCTGTGAATTATGTGTTAGCTGCTGTCGTTGTCTCGGGAGCCGTACAGGTACTTCTGGGACTGTTGAAACTGGGACGCCTGGCGGATGTCTTTCATCCGACGGTCATTCGTGGGATTTTGGCAGCGATTGGGATTGTCATTTTTGCGAAGCAAATTCACATGGCCCTCGGGACAGAGTTGAATTCGGAAAAGATTATTGATGACCTCATAGGAGTTGTTAAGCACATTGGAGATATTAATCCCTTTGTGGCAGCCATTTCGCTACTCGGATTGTTTCTGTTGATTTTCCACTCCAGGATCAGTTATAAGGTTTTTCACGTGCTACCAGCTCCGATTTGGGTGTTGTTACTTTCGGTACCCCTCGTGTATGCCTTCAATTTTTTTCAGGCGCATGACATTGATTTCCTGGGAAAAAGTTTTTCAGTGGGACCGGATTTGTTGATTAGTATTCCCCCAAACCCTCTGGACTCAATCATGTATCCCGATTTTTCAAAGATCGGAACCGTGGCCTTTTGGACTTCGGTGTTATCGATGACCATGGTTTCAAGCATCGATTCACTGGCGAGTAGTAAGGCGGTTGATAAGTTGGACCCTTATAAACGAAAGACTGATCTCAACAAAGATTTGGTAGGTGTTGGTTTAAGTACCATGCTGTCCGGAGCAATCGGAGGTCTACCTGTGGTAACAGCTATCGTGCGAAGTACGGTCAATGTCCATAATCACGCTAAAACCAAATGGTCTAATTTTTATCACGGAATTCTGTTGTTGTTATTCATCTTCATACTGGCTCCATTTATTCAACAAGTTCCCTTGGCCGCTCTGGCCATATTATTAGTGTACACAGGATTCAAACTGGCCTCGCCGAAAGTATTTAAGCAGGTGTACAGACAGGGTCCGGAACAGTTGGTGTTTTTCGTCGGGACATTAATCATCACCATTTTTACAGATTTATTGATCGGAATTTTTTGCGGACTGCTACTGGTATTGTTGGTACATTTCCTACTAGCGAAAGCCGGGCCGGTCGACTTCATGAAACTGATTTTTAAATCGGGAACTAACTTGTTTATTAAGAAAGACGGCTCTTATTTGCTTCGGGTCAAGGGGGTAGCAAACTTTTTAGGAACCTTGAAAATGAATCGCTATCTGGATGAAATACAGGTGGGAAGTAAGGTGAAAATAGATTTTTCCAGTGCCTGTCTGGTAGATTTATCCGTTTTGGAATCGGTCCATGACTTTAAACGATTGCACGAAAAGAACGGGGGTAAAGTGGATATTCAGGGGCTGGAGCAGCACGTTTCATCCGTGCCGCATCAATTGGCCATGAAAATATTGAACACCAACTCCATGCGCAAATTAACTCCCAGGGAAGTTCGCCTGAAGGAATGGGCCTTTGAATGTGGATGGAATTATCACCAGGCACCTGTTCCAGATCAGTATTTGGAATCCTTTTATTTCTTCAAAATGCGCCCGATTGAGTACAAGTCGAATTGCATCTATGGGAATGATCATGGAATGGCCTGGGAGATCTCTGATGTGACTTTTGATGAAGGAGCCTATCTTGCCCTGGAACGCTATAAAATCACGCTGGAAGTAATCAAATTGCCATTCGAGGTTCCCAAGTTTACGATAGAGAAAAAGGGCTTGATGGACAAATATCTGATCCTGGCGGAGCACAAGGACATTGATTATGTGCTTTATTCCGAGTTTTCGAATGATTTCAAAGTGCGGGTAGAGGATCAGGACCAGATGAGATCATTTTTAAGTGAGCCGCTGCAAAAACTCATTGAAGGAAGTGAGATTCACCACATCGAGAGCAACGGCGAGGCCATCTTAATTTTCAATGATCATCTTGGACTGGCAGATATGGGTGAATATCAGAAAATGGTCCGTTTTTCCGAAGAATTAAGAGGACTGTTAAAATAGGATGATCTGATCCCACGATATGTACTGAAAATCACTATCTTTGATTAAAAGCCCGACCATGAAAATCAATGTAATAAGTTGTATACTACTCACGACCATTCTGATATCGTGTACACCTGAACCCAAAGATCCGATCGAAACGCATCGCGAGTTGATTGTTTCCGTCCTGAATGAAGGAGATATATTTACCTATGCCAAAGTGAATGCCTATAAAAAAGGACAGGAAGAAGCTGTTCAGGATTACCAGCCGATCTTTCTGAAGGCGATTGATTTTTATAAGAACAAAAAGCAGCTGGACAGTGCGGCACACTATTTTAAGAAGTCAATTTTGACTTACCCAAGTGCTTCTGCTTACTATGAATGGGCCAACTTGTTGGTAGATCAAAAAGAGTACGACCGGGCCATATTGGCATATAAAATGGCGGAGCGCTTTAATTACGAGCCCTTCTCCAAGGTGCTGTACAAGATCAGTTGTGCTTATGCAGGAAAAGAGGAGTTGGAATTATCGGGAAAATACCTGGAGTATGCCGTGAAGGCCGGCTATAGCAATTTCGATGAAATCAATAAGGATCCGGCGCTTGAGAAGTTCCGGGCAGAAAACAAAAGTCTGTTCTTGAGCCACCTGGATCGCGGGATGCGGGGACTTTCAGATGCGGATAAGTTGTTTTGGTTGCAGTTCAAAAGACAATTTAGCAAAGTAGAGCTACCATTAAAAATCAATTCAGATTTGGACTGGATTTTGCTGAATGAAAGCACATATATCTCCTTCGATTTTGAAAAATTTGTGTCGGAAATGCGGAATGAAAAGTTCTCCAGAGAAGTGAGCAAAGGATTTTATTATTTCGCAGAACTGATCGAATCGGATAAGTTCAGTGCCCTCGTGTACATTGTTAAAAACGAGTACTACAGTGATTTTGCTCCCCTGACCTTTAAATTGGTCACCTATACGCCGGATGGAAAGCTAATTGACAAAATGGAGATAGCCGGACGGGAGTTTATGGATTCACCCTTGAAGGAAGCGGTGATTGATAAAGAATTGGGAGTGACGATCAATCAGTTTGAGTTGACCTATAAAAAAGATCCGGAAAAAGAAGGCTATATGGACAACCCGGTGGTCAGCAAGAAGATGATTGAGAGTATCCGCTATCAGATCAAACCGAATGGGCGAATTGTTTCGATTGGAGGAGCTGATCAGGCATCTTTAGTAGACTGAGTCCAGGCATTTAGCAGAGATTTTACGTAACCACGACGGATCAGGATTTCAGCGATCAGCAAGTTGGGAATCCAGTTGATGTAGGAGATGAGAACATAGGTTTCCTTTGGAGAAAGATCAATGTGGAAATGAGCAATCAGGAAAGAGTAGAGCCGCAAGGTGATTGCTGATAAGGTTAGTGCATAGCTCCGAAGTAACCAGTTCCCATGTTTCAGGTAGTTTTTCTTCCGTACATAGATGTATGCCAGGATGGTTGATCCGATCCATACAATGCTCAAAGTGGTGAAACTGATTTGTGCCCAGATGCCTCCGTTAGCGTACAGACTCATGATCAAAGCAGCCGGGCCGGAAAGGAAAATCAATACAATGAAGTAGATGTAACCCGAGATTCGATGAACACGGGGAAATTTTCGCAGAATAAAGGGCAAAAACTGGATGATCCCCCCCAATAATAGGAGAAAACTCAAGAAAACGTGGACATAAAAACTCCAACGCCAAATTCGGATGTGATAAATGAATTGCTTTGTCTCTAAAAAGTCGTAATGCGGATCAAAATTCAGGTAAGACAGCGAAATTTGAACCAGTAAAGCACTCCCGAGTAGAATGCCAAGTAGGATGATGATCGAAAGGATGCGGTTGATCCTGGAAATCATCAGAACATCTCATTTGAGTGGAAAGTGTGTTCCGGATGTTTGAGGTAAATTTCCCAGTTGGCTCCGTCGATATGGATGTCCATCAAGGACTTCTTTTCTTTGAAAATATTGTTTTCGTTCCAAACTACCGTTAGTGTCCCGTTGGCAACAGACCAGTTTCCGTTAAAGGTGATCATTTGATCTTTAAAAGTTTCGTGATCGTATTTCGGATAATACGAAAAAGTACACAATCCACTGTTTTCAAAAACGATGTTTCCGGTGGAATCACTGACATAAGAGAAGTAGTGAGTGAAATTGGAATTGTCGATCATGCTGGTTTTGACCTTCTCGAAAGGAATGTATTTGCTGGATTTGACCACTCTTTTCAGCTTAAAGCTTTTACTCTTAAACTCGGGATCATTGGGCGTCCAGTTTCCTTTCATGGTTCTCCCATCTTTGTCTACTGCAAAACGAAAAGTTCCATCAAAAGGGTGATCTCCCGGCTCGCTGAGTTCAAATTCAATGGCATTGGCTTTTGGGGTGACATTCCCGGCAATGTTTCGCTGTACCCCACGATGCAGGTTCGTTCCTACTGCATGTGATTCACTCACATAGTTAAGTGCAACACGGATTTCACTTTTGCCAAAATTTCCGGCGTAGGTACCGAGTAGGCTATCTGGCTCAAAAAGGCGATCCAGATCGTCCTGGCTTAATTCAATTTCCTTTTCAACCCGGGTAACGGTCTCTTTCACGGGAGCTTCTTCTTCCTTCCCGGAGCAGGAAACTAGCATAACAAAGAGTAGCAGACCTGGTAGATAAGTCAATTTCATGCGTGGTTATTTTGAATCAAATATAACCAAACGATCCCTAAAGTACAAGCGCTAATTTTGAAGCAGTTCCCGTGCCTGTTCGGCATAAAATCCGTTCTGGTCACTAATTTTTCGTAGAAGTTGTTGTGCTTCGGATTTCCGCTTTTGTTCCAACATAGATTTGGCGACATACCATTGTGAGTCTTCATCAAAATTGCGGAAATTGTGTGTTTGACTTTGGAGAAACATGTTTTCGGCCTGTTTGAACTGTCCCAGATTGTACTGACACAAACCACCATAAAAGAGAGCATTGAGATCAGAAGGATAGTGCTCCAGTATTTTTTGGAAACGATAGAGGGCTCTTTTGTATTGTCCCTTTTCGAAAAGCGACATGCTTTTACTTAGATACTCGTGGTACGAAATAGAAGCGGTTTTTCGTTCTGGCAGTTCTTCCGTATTGATCTCGTCGTTTTCCTGGTTGGCCGGAGTTCCCCCAATGATGATTTGTTCAATGGGGATAGAAGGTTTGGATCGGTATGCGCGGTAATCAATGGCCTTGAGGTTTCCGAGGTAGACTTCTTTGGCCATGTTTTTGGAAGTAGCCAACTTATTGGAAGGAGAAATGTCCGGGAGTGGAACGTTGGGAAGAGAGTCTACTTCAACCCGGTAAGTTTTAGTTTCCGCCTTGTCGGGATTAGAAATATGATCGCTCTCCTGGGTATTACGCTGTTGTTTAAAGTTTTTGACCAATTCACTACTGGGAATGATTTTTTCCGCTTCAATGGTATGCATGGTGTCAAATTGGGGAGGAAGAACAAGGTCTGATAATTCATAACGCCGATCTGCTACCGGTGTTTTTCGCACGGTAGTTTCTTCATTCGGACGCAACCAAACAAACCAGATGAATCCAGAGAAGAGGATAATTGAAAGCGCTACTGAGGTGATGGAAGTCCAGGAGATTGCATTCGAATGCAAGAAACGTTGATCAAGTGAGTTCAGGATATCCGGAGAGGAATTCATTTGACGAAAGCCTTCCAGAGCAGTCTGCTCAAAAGCATCCAGATCTTCTGGCTGGGGAGTTTGTTTTCGGGTGATTTTTCCGAACTCCTTCCGATCAATGGCCTGACCTTGCTTATTTGTTTCTGAATTCTTCATGATCGCTGAGTGATAGTTTCAACATTCGTTTACCGTTTTGAATATGACTTTTAACTTTTTTGAGGTCCATCTGCAGACTCGAGGAGATTTCCTGATATGACATATCCTTAAAAAAGAATAGTCGCAGGCATTCAACCTGTTGTTCTTTTAACTGACCCATAGCTTCTTCCAGCAACTTGTATCTGGTCTCTTGTTCCACCTTTGCATCTACTCTGTCCGCTTCACTTTCGATCTGAATGAGATCTGTGGGGATGAAATAGTGTTTTTTCTTGCGGAGGAGCATGAGGCATTCGTTTTTGCACAATTGAAAAAGCCAGGCTTTGAAGTATTGAATTTCCTGCTTTAAAATTCGTTGCCCCAGTTTTTCAAAAATATCTGCCGACAAATCTTTGGCTTCTTCCTCATCTTTCAGGTATTTGAGGCAAACCCCTAAAACAAGGTGGGCATACCTTTCGTAAATCACCGAAAAAAGAATGGGGCTTGGATGAGCCCTGAATTCGGAAATCAGCGAATGGTCGTCCAGTTTACGATATGTCCTTCGTGCCGAAAAAAGCATATTCAGAATAAAGATGCGTAAATAAATCGAATTCCATAAATTAGCTTTCTAAACGAATAGGAAGGAAATGAAGAAGATTGCATTAATGACATCAGGAGGGGATAGCCCGGGGATGAATGCCTGTGTGAGGGCGATTGTTAAATCATGCCTGGCAGATGGAATTGTGCCGGTAGGTGTGCTGGATGGTTTTCAGGGGATGATTGAAGATCGCATGTATGAAATGACATATTCGGATGTCAATAATATAGTTCAGATGGGAGGGACCATTTTGGGGACAGCCCGGAGCAAGCAGTTTTTAGAAGCACCTTATCGAAAGCAGGCCATCGGAAATTTGCGTCAGATGGGAGTAGAAGGCTTGATTGTGATTGGAGGGGATGGTTCGTTTACGGGGGCAACGGTGCTTTCAGAAGAAATGGATATCCCGGTGATCGGAATTCCGGGAACCATTGACAACGATATCTATGGAACAGATCATACGATTGGGTACGATACCGCATTGAACACAGTGGTGGAAGCGGTGGACCGAATTCGGGATACGGCCAATAGCCATCATCGGATCTTTTTTGTGGAGGTGATGGGGAGGCATGCGGGCTTTATTGCATTGAATGCAGCGGTGGCATCAGGTGCTGAGTCAGTTTTAATTCCTGAAGCGGATACGGACATAGAGTCATTGGCCAGACAAATAAAAGAACAGAATAGAGGAAAGAGAAGCAGTATTGTGTTGGTGGCTGAAGGGGATGATGCAGGAGGTTCCTTAGAAGTTATCAGGAAAGTAAGCCCATATTTGGAAGGTTACACGATACGGGCATCCGTGCTTGGACACATTCAACGGGGAGGAAGGCCTTCCGCCTTTGACCGCATTCTAGCGACCAGGATGGGGTGTTATGCAGTAGAATTATTGGAAAAAGGAAAGCGCTCTTTAATGATAGGTTCCATGGGGGATCAATTACAAACAATTCCCATTGCGGATGGGATTAAGTACAAAAGTAGCCCCCTGGATCAGGATAAATTAAATTTATTGAAAAAAATGTTGACCACTAACTAGTTGTTTATTAGGAAGTTGTAGAATAAATTTAAAATTCCCCAAAAAAAGGCGTCAAAAAATTTGGAATAGAGGTTTTTGGTAGAGTATCTTTGCCCCCGCTTTTGGGGAGTCGTTCCTGGGGTTAGTGAGGGGATAGATGAGTTGAAAATGTGGTATTAATAAATTTTTTCAAAAAAAGTTTGTTAATAGTGTTGCGAGAAAGAAAAAGATGTGTAAATTTGCACCCCCGTTTGATCGCAAATGG
>SBGX01000022.1 GCA_006226425.1 Bacteroidota bacterium | reverse complement strand
GCTACGATCGTAGCCCTTTTTTTTGAACTTATTTATGGAAAAGAAAGGAGAACAACAAATCAACGTTGAGTTAAACGAAGAGGTTGCCGGTGGAATCTATTCCAACCTGGCGATCATAACACACTCAAATGCGGAATTCGTATTTGACTTCGTACAACTCCTCCCAGGGTTGCCTAAAGCACCAGTTAAATCACGCGTGATCATGACACCTAGCAATGCCAAAAGAGTCATGAAAGCACTGATGGAAAATATCCAGCGATATGAACAGCAAATGGGTCCAATCAAGGATCACGACATGCCGGGAACTCCCCCAATGAATTTCGGCACACCAACCACGCAGGCCTGATCATATATTTCACTTCATACAAGTAACGGAATTGCGGATTTATTCTTAATATTGTATGACTGTTTATTAAGTAACAACTATGAAAATTAAAGCAATAATCCTAATAGCCATACTGATTGGAGTTTACGGGTGTAGTAAACGTACAACTCCTCGCAAGGTGGAGAAAAGGCTAACTGAAGGATCCTGGAATGTGTTGCAATTCATCGATAATGACTCATCCCTAACGCAATATTACAAGCAATTGTCGCTGCGATTCGGGAAAGAAGGGGTCGTCAATAGTAATTTTGTGACACAGGTGGCCGGAAAATGGTCCATCGGAACGGACAAAAACCCTGCTGTTATTTACATTGAATTTCCTGAAATTGACAGCTTGCACGTACTTTCAGATGACTGGGTCGTTACCAAAATCGAGGAAGCAGAATGCGTTCTCAAGAGACATCCCGGAGCGGAAGCCGTGGGGAACAAGGATTTTGACTACGATGCCATCACGGACAACCTAACATTGTATAAGAAATAGGAAGCCAGTGATCTCATGAATGAAAAAATCGAAGCTTCCATCGGCGAGATCCGCAACCGTTTTCAACACCTGACGAAAGAACTGCGTAAAGAGCGTGAACAGACGCAAGGACTCCGCAACAAAATTGAGGAGTTGGAGCAAGGGGTGAACGAAAAGAACGCACAAATTCAATCACTGGAAGAAAAACTTTCCGAACTTAAAGTGCAGGTTGAAAATAAACGAATTGCAGAAGGTGCATTTGAAAAGTCCGGGAATAAATTCCGTCAGGATGAAATTGAAGCATTGATTCACGAAATTGATGGGTGCATCGAACAAATCAAGTCAAACTTATGACCAAAAAGTCCATTAGTATTGTCGTTGCAGGACGCTCCTATCCCCTCTCAGTGAATGAATCGGAGGAGCAAAAAATCAAGCAGGCAGCAGAGGACATCAACAAGTCCATCAAGTTGCTTCAGGAAAACTATGCAGTCAAAGATATGCAGGATCTACTTGCAATGACTGCCTTACAACTGGCCAGCAAATCGGGAACAAGCGGTTCGACAGCCAACACAACAGATTTTTCCGGTGTTGAAAGTGCACTCGATACTCTTTTGAAAGAGATCGATGACATGGAATAACACGGAAAATCATTGAATCATCACCGACTCGTAACGAGTTGGTCTAAACAAACGAGAAATGAACATTATAATAGGAATCTTAATAGGAGTTGCAGCAGGAACCGGAGTCGGTTTGCTCATCCAAAATATCATCTTGAAGAATAAAACAAAAAAAATTCTCAAAGATGCTGAACTGGAGGGAGAGAACATTAAAAAAGGAAAAGTACTCCAGGCCAAAGAGAAATTCCTGAAATTAAAACAGGAACACGAAAAGTCGGTCAAGGATAGAGAGCGCAAATTGCAATCAAATGAAGATCGTTTCCGGGCGAAGGAAAAAAATCTTTCTCAGAAAATTGAAGAATCTGTACGCAAAGAAAAAGATGCGCAAAAATTACAAACGGAACTAGCGCAAAGGCTATCTTCCATTGAAGTGCGGAACCAGGAATTAGAAAAACTTCAGCAAAAAAGGGTTGCCGAGCTTTCAAAAATTAGTGGAATGTCTCCCGATGAGGCCAAAAACATGATGATGGAAGCCTTAAAAGATGAGGCCCGCACAGGAGCGATGGCCCACATCAAAGAGATCACAGACGAGGCTAAAATGAATGCCAATAAAGAAGCACGTAAAATTGTTGTCCAAACAATCCAACGAGTCGCTACCGAACAAGCCATTGAAAATGCCGTATCCGTCTTCAACATTGAATCAGATGAAGTCAAAGGACGAATTATCGGACGTGAAGGACGAAACATTCGAGCACTGGAGGCAGCCACCGGAGTAGAAATCATCGTCGATGATACTCCTGAAGCGATCATCTTGTCATGTTTTGATCCGGTTCGAAGAGAAATTGCCCGTCTTTCCTTGCATCAACTGGTAACAGATGGACGAATCCACCCGGCTCGCATCGAGGAGATCGTAGCCAAAACAAAGCGCTCACTGGAAGAAGAAATTGCCGAAACCGGAAAACGAACCTGTATCGACCTTGGGATTCACGGACTTCACCCAGAACTGACCCGCATGGTCGGACGAATGAAATACCGTTCTTCCTATGGACAAAACCTGTTGCAGCACTCCAGAGAGGTTGCTAATATGTGTGCCATCATGGCCTCGGAACTGGGATTAAACGTCAAACTGGCAAAACGTGCCGGATTGCTTCACGATATTGGAAAAGTGCCTGATGAAGAGCCTGAAGTACCACATGCTATTTTGGGAATGAAGCTGGCAGAGAAACACGGTGAAAAACCAGATGTTTGCAATGCCATCGGAGCTCACCACGATGAAATCGAGATGTCCACCCTGATCGCACCAATCGTTCAGGTTTGTGATGCCATTTCGGGAGCACGCCCAGGTGCCCGACGTGAAATTGTCGAATCGTACATCAAGCGAATTAAAGAATTGGAAAATCTAGCTCTTTCTTATGACGGAGTATCCAGCGCCTATGCAATTCAGGCCGGAAGGGAACTACGTGTGATGGTAGAAAGCGAAAAAGTGAATGACCTGAAGGCAGACGAATTATCCTTCACTATTTCACAGCGAATCCAGACTGAAATGACTTATCCTGGTCAGGTTAAAGTAACTGTTATCCGGGAAAAAAGGTCCGTAAACTACGCCAAATAACCAATGCCTGAATTTCCCGAAATAGTGCACCGTTTGAAAGGGAAAAGCATCCTCGTCACAGGAGGTGCAGGCTTCATTGGTTCCAACTTGACAAAAAGCTTACTTGAGCTGGGAGCGAAGGTTCGAGTGCTGGACAATCTGGCCACCGGAAAAGAAAAAAACCTGGAGGCTTTTTCCAGTAATGAGCATTTTGAATTTGTCGAAGCAGACATCCGTAACTATGAAAGCTGTTTGAGTTGTCTGGATGGCATCGATGCCGTTAGTCATCAGGGAGCATTGGGATCAGTTCCCCGTTCCATTGCACATCCACACCAAACTCATGAAGTCAACGCCAGCGGATTCTTAAATATGCTCCATGCATGTAAGGAATCAGGGGTCAATCGCTTTGTATATGCCAGTTCTTCTTCGGTATATGGAGACAGTACAACATCCCCGAAAGTAGAAGGTGAAGAAGGCAATCTCCTCTCCCCTTACGCGGTAACCAAACAGCTCAATGAGAAATATGCAAGTGTTTATCATCAGCTTCATTCCATGGAAACCATTGGTTTGCGCTATTTTAACGTCTTTGGACCGAATCAGGATCCGAATGGTGTTTATGCCGCGGCGATTCCCAAATTTATTCAGGCCATGATGCAAGGAGGTAGCATCACTATTAATGGTGACGGGAGCCAAACCAGGGATTTTACTTACGTCAAAAATGCCGTCCTGGCCAATCTACTGGCACTAACGGTTGAGGAAAAAAATGCCTACGGGGAAGCTTTTAACGTTGCTTGTGGAGATTCTTTCAGTCTGAATGAACTCATTGCGATCCTCAAAGAGGAATTGCAAGCACTTGACAAGTTCAACCCGAGTTGTGAAATCAATCACGGCCCGCCAAGAGAGGGAGATATTCCACATTCCCTGGCTAACATTTCTAAGATCAACCAACTGTTGAGTTACCAAGCCCAATATCAATTCCGGGATGGAATCCGTGAATACCTCACTGGGATCGCCAAGTAGTCAGCCTATCCCCTTAGCCCATTAATCGGGGCAAAATACTTACCTTTGCCCATTCCCAGATGAATAAGGAACATGCAGAAAATCGTCATTGAGCCGGGTAACGAAAACAGTAATTACTGGAAAGACCTCAAAAATTACCGGGGACTCTTTTATTTTTTAGCCTGGCGGGATATTCTTGTCCGATACAAACAAACGGTCATCGGAATTCTATGGAGCATACTGCGCCCATTACTGACCATCATTGTTTTTACAATCGTTTTTAATAAGCTGGGAAACTTTCAAAGTGGAGATGAAGTGCCGTATGCCTTGATGGTTTGCGCTGGAATGTTACCCTGGCAATTCTTTGCTACTGCATTCAGTGAAGCTTCCAATTCCCTGATTGTCAATGCCAATCTAATGACCAAAGTTTATTTCCCCAGACTCATTGTTCCAGCGAGTTCGGTGATCGTCAGTTTCGTGGATTTTTTGATCTCTCTGCTTATTCTGGCAGGACTTTTCATTTACTATGGATACATGCCTGACTGGCACATTCTTTTGTTACCTGTCTTTATGCTCCTCGCGACGATTACTGCTTTAGGAGCAGGACTTTTTATTTCTGCACTCAATGTGAAATACCGAGATTTCCGATACATCATCCCCTTCATTGTTCAATTTGGTTTGTATATCTCTCCGGTTGGATTTAGTAGTTCAGTCATCTATGACAATCCTGGAATTTCGGGAATTATCAAATCCATTTATGCCTTGAATCCGATGGTCGGAGTGATCGACGGCTTTCGCTGGTGCCTGTTGGGAGGAGGAACGCAACTTCACATGAACGAATTTTTGATCTCCATCGGAATCAGCCTCAGTGTACTAATTGCCGGAATCTGGTATTTCAGACGCATGGAAAAAACTTTTGCCGATACCATCTGATATGGAAAAGACAATCATCAAAGTAGAGCATATCGGCAAGAAATTCGTTTTGAGGCATCAGAACCAGGAGCGTTATTCCACATTGCGGGATAGCATGGCTCAATTCGTTCGAAACATCAAAAATCCCAAGAATTTCTCCAAGGGAAGCAAAGAAGAATTCTGGGCTTTAGACGATATTTCCTTTGATATTCAACAAGGGGATCGGGTTGGGATCATTGGACGAAATGGGGCCGGAAAATCCACCCTGCTGAAGGTTCTTAGCAGAATTGTTGCCCCCACCAGGGGAAGGATTACCATCGAAGGACGCGTTGCCAGTTTGCTCGAAGTTGGAACAGGATTCCATCCGGAGCTATCGGGAAGAGAAAATATTTTCCTGAACGGGGCTATACTCGGAATGAGTCGGGCCGAAATCCAATCCAAATTTGACGAAATTGTCGCCTTTGCGGAAGTTGAACGTTTTTTGGATACGCCTGTCAAACGATACTCATCTGGAATGTATGTCCGATTGGCATTTGCGGTAGCGGCACATTTGGAGCCTGAGATTCTCATCGTTGACGAAGTACTCGCGGTTGGAGATGCCGAGTTTCAAAAAAAATGCCTCGGAAAAATGAAGGATGTTGCCGGAGAAGGTCGAACAGTTCTTTTCGTAAGTCATAATATGGCCGCCATTCAAAATCTATGTGATCGGGTCATTTACCTCAAAAAAGGAAAGGTACAGGAAATAGGTGCAACAAAGGAGGTCGTTTCGAGCTATTTACGAGCAACTGCAGAGACAGAAAGCATTGATTTATCAGAAAGACAAGATCGCAGCGGAAACGGAGCAATTCGATTTTCTGCGGTCAACCTCCTGGATCAAAATCATAAACAAATAGCCGGTTTCCAATGTGGTTCCCCGGGCATCTTTCGAATCACTGTAAACCATGCTCCCGGAAAACAGATTGATCAGCTTCATATTGCCCTCGGAATTGATGATGAATATGGTCAACGGATCAGTGCTCTCAATAATGAAGCCACGAATCAAATTTTCAATGGCCTTAAAGGCAACGAAAGTTACATCGACATCGTCATTCCACAAATCCCATTAAGTCCGGGCAATTATAGTTTTGTTCTATACGCCACGGTGAACCACGAAATAGCAGACTGGATTCAGGATGCAGGGCAGTTTCACGTCGAATCCGGTGATTTTTATAACTCCGGAAAAAGCCTTCCTACAGGCCAGGGATCTTTTTATATTAATCATTCTTTCGAATTACATACACCATGAATCGTTCATTCCGTTACTTTCTTTACAAAGTAAGACAATATAAAGACCGTGGCGCCAAGTACTCACAGATCAAGCATTTTTTTCGCTGGAGAAAATTCTTGTTGCCAGGAGCCAATTCGGTTCGTGATGAGCAAGCATGGATCACTTTTGAGGCCATTGATTTAATTAACCAGTTCATGCGTGACGGACAAGAAATTTTTGAATTCGGTGGCGGTGGTTCCAGTCTTTTCTTCACCAAAAAGAACATTCGACTTTATACGGTTGAACATGATCAGAGTTGGTTCGAATCCCTTCAAAAAATCATGTCGGAGAAAAAAAGAAGCAATTGGACGGGCCACTTCGTGCCGGTAGAGAAAGGAAATTTGGTAGATGTTCCGGATGCCTCGATCCCAGAACATTACAGTTCAAATGATGAAAATTCCAAAGGCCATCATTACAGGTCCTATGCCAGCGCAATCGACCAATACCCCGATCATTTTTTCGATCTTATACTTGTTGATGGACGGGCCCGGGTTTCCTGCCTGGAACATAGCATCAACAAATTGAAAACTGGCGGACTCCTTGTTTTGGATAATTCAGACCGAAGTTATTATCGTGATCATTTCGAAAAAGAGCATCTTCCAAAATTCGAATGTCTGTTAGATCGATACGGGCCGAGTCCATATACCAATGACTTCACCAAAACCAGTATTTGGAGAAAAAAGCATGAATAGAGCTCCTATTATACTTTTCTGTTATAATCGTCCCGAACACGTTCGGCAGACGCTCAAGAGTCTAAAGGCCAATGCCCTCTCAGCCGAATCCGAGCTTTACGTTTTCTCTGATGGCCCCAAAGAGAATGCCAGTAGTGAAACAATTCGTTCTATCGAACAGGTTCGTCAGGTAATCAGAGAAGAAAAATGGTGCGCAAACGTACACATAAAAGAGGCCGAGCACAATTTAGGTTTAGCAACTTCGGTCATTCAGGGAGTTAGTACCGTCATCGAAAAATACGGAAAGGTCATTGTGGTAGAAGATGATGTACTGCTTTCCCCCTATTTTCTAGATTTTATGAATGAGGCCCTGGACAAATATGAACATGACGAACGCGTCATGAGTATCGGATCCTGGAACTATTTCTGTTCACCAAAAAGTTTAGATGACAATTTCTTTTTACGATATCCAGACAGCATTGCCTGGGCATGTTTCGAAAGATCCTGGAAGCTATTTGAAAGTGATTCCGTACTATTGCTTCAAAAATTGAAGGAGCAAAAACGCTTGAAAAAATTGAATGCCGACGGAAAATTACCTTATTTTGAGGATATGCTTCAGCAACAGATTGCGGGAAGAATTGACAGTTGGGCGATTCGCTGGACAGGATCATGCGTCCTGCACGGTGGCCTAAACTTCTATCCGAAACACAGTTTGTCCAAACACCTCGGTTTTGGGCAAGGGGCGACACACGAGACCGGAGACGATGACTACAACCGGGATTTGGAAGTTTATGATCAAAAATTACGTGTAAATACACAAAACGTACAGGAAAATCAGTTCGCGTTCAGAGCCTGGTGTAGCTTTATCAAAAAGCTTCAGGGAATCAGTCTGCAAAAAAGAATCGTAGGGAAGCTCAAGTCCCTTAGCCCAGCGTTCGTGAAGAATATCTACAAAAAACTGAAATAGTAGAAATGCTCAAAAAAATTATTCATCGTATTTTATTTGGTCCCAAGTCAGACACGGACAAGCTTATTTCAAGTGCTCTAGGGTATCCAAGATACCAACATCATCAATTTAAGTTTCGAGACTATGATCTGGAGGTCAGTGACTTTTTGTCTGTCGCCTATCAACTTAAGGAGTATTTTCACGATCAAAGACTCTCCTTTCTCTCCTCCCGAAAAGATCCAATTATTCTAGATTGTGGTGCAAACGTTGGAGTCTCCGTGCTTTACTTTAAGTCCATCTATCCGCAAGCTCAAATCAAAGCTTATGAACCGGACCCTGCTATTTTCAACTATCTCCAAAACAATCTTGAGAAGAATCAAATTACTGATGTCGAATTACATCGAAAAGCCGTCTGGATAGATGAAAACGGAGTAGAGTTTGGGAGCGAAGGTGCAGATGGAGGATCCGTTTTTTTTAATGGAAACCGACAAAAATTAGAGTCGATCAGTCTTAAACAAGTTCTCGAGAACCACGAGCAGATCGATCTGTTAAAAATGGATATTGAAGGAGCCGAAGTCCAGGTATTGGACGATTGCAGAACAGAACTGCACAAAGTTCGTTTCCTATTCGTTGAATATCATTCCTGGAAAGGACAAAAACAAGAGCTCGATTGTCTTCTGAATGTGTTAAGTGAAAATGGATTTCGCTATCAAATTGAGTCGATTGGCAAATCTGTGTCCAAACCTTTCGGGGAACATGAGTTAAGCGGACACCCGATGGACGTTCAACTTGACATTTATGCAATCAATGAACGGCTTTAAACGAATAATCAAAAGAATTTATTTGAAGATGGTCAAACGGTACCATCAATTATTCTATGGAAGTTGCGCTGCCCTTCTTTATCATCGGGTAACGGACCTCGATTCTGATCCACAATTACTATCCGTATCACCTTCCAATTTTGATCTTCAACTGGCTTATCTAAAAAAAAACTACCGAATCCTTCATCCAAATGAGTTGCTGGAATTGTTAAAATCGGGTAAGCGTATTCCGCGACATTCGATACTCCTCACCTTCGATGACGGGTATGCGGACAACTATCTGGAAGCCATTCCCATTTTGGAGAAACACGGGCTAACAGCCCTTTTCTATGTTTGTACCGGAAACATTGGAAGTGAAAGAGAATTCTGGTGGGATCGCATGGAACGCATTTTTCTCCTCGATCCACTTCCTGATCGGGCCATCAACATCACCCTGGGAGAAAAGCAATTTACATTATCCGAAGGAAATCGGAAAGATGTTTATGATGAATTGCTCCCCCTGCTTCGCAAAATGGATAGTAACAGCCGAGATGAGCGAATCCAGGAATTTGCCTTACTTCTTAATCAGCTTGAAAACAGGAAAACGCATCGGTCCATGTCTACCGAAGAACTCAAAAAAATGGCTCAATCTCCGGCGGCCTGTATCGGCGCTCACACCGTCGGGCATCCTTCTTTGGCGGCACTGAGCAAAGAGGCGCAAATGCTGGAAATAAAATCTTCGAAAGAATTTCTGGAAGAACTACTCGGAACTCAGATGATCCATTTTTCATATCCTTTCGGTACCAAACAAGATTATAACGACGATTCCATTTCAATCTGTAAGGATTTGGGATTCGAATTAGTTGCGGCAAATTATCCCTACATTGTGAACAGAAAATCAAATGCTCTGGCTTATCCGAGATTTTTGGTCAGAAACTGGGAAGTTGACCAATTTAAAAATGAACTAGAGGCATTTTACGTTTAATTGATGTCCCACAAAGTCGTACATATTAGTTCCAGTGACAGAGGCGGCGCAGGAATCGCGGCATATCATCTTCATCAAGAACTAAGGAAGCATGGTGTAAACTCTTCTTTTCTGACGCTCTACCGTTATGGAAAACCGGAAAAAAACACCTACCTATATTCCGATGTAGATCACCTGAAAATTCCCGGCCTGTCCATCCTTTACCGTTTCTTCCAAAAAGTCAGGAAACGACTTTTCCCCAAAAAAGAGGCTTTCCAGCTGGATCAGGAAAAGTACCTAAAGGGAAGGCCATCAGGATACGAACACTTCAGTTTTCCTCTATCGGCAAAAAAATTGAGGAACCATCCTTTGGTCAAAAAGGCCGACATCATTCATCTTCATTGGGTCAGTGACGGATTTCTGGATCCCAGGGAATTTTTCCCCAATCTGGACAAAAAGGTCTATTGGACCCTACACGACATGAATCCTTTTACGGGAGGCTGTCACCACGCCGATGATTGTCAGGGATATGAAAAAGAATGCAGAGATTGTCCTCAATTAACAGGTACGGTCGAACCAAACATGGCACATGAAATGTGGCAACGAAAAAAAAATGCATTTGAATCCCATTCTGGGGGCATTAAAATCATTTCACCATCCAGGTGGCTACTCGAAAAAGCACAGCAAAGTGCCTTGTTCCGCTCCTTTGAAGGGATCGTCATTCCCAATCCAGTAGACTTAACAAATTTCAAACTTCTTGATCAAGAGGCATGCCGACAGGAATTAGGTTTTGAAAGAGATCAACGCATCATACTATTCGTAGCACATCACGTTGGAAATCCGAGAAAAGGAATTGATCACATCATCCGTTTAATGGAGGACCCGGCGTTTTCGAAGTATCGATTTTGCTCTGTTGGATATGAGACATCAGAACTTCACCAATATGAACAACTCAGACAGCTTGGGTACATATTAGACAAGCAAAAAATGGCACAGATATACAATGCCTGTGATTTATTTTTACTCCCGTCCAAAGCGGAGAATTTTCCAAATACCATTTGTGAATCACTTGCCTGCGGAACCCCGGTAGTATCCTTCGCCGTTGGAGGAATTCCGGAGATCATTCATCCAAAAAACGGACGTCTGGCCGAAGCGGAAAACTTTTACTCACTTAAAGACTCTGTGCTAGAAGTGTTTCACTCGCTTTCGGAATTTGACAGAGCGCTTATCTCTCAGGAGGCGAGACAGCTATTCGACCATGCTGAAAACATCCAAAAACTTTTGAATTTTTACGAAAGATGAGGATTTCCATCATAACGATCAATCTGAACGATAACCGGGGATTGGAAAAAACCATGCACTCCGTCAATCAACAGGACTATCCGGACCTAGAACATCTGATCATTGATGGCGTCTCTACCGACGGAAGTTTGCAAACGATTGAAAATCTGAAAACGGATCGAACCCACTGGATTTCTGAGCCCGATCAGGGCATTTATGATGCCCAAAACAAAGGGATAAAAATGGCGACCGGAGATTATTTGCTCTTCCTCAATGCCGGAGATTATCTTGTCTCTAGTAACACACTGACTCAAGTCGTATCGCAACTTGGCAGCCACGATCTAGTATACGGAGACATGCAAAGCACAGATGCAACAGGTCAGACGAAGCACTTAAAAATGCATCCGAAACTAGATGCGAAAGTCCTTTACAAGGACACGATCTGGCATCCGGTCAGTTTCTTTCGGAAATCACTTTTTGAACAATTTGGAAATTACGACACCAATTACCGCATCGTAGCCGATTATGAATTTTATTGCCGACTCTACTTCAGGCATCACATCTCCAGCAAGCACATCCCAATCGAGGTTTCTTGCTTTGATATGAGTGGCGTCAGTTCACAGGAGGAACACCGGGAACAACTAATTCGTGAACGGAAGCAGGTTCAGGATAACTACTTTCCAAAGTTTCAGCTTTTTCTTTTCAGACTTTACACTAAATTGCGCAACTGATGGTCAGTATTATTGTTCCATGCTACAACCAGGAAGCCTACCTGGCCGACACACTCGATTCCATCCTGGAACAGAGTTATCAGCATTGGGAATGTCTTATGATCGATGACGGTTCCACTGATCACACCGGACAAATTGCCCTCGAATACTGCAAGCGAGACAAGCGTTTCAAATACTTCTACCAGGAGAATGCCGGAGTTTCAGCTGCGAGAAATACGGCCTTCCAACATATTCAGGGAAATTACGTCCAGTTCCTGGATGGAGACGATATGATTCAGCCTGAAAAACTCCGTTCGCAAGTAGAATACCTGGAAGCACATACAGACGTCCAAATAGTTATTTCAGATTTCATTGAGGTATCTTCGAAAGCAGAAATGCATCGAAAACATGGCCTGACCCCAAACGAATACCGAAAATCAATGGATGGAAAGATCATGAGCTCCATCCTGGTTCATGGCAATTACATTCGGATCAATGCCCCACTCGCCCGACGATCTGTTTACATAAATCCGGTTTTTGACCCCTCGTTGAAAGCAATCGAAGATTGGGATCTTTGGATTCGCCTGGCTCTTGAAAACGGTCATTTCCACTTCCTGGACACAGCCAATGGCCATGCCGTCATTCGTACAAGTTCAATCGGCCTCAGCTCAGACCTGGAGGGCATGCAGAAGCATTATATTCCGGTCTTACAAAAGGTATTCTTTCATCCGAAAGCCCAAATGAAAGTTCGATTCTTTGCGCTCTTGCGGGCCAGCTTTATGTGTCTGGATCGCTTGTTCCGGGGAAAGAAAATTCGCCTGTACCCGAACAACAAAATTGCATTCGCATCATTACTCGTAATCGGCTCTACTTTGTTCCTACCTTTATTTGCAATCAACAAACTGCGATTACTACTGAAATCATAGGCTTTTTCAGGAAGTATCACGCTCAAGTTGATCAAACGAAAATCCTTATTTTTGCCACAGCGATCCCATAGTTCAACAGGATAGAATAGACGCCTCCTAAGCATCAGATCCAGGTTCGAGTCCTGGTGGGATCACAATAGTAAAATTTAGTATATTTATTTTCAATGATCTAATTTGTTAAAACCTGAATTACATACAGTTTTACATACACTTTTTATTTCTGATACTTTATCTTCTTGCTAGCTTAATTACCAAACTCAAATTGTGATTTCAAAATCAGATTTTGACTAGAGCTGAAAAGAGCCCCTTGCCCAATCCTCATTTATTTCCTAAGTTTGAACAAAACTCAACTATTCATAAGAAGAAAAAGAAAGTACTTACATATTGAAGAGTAGCGTAGCTATTTGTCTCATTCAACAAAATCGCCAGTTTTAAGAATCTTTACAAAGACAGATAGACATCGCACCCGTATGGGCGTGGTAGTCTTGATTTTATTTGTAAAGGGGTGTCTGGCGATGCCTGTTGAACAGTAAAGCTCGACACCACGCCTACTTGTTTTCATTCATATACTTCGTTCGGTGTCGGCGGAACAAATCCTAAAACTCATCGAATGAAAACAAAATATCATATCCTTATAATTGCAGAACCTGGCCTTTTCAGAAGCGGACTAGAAGCTATGCTAAAGAAACAGTTGATCGACTATTGTCAATTCGAAGTAATTGATTCAAAAACGATGGCTGAGGATCATCTTAGTAAAACGAAAGGTTTATTCGACTTGAAAATTGAATACACGGAGGCTAGCTACATGGGGCATGTGGGCTTTCAAAGCAAAGGCTTAATTGTTTCAAAGATGTCTACAAATGGAGAAAGTGAAAGATTATTATTGGGGATGGATTGTTCTATCCAAAAATTATTGGATACGATTACTGAATTGCTCGATATTCCATATATGGAAATTGAGCATTCAAGGCAAGAAGGAGTAGAGACAAGAGCTATCGACAATGAAACGATAACCGACAAAGAAAAAGAGATTCTAATATTAATAGCTCAAGGCAAAACCAATTTGGAGATAGCCGGCATAAAGAATATTTCATTACATACTGTTTCAGATTATAGAAAGAGACTGATACAAAAGCTAGGCGTGAGAAAATCTGTTGGTCTCGCCATATATGCTTATAGAAAAGGCTGGATAAGAATTTTCTTATGAAACCGTATTTTTTTGCAATTATTTTGATGACTTAAAGTATTGAATTTCAGCTATATAAATCATCTGTATCCCCAAAAGGCAACCATACCCCCTCCCAATTTAGGGGGGACTAAAATCAAAAAAAATAAATATCATTGTATCAGTAATAACCTAAAACTCTGCGGAATAATAATACTATTAGCCCCGGATATTTATCATTTTAATTCAGGAATATGAAAACAAGTAAAATTGGTTTTTTGATGATTTCCGTATTTAGTGGAAGTTCATTTTTTGGACAGCAAAATTTGATTGAACCGACAGGAAAGGTTGGAATTGGTACGACTTCGCCAAAATACACTCTAGACATTCGGGGGAATTTGTTCATTGACTCAAATATTCAAGTGAATGGTTCTACCTTGATTTTAAATGACTTCACAAGTTCGGGTGCAGTTCGATTGACAGGACTTGAAAATGCGAACGGGAAGGGACAACTATCGAACGTTATGATTGACTCGGATGGAAAACTGTTTCGTTTGCCAGGGTTAATTTTAGATGGTGACAAACTTCCACAAGGGCCAAAATGCTTGACAAATGCGAACAATCATGCGACCTGGAAAGCGGGTGTAAACAAATTATACGTTGATTGTCCGGATGTCAATGTAGGGATCAATACCGATGATCCTCAATTCAAGTTAGACGTCATTGGTCCGGCAAAAAGCCAATACATATATGTGGGGACATCTCCCTACGACCCTGTTTACGGGAAAAGAGGTTCATATTATAATAATTTTCTTAAAGGACATCTATTGATCAGTGGAACGAATAGCTCCATTGGTTTCCGATCTGATGAGGGCGGAGTTTCAAGCAATATTAATGGTGACATTGCGATGAGATTAGTAGATCGTCAATCAGATTGTGGAAGTACGGTTCGCGGTCTTACTTTTTTTAGACCTGGATCGACAACACAAAACAGACCAAGTAGTAACTATGACCTTTTTATCTCCTCTTCTAGTGAAACGGCTGGAAATATTGGAATTGGAACGGAAAAGGCTAAGTATCGATTGACCGTTGAAGGAAAAATCGGAGCTCGTGAAATTATTGTTGAGCAAAAATCCTGGTGTGACTATGTCTTTGATGAGAATTATAAGTTACGGACTCTTGGGGAAGTGGAGGAATTCATTAAGTCGAATAAACACCTTCCAGGAGTGCCTAGTGCTTCTGAAGTGTCAGAGGATGGGATTCAGGTTAGTGAAATGACTAAGATTTTGATGGAGAAAATCGAGGAATTGACATTGTATCAAATTGAATTGGAAAAGAAATTACAAGAACAAAACCTAAAAATTGAGCAGTTGATTAACGAAACCAAAAAGTAGGCGTTTATGAACAAAGGATTAGTTTATTTTGCGTTGGTCTTTGGAGTTATTGGCCTGCATCAGATTAGCTTTGGACAGAGTAGCAGCTGTGAAAAGATTGCAGTATTCATGTCGGAGGTTCCCAATTGTCAAGAGTTTGAATATAAACTTGTTTTTGAAGATAATTTCGATGGAAATGAACTGGATATGACCAAGTGGGGCTTGCCCTACCAGGGAGTTGATCGAGATTTTGATCATAATCTTGAAAAAGAATGGTATTCGAATACAGGTAATTCACCCTTCATTCCACTGGAAAATAACGTCCAGGTTAGTAATGGAACCTTAAAGATCATTGCTAGAAAAGAGAAAGTAACAGGGAGTTTTTGGAATTGGTCAAATATTCCAGCCACTTTCGATACTGAGGAATTTGATTATACCTCCGCACAGATTTATACGAAAGAAAAGTTCTTTTATGGAAGATATGAAGTTCGTTGCAGACTTCCAGTTGGTCAAGGCTTTTGGCCTGCGTTTTGGTCGTATGGGGGACCAACATGGAATGAGATTGATTTTTTCGAAATGTATGGAGATGACATGAATCGATTTACCTGCAACGTGCATTACGATTTTGACGGGGATGGAGATTCTGAAAACTGTCCCTTTGCATCAAATAATGTGGCTGATTTTAGCCAATGGCATACAATTTCCTGTGAGTTTGGTCCGACCAAGATCGAGTGGTATATTGATGGGCAGAAAATTCGAACATTGCATAGATATAGTACCCTTAACGGGCAACCTGTTCAATGTGGTGATAATATTGCGAATGGAACATATTTTGCCGAACAATCTTTCCCAAATGACGAAATGGGGATCATTCTGAATCTTGCTATTCAGGCGAAAAGTAACCAGCCGGATGAATCAGTGGCCTTTCCACAACAATTTGAGGTGGATTATGTACGTTTTTATGAGCGGAGACTGATTGAATGCGATGACTGTATTGATCACTATACATATTCTAACACAAATTATTTACCACCATTAACCAGGGCAGAGAAGTATATTGAAGTTGCTGAAAACGTGTTTTTACCGGATGGGTTAAAGGCTATCTTATCTGCTCCTCAAGTGACAATTTCCAATAGTTTCAGTTCAGGAGTAGGTAGTGAGTTGTTGGTTAAAAATGAAGCTTGTGATATCGATAATTATGAAGAGTCAGACATTGTTTACAGAGGTAACAATGCCATTGAAGATTATATTATTGATTATTGTAAGAGTTTTGACTACCGAATTAAGATTGTTGGAGCTACAGAGTTTACAGTTAATGTTTATGATCTGGCGGGGAAATTAGTTTCTACTAAATCAGGGGAGATCAATGCAAATGAGATATCAGTTTGGAAGGGAAACAATGTTGCAAGTGGATGGTATAAGGTTGTTCAGAGTTTAAAAAATTGCTCAGAGGAACATTCATTAAGTTATAATTTGTATGTGTTTCAGCAGGACTGCTTTATTGTTGAAGACGAAAAGCCAGGGAAGGAACAAGAATATCAATTAGCTAGCACAGGTGATCCAATTCTACAAACCAATGATGGTATAGAGGGCAGAAATTACATCTATCCAAACCCTACGAAGGGCATATTTAATCTTTTGCTCAAACAGGATGATCATCAGGATTCAGAAATCCAATTTAGGGACATCAGAGGGAATATCTTAAGTCCAGAAGCGATCCAAATTGAAAAGACTGGACAATATACCTTGTTTCAGATAGATTGTAGTAACTTGCCAAATGGTGTTTATTTCGTTCATATAAAAGGAACCGATAAGAAACAAACATTAAAATTAATTTTGAGTCATGATTAATTCACTTTGGAAGCAAATAATTCCTTGTCTGACATTTATGTTCTGTTTGGGCTCTGTTAGTGCACAAATGGAAAAAGGGCTCGCTCTTAACGGAGGATTGTCGAGTTTGATGTGGGTTAGGAATTCGTATCCCTTGAACTCATCATTTAACTATCATACGACGATTGGATTCATCTTAAGGGATTCTATTGCTGAAAATCAAAGGATTCGTTACGAATTTGGGGTGTCCCATTGGAAAAACACTTTTGAGTTTCAAAGCGAACCTTCACATGCCGCATATTACAGGAATTTGGATTTATCATTAACTTCTTTAAAATTGAGAGCCAGTTTGCAGCATTTTTTCTGGGAGAAAGGAGGTAATTCCATGGCTCTTTTTGGAGGCGTGATGGCACAATACAACTTTTACGAAGTGGCCACCGGAAATATTTGGGACATGCGTGGAAAGGAGGTTGTTAACAATTTAGGAGACACGATTCTGGTTTTCGTTTCTGAAGAACAAAACTTCGATAGTGAAAAATCTGAATTTTTTGCTCCTTTTCAGGGGGGGATTGAATTAGGATTAGCTTGGGAAAAAGAAAAAAAGAAAAAGGGAAAATGGGGTATAGAAATCAGCGTTTTTTCATTCTTGACTCCAACATTGCGATCTGCTTCATCTGGCGCGATTAATGGATTTTCTGTTGGAGGATATTTTATTTTTTGAAAATAATTGTTCCTTTTTTTTTCAAAAACGGTCAAAAATCACTGAATAAGCGTCAACCTTGAAAAGGTTCGTTAAATGGGATATTCGAAGTATGTGTTGACACTTGTGTTATTTTGCGTGACACTTGTTGACACTTGATTGACGGATAGTTGACGTTTATTTTTAGTTGTTTTAGAATAATAGAAGATAAAAGCATTTTCTTAAATGCAATAGTTTAGTATTTTCAAGGACGACAATTTTGTGTTGGTTTATTCTTTTAAATTTTAAAACTTGCCAGGTACCTTGAAAAGAAATGAAATGCGAATATCCCTGCCAACGTGCGGAACTATCAAAACCTTTTGACATACAATGGGAAAGAATGCTAATGGATCGTTACTAGTAATGAAAAATTTGATAAGTAGGGTTTTAGGAATTCTGATATTCGCATTTTCAGTGTCGGCTTGCGGAAGTCCGAGTAGTAATCTATATTTTAAACATAATAGTGAACAAACTGGAATATTTGAATCTGATTCTACCGGTATGAAATATGTTATGCTTGGTGATACGACGGTTTACTATTTAAAGTCAAGTTCATCCATTTCAATTGACGAATTTGAAAAATTGGAAATTGGTGGTGAGTGCTATACGAACGAGGTATGCATAGATTTTCAACTCTCAAAAAAGGGTACAACGGACTATGAGAAATTGACTCGAAAAAACTTGAATAAACAAATCTTTTATGTCATAGATGGAATAATTATAGCATCTCCAGTAGTTGCAGGAGTAATAGAGGGTGGTTCCGGGCAACTACCGATACCAAAGTCAATGTTCGACACTTTTTTTGTTGAAAAATGATAGAAATTTGCTTTAAATATTTCTGGGTCATCTTTGTTCTATGGACAGTAGTCAATGCTTTTGTGCTGAGGTCTAAATCGAAAAAACATATCGCTGAAAATTCCGCTTTAAGAATCGGTTATGGAAAATTGTTTAGAGGCATACTTTTTTATGGTAACATACCATGGATAAAAGTCCAACAGATAGCTCATGAATTTTTTAAGTAGAATAGATTAGTTAGTACTTGTTATGGTGCGTCCGTTTTAATATTTATGAATAGGCTAAAAAAAATAAGAGGAAATAATCGAAGGTTTAGAAAGGTTGATTTGTGGGTTCAAAATGGCAAAACCCTGGATTTAGAGTATTTGAAAGAAAATAAAAGAAATGACTATAGGGTTCGAATAGATCCATGGGGTACTAGAATTTCAATGACAAATTCTCAGTTTCCTGAACCTACGAAGAAAATTAAACAAAGAATAATAATTGGTTTGATTGAGATATATGATTGCTGGAGAAAGCAACTGGAGGAGCTAAACAAGCCTTATTATCTTAAAATTTGGTTGTACTTTCCTAATTTTTCAAATTCCCAGGTGGTATGCGCCATTGACGATAAAATAAACTTCTACCAAAACACATTTTATGATCCGAACGATCAAAAAGAGTTAGATTTAAAACAGTTGGGTAGGTCGAATGACATGTTGCTGAAAGAGTTTTGTTGGACACACAAGATTGAAGAGGATTTTGTTTATGAATCGGAATGGGAAGATGAGTTTGATCGTGATTGGTTAAGACATTTAAATAGTAGAAAGAAAGTTGCCCAGCGAATTATTGACATTGATTATAATAGCGGACATAAAGACATTGCCTATGGAATTAAGATAGGCGATGTTTGGTTAGGATTCAGAAATGGATGAAACACTATTTTCATTGAGAAAGCATGAATTTAACCGATTTTCACTGTTCATAGTGAATGAATCAGTATTTTTATTTTAGGGTATAATCGAAATCAATCAACATGGTTTGATATGAGTATTTTTACTTTTCATCTTGTAGAAACGAGCTTTGCATCTGTTCTTAAAACGTTGATGTTTCCTCCCAAAAATGAAGAGATCAAAGGATTGATTCATGCGGAGTACATGCAGGGAATGACTCTGGGGTCTCCAATTTTTTCTACGAAACGAATACTTTTTCGACAGTTGGTGGTATTTGCTCAGTGGGAAAACGAATCTGCCATTGATGAGTTTTTGAAGAGTCATCAAACAGGAAAGCTTCTTTCTAACGGATGGCATATTCGAATGAACTATCTGAGACAGTGGGGAAAAATAGACAAATTTCAAATTCCTGAAAGTACAAGTGAGATGGATAAACCCGAAAATCCAGTTGTGGCCGTGACAATCGCCAGAATGAGGCTGAGTCAGGTTCCAAGATTTATACGGTGGGGAAGACCAGTGGAAAAATTGGTACGAGATGATCCTAATACATCCATTTCTCTGGCGGCAACCAGATTACCCAGAACAGTGTCAACATTCTCCATTTGGAATGCTCAAAAGAATATGCTCAAGATGGTGCATGGACATGGTGTTGTTGAAAATCCAACGAGACATGCTGAAGCGATGCGGGAAAGAGAACGCAAGGACTTCCATTGGCAGTTTACGACCTTGAGATTTAAGCCAATTTCGGAGTATGGAAGTTGGAAAGGAAAATCTGACTATATCCCCAATCAGAGTAAATAGTTTAAAATGAGTCTGGCACATCCCAAGCAGAGGTTTCAAGATTGGCTAACTCAACAATGGGTGATAATAAGAGGTAGGCGGATTGATTCGATAGAGCATGCATGGTTAATTGGGCCATTTGGAAATTTAGAAGGTATTGGTGAGGGCTTCATTCATGAGCTGGCACAGCAAGAAGGTTTGATTGTTGATCGTGACCCATCCAGTGGATTGCTTTCCTCCATTGACCAATTAAATTTGGCCGAAGATCAATTATCATCAGAAGTTATTAGATTCTATGAAAGAACAGCGGAGTATGATCTGCAGTTTAGGATTAAATGGAATCCTTTTTTTAGAGTATTTGGCGTTTTGTTGAACAGACTGTTTAGCCGTCGATTAAATCAGTTGAATATTCCGACCAGGAACATCAGGAATGGAGAAGAATTAAGAAGTGAAATAATCACGTTAAAAGATGCACAAAGCAACGAGGTGAAACATACCATTTGGTTTAGAGCCTTTCGGTCAACTGGACAAGTGGTTTATTCAGGAGTATATGGTACATGCAAGTTACCGTCCGGACAAACGTGCATAAAAGCTGTTTTCCCCTTGCCTATGGGGAACGCAACTGTCATAATGATTCCCAATATTGGACCCGATGGCGAGTTGATTTTGAACTCTTCAGGAAGAAAATTTGGTGATGCTGGATTTTATTTTCTAATCCAGGACGTCAAAGGCCGATATTGGTCCAGGTTTGTACGATCGTTTAAAGATGAGCTGTCTGTTTGTAAATCAAAGGATCAGTTATCCGCCAAACAAAAATTAAGCGTGTGGGGCTGGCGTGTACTGACTTTTCAATATGACATCAGGCGTAGGAAGGAATAGATTTTAAGGCGTTTGGTAGGATGATAAGGTACTTTGTTCTATCAAATTCCTGTATTTGTATTAAAATGTAACGAGTTGATTCGATTCATGTTATGGGATCAGGAATTTCCTATTTTGAAAGTCTGCTTGATTAGGTGTGAACATCCGAAACGAGGATAAGATAGTTTTAATTAAATTTAGTCGATTTAAAATGATTCAAAAATAGAGGATCATATATTGTTTTTTTGATCAACATTTAATGCTTGTATATGGCTTTGATAAAAAGAGAATTTCTTCTGCTTTGTTTTTTGATTTTGGGAGGTTTTTTAAATGCTCAATGCAAAATATGCTACACCCTACAGGAGGCATCCATGGAGCCCATGATGGTTGAAGAATTGTATTTGAAGTCCAATGGACTAAAAGCGATTCCAACGTCTATTCAAACTTTTTCGAACCTACGAAAGCTCGATTTGTCCTATAATGGCATCTTAAAGGTGGAGCACGACTTTTCCCTTAATCCGAAACTTGAGGAAGTAAATTTCAGTAACAACGTTGGCTTGATTCCAGAGTATATTGACTCCAGTTTTTTTGATTTACCCATAAAAAAAATAAATCTGGCAGGGTGTTATTTGGATCATTTGGATCCTAGATTTGGCATGCTAAAAGGACTCAAAGAACTAAATCTTGAAAATAATGAGTTGATTTACCTTCCCGAGTCGCTTCATGACCTGAAACTTGAGGTGTTGAATCTTTCTTTCAATAAGCTGCAAGGAATCGATAGTCGCTTTGAACTTATGTATCACTTGAAACACATTTCGGTTCAAGGGAATAGAGGCATGGATTTGAACCCGAGTCTTCAGAGTTTGTCTACCCTAAGAAATTTAAAAAGCATCTCCATTAGTTTGGTACATTCTCAGTTAGTTCCGTTGTCATTGTTCCAAAGGTCTTCAGTGGATTCTCTCTACATAACTGCCCCTACGATTCAATCACTGGATAATGAGCACCTCAATGGGAACTCTATCAAAACCATTGTGTTTGACGAATGCATTTTCGTATCGGGGACAAAACTCTTTGATCAGCTGAACCGTATTGAATCGCTTGAAAAAATTGTTTTTAAAAATTGCCTGATAGACAATTCTTTAGAAAAACTAAATAAGATTTCGAGAATCGAGCTTCAGGAGTCTAAAGTGTCAAACCTGGATGAATTGAATGCTCGAATGAATAATCTCCATCTGATTTTTTCTAATCAAGATGTGATCGCGAATGAGGAGGAAGAGAATTTAATGAATGAGAATAGAAGTCTTTTTCCGATTACTGATAATATGAGGAGAAATGAGATTCAACCGATTGCTCAGCAGAAAGGAGAAGAATTTAAAATCGATGCTGATACGCCTTGTGAAATAACATCAAAACAAGCCACTTTTGAAATACCTAAACAAGCTTTTAGAAACCCTGATGGTAGTGCATATACTGGGGAGGTTTCTATTCGCTTAAAATCATACAATGACCCCATAACAATGGCTATCGAAGGAACTCCAATGATCTATCAGGATTCACAAAAAGATGAATTGTTTGGCTCAAATGGAATGTTTGAATTTAGAGCTTATGATAGTAAGGGAGGTGAACTTTTGCCAAATCCGGATGCACTAATTCAAGTTTCACTCAATAACATTTCCCCGGGTACTAATGCCAAGGTATACGCATTCGATGAGCAACAAAGAAATTGGAAAATTCAGGAAACTCCAGAAACCTTAAGTCCAGCTAATGATTTGAAAAGAGTATTAGATTCTTTGAAAGCTTTGAATGACACCAATTTTGTGGCTATCAGATCATTTCCACCGGCCCAGGAGTTAGAAATTCGCAAGAACAAATATGGAGAGCATATACTTCATGTAAAACTGAGCCCCTGGGAAGGAGAGCGGTTCCAAACGGGTAAAAGATATATTGTAATCAGCCCCGACAATAAGGGAATGTACAGGCTACAGTCAGAATGGGTGATCGACACAGCTCTTATGGAAGATTGGCAGGTTTTTTCGGAGGCCATATATCAAAAAAAGTTCTTTCTATCTAGTTGGTATTCGAGAAAACATCCAATTTACGCTAGCCAAAATCGAGTTGAAGGTTTGAAGTTAAAGAAAAATTTGAATCGAGATCACTTTGAGATATGGTTCAAATATCATGGAGAGGAGATGTTCATCCCAGTTAAGCCGAAAGCAAAAAATAGCATGCGTCTAGCAGAAACAGAGCGCTTCAATAAAGAGTTCTTCAAGGATTATCAAAAGGCCATAAAGAGAGATTCTTCGGATTATGCAAGGGAGTTTAAAAAAGCTGAGAAAAAATTTGCAAAATATGCGGCAGAAAGGAGACTGACTCTTGCCTATGAATTGATAAATAATCTGCGAAAGGCTCGAATTTATAGAGAACAATTAAAGTTTGGTTTAAGCAATTTTGGGCTTATTAATTGTGACTATTTTGTAAGACATGTACCAGAGCGATTCATGCATTTAGATGATGTGGGCAACGACCTTAACGGAGATACAGTAAAATTGCCGGAGCACATTCGCATGGCAATACTAGAAGATAATGCCTATTTAGAGCTTGACAAGAATAGGGTTCCGTGGTATAAGGATCGAAAGACGGTTGCCTTTTTTAGCATTAGTGCATTGGAAATCGCGGTGGTTCGAAGTTGGAAGAAAGTTAAAAACTTTTATCGTCCAATCGTCGAAAAAATACGTATCGAAGGTCTAAGTCCTGATGAAATAAAGTTGCGCATTCTGAAATGATTCGGATTTTAATTTTTTCATGTATCATTTTATTTTGCTCATGTGCTGGTCAGCGTGCAATCAATAGATTAAAACATCAATTCGATCAAAGCAATTTTGCGTATGCAGAAAAAAAGGAAAAAATTGCTAAGTATAAAGAAAAGAATATTGATAGTTATCAAGGAGATACGTTGAGATTCTTTGTTGCAAAACTGAATCGAAAACTTGGCGCCAGTAAAGCGTTGATGGAAAGTTCGGTATTAAACCAAATTGCCCAAATTTATTCTCAGGAACCCATTTTAAAGAAGTATTACTACAAGTGGAAGTACATTCGGGAAATAAACGTTCTTTCAGATCAAATTAGATATAAGACCAATGTGAATTACAGCTGTATTCATCTGTGTTATTGCCTTGTGACAGTCAGTCCAGCAGATATTGAAAAGCTCCAAAAAAAAGTAGTTGATTCTCAAAAAAACGGAGATCAATTGGAAGAAGATCATTTGCTTCTTGAGTTGATTAGTGATCGCTTGCTACGTCAAATTCAGAAGACCTGGATAAGGAAAAATTTGAGTGCGAAAAAATATAGTTTTATAGGAATGTCCCAATGCGCGAATAAGAATAAGTCAATCGAAAAGAAGGAAAAAATGGAATTTCTTTTTGCAATTACATTGGGAGCGAAGATTCTCTCGCAATAATAAAAACCACAATTTAGTTGTCTTTAATATTGTTGCAAACAAAATCAAAGGGCTAGAGATTAGGCCGCTTGTTTTCTGAAGGAATAAATCGGCTCAAAAACGATTTTAAGTGAAAATAATTGTTTTTCTTTTTTTCAAAAACGGCCAAAAATCATAGAATAAACGTAAACCTTGAAAAGGTCTAAGAAACGGGGGATTCAGAAAACTTGCTGACGTTTATCTCTTTTCTGATGACAGATACTGACACTTGACTGACGAATAGTTGACATTTATTTTTAGTTGTTTTTAGATTTTTTTTGTTTGAATCAGAATTTAATGAAGGTAAGAAGAATATGTAGCCTTCCCAAATCATTTGGCAAGGCTACAATATCACGAGACTATTCTTCCTGGTCTCCCCATCTTTCTTCGATCTCATTCCAAGAAATAGGGTTCTTTGTTGCTTTCAGAAGTTTTTGTTGATCCGTGGAAAAAACAAAATTCTCTGTTCCGTAACGGCTCTTTTTCATGAAGGCCATTCGACGACCACTTTTAGTTTGTTTGATGTCAATGGCAGCCGTGCTATTGAAAATAATGGAAGATCCACCCCGAACTGTTCCGGTGGTTGTTTTCTGAAAGATGATCACAAAGTAGGTGTCCGGAAATTCCTGGCGTAATTCTTCAAAGGCTTCAGGACGATCAGCGATTTTGGAATAACTATCAATGATCACGCAATCATAATTGGGTGCTTCTCGTTGAACATCTTCCAACTTACCTTTATAGAATACGGGTAAATCGAAATGATCTAATCCATTTTCCTTTACTAGGTCTTGTACTTCTTCCGTGATTCCGGATTCAAGGGCAAAGTAAACAGTACTTAGACCTTTTTCCAAAAAGTTCTTGGCCAAGGTAAAGCTGAAAGTCGTTTTTCCCGCTCCAGAATCTCCAGTAAGGACGATGGCGCATTTTTCTCTTCCAAGTTTTCCAAGAAACTTTCCAAGGTCGCCATTCAAGACAATTCCATCAAAGTTCATACGAGCAATCTCTTTGGATGAAATCGGGAGATTCTTTGGACTGTTTTTTTCTTTTTCTTGAATTTCTTCCAATTCTTTCTCATTGGGAAGATTTTTTAAATCAACTTTTTTTAGTTTTTCCCATTCGAGCTTTAAAAGTCGAATTTCTGAAATTAATCTTTCCTTTTCGGCACTCATTTCCTCAATGTTTTGCCATTTCATTTTTTCTAAACCCAGCAAATCATTGCGCAATTTTCTTCGGATAAAATGAAGTGCGTTAAATTGCTCTTTCCTGGTTCCGGAAAACAACATGGAAATTTCCTTCGAAAAAAACTTTTTAGTTGTTTCTGCTTGTTGTAACAACCACTCTTTGAGTTGCTCATTAGAACTCTTTCTGATTCTTTTCTTTTGACGGATTTGGTAGGACAGGTTTTTGTGATTGACTGCTCTGTTTCCTAAAAAGCTCAAGTTTCGTTCCATGCTGTTAAGCCATTCCTGATTTTGATAAATTTCGTTTTCGAGTTGAACAATTCGATTCTGAATCGTTTTTCGACGTTTGTAGTTTTTCTGACGACAATTGTGGTTGCAATAAATCGCTCCTGCACGTTTTTCAATCAACTCTTGATTACATTGCTGACATCTCATAATTACTGTGTTTTTGTTCTTAAAAAAATTATCTTCCCATTCCCAATCGCTTGATGTTCTTGCGCATAAATTCCAGGACTTCACTTTTCTTAAAAAGTAATTTCCGTCCAACCCGATAATAGGGCAGACCACGCTTCTTGTAATTGTGAATGGTGACTTTGGAACAGTTCAAAAAAAGGCGGAGTTGTTCAATGTTGAAATGCTCTTCTTTTTCCTTTGGTTCCTGTTCCTCGAATTTGGGAACAGATTTTTCGATTGTTTCTTGGAGTAATTGAATAAATTCTCCAACCGTTAGCGCATAAAGCGGCTTGTTGAAAGGTAATTCCATATTGCTATGTTTTAAAGTTACAAGAGCAATATATGGCCAAATTTGGCACTTGGGCCACCTAGTGGGTGACCCGAAATTTACCTGGATGCACTGATTTTAACAGTTTTTAGAAGGATTTGAGGTCTTTGTCGATATTAATGAGTGCCTCTTTCATTTGAAGCCGTTCAAAGATTGAGCGTATGAATTTCAACTCTTTCTTCAGATGGACTTCACTTTGCTTCCCGTATCCATTTGTTTGAAGTGGGTTGAGAAGTATCTTATAGATGTTCGATTCATTGTATCCCGTGAGCATGTGAATCATTTCCGCTAAAGGCTTTTTATCATGGCAAAGCTGTTTTACTTTGTTTAGATAATGAAAGTAAAGCGCCCATTGCTTGATAGTACATAATGATTTGTTCGGTACATTATCTTCTGGCGTTCCTTCCAATCCTACATTGGACCTTAAATACAGTTGTTGTCTATAGCTGTGAAGGAGATTTTCAGCTCGTTCTATGAAAAAGGAATGTTCATGCTGATCCAAATTTGAATCTTTGATCGAATCGCCTTTATCTAAAATCAGCTCGAAAAATTTATTTGATTCCGGAAAAAAATAATCGCTCAAAGCAACTTGAAACAAAACACGTGATTTCTCCCGAAACTTCACTAAAATAGGATCAATACACTTTTTGTATATGTCTTCGTACTTTTCCTCTTTTCGAAGCTTTTTGACCGCCTTGATCAAGTATTCCAATACTTCCACTTTTTCCGAATCCGAAAAGGGCTCCATGGCCCGATCCAAATCCTTTGAAAATTGCCTGGCTAGTTCAAATACTAGTTTTCTTCGTTCCCACTCCATATCTCACACACTTTAGTTCCTTCCTATAATATACAAAAACGGGAGGAGGTGGGGAAATGTTGTGGGTAGTTATCAAAACAAGTAATTATACTCGAAAATGTCTGGTAAATCTACCTACATAAAAGCAATGGGATTTCTAGGTAAATACACCTAAAACGATTTACTATAGATCAGCGATTAGTATTTTGCACTCAGAAACTCACTTAAATAATACGGAAACTTTACTGCTTACGAATAGACTGCAAAAAGTCACCAAGCCCCTCCCAACAAAATTAAGGTAATTATTATGCTATTCTATCATCCAAACCTTCTCCATCTTTTATATGCTGTTGGTCAGTTGCTTTTCTTGGTGGAGAATGAAACTACTGTTGACCGCAAACGGCTGCCATACACACTATAGATCCAACTTGGCATATTTACGTGGATCATTTGCAATTTCATACACGCCATAAACAAGTTAGCAAAAATTAAAACAAAAATGACATGAAAACAACTTTAAAATTAGTATTAAGTATTTTTCTTTTTGCAGTATTGATTTCAGGTTGCAAAGACGGAATTCAGGATTACACATTTGTTGAACTTGATGATAGTGATACAACCTATTTTAATCAAGAGTCTGATTCATTGAAACTTTTTGGATTAGGAAAAGGTCCAACCTGGCGAATGTGGAAAGACCTACATAAAGGCTGTATGAAGAATGAATGGCTAGCTAAGAGTAAATACTTTGGTGTTTCAAACACTCTTAAATTAGGAACAATCACGGATAAAAAATTTGAGCAAGTTTATAATTCATTTGATGGGATTTTTACGGATGATCAAATTGCATACATTATAGATGAGGGGGCAGCTCAACCTTGCGACTATATTAGAAAAATAAGTTTCGATTTAGAAAGTGAATTGGACATGGAAGTTGGCGGGCAAAATCAAGAATTAAGCTTATTTCTCGACAATAAAACAAATACGAATGTCCAAATCAATGGCTGGCAACAACAAAATGTGAATACTGATAGACTAATAGAGGTTCTAAATTCAGATGAATCAAAAGAAGACCCTAAACTTCAGAGATATGCAAAAAGGCTAATGGAGAAAGATAGTCGCTTGCTATCAACAGTAGTCAAAATAAATGGATTTACTTCTGTAATCCAATCAACAAAGAAGATTTCATCTGACTTAAAATTAAAGCTAGAAGCAAATCAAATCAGTAGTTTAATAGGTAATACAGGAATAAATGTCAATTTTCAATATGTGGACAGCCTTACAATTAAAACTACTACAAACACAAGTTTTTATGTTTTTGGAAGGTATTTAAAAAGTAAAAAACTATAAGAATAAATCCTATGATTACACTTAAACACATTTAGCTTAGCATTAAGCTTGTTAAATTACTTTGCTTATTCACAGTCATATCCATATGAATGGGTGCTTTTTGGAGAGCATTTGGAAAAAGTTTCATATGACATTGAAAAAGAATACCATATTTGAGAAACTATGAAACCTGAATTAAAATATATAGAATTGAAAACCGGATTTGGAGATAATGATCCTGCTTGGATTGGAATGGCGGAATTCTCAAAATCTGGTCGAACTGTGTACTTTAATGGAAAAGCTCTTAAAAATTCAAATGCGAAAGGAATCGCTGGAAACTACTACGACATTGAAAATGGAGATGAAAATTGGGTTTCTGGAATAAAGGAAAATGGAACTGACCGACATTGGACTGGTGGAGGAAAAATAATGATTGACCGAAATATTGTAGACTTATATTTAAGTCTGGTTGACTTCAGTTCGTTGGACAAAAATCGTTTTGAATTAGTGGACATTTTGCCAACGCACAAACAAAAGTTTGCGGAAATCGAGAATCAAAAAATAATTGAATAACTATGACATTTTACGACAGAAACGGAAGACCACAATTTTATTCCGATGACAATCAGCATTTTTTTGATTTTAATGGAAATCCGTTAGGATATTTATATAACGATTCGATTTATAATTTCAATGGTAGTCATTTAGGATGGTTAGATAGTGGTTGGATTATTGACCCGAATGGATATAGATTTTGTTTTAACGAAGATGCTTCTGGTGGACCTATGAAACCGATGAAATCAATGAAGCCGATGAAAGGAATGAAATCGATGAAACCAATGAAAGGAATGAAAGAAATGCGTCCAATGAAGCCTATGAAATCATCAAGTTGGTCTGATATGAATGTTTCAGATTTTTTTAGAAATTAAAACCGTGCTACAACAATGACTATAGGTAATTGCTTGTTCTCGCCTACTTCTGAAAATCCTCGCAGATTTTCAGTTTGGTGTGTATTATGCAATGTTAAGTGCTAACCCACGCAACTACTCATAGCCGATACCATTATATGCAATGAAGGTATGGCTCGAAAGATGCCCACATTCGAGAGACTCCCAGAGTTTGTGAGCCATACTAAGTTAAACAGTGTCTTTTAATTTTTGTTGGGTTCTCCTTTCTTTTTTAGGGTGTTGCAAGGCAACGTTTTGACAGAATAATCGTATCTTAGTTCTGCGAACACAAAATGGTAAAAATGCTTGTCAGGCAGTTATACTGATGCGTATTACGGATGATGCACGAAACTTATCGAACATTGAGGAATTATTAACCTTCAATCAACTTGTATTCTTGGAAGTATCAGAACTCGTGGCAAAGATGACTTGATTGAATCGTTGCGCTCCATTTACTCTTGCTCTTCTGAGAAATGCTTAGCGGTTTTTAATAGAAATTCTTTCATTGTTCCGAGTAATGTCGCATATTCTCCTGATTCCGTATATGCCTGCCAGCATTTTGATCTCGCATCAGAATTATCTGTTGCCAAACCAATGTTATTCATCTCCTGGAATAAAGAATGATGATCACTATACTTCCATGCAGTCTCCAATGTTTCGTTTGGATATCTATTGAGATAAGCTCTCACCAGAAATTTCTCTGGAGCGGTATATGGGTATAGAAAAAATGTAAACTCATTTGGATTGTCGTGGAAATTTGAATAATCTGGATGGTTTTTGTGATCACCATCAAAAATGGCGGCAAAACCCATCTTATGTTTCATCTGCTTAAAGTTTCGTTTATGCCTTTCATAATCTCGCTTTACATCATTAATTCCCCCAGATCGAATGATATTTATCAATTTTGAAAAGTGCTTTCTCTCTTGATTTATGTTTACAAGTACATTTCGTATGATAAATTCGGCGACATCATCTTCACAATAAAGCTGTAATAATGGATAGCTTTCAGAGTCCATTTTTGAGTAGGCGGCATTAACAGATATTCGTTTTATTACTTCATGCTCACCGTTTGGCTTTGTGTCAATAAACCTTCTTGACTTAAAAGGAAAGGACGAAAAAAGAATTGGTGAATGTGTGGTAATAACAAATTGCTTTTTATCAACCCATGAAATATACTGAATCACGTCAGCCAGTCTTCTTTGAACGTTAGGATGAAAGCCTGCTTCTATTTCGTCAATAAGGAGCAGACTATTATTATCACTGTCTATAATATCAAAAAGAATATTGATCAATGCTTCTTCTCCAGAAGCGGCGTTATAGCTCGAGTAATTGGATCCATTATCGACTTCTATTAAATAAGCGTGCTTATTAACGTGCGAGCCTATTTTATAAAGTTGCAAATCTTGCGGTACCTCCAAGATGTAGGCGAAGCACTTTTCCAGTTCATCCGGCAATCTTTCCTTTTCAGAATTAGTGATCTTTCTATTCAAGCTATTTGAAAAGCTTCTTGCAGGTAAAATTCTCTCTAAGTCAATAAATCTTACTTCACGATCTCGAATCAGTGCATTCGTACGTTTCGGGTCTCTACTCGCCTTTCCCAAACCACTCCAATACTGTTTGTTCGCTTGCCGTTTGCCAGTGCCTTCCAAATGCGCTCCTCCCAATCTCCACTTTACGGAATAATTATATTCTTTCTCCAAGTTTTCATGCTTTGTAAATGATAGTACACCTCTCCAAGTATGTCTTTTCAATGTCGTATTAGACATTGTTGAATCTAATTTTCTAAAATCATAGTGAGAGCATGCCAAAAGAAGTAATAAACTTGTTTTACCGATTTTATTAGTTCCACTAATAATCGTTACTGGATGTGCAAAGTTGAGCTTGAGTTTTTCAATATGTCTAAAACTTTCGACCTCTAATGATTTAGTGAAGAACTTAAAACTATTGTCAGTATTAGAAAAATTATAGACATCACAGTTATCCAATTTTCTTTTGACTTCATTGATATTTTGAAGGTTCATAGCAGCCGCATTTAGTACGGAGTAAATTAACTTTCAAAAATAAATGACATCAGCCATATTATCAATGCGTATTTATACTCATTTTTAACACTTTATATTGCAACAATTGCCTAAAAAGAAAAGGGGGGAGTTTATCGTTTGAGACTTGCGTTCTCAGCAACTAAAGAGAAAATTTGGAAGCACACCGGTTAATTGAAGCGTATAACAGCGGCTAAAAATCATACAGCGAAGCAACTTGCACAGTACAGTGGTTATTTATGAGAATCAGTATCTTTAAGGTCAAAAGGTTTTGCAAGATGCTGTACGCTTACTAGCCGCAAACCGTTAGTAACCATGATAAGAGAGCATTGAAAATGAAGTCGAAAAACATCATGTATTTTACTGTTTTGCTAACTACATTCTTCGCATGTAATGAATCTAATGAAGAGGAACCAGTTAAACCAAGCCCTATCGAAATCGCTACTAAAAAAGCTTGTGATTGTAAATCTGTATCTGTAGATGAGTCCATAAAAAATGGTGAAACTCATGTCAAGATAACCGTCACAAAAACGAACTATCCAGACTTTGAAAAGCGAACCATTAAAATCTTAAAGCAAATAGCAAAAGATGTAAAAGGATTTTGTGATACAGATCAAATATCAATTAATTACGTCTCAAATACATACAATATCCCAGATAGAATGGTTTACTGTGAATGTCCTGAAGAAAGAAAGCCTCGAGCGGCAGATTCCATAATATTAAACTTGAATAGCGGAATTACCTGCAATTCTTCCTCATCAAGAATTGTGAAAAGAGAAAGTGGACAAAACATACTTATTCTTGCTATTCGGGATTTGAACGAAACAGTTATGAGCAACGATGAAGCAATGAATATGCTTAAGGAAAGACTTAAAACAAAGTATCCTACCGTATGTGATTCGATTAACGAAATTAGTTTTGAATTCTATACGGGTGAAAACGGATACCGCGCAGCGAACATCCAATGCCAGGAACTCTAAACGCAGTTACGCAAAAATCACCCGCTGAGAAAATTGAAGGTTATTCATATCGCCTCATGCTTCATGCCTTTTATTCCTTATATTCGAGAGTCGGCACAAGAGCATAGCCGAAAAACGTTTGCAAATATAGAAGAATGGGAATGACCACTTTTATTTATGGGGTAATTGAAGAATATGGTTTGAACCGTTATAGACTAAATGAAGTATATTCTCATAACGAAGAAATAATTTCAAGTCTTCCAATCTCAGATTCCTGGCCTCCTCTTTCTAAAGAAATGTTTTCAATCACGCAAAATGATAAAGAAATTGAAGGACCCAATTTGGAATATTCTGGACGAATGATTCATTTCGCTGCTTGCCTGAAATCAGTTGAATATGAATGGTTAGAATGGAAAGAAAAATTTGAGAATCTACTTCAACAGCTTTATTGGACTCAATCTCATGTTCACTTTAAAACAGAATACACCGGAGTAATATCCTTTGAGTGGAGAGTAGATTTAAAAAAGTGGTCAATTAATGAAAAACCTATTATTCCGATTAAAAAGGAATATTGGGATTTTGAAGACTCAGATAATTGGGAGAATTAAAACATTTGCTGACAAAACCTAAACTCCGTTAAAAAGCAGCTTACCCGATAACGCTATAGTGTATAGACCAGTATGAAAGAAAAGCAAATTAAATATAACCGAAACAAAGTGTTTATGAAGACGATCTTGATATGGATTGTGCTACTTATGCAGATTGGTTTTTCGTATTTTATTTTTGATTTAGACAATGAAAGATCGGTTAGGGCTCTTCTCGGTGCGACCGCGTTCTTTTCAATTTTTACGATTCCAGGATTATTATTGCATTTCAATCATTTGATTAGAACGCGTAATTCCGTTTTCACAATCAGATATGAAACTGTATCCATGAAAAATGGAAAGGACAGTATTACCTTAAAATCATCTGAAATTAAAAAAGTAATACTCCATGATGGACCTACAGAATGGAGGTTGCCTTGGTGGGGATATAGTTGGTGTGAATTGATTGACATACATGGGAACTCTATTAAAATAAGCTGCTACTTGATGGAATTAAGCGAACTATGGCGGAACAGTTTAAGTAGACGCATCAGTTCTAAAAACATAGAACGAAAATCGAATATCATACCTCTCATAAAAGGACGCACTATAGCATCAACCAAAAACGACGGGCTGATCAACCAGAACTGAGAGCCCGTGTTTCCAAGTTGAGAAACGTTATAAAGAATGAAGAACTGCATACTAATATTTGGGATTATTCTATTGTCAAAAGTTGCCATGGCTGACTTTGTCGATATCGCCACTATAAAAGTTAATAATACTCTTGTCAGAAAAGTCACTAACAATAGTCGATCCCCATATTTGATCAATTTGAGCAAATTCCGAATTGGAGATACTTTAAAAATTGACGTTTGGACAGATCATGGTGCGGAAAGAAATTCATTCATTACAATTAAAAATGAAGAATCTCATCACACTGATACACTAGATTACGGAGAGCACTTTATTATCACTTCGGATTTACTTGAGCAACAACATTCAATTTCTGCTATATCTCTCTTTTCTTATCCGAAAGAAAGAAAATTACTTGGGATATTTGCACTGTTACACCAGACGATAGAATTGAATTGTTCTATGAAAATATTAATGACCTTCGAGATTTTCTAATATCAACTTCGAGAAATAGGCCTGACTTTTCATCAATAATTTTACGTGACTCGATCAAAATCAACTTCAAGCCGAATTATTCAAAAAATGATGTGACTCAAAGAGAAATCAATGATACAATTTATATTGCAATTGAAGAAATTCCATTAATGTTAGCCTTCAATGACACAGAATTATCCTACATAGAGCGGTTTAATTCAATTGATTACTTCCAATTATATGATATTACGAGTGATATTAATGGTTATATTAACATTCGGGAATCTCTTGAAAGAGGGATTGTTGCTTTTGGTGGATATAAATATAGAATCGAGTTCCATTTCACTTTTGATCAAGATAATTACGTCCTTGGAGAAATATCTTACAGGGAATATTAATATGTTTATAACATCAGCTAAAAGCCACAGGCTGATCACCCGAAACTGAGAGGCTCACGTCTCTCAATTGAGAACGTTATAGTGAATTAATGAAAATCAAACACATCATATTGGTATCTATCTTTGTTATTGGTTTTTTTTCTTGCGCAACAGAAAAAATATATCCACCCGGTACAGAAAAGATTGATGAACATTTATATATCGATAAATTTCTGATAACTAATGCAGCTTATCTACAATTCTTGTATTCCGTGAAAAACTTCTGGAATAACGAATCCTCTGACTTCTTGAGAAAATTACCTCGTTACGGTTTTTCAATGGATGGAGATTCTACAGATGCCTTTTATCTTGATGAAATTAATCTTCATTTCAGCAAACATCATGAAAATGAAATCACCTTGCATGGCATGATTTCTAATCCGGACAGCGCTCTTTATGCTCGCATGTTACCTCCTTTGGATAGTTTATTATTTGATGATTTGACTATTGGGACGTATTTGAACCATATTGCTTACAGCAGATATCCTGCACTCTACATCACCAAAGAACAAGCTGAAATGTTCTGTAAATGGCGCTCAGATGTGGTTAATCTTCGAATAGGACTTTCATCAAAGGACTCTTTACAATATTCAAAATATGCAGCACCAGTAAGATTTTAGACTCCCTACCAAGGAAGAATGGATTCAATCTTTTGAAACCTCACTTGATAACGAGCATAAACCAAAAGAATATAGTTTTAGAACTGCAGAACCAATGAATGGATATTATGATCTTTACAATAAGAAATCTGAATTTCAGTTCTATGCCCAACCTGGAAAATTGTCGGAGATTGTGTCAGGTGGAGAAATAATTGGATATAACTATTTGGACTCAACTGAAACTCAGGACTCATTAATTCTTAGACCTTACATATTTCCAAGCTCTGGAATTGGGTTCCGGTGTGTTTGCGAGATAACTGAATAAAATACTCATGTTAACAATATAAAAATCACATAAGGTTGAGTAACAAAACAAAAGTAATTCGTACCCTAATGGTAAACACCAAACCGCTGGTTTGGCTATTATAATCACTGAATTTGTAGCCTTCCCATTTCTGTAAACTTCATTAAAACGAAGTTTAGCCTATACCATTAACCACAGCTGTGGTGATTAAATGGCCGGTTACAACTCTATTAAATAAGTAATGGAAAAAACATCGTAAGAAGTGCTAGCCAAACTAAAATTTAAATACTTGTTATGGATCATTTTCATAATTGATTTGGTAATCGCCATTCTCCTTGTCAATGTGCTTCCATTTAAAACTAGAGGAGAATCTACTGGTTTCATAGTCTCTGTTGTCGCATTATATTTTATTCCATTTGGAGTATTTGTTCTGTATACAGAGTCTGTACTTAAATTGATTCAAAAACAACAAGTAAACACAGGACGACTTGTGCCTGCTAAATCAGTACTCTATTTGATCCCATTAGTTGCACTCTATGGGGCAATACATATTTTATTCTTTGTTCTGCCTCAGGCAATCTCGGAAGGAGATTATATGAGGTACAATGGAATAAGTATGGTTCTAGGTTTGACGTTTGGTGGAACAAGATCAATCTATAGAATTCGAGAAAATATTACGGATATCAGCAAATAAGCGCAACCAACAAAAGTACAGCCTTTAGGCGGTGGATGCTCCTATTTACGAACTGTCAAGTGTAATTATAGGTACTTTTAATATTTGCAGAATAATAAACAAAATGAGGCAAGTACTATATAGTGAAAAGGATATTGAATTAGTCAAATATCTGATTGGAAATACGCCTTTAGCAATATGGTATAATTTCACCTCCTATTTTTTTACTTATCCTAATTTTTATATAGAGATCGGAATAGAACAAGATGTTGCAGTCACTCAAAACCAATATGATGAAATACTCTACGGGAAGATTGAAAAAATTGGGCTAGAGTATTTACCATCAGAACATTCAGAACTCGTCTGTAAAGAGAAGCAAATTACGAAAGCGTATATAATGCGTACCCTTCTGTATTTTGACACCTTTCGAAGCTATAACAGATTGGAGAAGATAAAAAATAGATTGGTTTATGGAATCAAAACAGTAATTACTGGGAGAAAAGATCCATTCTTGAAAATTTGGTCGCAAACGACTGGGGTTGGCGCTGAGTATACGTGCAATCCTAAATCGGAACAAGCGAAAGAAGCTATACCCGAATATTCTAACTTGGTAGATACAGGTGTGCTGTTTGAAATCGATGGTAAGTACTTAAAGGCGTATACAGAAGGTAATGGTTTTGGATTTAGCGTCTGGGACAATAAATACTTACTTGATGCTACAGATTTAGAAGAAATTACATTTTATTATGAAGCAATCAAAATAGAATAAATAATTCTCGGATCAAATGTTACGTTGTATTGTGCATAGTAATCCATTTACTTCCCTCCAAACACCCTCTTCATTTCCTCATCCTTTAGTTTATCCACAACCTTATAGTAGCGACGAGCGGTTTTCAGGTCTTTATTACCGGTGATGCTCATGGCGGTTAATAGGCTTCCGCCACGGGCCAGGAAGTTAGTCATGAAGGTTTTCTTACTGACATGAAAAGTGATGATCTCGTTTATGGGTTTAACTTCTTTGATTCGCTTGGCTCCCTGGTAATGAATGATTTCTACTTTTCGATTAATGCCCGCTTCCCGAATGGCTTCTTTGAGGTATTGATTGGTGTTTTGTTCCGAAATGACAGGTAGACATTTTGTAGGACGGCCTTCGTGTTTATTAAGAAGTTCACGTGTAAACGGGTTTAGAGGAATCGTATTGTTCTTGTCTGTTTTAGCAATGCGATAAATAATGCGATCCTCATGAATGTTTTCTGGAGATAAGGCAGCGATATCTGAAAAACGCATGCCTGTGAAACAACCAAAGCAAAAAACATC
>SBGX01000027.1 GCA_006226425.1 Bacteroidota bacterium | reverse complement strand
TTTCGGATCCGAAATTCCACGTCCATCACTTCCCCACTCAAACGTCCAATCGTATCCACTTTCTTTTCCTCAAACTCCTTTTGCAAATCATACACTTCGCTTTCCAGAGCAGTCAATTTTTCCAACTGGGTTTTCTTTCGTACATCCTGGCACGAAACCGCAAGCAGCAAGCTCAACGAAAGGAATATTTTTATTTTCAAATTCATAGTAAACAAAAATACAATATTGTCTCCATTTAGTTTAAACAAGAAAAAATCATGCCTTTTGTTTAATGACTCAAATCACTGATAATCAATTGATTAAAAAATAATTTTCTCTTCTTCTTAAAAAAAATTGAATTTCTCTTAGGGGTAAATTCAGCTTTGTCGGTCATTATAATACAACGACCTTAGATCAACAGAATGAAAACACTAAACCTTTTAAAACACATTATTCTTAAATTATATCAACCTGCTAAGCTACCTTTTATCTGTTGTTTAACAACTGGACCAGCGTGATGAAAATGCGCTTTTGAATCTGGCTCTTCAACTTTTTGTGAATAGCAAATTTAATAGTTAACTCAGCCTAACCTAACTTACCTTTTCAACTTAAGAACCGATTCTAATCTAAGTCCTACGGAAATTCTCCCTCTCCCTTCGGGGATGCAACTAAACCCGTTCGTGTATCGAATTTAGCTATCTTTGCAAAGTGGTAAAAATAAGAGACATTGAACTGGGAGAATTTCCGTTACTTCTGGCTCCCATGGAAGACGTAAGTGACCCTCCTTTCAGGGCTCTGTGTAAAAAGCACGGCGCCGATCTTATGTACACCGAGTTCATCTCTTCCGAAGGCCTGATCCGGGATGCGGCCAAAAGTGTTCAAAAACTGGATATCTACGAATATGAACGCCCGATCGGGATTCAAATTTTCGGCTACGATATCGAAAGTATGAAGCAGGCCACGGAGATCATTGAACGTACCAATCCGGACATTATCGATATCAATTATGGTTGTCCAGTCAAAAAAGTAGCCTGCAAAGGTGCTGGTGCAGGAATTTTACAGGACATTCCTAAAATGGTTCGAATGACGGAAGCAATCGTCAAATCCACCAAACTACCCGTAACTGTTAAAACGCGATTGGGTTGGGATGAAAACAGCAAATACGTTAAAGAAGTAGCCGAACGTCTCCAGGATGTTGGGATTGAAGCCATTTCAATTCATGGCCGAACCCGAAAGCAGATGTACAAGGGTGAAGCAGACTGGACGATGATCGGAGAGGTGAAAAATAACCCCCGCATTCACATCCCCGTTTTTGGAAACGGAGATATTGACAGTCCTGAAAAAGCACTGGAATACAAAAACCGTTACGGAGTGGACGGAATCATGGTTGGTCGGGCAAGCATCGGATATCCCTGGTTCTTTCGGGAAGTTAAACACTTCTTAAAGACAGGAGAAAAACTCGATCCTCCTGGAATCAAGCAACGTGTGGAAGCTGCCATGGAACATCTTGAAATGAGTGTTCGATGGAAAGGTGAAAGCCTCGGAGTGGCAGAAATGAAGCGCCATTACACCAACTATTTTAAGGGAATTGCTCACTTCAAGGAATACCGCATGAAACTAGTTACTTCCTTTGATTTAAGCGAAATTCGGGAGACCCTGAGCTATATCTTAGAGCACGAAGACCAATTTCACTACGCCCAGGAATTGAATTAATTCATTCCAAGCGACTGATTTTCAAATTTTTGATTTTCACACGCAATTCAACAGAAGGGCAAGAAAAATTTTTTTAGTGAGGGAGAGTTTTGTAACTTTGCAGCGAAATTAATTCGGAATTAATCTAAATTATGAATAATACACAAGAAAAATTGGCTTACAAAGTCAAAGACATCAGCTTGGCTGAATGGGGAAGAAGAGAAATTAAACTGGCAGAAGCAGAGATGCCAGGACTTATGTCTCTTAGAGAGGAATATGGTAAATCCAAGCCATTGGCCGGAGCACGAATTGCAGGGTGTTTGCACATGACCATCCAAACTGCTGTTTTGATCGAAACACTTGTTGAGTTGGGTGCGGACGTTACCTGGTCTTCCTGTAACATTTTCTCTACTCAGGACCACGCTGCTGCTGCTATTGCTGCTGCAGGGATTCCTGTTTACGCCTGGAAAGGTATGAACGAAGAAGAGTTCGATTGGTGTATTGAGCAGACTTTGTTTGCCTTTAAAGGAGGACAACCTTTGAACATGATCCTGGACGACGGGGGTGACCTGACGAACATGGTTTTTGATCGTTATCCTGAATTGACTAAGGATATTAAAGGTCTTTCTGAAGAAACTACTACTGGTGTACACCGTTTGTACGAGCGAATGAAAAACGGAACCTTGGTGATGCCAGCGATCAACGTAAACGACTCTGTTACTAAATCTAAATTTGACAACAAATACGGATGTAAAGAGTCTTTGGTTGATGCGATCCGTCGTGCTACCGATACCATGATGGCCGGTAAAGTTGCTGTTGTTTGTGGATACGGTGACGTTGGAAAAGGATCTGCTGCTTCCTTGAGAGGTTCAGGTGCTCGTGTCATTGTAACTGAAATCGATCCAATCTGTGCGCTTCAAGCTGCTATGGACGGATTCGAAGTGAAAAAACTGGATTCAGTTGTTGGAAATGCTGACATTATCGTAACAACTACTGGTAACAAGGACATCGTTGTTGGACATCATTTCGAAAAAATGAGAGATAAGACGATCGTTTGTAACATCGGACACTTCGATAACGAAATCGATGTTTCCTGGTTGAACACAAACTATGGATCTACGAAGATTGAGATCAAACCACAAGTGGATATGTACAACATCAATGGTAGAGACATCATCTTGTTGGCTGAAGGTCGTTTGGTAAACCTTGGTTGTGCGACTGGTCACCCATCTTTCGTAATGTCTAACTCATTTACAAACCAGACATTGGCTCAGCTCGAATTGTGGAACCATTCAGATAAATACGACAACGAAGTTTACATGTTGCCGAAGCATCTGGATGAGAAAGTAGCTCGTCTGCACCTGGCGAAAATCGGTGTGGAATTGGAAACTCTTTCTAAGGATCAGGCTGATTACATCGGTGTTACTGTTGAAGGTCCATACAAACCTGAGCACTACAGATATTAATCTGTTCAATATAAAAGTTTAGCTTTTGAAGGCCGCATTGAATGCGGCCTTTTTTTCTACGTGAATTCACGTATGGGATAAATTACTTTTCTTTGTAAACTTTGTCACATGAAAGCACTGATTCGTTTTACTTTCATTTTTCTTTGCTGTCTGACCAGTAGTATGTCAAAGGCCCAGTTTAAAGTTTCGGTGGGTTACAACCTGGCGCGCTTTACGACTCCCCAGCGCAATTTTGAGATTCTTGCTTTTGAAACCAACCGGATTCAACCCGGACTCAAAATTCCCAATATGCTTCATGGAGCCAGTCTTGGCTTTCGATTTGGAGATGAAGGTTTCCTCTTAGAATTCCTGTTTACCAACAAAAAATTTAAAAGCTCGGAGTTTAACTATTTTGACGAAAGTCATCAGGAAGATTATCGCTACCAAATCAAAACGAGGCTTCGTACTTTTAATGCAGGAATTGCCATGGGGGGAGATGTTGTCAAAATAGGTGCGTCTCTGGATGTCGGCGGATTCAAAATATTCAGTAAGAACCTTCCTGTTTCAGAATTCAATCAGAAACCCTGGAACAGATTTTACGGAAGTCACTCCTTCTTTACTGGATACACCATTTTTGTCCCAATAACGATGGAAATAGTGGAATTTCGAATTTATTATCAGGGAGCCTTCTTTTACGATGACTTCCTCGGATTTCGAAATTACACGCACAAGGCAAACAATTTCGGAGCCAATCTCAGTTTTTTAATAGGACGTAATTAGGATGAAAAAGCTATTTATTTTACTCATTGGTCTTTTCATTGGAGCTTCCATCAGTTTTTCCCAAATCGGCTTTGGTTTTGAAAGTGGATTCCGGACTGCCATGGGACATTCCAAAACCTTCAAACAATTTGCCAGATCCTATAACAGTCATTTTGCTGATGATATCGACAAAGAGCTTAGCAGTTCATTCTCTTTCCCTTACGGTTGGGCTCTCAGCACTGACTTCAGCATTTCCGGTTTTTATGGTGCCCTCCGCTTCCACGAAGTTCAGGGACACAACAAGGTGAAATTCAAAAGCGGGGCCGCCCGAACTTTTAAACGGGAACAATTCATGTACAGCGTACTCGCCGGATTCGGGACCCAGGACAGTGACTTTGCTTTTAATGCTTCGGTTGGACTGGCTTTCGGAACGGACCGGATCATCAGCATGTATCAATATGCAGACGGAACCAAAAGCATTGGTCGGGAAAAATTCCTCAACGGAGTGTACGATGCCGGACATTATGCCTACATCGCTTCTGTTGGTGGAGCCGTTACGATTGCAGAACCCTTTTGTGTCTACATGCGTGCGGAATACATTCTGGGAACATTTGTCGGTTTAAAGGGACCACTGGATGATTCTCATTGGAATCGTTCCCTGGAAGTCCTTTCTAACTACCCTACCGGAATCCCTACCGACGTTGAAAAATGGGAAGAACTTCAGGGAGAAATTGGGGCCTATTCGAGCGAAGATTTTGTACACGCCGACTGGAAGGGCTTTCGGCTGGAAATTGGAATTCGCTTTCAAATCAATTAGACATGACAAGATTCATTTTCATAGTTGCTCTATTTGCACTGGTTCTTAATTCCTGCCAGAGCGATCGACGACGGTATAAATTTGCCGGGGTCTGGGATATTGACCAGGTTGACGCCAGCTATTTTACTAATGGTGAACTAGACTCCAACACTGTCACCACCGATTTGGGATACTGGCTACTCGAAGATAATGCCTCCGATATCGGGAATCGCTTTCGTTATATCTATGAAAAACCTGCTCCCCAGGGACACCGTAGTTTCATGACCGCCGCCGGACTCCAGGATACTGATGATGAATGTTTATGGTACGTGGAAGGCAGTAACAAAGACCGTTTTACCATGCGAAAGGCGGACCCATATGCGGATGCCTGGACAGTGTATAATATCCTCAAAGCTTCCAAACGAAAACTAGTCTTGCAATTCATCATCGCCGACGGAAATTTGGCAGGACATCTGAAATACAAGGAAGTTATTACCCTGAAACGGAATTAATTCCTGATCCGCAAATAATTCGAACCGTCCCAAACGGTCTCGTATTGCCGGAGTCCGAATTCAGAACCGGAGATAATACTTCCATCTAACAAAGAGAATTTGGCCCCTGAACAAAGATCATTCAGTTGCAAAAAGTTTTCCTCGTCGGTCACCAAGGCTTGTTCGCAAGTCCCATCTTCAGCAGGAGAATGTCTGTCAAATGCGACAAAATTGTTCACGTCACTTCGATACACAATAATTCCTTTGGAAGCTCCTGACACGTAAGCCCAACCACCTACGCTTTGCAATTCCGAATAGCTGGGCAAATTCACATTGATCTCAATGTCAAAGGGAATGCTCGGCACCGGATGATTTCTGTTCTTATTGCAAGCAGTCATCAGCGTTCCGATCATCAGCAACAATCCGTAAAATAAAGCTCTGCGCATCATTTTCAAATTTGAGCATTTCTATGCAGGTCTGCAAGTTATGTAACGTAAAGATTCCCTTCTTGTTATGTTTATGAACAGTTTTTTGTGGAATAAGATCAGCCCGATCCCTACGATTCATGGACCTCATCGTTTATTTTTGGAAAACGCCAATTCATGTAACTCAATAAAATCAAACTAATGCCCGGAAAATTCTTGACATACCTTCGCTTATTTTTAGTTGTTGCCCTCTTGTATCAGGTTCCTCAAAGCTGGTCGCAAAAAAATGCAGAAACCGTCGAAGAGGCTGAGAAAAAAATCAAAAAGGAGCGGAAGAAGAAAGCCAAAGCCTCTAAAAAAGCTCAGAAAAAGGCACTCAAAGAACATTGGGCCCGTCAATCCAAATCAGCGAAAAGAACGATTCGAAAAAGTGCCAAGGCCAAACGCAAGCACAAGCGCCTGAAAAAAAAGGTTCGAAAGGAACGTGAGCAATTAAGCCAACGTTAGAACGCTGTCAGACAAATAATTTCTTTCTCCAGGAATCAGATTCCTCTGGACTGATCAATTTTAATTTGAGCAGGTAGGAAACTACTTTCTCAAATGCAAGGGGGTATTCGATTCCCTGATAATTCCAGTCCGTCTCTACCAGCCAGTTAGCCACCTGTCCAGATCGAAGATTGTAACGCCAGCTTATGATTTCCACGGTTTGCTCAGCCTTCTTCATTTCCTGTGCTCGTTTGTTGACAATCTCACACATCTCTGTCAGCTTTTCCCCATGGGCTTCGAGTACTTCGTTCCGCACGGCGATCACAAAACATGGCCAGGGGGTAATTACCTCATCAATATAGCGGCATTTGCCCTGCTCCGTGTAAGGAAAAGTCGTGTACTTCTCCCATAAAAATGCCTGCGCTTCGTCATGCTCAAGGGCCCACAAACCTCCATAAACATCTCCGATCACATTGAACTTCAGTTGCTCCGGATCCCAGCCCTCCTGGTTCGCCTTGACATAGGCCATTAAATGCGAGCCGGAACCTTCTCTTGAAATGGCAAAAGTTTGCCCTTCCAATTGATCCACATTCTTGATGTCTGAATGAAAGGGTACATGGACTCCCCAATGCAATGGGGTCGTGACGTATACCTGAATGATTTTCGCGTCCAGTCCCTGCAAAATCGCTTTGGTAATTCCCTCCGTCAACAAAACGGCCACATCCAGTGAGCCTGTTTGCAATCCCTTGATCATCTGTCCCGTTCCTCCGCTCATATCACACCAGTGCAGGTGCATCCCAGCATCCAGGAATTTTCCTTCCTCAATGGCCAGCCTCCAGGGCAAATTAAAATGTTCGGGGACTCCCCCTATTTTCAGTCCAATGCGTTCGCTCATGTTAAGAAAATTGAATCGTGTACAATTTGTGATAATAGCCATTCTGTTCCAACAGATCGGCGTGACTTCCCTGTTCTTTGATTTCCCCCTTATCCAACACAACGATCTGATCCGCATTTTGGATCGTAGATAAACGGTGCGCAATAACGATGGAGGTCCTTCCTTTGGTTAGTTTTTCGGTCGCTCTTTGGATGAGTTCTTCTGACTCATTATCCACACTAGAAGTCGCTTCGTCGAGAATCAGGATATGCGGATTATATACATAAGCCCGGATAAATGCCAACAACTGTCGCTGTCCAACCGAAAGAACTCCTCCTCGCTCTCCTACTTCGTAGTCGTAGCCATTCGGAAGACGTTCAATAAATTCATGCGCACTGACCGCTTTGGCTGCCTCAATCACCTGCTCTCTCGTTATATTCGGATCTCCAAGTGTGATATTATTGTGAATTGTATCTGAGAACAGGAATACGTCCTGCAATACGATAGCGATGTTTTGTCTCAGGCAATTCAATTCAATCGACTGAATATCCTGCTCTCCGATCTTGATACTTCCTTTCTGAAACTCATAAAATCGGCCCAGCAAGTTGACTATGGAAGTCTTTCCAGCTCCGGTAGCCCCCACAAAAGCGATCGTTTTCCCTTTTGGAATCGTCAGGTTGATATCCTTCAGCACCCAATCTTCGTCTCGATAGGCAAAACTCACCCCTTCCATGACGATGTCCCGATTGAAATCCAGGTCTTTCACTTTTCCTTCATTCTGCACGTGATCCTGCAGGTCAATGACCTCAAATACCCGTTCGGCGCGAACCACTCCCCGTTGTAAAATATTGAATTTATCTGCCAACTGTCTGATTGGACGGAACATCATACTAATCCAAAGCGTAAACTGAAATATTTCCTTATACATTTCCGCCGGATTGGAACCCTTTGCCCCATCCATGAATTGAAGTGCTCCCCATACCAACAGGAGGGCGATTGACAAGGAACTGAGTAATTCCACGACGGGAAAGAAAATCGAAAATGCCCAAACTGCATTGATGTGCGCCTGACGATGTCCCCGGTTAATCTCCTCGAAGGCCAGTTGCTCTCTTTGTTCTCTGTTGAAGAGTTGTACGATCGACATTCCGGTAAGGTGCTCCTGAACAAAAGTATTCAGTCGGTTCACTTGTTTACTCTCATATTGAAAGGATTTCCGCATCGCACGCGCAAAAATGCGTGTTGCCAAAATGAGTAAGGGAATAGGCACCAGAGTCATGAGCGCCAATTGCCAGTTTTCAATAAACATCCAGCATACGACCACTGAAAGCATGATCAAATCACCCAATACGTCAATCAGACCGGAACTAAATACTTCCGAGATGGCCTCAATGTCCGAAACCACACGAGTCACCAGGGAGCCGATCGGGGTCCGGTCAAAATAATTCATTCGAAAACGGATCATGTGTTGAAAAATCCGATGACGAATATCCCGGATAATCGATTGCGCCAAGAGGTTACTCAGGTAACTCGACATGAACTGGAAAAAACCTTCAAAGGCCAGTAAAACCAGCAAGAGGAGTGTCCATCTCAATAAGCCAGAGGCATCCTGATGATCCACGATATAATCGTAAACCATTTGACCAATTAGGTAAGGTCTTGAGGGAGAAAGTATGGCCAGAACAATTGTACAGAGAAAGGCAAGGATCAATAATTTTCGATAGGGTCTGACAAAACGAATCAATCGTTTGAAGACCTTAAAATCCATTTTTGTCTGCCCTGACATGGCACAAATTTACCTAATTTTAGGCTTCCCGATTCAATTTTTTGGACTACCTTTACCCAAAGCTTTTACGATGATTCACGAATTAAGCAAAACGAATTCGGTCTTTGGTATTTTTCTTGGTGAATTGAGGGATGTAAACATCCAAAACGACTCACTCCGATTTCGTAGAAACCTGGAACGTATTTCCGAAATCATGGCTTATGAGATTTCCAAAACATTGGAATATCAGGAAGAGGAAGTAACCACTCCTCTAGGAAAAGCTTCTGTTTTCAGATTGAAGCAACAACCGGTCATTGCAACTATTCTGCGGGCCGGACTTCCGATGCACCAGGGGCTTCTCAACTATTTCGACCGGGCCGAAAACGCCTTTGTGTCTGCTTACAGAAAACACCATTCACCGGAAGAATTTGACATTCATGTTGAATATATGGCCGCACCGAGTATTGACGGCAAAACCCTCATTATTTCGGATCCCATGTTAGCCACAGGTGGATCAATGGTGCTCGTATACAAGAGTCTGCTTGAAAAAGGACGGCCCAAACAAGTGATTGTGGCCACTGCTATTGCAGCGCCAGAAGCCATTGACTATGTGAAACAACATCTACCATCCAACGTGCAGATTTATGTTGGATCCATTGATGAAGAACTTACTGCTGAATCGTACATTGTGCCTGGCCTGGGTGACGCCGGTGATCTGGCCTATGGCCCCAAAGAATAAATCCTATGAATTGGGGAGCTTACTTTTCCTTATTTAGTCTCTCAACCATTAAGTTTCTCTTTGCTCCGTTTGCCGGACCATACGCACAATTGAGCTTTCTGGAAACTTATTTTTCTTGCGTTGCCGGAGCACTAATCAGTGCAAGCATTTTCTATTTTGCCAGCGAATATTTCATCGAGCGCGCTCAAAAAAAGAGATTGGCCAACTACCGAAACGCCCTACAAAAAGGACAGATACCCAAAGTCAAAAAGAACTTTACCCGAGCGAACAAGTTCATTGTCCACATCAAAAAACGCTTTGGCATTTACGGCATTTCACTCTATGCCCCACTTTTTCTTTCCGTTCCGATTGGCTCAATCATTACCGCAAAATTTTATGGACGGGATAAACGAACCTTTCCTCTCATTGTATTCGGGATGTTCCTCAATGGGGCCATCACTACAAGCCTGGCTTATTTCGTATTCAGCTAAATGAATAACTGATGAGCCAATTAAAACACCTCTTTTTCGACCTCGATCATACGCTTTGGGATTTTGAACACAATTCAAAAACGGCGCTCAGAGAAATCTATGCTCATTACCGTCTGGAAAATTACTTCGATCATTTCGAACACTTTCATTTCCACTACCAAAAAATCAACCGTGAATTGTGGGGACTTTATGGAACGCATCGGATCAGTAAAGCGGAACTTCGTGACACACGTTTCCTCAAAACCCTTCAACAGCAAAAGGTCCATGATCCAACACTGGCTGAGCAACTAAGCGACTCCTACCTGGATCTCAGTCCGAAGCAAACCAAATTGTTTCCAGGCACACTGGAGACTCTCGAAGAGTTGCGCAAAAATGAGTATGCGCTGCATATTATCACCAATGGTTTCGAAGAAGTGCAATACACGAAGATCAAGGCCTCTGGGCTGGAGCCTTATTTTGACATCATTATCTGCTCGGAGAAAGTAGGCTTCAATAAACCGGATCGACGCATTTTTGAATACGCCCTCAATCAGGCCAATGCCAAAGCTCCCGAAAGTATGATGATCGGAGATAATCTGGAGGCGGATGTACTTGGTGCCAATCAATTGGGGATGAAAGCCATTTTATTCGATCCTCATCAGCGAAGCTCTGTTAGCTCCTTTCCTGTCATCCATCGCATGGATCAACTCCTGGATCGAAAAGAATTTACTCATAGATCAGGTACTTCTCCCGAAGCTTGATAAAAGATCGAAGATCGTCCTGCCAGGATTTGCGGATGTCTGCTTCCGTTTTTCCTTCCAACAACTGTTTCCGTAACTCATCTGTTCCGGCCAGGAGATCTAAAAACCGTGGATTCTTTAAAAATTCGTTTCCTTTCAATAGGTCCCTGGCCTGAATCAACCAGGACAAATGCAAGCGATTTTGAACCGAAGATAAGGAATCATGCAGGTCATATCCGTAACAGGTTTTTCCTTCCCATTTTGGATGCTTCGACCCGGTGGTGCTTTCCGGCTTAAATTGAAAAGTTCCCGGTGGAAAGTCAGGATGTCCGAACAGCTCAAAAGGACGCTCCGTCCCTCTTCCTACGCTCACATGTGTTGCTTCGAAAAAGCACAGGCTCGGATACAAAATTCTCGCTTCATGACTCTTTAAATTCGGACTGGGGGCTACCGGAAGTTCATAGGCCATTTTTCGTTCGTATCCTGAACAGGAAATGATGGTCAACAAAGACTTTTTATCCGTCTTTAACCAGGATTCTCCACGGATCATTTGAGCATATTCTCCGATCGTCATTCCGTAAACCACCGGAACTGGATGCATCCCAACAAAAGATTCATAGCCAGATTTCAACACAGGCCCGTCCACGTAATTGTCATGTGGATTTGGTCGGTCCAGCACAATAATTTCCTTCCCGGATTCTGCACAGGCTTCCATCACATAGTGCAGCGTCGAGATATAGGTGTAAAACCGGACCCCCATATCCTGAATATCGAAAAGAACAACATCTAAATCTTTCAGTTGTTCCGCTGTCGGCTTTTTGTTTTTTCCGTACAGGGAGATAACTAGCAAACCAGTTCGCGCATCTTTGCTGTGGTCGATGTGTTCTCCTGCATCGGCAGTCCCTCTAAAACCGTGTTCCGGTGCAAATACTTTCTTCACCTGCACCCCAAGCGACAGGAGTGTGTCCACCAAATGTTTTCCGGCTATCAACGAAGTCTGATTTCCGACAATCGCCACCCGCTTCCCTTTGATTCGATCCAGGTATTGATCGGTACGATCTGCCCCCGTTAAAATGTTTGTGGTCGGTTTTTCATCGTCTGATTTTCCTCCTTGCTGTTCAACGGCTTGTTTATCTTCCTGAATCTCAAAGCCACAGGAAGTCATGAAAATGATCAAAATACTTTTGAAGCATAAAAGCTTTATGTAACTTCGTCTTTTAAACCGGAAGGGATTGAACTTTGAATACTTCATAGCACGAAAATACCTGAAAAACCAGGTCGAAGGTAAAAAAGTTTCGCGACCGATCGTTAAAATTTCCATCATCAGTATCAGTTTGGCGGTTCTCGTCAATATCATTACCGTGGCTGTCGTCATTGGATTTAAGAATGAAGTCAGTAACAAAGTTCTTGGTTTTGGTTCGCACGCTTTTGCCGCCTCCAGTGAATCATCTACCCTCTACGAAAACGAGGCCATTCAACGAAATCCACGGCTGGTAGAGGCGACCCGTTCACTTTCCTTTATTAAAAACGTGCAACCCATCGCCTACAAGCCCGCTATTCTGCAATCAGATAAAAAGCAAGAGGGACCGCAGGAAATTCAAAGCATGCTCGTTAAAGGCGTTGATGAACGCTTTGATTTTCAATTTTTCAAAAAACACCTGAAAAAAGGAAAAATACCCCACTTTGGCAAGGAACAAATTTCGGATGAGATCATCCTTTCTGCCAAGGTCGCCAATAACCTGGGCTATCAGGTGGGAGATCGCGTCACGGCCTTTTTCGTTAAAAATCAGCCCTTAAAGAAATTCTTCCGACTGGCCGGGATTTTTGAAACAGGCATGGAGGATTTTGACAAGCAAATCATGCTCTGTGATATCCGACATATCCAACAGTTGAATGATTGGGGAATTCAATCGAGTATTCGGGTGTTGGACACACTGGTCGATCAATACCTGGTGATCAAGGGAATCGTAAGCGGCGGAAACGGAAACTATCGTTATGACTGGGGAAAGGGATATGAAGCTTATCCGGCCTTTACCTGGTACCCGGAAAAAGACACGGTATTTCGTCTGATCGCTTCTGATTACTGGATGTTTATCAATGGGAAAAACGAACAAACTACCATCCCGGATACGGCTTATCTGAAAGTCCACATCAACAGTTCCACAGAACACAATTTCCCCATCCAATGCCAGGCAGACGGAACCATTCGGCGGGAATACCTCAACGAAAGCGGCACCAAATTTAGACTGTTCGCCAAAGACCGCACCATCGATTTTGAAATGATCGACGGGCAGGGAAGTCATCAAAATTATATCGGGGCCTATGAGTTCAATTTTCATTCCTGGGATCACTTTGACGAACACCTGGCTGAACTTAAATCACTGGTCAACTTCAATTATTCGAGTGAACACCAGGATATCCGGGTCTCTGGAATCAAAGAACAGCAGCAAGAAATTTTTATCTGGCTCGGTTTTCTGGACATCAATGTCTGGATCATTATTTCCCTCATGCTATTGATCGGAATCATCAATATGGGATCCGCCATGCTCGTGCTCATTCTTCTCCGAACTCCGGTGATTGGTCTGTTAAAAGCCATGGGAAGCAACAACTGGTCAGTGCGTAAAGTCTTTTTGTATCAGGTTGCCTTTTTGATCCTCAAAGGAATGTTCTGGGGAAACCTCATTGGGCTAGGCTTATGTCTGATTCAGGACTATTTTCAGGTCATCAAATTGAACCCGGCCGTTTACTATTTGAATGCTGCTCCGATTGAGCTAAATTGGATCTCTATCCTATTGATTAATCTGTTGACCATTTTTATCTGCCTGATAGCCATGTTGATTCCATCGTTGGTTATCTCCCGAATCCACCCCGCCAAATCCATCAAATTCAACTGATTATTCTTATTTTTAGTCTGATGGCAGTACAACTTTTCACTTTTTTTTGCGTTTATAATAGTTAAGGCAACACCCACCGCAATTTGCAGTATCAATCCTTCATATCACTCATTTGCTTTGTTCTGGTAGCATTGGTTTCCAGATCACAGGACGTTTCTTCCTGGATGCATCCAAATGAAGGACAATGGGATGATCGGATTCAATATAAAGTGGACCTGAATCATGGGGAGATGTTGATTGAGAAGCAGGGCTTCTATTTTCACTTCAACAACGCTTACGAATACTATCATAGTCATCATGATGGCGACAAGAAGAAAGAACATGACAATTTGCGCTTTCACGCCATAAAATCATTTTTTCAGGGTTCCAATCTGAATGCCATTCAGGAGAAAACAGGTTTTTCCAATTTCTATCGAAACTATTTCCTCGACAACGATCCAGCCAAATGGAAATCTAAGGTCAAATCGTGCTCCGGTGTAAAATACCGGGATTTTTATGCTGGGATCGACCTCGTGCTTGAATCGGGAACTGATGATTTCAAATACAGTTTTTACGTCGCCCCAGGAGCGGACCCCGTTCAGATCATCAACACTTATTCGGGGGCAGACAACATTAGACTCCTGAAATCCGGTGCACTTGACATTCATCACAGTTTCGGAATCATTCATGAAGGAAAACCCATCGCCTGGAACCTGGACGAACAAGGGAATAAGCATCGGGTTCCTGTCAAATATAAATTGAAAGGGAATCAATTGAGCTACGAGTTCCCGGAAGGATACAACGCACAACAAACGCTCGTCATTGATCCCAGTCTGACTTTTTCTTCTTACACAGGATCGACGGCCGACAACTGGGGGAATACAGCGACTCCTGATGCGGCCACCAACCTCTATGCGGGTGGAATTGTCTTCGCCTCTGGTTATCCCCTAACCGCCGGTTCCTACGACAATAATTATGATGGAGGAACGACCTCTGGAGTAAGCTTACCCGGTTTTGACATGGGTATCTCAAAATTCTCAGCTGATGGCTCCGTATTTTTGTATTCCACCTACTTGGGGGCTTCGGTCGGAAATGAAACTCCATTAAGTTTGGTGGTCGATGACAATGGAAATCTCTTCGTACTAGGCGCTACTTCTTCCTCCAATTTTCCAATGCGCGGAAATTCCTTTCAGAGCAATTTTGCCGGGGGACAGATTATTCAAACAGCATCCGGACTAGACTACAACGGAACCGATATTGTGGTCGCCAAACTGAATTCTGACGGAACAGATTTGATTTGCAGTACTTTTTTGGGTGGAAGCGCAAACGATGGGTTGATCGCCGGAGATCTGAGTAGCAGTGTTGATCTGGTCCACAACTACGGGGACAATTTTCGTGGAGAAATTATTCTGGATGAAGCCGGAAATGTCATTATTGCCAGTACGACTAATTCCGGAGACTTTCCTGTACTGAATGCCAATCAGCCGTATGGTGGTGGACAGGACGCCGTCTTTGTCCGCATGACTCCCGATCTTTCTAGTTTACTCTGGTCCACTTATTTCGGTGGGGCCGGTGCGGAAGCCGGGTATTCTGTTCAAAGCAATGGTTCCGGAGATGTCTATGTGACAGGAGGAACGAATAGCCCCAACCTCAGCATGAATGGTGCACAAACAAGCTATGGTGGAGCTACAGACGGTTTCTTACTTCGACTTAACGAAGGCACTGGGTCTATTTTGAGTTCGACCTTTGTTGGAACCAGTTCTTACGATCAAAGTTATTTTGTTCAGGTCGATAACCAGAATGACGTTTATGTTTATGGACAAACAAACGGAAACATGAGTATTTCAGCTGGACTGTACGGGAATCCCAGTGCTGGACAATTCATTCGCAAATACAATCCGAATCTTTCCACCGTGCTCTGGACCACCAAAGTGGGGGGAAGCAGCAGTAATTCAAGAGCCATTTCACCAACCGCCTTTTTGGTTTCTGACTGCCGGGAAATCTACTTTGCCGGCTGGGGAGGGGACATTTTAGGAACCAATATTTCCAATTTCCCAACCAGTTCGGATGCCTTTCAATCGACTACAGACGGAGATGCATTCTACATTGCCGTGCTGGATAAAGATGCGGTCGGTTTGAAGTATGCCACATTCATTGGCGGTGCAGCCCAGGACCATGTGGATGGTGGGACTTCCCGCTTTGACAAGACGGGACGAATTTACCATGCTGTCTGTTCTTCCTGTGGGGTGAACAACGGTTTTGTCAGTACACCAGGGGTAGCTGGACCAAACAGCAACAGCAGTCGTTGTAATCTGGCGGCCTTTAAATTTGAATTGAACACGATTCTCCCACTTGTTGTCGAACCGGACTATGTGATCTGTGCCCCTCAGGAAGTCACTTTTGAAAATAAAAGTACGGAGGGCGATCAGTACTTCTGGGATTTTGGTGATGGAATTACATCTACCTCTAAGGACCCTTCCCATACCTATCTGGATGCCGGCGTTTTCCAGGTCAAGCTGGTCGTTTCGGATTCAGAAAATTGTAAACTCTCCGATTCTGTGGTATTTGATCTGGAAGTTGGAAGCCACGATCCGGGGCAGGTTGTCCAGCCCCCTATCATCTGTCGGGGAACAAGCTACCAGTTTGAAGCAAGTGGAGGAGCCTTCTTCACCTGGAGTCCTGCATCGTTTTTAGATGATCCGAACATCTCCAACCCAACGGCAACAGTCGATCAGACCACGGAATTCCGGGTCATTATTGGGGACAGCTGTGGAATAGATACTGTATATGTTACCCTGGAAGTATATGACGATGCCATCCAGGTTTCGAATGATCAGGAAATATGTGTCAACTCAACGATCGAGATCAGTGTTCAGGGGGCCCAACAGCAAGTCTGGTCGCCCAACACCTTCATTTCAAACATCCTGATCAGCAATCCGGAAGTCACCCCTCCAAACTCACTGTATTACTATGTTGACGCGACTACCGTGAACGGGTGTCAGTACCGGGACAGTGTCTTTGTCGAAGTTTTTCATGATCCTCCGGTGCCAATCCTCCAGGAAGAGGCCCAGCTTTGTGAGGGGGAACAGATTGCGATTCAGGTTTCGGGAGGAACGACTTATCAATGGACTCCCGACTTATACATCAACAATCCACTTTCTTCCACGGTGCTCCTGAATCCACCGGAGAGTATGTACTATTATTGCAATGTCAGTAATCCTTGTGGTACGACTCCCGATACCATCTTCATCGAGGTCATCCATTTGGATATTACTGCCTCGGAAGATCAAATCGTTTGCGGAGGTGATTCGGTCAGTCTCTTTGCTTTTGGTGCGGAAAAATACCTTTGGGAGCCCAATCTGTTTTTGAATGACAATACCCTCCCGACGGTTATTGCAAACCCAGACAAAACGATGTTCTATACAGTCACCGGTACAGATCAATATGGCTGTACGGATACGGACACTGTTCGGGTTGAATTGTACCCTGCTACGTCCATTGAGCTGGGGGCCAATATCATTGCTGAAATTGGAGATCAAATCTACCTCACGGCCGAAACCGATGCCAACGGCACATTCCTATGGACCCCACCAAAGGGCTTGAGTTGCGCCACCTGTCAGAGTACCTACGCCGCTCCAAACTTCAACACGAATTACATCGTTTATTTCACCGATGAGAACGGCTGTGTAACCACTGACAACGTACAGATTCTCTACAAAGGGATTATTTACGTCCCCAATACCTTTACCCCGGACGGAAACCGACATAATCAATATTTCCGGGCCGTCGGAGATGGCCTCCTCCATTTTGAACTAAACATTTTCAACCGTTGGGGAGAATTGATTGCCACCCTAAACGACCTAGAAGACAGTTGGGATGGAACCTATAAAGGCAAGGATTGTCCGGATGGAACCTACACATGGAAACTCAGTTATGTGGATGTCACTGGTGAAAAGCAGGTAATGACCGGACATGTCAATTTGTTACGGTAAGTAAGAAGCTAGTGATCTTTTGTCCTGCAAATCTCAAAAAAATCGTACATTTAGTTAATGATGATTCCCTTGAGGTATTTCTTTCTTCTTGTCTGTTCCCTTGGTTTGTTGTTCTCGTGTGAAAACGACTCCATTGGAAATTCAACTGTTCATGAAGGCTCCAGGCAGTTCCTTGATCCAATTTATTTTGACAGCGATTTTGAAAAGGAAGTGAATTTTTCCCTGTTGTTTCAGGATTCACTGATCGAAAGCCAACAAATTCAGTACATCGACCGTTTCTTTATTCAATCCGAAATGATAGATGAAGACATACAGACCGACACTGTCAAACACATTCGATACAGTTTTGATCGGACAGGAAAGCTCATTGAACAGGATCATCAGGTTTGGGCTGATCACCGCCTGATCGAACATCGACGATTTACCTTGCGTCCTGACAAGCAATTTGATTTCTTCCATCATGTACAGGTTCGCAATTTTCTGGAACAGGGAGATGATGAATTTGAAACGCACCTGGAACACGAAGAAACACCATTCTATCCATTGTATCAGCCCCCGGTGAAACACAAAAAATTCACCCGTTTACTGGATTTGGAAGAGGATTATTCACTCTACCTGGTGCCCTCCTGGAAATACTGGGGAAGCCTCTCCATCGACTCCATCCTCCATCCCAAAGAAGAGGACTGGATCGTACAGGGAAACCTCGAAAAGCCCTTCAAGCGCTATCGGGTCAAAAATGTCGTTGAAGAAACAGATGTTTATCAATTCGAATACTGGCGATCGGGAAGCCTGAAAATCAGGATGAAAACAGGCCCTCATTTCCGAGAAAAGAGAAGCTTTATTTATGACTCGAAGACGGATTTTTGGACCTCATACACCGATTCGATTTTCTCGGAGAACAAATTTATATACCGCCAATTGCATCAGATTAGTTATGATTCCCTCGGACGACCAACTGAAGTCAAACACCTGAATCGCAAAACAGATCAGTTTTCGAGAAGCGAACGATTTATTTACACCAAACAAAAATAGCAGGGAAGCACATGAAAGAGCATGCCGATTTTGTCTGGGATTTCATCAACCAAACCAATCAACATCTTTTTCTTACCGGAAAAGCCGGAACTGGAAAAACGACCATGCTCAACGAAATTGTGCGAAACACGCACAAGCAATGTGTAGTCGTTGCACCTACCGGAATCGCCGCTCTGAATGCTGGTGGGGTGACTATTCACTCCTTTTTTCAACTCCCCTTTGCGACCTTCATTCCCGACTTCGGAGAATTCAAGACCCTCGACGGACAAATCAAATTTGAGACCAGAGATTCCCTCAAACGGCATGGTCAGATGAATAAAAAACGATTGCAACTCATCCGCAATCTTGAATTACTGATCATTGACGAGGTAAGCATGCTTCGTGCAGATCTCCTGGATGCCATCGATTGGAGTCTGAAAAGAATCAGACAGAATAACCTTTCCTTTGGCGGACTCCAGGTGCTGTTTATCGGAGACCTCTTACAACTCCCTCCCGTAGTTAAGGTAGAGGAATGGGAAGTACTCGGGCGTTACTATCAGGGCATTTTTTTCTTTCACTCACTTGCCCTACAGCAAAACCAACCCGTGCAAATCGAACTGGATAAAATTTATCGACAGGCGGATCAATACTTTATTGAATTGCTAAATCGTTTGCGCCAAAACCAACTCAATCAACAAGACATTGAACGATTAAATCAACTGGTCAAAAAGGAAGAGGAACTGGAACAACTGGAAGATTACATCACCCTAACCACCCACAACCACAAAGCCCGGTCAATCAATGAAGGTGAACTGCAAAAAATAGACGAAAAGCAAATTACTTTTGACGCTGAGGTGGAAGGTGAATTCCCTCCTCACCTCTACCCGGTCGAGGAAGAATTACAGCTCAAAAAAGGGGCTCAGGTCATGTTCATCAAAAACGACATTTCCCCGGAAAAAAGGTTTTACAATGGGAAAATGGGGCGGATTAGTCACTTGTCTTCCCAGGAAGTCAGCGTTTTCTTTCCCGAAGAGAATAAACGGATTGATGTCGAGAAATACGAATGGGAAAATATCCGCTATAACTACAATGAGCAAAAGAGAGAAGTGGAAGAAGAAGTCATCGGAACCTTCGTCCAATACCCCCTCAAACTCGCCTGGGCCATTACGGTACACAAAAGCCAGGGACTTACCTTCGAAAAAGCCATCCTTGATATCAATGATAGTTTCGCCTCTGGGCAGGCTTATGTTGCCCTTTCCAGACTCCGAAGTCTGGACGGACTTGTTCTTCGAAAAGCAATTCGAATCCAACAGTTTTCACTGGATCAACATGTGATGAACTACGGCCAACTGAAGAAGGAAACAGAAAAACTCGAAGAGGAACTGGAAGACGGAAGTCGTTCTTACCTCCTACACAAATGCCTCCTCGCATTTGACTGGCCACAACTGGATGCCCTCTGGCGAAAACATGTTGCATCATATCCACCGGCCACCAATAAATCAGAAAAGGCGAAACATGGAGATTGGGCCAGGCACCAACTCCGAAAAATGGAGCAACTCGGTGAGCCGGCACGCAAATTCCGGTCTCAGCTCAATCGCCTGTTTGCCGATCCAGAGATTTCCATGGAGTTCTTGCACGATCGTGTGCAGGCGGCATACAACTATTTTTTTGGAATCCTGGATGAAATTCTACTTTCCATTATGGTTCGAATCGAACTGGTCCGCAAAAAAAGCAAAGCACGTCTATACCACGAAGAATTGGAGGAATTGGCGGAGGCCATGTTTGAGGTGGTCATCCATCTAAAAAAGGCGCGGGTACTAATGGAACAAGCTTTGAAAGAAGAGAATTTCGGGAAGAAAATGTACGAAATCGATGAAATCCGGAATTACCTGGTCAGCAAAAAAGCGCTCGCCAAACAGGAGGCCCGACAGGTTTCGGGGGCCCTGGATTTTGATCAGGAAGAGGAAGAAGAAGAAACGACCATTCCCATTCGAAAAATTCACCACAAAAAAGAAAGCAAAAAGAAGCCAAGTACCCTTGAAAAAACACTGGAACTGGTTCGCATGGAGAAATCAATTCCGGAGATTGCAAGGGAACGTCTGCTCAGTGAATCAACTATCTACAGTCATTTAGCACGACTTATCAGTGAGGAAAAGCTGGATCTCGAAGAGATTATGGCCGAAGCGCGATTTCAATATCTTAGTGAATTATTCCAGGGTTATGAAGGCCAATCGCTCGGGGAGATCAAGGAAAAAGATCGCCTCAATGTCAGTTGGGAGGAATTGCGTCTTTTCAAGGCCCATCTGCTGAAATAACGAGCAGTCAATCAGACCATGAGAACTCCTGGCTTTTCAGATAATCACTCCTAGAGACAAAAATACAATTTAATTACTTGATAATCAATATCTTAATACATGTGATGGACTTGCCTCGGTTGCATTTAATAATTGATCCTTGAAGATGTGCCCACTTCCTCCTATTTTTGTTGAGACGCCACAAAATCGTATAATCATGAAATCATCTAACTACCTAATAATTATTTTGTTATCTTTTCTGGGAACCAGTGTTCTCGGACAAACAGTTGTCTTGAAGGAAAACATTCTGATTACTTCCCAGACGGAAAGTATTCTGGATACCCTGGTCAACTCTGGAAAATTTGGACAATCCCTGGCCGACATCGGAGACCTGGATGATGATGGAGTAAACGATATTGCCGTTGGGATCGGAGGACACTACCGAAGAGATCTCGGGAGACGGGTGATTGGAGGAGCCGTTCAGATTCTGTTCATGAACCAGGATGGAACCATTAAGGGAAAAGCAACTCCTATTGATTCCCTCTTTTTCAATGCCTTTCCAGCCGATGATTTCTCAAAATGCAATGGCTCTTTCGGGGCAGATATCGCCGGACTCGGTGACCTGGATGGTGACGGAGTGGAAGACATCGTTGTCGGGAGTCCGGAAGATTCCGAAACCAATCTGGAAGAAGGAAGTATCCGTATTTTCTTTCTGAATACAGACGGAAGCGTCAAGTCCTATCAGAAAATCAGTTCGGCTGTGGGAGGACTCAACTATACTCCTGACACTGGAGAACATTGGGGACAGGCCATCGACAATATGGGAGACATGGACAATGACGGGGTCACGGACCTGGTGGTCGGCGCTCCAGAATTCAATGAAGTCTTTCTGGTTTATCTGAACTCTGATGGAACGGTCAAAGGACATCGCGAAATTGCCAACGAATTTACTTCCAGCAAAAGTCAGACAGCTTCACTTGGATTCTCCGTTAGTAACATTGGAGATATTGATGGAAATGGAGTCAACGACATTGCCGCAGGAGATATTTCGGATAAGGATGGTGGAGTACTGACCGTAACAAGTTTTGGCGCTGTCTGGGTAGCCCTCATGAATGCCGACGGAAGCGTCAAAAAAGATGTCAAACACAGTAATTGGTTTGGCACCCGGATTTTTGAAGAAGACATCAATTATGGGATGGATGTGCAGGGAATAGGAGACATCAATCAGGATGGGATTCCGGACCTGGCCGTTGGATTTTACGGAAGTAATGGCTTCGGCGGTTTTATCATTTACTATGCGGACACCACCGGACGCTTCAAAGACGGATTCCGCTTTGACTGGAATGATCTCAGCAATCCGACTACCGGAGCAGCTGGTTTAGGATTCGCACTCGCCCCAATGGGTGACCGCGACGGGGACGGTCTTTTGGAAATTATGTCCGGAGTTCCTGGAAATTACTACGACAACTCCAACCGGGGAGGATTGGTATACATGGAATTTGCCCTTACACCGGAAAGTTTATTTGAAAGTTCTAACGGCCAGCAGGGATGTTCCAGCTTCACGGCCCAGTTTCAAGATATGAGTAGCTTCGGAGCGACTTCCTGGGAATGGGATGTGGATAACGACGGGGTAATCGACTATACGGAACAACATCCGACACACACGTATACCAGCGCAGGAAGCTACCACGTTAAACTGGTTACCTCCAATCAGTACGGAAAAGATTCGGTGATCATGCCAAATTTCATTCGCGTGGACACCATTCCCCAGATTACTTTTTACAATATGGACACGATGTACTGTTCCAATGTCACCAACAAAACTTTACTCTATTATTATCCTGGAAATGCCAACTGGGATTTACAAGGGAACGGAATCCTGACAGACCAACGTTACTTTCACCCGGATTCTGCTGGAGTGGGACAACATCCGATCCGCTTTCACGTGACCGATTACAATGGTTGTCAATCGGATACCACCGTCACTTTCACCGTCTTGGAGCCAGTACTCATAGACGCCGGACAGGACTTTGATCTCTGTATGGGAAGTAGTCTGCAACTTCAGGTTAGTAGCTCTGGTGCCAAGGATTACACGTGGACCCCAGTTTCCTACCTGGATGACCCCAATATGCTGAATCCTACCGTCACCTTACCTGGCACCGGAAACTATTATTTCTACGTCACTGCCAGCAACGAGTTGGGTTGTCAGGACAAGGATACCCTCATCATCAACGGACTACAAGCCCCTAACACGAACAATACCATTTCCGCGTCTAATGGAACATCTATCTGCCCGGGTTACGGCTTCACCAGTCTCAAGTCCAATTATTTCCCAAGTGCTTCGGAGCAGTTCCAATGGTATCACAACGATGTTCCTATTTCGGGAGAAACTGAAAGTTCCTATTTCGTCCGTGATATGGGGGGAAGCTTCTACATCATCGCCACCAACCCAACTACCGGATGTACCTTTAAAACGAACGTCATCGATGTGGTGCTCCTCAGTGCTCCGGATGTGGAATTAACAACCGAAAGCGGCAGTACATTTATCTGTGACCAGCAAAGTCTTCAACTCTCGGTTCCCAACGGATATACTTATCAGTGGTACTACCAGTCGTCCCAAATTAGTGGTGCTACCTCCAGTACCTACCAGGCCAGTCAGGCTGGAAGCTACGATGTGGATGTCTATGATGGAACCTGTGCGAGTACCGTCAGCGTTTATCTCACGGAAAGTCAATCACAAAATGTCAACTTCGATCCACTTGTCGATACGATTTGCAACAATGCGGCTGTGGTGAATCTTTCCGCATCACCATCCGGCGGAGTATTCTCCGTGAATGGAAGCACTATCGGACAGTTCAATCCGACAGACTTTGGCCCTGGAAATTATACGATTATTTACACCCTAAACGATGATTGCGCCAGTTCCGGGGAGGAAAATATTACGGTGATCAGTTGTACAACCGGTCTGGAAGAAGTGCATGCTTCCGGATACCGCGTTTACCCTAATCAGGTCGCCGATCAATTGCATATTGACGGCCTTCAGGGCATGGAAAAGATTAAATTATTGAGTGCAGATGGACGAATACTAAACGAAGTGGCGTCACAACATGTAGCCGAAATCCAACTTGATTTTAGCACGCTCGCACCGGGTAGTTATTTCGTCGTGATTCAGAAGGACGTAATCAATTACGTATTTAAAATTATCCATTAAAATAGAAGAATCATCTGGCAATCCATGCATGGTTGATGCCTTGCCGTTAAATTTGCTTACTTTTGCAGGCAAAGAAGCATCATGTCACACAAGGCTGGTTTTGTCAATATCGTAGGGAGTCCCAATGTCGGGAAATCAACCCTCATGAATCGTCTGGTAGGCGAAAAACTGAGCATTGTGACTTCCAAGGCTCAAACTACCCGACACCGGATTCATGGCTTGGTTAACGGAGACGATTTTCAGGTGGTCTTTTCGGACACTCCGGGGGTGGTCAACGCATCGTACAAGCTGCACGAAGCCATGATGAATTATGTGGAGACTTCCCTGAAAGATGCGGACATCCTGTTGTTTATCACAGATATTTACGAAAGTGAGATGAACCATCAGGAAACACTGGACCGCATTCAGAAATTGAAAGTTCCGGTGATTCTCCTAATCAACAAAATTGACCTCGGAAACCAACAGCAAGCCATGAGCCGGATCGAATACTGGCAGCAAAAGGTGCCACGTGCAGAGATTCTTCCGATTTCAGCGCTTCATGGTTTTAATGTGGAAGGCGTCTGGGAGCGACTTCTGGAACTTCTCCCTGAATCGCCTCCGTACTTTGACAAAGAAGATTTGACTGATCGTCCGATGCGTTTCTTTATTTCGGAAATGATCCGTGAAAAGATTTTCCTCTTTTGTGACAAGGAAGTCCCCTACTCCAGTCAGGTGGAGGTGGAAGCCTATGAAGATGAGGAGGCACTGATCCGAATCCGGGCCTTAATCATTATTGAGCGAGACTCTCAAAAGGGAATCATCATTGGGAAGGGAGGACAAATGCTTAAAAAAATTGGCCGGGAAGCCCGAAAAGACATCGAGCAATTCGTTGGAAAAAAAGTATTTCTGGAAACCTTTGTCAAGGTGGATAAAGATTGGAGAGCTTCCGACCAGAAATTAAAGAGATACGGTTATTAATTCATTACAGGCTCAGGCCCTCGCTTTTCAAATCAGATCATGAGTAATATAGTTGCTATCGTAGGAAGACCCAATGTCGGTAAATCCACCCTCTTCAATCGCCTGACCGAATCCCGGGAAGCCATTGTTAAAGAAATCAGTGGTGTCACCAGAGACCGTATTTACGGCAAAGGAGAATGGAACGGAATCTCCTTTTCGGTCATTGACACCGGAGGGTATGTACAGGGATCAGATGACATTTTTGAGGGAGAAATTCGCAAGCAGGTCCGTTTGGCCATTGAAGAAGCCGATTGCATTATTTTCATGGTGGATGTCACCAGTGGAATCATCGACCTGGATGAAACCGTCGCTCAGCTACTGCGCAAATCCAAGAAGAAGGTCTTCGTAGCTGCGAATAAAGTAGATAGCGCCGATCGCCATGGATGGTCTGGCGAATTCTGGGCCTTTGGTCTGGGAGATGTGTACGATTTGTCCGCCACCAATGGGGCTGGTACAGGAGACTTACTGGACGATGTCGTTAAGTGTTTCCCCGAAAAAACAGTGGACAACGACGAAGAAGAACTTCCGCATATTTCCGTGGTTGGGAAACCAAACGTTGGAAAATCGTCCCTGATCAACGCCCTAATCGGAGAAGAACGCAACATTGTGACCGATATTTCGGGAACGACCCGGGACGCTGTTAACACGCGTTTCAAAGCCTTTGGTTTTGACTTCTTGCTGATCGATACGGCGGGAATCAGAAAGAAAAACAGAGTGACTGAGGACATTGAGTACTACTCCGTACTGCGTTCCGTACGTACCATTGAAAGCTCTGATGTCTGCATTTTTATGATTGATGCAACTGAAGGGATTCAGAAACAAGACCTCCACATCTTCTACATGATCGAAAAGAACAATAAGGGAGTGGTGGTACTGGTCAACAAATGGGATCTGGTTGAAAAAGACCACAAAACAATGAACGAATACGAGGATAAACTTCGGGAACAACTCGCCCCCTTCAACGATGTACCCATCCTTTTTACCTCCACCATCAGTAAACAACGATTGCACAAAGCACTCGAGGTGACCATGGAAGTGTATCAAAATCGGGTTCAGAAAATCCCAACTTCCGAATTGAACGAGTACCTACAAGAGGTCATAGAACACAACCCACCACCCGCAGTCAAGGGAAAGTACATCAAGATCAAGTACGTCACCCAATTGCCGACCCACGCCCCGGCTTTTGCCTTTTTCTGCAACCTGCCTCAGTACATCGGAGACGGTTATCGTCGTTTTCTGGAAAACCGTATCCGGGAGCAGTGGGATTTTTCCGGAATTCCAATCCGGATCTTCTTCCGAAAGAAATAGAACCATCGCTTCGGCTTCAAACTCAGGAATTTATTAACTTTACCCCCTAAAAATCAAAAACATTGGCAACAAAAATTAAATTTGGAACAGACGGTTGGCGAGCGATTATCGCCGAAGATTTTACGGTTGAAAATGTCGCTAGAGTTGCGGCTGCAACCGGAGAATGGTTGAAAAAGAACTCAGATGATCCGCATATTATTGTGGGACACGATTGCCGCTTTGCCGGTGAATTGTTCATGGAAACGGCTGTGAAAGTGTTTTTAAGCCAGGGTATTCACGTCCGCATGTCTCGAGGATTTGTTTCTACCCCGATGATCTCATTGGGTGCAAATAAATTCAATTGCGGCATCGGTGTGATCCTGACTGCCAGCCACAACCCTCCTTCATATAATGGATTTAAACTTAAAGCCTATTTCGGAGGTCCTTTGCAACCGGAATACGTGCAGGAGATCGAAGATATCATTGGAGACGAAAACCACATTGATCTGGCTTCCATTTCCCTGGAAGAAGCAGAGAAAAACGGTCAGTTGGAAATCATTGACCTGGAAACCATGTACGTAGAGCATGCCAAAGCCAATTTTGACCTGGATGCCATCAAAAATTCTGGGTTGAACCTGGTTTATGACGCCATGTACGGTGCCGGACAACGTGCCTTGAAACGCATTTTGCCAGATATCCAGTTTTTGCATTGTGAGCACAATCCTTCCTTCTACGGCCAGGCTCCTGAGCCCATCGCCAAGAATTTGAAGGAACTCGAAGCATTCATCAAGGAAAAAGGAAATATTGACTGTGCCCTGGCGACAGACGGAGATGCCGATCGCATCGGTTTGTACAATGGTCGCGGAGAATTCGTGGATTCTCACCACATCATCCTCCTTTTGGTACACTACCTGGTTCACTACAAGAAAATGACCGGGAAAGTGGTAACAGCCTTCAGTACGACACCTCGGGTAGAGAAAATGGCTGCTCATTACGGATTGCCGCATGAAACAACCCGCATCGGATTCAAGGAAATTGCTTCCATCATGGTCAAAGAAGACGTGGTTGTAGGTGGTGAAGAATCCGGAGGAATTGCCGTAAAGGGACATATTCCGGAACGCGATGGAATCTGGATGGGATTGGCCCTTTGGGAATTCATGGCGAAATCAGGAAAGACATTGGACGACCTCATCGAGGAAGTTTACGGAATCGTTGGTTCTTTCAAATTTGAACGCAACGACCTGCATATTACCGAAGAATTGAAACAAAAAATCATCGCGAACTGCAAAACAGACGCGTATAAGCAGTTTGGTGAATACTCGGTCCGCGAAGTCAAAACGACAGACGGATTCAAGTATTTCTTTGACGACGAACGTTGGGTGATGATCCGACCTTCCGGAACAGAACCAGTATTGCGTACGTATGCCGAAGCACCGACTTTGGAGGAAGTTCGCAAGATTTTGAAAGTGACTGAAGAAACGATCTGTCACTAAGATCAACTAAAAATTTCTGAACCGAAAGGCGGCCTGGTTCCGTTTTTCGGTTTTTTTGTATAAACGAACGCTATGCCCGGATCAAGTATCGGTACTCTTTTTCGTCTGACGACCTTTGGTGAATCGCATGGAGCAGCCATTGGTGGCATCATCGACGGGTTTCCATCGAATTTCCCGGTGGATCTGGAAGCAATTCAGGCCGAACTGGACCGTCGTCGTCCTGGACAATCCAGCGTTTCCAGTCCGCGAAAAGAATCGGATCAGGTGCGTTTTCTTTCCGGTCTGTACGAATCCAAAAGTACGGGTGCACCCATTGCGTTTATCATTGAAAATACGAATCAGCGTTCCCAGGATTACGATCATCTAAAATCCGTTTTCCGTCCTTCCCATTCCGATTTCAGCTATCAGCAAAAATATGGAATTCGGGATCACCGGGGAGGTGGAAGATCCAGTGCCCGAGAAACGGCCTGTCGCGTGGTGGCAGGTGCCATGGCTCAACAATTCCTGGAAGCACAGGGAATCCAAATCCGTGCTTTCGTGGATCAGGTGGGGCCGTTGAAAATTTCAAGACCGCAGGACCTTCAAAAACTGGACCGTAAGCAGATTGACGCCCATCCGGTGCGTTGCCCGGAGCCTGAACTGGCCAAAAAAATGGAAGCTCTGATCCTCGATCTTCAGCAAGCTGGAGACAGTGTTGGAGGCAGCATTTTCTGTCGGGCAGAAGGAGTCCCGGCCGGACTAGGCGAACCCGTCTTTGACAAATTGCATGCTGAATTGGCCCGTGCCATGCTTTCCATCAATGCCACGAAGGGCTTTGAACTCGGATCGGGATTTCAGGCGGCACAAATGACCGGAAGCGAACACAATGATGCCTTTTTGGAGGGAGGTCAGACAGCGACGAACAACAGCGGTGGCATCCAGGGTGGAATTAGCAATGGCATGCCCATCTACTTCCGGGTAGCCTTTAAGCCCGTCGCAACCATTCTCCGTGAGCAACAAGCCCTGAACAGTGAACTGAAAGCACAGCAACTCAAGGCCGAAGGACGTCACGACCCTTGCGTGGTTCCTCGGGCGGTGCCAATTGTCGAAGCGATGACGGCCATCACCCTCCTCGATTTTTACCTGATGCAACGAGCTTATCAATAGTTTCGTCTCTCACATCAAATCAGGCAATTATTCTTTATTTTTAAGGCATGGCTTTAATTAAATCATGTCGGGGAAAACAGCCCGAATTCGGAAAAGAATGCTGGTTTGCAGAAAACGCCAGCATCATTGGTGATGTTCAAATGGGCGATGAATGCTCTGTCTGGTTCAATGCCGTGGTACGCGGGGACGTCAATTCCATTCGACTCGGAAACAAGGTCAACATCCAGGATGGAGCAGTTCTTCACTGCACCTTTGAGAAAACAAAAACGACCCTGGGGAACAATGTCTCCGTAGGACACAATGCCCTGGTGCATGGCTGCACCGTCGAAGACAATGTCCTTATCGGTATGGGCTCCATCGTCATGGACAACTGCTACATCGAATCCGGTTCCATCATCGCCGCAGGAGCTGTTCTTCTCGAAGGCACACGAGTTGAAAGCGGAAGCATTTATGCAGGAGTCCCTGCCAAAAAAGTCAAAAACATTTCCCCGGAACTTTTTGAGGGAGAAGTCATGCGCATCGCCAACAACTACGTGAAATATAGCGGGTGGTTTAAGGAGTGATTTTGTTTATCGATGTGGCGAAGGAGGTAAAAAAAGTGGTTCCTGAAAAAAGGAACACTTAACATAAGTATAATTATGAAATCCACTAAACTATTTTTCATCTTATCAATATTTCTCTTTACTTCTAGAATAGTATGGTCTCAAAAAATCACTGATTCTCTACACATAAAATATGAACTCAACCATGAAGACCCTGTTAGCCTAGTCAACGGTATGATCCATGCAAGCAAAGTGAAGGATTTGGAATTAATATTTTTAGTCTTTGATCCTTTCAGTCGACCTGGTGGAGAAATGTATCGATACATGAATGTCTACAAAACGAAAGATGAAAAATTAATTCAAGATCTACATGATATTAAAAACTCTTATGTGAATGGTAAAGCAGAAATCTCAGAGGATGGAAAAATTGCTAAAGTCCCAATGTGGTATGTTTCTTCAGTAAGAACTTTTCAAGAAACAATTTACTTAATAAATCGCTATGGAAACTGGTGCATTAGTAGCTTTTAAAGCTACTAATAGCGCAAAATAATGTTTTGAAGCACCCTTTATTCAAACAGTTGTAGGACATAAAACCAAATAAAATGATGTGGAAAATACTATCAATAATAATTTTAATCTTCTTCATAAATGTATCATTTGGTCAAGAATGGAATGAAAAATTTGGTTCACCTATTATTGTATTGACTGAGACAAATCCATGGTTAATGGTCATCGGTTCTGATGTTCCGACTATTGCGATATATGAGAGTGGGAATATTATATATAAAAGGATTGAAAAAAATAGAATGAAATATTTTTCAGTAAAACTCGATTCTACACAAATACAAAATTTGATCTACAATATAGGAATTACTGATGGTCTCGTAAACATGAAAAATGATATAGTCGCATCTTCCTCAACTGACCAGCCAACCAACGAGTTGATTTTAAACTTTGATGAAGTGATAATCAAACGAGTATACGGCAGTTTAAGAAGTAATAATGAGGCCAGAAAAAAAACGCCAAATGATTTTTTAGTCATCTACGACAATCTGACAAATTATAAAAACGAACAAGAAACTGAATGGCTTCCTGATAATATTGAAATATTGCTTACTGATTTCAATCACTCACAAGAAAAACCAAAAAAATGGCCAAAAGAGTGGCCTACTTTAGAAAGTAAAACGACCATACAACGAAATGAATCCTTGTATAGTATTTATCTTCCCAAAGAAGAAGTAGAAGATTTTATAAAATTAATCTCGGACCTAAAAGAAACACAAGCAGTCGAATTAAACGGAAAAAAATTCTCAATCTCATATCGTTTGCCCTTCCCTAATCTGAGATAAAACTGCATCAACGATTATGCGAAACCAGAAATACGGAAGTCATGGCAATGTTTGGGCAGAACGTTCGCAGAATCCGGATGGATAAAGGCTTAACTCAAGAAGAACTGGCTGAAGGTGCAGGAATTTCACAAGTTCAGATTGCAAGGATCGAAGCCGGAAAGATTAACACTTCGATTTCTACCGTTGTTGCTATTGCGAAAGCTTTGGGTGTGAAGGAGGATGAGTTGTTTTAATTGAGTTACAACACAATATCCTCTGATGATTCATAAAGATAAATTCCGATTTGCTCAAAAAGGTCTTCTGTTGGTAGACTTGATATAGATGATATTAGGCTGCTCAAGGAAGATTGCCAAAGCACTCCCTGCCTTGGGTTAAAAATCTCTACGATTTCAATTTTTCGCTCCGATTTCGCTAACCAATTCAACGCACAATAAACAATGACTTGTTTTATATCCGACGATGATATGTTTCTTTCTCCTGCCTTAATTTCCACAAGCGTTTTTTGGTACATTAGATCACCTTGACAAGATGCTAATATTCCACAGCCGTCAAATTGAGGATTGAAAATAAGATCATTACCCTTGTATGTATCTACCAGTCGAGAGGACTGCAACTTAATAATTCTCATTTGGTCGTTGTCAAGATTGTAAGTATCCAATCCATTGCGAGGAAAGTTCTTTACTATCTCTCTTGCCTTTTCAAACGCAGTATCAATATCACTATTATTCTGCTCAATCATATTCTGAAATAAAACAACCGCAGTTACATTATTAATAGATCTATGAATGGATTCATCAGTTGAATTCAATGGTTCATACTTGCGCTCAACTAGTCCTTTATTAACAAAACTTGTGTAATCATTTATCCAAGGTGTAAACTCTTGCCAAAATGACGAATACGCGCGGGCAAAACTAGCTTCTGATATCATAATGGTAATTTCCAGGAGTTTTGTGTCGGATTTTTATTGGCAACCCAATCCCTAACTAAAAGTTCCAATTTCGTGAATTGTGTTTTCGTATGATCCCTCCAATGCTTTCCTTCATCTGATAAGTAGTATGAGGAAGCAATAAATGCCCTTCTTTCCCACTTAGATAACATTGAAAATTTAGAACGAATATCCGATAACCAAAAATAGTTGTCAAGATTTGTCATAGAATACAAACAATTCGCTTTAACTAAAGCAGAGGAGTGTTTAGTAGCGAGCTGATCAATCGCCTGAATTGAATTTTCCGAATTATGTTTAGATAAAATTCGTGCTACATACGAAGCGTTATTCTCTGTTTGAATCATGTAAGAATCATTTTCTACTAACTCGCACAGCGTTTCAATGAACAATCCGATGGTTTCACTATCACAATCCAACAGTTTTCTATTTGCTAATTGCATAACGGAAGGAAAGATTGGATAAAGTGATTCTAAATTGGTAGCAATCGTTTTAAAGGCCAAAGCCAGAGGCTCACCCTCCAAAATATTTACTGCATTTAAAAGGTGCTTTCCAAATGCCTGATGAATACGACTTTTTTTGATTTCAGCTCTGATCAATGATACTATATCAAAATCTTCGAGTTTCTTTTTGAGTTCGTTATAATCCTCTTCTGCTGTTGCTGAATAAGGATCATATCGCAAGTGTATTTTCATAAAAGAGGCTCTCTCCTTATCTTCTTTATCGTCCTCTCCTTCCAATGTCGCTTTCGCATGTGAAATGAACTCTGCACTTGTCTGCACTTGAGTTTTATTTTTCTGTAATGCGAGTCCTTCGTTTCTAAGCAAAAACTCTGCACACCAATTCAGCTTTCTAAAAGCATCTTCTTTCGAATCAGCAAAAACTATATAATCATCAACGAATCGACAGAACTTGATTTTTTTACTAGACATCATCTGATCCATTGAATTAAGCAGAATTTCTGCAAGTATTCTGGAAGCGTTCCCTCCAATCGGTAGTCCATATGAGACATTATTGGACAAATCCTGCAAAATCTTCATTATTTTGTTTACAGTAGGTCTGTCGGCATTCGTTCTGTGAAGTGCATTTTCTAATCGGTGATGATATACACGGTTGTAAAAGTCAGATATATCAAACCTGACAACATACTTATGCGAATCTGCAATTTCCTGTGCCGTACTGTAAAATAGTCTCCAGCTAACATCAGAATTAAAAAGTTTGCCGCTTTCTTCATCCAATTGGATTCGGTATGAAAAAATACAATCCTTCGCTACATCAATTCGACTTTTCTCAAGATCATCCGAGATTTTAATAACTTGGGATAATAAGTACGCATTCCAAATTGGATCAATTATAGATGCCCATCTAAACCCGGTATATCCAACCGGAACACAGGTTTTAATTGCATCGACGGGATAATTGACTAACCACTGGTCGAAATCGTTATCCAATTCTTGTAAAATGGATTTTACTTCATTTGGTTTATCGTAAAAAAGTGCATTTTCTATCGGGAAAGGAAATATGTCAGTATCGCCAAATTTGGAGATATTATCAATTGCAAGTCTAAAGTGATCCATATTGATTTTAGTTACGTCTCAAAACTAGTCATCCAACGAATCATTGTCAATGCGTATTTATACTCATTTTCAATGTATAAACTGCAACAATTGCCTAATATGAAAGAAGAAAAGAAAAAAGGAGATTCGCTTAGTAAGATGAGAAGGTATCTAAACCTGTTCGGAGAAACCGGAAAGGTGAACGCTGTTTAAGGAAGTGCACTAACACGCGCTAAGCGTTATGCCGAAAATCACTATATTCGAGAAACGGCACAAACGCCTAGCGCCGGGCCGTTATGCGTAATTTTGAAAGCGTCAATACTGAGATAGCATGAAGCCCTTATTGATTGTTTTCAAATTACCTTGTGTAGTTTAAATAATTTAGAATTATAAATCAATAATGTAAAAGTAGTTTTACTCTTAATAACAAACCAAAAATAAAACTATGCATCCTTTTGAAAAATTTCTAGAAAATTTTACCGCTTCCGAGAATAGCCAATCAATTGATGACAGCCTTGTACAAAAATACGAAGGAGTCTTTGCATCCCGAGTGGGAGATGGTAGCGAAGTTCTAGATCTGTGGTCTAAAGTGGGATTTGTACCATTTAATGATGGACTTTTTCATTTGTTAAATCCAGAACTATTTGACTCGAATTTAAAACAATCATTTGGTATTGCTAAGGACGCCGTCGTTTTTGCTTCAACGGCATTAGGAGATTGTTTTTTTTGGCACAATAAACATGTACGATTTTTAGATATTCAGACGGGAAAGACCGAGATAATTGCGACCAATATCCCTATGTTTCTAAATCAAGATATTGTTGAAAAGGAATACTACGATTATAAATTTTTTGGGGACGTGCAACGTCAGGGAATTCAAAAGTTGGGTAAAATCAAACAAGGTGAATGCCTAATTCTTGAGCCTGTCATTCCTTTAGGAGGAGAAAGAATTGTTGAAAATATGTCTAAGGGAGAAAGGATGCCTTATCTTCAAATTTTATCCGAGCTTAGCTAATTTTGATTGAAATAATCTTTAAAGAAATTCATTTGCAAGCCAAACAGATACGCATAACATCAACTAAAAGCCACGGGCTGAATAACCATAACCGAGAAGCCCGCGTCTCCTAGTTGAGAACCGTTATAGAGCATTAATTAAGCTCAACCACCCACCTCTTCTGTGTGTTTTAAATTTTAAATAAGATCAATCATTTGATTTTATTTTATATCTTTGATTACAAATAAGAAAAAAATGCTTAGAGAAATATCTAAAACCCAAGTTCTAGATAGAATTAGATTTGAAAATCCATGGTGGGTAGACGGTAAAATCGAAGACGATTACAACCAAATGCCCAGAAGATTGTATTTTGATCTCTTTAAACCTTTGGTATACGAACGTGATATCAGAAGGGCTGTTGTCCTGATGGGACCCCGACGTGTAGGTAAAACTGTTATGTTATATCACATGGTCCAAGACCTGATAGAAAGTGGAACAAATCCGAAAAAGATCATTTTCATAACTATTGAAAACCCGATCTACAACAATATTCCTTTAGAGCAACTGTTCATATATGCTAAGGAGGCAACAGGATTGAAAGACAAAGACGATTGGCATATTATATATGATGAAATACAATATTGTAGAGACTGGGAAGTCCATTTAAAAAGTTTAGTTGATAGCTATAGAAAAGATAAGTTTATTGTTTCAGGTTCGGCAGCAGCTGCGCTGAAGTTTGCCAGTAATGAAAGTGGAGCAGGAAGATTCACAGATTTCCTACTTCCTCCTTTGACATTCTATGAATATATATCACTCAAAGATCTTGATAGGATTATTAAACCTATAGAGATGAGGTGGAATGACAAAACCACACGATTTTATTCGACTTCTCATCTTGAGGAGTTAAACAAGCATTTTATTGATTACATAAACTTTGGAGGATACCCAGAGGTTATATTTTCAGAGAAAATTCAAGCCAATCCTGGAAGGTATATTCGACAAGATATTGTAGACAAAGTATTACTAAGAGATTTACCAAGTTTATATGGTATTTCTGATACCAGAGAACTGAATTCTTTGTTCACGACAATCGCATATAACAGTGGAGGAGAATTTTCCCTTGAAACTCTTAGCAAGCAATCCCAAGTTCCTAAAAACACACTAAAAAAATACATCGAATACTTAGAGGCAGCATATTTAATAAAACAAGTCAAAAGAATTGATCAATGTGGTAAGCGATTTAAACGTGATAACTTCTTCAAAATATACTTAACTAACCCTTCATTACGCATTGCATTGTTTTCTCCGATTTCTGCTACTGATGAAATGATTGGAAACATGGTAGAAACAGCCATTTTTGCTCAATGGATGCACCGAGATTGGTTCACACCATGGTATGCAAGATGGAACACAGGAGAAGTTGACATGGTTGGTCTTGGACAAACGTTGAAACCCATTTGGGCTCTAGAAATCAAATGGTCCGATCGCTATTATGATAAACCGCGTGAATTAAAGAGTTTAATCAAATTCTGTAAAGAGAATGAAATTGAAACGCCAATTGTCACGTCAATAAGTAAAGAAGGAGAAATCGAATTTGACAGTATTCATTTCCAATTTTTACCTTCTTCAGCTTACGCCTATACTGTTGGTCGAAATACGTTGGATGCAAAAAAGCAACAATAAAGCTCTATAACACGCCCTAAGCGTTATGCCTTATATTCCCTATATTCGAGAATCGGCACAAACGCCTAGCGCCGAACCGTTACCACACATTAAATGAAATCGAAAATCAAAATATTATTTCTAGCCATCCTATTGCCGTTGATTGCTCTTGGTCAAAAACGACTGACCAATGAGCAGGTTTTGGAGGATTATAAGATTCTAAAAAATGTTATTACAAAAGGACACCCCAATCTATATGAATATACTTCTAAATCTGAATGGGACAGTCTGTTTATGGATTTTGAGGAGAATAAAATAAAGACAATTGACAACAATAATGATTTATATAAATCCATTACCGAATTGATAGATTACGTCAGAGACGGTCACTTAATTGTAATGAGACCAAAGCTTGATTCTGTGCCTAAACTTTTTCCGCTATGGTTAAAAATAATCAATAAAAAACTATATACCAATACTGATGATTTTGACATTCCAGTAGGTTCTGAAATAATTTCAATTGATGGATTAAGTGCAAAAGAGCTTAGAAATAGGTTAATGAAATATGCTCCCACAGATGGATTCAACGAAACTAAAAAAGACCGTCAAATAGAAATGGAATTTGGTATTTTACACTTCTATGAATTTGGAGCCAAACCTACTTATCAAGTCGAATATAGAACTCCCAGTAATGAAGTTATAACAAATACTATTGAGAGTCAAACCTTTGAAAGTATAGGCAAGCGATTTACGAAACGAAACTCATTTTTAGCACGAAAGACATTGGGTGAGAAAGGTCCTCACCTATATTTTGTAGACTCACTTAATACAGCAGTTATAACCCTAAATACCTTCAATTTGGATGTAGAGAGGTTTCAAGGTGCTCTATTAGATATTTTCAAAAATATTAAACGGAATAAAGCCAAGAATCTAATAATTGACATTAGACAGAATGAGGGTGGGTATCCTTTAAATGCCATTAACGCATTCTCTTATATAGCCAATGAACCATTTAGACAACAGGTTTCATCATACGTTACTACTGATATACTCCCAGAAGAACAATACAGTCAAAATTTGGTCAATGGGTATACTTACGAGACTTTTTTTATAAAATATTACCAAAATACCGAGAAGACAGAAAACGGATGGAAATCAACAACGGATGAAAATGAGCCCCTTATGATTCCAGACAAAAAGAAATTTGAAGGAAAAGTATATGTTCTTATTGGAGGAAAGACGTTTTCAGCAGGTTCGAGTTTTGCACTATTTTGCAAGAATCAAGGTATTATATTAGTTGGAGAAGAAACAGGTGGGAGTTACTATACGCAAACAGGAGGTTATCCGATAATTTATACTTTGCCAAATTCAAAAATTAAAGTACTTATTTCGTTTGTCAAAATTAGTCGCTATACAAAAGATGAAACTGTAAAAAAAGGGAGTGGAATAGTGCCTGATATCGAAATCCCGCTGACAGTAAAGGACTTAATTGACAGGAAAGACAGCCAATTGGATTATGTATTAAAACAAATAAACAAGGAATAACGTGTGGTAACACTGTATATAAAAAATAGGCTAAACAGTAGCAAATTGAAGGATTTAGGCTCGTATCACATTTTGTGCTTTACTGAAAGTTCAGTGCTTCTTAATCGCCTACTTTTCATATACTAACCGTTGTGTGTAATTCTTAAAATTTTGATGAAACATGAAAAATTTAAAAGAAGAAAGTTGTACCGTTCCTGTAGTTGATGTATTAAAATATCTGAAAAGAAAATATTTCAAGAAGTAACTATTAAATCAATAACCTAAAAAAATATTTATCATGTTTTTTACATTTCCTAAAGAACCATCATCAACTGGTCAATCAACTGAAAAAAGACCTTCTATTACAAGGATTGGAAACAAATTATTTTGTGCCTTTAAGGAAAATACCTCCTCCAAAATAGACGTTATTTGTTCAACAGATAACGGTAAAACATGGGAAGGTTTTGAAACACCAAATAACCTTATTTATACAGGTCAAACAACTGATGTTTCACCCTCAATATGTGCATTAGGAACCAATCTTTACATTGTATTTAAAGAAGACACATCTCCAAGTATCGATGTTATATATTCAAAAGATCAAGGTAAATCATGGGATGGTTTTGGAACGTCAAATGGTCTTGTTCAAACAGGTCAAGGAACGGACTGTGGACCCTCAATATGTAGCTTTGATGAAAAACTTTATATTGCTTTCAAAGAATCTACCTCTACAAAAATAGACGTCATTTGCTCAGGAGACTACGGTAGATCATGGAATGCTTTAGTTCATACGGGCCAAGGAACTGAAGTTTCACCCTCAATATGCGAAATGGGAGGTAATCTATACATAGCATTTAAAGAAGCTACATCTCCAAGTATTGATGTTATATGTTCGAAAGATAATGGAAATTCATGGGATGGTTTTGGAACGTCAAATGGTCTTGTTCAAACAGGTCAAGGCACGGATTGCGCGCCATCAATTTGTGCCTTAGAGGGAAAACTTTATATTGCTTTTAAAGAGGCTACATCCAAGAGAATAGATATTATTTATACACAGTCAAGCACTAAAGATTGGAGTCATCTACAACATGTAGGGGAAACAACTAACATTGGTCCTGCACTTACAAGTAATGGTTCAAACATAGATTCCAACTTATTCATCTTGTTTCAAGCAGAAGATTCAAGTAATCGATTATTGCAAACCGTTGGTAGTTTTCATGGGCATTGGATGGAGCTTTCATTAGATACTATTGGAAATAAAACTTTGAAAGATATATGTATACCAGGGTCACATGATGCAGGTATGTCAAAGTCTATAAACCAAACAGTGGGTGCCCATGAATGTAATACAGTAACTCAAACTTTAGATATATTATACCAATTACAAGCAGGTGCAAGAATATTTGATATCAGACCTGTTATCAGCGGGGGTAAATACCTTACTGGTCACTATACCCACGCAGGTAAAATTCTGAACCATCAAGGGGCATGTGGTCAATCAATAGATGAAATTATTACTCAAATTAATGCGTTTACAGAGGATAGAAAGGAATTAATAATTCTTCAGCTTAGTCATGATCTAAATACAGATGTTGGTAGATCATATAGAGCACTAAATCAAGAGGAATGGAATGAATTATTAAATAAAATTAAATATCGACTAAACAGATTAAGTGGTGGGTTCGGGCATGAGAATTTAACCTCGATTAAACTCAAAACCTGGGTTGGGCAAGAATGGTGTGTACTTGTTATTGTTGATCCATCTGATAAGGAAGTTAATATCTACGATGCTGTTGGAAAAGACAAAGGTTTTTACCCGAATTGCTCCCTACCAGTGCCTAGCGTCTATACGGGCACAAATAACCTTGAAGATATGATAAACGATCAAGTCGATAAATTATCAAATAAAATAGATGGAAGCTATTTTCAAACTTCATGGACATTAACGCAATCTGACGACCAGACTGTTACTTGTCGTGGTTGGGCATCGAGTATTTTGGAACTTGCAACTGAAGCGAATAAAAATTTTAACGATTGTAAGCCCTTATTTAATGAAATTATTAAGGGTAAGTTTCCTAATATCATTTGGTTCGATAACATTGGAAATGTAAAGGGAATATTAAACAGATGTGAGGAAATTAACTCTATGGCGCCAAGAGAAATAGCCGTCCTACCTGAAATTGTAGCTGGAAATTGGCAGAATTTCTATGGTACAGCAGCCCCTTTTGAGTTAAATGGAAAACCTTATATTTTCTTACAAACAGATACTGCTGATAATCACTGGTGTATTTCTGAACTTGCTCTTGATGCATCTACTGTCAACTATGAAATTGTTGCCGGAAATTGGCAGAATTTCTATGGTACAGCAGCCCCTTTTGTGTTAAATGGAAAACCTTATATTCTCTTGCAAACAAATACTGCTGATAATCACTGGTGTATTTCTGAACTTGCTCTTGACGCATCTATTGTTAACCATGAAATTGTTGCCGGAAATTGGCAGAATTTCTATGGTACAGCCGTCCCTTTTGAGTTAAATGGAAAACCTTATATTTTCTTACAAACGGATACTGCTGATAATCACTGGTGCATTTCTGAACTTGCTCTTGACGCATCTATTATTAACCATGAAATTGTAAGCGGAAATTGGGAGCATTACTATAACACAGCGGTGCCTTTTGAATTAAATGGAAGACTTCTTGTTTTTCTGCAAACAAATACTCCTGACAATCACTGGCGTATTTCTGAACTTACGCTTGATGCATCTGCTAACTGTGAAATTCTTGGAGGAACATGGCAGAATTTCTATGGAACATCAGTCCCTTTTCAGTTAGGTGGAAAGTCTTACGTTTTCTTGCAAACAGATACTGCGGACAATCGCTGGTGTATTTCTGAACTTAACGTTAAATCTTCCCTAAAAGGTTAACATTAGGAAATATTAGTTGCTTTAAATTACCATAATTTAATCCATCAAAAATTAAAACTACACACAACAAAACCTAAACTGCATTAAAACGCAGTTTAGCCAAAACGTTGTATGCAATTAAATAAATCAGAAACGATATGAAAATAAAATTAAACAAGAACAATCTAATATCTGATGTTAATGAAATGTTTAACAAGGACGAAGAATTTCCTTACTATACCGTATTGAAGGAATTAGAAAAAAAATATGCTTTGCCTAAATTCAAAGAAGCTTATAATAATTTTCGTTATGCAGGAGATGAGTTTAGAAAACAGATTAGCGATAAAGTAAGAACATATGATAATGCTTGTCTTATGAGAGATTTAATTATCAAAAGACTTGCTGAAGAATTCCGAGAACTACATGCTTTAGAATCTTCTGAATATTGGGCTATACCCGTCAAAAAACTGGATTTTTCAATTGAGTCTTTAGAGCTAATTGATGGCAAAAATCATTACCGTAGTGCATTTAAATCATACTTTTTCACTAAACACATACTACCCCTTGTTACCGGTTACGTAATGCATACTATACTTACAAATTCAATTCAACATGGATGGAATGTGGTTTATGCTGATAGTTTATATAAAACTGTACTCAAACCTTGTGCTGGGAAAAAAGAAATTTATCCTTATGAGTATATAAAGACATGTTTACTTTCAGGGTTTAAACTATCTGAACTAAACGAGACTTTACGTTCAATTACTAATGGATTAGCAGAAAATAGGGATCTCTGGAGAAGACCGTATTTATCAGATGTGAGTAATCCATAAAGAAAAGCATACAACAAAAAATAAACGCCATAAAAACGAGCGTTTATTCAAACCGTTATAGACAATTACAACCTGAGTTCACACTTTCATAGCATATAATGGATTTACCAGAACTGTTAAACCAAATTAGTACAACCAAGATCTACAGAGACATTGAATCTGAACAAGAAATAGTATTGTGCCTTAACGATAATTTTCTAAAGTTACCTGAAGGTATTATTATGACGGACGAAAACGAATTTGACAAGTTAGCAGAAATGTGGATGTACGATGACTTTTGTATAAGTCAATTACCGAGAGACTCCAACTGTTCATTAGAAAACCTGCTTAAAATCAATTTGTTTTTATCATCCCCAAAGAACTCAAGGAAATTTGAACAGTATGAAAATGTACAAGTGAAAATTCAAGAAATTAGCCAAAGTGATTTCAAGGATTTCTTCAGTTGGGGTATATATGAAGTATTTTTAGAAGAGTTAAACATCGAACTCACGATTGACAGTAATATAGGTCAACAGTTCTTTCGACTCATGGATAGAGACAATCCAATGATCCTAGCGATGAAAACTAACGAAGCGACTTATCTGTTTAACTATTCGGGATATATTTAATGATCAGAAAGTCTATAACATCGCCTATACTTCACCGCCAAAAGTACTATATTTAGAAGGCGGCGAAAGCATAGCCGTAAAACGTTAGCGTTCATTCCACATTCCAAAAAAAATCATGAATATTAAGACATGGAAAAACAAATAATAGAATACCTCTCAAAGTACACTGTAATTACAAAAGAGTTAGAGAACGCAATTACAGAAAGTGCATTTTTCAAAAATTATAAAAAGGGAGATATTCTACTTAAAGAAGGAGGTTTTTCAAATGAATGTTATTTCATATTAGAAGGTTGTATTAGAAGTTATTTTTTGAAAGACGGAGAAGAAAAAACGATTGAGTTTTATACAGAAGAACAAGTTGTTACACCTGCCAATTATGCAAAATCAATACCATCAAAGTATTATTTAGAATGTATAGAAGATACTGTTCTAAATGTTGGCAATCCTGCTCTGGAAAAAGAAATGTTTGACAAGTATCCGCAATTAGAATCTTTATCAAGAGTAATTGCTGAAATAGTCATAGCAAATCACCAAGAGACTTTTACTGAATTTAAGACTTCAACTCCCGAAGAGCGCTATTTATACATGCTAAAAACAAGACCGGATTTAATGCAAAGAGCTTCTCAATATCAAATAGCCAGCTACTTAGGAATGAAGCCAGAATCTTTGAGTCGAATTAGAAAAAGATTAATGAAAAAATAATTTAATTTCTTAACTTAAGTCAATGAGTTAAAAATTACGTCACCATATTTTTGTGGTTGAATTACTGCCAAATTTTAAATAATTGAAACTGATTGTTTAAAACAGGATTCACAAATATTTCTAAATAAAGGTATGATGAACGGAATCAGAAAAAAATCAATTGTTGTAGGTGTATTGTTAATTCTAAGCATAGTTGTAGGTATTCTAAGTATAGATACTGTTATTGATGCGAAAGATAATCTTGCAGCTATTTCTACAAATACAAACTCGATATTAATTAGAGCCTTCATGCAGTTTATATTAGCTGTCATTTATGGAAGTATTCCAATTATTTTATATTCGGTATTAAAAAAAGTCAATAATCAATTGGCAATTGGCTTTCTAGCTTTTAGAATGATTACTGTGGTCTTTGTTTTCATAGGCTGGTTGAGCATATTGTTGCTATTGGTATTAAGTGAGGAATATGTAAAAGTAGGAAGTTCCGACTTATCGTATTTTCAAACTTTAGATAATTTATTACGTTCAGCAAGAGATTTAATAAACCATGTGGCAATGCCCTTAATTATGAGCATGGGAAACTTCATGTTTTATTACATTCTGTTTCAATCAAAACTTTTACCTAGATGGCTATCTGTATGGGGACTTATGGCAACTTTACTGAGTAGTGTTGTGGCAAGTATGCTTCTTATGTTTAATGTCATCAACATTATTACACCTGCTTATATTGCTCTAGCTTTCCCTACAGCATTATTGGAAGTAGTTCTGGCAATATGGTTGATAACTAAAGGGTTTAATACGAGTGTAATGGATACTATTACTGAAAAAGAATAACGAAACGCTAACAAAATGTATAGCTCATAGTTGTTTAGTGGTTCACGAAAGGTTCTGCATCCTTGTAAATTCCACCAAATCACATATTTGGCTCTGCGATAAACTGAAACTTTTGTACTTTTAACACAACTACGAGCCATACACGGGTCGTTATGCTCCATAGACAATTACTCCCGAAAAATTGCATTCAAGACAATGTTTACTTATCTTTGACGTTAGTAACGTTAAGCAGTCCTAATGATAAAGGAGTTTGGAGATAAAGAGACCGAAAAAATTTGGAATGGTATTCGATCTAAAAAACTTCCAAGCGAAATACAAAATGTGGCTAGGAGAAAACTCAGAATGTTGAACAATGCTACTGATATCAATGATCTAAGAATTCCTCCTGCTAATAGACTAGAAAAGCTTAAAGGTGATCTTTCAGAATACCACAGTATTCGGATTAATGATCAATGGAGAATCATATTTAAGTGGCTGAATAACGATGCTTACGAGGTAAAAGTTGTTGATTATCATTAAACATTGGTATTATGGAAAGACTAGAGAACATACACCCAGGAGAAATCTTAAAAGAGGAATTCTTGTTGCCTCTCGGTATTTCTGCGTACCGTTTGGCTAAAGATACTTTTTTACCCCAAACTCGTATTAGTGAAATTCTAAAAGGAAAAAGACGTATAACTGCGGATACGGCCTTACGTTTTTCCAAATTTTTCGGCACTAGCGCTAAATTCTGGCTTGGTCTACAAGATGATTATGATCTTGAAGAAGAACGTCTTCAGAAAAGTAAGGAGCTTAACGACATCAAGCCAATAGAAGGAAACGCAGCATAACATCAATTAAAAGCCACCCCGAAGTCAGATTCGGGACGAGAAGCCCGCGTCTCATAGTTGAGAACCGTTATGGCTAATTAAAGCCAGAGTATGAAAAGCATAATATATATCATAATAATTTTGATGTCCTGCGGTGTGAAAACATCGATAGAACAACCTTTGTCCAACAATGAAAGGATTTCGGGTGATTGGAAAGTTACATCTAACAGAATGGTTAGAACACCGCAAAAGGACGATTTTCCAGAAGATGGCTACGGGAGTTTTAATGCTTTTTTCGGTGCTTCATATTGGTCTCAATCAAATGGTAAAACTTTTTCATTGCAGGAAAATGGAACAGTCATGACGGATTTAGTGGACTCAAAAATGTTTGAGCAAATCAATATGCGCTATGATATAATCAATGACAGTTTAATTGAATTTAGCAGCAAATTTCCCGAAGACACCATTTTAAATATTATGCCAGTAAAGTATAAATTGGACAACAATAATATGACTTGGTTGATCGACGAATTATTAGAAATAAAGCTAGAAAAGGAATAACTATAACATCAACTAAAAGCTACGGGCTGAACAACCACAACCGATAAGACCGCGTCTCCTGGTTGAGAAACGTTGTGTTCAATTTGAAAAAACCATTGCACTGATTACGTTCTAACATGAAAAAGATTTACATCCTTCTTCTCAATTTAGGATACTGGTTACTCCTTTTTTTATTAGTCGTAATTCTATACATCGCTTCACAGATAAATTCAGTATCTGGGCCTTCAATAACCAGTCTTTCAACATTACTCATTGGCTATATATTCATACCCTCTATCATTTCATTTTATGGCTCTTATTTCTTCCTATTTCAATTATACATTAAGAAAGTCAAGAAATTCAAACTGCTCATATTCACAGGTTCATTAATCATTATTTCTTGTCTTACTTCTCTTATCAGCATTTACAATTTTGTAAACTCAGAACAAGCTTTGTTGGAAATCGGATTAGTTAGTTTCTTTTTGAATGCGTTTCATGCGTCAATAGGATTTATACTGCACAGTTTTATTTCCTGGTTCACAGATGTAAAAATAAAAGATGAACTCAGCAAAAAAACGCAATTGTTGGAGCTAGAAATGGTAAAGCTCAAATTAGATCCGCACTTTTTATTTAATACGATAAATAATATTGACGTATTGATTGAAACAGACAGTGAAAAGGCTTCTGAATACATTATTAAACTGTCATCAATCCTTCGATTCTACCTGTATAGATCCTCCAACTCAAGCATTTATTTGAGTGAAGAAATAAGATACATAAAAGAATACGTTGAACTTCAAAAAATCCGTACAAGCAATGAAGACTATGTTCATCTAACTATACAAGGTAATGCAGCCCAAAAAGAAATTGCGCCTATGATATTAACACCATTTATTGAAAACGCATTCAAACATTCACCAAACAAGAAGACTAACTATATAGATATTCAAATTTCCATTCAGGATAACTCCCTGATTTTTAAATGCAGCAACACAATTGATAAAACCAAAAAAGCTGAAAAAGGAATTGGTAACCAGTTAGTTGAAAACAGGCTAAAACTATTGTACGGTAATAATTATGATTTGAATGTGAATATTTCAGAAGAGAATTACGTTTTAAATTTGTGTTTACCACTATGAAAATATCCTGCATTATAGTAGAAGATGAACCGTTAGCTTTGAAACGTACAAAATCGTATGTGCTGAAAACACCCATTTTAGAGCTAATGGGAAGCTTTGAAAACGCCAATGATGCACTAAAATTTCTCACAACTCAACCAATTGATCTTATCTTTTTGGATATACGAATGGATGAACTTACTGGAATTGAATTTCTGGAAACGGCAAACGTTAAAAGCAAAATCATTTTCACCACTGCATTTGAGGAATATGCCATTAAAGGTTATGAACTCAATGTGCTTGATTATCTCTTAAAACCCTTTACGTACCCCCGCTTTTTACAAGCCATTAATAAATATGAAAGCGTAAACAATGAACCTTCTAATTACATCTTTGTAAAGTCCGGATATGCCCTAGAAAAAGTCTACCTAAATGAAGTTCTATACATTGAAGGGATGGGAGATTACAGAAGAATACATACTTCTTCTAACAAAAAGATTATGACACTGCAAACGTTCACAGAACTACAACAGTTACTCCCTAAAATGAATTTCCAACGGGTACACAAATCTTACTTGGTTTCAATTGAGAAAATTGATGTTATTGAGCGAAACTTTATTGCTATTGGAAAAGAAAAAATCCCTATTTCTGCTACTTACAAAGCTAATTTCCATCATTTTATTAAGCGGTCAAAAGTCTAAGACTCTATTTCACAGATTACTTTCAGCAACTGGCGGATCATATTTTTTGATGTAAAGGTTTCATAGCACATTTGAATAAAATCAAAACGCTATGAACAAAACAGTCGGGTTAATAATAGCACTAGTGCTAGGTAGTAGCATATTATCGTATGCTCAAAAGTTGGATAAAGAAATTAATCAACTATTTAGTGATTGGAATGAAGAAGGGCATCCGGGAGCCGTCGTCCAAATAATGAAAAAAGGAGAACTGATATTCTCTCAATCTTATGGCCTGGCGAATGTCAAATATCGCATTCCCATGGATTCCGAAACCATTTTCAACATTGGTTCAGTATCCAAACAATTTACAGCGATGGGTATTGTAAAGCTTCATCTAGCAAACAAGCTTTCCTTTGATGACGACATTCGGAAATACCTTCCTGAATTACATCCATTTGAACAAATGATTACAATTCGTCATTTATTACATCACACAAGTGGTTTCCGAAGTACCCCAGAATTTTTTGGACTAGCGGGTTGGCGAGATGGTGATGCCATTACCACCGAAGATAATTATCGGTATTTCTGCAAGCAGACAAGCTTGAACTTTAACTCTGGAGAACAATTTATGTATTCCAATTCCAATTATGTTCTGCTTGCTCTGATTATAGAAAAAATCACGCAACAACCATTTCAAACATGGATGAAAGAAACTATTTTTTCGCCCTTAAATATGGCTAATACCTTTATAGATGAAACAAACAATAATGCTCATCAGAAAGTAGCTACCCCTTATTATGAAGTCGGTAGGAATCTGTTTGCTAGAGCAGAAAACACCAGTTTAGATTTAGGAGCTTCTAACATCTACACTACAGCCTCAGATTTAAGTAATTGGATGAGCAACTTCCGAAACCCTACAAAAGGATGGGAAAAAGCATTTGAATTGTTACAAACAACTGACACACTTACGAATGGAGAAATGAACCATTACGCGTTTGGTGTTTTTGTGGAAGATTTTCATGGCAACAAACGAATACAACACTCAGGTGGAATACCTGGCTTTCTTTCCTATGCAGAATATTACCCAAAAGATGAATTAACGGTAGTGTTATTAAGCAACTTCACTTCATACAATGTCCAGCAAAAACAACAAGAACTACTTAAACTCTTTCTAAAAAAGAACAGCTCAAAGGGGGAGAAAAAAATACCTCTAAAACCAGTACCTCTTGCTATTGAAAATGCAAAAAATGTAGTTGGCAGTTATTGGAATACAAACGAAAACTACCCTCGAAAAGTTTATTTTGAAAACGATACGCTTTGGTATTTACGGAACAATGGAATAAAATCTCACTTGGTTCAAACAGGCCATAATGAATTTATTCTCGGTGGTATTAAAGCACAAGTTCTTGTTCAATTTCAAAAAGGTACAAAGAAAATGATGACGGTTAAGGATGGCAATAAACCTATACAAACTTTTGAAGAATATGATGATAGCCCTTTAACAGAAAGAGAACAACAGGAATTACTAGGCAAATTTTATAGTTCTGAATTAGAAACATTCTATGAAGTACAAATGAAGAATGGACAATTAATAGGATATCACAGTAGGCATGGAGAATTCCCCATTGCAATATTAAAAAGAGACGTTTGCGATTGGTCTGGCATGGCAATCGTAAAATACAATCGTGACGAAAGTGGAGTAATTTCAGGGTTTTTGGTAAATATGAATCGAGTAAAAAATGTATGGTTTCAAAAAGTCAAAAATTGACTTCAGAATAGTTTAATCAAAATATTCTGATTTAATTGCTCACTAAAAAAACTAATCATAACAAGAGCTAAACGTAGTGGGGCTTAACTGTTAAAGGTATATTGCCACCTCTGTTTACCGCCAAACTAAGTGTGATATTTTATTCAGATATTTAAAACATAAAACTTAGTTTGGCTTTGCGTAGTTGGTGTAGGAATATTCACAACTCACATTCTCCCACTCCACTTAGTCGAGCCGTTATGTTCAATAAATGAAACACTCAGTATTCTTCCTCTTGTTAATTTGTACTTATCAAATTGCACATTCTCAAAAAATATCTGGAAAAGAGTTTCAGAAAGAAATAGATTTGACCGCTTTGGTTCTGACCGATGTTCATGCCAATCCTTTTGCATTTCAAACTGAGGAAGGTCTAAACAAGCTAAAGGATTCTGTTCTTCAAGAATATAATTTCCAGGATTCAATATTAATTTTAGATGCTTTCCAATGCTATGCAAATCTTGTGAGCTCAATAAAATGCGCCCATTCAGGTGCTTACAGAACAAAAAAACTGGATTCTACAATCAACGAATTTCCTTTGAAAATAAAAGTGATTAAGGGTAATGGATTGATTGCTCAGAACTATCCCGAATTGAATCTATTTAGAGGAGATCAAGTTGTTTCGATAAATGGTATCAGTTGGAAATCAGTTTTTGAAAAAGGCAAGAAGCTCCATTCTTCTGATGGTGATTCTCCGTTAAACGCTGCATTATTTGAAAGAAGATGTAAACTGGATATTCCTATTATACTTGGGAACCCCGTTGAATTTAAGGTTGTCACCTTACATGATGGAGCCATGGTTGAAAGTCATTTTGACGCCTCCAGTATTTCAGCTTCAGAACCCAAATGTCAAGGTTTTGATTTTACTCTGGTAGGTGATGAAAAGAAAATTGGATTGATTAGGGTCTTTAACTTTCCAGGTGATGAAAAATCCATTGCCGATTTCGAAAAGTTCTGTAAGAAGACCCGAAATAAGTTGGAACGCAAGAAAATCAAAGATGTTATCATTGACATCAGGGATAATGGCGGAGGAGATCGAATTGATTTGCTACTGAGAAATTTCACCCCAACATCCTTTAAATTAATGAGCTCCACTATCGATACCGTGGGTTTAGCAAAGTATTCTATGGACTTAATATTTCATGGAACGACCTATGAAAATGTACTTAAAACCCCAACTAAATCTGAGCCTTCAAGACAAGTCGACTTTCAAGGCGATTTGTATTTAGACATCAATTTGTACGTTTTGGTTAATGGAAGAACCGCCTCTGCCGCTAGTCACTTTGCATCTCTTGTTAAAGAGCACAACTTAGGAAAGATTGTAGGAACCGAAACAGGTGGTAGAGCTTCTGGTTGCAACGGCAATGTGTATTGCTCCTATTTTTTACCCTATTCAGGAATCGAACTCTATTTTCCTTTAATGGTCAATACATATGCTATAGATCAAATAGAAAATCCAAATCATGGCGTTTTTCCTGATATATTTATCGAAGAAGAGTTATCTGATGATTTAGAATTAACTAATTTGATTGAAATAATAAATGAACATAACATGCACTAAGCAAAATGGCACCACAATTACACTGGTTAGAAAGTGCCTCTTGGCCTAGTGCAGGAACGTAATAGTCAATTGAAGTGTATCTGTTACCACTGTACATAAAGAAATACAAAACGAATGCTGAAGGACAGTGCTTTGTCCGTAAGATCAGGGCGAATACAGTTTACCAGTATAATGATGATGGCTATATAAGAGATTATAATCCAAATGGACTTCTGTTTCGAAATGAAAAGGATAAAGGAATATTCCTGAAAGAACAACGAGGTGTAAAAAATAGATATGGTGGAGGTACAACAGCAGTGTTTATTAATGATTCGGAAAAGGAAACGACAATAATTACCTCGATCTCCTATTTTGGATGGCAACAATCAGTTTTCCTCGGGCTTCTGCTGCTTGGATTATTATACACTTCTCTATTTAGTCAAAAGGATACTTTGTTCTTGATAGGAGCTGTAGTCATATTCAATCTATTATTTGCTCTTACTTCTGAAAAAGCACTAAAACGTCAAAAAGAGTTAGTTGAAAACGCGATAGAGAGTTGTGTAACAGAAAAATAGGCCAACTATAATACTGTCTACACTCCACGCGGCTAAAAATCGCTATCTTTAAATGTCCGCGCGTTAGCTACCATGAAATTTTGAATATTCGACTCTTCATATCCATACCATTAGCAATGTTAATTGGTTTTGTCTTAGGACAGGATATTCCAACTACATATCTATTTGTAGGGTCATATACTGCAGGAGTAGAGTCCGAAGGAATAGTTGTTTTCGCTTTTGATACAGAAACCGGTGAACTAACAGAAGTTGAAAGAGAGGGTAATTTGATAAATCCTTCATATTTGTCAATCTCACCAAACGGTAAATTCCTGTACGCATGCACAGAAACAAAGCTGGATAAACATGGCTCTGTTTCTGCGTTCAAAATAGATACATTAACTGGTAAACTTACATTCCTGAATAAACAGACCACAGGAGGTAAGAACCCGGTACATCTTGTTATCAGCAAAAATAGTGAATACGTCATTGCATCAAATTACACGAATGCAGGAGTATGTACTTTCAAATGTAATTCTGATGGTAACCTTCGACCATTGTCACAATTATTAGAATTCAAAGGGAATAGCATCATAAAGGGCCGACAAGATGACGCTCATATCCATTCTAGTAACTTCAGTCCTGATGGCAAGTATGTTCTTTCTCCTGATTTAGGTACTGATGAAATTCGTGTCTTCAAGTTTGACGAAGAGAATTTGCTTACGGCTATCGACACCTTAACGATTAAAACGAGCCAAGGTTCGGGGCCAAGGCACTTCTCATTTCATCCAACTGAACCATATGCCTATTGTGTAGAAGAGTTAAGCGGAACGGTTTCATTCTATAAATATCAGGACGGCAAATTAATTCTCTTCAACACATATGATTCATACGAGCTTAATCAAGAAGAATATGCCTCCTCAGACATTCACATATCACCAGACGGGAAATTCCTATATGCATCAAATCGACAAGATGAAAACTCAATCTCAATTTTCAAAATACAAGTAAATAGTGGAACACTTTCTATACAAGATCATCAATCTACGCACGGTGCCATTCCTCGTAGCTTTGTCATTGACCCCACAGGGAAATATTTAATAGTAGCAAATCAGGCTTCAAACGATTTGGTAATATTTAGTAGAGATATTGAAACAGGATTATTAACGAAACTAAGTGTGTTAAAAGGAATAAATTCTCCGACAAGTTTGAAAATGATAAAATACGGTGGCTAACAATACCTACACTGCATTAAAACGCCGTTTAAACAGAACGTTGTAGCGCATTAAAACAGAACGTAAATGAGTTTCTTAAAGGCAGAATGGAGAAAACTTGCGATCGCAAATTATGTGATTGACAAAGACCATTTAACTGAATTTGTTCCTGCTGGAACCGAATTAGATTTGTGGAATGAAAAATGCTTTGTCAGTTTAGTCGGGTTTATGTTTAAAAACACAAAACTATTAGGAATAAAAATTCCATTTCACACAGATTTCGAGGAAGTAAATTTGCGGTTTTATGTGAAAAGATTTGAACATGGAGAATGGAAACGAGGAGTTGTTTTCATTAAAGAAATTGTACCAAAAAGAGCTTTGACTTTTGTCGCAAATACTGTTTACAACGAAAATTATGAAACTCTGCCAATGAGTCATCATTGGATTGAAAATAACGATTCAAGAATTGTAGCATACAATTGGACCAAATCTGGGATTGAAAATAGCTTTGAGGTGACAGCAAGTAAAGAAAGTTTTGAAATCATTTCAGGAAGCGAAACGGAATTTATTACGGAACATTATTGGGGCTATGCAAAAGTTAACGATGAAAAATCAAACGAGTACGAAGTGACACATCCTAAATGGGAAGCATACAAAGTGAGTGATTATAAAATCAATGTGGACTTTGGAATAGTTTATGGTAGAAAATTTAACTTCCTAAATTCTGTAAAACCAAATTCTATAATGCTTGCAGAAGGTTCAGAAATAACAGTTGAAAACAAAAAAACAATAAAAAGACACCCCAACAATGCTTATAAGTAATTGCAAGTACTCATCGTCAAACCGTTGGTGTTAATAACAAAAAATCACTTTTAAATGAAATTATATACTCTATGCATTGCGGTAATTTTTACTTATTCAATTCAAGCACAGGAAATTCCAGAAGTATTCCCCAAAACAAGTTTGGTTGGCTATTGGTCTTTTAACTTTAATGCCAACGATGAATCTGCGTATCAAAACAATGGAGAAGTTCACGGAGCTGAACATATAGGTACTGGTTATTATCGATTTGATGGGCAAGATGATAACATCATTTTAAATGAATTGAAAGGTTTAGAATTAGAGTCCAACGCTTCATTTACGATTCAAGCCAATGTAAAATCGGATTTATTGGGTAGCCCTGGAATGATTTTTTCTAAGATGCATCATTCCTCTCCTTATCGAGGATTCGAAGTATTTACAAACACAACAGGTAGAGTTCTTGTGTACATCATACACAATGCAGACCAAAACAATTTTATTCTTCTAGAAACGAACGAAGAAGTGTTATCAGATAAGTTAGCTCATCACCTGCTTGTTACTTATGATGGATCATCTTCTGCAGCTGGTATTAAGATTTATGTAGATGGAATAGTACGACCTCATACGGCATCAACGGATAATTTAAAGGGGTCTATCAAAACGAATGCTAAAATAAATATCGGTTCAAGAAATGAAGAATGTTGTTTTGAAGCTGGTATAATTGATGAAATTGCCGTCTGGAAGGAAGTTTTAGGTGTTCAGGCAATAAGTAAGTTATATAACTTTTATAAAGAAGACCTTGATTCACTGAACGTCATTCCTTCGATACCAAGCAAGTACTATACGTCTCATGATTATATTGGAAGTGATGAACAGAAGAGATTTATCGATTCAATGAAAACTGCCATGTACGGTGATGGTGAGTCTTTGTTTTCAATTTTCATGGAAGAAAAAATGGCTGACATCGAAGCTCAAACTTTTACCACCATGGAACTTATTCCCTCCTCGTATGATTTTGAAACAATTCAGCGTGGGTCATCTTATTTTTTTGACCTTGAGATTGTTAATACAGGAGAAAATAAACTTGCAATTTCGGGAATTGACTGCTCCTGTGAATGTTTTTCCATAGAAAGAATAGAGGAATTTATTTATCCCAATCAATCCAAAAAAATAAAGATTAAGTTTACACCTCTCCGTACTCATAGTGGTCAAATTATGGAGACAATGACAATAATTCACCAAGCGGGACAAAGCGAGTATGAAATCCGGGCTTTTGTAAACTAAAAAGGTGTACGTAAATCGCTTAATAAAAATGAACTAACATCAACAATACCTAAACTGCATTAAAACGCAGTTTATCCGAATCGTTGGGCATTATAAACCAGAAGAATGAAACACTCAATACTCTTATTTACAGTAGGCCTCTTGTTCGTCTCCTGTTCTCAGTCCGAGGATAATCCCCAAAATACCATTAAGCAATCAACAAAATTTGAGGTCAAATACTTTGGCGCATTAAAAAACATGATGCACCAAGGTGATATCTCTGCTAAGTTTGATCTCGGAGATCTGGAAGGAACTAAGAATCTATATGCCATTGGTGCGCTTGAAAACCTGAAAGGCGAAATTCAAATTTTCAATGGGGAAACATTCAACTCTTTTGTTCAAGATAGTATCGTTGCAATTGATAAGGCTTTTAACAAAAAAGCAACATTACTCGTGTACTCAGTGGTAGAACGTTGGAAATCTTACAATATTCCAGATGACATCGTGACCTATGAACAGTTGGAGAAACATATTGCAAGTGTCGCGAAGAAAAACGGAATCAACATTGAGAAAGCATTTCCATTTCTGATAGAAGGAAAAGCATTAGAATTTGATTGGCACGTTATCAATTGGAAGGATGGAGATACGGAACATTCACATGAGAAACATGTGAATTCAGGTTTGAATGGGACCAAGTATAACCAACAAGTTGAATTGCTTGGTTTTTACTCAGATTCACACCATGCAGTATTCACTCATCATACAACGAACATGCATATTCATGTAAAAACAGGGGACGGAAAACTTGCCGGACATGTTGATGCTTTGACTCTGGGTAAAGATATGGTACTCAAACTCCCGGGTGAAAAATGAACCGGAAATAAAAACGACCCCTAACAATGGCTATTGGTAATTGCTTACTCTTTTCAATATGGGTAAGCTCCGTGCTTACGCATGCAATTACTTATGGCCAAAACCGTTATACTCCGTATCTTGAATCACAATTAATTAACAAGCGATGATTTACATTACTCAAATAATTTATATCCATGAGGATAAAGAGGATTTGTTCTTAGAATTTGAAAAGCATGCAATTCCCTTGATGAATAAGTACAATGGCAAACTGATCCATCGCATTCGACCTAATAAGGAATCGTATATTGATGGGGTTGATGAAATTCCATACGAAATTCACTTTATTTCTTTTGACTCTCAAGATGATCTCAATTGCTTTATGAAGGATGATAGCAGGAATGATTTTGTACATTTAAAAAATGAATCCGTACGATCCAGCCGAATAGTTATCGGGAATTAGATGAATCTCAGCGCATAACGATACATCGTTCCCGGTAAATCGCCCATTTTATGTTATCTTAAGAGGAATATGAAGTATTTGTTGATCACCGCCATATCATTATTAGCAAGCGATTCATTCTCGCAAGAACTTAAGAACTGGACGATTATGCATTATGCAGTCGGTTCTAATTCATCAGAAACGAATCTCTTAAGCGATGTTGAAGAGATGAAACGCGGAAAAAAATCCGAGGACTACAATTTAATATTGCTTATTGATCGAATTGAAGGCTTTTCAGAAGATTCTACTACATTGAATGGAAACTTTACCGATACCAGATTGTATCAAATCCAGAATAATGCCTACGAGCAATTAGATGGTAAAGAATTCATTCCTGAAATTGGTCCCAAGCAATCATTTGAAGCAAATATGGCCGATGCCGAAACATTGAAAAAGTTCATCCAATACTGCAAAAAATATTATCCTGCCAGGCACTATATGCTTGTACTGAGGTCACATGGAAATGGTTTCGGGATGTGTCCGGATGCAGAAGGTGGAAGCATGGACAAACTTTATCCTGCTGAAATAACAAATATACTCGGCAAGAATGAATCGGTAGATATACTAGGTTTAGATGTTTGTTCCATGGCTGGTCTGGAAAACCTTTATCAATGGCGACCGCAAAGCACCTCGTTTTCTTCAAACTACGTAATTGCATCGGCCCCTCTTTCTGGTGCATGGGCTTATGATCGAATCCTAGAAAGGATTACAAGCAATCCGGGTTCCGGAGTTGTATTAGACTCGAATCATTTTGATGGAGGAAATGAAGGCTATTTAGACCCAAATGAAATGACTCCATTAGATTTTTCTAAATTAATATTTGAGGAGATTTATGATCATCAGCGATGGGCCTCCTGGGGTTTATTTGATAATTCAAAAATAAATGAGCTAAAATCTAAAATTGATGAAGTTTCAAGATTTCTGGTTCATGAACAAAAATCTACCATCAATGCTATTGTAAAAAACTCATTGGGATATTACCACAACACTTCAAGGAATTTGGAAATTTCACAATTAACATTTCCCTACATCGATGCATATCATTTCTGGAGTCAAATAAATACAAACGAGTCTTTTTCAAAAAAGACGCGAAGCAAGGCCTATGAAATTTGCCAATTATTAGGTGATCTCGTGATTCATTCCTACTATGGTCAGGGTTTTTTGCCCGAAACAAGTAACTTTCATCCTGAAAAAAGCGGCATTTATCAAATAATTCCGCAGGGAAATCAGTTGTTCTCGCAAACAAATCGTTCCTTCTGGAGCCATTGTGGATGGTTCTCCCCAGATGATCAGTCATCTAATCATGATTCATACGGACAATATGATTGGTGTAAAGACGGTGCCATTCGGGGAAATGATCAAGTTGAAAATTTTTATGAATTTTTGGACTACCTTTTTGATGATAGCAATGACGAAACTGGTGGAGTGAATAAATACCAATGGTAGATTGTTGACAAGCACTAAAAAGCACAGAAACAAAAATGGATCTAGAAAAAAACAAAGTGAACGCCATTGCCTTCTACAAAATGGCTTATGAAGGAAATCCTACAAAAGCCGTGGAAATGTATATTGGCGAGGAATACATTCAGCACAATCCGGACGTTGCGGATGGACTGAAAGGCTTTATCGACTATTTTGACAGAATGCAAAAAGAATACCCGGAGAAATCCATCGAGTTTGTGCGCTGCATAGCTGAAAAGGATTTAGTTGCATTGCATACACATCAAATTTGGCCTGGTAACGACCAGTATGTAACGATGGACTTTTTTCGATTTGACCAGAACGGAAAAATCTGTGAACATTGGGACGCGATTCAACAAATACCTAAAGAATCAGCGAACCCAAATACGATGTATTAAAAAACGAGAAAGGAACCTGTCTCAAAGCTTAAGATAGCTCTTCCTTTTATCTGTATATGTCCGGATTCTTGACATGCGGAATCAATTCTGGGTTGTTCTTATAAAAAATGCATACTTTGTCAACTAAGTAATTGTAGTGATCATCTTCCAAATACGGTGAATTCGATCTTGTGATTTCCGCCATTCGTTTTTCCATATTTTTTAATTCGATCTGATTAAAATGCTCGGAGTCCTTCAAGGTATTAAAGATGAAATCAGCAAGTAAGCGATGATTATCGTCAAAGTTTGCGTTCCCATTTCTGTGGGATTCATCTCTAAGCTTTTCAATGGCTCTTAACAACTCTCCCTGCACGGTATTTGCCTGACCGGACTCTGGTACTAATTGCTTCCACATCTGACTTGCCAAATCGGCATAAATCAAATCATTCTTCAAATCTACTGACATCGCAATTTCGGAAGGATCAGGAGGAAAGCTAAATTCTTCAATTTCCTGTATGTCACTATTCGGAGTAGTTTCACCATACTTTTCCAACAACTCAATAAGGTCCGATTTATCCTTGAACAAATTTTTCTTCACGTTTAAGAGATTCTGACCTGCCGATTTGAAAACCTCCTCTGCAAGTTCCTTCAGCTTCTTTTTCTTGTTATTGGTCGGGTACACTTCAACAAAAATTTCCAAAGCCGATTTCCCATCATCTTTCGCAGAATTGATATCGCCTCCATGTTTCAAAAATAGTAGTAACAACTCTGCCGGATAACGATCTACATTCGCTGAAATATGCATACAGTTATCACCATGATTCCGCTTTAAATTTGGATTTGCTCCTTTCTCAAGCAGAAATTCCACTACCTCTATTTTTGCCTTAACATTTGGTTTAGACCGTTTCCCAACATCAACGCCCCAGGAAATCAACGCTTTCATTAACAAAGGCGAATAATACTTACCGTGACTGAAAATGAACGAGTTTACGTCCAAATCATATTCGGTAAGGATGGCTTTGATAATACTAATTTCTTCATTAATGATTGCCTCGTCTATCTTATTGGAAATCCCTTCAGCGAATACCTTCATCCTTATCATGTTTCTATCTAAAAATAGCAAAAAGGAATGAACTCATAATTTGAGCCATAAGTTCCTATCAACTGAACAATACGACAAAACTCTTTTGTGTTTTTTTGGTCATTCCCCTCCCCTTTCAAATAAATGGGTATATTTAGAAAAACTCTAGTCCTTAAAACGACTCAACTATAATATTACATCGAAACAATTTTTATCCCTAATTGATTAGCTTATGGCTGCTCCTAATATCACGTCCGTTCAAAATAATCCTGCGAACATGAACTCGAAAATTCTCATTTCGGGATCGAATTTCACGGGAGCTCAAAATGTCCTTTTCGGCAGTGTCGGTACCCCACCGAATTTATTTGTTGTTAATGACAAAGGCACCGAAATTTCATTAACGCTTCCCCAGATGCCATCCGGTACCGTGTACCCCTTGAAGACAACTGTTCAGGTAATCGTCCCGGGAGAACCACAGGGGAACAAGGTTCCCTTGACCATTTTGAATCCGACGAAAATTACAGGTGTATCCTCCAATCCAGCCCTGGTCGGTAATACGTTTAGTATCACTGGAGAGGCCTTTAAAGGTGCTGTTTCTGTGACGATCGGCACGGTTGTCATTCCCGCCGCCAGCTTTACGATAAACGAGTTAGGTACGCAAATCACATTAACGATACCACAGATGGGCAGCGGTACACAATATCCGTTCAAGACTTTAGTGACAGTGAACATGCCTACGGTAGGCAGCAACAGTTATCCAATCACCCTGGATAATCCGACGGTGGTCAATAAAATTACACTTCAGAATAATACGAAGCTGGACCCCAACACATATACGGTCTGGGTTGCTGGTTTCATCGAACAGCAGTTAACGAAAAAAACCACCCAATTTTTATACCTTCAAGCTGACGGAAAATTCAAGGCACAACCCACCGTAAGCAAGGCCCCCTTTATCAATGTGGACACCATTGACACCTTGTCCGTTCCCAATGTAGAAAGCGCCGGAAACAATCGTCTGGTGATTTTAATCACTGAAAAAACAACGACCCCCGCTCCATATTCGCCCACTACCCCGTACGCAGCATACCCTTTCAAGGACAATCCAGATCCGTGTCCACCGGGACCTTACGACATCTTTGAATTCGGCCCAATTGCGCAATACGACGTCTCCGCGGTAGATTCATTCGGACTCAATCTGTCCTTTACAGTGACTGGCGACCCACTGACCTACGGTTCCGTTCCAGCGGTGAGCAGAGAGGAAATCGGGGAGGCCTTCACGAACTTTTGCAACAGCGATCCACTAGGAAAAAAGGGATTTGGTAAATTGCTCTATGCAAGTCCTGGCAGTAGTGGATATCCGATTCTGATAGACAAGCAATTTTCTGCAATCGTTTCGCCCAAAGACTGGCTAACGATTTATGCTACCGATTCCGACCTGATCAACTATTGGGAAGATACCGTCAATGACTTTTTTGCAAGTGGTAACCAAGTCAACTTTCAACTTAATGCCGCCAATGTTGGCAACTATTCGGGAAGCTCCGACGGTACCCAGTTTACCTTGAAAGGTCCGAACGGCATGCAGATTAAGATCCCCGCATCTGACTTCACTGGAATTCAGGGATTTGTTCAGGCTGTACGAGGTAAAAAAGACAGCGAAACGGAACTGGAATACAAAACATTCGGTCAGATTGAAGCAGCCATCTTTGAAGCGATTTCGAGGGGAGTGGCATTGGATGGAGTGATGAAAGCGGGAAAGACAATTCCCCAAAATTACAGTTCGGACGCATGGACAAAATATGAAAACTGGTATACCAATACGGCGAACAGCTATAACGGAAAACCAAGAATCTATGACGCCTATGCCAAGTTTTTCCACTGCGGTAAATTCACAAATAGTGCCGGGAAACCTACGTTTATTTTCGGAGAGAATGGTGCACAGAAATTTGGCATGGCATACGGTTTCAGTCTGGATGAAGATCCCAATGTGGGCACCTGGCCTGACAACATGGGGGTCCCCGCGAAAACAGTCTATTATGTTGGTTTCAATCAGGATGTAGCGCTTGAGATTGGACGCTTTTTAAAGTCTGCCCCCCAGGAGTCCTAATCGTTAGAATACATATGTTCTGAGAACATTATGCCTTTCCGAATCTGGGAATTACCTTTTGTACTTGAACAAGGGTTGTTTAAACTGAATAATCTTCACTCTTGCAACATGCACTAAACTCCAAACTAAAAAAGTGCTAAATTCGAGGCTATACATCAACGCCGGACCATTATTGGTAATCGTCACCACATGGAGAGAAGAATTATAATAATCGTTCTACTAACTTTTATAGGGCTTTTTGCTCAATCACAAACCACCATACATGGTTATTGTAAGTACTATGAATCAGAAGACTCAACTGCCACAATGAATCGATACTTCAGCACCGAAATACTCAACGACCATGGAAAAACCATCTATAAAAAAACATTCCCACTAGGAAACCCTGATTCTGAATATCGCATCGAATATAATATTGGGAATTCAAATAACCGCATATATGAAAGTGTAATAGGAACCGACACTGCACGATACTATTACATCCACGACACCGTAAGTAAACTGAGTTATATCATTGCTGGTGATGACACAACCTTCATCTTCAAAACGAAATATGAAAATAATTTGATGGTCGAAAGTATCTGCCTTTATGGATGTACATATAGGGATCTAATTGGACATAACGCATTCGGGGCTGAAGATACTGTATTGACAATTTGGGAGAAGGGTGATACATCCTATTCAATTAGGGTTTATGATGAAAAGAATCGTCAAATTCTATTCAAGAGTTTTCTTGATTCACCGCAAGATATAAGTTCAATGGTGGTGAAAACAGAATATAATGATTCGCTGAACACAAGGGCGGAATATTATGGGGCTTTTGGATTGCCCGATTGGGAAAAAAATAATCAGATTGATTTGGTTCACTTAAATGATCATGGAGTCCCTTTTAAAAGAGAATTGGTGTTTACCATAAATGGTAAAAGAGAATACTTTCTAATAGAATATCAGGTAGAATAATCTTCCCGAACAACACCTACTTTTCACAAATACCAGAGTTTGAGGTGAGTGGGAAAAGTTCAACTGTTAGTCAATCTGGGTCATACAGTAAAACTTAAAACGAACAATAAACTAAACATGAGACAGCTTCTATTCTTATTGACATGAAAGAATTTGTGATTTACACTAATTAGAACAACAGATTTAATCATTGATTTATGAACAAACTAAACAGCGACGTCACCAAATTTCTCGATGAACTCGATCACCCTTTTCGAAATGAAATTGAAAAATTGCGTCATATCATCCTTGATGCAACTTCTGGACTAACAGAAAACATTAAATGGAACGGACCTAATTACTGCCATGGAGAAGCCGACCGAATAACTATGAAAATTCAACCACCGAAACAGGTCCAATTAATCTTTCATCGAGGAACGCAAAAACAGGAACAGCCAAAAGAGCGGATGATCAACACCGATTCAAAGCTCCTGACATGGAAGGAGAATGACCGGGCGATTGCAAGTTTTAAGAACATGACAGATGTAGAGGATGGGGAGGTGGATTTAATCACAATCGTGAAGGATTGGATCAAAGCAACACAATAGAAAGTCGCGAACCATCACAAAATTTATGCGATAATGGTTAAATTTATCAGGTAGGCTGAAATAGGAAAATGATCAGAAAACTTGACAGATCGGACATAGATGGTTTAAACAAATTTCCTCCAAAGAGTTGGAAGTTTGATTATGAAGCATTCCTGGATGAATTCATCGATAAAGAGTTTTTCTATGCCTTTGTCAAAATTCAGGACAGCAAAATCGTAGGTACCGGAAACGTGTTTGTAAAAGGCCATATTGCCTGGCTGGCAAATATATTGGTTGACGAGAATTACCGGGGACAGGGATTTGGCCGTGAAATAACAAAATTTCTGAGCGATTTTTCAGACGCTCAAAAGTGTGAAACACAATTGCTCATTGCCACCGAACTGGGAGAGCCTGTTTACAAGAAGATTGGATTCAAAAACCGCTCTGAATATGTGTCTTTTGATTCTACCCAGGATGTTGATTTCAAACCATCTACATCGATCAAAAAATTGGATAAATCCGACTTAAACAGGGTGTGTAAATTAGACGAAATCGCGAATGCCGAAAATCGGACTCATTTGATTGAGATGCACTTTGAAAATGCTTTCGGATACCTTGATGAAAACGAACAATTAATTGGCTTTTATCTGCCCCATTTTGGCAGAGGCCTGGTGATCGCCCTGGAAGAGCAGGCTGGAATCGAACTTTTGAAACTGAAACATTCCAAAAAAGGAACGCGAACGCTCCTTCCAATAGAAAATAAAATTGCCCTCGCCTTTTTTGAAAAAAACGGGTTCCCAAAAGGAGACAGTTGTACCAGAATGATCTTAGGGAAAGAAAATCCATGGGCCCCAAAATACATCTACTCCTATGGGGGTGGATATTGTGGATAGAAACACAAAAAATGACGAACAAATTGCATATCGTAAGAAACGCAAAAGCCGAAGATTTCGTCCCGGCAGGAGAACTCATGGTGAATGTTTACTCCCAACTAGATGGCTTCCCGAAAGAAGATGAACAACCCGCGTATTACCATTTACTGAGAAATGTGGGCGACTTTACCTCGAAACCGGACACCGAACTCTTCGTCGCGGTGGGTCCCAATGGAAATGTAGATGGGGCAGTCGTTTTTTTCGGAGACATGCAATATTACAATTCAGGGGGAACGGCTCCTCAGGAAAAAAATGCGGCCGGTTTTAGACTCCTGGCTGTGAATCCGGATGCCAGGGGCGCAGGAATTGGAAAGTTGCTGACAGAACATTGCATCAGCAGAGCAAAAGAATTAAAACTGCGACAAATCATTATTCATACGACCGGAGCCATGACAGTGGCCTGGAAGATGTACGAAAAATTAGGCTTTAAACGATCGGAAGACCTTGATTTTATGCAGGAGAAACTGCCTGTGTTTGGTTTTCGAATGATCTTGTAAACACAAACTGGTAAAAAACAAGTAATTTACTTCCGCTTCCTAACCGAAGTGATTCATAAACACAATGAAAAGCGCTGTAGAGCAGATATTATCAAATTCCAAATCGAGAGCTCTTGCTTCCGCCTTGTTTATACTTGCTATAAGCTTTGTCCATCTTGTCTTCAAACCATTTCAGATGGCCTACTATTCGACAGGAGATTTCATTTTTGTTAATGCCGCTTACTTCATCATCTCTACACTCATTGTCTTTTTGTTTCTGGGTTTATTTCCGGTTCTATACAAAACAAAATATGAATCCATCATCGCGAAACGAAGTGGACGCCTGTCTCTGCTAGCATTGATCATTGCTGCCATTGGATTGGGTTTTTTCCTGTTCAAAATTTCCTTTGGCTTTTACGCATTATCCCTGGAAAGAGTGGCCACTGGAATTACGGCATTGCTTGGTTTGGCAGTTATTCCAATGTTATTTTTACTCATCATGGATCAGTTGATTGTTCCTGTCAAACGAACTAATTCGACCATCTTGATTGATCCTAAAATTGGGGAGGTTCAGATCAATGATGTGTTTTGCATCTACTCAGAAAAAAACTATGTCGTATGGGTGTATGAAGAGAATGGGCGCCTTGTAAGACATAAAACGAGGGGAACCATTAAATCTGTTAGGGAGCAACTAAAAAACAAACGAAAAATTGTACAGTCTCACCGGGCCTACCTGGTCAATCAGGATAAAATTCTGACGGTTGAAAAGAACAATAATTCTCATCTGATCACACTGGTGCAATGTCCGGACAAAATTCCTCTGAGCAGAAGTTTTTACTCAAATTTCAGAAGAACATAAGTGTCCTTCATCCCAAAAAAACACATTCTGTCCCATTTGACCATAGTTTCTTTGAGGCCCATGTCTTCCTAATTAAATTCATGCCTGAATAAATCATAAACTCAGGCAAAAATGTATAAGACTTTTATCGTACTTCTAATCTTTCTTTCCGCGAAAGGAGTTTGTCAGGAAACTGATGAGTTCAAAATGCCTCGTCAAAATCGCGGCTTGGAGTTTTCACTGATGCCCACCCTTTTACATGCAAAATTGCATTTGGGCTATCACTTTCATGGATCCAGGGGAAAGGAACATGTGATCAATGGGAATCTCCTCTACTTTCCGTTTTCAATCTTCGTTATTCCCGAAAGAGTAGGGTACGACATTTCCTACAGTCTGAATCATATTCTTTCACCCAATCAACTGTACTTCCCAACCTGGTTTCGCTTTAGAGACATTCGACAGGGAATGACCTCATTGGACGGAGATTTCAGAGACTCCCCTGACAGACTAATATTCGCTCTTGGCACTGGAATAGGAAAGGTGTCGCAGCTAAAGAACAACTTCTTTTTTAGATCCGAACTAGCCATCGGAGCTGCCTTTTGGCTCTTTAAATATGATCGTGATATCTGGCCTTTTAAATTTGATTTTTCGGGATATTCGGCGCATGAGGCAAGTCCCATTTTTCCCTTTTTAAACTTGCATCTTGGATTTGTTTACAAGTTTGAAAAAAGTTTATGACACCAGCTTCGTACTGAAAAAGTGCTAAATTCGGAGTGAGAATAAGCCTGACCGTCCAGGGTTACTGGCACTAACCGTCATGAAACAACACATACTCAATTCATTTTTCTTCATCAGCCTTGGGTTTCAGGTCATCAGTCAAGTGTCATGCAAAGAAATAGCAGCTGATTATAGTGGTGTTTGTATCCAGCATGGTTCGGGAAAGGAAGTAGTGTTGTATGAGCATGGACGTCGGATCGGAATACTGGAAAAGTATGATCGTGAGGATCAACTAAGACTCAAACGATCCAAAGATATGCTGCTCTCTAAATCATTGATGGGAGAACTAAACGGGGCCAGCTATAACCAAGAAGGAACTATTCAGGAAGAAATAAATATCGTCAACGGTACGGGTTCAATCAAATTGTTCCACGAAGACACGATCGAATTAGTGGCAAGCTTTATAGATGGTCACCCTTCTGGGGTCTGGAGCTATTTTTTTCCATTCGGACCAGAAGAGAAGCGGCTCCAATTTGATTCATCATTGGTCACTTCGTACCGGGATTTTGAGGAACTATACGATGCTTTTAAGGACTACGAGGATTTGTTGAAAGGAATCCACTATGAAACTTCTTCTTTCACCGGCCTGTTTTTGGAATATTATCAGCCTGGAAAACTTCTTCGGACAATGAATTTTAAAGACGGGAAACTTGTTGACACCCTAAAAACCTATTCTTACCAGGGCCATTTGTCGGAAGAAGCAAGTGTTAGCGCCAAAGTTCACAATGAGTGCACCGGCTTTGCCAAATGGTACGATCCAAGCGGAACGATCTACGCTTATTTTGACTTTAACCAGGGAACCGGAGTTTACTGGGAGTACTATGAGGAAGAGCAAGTGTCTTATACCGGATACTATGACCAGGGCAAAGCCAATGGAACCTGGGTCGTGAAAGATGCTGATGGTACAATCCTTTGTAAAATTAAAAGCTCCATTTTAAATCCTGTTCAATGTCAAACCATGAGTTGCATCATGGACGATTTCGCCAATAAACGGAGGAAGATGAGAAAAATATATAATCCCAATTATGTGAACCCCTGGGAGACTCCTCCACCCAGGAAGAACTAGCAACCACCTCTTCAACTAACATAAGTTAAGCACGTCCATCATAAACTACCATTCTATGGCGTCAAACGGATTTTGATCCGCACAATAGAATCTTGCTGCAATAAAAGATATGACTCCATCACTTAAGGGCACTTCCAAAAAAACAACTAGGAATTTCAAATAATAACTGTACCTTTGCTCACCGGTTGAATAATAAATAAGTTACCGGGTTCAATTTTTTAAAGTAAAAGTCCTGAACAAATATACCGGGCTGAAGACAATCCATTAAGTTTCCTTTTTAGAATTTCTTCACAGATAAATCTGAGCAATCGGATTTCACTTTCTACTCTAATTATTGGGTTAAACTTAATGTGTAATTAATCCTTTTTCTATCAAAACTATCTCATTCTCAAAATCGGCGGGCACTGATTTCTCGACCACTGTTAAAGCCCGTGTTTCTGAATATTTCAAAAACAACGAAAAAACTCGATACGGTAACTTTCCAATGATTGTAAAATCAATGGTCATGCTCCTCTTGTTCTTTGGTCCCTTATCTCTAATTATATTTAGTGGAGTCACCAGCACTTGGTTAATTTATTCGCTCTATATATTAGCTGGTTTTGGAATGGCAGGCATTGGCATGGGCATCATGCATGACGCCATTCACGGTTCTTATTCACGGAATAAATGGCTTAATAATCTAATGGCCAATACGATTAATCTCATAGGATCCAACAAGGATATGTGGCGTTTACAACACAACGTTCTACACCATAGCTTTACGAATATTGAGCACTATGACGATGATATAAACACGCCCTTCTTCCTTCGCTTTTCTCCACACGCTAAAAAGAACAAACTACACCGTTATCAATACCTGTATGCCTGGATTTTTTATGGTTTAAGCACTATTTCTTGGATTACTGGTAAAGACTTTATCAACCTGGTTCGATTTAAGAAGATGGGCTTGATTAAGGATCGTAAAACATACTACAAATACTTCTTCAAGATAGCCCTTTGGAAAATTATTTATTTCGCATTTGTGCTTGTTACACCGCTATTAATGACCCCTGTTTCAGCAGGAACAATTGTAGGCGCTTTTCTGGTCATGCAATTCGTAACAGGTCTTTGTATTTCCATTGTATTTCAGACGGCACATGTTATGCCCAATGCAGAATTCCCTCGTCCCGATGAAGGAGGAAAAATGGAAAATGAACGAATGGCTCACCAATTGCTCACTACTTGTAATTTCTCACAGAAAGGCAGTTTTCTTTTCTGGACACTAGGAGGCTTAACAAATCAAATTGAACACCACTTGTTCCCTCAAATTTCACATATCCATTATCGGAAATTGGCTCCAATCGTAAAACAAACAGCTGAAGAATTCGGACTTCCCTACAACACAAACGGAAGTTTTGTTTCTGCTGTAATAAAACACTTTAAAATGCTTAAAGTGCTTGGTAAACTGGAAGTTAATCAATTGTAATTGACTTCCGAACTAATAATTAAATCAAAATGCAACCTAGAAATAATCATAGAAACCGTAAATCTCAAAACAAGATGGTTTCAACAATCGACCCGAGTACGCTAATCAAAAAAGCAAGTACTTCCATAGAAACAAACTTTGTCTCGAAATTGACTTTCAGAGACTTCAATCTCCATAGCGCTTTGTCAAAAAGCATTACGGCAAAAGGCTATGAACGACCCACCGAAATACAGGAGAGAGTTATTCCATCATTGATTGAAGGGAATGATCTAATTGGAATCGCGGCGACAGGTACGGGTAAAACGGGGGCTTTTTTGGTTCCTATCATACATCAAATGTTGATCAACCGGGAAACAAGTGCTTTGGTTATTGTCCCGACAAGAGAACTCGCCCAACAGGTACATGACGAATTTATTTCATTGACTAAAGGAATGGGAATCCATTCATCTTGTTTCATTGGTGGAACGAACGTCAATAAAGATATGGCCAACGCGCGACGTAAAAATCCATTCATCGTGGCTACACCAGGGCGTTTGAATGATCTCATGAGTCGCAAGGCAATGAACCTGAATCGCACATCTATTCTTGTCTTGGATGAGTTTGATCGAATGCTAGACATGGGGTTCATCCACGATGTAAGGAAAATTTCATCAGCAATGATCAGCAAAAAACAAACCATGCTTTTTTCTGCCACCGTAGATAAATCGCAGGAAAAATTGATCAACGAATTCGTTATGTCCCCAATTCGGGTCAATGTGACCACCGGTACGGATTCAAGTAACCGTGTGCACCAAGACATCGTCAAAGTTGGTAAGTCAGAAAACAAATTTGATGTATTGCTGGCACTTTTGAACAAAGATTCATTTGAAAAGGTAATTCTGTTTGCTGAAACCAAACGAACCGCCGACAAAATCAGCAAACAATTAAGAAATTCAGGACTCCGTTCAGATGTGATTCACGGGAACAAGTCACAAAACTACCGCACCAATGCCATTAAACAATTCAAGGCAGGAAAGACTAAAATCCTGGTGGCTACAGATGTCGCTGCGAGAGGTGTTGACGTAGACAATGTAACGCACGTTGTTAATTACCAACTTCCTCGCACCATGGACAGTTACATCCATAGAATTGGAAGAACGGGACGTGCAGGAAAAACAGGAATGGCTTACACATTCATTAATTAAAAAATACAGCACGTCGAAATCGCAAAAACCATTGGGAAAAATGAATGACCAAGTACGCGATTCAAGATGTGAAGAAAGCAAGCAAATAATTAAATAAATAATACAATGAAAACAGGAGTAGTAAAATTCTTCAATACCGAAAAAGGATTCGGTTTTATTAAAGACAATGAAACAGGTTCAGACGTGTTTGTTCACAAAACAGGACTGATTGATAATATTCGAGAAGATGACAAAGTTTCGTATGAAATTGAAGAAGGACAAAAAGGTAAAAACGCTGTGAATGTAGAAATCAGTAGATAACAGCTTCATCCTTTACATATCAAAAGCACTTTTCCATTCGGAAAGGTGCTTTTCTCTTTTATAACGTGTCGACTCTTCTCCAACATCCTCATACGATTCGTCGCTTCCCTGCACACCTATAAGATTTCGTAAACCGGGCTGCGTTCAAAAAATCCTCGCATGGGTTGGAGATTCCATGACCTACAATTCCGATTGGCCAACAAAAGGAAAACCAATCCTTATGAACGGCACTTTCAATTCATCGCAGAAAGGATGTTGGCGCACATGGTTGGCGCCGACCTGGAAAAAGAGGCTGGAAGTTTTATAAAATAAAGGATTAAAGGCTACAGCGTTCCACACCCTTCTTTATGCCTATAAAATGTTATCTTCGAGAGGCGCACTTAAAGCTTAAGTCTATGAAACTAAAATTGTATCCGCTGCTTTGTTGGATTCTGTTACTTTCTTCCTGCAACACGAGCGAAAAATCGGATCAACAAGAACCCCTTACTTCAGAGGAAAAACAAGAGGAGCAATTGGTCGTCACAAAATCTGCCTTTCAGAAACTGTGCGAAAAGCTTCCGGAGATCCAACTCCCCTATTCGGTGTACTGTGAGAAATGCTGTGTTCACCCAAAACTTGCCAAAGAACAGACAGAAATCAAAAAATACCTCCCTGAGGGAACTTCGTTCGTCGGAATTATTGAAATAAACGAGAATTATATCTCGATGCTCATCACCCATGCCGCTGACTGGATCATTCCGGCCGTGATCGTGTTGGACATTGATGGAAAATTAATTGATGAAGAAATCTTTTTGGGTGGCTATTGTGGCAGTGACTACGAATACATTGGAAAACAATACTTTTTCATTGATTCCCCTACGCAACTTCGGGAAGTCGACACCTCCCTCCAGGTAAATTACCACGAAGAAACATTTGACATCAAGGATACACTCATGATAGAAATTGTTACAAAAAACTTCAAAATTGATCCAAAAGGAATCAGCAAAGTACTCTAATATCTCTCCCTAATCCATTATTCGAATAGCATATATGAAAGTACTTTATATCGCATCCATTCTCGTCTTCCTCTGTTCCTGTCAGGGAAAAAAGGATTCTTCCATATCACCAATAAAACAGGAAATTGACAAAGAAATTCAGGTCCCGGAGTTTCAGACCATGATTGACTCTTCCCATGTCCGGGGCGCCGTTCTGATTTACGATTTAGGAGACCACAAATATTATTCAAACGATTATCAATGGGCCCGAAAAGGACATTTGCCGGCCTCTACCTTCAAGATTGCAAATTCCATCATCGCACTCGAAACAGGCGTTGCGGAAAGCGACAGCTCCCTATTCAAATGGAATGGAGAGAAAAGAAGACTCAAGACCTGGGAACAGGACCTGATTCTGAAAGAGGCATTTCACTTTTCCTGTGTTCCATGTTATCAGGAAATTGCCCGAAAAATTGGTGTCAAAAAGATGAATCAGCACCTGTCTAAATTCGACTATGGAAACATGGTTGTTGATTCAGGAAATATTGATTTGTTTTGGCTTGAAGGAGCTTCTCGAATTAGTCAACTTCAACAAATCGACTTTCTAAAACGCCTTTACCAATCCGAACTACCCATTTCCGATCGCACGGAGATGATTATGAAACGAATGATGATCATCGAAAACAATGATTCCCTCAGAATTAGTGGAAAAACAGGATGGTCCATTCAAAACGATATTCACAACGGCTGGTTTGTTGGGTGTCTGGAAATCAAGGACAAAGCCTATTTTTTCGCAACCAATATTGAATCGACCAAACAATCTGATCTGGATCGGTTTGCTGATCTCAGGAAGAATCTGACCATGAGGGCATTGAAACAGTTGAAATTTCTAAACTGAAACATTTTGCAATGTATTTTTGAACGAATTAGACATTTGATTGTACGCTTGTGTGTCTCGATTGATTAAATCGATTAATTTTAAGTGAATCAAGGTCTTACTAAAACGAAAAATAAAATGCTTAGACTTACTATTATTGCGGTTCTATTGAGCGCCGTGGCTCCTGTATTGGCGCAAGAAGTTAAAATCAAAGGACTTCCCATATTGGGTTTATGGTGGGATGGACAATTCGGTGCCAAAACAGCTATCTCTGCAGATGGAAATGTGGTCGCTATTAGTGCTCCGGGAGATGTTTCCGGAAAAGTATTTGTTTATCAATGGCAAGACAGTAGCTGGGTCCAAAGAGGAGCAGAAATATGGGGTCAAACCACTTCAGACGATTTTGGAGAAGCCATGTGCCTCTCTGCAGATGGAACCGTGTTGGCCGTCGGCGCTCCCAGAAATGATATTGCCGGTTCTACTTCCGGACATGTACGAGTATATGACTGGGTTGATACCACCTGGGTACAACGAGGAAAGGATATTTTCGGTGCAATGGCAAATGACCAATTCGGAGGTGGATTGGCCATGTCTACTGATGGAAATGTGCTTGCAGTGGGTGCGCCAACATCCATCATGGACGGAGCGCAAAAAGGCTATGTCCGGGTCTTAGAATGGGTTGATACGGCCTGGGTAGCCAAAGGAGATAGCATTCGAACCCTTAACGGTGGTGGCTCTTTCGGCGCAAATGTAGCTATTTCAGACGATGGAAATTTGTTGTTAATCTCCGCCAATAAGGATAGTGAAAATGCATTTTATTCCGGCATCGTTCATGCATACAAATGGAACGGAAGCTCCTGGGAACTCATTTGGAATACAGCAGGAAATGAAGGAGATCAACTGGGGAAAGGCCTCTCACTTTCTCCCGATGGAAAGATGCTGGCTGTTTCGGCTATTTATAGTGACCACAACAATCAAACAGATTTGGGCCACGTACAGATTTATGAGTGGAATGGAAGTACATTTGTAGAGCGTGGGCCGGCAATCATCGGAACAGCTGAAGCAGCCCAATTTGGTGCATCGATTGACATCTCTGATGATGGAAGTATGCTGGTCGTAGGTGCTCCAAGCTCGATCAACAGTTTTGGCGAAGTGAAGACCTATCATTGGAACGGAACAGATTGGGAATCCCTGGGAGAACAAATCACAGGAAATCAAGGTTCTTATTTTGGATGGTCGACAGCAATTACAGGAGACGGAAAATCATGGGTCGCAGGCGGTCCGCTTTTAGATAACTTCGGTGGAAACAATACCGGAATATCTAGCGTTTATGAGGTGACCTTGAATCAGACTGGATTGAATCACCAAGAGAAGCAATCTACCATAAGTTGCTATCCGAATCCGGCAGAGGATCATGTCCTTCTACGCGCTCCAGGAAAATTTGAATACGCTATTTACGATGTAAGGGGCGAAATTGTTGGAAAAGGAGTTTCATCAAGCAGTCAAAAAAAGGTATCGGTTTCAAATCTTATTTCCGGAGTATATATCTTCAGTATTACAAGTACACATACTTCCCGAAAAGTTAGATTTGTTAAACTATAAAGAACGAAGCATTACCGGAACAGTCTTTCCGATGTCCATGCCTTATTTGAGTGGCCATTTTGCTAAAAAATAGTATCTTCCCGCTTTGAAAATTTGATCGGGATTATCCGGATTTTTGTTAGCAATTGAAGAAACTAAATGGCTGAAGAATACCACCACGAAATTGAGGCATATTATGATGAATCTCTAAGAGATTATGAAATAGTATGGCAGCTGAAACATTCCATGGCCTTGCACTATGGTTTCTGGGACGAACAGACCAAAACCCACCGTCAGGCACTTTGGAACATGAATTTTCAGGTAGTTAAAAATGCGCAGATCACCAAGTCAGATTTAGTTCTTGACACAGGATGTGGGGTTGGAGGAACCTCCTTTTTCCTCGCCAACAATATCGGTTGCAAGGTATCTGGTATTTCCCTTTCAAAAGCGCACATTGATCGGGCCTTGAAATACAAAAAGAATAACGATCCTAATAATTTGGTCGATTTTTCGTGTCAGGATTTCTGCAAAACGTCCTTTGAAGACAACACTTTTGATGTCATTTTTGGGATTGAAAGTATCGTGCACGCAGAAGACAAAACGGCCTTTTTGAAAGAAGCCTTTCGAATTCTAAAACCAGGCGGACGTTTACTTGTTTCAGATTATTTCCTAAGGCCTACGAAAAACGAAAAGGAAAAAGAAATTCTGAAGAAATGGGCCAATTGCTGGGCCATTGATGATTTCATCTATGAAGACGATTTTTTAGCGGAGGTCAAAAAAACGGGTTTTGATCCCTCTTTTATGAAGGACATCACCACCAATGTTTATCCCTCCATTAAGTTGATGCATCGCTCCTATTACCCAGGAATTTTTATTAGCCGGATTTCGAACTTCTTCGGACGTCGGACCGACAAACAGGTAGAAAACAGTAAATCGGGGAAATATCAATACGTGTCTTATAATCAGGGGGTCTGGAAATACAAACACTTCCTGGCATTTAAATCTCCTGAACAGCATTACTCTTCCTTCGAGGACTTTGTCAAAATTCAGGAACCTTGTGAAGTCTATATTGATCATGATCGTTTTGAAGAGCGCTTTCCCATCATTTCAAAAGGCGGCTTCTCCGTCAGGAACGTATTTAAACGAATCATGCACTTTTATCTGGAAAAAGGAATTCGAAACAACGACAAGAAGTTTTGATCTTTCGATCATCTTGAAAATAGACTGCCGTTAGAAGCCCGATTTCCACCGTGTTTGGACACAATAAACAGAGCACCATGAAACAACTCTTATCGCTATGTCTCTCACCGCTGGCATTACTCTCAATGAGCTCTCTGTCGGCACAATTTAATCCAGACTCCCTGTTTCATATCGAGGTTCAGGGAAATGACACGGATCCCCTAATCATTCTAGACGGATTAAAAAAGAACCAGGTTTTTTATAACCCAAGCGGACCGTCACAAAACACCTTGTTGCTCCACCTCGTAGGCACGATCGACAATCCGAACAGCACCATTCTTTATCCGTCAGCAGTTGCCAACCGAGGTTTTCACTGCATCAACCTGGCTTATCGGAACGCTACTTCGGCACAATCCGCCTGTGGGGCGGTTCCTGATACAAACTGCCATCTGAACTTCCGAAAGGAAATTATCGAAGGGGTGAACTACAGCTCCGAAACCAATGTCAACTCCTCCAACTCAATCGAGAATCGTTTACTTAAATTACTTCAGTACCTGCATGCCAATTACCCACTTCAAAATTGGGGGCAGTTTTACAATGGTGAAACCCTCCTATGGGAAAAAATGATGGTTTCAGGCCATTCACAGGGAGGAGGTCATGCAGCAGTTATTGGCATGACACATGCCCTTCAGCGTGTCATCATGTTTGCCTCTCCGAACGACTACATCGATACTTTGAAGATGGTCGCTCCCTGGAGTAAACAAGCACATATCACCGCAGACTCCAATTTTTTCAGTTTCAATGCCCTTTACGATGAAGTATCGGACTTTGGGGTTCAGTACGCACACAGCCAATCATTGGGGCAGGCCACCTTTGGCGATAGCGTTTTGGTGGATCAAAGTTCATTCCCCTACGAACATTCCCGACAACTTTACACGAAACAAGAAGTTCAGTCCGGAAATCCTTTACTCTTCACGCACGACATTGTAGTTCGGGACGCTGAAACCCCAGTTGACGGTTCTGGAAAACCGGAGTTTAAGTGTGCCTGGCTGTATATGCTAGGCCTGAAATGCGATTCGGAATTATCGAGCCCAGAAATAGCTGGAATCCGAGACTTCAAGGTCTATCCTAATCCCTTCCAGGACGTACTAAGTGTTTCTTCAGTAAAAGGTAGTACCAATTGTCAGCTCAGACTGCTCGATCTGTGCGGTAACATATTAGTACAAAAAGAAATGTCCCCGAATAAGCGAATGGATTTACCAACCGCCGAAATCAAACCTGGATGCTATCTCCTTCAGATGGTTCAGGGTAATCAAATTTTATTGACACGAAAAGTCATCAAATTGTAAAGCAGGGAAATAAAATTCTTATTTTTTACTGCCTCAATGCAATGTTTATGAAGTATAAATTCATCCTGTTTCTGCCACTTATTTTCACCTTTGCCTGTGGCGAAGAGCCCAAATCCAAACCAGATTTTGAAAAGAAATTTTGGACTCCAGAAATGAAAAAGCAGCATTTGGCCAATCTAAATGATTCAAGCACCTGGGATATGGAGATGTTCCAAACCGATTTGCAGACGATCCCCTTTTTACCAGCTGAAATGCCTATCAAAACTGGTGTTTATCCGACGCCCAACTATGACTTGGTTGGTGAAGGGAGCTTTGGTGGAGTTGGCATGCATGGTCTTTCTGGTGGCATTGATATGGAAAAGAAAATCGGAGAACGAACGATTCTATATAATTCATTTTTTGTCAAAAGCAGTGATGTGACCGAATCCTTTGTCGGTGAGAAAAAAGATCGGGTATTTTTTCAAATTCTGGTCCTCACAGATTTTGTTGATACAACAAATTACACCCATTTGCACAAATGGATGGTCTCCAGAAATCATCCGGATTATATCGGGCAGGGTTTCTTTAAAACCCAAAACAACAAAATTGACTACCTCGCCTTTTTGACCGCCGAGCAGCATGCTTATGCCATTGTCAATATGAGACTATTTGATTTGAGCAAAGGTCGGACGATTTTAATAGCTCCTCAAAAAGATGGATCATTGAGGTCCATGCAATGGGATGCTCCCGCTCTTTCCAGCACAGAAATAGATGCTTACACTGATGAACTCATCCGGGAACAAAAAGTAATCGACTTCTTTCAATACCTTGGAAATATCAGGTAATTCTTCCCAATTTGGGCCCGTTTGAAAACAAATGCTTATATTAAAAAGCAACACACTCTAAAAAGATTAACAGCAGTTTGATTGAAAAAAAAACAAATGATCAGGTAGACGAAACAGACCTGATCGCCATAAGAAAACACCTACACGCACACCCGGAATTATCAGGAAAAGAATACCAGACAGCCAAAAAAATAGTATCATTTCTCAGGCAATACCAGCCGACTCGCATCATAGAGCACATTGGGGAAACAGGTGTTTTGGCCGAATTCGATTTTGGGAACGACGGACCTACGGTTCTCTTTAGAGCAGATACAGATGCTCTTCCGATTCAGGAAATCAACGAATTTGAACACCGATCCATCTATGAAAAAGTTTCGCACAAATGTGGGCATGATGGACACACCACCATCCTGATCGGGCTCGCAAAACAACTTTCAGAAAAACCATTTTCCAGAGGAAAAGTGATCCTCCTCTTTCAACCTGCCGAAGAGATCGGAGCAGGAGCGAAAGCAATTTTATCCGACCCGGAATTTAAGGGCATTCAACCCGATTATGTTTTCGCACTTCATAACCTGCCCGCTTATCCTTTGCATCAAATCGTTGTTCGAAAGGATTCTTTTACGGCCTCCGTCATCAGTCTTACCATCAAACTATTCGGAAAAACGGCACATGCCGCAGAACCGGAACATGGAATAAATCCTGCCATTGCCCTTGCGGATATTCTGAAACACGCCAATCAGTTATCTAACAACCACCCCGAACAAACCGATTTTTCGGTCATCACCCCGGTACATATGGAGTTGGGGAGCATCGATTTTGGTATTTCTGCTGGATACGGGGAACTTCGTTTCACCCTTCGTACCTGGACGGAAGACCGCTTACAGTCCCTCTGCAAAGGATTTGAACAAACAATTCATACCCTGGCGAAAGAGCACGGGCTACAAACAGTGATTGAACGGAGCCAGCATTTTAGTGCCAACCAGAACGATTCGGAAGCCGTAGATTTGATCTTTAAAGCAGCCAAAAACAACAATCTTTCACTGCTTCACCGTCCTTTTCCATTCAAATGGGGAGAAGATTTTGGCTTGTTTACACAGCATTTCAAGGGGGCCATGTTCGGACTGGGAGCAGGTGAGAACAGCCCGGCACTTCACAATCCGGATTATGACTTTCCAGATCAAATTCTTGATTCCGGAATCAACATGTTTTACCAAATAGCTTCTGAAATATTGCAACAAGAATGTTAAACACCTCTCAAATTTTATTAAGTAAATCCGCACTCAAACACAATCTTGAATTCATTCGAAAAACAATCGGCCCCGAGACCATCCTCTCATCGGTCGTTAAAGGAAATGCCTACGGACACGGGATTGAACAATACGTCCCTCTAGCCAAAGCCTGTGGCATGGATCATTTTTCAGTATTCAGTGCCAATGAAGCCTACCGGGTACATCAAAGCCTTTCCGATTCCACTCCCATAATGATCATGGGAATGATTGACGACGATCAAATGGAATGGGTTATTCAGAACGGGGTTTCCTTCTTTGTTTTTGAAAAAGATCGTTTGGAAAGCGCCGCAAAAATTGCTCGAAAATTAAATCGACCAGCAAAAATTCATATTGAAATCGAATCGGGGATGAACCGTACTGGTTTCTCGACACGTGTACTCACAGACATCCTAAAGTACATTCAAAAAGAAGCCAAACACCTGATTGTTGAAGGACTTTGTACGCATTTTGCCGGTGCAGAGAGTATTGCCAATTATCATCGGATCAAGAAACAGGAAAGTATTTACCGAAGAGCGCACAAACGAATGCTCGATTTTGGCATCGCACCTCAATTAAAACATACCGCATGTTCTGCTGCAACCATTCGCTATCCGAAAACCATCATGGACATGGCTCGAATTGGCATTCTGCAATATGGCTTTTTCCCAAACCAGGAAACGTTGATCCATTACATGACAAAACAAAAAGTACTGGAGTACCCGCTTCGCAGGGTCATTTCCTGGAAGAGCAAGGTCATGAATGTTAAAACTGTCAAGAGAGGGGAATTTATTGGGTATGGAACCTCCTTTTTGGCCAATTCGGACATGAAAGTAGCTGTCATTCCGGTGGGCTACGGACATGGGTTTAGTCGGCTACTGAGCAATCAGGGAATCGTACTCATCCATGGACAACGAGTCAGTGTAGCAGGAACTGTCAATATGAACATGATGTCGGTAGATGTTACCAATCTTGACGGAGTTCAAAAGGGGGATGAAGCCGTCATCATCGGAAAGCAGGGTGAGTTAGAAATTTCCGTCGCCTCATTTAGCGACTTCAGTGACCAGGTTAATTACGAACTTTTAACCCGACTTCCTGGAGATATTCCAAGATTCATTGTGGACTAGCCTTACTTTCCAGTGAAGCCGAACTGAGAATCCTGGAAGCTTCCTTTTGTTTTCTTTTCTGATTTTCAAAATTTGTATCTTGTAGCACCAAATGTCTACCTTTTGTCTTCACTGAAATAAGGCCTTTGGCATATTTTTTGAAAAAATTTGAAACGCAATTAATTACAATTAAAAATAGCGCATCATGAAATTAATTACCTTTTTGAGTCTTATTCTCGCAACCGTTTCTTTAAACCTTTGCTTTGCCCAGAAAACCATTGTCCTGGAAACCAAGAACGGAGAAGCCTTCAAGGCCTGGATCAATGGAAAGCCAATCACACAGGATTACGTTGTTTATGCCGAAGGAGAAGTTCCTTCCGCCGGAACATATTCCATCATGGTTGAAGTTGAAGGGGTCAGTACTAAAATCAAGAAAAGTGTCGTGATGAACCAGGACTGGCAAAAAATGCGGTGGTGGATCAAAGAGAAAAAAGGCAAATGGGCTATCAAAATTGATGCACTTTATACAGGTACAGGTGCCAGTGTCAACCTGGGATCCTCTTCAGGAGGACAACACGGATCGTCCTCTTCTAAAAAAGGAGGTGTTAAGTTTGATGGTACTTTCCTTGAAATCGGAACTTTCAGCAAAGGAGAGGTCGTCAATTATACCGTAAACATTAAAAGTGATGGAGATGGACCGCTGGAAATTTCGCAGGTCACTGTTTCCGAACCATGGATTGAAGTACTGGATTACCCTAAAAATCCCATTCCAAGCGGACAATTCGCCAAGATCAATGTCCGGATTAATGTTCCTAAGAACGAAACGGGAAGACAGGTAGAAAAACTAATTGTCCATGGGAATACCTTCATGGGAAAAGACAATGTGAACCTGGAGTTTCATATCACTGACAAAGTAGTCGCTGAAAAAACTCCAGTCTCAACACCAAGCCCTAAAACAAAACCAAATCCACCGGTCACCAACACGAAACCAGAAGAAAAGATTTTCAAGCATAACCCCGTTTCCAGATTCACCTGTATTTGTGAATTTGTGCAGACAAGTATCGTTGATAACCACGTTAACACGATCCAGGAATTCAAAGTCAATGTAAAGATTATGGACCGGGAAGAAGTTTGGAGACAATCAAATCACCTACTTAAAAGCTCCCACGAAAAAATGGGTAAAAAACGTGTTTTTGCAGGATTCAATGATGAAACGAATGTAGAAATGATTCTCCCCAAAGATCAGAAAGGTGCCCGGGAAGAAATCCTCCTAAAGTTCATTGCGGACCAGGGACGTTTGAACAAAATCTGTAAGACTTCCTACACGATTATATCCAAGTAATATTGACCTTCTTTTAAAAGAAAATTATTACCTCAATCTTCCATCAGATCGTATTTTTTTTGTGGAAAATGAGGTAAAAAACTTAACTTCCAAACCATGAATCACTGGCTTAAGGAAATAACGCTTCATGGCAACCTTGTACGACTGGAACCTCTTTCACTGGAGCATACCAAGGGACTGGAACTTGCAGTGCAGGATGGAGAACTCTGGAAACTTTGGTACACTACGGCCCCTGAACCCTTGAAAGTTTCAGAATACATTGAACGGGCATTAAGTGAAATGCAACAAGGAAGTTCTTTGCCTTTTGCTGTCATTCGACAGGAAGATGATACGGTTCTTGGTACAACAAGATATATGCACATAGACCACCAGACTAAGCGCCTTGAAATAGGGTCTACCTGGTATGCCAAATCCGTTCAAAGATCTGGTGTGAATACAGAATGTAAGTTTCTACTGCTTCGACACGCATTCGAGGACCTAAATTGTGTGGCTGTTGAATTCAGAACTCATTGGCACAATCTTGCCTCGCGAAATGCAATCGCCAGATTAGGAGCAAAACAGGACGGAATCCTCCGCAATCATCTTATTGATAAAACAGGAGGTTTGAGGGACACAGTCGTTTTTTCCATTTTAAACTCAGAGTGGCATGCCGTTAAACAATCTCTCCTTTTTAAGATGAAAGGGCAGTACTGAGTTCAATCGGTCCGAATAAGCAGTAAAATCAAGCATTTATTCGCCCTAATTTGCGCATTCAACTTTTTGAATGTACTTTCAAGCTACATTCATCATTCCAATTGTTGATTGCTTATGAAATCTTACAAGAATTCCTGGGAAACAAAATCTGTCATTTCCAGTCCGAAACATAAAATCACGCGAACACCATGAAAGCCCGAAGCATTTTTATCATCACCGCTGTGGTTATCACGGCCATAATCGGACTACTTTCCTTTTTTCATATTTCCTTTCTATGGCTCTTCGCTTTTTTTGGTCCCATCATCCTGATCGGATTGCGAGACATTTTTCAAACCAAACATGCGATCCGAAGAAACTTTCCGGTTCTGGGAAACTTCAGATATATGCTGGAAAAAATTCGGCCGGAAATCATGCAATACTTTGTTGAAACGGATACGGAAGGGCGGCCTATCAATCGACTTCATCGTTCATTGGTCTATTCGCGCGCCAAAAAAGCCACTGACACCACCCCTTTCGGAACCCAACTCAACGTTTACGACATTGGTTATGAATGGTTGGAACATTCCATTTATGCCATCAACCACCCTTCCCCAAAAGAGTATGGAGGACGTGTTAGCGTGGGAGGGAAAGAATGCAAACAACCCTATTCTGCCAGTATTCTAAATATCTCAGCCATGAGTTTTGGTTCCCTAAGTAAAAACGCGGTGCTCGCCATGAACCAGGGGGCCAAAATGGGGAATTTTGCCCATAATACAGGTGAAGGAGGATTGAGTCCCTACCACCTGGAACCGGGAGGAGATCTGATTTGGCAAATTGGAACCGGCTATTTCGGCTGTCGGACAGAAGAAGGAAACTTTCACCCGGAAGCCTTTCGGGAAAAGGTGGCCAACGAATCCGTTAAAATGGTAGAAATCAAAATTTCACAGGGAGCGAAACCGGGACATGGCGGCATCCTACCAGCGATCAAAAACACAGAAGAAATTGCTAGAATTCGAAATGTTCAGCCACACACAGATGTACTTTCTCCACCTGCTCACACAGCCTTTCAAGATGCGAATGGGTTGATGCATTTTGTTGGAGAACTTAGGGCTTTGTCTGAAGGGAAACCGATCGGATTCAAACTTTGTATCGGAAAAAAAGCTGAATTCGAAGCACTTTGCCAGGCAATGATTGACACTGGAATCACCCCTGATTTTATTACGATTGATGGCGGTGAAGGCGGTACTGGAGCGGCACCAATTGAGTTCTCTAACTCATTGGGAATGCCTTTGCGCGACGGACTGGCATTTGCCGTCGATACCTTACGTGGCTATGACTTACGAAAAGACATTCGCATCATTGCTTCGGGAAAAGTATTCAGCGGTTTTGACATCGCCCGCTTAATCGCATTGGGGGCCGATATGGTCAACAGCGCCCGGGCCATGATGTTAGCGACCGGGTGTATCCAGGCACTGCAATGCAATGTAAATACCTGTCCAACAGGAGTGGCTACCCAGGACAAAAGTCTGATGAAAGGATTGGTTGTAGAGGACAAAGCAAAACGAGTAGCCAGTTTCCATGAAGAAACCGTAAAAAGCTTCATCGAATTAATGGCTGCAGCCGGAATCTCGAACCCCTCCGGACTGAATCGAAAACACATCAACCGAAGAGTTGATATGAACCTCATTCAGACTTATCACGAAATTTATCCCGAAGTGGAGCCCGGAACATTTCTGAATTTGGCAACAAGAGAAACACACGAAAGTACCATTTAAGGATACCTTTGACGCCAATATTATGAATCTAAAATTTTGTATTAGCTCTGCCCTTTTATGCTTCTCTTTTGGCATCATCTGCATTGCACAACAACTTCCAAAACAACTGGACGTCAAGGAATTCAGCATAGGAAAAACCCTGGTCATCGAATCTGAGATCCTGAAAGAGGAAAGAACGCTGAATATTTATCTCCCTGCCAGTTACATCGAAGATTCCACCAAAAATTATCCCGTTATTTATTTACTGGATGGCTCCAGGGACGAGGATTTTATCCATGTTTCAGGATTGGTCCAATTTTGTTCCTTTTCCTGGATCAATATCCTTCCCGAAACAATTGTAGTGGGGATCGGAAATGTGGATCGCCAACGTGATTTCACCTATCCTTCTCGCAATAAAGAAGATCAAAAAGAACTCCCCAGTTCCGGAAAATCGGCCGACTTCATCCGCTTCATCCAGGAAGAACTACAAACTTTTGTAGAAAGCAATTTCCGAACACAAAAGCGCAAAACACTGATCGGTCAATCATTGGGAGGACTATTGGCGACGGAAATCCTTTTTAAAAACCCGAATTTGTTCGATAACTATTTGATTGTAAGCCCGAGCTTATGGTGGGACAATGAAGCTCTTTTAAAACAGGTTCCACGGGAATATCAAAGTAAAAAATCAATTTACATTGCCGTCGGGAAAGAAGGACCCGTGATGGAGCGTACAGCCCGGGAACTTTACGATCAATTGAAGCTGAAAAAAGGACAAAACACTGAGTTATTTTTCGAATTTTTGGAAAACAAAAGCCACGGAGATGCACTGCATGAAACGGTCTATCATGGTTTTGAGAAAATTTTTAGTGAATCCAAAGAAAAATAACGCTATTTGAACTTTCTGTTCAAATTCTCCGAACCAGATAAGTCCCTTTGAAGTTAGTAGCTAAATTTGCAAAGGACAATCAGAATATGGGCATAGACAGACGCCCAAAAACTCATTTCAACAAATGAAAGATATTCGCACCAAGGAGGACATTTCCTTGTTAGTCAATGATTTTTACGGGAAAGTATTAAAGAATGAGTCCCTCGTCCCCTTTTTCCAAAAACTGAATTTTGAAAAACACATGCCTAAAAATCAATCCATGTTTAGAAACACGAATTTGTTCGGAAATGATGACCCTATTTTCATCCCCCTTAAGAAATGACGTTTCGGATAAGCCTAGGAGAATTCAAACAATTATTTTCAGCCATATAAAATGTTGATTTTTAAGCTGTTTCTTATTATATTTAGCGTTGATTTATCACCTTAATTAGGGCTAAATGAAACTTTACTACATTGCTACCTTATACGTTTTCTTGATTTTAACTCAAAATCGCATCCTATCTCAAGTTGTTCCAAATGGCAATATGGAAAACTGGGTGAATGTAATTGGACTGTTTGAGAACCCTGAATACTGGAAAACCAATAACTCTTCAGAAGGGATTAGTGTAGCGAAATCGACAGATGCTTACAGCGGAAATTATGCCTTACGCATCAGCAGCACAGCCATAGGAATTGATGGACCCACCGATGGTGTGGCCAGACTAATGTATACCCCAGTTTCTGTGGGCGGATATGCTATGTACGTCAAAGTTGATAGCATTGCTGAAACGGGAAGTGCGTCGGTCCAAATTTTAGGATTTACAAATGGTAGTCCCAAGGGCTACGGATCCTGGGAATCAACGACTGAAACAATAGAATTCGAGCGAATTGAAATTCCGGTAATTCCTGAAGGAATTTATGATAGCATCCAAATTTATTGTTCAGCTTCAACTGCCACCAACTCCTTAGGACAACAACTCGGACATGCCCGGTTTCTTTTGGATGAAATTACAGAGATGCCCCTTTCAGGTCTGTCAGACCATATCGATCAGGAGTCTGATCCATTGAGGATTTATCCTAACCCCGTAGCAGATTTACTGATCATAGCCAAAAAAAACTCGGAGCCCATGTCCTATCAGATTTTCAGTATAAAAGGGGAGCTAATCCACGAAGGAATCGCAGAAAATGAGCTAAACTTTTTGAATACTCAACATTGGGTTGAAGGAATTTATTTGATGAAAGGGGTAAACCAAAGAGGCACAATACCGACAAGCTGCTTCCCATTTATGGTTTTACACTGATTATTGCTAAGCACAAATCCTATCAATATTAACTAAATCTTCAATCAATTATGGCAAGAAAATTTTTTAGTCTATGTTTGGCTATTTTATTGGTTTCCGAAAGTTTCGCGCAAATTAATTTTTGCACCACACCTTCCAATTCACCTGATTTCCTGCAAGGTCTTCCTCCTGCAACCTCAATAACTAGAAGCGGAAACTACTGTGTCCGAGTTTACGTCCACCTCATTAAAAATCTGTTTGGTACCGGAGGACTATCCGATGCGGACGCAGAGGCTGGATTAGCAATTCTTAAGCAAGATTTCGAAGCCTTTGGAATCAATTTCATTGTCCAGGGAATTGATGAAATTCATAACGACGCCCTTTACAACAACACCAACAAAGTTCTTTCTGTAGCTTTTGACGATGATCAAGATGGAAAATTTGATAACCCCATATTCCCAAGTCATTCAGATGCAATAGACATTTATTTATTAGATGGCCACAGTGATTTCGTCGGAGGGAAATCTGCGCGGATTCATTCAAGTTCTTACATTGTTGGAGGAGTAAATAACGAAGGGGTTAAATACGCAAGAACGCATATTATATCACATGAAATGGGACACTGTCTCGGACTTTTTCACACCTTTCATGGTTTCATTCTTTGCGAAAATCCTGATGCCATTGATCCGAATCCGTGCCAGGAATTGGTGAATGGCACCAATTGTAGCTCATGTGGAGATTTTGTATGTGATACTCCCGCCGACCCTACAAGATTTAATGTTGATGAAACAAGCTGCAATAGGATTTTCCCTAACAATTGCAGACCATCCGGAGCCAATAATGACATCGATGTCAATGGGGATCACTACAGTCCTCTAGATGGAAATATCATGGATTACCTCCCAATCCAATGTTATAATTCTTTTACTAGCGGACAAGGTGACCGGATGAAAGAGCATTTGGATAATTCAACTATACTCCAATCTGTCATTGAAAATTCAACTGTTCCAGATTTGTACATCAAAGACAGGCCGGAAGATATCGGACGAGAAGATTTTCCCTATGACTGGCAGGCAGATCGGGATGAGAGCCCGGACATATGGGTTCGAAATCAGCAGGATGGACAGAACAACCAGACTCATCAGGATCCAGAATACAGTTCTAACGCACCGGTTTGGGTTTATGTCAGGGTTCGAAATAAAAGTTGTGCAAGTTCAGATGGATCAGAAAAATTAAAGCTTTACTGGAGCAAGGCGTCAAGTTGGTCATCCTGGCCTGAAAACTGGGATGGAACAATGCCCACTTTAGGCAATTTGATAGGAGAACTTACCATCCCAACTCTAGCTCCCGGGGAAGAAATAGTCCTGGAATTTGCATGGAATATTATGGTTGAATCAGGACAAAGTAGCTGGGGAAATTGTTTGCTGGCACGAATTGAAAACTCTCCATCTGATCCGATTACAATATATCCCGATAGATTGGATGACGATGTCTTCCTCAACAACAACATCGCTATGAGAAATGTCACAGTTGTTGACATTATACCAGGTCTCGCACCACCGGGTGACATTCAACGAATCTACTATCCACATGGAAATCATATTTATTTAGGCAATCCAACCGGAAAAGTCCATGAATTTGACTTTGATTTTGGTATTGATGCAGAGCGAGATGGTGGTATTGCTTCCAGTGACGTTCAGGTAAAATTGATTTTTGATTGGCAAGGATGGGATCTCTTGAAGCCCTACCTTGAAAAAAGCGCAGATGTAAGAATTATTCAGGATAGGGAAATTATTCTAACGAATGGATCACTCAACCTTGAACGAATAAGATTCAATCCAAGAATAAGGATACCAGTTTATTTTGGTTATGAAGTCACTAATACGAACGTATCGAAAATAGAAAACATGATGTTTCATTTCAGACAGTATATGAGTACTGATCATCAAATTCTTGGAGGTGTTCACTTCCAGTTGAATTATGACAAAAAAGGCACAGATCATATTAAGTCGCCGCATGAGGGTCCGATAGTTGAAAAACCAAATAAAATAACTCGATTATCACCAAACCCATCCGAGAATCACGTCAAAGTGGATTACATGCTTGTGAAAGGCAACGAAGCGAAGCTGTTCGTAGTTGATCAGTCTGGAGCCCACTTCAAAGAAATCAGATTGAATACTAATGATAGGAGCTATGAATTGGATATGACTGGCATGGAACGAGGAACATACACTGTTACACTAATTGTCGATCAGGTGGCACAGGATACTAAATCTCTTCTTCTAACACCGTAATTCCATTACTTGGAAATATTCAATCGATACGGAACATTTCGAAACGATTGGAGGAAAAAGAGTATCATGAATAAATCACATCCCCTTTGTATGGTTTCTCTAAGCTTATATTAATCGTACATTTGTAACAACCTTATTCGTCATGAAAGATATTAGCACCAAGGAAGACATTTCCCTGTTAGTCAACGATTTTTACGGGAAAGTATTAAAGAATGAGTCCCTCGCTCCCTTTTTCCAAAAACTGGACTTTGAAAAACACATGCCGAAAATGGAGCATTTCTGGGCTTTCGTTCTGCTGGACGAGGCAAATTATACCACCAATGTGATTGCAAAGCACCTGCACATGCCCATTGAACAAGAACATTTCGATACCTGGCTACAACTCTTTGGAGAAACCGTTGATGAACATTTTTCAGGAGAAAAAGCTAATATGGCCAAAGAACGGGCTAAATTGATTGCACTGACGATCCAGTACAAACTGCCTGGGAATTCCAAAGTCTGATCGATTTCCTTCTTAGTAAGCTGATAACTTCTTCGAGGCCCATAAATAAAGCAGGCGAAACAATCCGAGGATCAGGATCAGCAACCAAAGTTGCGCTCCGAAAATAAGAGCTAATAACGGGATCAACATACAACAAATCAGCATCAAAGCTGGTGAAAGCAACACCTTGATGAAAAGATCCCGGGCATTATCCATCACTGCCTTTTGACTTTTCCCAAATTCGGGATGCGCCAGGGTAAAAAGAAGCATGGAAATAAAAGCATTGATTCCCATGATCCAAAAGAAGCTTTGATAGGATCGACCGAACAATCTCTGCATTCCAGCAACCACTTCGTCTTCCAAAAAGACTCCCCCGGCAGACAAAATTTCGATGGACTGAAACTGAAAGTGATTGTCCTGTAAATAAGCGACCAACAACTCTACCGTGATCTGATTCATCAGAATGACCAACACATAGCCTCCCAATCCCAAAACAAGTACCCCAAGCAGGGAATTAAAGTAATCTTTCAGGAACTTTTTCCAGCCCTTTTTTCGATAGTTTAGAACATAATTGTAGCCGGCTCCAAAAGTGAGGTAAAAAAGAAAAAACACTAAAAAGAAGATCAGGTTTTCGAATACAAAAAGAAAAATAAAGTCTCCCGGATCAACCCGATGATTGAGGTTGGAAGCAAGAAAAAACGCTCCAATCGCCGTAAAATCAACCAATACACGAAGTCCTCCAGCCTGTCTGGCGCTCAACATATTAGTCCTGCTTTTGAAAGATTCGTGCCTTGTCATACAAGGATTCCCCGGAAAGTTTCTTCCATTCTTTTTGCGATGGGTCAAGAATATGCGTATCAAAATCAATTCCTTTTTTGATCTCCCTCATAACAACGCCTTCAAACATTTTCGTATCAGAATCATAGTCAAAATGGCTCAGCGACATTTGTTTGTTTTTGAAACTCAACAAGCTCGGGGTATAAGCCTCTCCATCTTTAAAGTTCAACAGGTATGTGCTTCGATCCAGTTTCATCAGCACCGCATTTCCCTTTCCCACATTCAAAAATTTGTGCTGCCGGATTCCAAAATAGTACTTTTCATCTTCCAGAATACAAGGGACTGAATCCCCTTCCACCACACCAAAAAGGTAATTATTGCGCACCTCATACTGAGAACTCTCCCGTACTTGCTCCTTGGTAATGTATGAATGGATCACCACCACCATCGCAATTCCTGCTTCTGTAAATTCCATCGATGTTCCCGTTTCAGGATTTCGATAGCTGCCTAACAAACTTGCGGACACGGTTTTTACCTCTTCTCCTCCCGGAGGAAGTGGTGCCCTGAACTCATAAGAGATTTGCGCCTGTAGCAAAAAGACACAACAAGTGAACAAATAAACCAAATACCATTTCATATTCTCTCTTTTTCTTGTGTCCAACAGTACAATTTTACGTGAATTCCGTTTAAAAGTTCTGGGAAATCCATTTTTTGCTTAACTTATATTATACGCGACATGCTATTTAACCTAATTTTGACCTATGAAAAAACGCTGGCTTTTACACGAAAAAAACGACGCAGAAAAAAAAGCGGGCCTGGCACATGCACTAAACCTCAGTTCCGACCTGGCCGAACTTCTCATCCAACGAGGAGTCGATTCCTTTCAAAAAGCAGAACAATTTTTCCGTCCGAAACTTGAAAATCAACATCCCGCCCAACTCTTCAAAAACATGGACCTGGCTGTGGAACGTTTGAGGCAGGCCATTGAAGAGCAGCAGAACGTATTACTTTACGGAGATTATGATGTGGACGGGACCTGTTCGGTCGCACTCATGCTGCGTGTCCTGAAAAACTACCTGCCTTCCATTGATTACTATATCCCGGACCGTTATGCGGAAGGCTATGGATTGAGTGTACAGGGAATAGAATATGCCAGAAAAAACAAAAGTGACCTCATCATCACCCTGGATTGCGGGATCAAAGCCTGCGATCGAATCGCTGAAGCAAAAAACTCCGGTATCGATGTCATCGTCTGCGATCACCACGTAGCCGGAAACGAAATTCCCGATGCAATCATTCTGGATCCAAAACAAAAGGACTGTAATTACCCCTACCAGGGACTCTCTGGATGTGGTGTCGCTTTCAAATTGCTACATGCTTTCTTTGAAGAACAGGACTTACCATTACACGAGCTTTACGAACACCTGGACCTATTGGCCATCAGTATTGCAGGAGACCTGGTTCCGATGACCGATGAAAATAGAATCTACTGTGCCCTGGGACTTCAGTTGATCAACACCGGACGTAAATCCTATGTTCGGGAGTTATTGAAAGGGGGAAAAACAAACTACCCCCTGAACAGTGAAGACCTCGTTTTTCGAATCTCACCACGGATCAATGCCGCCGGGCGCATGGATCATGCTACCAAGGCAGTCAAATTGATGACTTCCGAAGATGAGAGCATTGTCTCAGAACTGGCCCGGGAGTTGGAACAATTCAACGAAGAAAGAAGGGCCCTGGATCAACAGACCTTTGAAGAAGCTATGCAACAAATTTCTGAGGATGATCATTTTCATCATCGCTATAGTACGATTGTTTATCAGAAAGATTGGCAAAAGGGAGTCATTGGAATCGTTGCTTCCAGGTTGATCGAACAGCACTACCGCCCAACCATTGTCCTGTGCAAATCAAATGGCAAACTGACCGGTTCCGCCAGGGGGATTTATGGCCTACACCTGTATGAATTGTTGGAAGCATGTTCCTCTTCCCTGGAACAATTCGGGGGGCACGAATTTGCTGCAGGTCTTAGTCTGGAAGAAGATCAACTCGAACATTTCAAAACACTTTTTGACCAGGAAGTCCAGCGCCAACTCAAAGCGGAGGATTCCGAACCAATTGAGCGAGCCGATCTGGAACTCAACTTTGATCAAATCTTTCAACCTGGCGAAAATGTCTATCACATCCCCAAATTCAAACGAATTTTGAGACAATTGGAGCCGCATGGACCCGAAAACTTGCGTCCGGCATTCATCGCCCGAAAAGTTTTCGCAGAGGATGTTAAACTCTTAAAAGATCAGCATCTAAAAATGAAACTTCGTCAGCCCGAAAGCGGGATAGAAATGCAGGCAATTGGTTTTTTCATGCCTGAAAAACTCGATCTGGCCCTAGGAAAAGAAGCACTGGATGTTCTATATTCATTGAGCATTAATTCCTGGAATGGTCAGGAAAGTCTCCAAATCCAAATCCGGGATCTACGCCCCTCGGAATAAGGAACTTTGAAATATAAGCCCTTTTTACTACCTTTTGGCAAGTAAAACAAAGGCTTATGAAAAACTTTATCTTGATCCTGACCCTATGCATCGGACCATGGATGGTCCAGGCCCAGGGCTTATGCGTTCCTTTCTTTATCAACGGTTGTTCCAGTTGGCATGCAGACTTTTTGGCCGTCGGAGATATTGACTGGACATTTGACGGAAGCGACTGTTCGCAAAGCGATTTCACTTTCATGGAAGGAAATTTAACGGCGGGCACAGATATCCAAATGGAAGTGCAGAACGGAAACTGGTGCGGTGTTTCCGTATGGGTCGATTTTAACCGGGATGATCAGTATGACGATAGCGAAAACCTATACCACACAGGAAATGGAGGGCAAGAAACCGTCCTGCATCAATTCAGTATTCAGATCCCCCCTACCACATTAAATGGGACCTATATCCTGAGGGTGATTACCTCCTGGGGCTCTGATGGCTTTACTCCAGGGGAGAACGGAAGTGGTGGATGCGGCACCTACCAGTACGGTTCTTACAATGATTTCACCATCCATGTCAGCGGCGGAATTGCTTCGCTGGAAGAATTGGAAAATCAAAAAATGTTTCAATTGCTTCCGAAAGGAGATTTACTGATTGTCGATCGTCTGGATTCTAACCCCGTTTCCTATCAGATTTATAACATGCAGGGACAAATGTTGGATCAATCCACCTTAGAAAAGCAGCCCATTGAACTAACTAATTATCCAAAAGGGATTTATGTAATGCACCTGGAAGGCTACGGAAATAAACGTTTCGTTCGGCTTTAATCCTTTTCCAGTTCATCCAGAATCTGCTTCACGTCTTCTTCCGTGCTGTTCAGCTTTTCACGACAAATTTTCAGAAGCTGGGCAGCGCGTTTGACTTTCACGGCTAGTTCATCCACCGTGATTTCCCCATCTTCGATCTCCTGCACAATTTGCTGAAGCTCCTCAAAAGCATCCGTATAACTTATTACTTTCTTACTCATCTTTTTCAATGCGTTTAACTTCGCTCCAAATGGACTGATCAAATTGTTTGATCTCTACTTCATCACCGGGAGCGACTGGATTTTGGGCCGTGATCAATTTTCCCTGCTTCAAAGTTAATGAATATCCTCTTTTCAAAACCTCCATTGGATCGAGCAGGCGTAGGCTTTGTCCATAACTCTTTAACAGTTCGTCCGATCGCTGAAAATGTAATTCTGCTCCCCGTCTCAATCCCCCTTGCTTTTCCAATAAGTGGGTTTTTCGTACCGCCAACTGCTCCCTACTCCTCCTTCGGATGGAATCCTGAATTTCGGAAAGATCACGCAGTTTCAACCTGCGCCAAAGCTCAGCTCCCTGCTCCAACTTTCCAACCACCTCTTTTAACGCAAAGCGTTCTTCCCGCCCGAACAGTTTCACCTGCTGATTGAAGTTCATGGATATCCTTTTCCACTCAGAAAATTGTTCCGAAAGAAAGGTTTTGCTGACAGAAACAGTTAAACGTAATTCATTACGTAGTTCTTTTCGACTGTTTTCTAAAATCGCCTGAGATTCACGCCGAATAAGTTCTACGGCACGTTCCAGGGGTTGACTAAACTCATGAAAACACTGCAATAGAAATTCGGCCAAGCGCGTTGGGGTAATGGTGTTTTGAAAAGCAATCATCTCGGCCACCGTCAAATTGGTCGAATGCCCAATTCCTGTCAACACTGGTAAAGGGAAACAGGCAATGTCTCTGGAGAGTTCATAATTATTATAGCAAGACAGACCTATCTCTCCACCACCACCACGAATAATGCACACCACGTCAAAATGCTCCTTCACTCGGGCAATTCTCTCCAGTTGATGACGAATTGACACCGCTGCACCTTCCCCATCCATCTTCGCTTCAAACAGCATCGTGAAAAAGTGGTATCCCCATGGGTTCTCTTCGATCACCGAGAAAAAATCGGAAAGCCCTTTACTGGACCCCACTGAAATAATTGCCAGTCTTTGGGGAAGGAGTGGAAAATCAAGCAACTGATTCCGATTCAACAGATTCTCCCTTTTCAATCGTTTCAAGCTTTCATCCCGTTCTTTCTGCAACTCTCCCAATGAAAAACTAGGGTCAATGTCCACAATCTCGAGACTCATCCCATAGATCGGATGATAGTTAATTCGGGCCTGCAATAACAAACTCAATCCATCACGGATCGGTTCCCGAACAAGCTCCATAAAACGTTTGTTGATTCGTTGAAAAGCGCTTGCCCAAATAATGCCTCGCATCTCGGCCACAATCTGCCCTTCTTCCTTGTACACAAGCTCCGGATAACAATGCCCCTTCGAACTTTGGTTCAATTTGTGCACTTCTGCTTGAATCCAATAATTCCGGGCATAGCGTTCTGCAATCGTCTTCTGAATCGACTGAGCTACTTGTTTCAAAGTGAAAATCTGCTTCTCCGGAACCATGTTCTAAAATTACGTATTTTCGTCTCGATGGGAAAAGCCATGCAAAGTGTTCATTTTAATTCACTGACGGAGTTCTTTGAATTTCTGCCTGACGAAGAGCGATTGGTGACACACCTCTTGCGCGATTTGGTGTACGAAACACTGCCCGAAATCAAGGAAAAACTTTCCTTCAATGTTCCCTTCTTCAGACAGCAAAAAACCATCTGTTTTATTTGGCCGGGTGCGGTCCTCTGGGGAAGCAAAAGAAGTTATGAAGGCGTCCGAATGGGCTTCAATTATGGACACCTGCTCGATCCGAAAGAGGAAATATTATCCTTGGAGAAGCGAAAATCGGTTGCCTATCTGGATCTTTTAAAGCCGGAAGAAATTCCCTTCGAACAAATCCGGGAACTCCTGCTCCGATCAGCTGAACTGGACCAAAAAAAACGCTGATTTCACGCTCCTTTTTCAAGGGATTTCCTACTTTTGCCACAAAAAAAAGACATGGCTGACATTCATTCTTATAACTTTCAGAACAAACGTGCCCTGATCCGGGTAGATTTCAATGTTCCCCTGGACAAAGAAACCCTGGAGATTACCGATGACACAAGAATCCGGGCGGCTCTGCCAACAATCAAACACATCCTTTCCAACGGAGGAAGCGTGGTGTTGATGTCCCACCTCGGAAGACCGAAAGAAGGACCGGAAGACAAGTTCTCTTTGAGGCATTTGGTAGCACATTGTTCCAACTTGTTAGGGTTTGATGTCCAATTTGTCAATGACTGCATTTCAGAAAAATCATTTGAAGCCAGTTCCGGATTAAAACCGGGAGAAGTCCTGATCCTGGAAAATCTACGTTTTTACAAGGAAGAAACCAAAGGAGACGCTGATTTTGCTTCCAAATTGGCTCGTCATGGAGATGTTTACGTCAATGATGCCTTTGGAACAGCTCACCGGGCACACGCAAGTACGGCAATCATTGCAGACAATTTTCCCCAGGATAAAATGTTCGGCTTTCTGCTAGAAGGGGAAATTAAGAGCGTGGACAAAGTACTAAATAGCAATGACAAGCCACTGACAGCCATTGTAGGTGGAGCAAAAGTTTCATCCAAAATCACGATTATTGAGCGACTGATTGGTAAAGTGGACAACCTGATCGTTGGAGGTGGAATGGCCTTTACCTTTGTCAAGGCACAGGGAGGAAAAGTCGGAAATTCATTGGTCGAAGATGACTACTTGGACACTGCCCGTAAGATCATGGATCAGGCAACTCAAAAAGGAGTAAACTTATATATTCCAGTTGATGCGATTGTGGCTGACCAGTTCGACAACGATGCTCAACGTCAGGAGGTCGCCATCAATGAAGTACCAGACGGTTGGATGGGACTGGACACCGGTTCAAAAACAAGTGAAGCCTGCAAGGAAATCCTGTTAAACTCAAAAATGATCCTTTGGAACGGTCCAATGGGTGTTTTTGAAATGGAAAACTTCCAACAAGGAACCAAAGATGTTGCCTACGCGATTGTTGAAGCGACCGAAAAAGGGGCTTTCTCACTGATCGGAGGAGGTGATTCCGTAGCCGCCATCAACAAGTTTGGACTGGCTGACCGCGTCAGTTATGTTTCAACCGGAGGTGGAGCCATGCTGGAATACCTGGAAGGAAAGGAGCTACCGGGAATCAAAGCAATCAGAGGATAAATTATATGCCGTTTTGACGAAGGAGGTTTCCATTCGTTCGTATCAATCTGACGACCTGGATCAGGTTCTCGGACTCTTCCGGCTTCAGGTTCCAACATTTTTTGCGGCGGAAGAGGAAGTGGATTTAAAACATTACCTGCTTCACGAGAAAGAACACTATTTTCTCCTTGAAAATCAAGGAGAAATTATCGGGGCCGGTGGCCTACACCTCATTCATGAACAACATGAAGGAAGAATTGCCTGGGATTTTATTCACCCGGACTATCACGGCCAGCGACTAGGAAGTATGCTCCTCCAAAAACGACTTCAGCTTTGTCATGAGAACCCCTCTTTGAAAACTGTGAAAGTCCGCACAAGCCAGATGGCATGGAAATTCTACGAAAAACACGGTTTTCAGCTGCTCAGAAAGCAAAAGGACTTCTGGGCACCGGGCTTTGATTTGTATGAAATGAATCTGTCCTTATGATGAATAAGGTAAGGCGATTTAAGTAATACAAAATCAAGGCCTTCCATACAAGATGACCTCAAAAAAAAACAACTTGTTGTTCCGACAAGAAATATGTAACTTTGCAGCGCATTTTAAGGGGAATGGCACAGGGAATCAAAATTTTTGCCGGTAGGGCTTCAAAAGAAATCGCTAAAAACATAGCGGATGCCTACGGTACCAGACTGGGAGACGTTCTAGTACAGGAATTCAGCGACGGTGAATTTCAACCTTCGTTTGAAGAAACCGTACGTGGTCAGGATGTATTTATCATCCAGTCTACCATGCCACCAACAGACAACCTGATGGAATTGCTGTTGATGGTTGATGCAGCAAAAAGAGCTTCGGCCCGAAAAATTGTTGCCGTCATTCCTTATTTCGGTTTTGCCCGCCAGGATCGAAAGGATAAGCCCCGGGTCGCCATTGGTGCACGCCTGGTTGCCAACATGCTGGAGGCCGCTGGAATCCATCGTTTGATCACCATGGATTTACACGCAGATCAGATTCAGGGGTTCTTTGAAATCCCAGTTGACCACCTCTATGGTTCGACCATTTTCTTCCCGGAAATTGCCAAGTTGGATCGCGAAAATATCGTGATGGCCGCACCAGATGCCGGAGGGACGAAACGGGCTAACTCCTATGCCAAGAAATTGAATGTTGGTCTGGCGATCTGCCATAAACAACGAAAACAAGCTAATGAAGTCGCGGAAATGACTGTCATCGGAGATGTGGAAGGAAAAGATGTCATCCTGATGGACGACATGTGTGACACCGCCGGAACACTGACTACTGCCTGCGACATGTTCATGGAAAAAGGAGCTAAAAGTGTTCGGGCCTTTTGTACGCATGCAGTACTTTCAGGACCGGCCTATGAACGTATTGAAAACTCAAAATTAACTGAACTGGTGGTCACGGATACTATTCCGCTTAAAAAAACCAGTTCTAAGATTCGGGTTCTTTCGACAGGAGATCTTTTCTCAGACGTAATCCGAAAATTAGTGAACAATGAATCGATTAGTTCACACTTTGTCATCTCGTAAATTTATAATCCTTAATACAAACACAAATGAAAGTAGCTAAATTGAGCGGTTCGCCAAGAGCGAACGTAGGGAAAAAAGATGCGAAAGCATTGAGAGCTGCTGGTCGTATTCCATGTGTTCTGTATGGACAGGGGAAACAAACACACTTTTCCGTTCTTGACACGGATATGGAGAAGTTGGTGATCACTCCTCACGTCTATCAGATTGAACTGGACATCGATGGTCAGCAAGTAAAAGCAATTATTCAGGACCTTCAACAAGACCCGGTGCGCGATACCATTCGCCACGTCGATTTCTTTGAATTGGATCCGAAGAAAGCAGTAAAAGTTGGTCTGCCAGTTCAAATTGTAGGAAGATCCCCAGGTATCATGAATGGTGGTAAACTTTCACAAACTTTCAGAAGACTGAAAGTTGTTGGTTTGCCAGACGCACTTCCGGAAGTAATTACGGTAGACATTTCGAAATTGAGAATCGGAGACTCCATCCGTGTACGTGATTTGAGCGTTGACGGGGTTGAATTTATGGATGCGGACAGTGCCGTTGTTGTAGCCGTACGTATGGCTCGTGGTGCCTCCCTTACTTCCGATGAAGAAGACGAAGATGGTGAAGGAGAAAGTGCAGAAGGAGAAGCTAAAGAAGAAGCTGCTGCAGAAGCATAATTCTCTAATACGGTTTAGTATTAAAAACCCGGTTACAAAGCTTGTAACCGGGTTTTTTTTCTTTGATTTATTTCGTATTATTAGCTTTCCAAACGTTCAAACAAATGAAGAAAATCCAGATCAATTCTTTTGAAGATTATCGACAACAATATCAGGAAAGCATCAATAACCCGGAAGAATTCTGGGGAGGAATTGCTGAGAATTTTAACTGGCATAAAAAATGGGACCAGGTGCTGGACTGGAATTTTGATGAGCCCAAAGTAGAATGGTTTAAAGGAGCCCGTCTCAATATCACGGAGAACATGTTAGACCGTCACCTGAACACCTTGGGAGACAAAAAAGCAATTATCTGGGAGCCTAATGAACCCGGACACAGTCCAAAAACATATACTTACCAGGAACTTTATGATGCCGTTTGTGAATTTGCCAATGCACTAAAGAGCCAGGGAGTCCAGAAAGGGGATCGGGTTTGTCTCTACCTGCCAATGATTCCACAATTGGCCATCGCCGTTTTGGCCTGTGCCCGAATCGGAGCTATTCACTCGGTCGTTTTTGCCGGTTTTTCGGCCTCAGCGCTGGCAGACAGAATTCAAGATGCAGAAGCCAAAATGGTGATCACCTCCGATGGACTTCGTAGGGGAGTTAAAGAAGTTCCTTTGAAAAGTGTCGTCGATGAAGCCCTTGAAAATTGTTCTTCCGTGGAACGTGTCATCGTATTTTCCTGTCTGAATTGGAATATTGACATGCAGGAGAAAAGAGATATCTGGTGGAATGATGCCATTCGCAACCAGGCCGGTCCCTGTCCCGCTACATCAATGGATGCCGAGGATATGTTATTTATTCTCTATACTTCTGGCTCTACCGGAAAACCTAAAGGGGTGGTACATTCCTGTGCTGGATACATGGTCTATACTGCCTACTCTTTTCAAAACGTTTATCAGTATCAACCTGAAGATATTTACTGGTGTACGGCCGATATCGGCTGGATTACCGGACACTCATACATCCTCTATGGTCCACTATTGAGTGGTGCTACCAGCATCATGTTTGAAGGAATTCCCACCTACCCTGACGCTGGGCGTTTTTGGGAAATTGTGGCGAAATACAAAGTGAATCAATTCCTGACGGCCCCAACGGCCATCCGTTCGCTCATGGGAGCAGGCGATGAACATGTCGAAAAACATGATTTATCTTCGCTGAAAGTCATTGGGAGTGTCGGTGAACCAATCAACGCAGAAGCCTGGCACTGGTATCACGATAAAGTGGGTCGGGGACAGTGCGCGGTTGTTGACAACTGGTGGCAAACAGAGACCGGAGGAATCATGATTTCAGGACTCGGCAATTTCTCTCCTCAGAAACCTACGTATGCCGGCTACCCACTTCCGGGAATTCAACCTGTATTACTGAACCAGGATGGAACGGAAATTGAAGAGGCCGATGTAGAAGGTTACCTCTGTATCAAAGCTCCATGGCCGTCTATTTTGAGGACCACATATGGAGATCATGAGCGTTGTCGCGTCACCTATTTCTCTCATTATAAAGGATATTATTTTACCGGTGACGGAGCTAAGCGAGATGCTGACGGCATGTTCCGAATTATAGGTCGTATCGATGATGTAATCAACGTGTCCGGACACCGCTTCGGAACTGCTGAAATTGAAAACGCCATCAATGAACACGAACAAGTGGTGGAATCTGCCGTAGTCGGTTATCCCCATCCAATCAAGGGACAGTCCATTTATGCCTTTGTGGTTTGTGATGACGAAATCCCCGAAGAGGAAAAAGCACGAATTGAGATCAAAGAGGTGGTGGCCAAACAAATTGGAAAGATTGCCTTGCCAGAAAAGATACAATTTGTGTCAGGACTACCTAAAACCCGTTCCGGAAAGATTATGCGACGCATTCTACGGAAAGTAGCCGAAGGAGATGTTTCCAGTTTGGGAGATACTTCTACCCTACTTGATCCGGCAGTAGTCGATGAAATTGTTCAAAAGGCATTGTAAAATGCAGCTATGTTAATTTGATTGAAGGCCTTTCGGAAACGGAAGGTCTTTTTTTGGCAATTGATCTTGAGACTAACTTAATTTATCAATCAGAATCCGCATCTCAATATTCGGTGAGATTCGCTCGTACAACACATTGTACACTGCTTCAACAATCGGAATATCTACCTGGAATTTCTTATTGATCTCCATCACCGATTTCACGGCATAGTACCCCTCTGCGATCATGTCCATTTCCAATTGCGCCGTTTTCACAGAATAACCTTTCCCGATCATAAATCCAAAAGTCCGATTGCGTGAAAACTTGGAATAGGCCGTTACCAAAAGATCCCCCAGGTAGGCACTCGACTTCACATCCCGGTGGATTGGACTGACCTCATCAATGAAGTTTTCAATCTCCTGGATCGCATTGGCAATCAATACCGACTGAAAGTTATCTCCATAACCCAATCCGGCACAAATCCCGGAAGCAATGGAATAGACATTCTTTAAAACTGCCGAAAGCTCTGTTCCGAACAGGTCATCAGAAACTGTCGTTTTGATGTAGCGACAACTTAACAGTTCCGCCATTTCCTCAGCAACTTCCTCATCCTGACAGGCTATTGTCAAATAAGATAGGCGCTCCAAAGCCACTTCTTCCGCGTGACATGGTCCACAAATGATTCCAATCGAATCATAAGGTGTTCCAAAAGTTTTATGAATAAAGCGTGCTGGAATAGCATTGTACTCCGGAATGATTCCTTTAATCGCTGAATAAACCACTTTATTCTCCAGCATCTCTACTGGAAACTTCTCAAACATCTCACACAAAAATGCGGACGGAGTGGCCAGAATGACGATATCCGCCGGTTCAATAATTTCTTTCAAATCCGTCGAAACATTGATTTTATTGAGATCGAATTCAACCGATTGCAGATACTTTGGATTATGTCTGAATTTCAGAATATGTGCTACTGATTCCTCGCTTCGCATCCACCAGTTCACTGAGTTGACATTATTGCACAATATTTTCACCAGTGCCGTAGCCCAGCTTCCTCCTCCGATAACTGCTATTTTGCGTTTTGTGGACATCGTCAGTGGGCAAAGGTACTAATTTTTCAGTTTCATTATTTGATTCAGGCTCCTCTGTAAAGCCTTGAAGCATACTATTTTTAGCTCATCCCGTCTCCCTAATTAGCGATTAGATTGTATCTTTGCAACTTAATTTGAATTTCAGCACCATGAGTATCAGTGAGCTTTCCGGTCAGGAACAACAACGTCGCGATTCATTACAGAAACTGAGAGATTTGGGAATCAATGCCTACCCGGCCGAGCTTTTCCCTGTCAATTCGTACGCCAATGAATTAAAATCCGATTTTGAGGACGGGAAGCAGGTGATCCTTGCAGGCCGAATGATGAGCCAGCGAATCATGGGAAAGGCTTCTTTCGCTGAGCTTCAGGACAGTACTGGACGGATTCAGTGCTATTTCAACCGGGACGAACTGTGTCCGGGAGAAGACAAAACACTTTACAATGAAGTATTCAAAAAATTGCTCGACCTGGGTGATTTTATTGGGATAGAAGGACGCTTGTTCAAAACTCAGGTGGGTGAAATTTCTGTGCATGTGGACCATTTTCACCTATTGGCCAAATCACTGAAACCACTTCCTCTTCCTAAAACAGATGCGGAAGGAAAAGTGTATGATGCTTTTACTGATCCTGAATTGCGTTATCGTCAACGCTACGTGGATTTGGTGGTGAACCCACAGGTGAAGGAGACCTTCATCATGCGAAGCAAGGCGATGAACTCCATGCGAAATTTTTTCAATGAACGAGGCTACCTCGAAGTGGAAACCCCTATTTTACAACCTATTCCTGGAGGGGCCGCTGCCCGTCCTTTTGTCACTCACCACAACGCCCTCAATATTCCGCTTTACCTGCGTATTGCGAACGAATTGTATTTAAAAAGACTGATCGTTGGAGGTTTTGACGGAGTGTATGAATTTGCCAAAGATTTCCGCAACGAAGGAATGGACCGAACCCACAATCCAGAATTCACGGTCATGGAAATCTATGTGGCCTACAAGGACTACAACTGGATGATGGAATTCACCGAACAAATGATTGAGCAGGTTGCCCAGGACGTTTGTGGAACAAGCGAGATCTCCGTCGGTGGAAAAGCGATTTCCCTCAAAGCCCCGTTCCAGCGCGTCACCATGCGCGATGCGATTCTGGAGCATACCGGTTTCGATATTCAGGGAAAAACAGAGGACGAACTTCGTGCCGCCTGTGAGCAATTAGGAATTCCTACCGATCCTTCGATGGGGAAAGGAAAACTGATTGACGAGATTTTCGGTGAAAAATGTGAGGGAAATTACATCCAACCTACTTTTATCACGGATTATCCGAAAGAAATGTCTCCTTTGTGTAAGGAACACCGCGAAAATCCCGATTTGACCGAGCGTTTTGAATTGATGATCAATGGGAAAGAAGTGGCCAACGCCTACTCCGAACTCAATGATCCGATTGATCAGCGAGAACGTTTTGAAGAACAGTTACGGCTTTCCGAAAAAGGGGACGATGAAGCCATGTTTATTGATCAGGATTTCCTGCGGGCCCTGGAATATGGAATGCCGCCAACTTCCGGAATGGGAATCGGAATCGACCGCCTGGTGATGCTTCTAACGGATAACTCTTCCATTCAGGAAGTACTGTTCTTCCCACAAATGAAACCCGAGGTCTTTGAAAAAAAGGGACCGGAGTTGACCGAAAATGAGAAAATCGTTTTTGACATCCTTTCCAAGGAAAAATCAATGGACCTCAATGCCCTCAAAGAACGCAGCGGGCTCTCCAATAAACAATGGGATAAGTCCATTAAAGGGCTTTCAAAACATGGTCTTACAAAGGTCACCAAAACGGATGATGCGCTGACTATTGATGTGGTCGGATAAACTGACTTCTATGGTTATATCGAAATGAACCTGATGTACTCATAGGTGTACAAGCTTTTATGAGTATATCTTCATTGGCAAAGAATCTGGTTTTCCTCATTTTAGTCTTTCATTTTTCCCTGGGATTTTCCCAAGCAAATGAATTCCCCTCTTTCCTGAACGAATTGGAAAACAAGCCTCAAAAAGAAATGGTCGTTAGTGTCCCGGATTCACTTGTCAGTATGAATGAGTATGAATTAAAATGGGCAAAAATAAAAGGCACCTATGGCGGGTCATCTTACTATTACGAAGGAAGAACTTTTGAGGTTCACTCGGAGGCCCAGTTAAACGATATCATTACGAATTCTGATCAATTCATGCTTCCCTTGTCAGCTATGATCTCCAAAGAGCTTAAGATGATCGGTGATCAATACTTGATGACGATCTGCACCTATCCGGAACCCCGGCCAACTTCCAATGTTCATTATGTTTATATAACTCGCTATTATCAACGAATCGGAAGCAATGTTCCATTGCTCCAAAAACAAAAAACCCGGAATACATCCGGGTTTGAAATAGTGGGTTTAGCTAAGTCTAAGGTAAGTTATTGATCAGATTAAGTAATTCCTGCTGTGTCATAATTTCCATCTCTTCTATAGTTACCAACTCTCCTTCGGTCGTTGTGATGCTGAGTAACTTATGGTAAAGTACATCATCAACGACATTCAGGGCAATGAGATGAACCTTTAGACCGATGGGAATATTATTGAATTCAAAGATTCCATCCTGGTCCCAATCATAAAGTTCTCCTATAGCGTTCAAGCCTTCGATCACTATAAATAGCTTTGAATTCTCCCCGGTACTTCCAGCTGGCAATTTGACTTTTAAATCCATTTTGGGGTCGCTGTTTCCGTAGAAATAATCACAATTGATCCAGTTGTATTCCACCCCCTGGTAGATTCCATCATACTGAGAGTAATAATACATCCCGGTAGAGTCTTCCGTAACCACAACGTTGGAAGAGTCGATTGGTGCTGAGTCCCAAACTGAATTGCCCTGATCATTTGTGGTCGCCACGAACAAATCCATTTCCTGAGAAGGGTTATCTGTAGGCATCCAAACATCAATCGATTGATTCACGCTCAATTTGGAACCATTTTGCGTCGCTTCAAAGTAATACTCTCCTCCTGAGATCAATAAGGCATTCTCTCCCTGGGAATTCTTTCCCATAGTCGGCATATTAGCCAATACCATGCTTCCCCGGTCATAAATCTCAATGATCTTAATGGACACATTTCCCGTGACCACATTCCCGGCCTGATCTACGAAAGTGCTCGGCGGAATTCTAAACTTAGTTCCCTGCATACCTACAACCGTACCTCCTTGAGCAGCGTCTATTGTAAAGCTTTGTTTCATTGCTGCGCGCTGTTGATCAAACAATTGATTCAATGCTGTAGCACTTGGAACAGGATTGTTGTTCGTATTGTTCCCCGAATTCGGGTCGACATCTTCTTTTTGACAGGCCGTCAGGAAAACCATTCCCAACAGGGCCCAACTCATTAGTTGCTTTTTCATCTTAATTAGGTATTTGTTTCTCTAAATACCCTTTCAAATCGAAAAAGTTGCCTGAGTCCGAAGAATTAATCCCAATGTCTAAACTCTCCGTTCCGTCTTAGGTACGTTCTGCGGTACCACTCCGGTTCTTCCCAGTCTGCTCCCAAACGGTCGTTCCCAATGCGAACCCACCTGTTTTTTGGAATTTCAATGATCAGGCGTACATCCTGCTCCCGGAATCGGTCTTCTTTCGGAAAATTAAAATAAGCTGGAACCACCAGACGACCGCTATCCACCACTATTTCATGATTCATGTGCTTGGCCCTTTCCAATGCTTCATTGTAACTCTTCCCGCTGGCCAGAAATGTTTGTTTCACATGAAAAGAACTGTCTTTAGAAATCCGATAATCAATACTGACGCCGCACATGTGAATCCGGTTTTTGTTCAGGTAGACCCCTAAATCTCTCCGATGACTTTTCGCCGTAAATTTTCCCATTTTAACCTGTTGTGGACTATCCGAATCAATAATTAACTCAGGAACATTCAGGGAGGTAATTTCTCTTTCCAATTCCGCCTGAGAGGAAAAATTCTCTGCAGTTCTGATCAACAGGTATACGCAGAGCATGGCTCCCAATAAACCCGTTAGAAAAAGTGTGATGGAGGCAATCCTCGTCCATTTGTTCCGAATACGCATTAAAACATAAGTTCCATTTGAAATCAGGAAAAGGATCGCCGAAAAAGCCACCACACAAATCCCGATCCAGGCCAGCATCACATCCTGTTCTGAAGACAGTACCAGAGAGCCCAGTTCCCCGAGGTTCAAAAAGCCCTGATCACTTTGGATGGGAATGACTCTCTCTCCCGCAAAAAAGAAAAAGGAAAACAAGATGAGAAAGAAAGCGCCCATTCCCAAAAGGATCAATCCGACAATTCTGGTAATCAGATTCCCAACCCGACTAAAACCCTTTGAATATCCACCTTCTCGACGAACACGTCGTGCAAAAGATTTGGAAGATTCTCCCACTCTGCTCGCTGCCTGCTCCACTTCTTCACGCACATTATCCACAGTAATGGGTCGACCTCTCATTTTCAGACGATCAATCGAGGACTCCGTTCGTGGAATCACTAGCCAAAGGATAATGTACAGAGGGATGCCAAAACCACCGATGAAGAAGAACAACAGAAACAGGATTCGGACCACCATAACATCTGCGTGGATATAGTTCGCTATTCCAGCACATATCCCGGCTATTTTCGCGTTTTCCAGATCCCGGTACAATCGTTTTTCTCCACTTTTAGAATCCGTTGAAGCCGATTCATAAGATTCACTTTTTTCCTGATCTTCCTCAATAAAATCTTCTGGATCACCCAGTGTGCTCAGAATCATCTCAATGTCTACCAGTTCGATCACTTCTTTCTTACTCCCCAGTTTTTCCTGACACAATTCAGCCACACGCAATTCAATATCTTCCAGTATTTCACGGGAACCTTGCTGACCTGCCAATTGTCTTTCCAGACGATCCAGGTAGTTTCTCAGCGTCTCATACGCATCTTCTTCTATCAGAAAATTGATGCCCTTAATGTTTACAGATACCGTCTTTTTCATAATCTTACTTCTTTGTGATCGTTTGAACTGCCTCTTTCAATTCTTCCCAGGTGATGTCCAACTCTTCCAGGAAAGCAATTCCCATTTTAGTGATTGAATAATATTTGCGTGGTGGTCCCGATTGAGATTCTTCCCAACGATAGGACAATAGTTCCATATTCTTAAGTCGGGTCAATAAGGGATAGATGGTTCCCTCGACCACGATCAAACGCGCTTCTTTGAGCTTCTCCAGGATTTCGGAGGGATATGCTTCCTGTTCTTTGAGAATCGACAGGATGCAATACTCCAAAATCCCCTTGCGCATCTGTGCTTTTGCATTTTCCAAACTCATCGCTTCGAATTTTGTTTTTACAAAGATATATCCAAAACAATGTATTATGCATTACATAGTACTAAAATTTAACATATTTTAACAAAAAAGGATCACCCTTAGATGATCCTTTTCACATAACATACACTAATATTTACTAGAAGCGAGGAGCCAGAATCACCCGATTTCGCTGCAGTCTAAGCCCCATGTCTTTTGGATGCTTCACCGTATACGACAGCTGGACCGATTTCACTTCACCGGGCGCCAGGGTGTACTCCCATACAACCTCTCCGGTCTCATCATCCTTCTCTGCCCCTTCGTAGGAGGTGGAGATGACGTCTATATCGCTACTCTTACTGACCGGTATCTGATCATAAATCACAATCTTGACAGGGACATCCCGGTTGTTTCGAACAGCAATTTCGTAAGCAAAGGATTCTTTCATCGAGTTTCCGACTACTTTCTTCGTACTCATTTCCGACTTAAGTTTTCGCATGACGGTTACCTTACTATCTCGCCCAAACGATAAGGCCAGAGTATCGCTAACATTGCGCGTATCAATATTCGATACCCCTACATATTGTCCGGCAAAATACACATTTGTTGGACCAGGCATCAGGTTCAATTCCTGCCATCCAATGATTTTCGCGATCAGGAAAGCACCGTGATCCAATTTAGGTACGGTAATGTAGCTAAAGGTGGCATCCAGATTCAATTCTTTCACATCTACGACGTATGGCTTTGCATCTGATGGACAACTAAAACTCTCCGGAATTTCAAATTCTGCTGTTAACTCAGATATCTCGATGTTCTCAAAACGTACCGGTGTATTTCTTCCGGTATTCAATTCCGAACGAAAGGATTGTTCGAGACTTTTGTTGACTCCATGAACCGTTTTTTCCTGTCCTTCGCCATCCAACATCCAGTTATCATAGGCACGCTGATTCGCGATGTCCATATCCCGTTGCACGTTGGAACGATAATTCTGCTGTACGTTCATTGGGGCAATATAACCGCTCTTCTTGAGACTTCGTTTGTAGAAGCCGTCGGAGCCAATGTACCAGGGGTTTAGTTCCGGACTGGATGCTGAAAGATTCGGATCAGCTGTTGACAAGGTTAAATCAACGTCTTTCCAATCATTCCCCGTATTGTTGTACACCTTTGCTTTGTACTTCAAATTGATTTTCTGTCGAACATCCTGGGCCGATAAATCGTAGCTTGCTGCCCAACCACAATCACTCACCAAATAGTTCAGTTCGCAATTCATTGGTGCATCATTCGGAACATCGAGCAATACAATTACCTGATTACTGCGCGCGTTTTCCCTGAAGTTCAATTCGGTCAACTGACGTCTGACTGCTGTTTGTTTTTCTCTCAAGTCTTGTTTTTCTCGGCGCAATTTCGATAACTCCCGGTTAATCTCCAGGGTCCGTGTCCGATAGTAAGTTGCTGCCTCTTTGATCTGACTCACTGTTAAGTTTTGGTTCGCCCCCTTGAGAGCCTGATTGGTTCGCATCACGGAAAGTTCCGTTTCAAAGGAAGAGCTCAAATCTTCGTTCTCCTGAATCTTCTCTTTATAAAACAGCAAGCTATCTTTGAGTCCCACAATCCGTGGGTTAAACTGTTCCGCCGCCAGGAAATCCATTTCTGTTGAAAAGGATATAAGTTTGTATGTCGATCCAGAGGTAAACTGAATACTTTGCGGGTTGGCATACACAGAGATTCCAGTAAAGACCAGCTTGTTTCTTCCCTTCTTAAGTTGAACTTTCGCCTGATGGTACATTTGACCGGCCGTCAAAAAAAGTTTTACTTTTTTGATATCTGACTTAATCTTGACTTCATGAATTTCCTGTCCCAATACACTGATCGGGAGCAAGAACAATAAGATGAATTTTCTCATATTTACGTTTTTCGGTTTCGACTTGTTTCCCGTACAACTTCCCGGGCATTCGGTTCAATTTCTAATGCTCATCATACACCCAAACGGTGGGAGGGCTCAACTTGAACAGCAGAAATGGCCGCTCCTTATCCAACTCTTTGTGTGGAATCAATAACTTTCCAAAGAGACCTGATTTTACTTCCTGGCGTTCAATCTCCTGACCATCTCTGGGGTCGTACCAACGAATAATATACGTATTTCCCGAACCCATTCCCTTCAACTTCAGTCGATCTTTCTCACCCTCTACGGGATGGAAGGTTTTATACCGTTGCTCCGGAACGTCCTTTTCCAAACAACTTCCGGTTCCATTCGAAAAACTGTGGTAATTCCAGGTCAAATTGTGAACCATGCCCATGGCTCTTTTATGATCCGGATCAATCAGCGCCAAAAGTTCCTTGTCCTTGTGCCTTCCAAGCATGGTGTACGGTTTGTCATAATGGCTCAGGCGCTCCGGTTTCAAAAAGTCACTGACCACCTCATAGGATTTCCACAGTTCCACATTGTGCGCTTCATGCCAATTCAATCCTGCGCTGGCAGAACCTGAAAAAAGAACGGCCCACAAATCCTTGGTCCACTCTGAATATTGATCGCAACGTTCAAAGCCCAGATCACCTGTTCCCACCTCACTAAATAACAAGGGTTTCCCGTATGATCGCTGCTTTTTCCAGGCCTTTTGCAGGTCATTTCTTCGAATGGTCGCCCGATGCATGTTGTGCGTGATCACATCCACTGATGACAAAGCAAAGGAATGATCCCCTTTACTACTCGGAGGATTTCCGATATAATTTACTGCCAACAGATGTTCGGTATGCCCCAACTCCTTTTTGATATAATCAGTCATTTCGCGCTGCCAGGCATACACTTCCTTTGGATGGTTCGGAAACTTATTGTTAATCTCACTCATCATCTCGAACAAGGCAATGTTCGTCGAATAACCCCAACGTGAAATAATATACCGTAACCTGTTTTTGTAATATCTTTTCGCTCGGGGATCGGTCAAAAATTCGTGTGGTTCATTCAATTTCAACTCATTGCGATAACAATAACCCGGATCATCCAGTCCATCACTATACCAGTCCCAATTAATCACTCCATATTGGGCTTTCACAACTGGATAACCTAAAAAGAGATTGAAGTGCATTTTTAGGTCAAGTTCATCCAATTTATTCACTAGTTGATCCAGTTCCCAGGCGCAATGAAGGCGGTCAAAGTAATTGCCCAATTTCTCATACTCAATCTCATAAGTGAACGGAAAATTGATCATCCGGAAATAATTCCCTCCAGCTTCCTTAAATCGTTCCACTTCTTCCAAATAGGTCATATATGGTTTCGGGAGCATTGGCAAATGCTTCAAATGGTTACACCAATCCTCAATTCCGGCACAGGGACAGTTCAAACAGCCATAAGGGTCCTCCACAATGTTTCCCACAGAATCCCTTTGTACATAGCAACTTGGCTTCGGTAAATTTTGTCCGACCGGAACAAATGGTTCTTCATCCAACTCAAAATATCTTCCAGAGCCGTCAATTTTCATATATCCGGACCGTTTTCCCGGTACACTACGAAAACGAAAGGGACCCAATTTGGCTACTTCCCGGTTCTTCACCCGAAAGTACACCTGAAACTCATATTGACCTGTATCGGCTGGGGTAAATCTCAACCGAAAGCCTCTACTTCCCGGTTCACTTTTCCAGCCCCACTTCTCGAGGTTTGGACTTTCCGTCCTGCGCTGAAATCCTTGATAGAAAAAAGCATTAACTCGTTTTTCCAGGGTGTCATCTTCGCGAATCAAACGGAACTCCCCGTAAATATCGATTTGTTCCGGATCGAAGGGATTGAGGGAACTGCCGTAAGCATTTACCAGGTAAAAATCTACCTGTGCTTTCAACGAATCTGATAAATTCAAGCCCCACTCCATTGGTGAGTATTGCTCTACATTTGGGGCAATAAATGCTTTGGGTCGAATCCAATCCAATGCAAAAGACCTTTTGGGAATTGAGTGTGGCCGGACCTGCGACATCAAACAATGTGGAAGCAGCGTCAGAAGCATTAAAATCACCGTATTTCTCATAGTTACACCCATACTTTCGTTCCTTCCGAACAGTTCTTACAAATTTCGATTTGATCCCGCGCTCGAAAGAGTTGTGAACGGAACTCGCTGTAGCTTTCTCCCTTCCATATTTGATTAAATTCCGTTTCTGGAATTTTCCCTAATGTATGCGTGGCATCTTTGTCAAAACAACAAGGAACCACCTGTCCATCCCAGGTGATCACACAAGAGGACCACATCCTCCAACAATGATTTCCTTCCCCTGCTTTCATCCGGTAACTACCGTCCTTTTGTTTTCGGTAACGCGAATATTTTTCATTTTCGGGAATTAGTGGGTTCCCTTGCTTATAATCGTAAATCTGTGCCGTTTTGATCCTCACCTCATCAATGTCCATTTCACGAGCCAGGTCAAACACTTCCTCTACCTGATGTTCATTGGGTCGTACGACCAAAAACTGAAATATAAGATGTGGCGTAGCGCTTTTTAATTGTCTTTTGGCTTCTACCATCGCCCTGGCTCCAGCCAGTACTTTCTCAAGAGATCCATGAACGCGGTATTGCTCGTACGTATCCTGTGTGGTTCCATCGATTGAAATCAACAGACGATCCAAACCGGAGTTGACAATTTCCCGGGCTTTTGCTTCCGTAATAAAATGTGCATTCGTGGATGTTGAAGTATAAATCTTGCGTTGCTTGGCTGCTTTGATCAGTTCCAGAAAGTCCGGGTGCAAAAAAGGTTCTCCCTGGAAATAATAATTGATGTAAAATAACTGACGCCCCACCTGATCCAACATTTGTTCATGTTTTTTCAGATCCATTTTCCCGGTCGGTCTGGTAAACATCTTCAAACCACTGGGACACTCCGGGCAACCCAGGTTACAGGCTGTTGTCGGTTCAATACTCAGTGCAAAGGGCTTTCCCCATATCCTGGGCCGCTTCGTCAAACGAGTCCACCAAAAGGAACATTTCAATCTCATGAGATTGAAAACCCTCTGCACACTAAGGTGTTTGATAATTTGCCAATAATCCCGGCTTCGCGACATAAGGCCTAAAGTTACAACTTTGTCGTCTGGATTAAAAACTGACAGCCGTTCCTTTTATGGAACAATGACAATTTTGGTTTTTGTCGAAATGGATTGATAGAGATCTTTGATGGCGGCTGTTTTCAGGGAAATACACCCCAGTGTCCAGTCTGTTTGCTGATCGATCCAGTCGTCAGCTCCTTCCGGGACTCCGTGAATTCCAATTTCCCCACCTATCGTGGCCTTATTACCGATGGTTCCAGCAGCCTTTCTTTTCTTGAAACGCGCCCAGGAAGTTTTGTTGGGATAATCGATCCAGATGAAATAGGTCCAGGAACGATGCGGATACATGGAGCGAATTCCAAAATTTCCCTCCGGAGTTTTGCCATCTCCTTCCTGCATCTTATCTCCTTCAGGTGCAAATCCAAATACACAGGGATAAGCAACCAATTTTTCTTCCTGATAATATACTTCCAGCAAACGAGCCTTTTTCCTGATTTTAATCGTGAGCTTCTCTTTCGGGATTTTACGCTGTTTAACCTGCTCAAGCAGGGTCACTTGCTCCTGACCACAAGCCGTCCAGGCAAATGACAAAAGGAAAAGCAGTAATAAATTGCGAAGTAGCATTATTCTTCAATCGTCAGTTTAACTATTTCAATCCGACGGTCTGATACTTCTTCGATCAGGAGCCGGTACTTTCCTACCTCAATTTCCGTACCAGCTTCCGGAATTGACTCCAACTCGTCCAGAATTAAACCTCCCAGGGTACCGTACTCCTCGGATTCCTCAAAGTTCAACTTATATTGTTCGTTCAGATAATCAATTTCCAATCGCCCTGAAAAACGAAATTCCCGATCCCCCAATTTTTCTTCAAGCCATTCTTCCCGGTCGTGTTCATCTTCGATATCTCCGAATATTTCCTCGATCACATCCTCAATGGTTACGACTCCAGCCGTTCCCCCGTACTCATCCAAAACGATGGCTATGTTTGAGGATTTCTGAGTAAACATCTCCATCAATTCTTTTCCTGGAATCGCTGAAGGAACAAAGGCAATAGACCTTAAGACCTCGTGAATCTCCTTCGGTTTTTTGAACAGTTCAAACGCGTGCACGTATCCAATGATGTTGTCAATGTGGTCCCGATAAATCAATATTTTCGAAATTCCAGTTTTGACGAACAAAGCGTGCAATTCATTGACTGATGCTGAAATATCCATGGCGATCAGTTCTGTTCGGGGAACCATGCAATCTCTGGCCTTGATTTTTGAGAAGTCCAGGGCATTCTGAAGAATTTGCATTTCATTCCCAAAATCTTCTTCCTCCTTCAGGCGCCTATTCAAATCCTGTACGTAATGCTCCAAATCCACTTTGGAGAACACCTTTTCTGTATTGGTCATCTCAATATGAAAGAGTTTCAGGATCTGGGAACTGAAAAATACGATGACACTCGTTGGGAGGTAAAGCAACCAATAAACGGACCACATCGGAACGGCTACCGCTTTCAAAAAACGATTGGGATGCAGCTGAAAGATGGCCTTTGGAAAGAATTCCGCAAGGATCAGGACCAACAACGTCGAAAGTATGGTTTGAATCAACAAAATAAGTGCTTCCTGCTCCACTCCCCAATGGGCAATTGTCGGTTGCAATAATTTGGCAAAATAAATTCCGAAAATGACCAGGGAAATATTATTACACAACAATAAAGTAGCGATGAAATGACTCTCCTGTTCGTAAAAAAAAGCGGCTATTCGTCCGTTAAAATTTCCCTTATTCTTATCCAACTCAATCTTCAGGCGACTGGAAGAGATAAATGCGATCTCAACACCTGAACAAAAAGCAGAAAATAATAACGATGCAATTATAATAAAATGCTCCGAATCCATTTAATGTGTAATACCTCGAAAGTAAGAAAATTTAAGGACTCAAACAACATCGGCTCCGATGTCCTTTCGGTAGTTTGCCTTTTCAAACTCGATTTGTTCTATGCTCTTATAGGAACGTTCCAGAGCTACCTCCAAACTTTTTCCATAACTGGTAACTGCCAAAACCCTTCCCCCAGAGGAGAGAATCGTTGGGCCGTCCGAGGTGGTTCCCGCATGAAAGACCATGCTTCCAGAAACCGTATTCAAGCCGTAAATCACCTTTCCTTTTTCATAGGCCTCCGGATAACCGCCAGAAACCATCACGACTGTCGCAGCACTACGATCATCAAATTGCACATCGCGTTCTGAAAGTGTATTGGTTGCCACTCCTTCAAAAAGCTCCAGGATATCGCTTTTAAGTCTTGGGATAACGACCTCCGTTTCCGGGTCTCCCATTCGACAATTGTATTCAATTACATAAGGTTCGCCCTTCACCTGAATCAGTCCGAAGAAGATAAACCCTTTGTATCGGATTCCTTCTGCTTTGAGGCCCTTGATTGTCGGAATGATAATTTGGTTCTCTATTTTATCCTTGAAGGTTGCATCGGCAAAGGGAACGGGTGAAACTGCTCCCATTCCTCCGGTATTCAAGCCGGTATCTCCTTCTCCTATTCGCTTGTAATCTTTTGCCTCAGGTAAAATTTTATATGAATCACCATCGGTAATTACGAAAACGGAAAGTTCTCTTCCATCCAAAAATTCCTCAATGACAACCCGTGCTCCCGCTGCACCAAACTTTTCGTCCAACAGAATCGAACGCAATGCATCTTTTGCCTCTTGCAAATCATGGATTATGAGTACTCCTTTTCCAGCAGCCAAACCATCTGCCTTGAGCACGTATGGAGCTTTCATTTTCTCCAGAAAAGCGTCTCCATCTTGCACATTCTCTCTGGTAAAGGTCCCGTATTTGGCCGTAGGGATATTGTATTTGCTCATAAACTGCTTGGCAAAATCCTTGCTTCCCTCCAACATGGAGGCTTCCTTCGATGGGCCAACTACTCCAATAGATTTGAGTTCTTCATCAGCTTCAAAATAATCACTGATCCCAGCCACCAGGGGTGCTTCCGGACCAACGACCACTGTATTGATCCCCAAATCCAATACCGCTTTTTTTACAGCTCCAAAATCAAGCACATCGATATCGAGATTTTCCCCGTATGCCTTGGTCCCAGCATTTCCAGGGGCGATATACAATTTCTCCAACTGTGAACTCTGGCTAATTTTCCAGGCCAGTGCATGTTCTCTTCCTCCTGATCCAAGCAGTAATACTTTCATAATCCGATCAAGCAAATTTTAATAGTGATTCAAAGAAATCTCTTCCATCTTCATTGCTCAGCTCTCGATCAGCTGCCCGTTCAGGGTGAGGCATCATTCCAAAGACATTCTTTTGCTTATTGCAAATTCCTGCAATGTTCTCCAGCGAACCATTTGGGTTATATGTATCATTCACTTCTCCCTTTGGAGAGGCGTACTGGAATAAAATCTGATCATTGGACTTGAGTTCCGAAATAACTTCCTCGGAAGCATAAAAACGCCCTTCTCCGTGTGCGATTGGAATTTGATAAGTTCGATCCATTTCCAAACCTCTGGTCATCGCCGTATTTTTGCTAAACGGCTTCAAATGGGTATTCTTACAGATAAACCGTTGATTGTTATTATGAAGCAGGGCACCATCCAACAGACCGGATTCTGTCAGAATCTGAAATCCATTACAAATTCCAATGACATACCCTCCCTTATTTGCATGTGCGACCACCTCCTGCATAATCGGTGAAAATTTGGCAATCGCTCCTGATCTTAGGTAATCTCCATAGGAGAAGCCTCCAGGCAGCACAACACAATCCACCCCCTTTAGGTCGTGGTCCTTGTGCCACAATTTTTCAACTGATTGACCCATTTTGTCCTGAAGAACATACACCATGTCTTCATCACAATTTGATCCTGGAAAAGTGACTACACCAAACTTCATTTTACTCCTTGTTTATCGCTTATTAATTCCTTGGCAAAATTAATCAAATCACTGCTTTACTATTCCGATATAGTAAAAAACTTTATAACAGTATGCTTTCCAATGCTAACGGAACAAGTCCGCTACATTCCAATCATTCCCGAAGCACCCGCATTCAGAGCAAAATGATTTGTTAATAAAAAAAGAATGGTTTTTTAGCGTTTGCACTCCTCCAATCAAGTAAGTTTCCCTTCTCAAATGAAAAAGCGAATAAAGGACAGAACCAGAAGCAGGTAAAAAGAAAAAGGAAATAGCCATCGCACTCTGGGGTTCAATTCCGCAAAAGGGGCAACTAACGCGAGATAAATCACGAAGAAAATAAAACCTTCCGATTGCTGAAAAAAGACCCAGGGTAATACGCCTAGAGTCAAAGAAAAAACGAGGTACAAATTCAATACGTGCATGTTCTTCCGAAAGCGAATCGAACTTTTGGTCATCCGGTCTCTCACCGAAAGTGCGGTAATCAACAAGATAATTAGGTACAATGCCAATGTCAACACAAAATAATGATTTTGCGTCCCCACCGTCTGATCTAGTTTGGGAAGAATGATGCCTCCATACATATACCACTGAAAAATGGCCACATAAATCAGCGGAACAATCAATCCGATCGTCATGATGATACTTTCCCTGAGGACAAAGGGCCTGATTCGTGTCACCATCAAGTACAGCAAAGGCCAAAGCAAGATGGTCCTTGGGTCCAGACTAAGGGTTAATCCCAGTAGGAAACCCGTATTAAAAGTACTTCCACGTCCATCTTTGTTGTATTCGAGGCGGAATAACTGGGTCAGTGTGAGAATCAGAAAAGTTTGGGAGAACAGAATAGCCCCCAATTGATAATAACTCTCAAAAAAACTGCAAAAAACCAGGTAAAAGAGCGCTGCCAGAAAGGTATTCTTCTCAAAGAAAATATTGCTGTTAAAGAATCGTGCTAATAAACTGGCATTCAAAAACAAGATGATTACGGCCAACCAGTGGATCAAAGGAAAGGTTATTTTCAGATCATAACTTCCCCACAGGCCCAAATCCAACTGCTCCGATACCGGTTCTCCGAACCAGTCATGAAACAGAAAATAAAGAGCCATCATTGGAACTCCCAGCAAGAGCACCAGTGGTTGATTGCCTGAAAATAAGCGCAACATGATTGCGAAGATACAAACTATTCAGAGGAAAGTTCTACGCCGAATTATTTTTCAATCCGAACCTGGTCTGCCCTGACCCGGACACCCAAAAAAGTGCTGCCTTGTTCACTAAATACGGACGGATTCTCTGTGGTCAAATAACGCACCACAGACTCCTTACTTAGTTTTTTGTCTATTTCGGGATGGCGACTCAAATAATCCTTTAGACTATTTGCTACTATGATTCCCTGACTGATCAAACGGATTCCTTCCGGTAAATACGTTTTGATTTCCTCCATGAGAATCGGATAATGCGTACAGGCCAGAAGAATGACGTCTAATTCGGGATCTGTTCTCAATAGGTTTTCAATATCGTTTCGAATCAACGATCGGCCTCCTTCCGTAAGATGTAGATTGTTTTCGATCAGGGGAACCCAAATCGGGCAGGCTTGTTGTGCAACCTTCAAGTTTGGATAGTACTTAGCTATTTCAATCAGGTAGGACTCAGACTTCACCGTCCCCTCTGTCGCCACGATTCCCACGTGCCCTTTTTCAGAATAGTCACCAATAATTTCGGTCGTTGGACGGATCACCCCCAAGACTCTTTTGTTTGGATATTTGACCGGGAGTACTTGCTGTTGAATACTTCTCAGTGCTTTCGCAGATGCTGTGTTACAGGCCAAAATTACGAGTTCACAACCCTGGGCAAAGAGGTATTCAACCGCTTGTAAGGTGAATTCATACACCACATCAAAAGACCTTGTACCATAGGGTGCGCGGGCATTGTCTCCCAGGTACAAAAAATCGTACTCCGGCAAAACCTCCCGTAGCTCTTTCAGAATGGTCAGTCCACCGTAACCTGAATCAAATACTCCTATGGCCTTTTGTTCTTTCCGCATCTTTATAGATACAAAAAAAGCAAACTTTCGTTTGCTTTTTATACTGTGGTATTTTTTTCTTACTTCTGACCTTTCATCGCTTCCTGGTCAAGGCGAATCAATTCTTTCATCACATCATTAGTGATATCCATTCCACCGCTGAAGTAGAGTGTCGTACTTTCATCAATCACGTAACCAATTTTTTTGCGTTCAGCAACAATCTTAACTGCTTCCTGAACCCGCTTAAGAATCGGCTCGTTCAAATCATTGCTCAGATTTCCGATCTGCTGCTGCAGCTCTTGTTCTCTCTGTTGCATTGCCATTTGCTTCTTCTGAATCTTTTCTTCCTCGTACTGCTTCATCACCGGAGACAACTCCGCCTGATTGGCCATGTATTTCTTATACGCTTCTTGCAAATCCGCTTCCATCTCCTGCAATTCCTTTACTCCGGCAGCCTCAAATTCTTTCAATTGTTTCAGTGCTGATTGGCGAGAGGGCATGCTATCCAACAGGGTCTGTGAATTGACATGTGCTACTTTTGTTTGCGCCATCATCGTACTCATCGACATGACCGCTACCAATACTACCATTAACTTTTTCATTCTCTTTTTTTAAATTAATTCTACTTTGGGTTTTGTCCCATTTCTCTTAAAACATCATCACTGATGTCATATTTGCTGTCTGCGTATACTAAATTGCTTTGATTGGCCTTATCGAAGACAAACATATACTTTTTTGAAGAGGCCACTTTTTGCATGGCTTCGAATACTTTATCCTGAATCGGCTTAATCAGTTCCTGCCGTTTCTGAAAATAATCTCCCGAAACCCCAAAACGAACCTGCTGCATTTGCATGGCTTCTGATTCTAGGCGAGCAATATCCTCTTCTCTTTTTTTACGCTCATCATCCAACAATAACACTTCTTCGCGAGCGAAATCTTCTTTCTTCTTCTTCAATTCGGCGTAACGATCATCCATTTCTTTGGTCCATCGCTCTACCAATTTGTCAAGTTTCGACTTCGCTTCCTGATATTCCGGAACGTTTTCCAGGATATAATCAGAATCGATATACGCATACTTTTGAGAAAGAGTGACAAAGGACGTGCCAAAAACGAGCGCCAGAGCTAAAAACAGGTTTTTCATGCTTATCTTTTTGTCAATCAAACGGCAAATATAAAACATTTATTGCAGTCGCTTATAGTTCTCCCAAATTCATTCCAATGGTGAAATTGAGTTTGCCGTAATATCCTTTGCTTCGGATTGATTGATCCGTGGTCCCCTGGTATCCACGTGCATGTGGGTCCAAAGTATCGAAGCCCCACCCATAATCCAGTCCTAACATTCCAAACATTGGCAAGAAAACCCGAACACCGACCCCGGCCGACTTCTTCACATTGAAAGGATTGAATTTAGAAAGGTTTGGATAGGTGTTCCCTGCTTCCCCAAACGCGAGCACAAAGAATGTCGCCTGTGGATTCAAGGAGATCGGATAGCGCAATTCCAGGGTGTATTTCGCAACCAGCGGATCCCCATCCTCAGAAGAAAGACTATTGTCTTCATATCCTCTCAAAGCGATGATTTCACGTCCTCCAAACTGATTGATTCCTGTCAAACCGTTTCCTCCCATATAGAAGCGCTCAAACGGTGATAGTCCCTTATTGCGGGAATAATTCCCCATGAACCCGAATCCAACTCTTGGCATCAGCACCAGTTTTTTATCCATGGTCAATGGCAAGTACCATTCTCCGGTGAATTTGATTTTATAATACTCCAGGTATTTATAGCGTTCCTGAGAGGTCAGATTGCTGTAATCACTTGTATTGTCCATCAGGGAATAAGGCAGCGATGTTTTTGCCGTCAACTGCAACTTCGAACCTTCTTTCGCATAAATGGGGTTATCCACTGAGTTTCGCAGCAATACGTACTGGAAGCTGATGTCATTGGAATACCCATCACTAAAGCCTGGGAAAATAGACGCTGAGTTTCGCACGTCATAGTATTGATACGCAAAATCGTAGCGAGCGCTGAAGTAATCATCCGGAATTCGCTTACGTCGCCCAAAACCAACTCCAAGTCCACTGATTCCAACTCCGGAATATCCCGGTTGACTTCTTCGGATATCTCCCGACTGTGAAAACTGGGTATGATTCATCCACAAAGTGAAGGAATTTGGTTTCTTTCCTCCCATCCAGGGTTCTGTAAATGAGAAGTTATATCCCTGATAGAAACGCCCATTGGATTGCGCACGAATTGAAAGTCGTTGTCCATCTCCTGTCGGAAGTGGGGTCCAGGCATACTTCTTGAACATGTTCTGAACAGAAAAGTTGTTAAACGTCAAACCTAATGTTCCGATAATCCTTCCGGCACCGTATCCTCCTGATAGTTCTATCTGATCAGACGATTTTTCTTCGACGGTCACTTCTATATCCACCGTTCCATCCTGTGGATTCGGCAAGGGAACAATCTGAATATTCTGGTCATTGAAAAAGCCCAATTGTGCTAATTCACGATGCGTACGAATGATGTCGTTCCGGTTAAACAAGTCTCCCGGTTTAAAGCGAATTTCACGGCGTACCACGTGCTCGTTTGATTTGGTATTTCCTTTGATAATAACTTTTCCAACCCGTGCTTCTTTTCCTTCAATGATCCGCATCTGATAGGAAATATGGTGGTCTGTGACTCCCATTTCCACCGCTTTCACCTGAAAAAAGAGGTAACCACGGTCCATGTATAGGGAAGAAATATCACGTCCATCCTGGCTCATCTCCAGGCGTTGCTTCAACAATGGTTTATTGTACACATCTCCGTATTTGATCCCCAGAATTGTGTCCAAATATGTACTTCGAAACTTGGTATTTCCGATCCATTCAATCTTTCCAAAATAGTATTTACTCCCCTCTTCCACCTTAATTTTGATATGCAGATTCCGAGGGTCCACCTGATATACTGTATCGTATGTAATTGCCACGTCGCGAAGTCCGATTGCCCGAAACTTGTCCAGCATGGCTTCTTTATCCCGTTCGTAAGCAGACACTGAAAATTTAGACCGCTTAAACACCCGCCAAAATGCTTTCTTCTTGGTGTCTTTCATCGCCATTCGCAGTTTCCACTGAGGAACCAAAGAGTCACCTTCAATCTCGATGTTACCGATCTTCACTTTTTTCCCTTTCACCACATCGATCGTAAACATTTCCGAATTGTTGATCAAGGAGTCCACCTCTCTCTTTATGTTGATCTGAACGTTGTAATACCCCTTCTCACGGAAATAGCCTTTAATTGCATTGCTCGTATTAAAAACCAGGTTCTCTGTGATTGTTTTCCCCGAAAACAGCGAAATGTTTTCCCGGATATTATCTGCTTCTCGTCGGGTTACTCCCTTGAAACGGAATCTGGATAGTTTTGGTCTGACCTTTAATTTGATCACCAGGTAAACGATCCCCTGATACTCCTTTTCTACGTAAATTCCGACATCCGAAAAGACCCCTTCTTCCCATAGATTTTTTACGGCTCTTGTAATCTCGTTTCCAGGAATACGAATTCGGTCTCCCTGCCTCAAACCTGAAATCAATTTGATGGCCTGGTGGTCATAGTTTTCGGCACCTTCCACCCGGATCGGACCAAGCTCTACCTTAACCGGTTTCTTATATGAATAGTGACTTCCTCCAATTTCTGTGGATGTTCCTTTTCCTTTCAGGCTATCTTCCTGCGCCCCCAAGGTCAATGGAAACAGTAATAGCAGGTAAATGAAAATAATGTTTTTCATTCAGTCAATTATTTTAGTTGTTCGGAAACCAGTCCGAATCGTCGCTCTCTTGATTGATAGTCCAGTACCGCTTTGTACAGGTCTGTGTCTCTAAATTCGGGCCAAAGAACATCGGTAAAATGGAACTCTGTGTAAGCTATCTGCCACAACAGGAAGTTACTGATCCGATATTCCCCACTTGTCCGGATTAACAATTCCGGATCAGGGATTCCCTTCGTTGCCAGGTAAGAATGGACTTTCTCGTCATCAAGATCTTCTAACTGACATCGTCCTTCTTCATATTCCTGAGCAAACAATTTCATTGCATTTTTCAATTCCCATCTGGCGCTGTAATTTAACGCCAAAACCAGGTGGATATTGTCATTTCCTTTCGTTCGTTCCATGGCTGCTGCCAATTCATTCTGGCAGTATTCCGGCAACTCGGAATTATTCCCCACACACATGATTCGAACCCCACTCTCATCTAATTCGTCCACTTCATTCACGATCGTCTGCGCCAACAAATTCATCAGCCCATCCACTTCTTCTTTTGGACGATTCCAGTTTTCGGTTGAAAAAGCGTACAAGGTGAGGTATTTCACTCCCATTTTTTGGGCCGCTTTCAATGTCCCACGAACTGATTCCACTCCGATCGAATGGCCGTACAAACGCACTTTCCCCTGTTTCTTTGCCCAACGTCCATTCCCATCCATAATAATGGCAATGTGCTTGGGAACATTATTCAAATCAATTTCTGGGAATGTACTCATGGCCTTTCACTTACAAGATTAAACTAAATTATCGACACGAAAAACGATGCTTTGCTAAATATACTTAATCCTTAACATAACTTAACAAAAAGAGGGAATTGGTTGCCCAAATCCCTCTTTGCTATTCTTTCTTGTCGCTTACTCAGCAAGGACGATCATTTTATTGTTGAGCATTTCGGCAACTCCACCTTTGATCTCCACTTCGATGATCTTTGAATTGGAACCTGTCTGAACCAGCGGACTACTATCTTCATCTGCTTTGTAATCCTGATCCAGGTCCACCTTCACCTTCCCGGCCTTGAGGGCTGACACAATCGGTGCGTGGTTGTTCAGAACCTGGAACAATCCATCAATTCCTGGCAACAACACCGCCTTTGCTTCTCCTTCAAAGACCTTACTTTCCGGCGTTATAATTTCCAATTTCATGCGCCTTGTTTTTATACTGTTTCGGCAAGCATTTTTTCACCAGCCTCAATTACGTCATCAATGCTTCCTTTCAGGTTGAAAGCCGCTTCTGGGTATTTATCCATTTCTCCATCAAGGATCATGTTAAATCCTTTGATTGTATCCTGGATATCTACCAACACACCTGGGATTCCTGTAAACTGCTCCGCCACGTGGAATGGCTGAGAAAGGAATCGCTGTACACGACGTGCACGGTGTACGACCAATTTATCCTCTTCAGACAATTCATCCATCCCCAAAATGGCGATGATATCCTGAAGTTCTTTATATCTCTGAAGCGTAATTTTCACTCGAACCGCACAGTTATAATGCGCATCACCCAAGATAGATGAAGTCAAAATTCGTGATGTAGAATCCAGTGGATCTACCGCAGGATAAATTCCCAACTCGGCAATTTTACGAGACAATACGGTTGTTGCATCCAAGTGAGCAAAGGTGTTCGCCGGAGCCGGGTCAGTCAAGTCATCCGCAGGTACATATACCGCCTGTACGGAAGTAATCGAACCATTTTTTGTCGATGTAATTCGCTCCTGCATGGCCCCCATCTCCGTAGCCAATGTTGGCTGGTAACCTACCGCTGAAGGCATCCGTCCCAAAAGGGCTGATACTTCAGATCCGGCCTGCGTAAATCGGAAGATGTTATCCACGAAGAACAGGATGTCTTTTCCTTGTCCGTCTCCTTCACCATCACGGTAATACTCTGCCAGAGTCAACCCTGAAAGGGCCACTCGTGCACGTGCTCCCGGAGGCTCGTTCATCTGACCAAAGACGAAAGTCGCCTTGGATTCTTTCATTTCATTCAGGTCGATCTTGGACAAATCCCATCCACCTTCTTCCATAGAATGCATGAAGTCTTTTCCGTACTTAATAATTCCGGACTCCAACATCTCACGAAGCAAATCGTTTCCTTCACGAGTACGCTCTCCAACTCCTGCAAATACCGAAAGACCACCGTGACCTTTCGCAATATTGTTAATCAACTCCTGGATCAATACCGTTTTTCCTACTCCGGCACCTCCAAACAAACCGATCTTCCCTCCTTTTGCATAAGGCTCGATCAGGTCGATTACCTTAATCCCGGTAAAGAGTACTTCCGTAGAAGTTGAAAGTTGATCGAATTTAGGAGCTTCCCGGTGAATCGGCAATCCTCCTTCATTACTCACTTCATTAATTCCGTCGATCGCCTCTCCAACAACATTAAAAAGACGTCCTTTAATTTTATCTCCTGTAGGCATTTTAATGGCACTCCCTGTAGAAAGAACTTCCATCCCTCTTTTAAACCCATCAGTTGAATCCATAGAAACTGTACGAACAGACCCCTCACCAATGTGAGATTGCACTTCCAAAACCACTTTCGTTCCGTCTTGTTTTCTTACTTCCAATGCATCATAGATGGCAGGAAGATCAACTCCTTTTTCGAAGATCACGTCCACAACAGGCCCAATCACCTGTGATATTTTTCCTTGAGTTTGCGACATTGTATTGCCTTTTTAAAGTTGAATTATACACTTAATTTCGGGCGCAAAGATAGCCAATAAATTTGTTTTTTCAAATTTGCCTCCCAAAATTCGTTGTCTATCAATTCTTTTACTTTCCGCATTTCATTTTTCTGTCGTAGTTTTGTCTTTTAGCATGGAACAAAGACCCTTAAGCGATTGGCTCCCTCTCACCCGAAAAGAAGTCGAAAAGAGAGGATGGGATGAGGTGGATATCGTCCTGGTCTCAGGGGATGCCTACGTGGATCATCCTTCTTTCGGTGCGGCCGTGATCGGGCGAATTATTGAAGATGAAGGCTTTCGTGTGGCGATCATCGCGCAACCAAACTGGCAGGATGACCTGCGGGACTTTAAAAAATTTGGTGCGCCCAAATACTTTTTTGGAGTCACCGCTGGGTGTATGGATTCCATGGTGAATCATTACACGGCCGGAAAGCGAAAGCGATCCACCGACGCATATACCCCTGGGGGTAATTCCGGGTTTCGACCTGATTATGCCACCACCGTCTATACTCAAATTCTAAAAGAATTATATCCTGATGTGCCTGTGCTCATTGGGGGGATTGAAGCCTCGCTTCGAAGAGTTACCCATTATGACTACTGGAAAGATCAATTGATGCCTTCCATTCTGGTAGATTCCGGTGCTGATTTACTCGTTTATGGGATGGGAGACCAGCCACTACGCGAAATTCTTCGGCTACTCAAAAAGGGAGTGCCTTTCTCTTCCCTGAACACGCTCAAACAAGTGGCCTTTTTGCAAGACATCCAGGAGGAGCTTCCCAAAAATAAGACCTGGGAAACAATCGAACTGGCTAGTCATGAAAACTGTCTGTCCGACAAAATTCAATACGCGGCTAATTTTAAAATTGTTGAGGTTGAATCAAATAAATGGCAAGCACGCAGGATCAGTCAGCAAATCGGTAAAAAACGTCTTCTGATCAACCCTCCCTATAAAACGATGAGCGAAAAGGAAATCGATCAGTCTTTTGATCTTCCCTACACTCGTCTTCCTCATCCCAAGTATAAAAACAGGGGAGCGATCCCGGCCTTTGAAATGATCAAATTCTCTGTCAATATGCATCGGGGGTGTTTCGGCGGCTGTAGTTTCTGTACTATTTCGGCTCACCAAGGAAAGTTCATTGCTTCCCGAAGTGAAAATTCCATTCTGCGAGAAATTGATCAAATCACGGAAAACCCAGACTTCAAAGGCTACCTTTCGGATCTGGGAGGACCCTCTGCGAACATGTACCGCATGAAAGGGAAAGATGAGGAAATCTGTAACCGCTGCTCCAGTCCGAGCTGTATTCATCCCGTGATCTGTTCCAATCTGGACACTTCGCATCGTCCAATGACTGAACTCTATCGAAAAGTCGATGCGCATCCAAAAATTAAGAAAGCATTCGTCGGTTCTGGAATTCGATATGACCTGTTAGTAGATGATTTCAACAAAAACAATGAAGACGGAAACCACGATGAGTATATTGAACAATTGGTGACGCGACATGTTTCCGGACGTTTAAAAGTGGCCCCGGAACACACTTCGGATCAAACACTTCGCGTCATGCGAAAACCTTCCTTTTCATATTTCCATAAGTTCAAGGAAAAATATGACCGCATCTCTGCTAAACATCAAATGAACCAACCCCTGGTTCCCTACTTCATTTCCTCACACCCGGGTTGTGAAGAGGAAGACATGGCTCATTTGGCTGCCGAAACCAAAGAAATGGGATTTCAATTAGAACAGGTTCAGGACTTCACTCCAACCCCCATGACTGTTGCCACGGTGATTTACTACGCTGGTGTTCACCCTTATACCCTCAAGCCAATTCATACCGCAAAATCAGCACAGGAAAAGAAAGATCAAAATCGTTTTTTCTTTTGGTACAAGAAGGAGAATAAAGATTGGATCGGTAAGCGTCTGTCGCAAAACCCTCAATTAAGGGATCAGTTACTCGGGAAAAAACAAGATGCTCCAAAAGGTCAAAAACCTTCCTGGCTGGACAAGCAACATAAAAAACGTCGCTAATTACTTCTTACGACCGCCTTTTTTCTTTGCCGGTTGGTTTTCTGCAATTTCCAGACACTGTTCCAGCGTTAACTCCTTTGGTTCCACATCCTTCGGGAGTTTGAAATTCTTCTTCCCAATTTTCAGATATGGCCCCCAGCGACCGTTCAACAATTGAACATCCGGATTCTCATCAAAGGTCTTGATCATCCGATTGGCATCGGCTTCTCTCTTTTCTGCAATCAATTCAATGGCGCGATCCAATTCAATCGTCATAGGGTCGTCTTCTTTCTTCAAGGAAACAAAGAGCTTGCCCAACTGAACGTAAGGTCCAAAGCGGCCTACATTGGCCTTCACTTCCGTTCCTTCGAATTCGCCTAAGGTACGCGGAAGCTTGAATAATTCCAGGGCTTCCTCCAGGGTAATCGAATTGATGGATTGTTCTTTACGAAGTGAAGCGAATTGTGGTTTTTCACCATCGATCTGCTCATCTCCGATTTGGGCCATTGGTCCATATTTTCCAATCCGAACAATTACTTTTTTACCACTCTCTGGATGAGCACCCAATTCGCGCTCTCCTGTGGCCCGTTCCGAGTTTTCGATCGTATCTTCCACATTATCGTGGAAAGGCTCATAGAAATCATGGATCATCTTCGTCCATTCATTCAGACCCGCTGCAATTTCATCAAACTGTTCTTCTACTCTGGCCGTGAAATGATAATCCATAATCCGACCAAAGTGATCCATCAGAAAGTCTGTTACAACAATTCCGATATCCGTTGGAGACAACTTATTGCGCTCGCGTCCTGTAATTTCAGAACGAGTTTCTTCTTTGATTTCAGCACCTTTCAGTTCCAGGTAAGCATATTTTCGCTCTTCCCCATCTCGCTCCAATTTTTCCACATATCCTCTCTTCTGAATGGTAGATATGGTTGGTGCATAGGTGGAAGGTCGACCAATCCCCAACTCTTCTAGTTTTTTCACCAAAGATGCCTCTACATAGCGAGCAGGCGGTCTTGTAAAGCGCTCTGTCACCTGAATGGATTCCTTCTCCATCCGATCTCCTGTGGACATCGCCGGCAGAATTCCCTCGTCCTGTTTCTCTTCATCCTCATCCAACTTCGACTCCAGGTAAACTTTTAAGAATCCGTCAAACAAAATAACTTCTCCTTTTGCCTGAAAAACTTCATCCAGATTTTTTGAACCAATTTTGACCGTCGTTCGTTCAAGCTCCGCATGTGCCATTTGAGACGCGATGGCCCGTTTCCAAATCAATTCATACAAACGCACCTCATCTCGTTCTCCTTCTATCTGATGCAAGCCAAAATTAGTCGGACGAATCGCCTCGTGTGCCTCCTGGGCCGAACTACTTTTCGTCTGATACTTCGTTGGCTTACTGTATTTTTCACCGTATTGTCCCGTAATTTCCTTTTTCGCTGCTTCAATCGCTGTATTCGAAAGATTGACGGAATCCGTTCTCATGTAGGTAATGTGTCCGGCTTCATACAAGCGTTGAGCCACGGACATCGTTCTTGATACCGAAAAACCAAGTTTCAAACTGGCTTCCTGCTGCAATGTGGAAGTCGTAAAAGGAGCCGTTGGTGATTTTTTTGCCGGTTTTTTCTGTACATCCTGAACTTCAAAATCAAGCTCTTTACATTTCTCTAAAAACTGAACTGCCTCCTGTCGATTTGCAAACTGGTGGTTCAAATCCGATTTCACCAAGTCCTTCCCTTTTCGGAACAAGCCCTGCACCTTGAAAAAGGACTCACTTGAAAATGCGTTGATCTCTCGTTCGCGCTCAACCAATAAACGAACTGCGACTGATTGCACACGTCCTGCTGATAGACTCGGGCGCACTTTTCGCCACAACACCGGGGACAATTCAAAGCCTACAATCCGATCCAAAACACGTCGTGCTTGTTGTGCATTCACCAACTGTACATTGATGGATCGGGGATTCTCAATCGCTTTTAAAATCGCTGACTTGGTGATTTCGTTAAACGTGATTCGCTTTGTCTCTTTTTTCTCCAGGCCGAGTGTCTCATAGAGATGCCAGGAAATTGCTTCTCCCTCGCGGTCCTCATCCGTGGCAAGCCAAACTACTTCCGCTTCTTTTGTCAACTTTTTTAGTTCACTGACGACCGTTTTTTTGTCCGGAGACACTTCATAATTTGGTTCGAAGTTGTTTTCGATATCAATTGCCAGGCCTTTTTTTGCCAAATCTCTGACATGACCAAAACTCGATTTGACCAGGAACTCTTTTCCCAAGTAACCTTCGATTGTCTTAGCTTTTGCTGGTGACTCAACGATTACCAAGTTCTTAGCCATACTACCTGAATTTTATATGATGAAACAACGAAAAGTTGTGCAAATTAAGTACTTTTAATTCCAAATTGCAACTATTCAGCCAACGCGACCCAGGACTTATTCATTGCTGCGGATGTCTTAAATGAAGTGGAAGATAATTTTTTTGATAGGGGTTCTTATTCCCTTTAGAGGGCTTTTTTCCCAAAATCCGGTTCACCTGAATTACACGGTAGAAAACGGACTTCCAAGCAATTGCGTTTACTATTCCCTACAGGATTCTGACGGCTTTCTTTGGTTTGCTACGGATCAGGGAATCGTTCGGTACGATGGAATTAAATTTAAAACCTTTACTACCCGGGATGGTCTTTCCGACAATGAGTGTTATGACATTTTTGAGGACTCCCAAAAGCGGATTTGGTTTGCGACATTTAATGGAGAACCCTGCTATTACTTCCAGGGAAACTTTCACAATCCTTCTAACACTGCTTTTCTTAAAAAAATAAAGCCCGGAGGCTATGGTTTAAAGTTTCTGGAGGATGCCGAGCAAAACGTTTATTATGCATCCTCCTATATGCTTTATCGCATTGGGAAAAATAATGAGGTGATATTCTACGATATCGGAGAAAGTCAGGTCATTAATTTAGTTCGTAACGATCAAAAACAGGTCTTTCTATACGCCAATTTAGAAGGAATATATCGACTATACAAGATCGAGGGAACCGAAGTCATTGAACTTATGATTGGAGAGCAAGGACTTCTCCCATACGTTAAACCACAGTTCGCAAAGAAAAATTTCTGGATCCAGGACAAAGATCTATTGATCAGATACCAGCCCGGAAAAAAGGTCCAAAAGATTCCTATCCCCGTTGCTCAATCAACCATTCAGTACTTTCAGCTATTTGATCACCTCTGGGTGGGAACCAACAAGGGTTTGTACATTCAGAATGAGCAGGGTGGTTTTCAGCATTTCCTGAAAGATTGTTCGATTGGGTCCATCAAAAAGGATCGTGAAGGAAACATCTGGTTAACCAGTCTGAATAGGGGGATCTTCCTGATCGTGAATGCCCAGGCCTCTTTTTATGACTTGGATTCCGATCTGAAATTCAACAATTGTCTGACAATTAACCCGCTGCAAAACAACACGCTCGCTATTGGATCATCAGACTCAAAGTATTGCTTTGTGCGGGGAGGTCAATTATATAGTAACAAAGCAACCCGAACCACCGGGAATGGAAATATTTTACGGATCGCTGACTTTCGAGGCGCTTACCTGACCGGAAGTGGTTCAACTCTCTGTACCATCGATCAAAAATTCCAGAGTACACCAAGCAAACAAAGTATTTTTAACATCAAAGATTTCCTCCTATGCGATGATGCAAAAGTCATTGTTATCAGTGGGAATGCCATCCTTCGTTTCGCAACTGACAAGCTGTTAAATGGTCTCGCGGTCCGGGATGACGCCGAAGTTTTGAGTAATGTTAAATCATCCCGCCTCCACCAAACACAAGACGGAAAAATCTATGCGAGTGGACCCTTTGGATTACTACGACTTGACGGCAATCAGTTTCAATGGATCGATAAAGACAATCCTTTAATGAAAAACATTCAGGACGTTTACCTGGATCAACAAGGGATTCTATGGATCACTTCTTCTGTCAATGGACTCCTTGCATATTATCAGGAAAAAATCTACCATCTCATGTATAGAGGGACCTCCCCCTTCCCTCAGCTCACTTCTGTCTCTGCCGGTTCTGGCCTCAACAATCTTTGGATCGGTTCCAATGAAGGACTTTACCAGGTTCGCTATCATCTGAAGGGAGACAAAATTCAACTGTCATCCACCAATTTCAACCAATCGCATGGGCTGATCTCGAAGCAGGTCAACGATGTGTTTTTCAGGAATGATAGCCTCTGGATTGCATGTTCCAAGGGACTTTGTATCATTCGCGAACAAGATTTGACTCCTCAAAAGAACAAGCCCTTGCTGATTTTAAACAATTTGGAAAGTAGTCTGAAAAATTATTCCATTGACCACCCCATCGAATTGGCTCCTGATGAGAACAGTCTTAAGATCTCCTTCAACGGAATTTCATTCTCTTCTCTTGGAAAAGTGAGTTACAGGTATCGCTTTCTAAACCGGGACAAAAACTGGCAAAGCAGTGATCAGAACCAACTTGAATTTGCCTCTTTATCCGCCGGAGACTATCAGTTACAGATCAAATGTGTGGATGCCTTCGGAAACGAATCCAAAATTCATGCTGTTTCTTTTAAAATTAGACCTGTCTTTTACAAAACATGGTGGTTCATTTCCATCACGCTATTGGGTGCTTTAATCATGATTGGCTTCATCGTCGTTTACCGTTTACAAAAAATCAAAGACAAGCATAAAATCCAGGAGCGCATACTTCACCTTGAAAATGAAAAATTGCGGATCGAACACAAAGAAATTACGCTGAATAAGGAACTTGTCGAACTGGAGCAGAAGGCTCTCCGTCTTCAGATGAATCCTCATTTTATCTTCAACTCCATCAACACCATCCAGGCTCTGTACAAAAGAGATCAAAATACAGCCAATGAGTACCTGGTCAAATTTTCTACTTTGCTCAGACAAATCCTTGATTTTTCACAACTCAAAAAGATTAGCTTACAACAAGAAATTGAATTTACTGTTAATTACCTGGAGATCAATAAACTCCGTTTTGAAAAGCAATTTGATTACCACATTAATTATTCCGAAGATTTGAACCCGACGATTACAGGCATCAGCCCGATGGTCACCCAACCATTCATTGAAAACGCGCTGATTCATGGGATTCAGGGTTTAAAAGACCGGAACGGACAAATCAATGTCTCCTTTTTCAAAGAAGATGCTTATGTCATTTGTGAAATTGAAGACAACGGAATCGGGCGAGAACAATCTGGAAAAAACAATAAGTACCGCGGTCATCAATCACATGGATTGGATATTTCCCAAAAAAGGCTTCGAATCTTCAACCAGGAGGGAGATGAAAATTCGATCGTGATTGAAGACCTTTATCACGAAAACGGAAGTCCTCTTGGAACCAAGGTGATTATTCGCTTTCTTTACGAAACAATAGAATTCTAAATTCATGACTCAAATTCGAGCTCTCATTATTGATGACGAAAAATACGCCCGGCAAAATTTGCTGGATGAGCTGAAGGCCTACGATGATTTTTTGGAAATTATCGGAGAAGCGAACAGCGTGGAAAGTGGTGTCGAAAGAATTGCTGAACTCGATCCTGACTTACTTTTTCTTGACATCAACCTGGGAGATGGCACGGGCTTTGACTTATTGGAAAAAATCGACCGACAAGAAATTAAGGTTGTTTTTATCACGGCATACAACCAATATGCGATCAAGGCATTTCGATTCAGTGCCCTCGATTATTTGCTGAAACCTCTAAATCAACAGGAACTTTCCGAAACATTGAATAAAATCAAGATGGAATTCCAACAGCAACAACGCAGGCCTTTGTTGAATGAAATTTTAAGAAATATAGAGGGTTTTCGCCCTAAACGCATTGCCATCCCAGCGCAAGATGGCTTTTCGCTGCACGATACCAGTGAAATCATTCGTTGTCAATCCGATGGGAACTACACTCAACTCTTCTTTGAAAACGGGCAAAAAATGCTTTCTTCCAAAACACTAAAGTACTTTCAAGATCTGCTACAGGAATACCGATTCGAACGGGTTCACAACAGTCACTTGGTCAACCTGCAGCACATCAAACGTTACCTCAATCAGGACGGAGGCGTCCTTCAAATGAGTGATGGAAGCCAGGTTCCCATTTCACAGCGAAAAAAATCACAGGTGCTCGCTGTCCTGGAAAGGCTTTAAAATTAACGCTTTTTAATAACCTGACATTTTGACATACTGAGATTATTCGCTAATTTTGCGCTCTAATCGCATTTTAGAAAACTGCATGGATAATCCGATCAATATAGAGCCCAAAGTGATCGATGAAAATCGCCAGGGAGAAGCTACATTAAGTGCTCCTTCCGGAAAATCAAATGGAAAAAAATTATACCTGGAAAGCTATGGCTGCCAAATGAACTTTGCTGACAGTGAAGTTGTTGCCTCCATCCTTGCCAACGAAGGTTATGAAACGATCCGCAACGCGGACGAAGCAGATATTGTTTTAATCAACACCTGTTCCATCCGGGAAAATGCCGAGACCAGAGTCCGAAATCGCCTGACGGATTTCAAGCGCCGAAAGCAGGAAGAACCAGGACTCGTTGTCGGAATCCTGGGGTGTATGGCCGAAAGATTGAAGAAAAATTTGCTCGAGGAAGAAAAATTGGTGGACCTGGTTGCCGGACCGGATGCCTATCGGGATCTTCCCAACCTAATTTCAGAAGTAGGAGGTGGTCAAAAAGCTGTCAATGTTCTGTTGTCCAGAGAAGAAACCTATGCAGACATCAGTCCGGTTAGATTGGATGAAGGAGGGGTAACGGCTTTTGTCAGTATTACCCGGGGTTGTGACAATATGTGTTCTTTCTGCGTGGTCCCTTTTACCAGGGGGCGGGAACGCTCCAGAAATCCGCAAACCATTGTTCAGGAATGCCGTGAACTCTTCGAAGCCGGATACCGGGAAGTCACCCTCTTAGGTCAAAACGTAGATAGTTATCGCTGGAACATGACTTCCAAAGGAGAAATCAAAAATCCGGAAGAAGACACGACCAACTTTGCTCAACTCATGGAAATGGTTGCCTTAGTCGATCCAAAACTCCGAGTACGGTTCTCCACTTCGCACCCGAAAGACATGACGGATGAAGTGATTGAGGTCATGGCGAAATACAATAACATCTGCCCTTATATTCACCTTCCGGTGCAATCCGGAAATTCGGAGGTTCTGAAAAAGATGAATCGGGGATACACCAGAGAGTGGTACCTGGATCGCATCAAAAAAATCCGGGCCATTTACCCGGGTTGTGCCATTTCAACGGACGTCATCGCGGGATTTTGTGGTGAAACAGAAGAACAACATCAGGAAACAATGAGTCTGATGCGCGAAGTAGAATTCGAGTATGCGTATATGTTCATTTATTCAGAACGTCCAAAAACGCTGGCAGAAAGAAAGTACGAAGACGATATTCCAACAGATACCAAGAAAAGAAGATTAAACGAAATCATTGACCTGCAACGAGAGCACTCGCTCAAAGCAAATGTAGCTCAGGTAGGACAGGTTCAGGAAGTCCTGATTGAAGGTAGATCAAAAAAATCCGAAGATCAACAGTGTGGAAGAAACCCCTGGAATACCATGGTCGTTTTCCCAAAAACAAAACACGCAAAAGGAACTTATATTCAGGTGAAGATCACGGACTGTACCTCAGCCACTTTAATGGGAGAAATCGTAGAATGAACACACAACAAATCAAACAGCGATTTGGAATCATTGGTAACTCGGCCCAGTTAAACCGGGCGCTAGAAGTTGCCGCTCAGGTTGCACCTACCGATATCTCTGTCCTGGTGATGGGAGAAAGTGGTACCGGAAAGGAAATTATTCCCCAGGTCATCCACCAACTGAGTTCCAGAAAGCACAACGAATACATTGCCGTAAACTGTGGTGCCATTCCCGAAGGAACCATTGACTCCGAATTATTCGGACACGAAAAAGGATCGTTTACCGGGGCCAGTGGCAGTCGACAAGGGTACTTTGAAGTGGCCGACGGAGGAACTATTTTTTTGGACGAAGTCGCGGAACTTCCGATGCAAACACAGGTACGCCTGCTTCGGGTTTTGGAAACTGGTGAATTCATTCGGGTAGGATCTTCCAAAGTCATTAAAACCAATGTTAGGGTGGTAGCCGCCACCAATGAAAACATGATGCAAGCCGTCAGGAGTGGGAAGTTTAGGGAGGACCTTCTATATCGCTTGTCAACTGTTCCTATTAACCTGCCTCCACTTCGTGAGCGAAGGGAGGATATCCACCTACTGTTCCGGAAATTTGCCAGTGATTTTGCCGACAAATACCGCATGCCGACTATTCGATTGAATGATGAGGCTATTCCGGTACTGGAATCATATCCGTGGCCGGGAAATATTCGTCAACTGAAAAATATCGTCGAACAAATTTCGGTCATTGAAAGCAGTCGGGAAATTGACGACATCACCCTCGCTTCTTACCTCCCAAAACAGGAAGAACGACTTCCACAGGTGATTCGTCACGAAGAAAAAGAAAGTGTTTCAGAGCGCGAATTAATGTACAAGTTCCTCTTCGACATGAAAAGCGACCTAAACGAACTCAAAAAACTGGTGATCGAACTCATCAATAAAGGGAGTGATTTTCAGCTGAACGAGGATCAGGCAGCCATGGTCAATCGAATTTATAACGATGTGATTCCTGTTTCTGAACAAACGAAACTGATTACTTCTCAGTCTTCAGGAGCGGTTCCCGAAAAAACGCACGAGGAAGATGAAATTCAGAGCTTTCATGAACATGAAGAGGTGGAAGAGTCCCTTTCACTGGAGGACAGGGAGAAGGAATTGATTCAAAAAGCACTCGAAAAGCACCGCGGTAAACGAAAATATGCTGCCGAAGAATTAGGGATTTCCGAACGGACCCTCTATCGTAAAATCAAAGAATTCAATCTTCCGAATTAATGAAATTGCTGCCGATCTTAATCCTTTCTGCTCTGGTCAGTGCCTGTTGGCCGACCAGTATTTCGTTTAAGGACAAAGGATCTATGCCGGAAGAATGGCAAGAATTTTCTGTCAAAACACTGGATAATCAGGCGCCCAACGCACCCATTAGCTACGCCATTCAGCTTTCGGAAGACATCAAGGATGGAATCCAAAATAAAACCCGACTTCGACTGAATCCCAAAAGCCAAAGTGGGGAAGTTCAAATCGAAGGACTGATCAGTTCTTATCAGGTCAATCCAATTGCCATTCAGGGGCCGGATGAAGCAGCCAAAAACCGCCTGACAATTGCCACCTCTTATACCATATTGATCACTAAGCCCGAAGAGAAGGAAATGAAGCTTACAAGTACACGTTTTGCGGATTACGACTCTAATCAGGATCTTGCAAGTGTTGAGGCCGCACTTATTGAAGAAATCAATCAGCAAATCGTGCAGGACATCATCAATAAACTTTTATCGAACTGGTAATTATGAATCTCGATCACCTACAAGAACGGATCAGACATCCCCATTCGATTCTGGAAAGTGAAATTCCTTCATTGAAGGAACTCTGTCAGAAATACCCCTATGCACAAAGCTTTTCGACCCTTTACCTCAAGGCACTTTCTATGCACAAACGTCTGGAGTTTGATGAAGAGTTAAAAGCTCATGCCTACAAAATCACGGATCGGGCAAAATTATTCCACCTGATTCGGGGTGAAAGCGCAATGATTGTAACGGAGGAACAGGAGATCCCTGCACCAATTGCCTCAGAAGAGCAGAAAATAATAGAGCCTATTGAAACGATTTCAGCAACAAAAGAAGAAGAAATTGTTGAGCAGGAACCTGAAAACATAGTGCCAGAGGATTCCACTCTTGAAGAGAGCGAGCCTGTTCTGGAGAAACAAGACACGGAAGAACTGGATCAATTTGAGAAACAACTCCTTTCTCAGGCCATTGCTTCAAATTATGACCTCGTCCAACAATACGGCGAAGACCTGGAAGAAGAGGAAGAGCAACTGGAAACAGAACTGAGCAGCCAGCTTGAACAGAAACCAGATGTGGCTCCAGATGACACAGGAGAAAAAAGCTTCACCGATTGGCTTAAAGCCGGAAGCACTATCTCTGAAATTCCAGAAAAAGACAAAAGTCAGGAAGCTCCGGAAGAGGTGGTCAGAGAGAAGAAAGCATTCTTTTCTGCCACTAAGAGCGCCAAAGACAGCGTTCGAGAAGACACCTTAATCTATTCGGAAACATTAGCCTCCATCTATGAAGTTCAGGGAAACTACCCCAAAGCCATTCAGGCTTATGAACAATTAATGTTGTCTAATCCAGAAAAAAAGCGTTACTTTGCACAAAAAATTAGCGATTTAAAACGAAATTTAGACACATAAACCTATGAATGCCATATTCTCAATCATCATTATTCTAGCCAGTATTCTTCTGGTTTTGGTCGTTTTTATCCAAAACCCAAAAGGGGGAGGTCTTTCAACAGACTTTGGCGCGGCTCACCAGTTAGGAGGAGTGCAGAAGACCAATGATTTTATTGAAAAAACAACCTGGTCACTAGCAGGAATTATTTTGGTCCTGAGCATCACATTGACCATCCGAACTTCGCCGGAAAAACCAAAAGTTCAGGAGGCCCAGCAAACGCAACAAACGACTCCAGGACAATCACAGCCAGCGAGATAATCATTACGATATTTTTCAGTAAAAAGTCAGCACAATATGCTGACTTTTTTTATTTCAGGGTGTCACTTTGACAGTTTTTTTCAGAGGGGCCTTGTCAATAGCTGCTATCTTGTCTTAATTTCGCACTTGGCATAAAATTCGATCCGGACAGAACAGCAATTTAAAACAAACTAAAAATTATTCAATATGTCTACTAAATTAAAGCCATTGGCTGATCGCGTTCTGATAGAACCGGCGCCAGCAGAACAAAAAACAGCAAGTGGAATTATCATTCCGGACTCTGCCAAAGAAAAACCTCTGAGAGGAAAAGTGATTGCAGCGGGAGCAGGAAAAGCAGACGAACCAATGACTGTCAAGGTAGGTGACCACGTCATTTATGGTCAGTACTCCGGTACCGAAATTAAACTGGACGGAAACACTTATCTGATCATGAAAGAATCAGACATTTACGGAATTATTCAAGACTAATTATAAACCAAAGAATCAAAAAGATACAACTATGGCAAAGGACATTTATTTTGATGTTGATGCAAGAGAAAAGCTGAAAAAAGGAGTTGATGCTTTAGCAAACGCAGTCAAAGTGACATTGGGACCAAAAGGTAGAAATGTCGTGATTGAAAAGAAATTCGGAGCTCCACAAGTAACCAAAGATGGAGTTTCCGTGGCCAAGGAAATTGAGCTGAATGACCCGATTGAGAACATGGGGGCTCAAATGGTGAAAGAAGTGGCTTCCAAAACTGCTGATATTGCCGGAGATGGTACTACCACTGCTACCGTATTAGCGCAGGCGATCATTTCTGGAGGAATGAAAAACGTAGCAGCAGGAGCTAATCCAATGGACCTTAAAAGAGGAATTGATAAAGCTGTAAGTAGCATTGTCGCCAAATTGAAAGAGATTTCCAAAGAAGTAGGTTCCGATAATGATAAAATCAAGCAAATTGCTACGATTTCTGCGAACAACGATGAAATCATTGGTAGTTTGATCGCTGAAGCCATGAAAGTGGTCGGAAATGACGGGGTGATCACCGTCGAAGAAGCAAAAGGAACAGAAACAGAGGTGAAAACCGTTGAAGGAATGCAATTCGATCGCGGATATCTCTCTCCATACTTTGTGACCAATACAGACAAAATGATCACCGAAATGGAGAATCCAATGATTTTGATCTACGACAAGAAGATCTCTAACATGAAGGATTTACTTCCAATTTTGGAGCCAGCTGTTCAATCTGGAAAACCTTTGTTGATTATTGCCGAAGATTTGGACGGAGAAGCCCTGGCAACACTTGTCGTGAACCGAATTCGCGGTTCCATTAAGGTAGCCGCTGTGAAAGCACCAGGTTTTGGAGACCGTCGTAAAGCCATGCTGGAAGACATCGCCATCCTTACTGGAGGGCAGGTAATCTCCGAAGAGCGCGGTTTAACCCTGGAGGGAGCAACACTGGATATGCTAGGAAGTGCCGAAAAAATCGAAATTGACAAAGACAATACAACGATTGTGAATGGTGCCGGACAAAAAGAAGCGATCGAAGCACGAATTGGTCAAATCAAAACACAAATCGAATCTTCTACTTCGGACTACGACAAAGAAAAACTCCAGGAGCGTTTGGCGAAACTGGCAGGAGGTGTCGCTGTACTTTATGTTGGTGCACCAACAGAGGTCGAAATGAAAGAGAAGAAAGACCGTGTTGATGATGCTTTGGCTGCTACTCGTGCTGCGGTTGAAGAGGGAATCGTTCCTGGTGGAGGAGTTGCCTTGTTGCGCTCTGCTGCTTCGCTGGATTCTCTGAAAGGAGAAAACGAAGACGAAGAAACGGGAATTGCCATCGTTCGAAGAGCCATTGAAGAGCCATTGCGTCAAATCATCGCCAATGCTGGGGGTGAAGGAGCTGTGATTGTTCAGGGGGTGAAAGAAGGAACTGGAGATTACGGTTACAACGCGCGTACCGAAGTCTTTGAGGACCTATTCAAGGCTGGGGTTATCGATCCAACGAAAGTGACTCGAATTGCCATCGAAAATGCGTCTTCCATTGCAGCGATGTTGTTGACCACCGAATGTGTGATTGCAGACATTCCGGAGGAAAAACCTGATCTGCACGGCGGTGGAATGCCAGGAGGAATGCCAGGGATGATGTAATAACTCAGTGGCTTCGTGCGAACGGAGCCCGATCGATTCCTTCTTCCTGATTCGCTCAGATAGAAAGAGTCGTCCATATATAAAAGCCCGCTAATCTAAGATTGGCGGGCTTTCTTTTTTATTCAAGATCAGTTATTGTGCAACAAATCGATAATAGATATACCCTTCCTGCTGCTTTGGGGCACTACCGGAGTAGTTAAAACGTGACAATTTAGCGTATTTCAGCGCCTGATCGCGCATGCAGCTATTTACCCCACTGCTTTGTTCCGAAACGTAACTTGCTGAGCGTACTGAGCCCCCCTGATCCACTTTAATGCGCACACAAACGGTTCCGTTTGCTCCCTTCCCACAGGTATAACCCGGATTGCGGACGTACCAACTATTATTTTGATGGGGTTCCCGGCCAGACAGTTGCCAATTAACCATCACCTGTCCCTCATAGGCCGTGTTTCCACCACTATTTGCCGTTTGTTGATTTGGATCCTTCTTTTGCTGTCCATCGTTCCTTTGCTTTTCCAGTTCCTTTCTGTACTCCTCCCGTTCCTTCTCTCCCCCACTTTGGCCAAAATACTCCTTTTCCAAATCCTTTATTCGCTGAGCAGCATCTTTCGCCGCCTTATCCCGATCCCAATTTTGATGATCTTTCTGACGCTCATCATTCAAATCCTGGGCAATACTCTTCACATCACCTTGAGATGCATTAAAATTTTGAAGATCGATGTTCTCAGGGTTGATCTTTACTTCCGGTGTTTCCAGCTGTGCACGCTCATCCCAAATAGGCACGACATAGCGCTTCTCATAAGTTTCCAGATTGAAGAACACAAAAGAGGCTATATAAACCAACAGTACAGCCAACAAGCCATACTTGTGCCGTTCAATGAAATCCAACAGCCGATCCACTAGTCCTGTTTTTTGATTAATCTCCTTTCGAGCAGGTCAAAATACGCTACTCCTTTGCTATTAGCTAAGATAAGTAATTCTTCGGAGAACATCCGAATTTGGTCGTAGTGCTCCTCGCTCAACAAAGTGCCATCCTCAAAAAATAACTGCTTTCCCTGTTCTGAAGAGCAGACGTATAATTTGTCGTAAACCCGATCTACTCGCTCGAAAGTAATCGGAATTACAGCTCTACCAAGTGTATCTATCACCCCATAATTTCCTTCTAGTCGCACAATAGCCGTGGCCCCATCAAAACTCTCCGCCTCATCAAAGGTCGGTGCAATCAATTCCTTATGATTTAACCCTAAATATCCCCACTTATCCTCCTGCTGAAAAGCGAGTCGCTCTGAAACGGAACCTAAGGCATGATACCTGGCGGGAATGATCCACTTACCCTGGTCATCTATCAGACCGAACTTTCCATTGAAACGAACCCTTGCAAAACCTCCTGTGAAGGATACTACATTTGCAAAATTCAGCAGCTCATCATAAATCGGAGGAATCGCCACCTGCCCACTTTCATCAAAAAACCCAATTTTTCCCTCCCTGGAAAAAGCGATGAAACCTTCCGATAAAGAAGCAATCTGATCGTAAATTGGTACCTGAATGACTTCTAAATCCTTACTAATCAATCCATACTTATCCCCATTCGAAAACACAAACAAGCCTTCACTGATTTGATTAAGACGAACGAACTGATTTGGAAACTGAGGATTTCCTAATTGATTGATATAATTTTGAAACTCTCCTATTACGACCAGAGCGAGACCTTTCTGAAAAGAAAATGCTTCATCAAATTTCTCTGCTACTACCTGATTCCCATAACGATCATAATAGGCATATAATGAGTCCTTCTGTGCATAGACCATTCCTTCCGAAAAGGAGCCGATGTCCTCAAACACAAAGTCAAAAATAACTTTGCCTGAACGGTCGATAATCCCCATTTTTCCTTCCTTCTCCACCACCGAGAGCCCACCTTCAAAGTCGGTCGCATCATCATATTCAAAGGCAATCTGCAATTCATTGTTCTTATCCACGAAACCGATCTTCCCATCGTGAACAGCCATTGCCAAACCTTCATGATGAATACTTAGCAATTCGTATTCTGCCGGGAACACGATCTTTCCTTCCCGATCCATCCAACCAAACTTTCCCCCATCGCTAAATGGAAGTAGCTCTCTAGAAGCCTTGACTAATTCCTGATCTAAATCTTCCTGAAAGGGGTAGTCCGGATACTTTTCCCGGAAAGAAGCAATGCGTGCCTTTGAGTAGTCGTACATATAAATCTGAAACAGCTTCTTCCAGGCTTGCTCAACGTAACGACTATTCGGAAAGTTGCGAATATACTGTTCGTAGCTTTCAACTGTATTCAGGCTTGTCTGAAGTTGAAAGACCTGCTTTTCCGCATCTGGAATATATGGGCTCTCCGGGTAATTCTTGATGAATTTCAGGTAATCAGCCAATTTCTTCTGCTTTGTCTCACGCTGATACACTTTGCTGTCCACCTCATGCTGTGCCATTCTGGCGTACTGAGAATCCGGATATTTCTTTAAAAAAGTTTGAAATGAACTGATCGAATTCCCGATCATTGCGTCATAGAAAGCAATTGAATCTCGTTTCCGGATGGCATCAAAACGTTCATTGGCCCAGGGGTGGGCTTTCAAAAATTGTTGATATGCTTCTTCCGTATTTTCCTGTAAAGTTCCCCGATAATAGACCGTGCTGATCTTTCGCTTCAACTCCAGAATACCCAATTCCGTGTACTGATACTTCTGAAGCCGTTCTTTCCACTTTTCTTTGGTACTTGCAAAGTACTTTTCAGCACGTTGAATACAGGCGAATGCGGAATCAATCTGATAAAAGGGGTTGTCGTTTCTTGAATAAATACATGCCAGACCATAACTACAAGCGCCCGGCGTCTTCTTCATCTTTTTCTCAAAAAGCCTTTTCGCCTCAAAATAATTGTAGATTTTCAGCGCTTCAAAAGCATCTTCCACCGACTTTCCCCATAGTGACGGAGAAAACGACAGCAAACAAACGATAATAAGTAAATAGGCTTTCTTCATCCTGTTTTCAGAAACGAAAAAAGCCTCCATCAACAGACGGAAGCTTTTCTATAATGTTTCAATTCAATTACTTTTTTGGACGCGCGTAACGAGAGTTAAACTTGTCAATTCGACCCGCCGTATCCACAAACTGAACAACTCCAGTAAAGAATGGGTGAGACTTATGCGAGATATCCAGTTTGATCAAAGGATATTCATTTCCATCCTCCCACTTAATCGTCTCCTGGGAATTTGCAGTTGAACGTCCAAGGAATGTATATTCATTTGTCATGTCCTTAAAGACAACTGTTCTGTAATCTTCTGGGTGAATACCTTTTTTCATCTTGATTCTTATTTAAATTTCAAAATCGGAGTGCAAAGATATGCATTCATTTCTTTTTCTCCAAAGTTTTCAACAATTATGCTTTGATTTTTTTATCCAGGTCAATGAGAATTGGTGTCGCCACACAAACCGATGAGTATGTACCAACTACCACCCCAACCATTAGGGCGAAAATAAACCCTTTAATCGCTGCTCCACCGAAGAGGAAGATCACTAACAACACCACGAAAGTTGTTACAGAGGTATTGAATGTTCTACTCAGGGTTGAGTTCAGGGAATCATTAATTTGCGCCATTTGGTCTCCTTCGTTCTTACGCAGCTTCAAATACTCCCGAATCCGGTCATAGATAATCACCGTATCGTTGATCGAATAACCGATCACTGTCAGGATGGCTGCAATGAAAGACTGATCCACATCCATGTTAAATCCAAGGACACCGTGTAGGGCAGCAAAAACACCCAGAACGATGATAACATCGTGCGTAATCGCTACAAGTGCTCCCGTTGAGTATTGCCATTTTCCGAAACGAATCAGGAGGTAAGCAAACATGATGATCAGGGACAGAATGACTGTAATGAAAGAAGAATTAATTAACTCCTTGGAGATCGATGCCGAAACCGAACGGGATTCTAACACTTTATATCCTCCCAGTTTATCACTGCACGACTTCAATCCTTCGTTTAGTTTGTCGTTCACTTCTCTCGATGCTGACTCATCAGCCAACTTGAAGTTCGTCGTAATGTCTACCGTAAACGAGTTAGATCTGGTTTTCAAATCAATGGATGCCTTCTTACCTTCGTCCACAAAAACCTTTGACAAATTCGTCCGGATGTATTCGATGTCAGCCTTGTTTTCAAACTTAACGCTAAACGTCCGCCCTCCTGTAAACTCAACACTTCGATTTAAACCACGCGTTGTAATTGCTATTAAACTTCCTGCAATCAACAATCCAGAGATCACGTAATACATTTTACGCTTACCTACGAAGTTAAATGTTTTTCCAACCAGGAAGTTCTTCGTCATTGGAGTACTGAAACTCACATCACGACCTTTATCCAACATGCGGTAAATGATCAATCTGGTCAATACAACTGCTGCAAATACAGAAGTAAAGATTCCGATGATCAATGTTGTTGCAAACGATTCGATTGGTCCGGAACCGAACACTTTCAACACGATTGCTGTTAACAAGGTTGTCAGGTTCGCATCAATAATCGAAGAAAGTGCTTTAGAGAATCCTGTTTCCACAGAGGACTTTAAATCTAATCCATTGCGCTGTTCTTCACGAATTCTTTCGAAAATAAGTACGTTCGCATCAACGGCCATACCTATCGTTAATACGATCCCCGCAATACCTGCCAATGTCAGTACCGCTCCAAATGATGCCAAACTTCCCAAAATGAACAGGATGTTTGCCAACAAAGCGATCGTTCCAACAACACCTGCTTTTCCATAGAAGAAAATGATGTATACCAGAACCAATAACAAGGCCACTGCAAATGAAATCAATCCTGAACGAGAGTTTTCTTCACCGATCGTCGGACCAACTTTTGTTTTCTCTTTGATCACACAAGGTGCTGGTAAAGCTCCTCCGTTCAACAGACCACTAAGATCTTCTGCATCCTGGATGTTGAAACTTCCTGAAATTTGTGTGTTTCCTCCATTAATCGGCTCATTTACGTGTGGCGCTGAATAAACCAGGTTATCCATCGTAATCGCAATAAAACGACCAACGTTTTCCGTGGTCATTTTCGCCCATTTATCTGCTCCTTCGATTGTCATGGAAAGATCAACGGTAATCGCACCGCTCACCTGATCCAGCCCTTTGGAAGCTGACTTAATATCCTTTCCTCCTACAAATGCTTTTCCGTTCTCTGGAACTTTAATTGCATAAAGGATATAAGCCGTTTCTTTGGTTTGGGAACCAATCTTTTCCTGATTGGCAGACCACATAAATTTCAGGTCTGACGGGAAAGCACTTTTAACGTCCTCCCGGGCCAAAATGCGAGATACTTTCTCTTTGTCTTCCGCACTGGCAGAACCAATGAAAGACTGTCCTCCACCTTTCAGGTAATCAAGCAGTCCTTTTTGGCTGGAGTTCAAATTCGCCAGACTTGTACTTTCTTTAGCTGTACTATCTGGAGCTTTATTAATGGTATCGTTCTCGTCAACCTTTAGTTCATCGCGACGGGAAAGGATATTGGCCTGATTCAATGATGGGGCAATTTCTTCTCTTAGATAAGTCTCAAAGAATTGAAGATTTGCCGTAGACTGCAATTTTTCTGCTACTGTTGCCTCATCCTGAACCCCAGGTAATTCAATGTACAAACGATTGGACGCCGGGTCCTTTTGGATATTTGGCTGAGCCACACCGAACTGATTGATCCGTTTGTTCATGATCTGCTCCACACCATCCATGGCGCTGGCCACTTTCCCTTTCAGGAAAGAACGAACATCTTCATTCGTCGAGTTTTTATCCAACTCTTCCAACTCAACAAGAGCCAGTTCGCGAACAAGGAGTTCATTTCCGTTTTCTTTTACAAAGTGACTGATAAAAAGATCAATGAAATCACCTCCTTTTGTCAAATACTCTTCTTCTGCCTTGTCATAAGGCTTCTTAAATTTAGAGTCACGAGGATTTCTGGCATAGCTTTTTACCAATTCAGGAATCGAAATTTCCAGGGTAACACTCATCCCCCCTACAAGGTCAAGACCAAAAGCCAGGGATCGTGCCTTTACATCCTGAAAGTTTGAACCCAATACCGGGTACACTTTCGAATCAGCGCGCTCTTTTAAGATTTGATTAATATAGGCCGCCGTTGCCAGTTCTTCCGCCTCAGGTTTTGAGAAATCAACTTCCGTATCATTCGGCAACATCGCTTTTCCCTCTGTTTTTTTCGCCTCCTCGCGAAGCTCAGAAACGCGAACAGCAGCCTCTTTTGCAGCTTTTTCCTCCACCGAGTTGGATACCCAGGTGAATGAAAGCTGGTAGATACATACGGCTACCAAAACAAAGGTCAACGACCAAAAAAATCCTTTATTCCGCATAATTGCAAGATTTGTTAGATAAATTTTAAGCCTGCAAATATAGAATTTTCATTTTTTAAATTCAAAGAAATGCCAGAACTTTGATGGATTTTAGGATTCTAAGCGTTTTCAGGGGTTTCACTTCACGTGTTTTGCGCTTTTATTTACTCAAAAACGTTCCCTTTTTTCGCCTTTAACTCCTGATAAAAATTCAACAGCTCTCCCACGAAATGATCCCAGGGGTCTTCTTCCTGATTTTCCAGCAGGCGTTTTGAAAATCGCTCTTTGAATTCTTCTGCATAATATCGCTGAATGGCTCCCGCCAAAATGGTCGCATCCGGCTTTTCGATTACCAGGCCGGTTTCCTCATGTAACACCGTCTCCTTCAAGCCTCCTACATCTGTAACAATCACCGGAACCCCAAAATGGTGGGCAATGGCCGTAATTCCACTCTGTGTCGCCGAAAGATAAGGGAGCACACAAACATCAGCCGCCGAAAAATAATTGCTCACTTCATCCTCAGGGATGTACTCATTGAACAAACTGATTCGATCCCCCACACCCAACACATCCATTTGTTTCTGATACTTCTCAAAAGAGCCATAGGATTCTCCGGCAATGACCAGGTGGTAAGATTCATCCAACTTAGCAAAAGCGTCTAACAATACCCCAAGGCCTTTATAATCACGAATGATTCCAAAAAAAAGCAATATTTTTTTCTCCTGTGAAAGTCCCAGTAATTCTTTGGCCTTTTGGGCATCTTTTCGCTCTCCAAACTGGCTGTACGATGGGTGATCTATCCTCAGATAAGGGGCGTTCGGGCGAATGCTCAACAAATCTTTCATGACCGCATCCGACATCACTACAAACCCATCAAAGCGCTTTAAAAAGTATCGATTAAGCGGTCCATCAAAAAAACGCTGCTCATGCGGAATCACATTATCCAGAATTGCAATTCGAACAGCGGACTTCATTCTGCCAGCTACAAATCCATGACTTGGAGCAAAAAAGGGCATCCAGTATCGGGATAAAAAAAGGTCCGGGGCAAATTTTCGAATCTCACGAGCTGTCTTCAAGTATGAAAATGGATTGATCGTGTCCAAAACTCTTTTTGTGGGGATTCGATCCACTGTGTCCTTTTCCGTCACATACTGTGTTTTTCCCGGAAAAAGAATATTCGGATATTGCCTTGTGAATGAATAGGCCTGAACTTGATGATGTTTCTCCAGTTCGCGGTAAATCAATCCGTTAAACTGTGATATTCCTCCTCTAAATGGGTAGAAAGTTGAAAGAAATGCAATCTTCATGTATGGCTTTAATGCCGGACGGCTTATTCAAAACCAAAATTAACGATTGTAAAGAAGTACTCCTGACCTTTGAGCGGATTTTTTTTGTCGAAGTTCTCGATCCTCAATTCCTGATCATGCTTTTTAATCAAGCCTACTCCTTTTGCATATACCTCATATCGCTGACGGTATTCCACCAGGTTAAAGGCCGAATCCTGACGAACCATTAAAGTTGAATCAAAACTCAATCCGTTCAACTCATAGGGATCATGGATGTCTTCGTAATAAGCGTAATTCGACGGATATGAGTTGAATGCATTCACATCCCACTCCTTAAAACGACTCGGAGCAAAGACTAGTTTAATAATCCGTTGATTCTCCTCAACAAGTTCTGCCCTGCCCTGATCAATAATCGCTGTCCACAAATCCTGCAGAAGATAGGTTTGCTGCAGCGTATCATACTTATAGCGGAAAAACTCTCGGGCAATTCTTCCCGAATTATCAATAACCGTATCTCCAATGACCGTTTTCAAACGGTAATAAGATGTATCATGCAACGCTAAATCTTCGTCATGCCTGATCTCAACAACATCGTATTCGATAAAGCGACCCTTGGTTAAACCAAAGTATTCATAATGAAACTTCGGAGCTTCATTTTCCTTTTTACAGGCGCTGAACAGCATCAGCACACCAAGCAAAATCGTTACAAAAGATCTCTTTTTCATAGATTTTCAAACACCTGACCGGTGGAACACGAAACGTAAAGATAAGGTCAAATATTGAATGCAACAAGCTTCTTTTTCAAAATTCAGTGCATTTAACAATGCAATAATGTCCTCTTTTTTGTCATTTTGTCAGGAAAAAAAATTGGCAGGTTATTTGACTGAATCAAAGTCGTAGTATTAATTTTATAACCCAATAATCAATTTTGATTTTAAACAAGACATAATTATGGCAATAGAAATCACAGATGCGAACTTCGAAGAAGTTGTAATGAAATCAGACAAACCAGTTGTTGTAGACTTTTGGGCTGAATGGTGCGGACCATGTCGAATGATCGGTCCCGTTATCGAAGAAATGAGTAAAGAATATGAAGGAAAGGCCGTGATCGGGAAAGTGAATGTAGATCACAACCCAGGTGTTTCTGCTCAGTTTGGAGTCCGAAATATTCCAACTGTTCTGATCATTAAAAATGGAGAAGTTGTTGAAAAATCAGTTGGAGCTGTTCCAAAGGCTCAGTTGACTTCTAAACTGGACCCACACGTCTAACAACATTTTTCGTCTTAATTTCAGGCCATCAGTCAGTTGATTGATGGCCTTTTGTTTTCCCAAAAGCCCTCCAAACTGGCTTTTTAACGTATCTTTGTCCCAAAAATCACTATGTCGTCTTTTCTTAGGAGACTTAAATACTACGGGATCGGTTTCGGGCTAGGACTTGTATTTGTTTTCTTTTTTTTCCAAAACCGTGGATGTAGTTGGCTCCCTTCCAATCGAGTTAAAAATGCCATTTTGGACCGGGTAATCACCATTTCAGATGAAGAACAGAAAAAACTCACTTCACTTGGCATCACCGATCAAAAAATCATTGACTTGCTGAACGACGGAGAAGTTGACTTCGGTAAATCCAAAAAGAAGGGAAAGATGAAGATTTATCAGCTTTCTCGAGAAGAAACCAAGCTCTACTTCACGCTGCCGGAAGAGTGTTTTATCTCTGAAGTTCGAGTGGCAGATCAAAAGTCTTCAAAAATAAAATCCACTACTCAGGGAACAGGAAGGTTCATCCATTTTCCAAAGGACGAAAGTCTTGTTTTTGTTGACACAAACCGGCAATTGGCCTGCCAACTGGAAAAGATGGGGTATATCAATCAAAAACGAATTCTGAAAAGTCTCAAGAAAAACGGAAAAATCGATTTTGAGCGATCCAACTTCCGGGAAAAGCCCAAAGCACTGGTTTACCTGTATTTTGATGACCAATCCGGTAAAAAAACAGGGGCAGAATCCATCTGGTACAAGAATAAAATAAATATTCGATCGTTTGATCTTGCGGACAGTACGCTATGCCGCTAAATAAGAAGCATTTACCAAAATCAGAATCTAGACTCCTTTTCTCAATTTTCTTTATATTTTTGAACAATGGAATTTTCAGCAGCTCAAATTGCTACAATTTTAACAGGTGAAATCGTTGGAAACCCTGACATTACAGTTAGTCAGCTTTCCAAAATTGAAGAGGGAACTCAAGGTACCCTTTCGTTCCTGTCTAATCCGAAATACGAAGAATACATTTATTCTACCGGAGCTTCTATTTGCATTGTCAATAAAAGCTTTGAACCCAATAGACCTCTTCCCGAAACACTTACATTGGTTAAAGTCGACGACGCTTATGCGTGCTTTGCCAAATTATTGGAGGTGTACAATCAGATGAGGGAGAAAAAACCTCAAATTGAAGCAAACTCGCACATTTCGGAAAGTGCCATCGTAGGAAAAGACCTTTATTTGGGAGCTTTCGCCTACATTGGAGAAAATGCCAAAATAGGTGACGGGGTCAAAATTTATCCGAACGTTTACATTGGAGATCACGTGGAGATCGGAGATCATACAACCATCTTCCCGGGAGCAACTATCTATGCTGATTGTAAAGTTGGGACCAACTGTATTATTCACGCTGGCGCTATTATCGGAGCGGATGGCTTCGGTTTCGTTCCCGATGAAGAAGGAGCTTATCAGAAAGTTCCCCAAATTGGAAATGTGATCATCGAAGACTTTGTCGAAATCGGTTCGAATACCACTATCGACCGGGCCACGCTAGGCTCTACCATTCTACGAAAAGGAGTTAAGCTCGACAATCTTGTGCACCTGGCACACAATGTGGAGGTTGGGAAGAACACTGCCATGGCTGCACAGGTGGGCGTTGCAGGATCAGCGAAAATCGGTGAACGCGTTATGATTGGAGGTCAGGCTGGAATTTCAGGGCACCTTCATATTGCCGATGAATCTAAGATTGTCGCACAATCAGGAATCCCAAGAACAGTCAAAAAAGCAGAAACGCTCATGGGCTCTCCAGGTATTCCGATTGATGACTTCAAAAAATCTTATTTCGGTTTTAGAAAATTGCCTTTCATCCTGAACAAAATCCAGGAATTCGATCAAAAACTGAAAGAACTAACGAAAAAAAATGTCAATGGCTGAGAAACAGCGAACACTCAAAGAACGCATTCTTTTATCCGGGGTTGGATTACACACCGGACAGCAGGTAAAGCTTGAAATTTGTCCTGCTCCGACAAACCACGGTTATAAATTCCAACGAACGGATCTGGATGGAGAGCCTTTCATCAAAGCTGATGCAGACCTGGTTGTTGCTACGGATCGGGGAACGACCCTCGAACAAAACGGTGCCCGGGTTCATACAACTGAACACGTACTGGCAGCTCTTTACGGGATGCAGGTGGACAATGCGCTGATCAAAGTCAATGGTCCTGAAATCCCAATTATGGATGGGAGCTCCTGGCCGTTTGTCGAAGCCATTGAAAAAGCGGGTTACGAAGAGCAGGAAGAAGAACGTGTTTACTTCGAATTAAACGAAAATATTCCCTGGGAAGACACTGAAAGAGGAATTGAATTCCTCGCTATTCCAGACGAGAACTATCGAATTACGGTGATGGTGGATTACAATTCCCCGGTATTGGGAACCCAACATGCCAGTATGTACCACATTGGTGAGTTTCAGGAGCACATTGCCCCTTGTCGTACCTTTGTTTTTCTTCGCGAACTAGAATTTTTGGCCAAAAACAACCTCATCAAAGGAGGAGATTTGGACAACGCCATCGTCCTGGTTGATCGGGAAGACGTAAGTCAGGAAGAACTGGAGCGCCTCGCCAAATTGCTTGGTAAAGAAGAATTAAAAATTCAGGTTGAAGGTATCGGAGTTTTGAATAGCTCCAAATTGAAATTTGAAAACGAACCGGCACGACATAAATTGCTTGACATTGTCGGTGACCTTGCGCTGGTTGGAAGACCAATCAAAGCCCACATCTTAGGCGCCCGTCCGGGACACTCCGGAAATGTGCGTTTCGCAAAAGTTCTGAAAGAACAAATTAAAAAACAGGAAAAGCAAGGACGTCAATTCGATCTGAGTAAAGAACCTTTGTACGATATCAACGACATTGAAAAAATGCTTCCTCACCGCTTCCCCTTTCTCCTCGTTGATAAAGTGATGGAAATTGGAGAAGAAAGCATCATTGGAGTGAAGAACGTGACCATGAACGAACCAATGTTCCAGGGGCATTTCCCCTCCAATCCCGTTTTTCCTGGTGTTTTGCAAATTGAAGCAATGGCTCAGGTGGGAGGAATCTTCGCACTGGATAAAGTGGAAGATCCACACCTCTACTCGACCTACTTCATGAAAATTGACAAAGTCAAATTCAAGCAGAAAGTACTTCCGGGAGACACCCTCGTTTTTGAGCTCAGGTTGGTCAGCCCAATCAGAAGAGGGCTTGTCAATATGGCCGGAGTGGCATACGTAAACGGAAAACCTGTGGTAGAAGCAGAAATGCTGGCGCAGGTTGTCAAAGACAAAGAAGAATAACATGATCTCTCCGCAGGCATACGTTTCACCGGACGCGACTTTAAGTCAGGGTGTCCAAATTGACCCCTTTTCAAGTATTTACGAAGACGTTGTTATCGGTGAGAATACGCGAATTCACTCAAATGTGACGATCTATCCCGGAACCCGGATCGGAAAAAATTGTGAAATTTTTCCAGGGAGCGTCATTGGTGCGGTACCCCAGGATCTGAAATTTGAAGGGGAATACACCACGGTTGAAATCGGTGACAACACGCGCATCCGGGAATGCGTTACCATCCACCGGGGAACCAGTGATCAGATGAAAACAAAGATCGGGTCAAATTGCCTGTTGATGACTTACGTGCACGTCGCTCATGATTGCCAAATCGGAGATCACGTGATTTTGGCCTCATATGTTGGTCTTTCAGGGCACGTCATCATTGAAGATTTTGCCATTTTGGAAGGGACAGTGGTGGCGCAACAGTTTGTCCGGATTGGAGCCCATGCATTTATTGCCGGTGCTTCTCTGGTTCGTAAAAACGTTCCTCCATTTGTGAAAGCCGCCCGAGAACCGCTCACTTTTGCCGGGGTCAATTCAGTTGGATTGAGGAGAAGAGGATACAGTGACGAGCAGGTCAGAGAAATCGAAGACATTTACCGAATTCTCTTTGTTCAAAACAATAACATTTCGAAAGGAATGGAATTGATTGAAGATGGATTGCCCGATACTAAAAACCGTAGACAAGTCCTCGAATTTATCAAGCAATCCGATAAAGGAATCATTCGCGGATTGAATTAAGTATTACCCGTATTTTGTTCTGAGTTATATGAAACGAGGTGACGTTCTGGAATTAAGAATCACGGATTACTCCCTGGGTGGAAAAGGTATTTGTAAACTTCCGACCGAACAGGGAGAATTAGTCGTTTTTGTCGAAAATAGCTTTCCAGGACAACTGGTTCGAGCCCGAATTAGTAAAAAGAGGAAGAGACATATCGAATGTAAGTTACTCGACATCATTGAACGAGCTCCCATTGAGCAAGCCCTGGACTATCAGGAAATTTCAGGAGCACCGTACATTTTTGTCCCGGTCGCCGAGCAGGAAAGCATGAAGAAAGAGTCAAGCCTGACCGTTTTCAGAAAACTGGCCAATGTTCAGGACATTCACGAACGTTTTGATCGCTTCATTTCCTCTCCGAAGCACTTTAATTACCGCAACAAAATGGAGTATAGCTTTTCCAGTATCGAACACGATTTGGAAAGCAACGAGGAAAAAGATCATGCTTTTGCCCTCGGATCAAAACGAAGAGGAACATGGTGGAAAGTCGAATCCCTGAACAAAGAAAGCGGTATGTTTGATCAGGAACTGGAAAACAAACTGCATCTAATCAGGACCTTTCTGGAGAAAACGGGCCTCCCTGCCTGGCATCCGCCTCAGAAAACAGGTTTTTTCAGACATTTACTGGTTCGGAAATCATTTCATCAGGACCAATTACTCATCAATCTGGTGACTTCCTCCGAGGGACTGGAACAATTCAATGTGCAGGAGTTTTCAGCCTTTCTTCAGGAATTATTGGGGAAAAGACTGGCCGGTTTTCGACACACTGTCAACGATGATGTGGCCGATCGGGCGAAGATCGAAAACGGAAGCAGTCAATTGGTCTTCGGGGAAAATAAATTGATCGAGCAACTCAATGATCTCTTCTTTGAGATCAGTATGGAAAGCTTTTTTCAGACGAATCCAGCCAGCGCCAGTCTGCTCTATGAACAGGCGCTCAACTATGTCTTTGAAGACCTGGATTTGAGTGGAAAGGTGGTCATGGACCTCTTTTGTGGAACCGGAACAATTGGACAGCTCCTCGCGAGAAGATCTCCGGAAAGTGAAATCATCGGAGTAGATATTGTCCCAGAAGCCATTCAAAATGCGCAGGAAAATGCCCGCTACAATAAGATTGAAAAAGTACGTTTTTACGCGGCAGATGTCGGGAAATTTCTCTTTCAATACCCTGAGTACGCCGGAAAAATTGCCTGCATCGTTTTGGACCCTCCAAGAGCTGGAATTGCTCCGAAAACGCTTCAAAAAATCATCCAACTTGGGGCGGAACGCATTGTTTATATCTCCTGTAATCCGGCGACGCAAGCTCGGGACACCGATACACTGATGTCGGCAGGTTATGATCTCAAAAAACTCAGTCTCGTGGATCAATTTCCACATACGAGTCATATTGAGAGCATCGCGCAATTCGTTCGAATCGGGGATTAAACACCTCTATTTCCGAAGAGGCATTATTTTTGTGCTGTAGAAACGAAAAATAAACTTTATGAAGTTCACTCCTTTTCTTTCAGTGCTGTGTCTCCTGTCCACGGCCCTTCAAATCAACGCCCAGGAACTAAAACAATACCAGGGAACCTACGAAAGTGGAAAGGCTACTTATCAATACTTCGAAACGCAAAGTGCAGACCGTATTTATCAGGGACATTTCAAATACCGCTCCGATCTATTTACCTATGAGGGAGATTTCGATACGAACTTACGGACCGGAGCCTGGAAAATATCGGCCTACAAGAAAAATATTAATGGAGAAGAACGTAATAAGATACGTATTATTAGTTCATACCTGGGGGTCTATGACGAAGGTTCTCCGGAAGGTCTTTGGAAGACTTCTTACCGCATTCAGTTTTACAATCCCAGGAGTCGAAAATTGACTTCCAGAATTCAACGAATTGAGAGTCAAATCAATTTCAAAAAAGGAATTCCACAAGGTGCTTTCCAACTTGATTTTACAGATCGAAAAACCAAGCAAAACTACTCTGGGAAATTTGACCTTAAGGGCTATCCAGATAGTATTTGGGTGCAACAAAGCAATAACATTCTGGAAAAGATCACTTATAAACACGGTATGATTTACGCTCGCTGGGTCCAGGATATCCAAACCGGTGATAAGGTAATTGATTATGATAGTTCCGACTTCATCGCAAAGTTCTGGAAAAACTACGACCAGAAAAACAAGTTATCAATCATTCAGGGAAAGCTATATATCCTGGATACGATCACTCCGATGAACCCTGTTGTTAGCTTATGGAGTGACTCATTACTCAAAGTCCCTGATTTTGGAGAAATCAAAAACCCCTTGTTTTCATTTCAACGTGGACAAAAGCTTCCAAACATTCGTGAAATCAGCATTATCCCTTGTGACTCTAACACCTCTTGTTTCAAGGATTATCAATTCAGACAAGAGCAAGAACGTTTACGCAAGCAAAAAATAGCTGACGAAGCCGAGCAAAAAAGGCTGGAAGAACTGCGAAAAAAGGAGGAAGAAGAACGACTTCGTCTGGCGAAAGAACAAGCTGAAGAGCGAAAGAAAAAACTGCAGGAAGGTCTTGCCCAGGCTCAATCACTTCTCGACGGTAAAGAGTATAAAAAAGCACTGAAATTATATCAGGAATTGAGTTCTATTGATTCAGCTCGAATCATCCGGGAGAAAATGCAAATGGCGCGCAACGAAATCTTTCGAATTGACTCTCTGCACCAGGCCCGTCAATCTTCCTACGAACAAATGCAAGCCAAACAGGGCTCTTTGAAAAAAGAAGGAGAACAAATCCAAAAGGACCTGCTGGGGATCAAAAAATCCTACGCCAAAAATTTCGAGCTTTGTCAACAATACCTCTACCCGGAAACAGACTCTGCCCTCGTAAACTTGAGCTACCTCGACAGCATTCAAAAAGATGAACAAGTTCTGGAACGTTGGACAGACAAGGATGAACTTTCCCTCATCGCTTTGGAAGACCTTCGGATTCAGCAGGTCCGGATTCAGAATTTTCAGAATGCCGTTCGCTTTGCCATGAGCAAAAAGCGCAAGGCTCATCTCCGGGTATTGAACTCATCCCTCAATCCAGAAGTGATTGTTCGGGATATGATCTCCTTTGAAGACAAACAGCCTAAGTAACCAGGTTTCCTTCTTTTCCGAAGCGTTTGTATGAGAACATGATGGACAGTGATGCCAGTGCGAGCATAATTCCAAAACTCAACAGAACATAGGGCATTTGCAATGTTCCCGCAATCAATTCCTTGGTTGCCAGGACAATATTGACCACCGGAATACAGGCCGTTGTCATGTTCAACTCAATCCCTGGAAAGAATCCGACCATCGCCGGAAGAACAATAACCGCATTCATTGGCGCAATGATACTTTGTGCTTCTTTAAAGGTCTTTGCATACACGGCTATCGGGATCATCACTCCCGCAAAGAAGATGATCAGTGGAATCAATAACAGGTAGAACATCAACACGAATTTGAGCGTCAATACCTGATGAATCACATCCAGAATTTTGGGGTCCTGAATGATGTCAAACACTTCGATTGTCAGGAAAATCCCCAACATGGTAAAGGAGGCAGCAATCAATCCTGAAAGTACGACCACTCCCATTTTTCCAATCAAAATCTGCCAACGAGAGGCTGGCGCGGTGAGGAGTGTTTCAAGAGTTCCACGCTCTTTTTCACCTGTAAACAAATCAATGGCCGGATACATACAGCCCATGAACCCAAAAGCGATAAAGAGATAGGGCAAAAATCCTCCGACCAGCTTCCCCACGGTTTCCTTCACGCTCGCCACGTTCTCATACTCCGCTACAACGGGCTCCAGCTGTCGTGCATCAATTCGTAACTTATTATATCGATAAGCTTTCACCTGGGTCTGAACGGCTTCCATCAGCACTTTAGCACGCTCTTTCATCCCTACTTTCGTGGCATTGTAATATACCCGAAGTGACACTTGTGAACTCGAATCGAATACGGCAGCATAATTTGATGGAATAAAAAATCCGATCTGCACGCTATCCGAACCAATATCATTTCGAAGCTGAGCTGTATCGCTATAAACGTGAATTGCCCGTTTACCTAACTCTTTCGGAAGCGACTGCAAAGCAGGGATAAAACGAGAGTTCCCTTCCTCACTTACAATTCCTATTTGTACGGTCTTTTCAGAGGCTTCTTTCGTGAAATTATCGGATACTTTAAAAAATACGGTCATGATCAGTGGGAAGATCATCGTCGGAATCACAATCATCGTAATGATCGTTCTACGATCGCGCAACGTTTCCAGGAGTTCTTTCTTAAATATCGTTCTGATCATGATGCTCGATTTTCATTGATTAAGCGGATGAATTCTGAAGTCAGATTCTTGGACTGCATTTGCGATCGAAAATCCTCCATGGTTCCACTATACACCATGTTTCCTTTATCTATGATCGCCAGGTCATCACAAAGCAAATCAACTTCACTCATAATGTGACTCGAAAAGATCACCGTTTTCTGTTGTTCCTTACAATCCCGAATCAACTGGATAATATTTTCTGCAGTGATTACGTCCAGGCCACTGGTAGGCTCATCAAAGATCACCACTTCCGGGTCGTGAATCATCGTTCGGCAAATCGAAACTTTCTGTTTCATTCCGGTGCTTAACTTCCCGATTCGCTTGTGTTGGAACTCATGCATGTCCAACAGATCGTACAAATGATTCTTTCGCTGCTCAAAATCCTGCTTCGAAACCCCGTAGAGATCTGCAAAGTATTTAATGAGTTCGTTCGGTGTCAATCGCGCATACAAACCGGTCGATCCTGTTAAAAATCCGATTTTTTTCCGAGCTTCCTCAGGTTCAGCTATCGCATCAATTCCAGCTACTTCAATCTTTCCTCCTGTTGGAATGAAAAGCGTTGATAGCATCCGCATGGTTGTTGTCTTACCTGCTCCATTTGGTCCCAGTAAGGAAAAAATCCTTCCGGGCTGGCACTCAAAACTAACGTCGTTAACGGCTTTTGCTACCTTGTCTTTCGTCGCCAGTTCCTTTTGCAATTTCCTGGTTAAAACAAACTCTTTTTTGAGGTGTTCAACTCGAATCATAGTTTCATCTCTTTGGCAGCGAAGATAAGGCTTTTTATCATTTTCTGTATCGCAAATGCCAGATGAGATAGAGCAGGGCAACAAAGGCACAACCACAGGCAAAGAAAAAGCTGGAGCGAATGGATTCTATGTTACTATGATAAAACCAGGTGGTCGAAAACGAGCCGAACATTACTCCGAACTCGAGGGCGATGAAGAGGGTTCCTGAACCCACTCCCCGACGATTTGGATGGGAAAGATCTGCTGTCCACGCAAAAAGGGTTGGACTACTCAATCCGGTGGCCATTCCGAAGATTACTGATGCGATTGTATAGGTGAGCGTATCTCGCGAGAAAGCCAGCAAAATCATACTTATAATCAGGATGCTTACCCCGAGAATCAGGGTTTGTCTTCTGCCCCAAACGTCTGAAAGTCTGCCCGAAAACAAACGCACAAAAATGGTTGAAAGCACGTAAAACAAAAAGAACCAGCCTTTGTTTGGAATCCCTAGAAACCCTGAAAAGTCAGGCGAAATCACAAAAATGATTCCGGAACAACTGGCCGTAAAAAACATGACCATGGCAGCAGGCATTACTGGGGGTTCAAAAACATCCCTCCACTTCAGTACCAAATGTCGCCAACCTGGTTTTTCCTTATGTTCCAGGGTTTCCTCCACCCAAAAAAGTAAGATACTTGATGCAACAGTCAGAATGGAAGAACAGATAAAAAGACCATTGAATCCGAATTCCCGGACGACATAATAACTCATGATCTGCCCCAAACCGATTCCCAAAGAAATGAAAGTTCCCCACAGTCCCATCCCGGAACCACGACGATCCGGAGGCAACAAATCCGTAATTAAGGCCGTCGCACCGGTTGGCGTAAATCCAACTCCCAGGCCATGGATAAAGCGCAACATTAAAAAAATGAGGACGGAACTTGACAAAGGATATAAAAACATTACTCCGGTAGCAATTGCCACCCCCGCATACATCACCCATTTCCTGCCAACATAATCGGACAAGCGGCCAGAGAATGGCCTTGCAATGGCTGCTGAAATAGTAAACACCGTGAAAATCAACCCCTTGTATTCGATTCCCCCCAGGCGAACGATGAAGTCATTTAACTCCGGAATGATCAAATTAAACCCGACCATGAATAGCAACATGGACAAACTGGCCAACCAAAAACTCCGGGGGTAACTTCTCATCATGCAAAAGTAAACTAATTACGGCCTGACTTGTTCTATCCTGTGAAAGAATGTTAATTTTTAAGTGGTTTTGAAAGGAATGCTCCCCTGAAACGACTATTTTAATAAACAAGATTTATGAAAGCACTTATTTGGAGTACCATTTTAATCAGTTACGGTTTACTGTCCTGTAACTTTGAATCATCGACCGAGCCGACAGTGATGCTCACAACTCAAAATCAACCTGAAGACAGTACTAAAATTCAAAAAACTATGGAAGAGTGGAAAAAACAATTGGACCCGGAAGTTTACCGGATCACGCGTGAAAAAGGAACAGAACGTGCATTTACAGGCGCCTACTGGGATCATCATGAAAAAGGAACTTACCGTTGCAAATGTTGCCAGGCCCCTTTGTTTTCAAGTGATACGAAATTTAATTCCGGGACAGGATGGCCCAGTTTTTACGATGTCATCCAGGGTGGAAATGTTGGCCTGAACAAGGACAAAAGTCACGGCATGATTCGGGTCGAAGTTGTTTGCGCAAAATGTGATGCCCACCTGGGACATGTTTTCGAAGATGGCCCCAAACCAACCGGTTTACGCTATTGTATCAATTCAGCTTCCCTGGATTTTCAGAAAAAATAATGCCTATGTTCCTACATTGGAACACAAACTTTATTTTTGAATTCTTAATTAAAACCTATTCAAATGCGCGAAGCAACATTCGGTGCAGGGTGCTTCTGGTGTGTGGAAGCCTGCTTTAAAGATCTTAAAGGTGTTACTCATGTCGAACCTGGCTATTCAGGAGGACAAAAAGATCAACCGACGTATCAGGAAGTTTGCACGGGAAGCACCGGACATGCAGAGGTCGTTCGGATCCACTATGACCCGGACCAACTTTCTTATGAGGCCCTACTGGAAGTTTTTTGGTTTGTGCATGACCCAACGCAAATGAATCGTCAGGGAAATGACATTGGAACGCAATACCGTTCGGTTGTCTTCTATCATGACGAGGATCAACGTTCTTTAGCTGAAGTGTACAAGCAAAAACTCCGGGATGAAAAAGTCTGGGATGCTGAAGTGGTGACCGAAATTAGTCCGCTGACAAACTATTTCAAAGCGGAAGATTACCACGCCAATTACTTTGCCAACAATCCGGACCAGCCTTATTGCAGTTCTGTGGTGCGGCCCAAGGTAGAGAAATTCCGAAAGGTATTTGCTGAACGCCTAAAGTAAGCACACAATCATCCGTGCATCGTACGCAGTCCGACCTTTGTGCGAACGCGATCAAGGACCTCATCAGCGACCTTTTTCGCTTTTTCCGCCCCGATTGCCAGGATTTGTTCCAGCTTTTCTGGATGCGTCATGTAATCTTCAAAGATGGCACGCGGTCCGGCATATTTTTCCAGGATCAACTCAAACAGGGCTGTTTTGGCATGTCCGTATCCATACCCCCCACGTTCATAGTTGGCACGCATTTCGGCCTGCTGATCCTCCGTAGCTAATAAACGATATAAGCTAAATATCTTGCAGGTATCCGGATCCTTAGGGTCTTCCAGGGACTTACTATCTGTCTCGATACGCATGACCTGTTTCTTCAGTTGTTTCTCCGGTAAAAAGATATCGATATAGTTATTTCTCGACTTACTCATTTTCTCACCGTCCGTTCCTGGAATCAACATAGTTTCCTCATTGACCATTTCCTGCGGAAGAACAAAAGTTTCTCCCAATTGGGCATGAAAACGGGCAGCCACATCACGTGTCATTTCCAAATGCTGCAACTGATCTTTTCCGACCGGAACAAATTCCGCATCATACATCAAAATGTCCGCAGCCATCAGGATTGGATAGGTAAACAAACCTCCATTGACGTCTTCCAGACGGTCTGCCTTATCCTTGAAACTATGTGCCAGCGTCAGGCGCTGATAGGGATAAAAGCACATAAGGTACCAGGTCAATTCGGTTACCTGTGGGATATCACTTTGCCGATAGAACACCGTTTTTTCCGGGTTTAGGCCGAAAGCTAACCAGGCGGCGGCAGTAGCATAGGTATTTGACTTCAAGGTCTCCGCTTCTTTAATTTGCGTCAACGAGTGCAAGTCCGCAATAAACAAAAAGGATTCGTTTTCCGCTTTGGAAGCCAATTCAATTGCCGGAACGATTGCACCTAAAATATTCCCCAAATGAGGGGTTCCGGTGCTTTGAATGCCTGTTAAAATTCGAGCCATTAACTTTCTTTTTTACGAAATTACACTTTTTAACAATATGCGCTTTTTATTCGAAAATCATTGCAATATGTTTTACTTTTGAATAATGAGGTATGTAAGAGGTGTTCTTGGCTTGCTTTTCAAAGTCTATGTGGCTCTGGTTTTTTCACTGACACTGCTCCTATTCTATCTTCCCATCAATCTTTTAAAACGCTCGGAGCGAACGAAGAAAAAGTGTTTTAACTGTTTCGTCATGTGGAGCTGGTGCTTCCGTTGTCTTTGTTTTGTACATCCTATTTTCCGGAAAAAATCCGAACTCCCCAAGGGACCCTACATCATTGTTGCCAATCACAGCTCTTACATGGATATTTTCCTGATGTACTCCCTGATGTCTAAACATCCTTTTCTGTTCTTAGGGAAATCTGAAATTCTGAAATATCCACTGGTCAGCTCCTTTTTTAGAGAGCTGAACATTCCTGTCTTTAGAAATGATCGCATGAAATCTGCCAAATCTTTTATCCAGGCACGCAAAGCCATTGAACTCGGGTGGTCCCTTGTGATCTTTCCGGAAGGAGGAATTCCAGATGATCACCTTCCGAAAATGATTCCTTTTAAAGACGGGGCTTTCAAACTGGCCAAAGCAGCCAGGGTTCCTATTGTTCCAATCACCTTTACGAACAATTATCTTTTGTTTTCTGATCCCGGAGATCTGCTGGGACCCGCCCGACCGGGTTTAAGTCAGGTGTACATTCATCCCTATCTCTCAGTAGAAGAGATGGAGCCTTTAAGTGTCCAGGAATTGAGTGACCGGGTTTTTACAATCGTTTCAGGGGAACTTCCAGTGTAACGTCCTTCAAAAAGTTCAATTTCGCTCGTACTTGTTCGAGATGAGCATAGGAGAGTTCAACCTCTTGGATGCACTCCTGATAGGCGTTCTCATCATTGAGTCGTTCTCCCAAAGCATTGTAGGCCAAACTATCTCCCGAATACGTCAATTCGTTCCCATCCTGTCCCATTCGGTTCACGCCAATCACGTAGGACTGATTCTCAATGGCACGAGCCGGGAGCAGGGCCTTCCAATGAGCGATGCGGCGTTCCGGCCAGTTTGCCACATACAGACATAGATCGTAATTCGGTCTGCCCTCAACAACTAAGTTCCGTGAAAGTTCGGGGAAGCGAAGATCATAGCAAATCTGCAAATTAATCCTCCAGCCCTTCAACTCAACGATTTTTGCTTCTTTTCCTGGAGTATAATACTGATCTTCTCCGGCCAGGGTGAATAGTTTCCGCTTGTTATAGTAGCTTAATTCCCCGTTTGGACGAACAAATACACCTGTATTGTAGAATTTTCCTTCTTTTTCAGTAATGAGTGAAGTGTAAAAGCAACTCTGCCTCCTGGCCGCCTGTTCCTTCAACCAGTCTATTCCCATCGGATGATCCATCGACTCTGCCAGCCCCGTGACCTCCATCGTAAATCCAGTATGAAACATTTCAGGGAAAATGATCAAATCAACCCCCTCAACGTTCTTTAGTAGTGCCTCAAAGTGCTCCAGGTTGGCTTTCTTATCCTCCCAATACTGCCGACTTTGGCACAAAACAACTTTTAAATCCTGCATAATTTCTCTGCTGCTTTTTCCAGGGTTTCTTCATCTTTGGCAAAACAAAGACGAATGACCCGATCATGATTCTCAGAGGCATAGAACGCCGACATAGGAATAGCCGCCACTCCATGTTCGCGTACCATTCTTTGTACAAATTCCGTATCCTTCTCTTTACTAATCTCACTGTAATCCAGGGCCTGAAAGTAGGTTCCTTCAGATGGGAGCAAACGAAATCTTCCGGGAGCAATCAAGCCGGCAAAATGGTCTCGTTTCTGCTTATAAAATCCTGCTAACTCGCTTAGATCAATTAGATTCAGGTAATCTGCCAGGCTTTGTTGAGCGAGATTATTCACCGAGAAAACCAAAAACTGATGGACCTTCTTGATTTCTTTCATCAAGGCTTCATCACTGATCAAGTATCCTAGTTTCCAGCCAGTAATATGAAAACTCTTCCCAAAAGATGAAACCACCAAAATGCGATCCCTGAATTCCTTCAGCTCGTGTGCCGAATGGTGCGCTTCATCAAAACTAATGTACTCATATACTTCATCTGATAAGAGCAACAAATGTGGGTGTTTTTGCATGATGGATCGAAGTGCTTCCACATCCGATTGGCGGAACACTCGCCCGGAAGGATTATGTGGATTGTTAACGATCAGCATCCTGGTTTGTTCATGGATACTCTGTTCAATCCGATCCCAATCCATTTCGAAACCAACGAGCATTGGAATGTGCACGGCTTTTGCCCCAGCCATCCGAACAGCTGGATCATAACAATCATAGGCCGGATCAATAATAATGACTTCTTCTCCCGGATGAACCAGGGCCTGGATCGCTGTGTAAATAGCCTGAGTAGCCCCGGCGCACACCAGAATCTCTTCTTGAGGCGTTTGTCTTCCATAATGTTTTTCAGTCAATTCCGAAAGTGCCAATAGTAAATTCGGATTTCCCGGCATGGGGGCATACTGATGGTAAGGCTTGTTCAGGTTATTGGCAATTTGATCCACCAGGCGCTGATCTACCGGAAAATTCGGAAAACCCTGTGCCAGGTTGATCGCCTGATGATCCGAAGCCATTTTGGACATCACCGTAAAAATGGTCGTCCCCACATCAGGAAGTTTCGATTTTATTTGCATTTAGGAAAATTTAATAGCTGATTCATCAATTAGTGCGGAGCCTCTCATTTTCAGAAATAATTGAACCAGGGCCACCACATCTTTCTCGCAATAGGTTTTAATTCGCTCCAACCCTTCCTCTTCGTAATAGACCCGGGCCACGTCTGCTCCCGAAATATCATCTTTTGGGGTGGGAATCCCAAATACATGACACAACAGGGCCAATGAAGTATAGGCTTTGAAATCACCGAATTTCCACAACTCCATGGTATCCAAATGATTGATTTCCCATGGTTTTTTCCCGGCAATATCCAAAATACCGGGCAACTTAAGTCCGTTGATCAATAAGCGGCGACAGATGTAGGGGAAGTCAAACTCTTTCGCATTGTGTCCACATAAAAGGTGATATGGGCTGTTATAGTACTCCTCCAACAAATGAACGAACTGCTTCAACAAGGTTTCTTCATCATGGTGGTAAAAGGACTTGATTCGCAATTCCAGGCCAGTTCTGCTCTCACGGACAAAACCGACTGAGATACAGACAATTTTTCCGAATTCAGCCTGAACCCCACCCATTTGTCCGTACACCTCCTTCCAGGCATCCGAATCATCTCGTTCCGGCGTCTCTTGTTTCAGACTTTTGTAGCGAAAGCGATTTTTTGTTTCAAATAGCAGTTTCAGCTCCTCGTTGAGCTCCTCGTAATGATAAGTTCCTGGAACGGTCTCGATGTCCAGAAACAACATTTTTTCCAAGTTGATTTTTTCAAGCATTTTAGGTCGTTTTGCTATTCAAATTAATTAAATCTCTGCTGTAAAACAAACTCTCCAGATGAAAAAACCATCCTTCCCCACGTGGAAAAACAACATGCTAAAGCATGGTTTTTCAACAAAATCATTTCAATATGAATTTGTATCCGACTCCTCGAACGCTATGAAAATATTTTGGATGGCGTGGGTCCTCTTCGAACAACTTCCGAAAAGCTAAAATGTAGTTATCAATCGTCCGGGAACTAGGGAATTGATCATCTTGCCAAAGCCGATCTAAAATTTCATCCCTGGAAACCACTTCTCCGTTTCTTTCGTGAAACAATTTCAACAGTTCAATTTCCCGTTTGCTCAAATCCTGTTTCTCTCCACTTCCTATTTCGATCACTTCATAGGTGCTAAAATCTACTTCATACGAACCGATTCGGATGGTTTTAACTACTTCCGTGCTCGTAGCACCAGTCAGGATTTGCACGCGCAAAAGCAATTCTTCCAGATCAAAGGGTTTGGGTAAATAATCATTCGCTCCTAGTTTCAATCCATGGATTCGGTCCTGGGTCGTCCCCTTTGCCGAAAGAAAAAGAATGGGCACCTTCGAATGTTTACGAATCTCTTTACAAATAGTTAAGCCACTAACCTCCGGGAGCATTACATCCAAAATGACTAATTGAAAACGATCCATCTCATGCGCTCTCAAAAAGGCTTCGGTCCCATGAGTGATCGTTTCCACCTCATAAGCTTCCAATTCCAGATTCATTTGAATCAGAGACGAAAGGCTTTCCTCATCTTCTATCAGACAAATCTTTCTCATGTTTTTGCAACTAAATCAACTGATTTTCGGCCTAAAGTAGCAAAATTTAGTAACATTGTAAAAAAGTAAAAAATGGATCTCAGTTACAAGAATAAAACGGTAATTGTTTGTGGTAGCACGCAGGGTATTGGACTTGCTGCCGCCCAGGAATTTGCGCGAAATGGAGCCACGGTGGTGCTACTCGCACGCAATGAAGAAAAACTCATCCAGGCGAAAGCAGGTCTTTCGAATGATGCAGGGCAACAACATCAAATTCTTTGTGCTGATTTTTCGCGACCTCATGAACTGGGTGGAATCATCGATCAATATCTTAGTGAGGGTGGTCGTTGTGACGTATTGATCAATAACACCGGAGGCCCCAAAGGTGGTCCGATTATCGATGCCGCACCGGAAGAGTTTTTGAATGCCTTTACACAGCACCTCATCTGCAATCATATTCTGGCCCAAAAACTGGTTCCAGGAATGAAAGCTGCCGGTGGCGGAAGCATCATCAATATTATCTCGACCAGCGTCAAACAGCCGCTGGCCAATCTGGGAGTTTCCAACACTATCCGCGGTGCCGTGGCGAACTGGAGCAAAAGCATGGCCAATGAATTGGGACCACACAACATTCGGGTAAACAATGTATTACCAGGAGCTACTGATACAGTCCGTCTTCAAAGTATTGCTGAAACGAAAGCTGGAAAAACAGGTCAATCGGTGGATCAGGTTTATCAGGAAATGGCCAAACAATCCCCTATGGGTCGGATCGCTGAAGCCGACGAAG
>SBGX01000017.1 GCA_006226425.1 Bacteroidota bacterium | reverse complement strand
AGAAAGATGATTTCTGGCTCTTCTTGAAGCTTTTTAAAAGCCTTCTTTCTAAATTCCAGATTCGTGTTGTATCCTTTTTCGGTACACCAGTTTAGAAAGGCCTTAAGCGTTTTGATAATCGTTCCGGTGTAATTGTTCTTGTACCCGCGAACCTCAAAGCAATACTTTAGAAAACCTTCATAAAATTCCATATTGATGTTTTCAAAACTCAAATCAAGCTTCGTTGACTTTGAAAACTCCTGAACGATTTTTAAATGGCTTTTAATGTGAACGACGGTGCGATGCGTCTTCGTAATTGCCGAACTCTCGATATACATCTCCATGCACCTGGACAAACTTTTCTTCTTTCCCGGAACCTTTACTTCACCATTCAATGCGTCCCTGAAGTATTGATTATCTGCACGAATCCCCAATACTTCCGCCTTCTGATAAGCATCCAGTACCTCGATACGCAATTTGTCCAGGGCCCGGTTGATCTCACTCGCCTCTGATCCCCTCCCCTTTACACGCATTCGTTCATCATCCCATTGATCGGTATCAACTCTAAATCCCGTATAATACTGAAAGCGCCCCAATCCGTGTGAAAAAAACAAATTGATTTGGACCTGTCTGGTGACTAACTCTCCTGTACTTCTATCCTTACGCTTCTCCAGATAAAATTTAACATCCCGATTTTTTCTCATCCCGCTCAATTTTACATACAAATTTACATACACTTTAAACGCAAGTCAAGTGTATTTATTTTAAGTGACTGTGAAAGGATGTTAAATTAAATATTTGAAATACAATCAATTACACAAAATAGGGTTAACATGTTTTTCTCCATTTGATCACAGAGATTCATCCTGGTGGGATCACCATTATAACTACAATTGATCATACCAGTCAAAGTGTGAATCCATTATTTGCTTCTTGTTCAATTTTACATAATCCAGATAGGCTGTGGCTACTGGAGAAAGTTGCTTGTTTTTAAGCCAAATCAACCTCCATTCTGTTTTGATTGGAAGTCCCTTACTCTTAATAATTTTCAAAGAACCTTCGATTAATTCGTTCTTAATTCCAATAACCGGTAAAATTGAATGTCCCAAACCTGCAATCACAGCTTGTTTAACTGCTTCATTTGAAGTCAGTTCAATTCTCTTGGGTCCTTTTCCTCTGGATGATTTGAAATAGGATTCCATGGACTTCCTGGTCGCCGAACCTTCTTCTCTATATATCAAAGGCATTTTATCCTGATAGTTCATCTCATTTCCGATTAAAAAAAGTCTGTTTTCCAACAATAACTCCTCATGTACTTCTACGTCTTCCGGGAGAACAGAAACAATCGCAAAGTCAATCTCATTCTTTCGAAGACTTTCAATGACCTTGCTTTTATTTGTTACATCAAGCTTCAAATCAATGCCCTGATTATCATTTAAAAATGCTGAAAGAAAAAAGGGAATAACATACTTCCCTGTGGAGGCGGATGAGATCTTTAGATTCCCTGTAAGTAAACCTTCATACTCCTTCGTTTTAAACTTAAGCAGACTCAATTCTTCAAAAATACGTTCTGAAATTTGGAAAACATCCCGGCCAAAATCAGTGATGTGGATCGTCCTTCCGACCAATTCAGTTAGTGGAATAGAGAACTGATCTTGAAAATTTTTGAGCTGAATAGAGACCGCAGGCTGAGTCATATGAAGCTCCTCTGCAGCCTTAGTAATGCTTTGTTTTTCAACCACTTTGATAAATACACGGAGTTGATTAATTGTATAATTCATTAATTATATTTATAATAATTATTGCGAATATAAATATTTATATATGATTTTTCGTACGTAGTTTTGCTTAAAAATAAATGTCATGTCAGAAAAACTTTGTGCTTTATTAATCCTCCTACCCTCTCTTCTTCACTGGGTCCTTTTCATTGCCTTCCAACAAACAAAAAGTAAACGGCACATCAAACTCATAGCTAACTTGAGCGGAATTACTTCTCTTCTTTCGATTGTATTTGGCACAACGCTCTATTCCTTCTCTGGGGCTCATCCTCTTGAACTTTTTGATATCAATGGACTCGGTCTCTCTTTAAGAATTGACATGCTCAGCCTGATTATGTTCGGTATGGTATCGATCATCGCATTTTTTGTATATCGATTTAGCATCAACTATCTTGACGGCGACCCTCGTTTCGTAATCTTCACCCGTATATTCTTCCTCATTGTTGGATCGGTCCAACTTTTGACCCTTTCCGGCAACCTGCTTGGTATCTACCTCATGTGGGTAATCACCAGTCTTGGTCTGCAAAAATTACTGACGCTTTATCCAGAGCGTAAAAAGGCCTTATTGTCGGCAAAGACCAAGTTTATCATGGCCAGGATTGCGGATCTGTGTTTGTTTGCCTCGTTTTCAATCATCTATTCGGTCACAGGCACGGGAGATCTCTCTTCGCTCTTATACGAAAACTACTCCATCGAATTACTCCTGAGTTCCGGGAAAATGGAAACGATCTGTGTTCTTTTAGGACTTACAGCCGTCTTCAAGTCGGTCCAATTCCCCTTTCACACCTGGCTAATTGGGGTTCTCGAATCACCTACGCCGGTTTCAGCACTTCTCCACGCCGGTCTGCTGAATGCCGGTCCTTTTTTAATCATTCGATTTTCTCCCATTTTTCAAAGTTCGGAAATCACTCCCATTTTGCTTCTCTTCATTGGTGGTTTTTCAGCCATTTTTGGATCTGTAACTCATATTACGCAGTCCAGCATTAAATCCGGACTGGTGTACTCAAGCATTGGTCATATGGGCTTTTCACTCATGCTATGCGGATTTGGACTGTACTCAGCCGCACTATTGCATCTCGTTTCTCACTCCTTCTACAAAGCACATGCTTTCTTAAAATCCGGATCTGTCATCGAAGATGTTAGAAGCATCAACACGGAGCATTACACCAGATTGGGAAGGTCCAGTAACAGCCTCTTTGCATTCGTCTTAACCATTGTCCTGTATAGCTCCTTATTTTATCTCATCTCTGGCTTCTTAGATATATCAAGTCCTCTCGCATACCTGGGGCTTATTATTTTCATGGGGGCCTTTGCTTTATTGAATTATTCACTGGACGCCAAAAATGCCTTGTTTACTGGAGGAAAAGCTCTTCTCATCGCAATTGCTACCATTACCCTATTTTACCTTATGGAATCGGGTATGGAGATCCTCGTAACAGGAGAAATTCCACATCCAGAGACTCTTAAACCAAGCAGACTACTCATCATTTACCTACTTCTTGGGGCCTTCTTGGGGGCAACTCTTCTTCAGCTCGTCATAAGTGTCCCTTCCCGAAAGTTTTTTGGGAAATCCCTTAGGGTCCATTTGAGGAATGGACTCTATATCGATCTGCTCTTGTCAAGAATAATAAAAGTGTCTCAAAAATAAACCTTCTCTTATCATGAAAAATCAAATGTACAACCAACTCATTGAGGATTGCTGCAAAAAAATCGCTCCGTTGTGGCCACTAAAAAATTATGTCGCAGTCAATCCATACATGGGACTTTCTGATCTGCATTTTCAGGACGCTGCAAAATTGCTTTCCGAAAGATCTTCTATTCGGATGACCCTTCCACTATCCTTCTACCTTGAAAAATTGGATCAGGGGGAGATCTCGCTTGAAAACTTGAAACAGGCTCTTGTGCAAAATGGTCGATTTCAGGAGGTCGAGGACTACCTGTTCACATTGAAATCATTGGATCCTCATAAAACCGTGAACGAGCGTCTCAAAACTGTTTTGGATTTGTTCAATAAGCCATCACAACGTGATCCAAATGAAATCATGATTGACTCCGTTTCATCCTGGGCCGCATCTTATTTTGATAATTTTCAAGCTATCTGGAATGCTCCATCCGAAAAACCGCTTTTCGATGCATGGTTTGAAGAGGCGCAGGTAGACTTAAGTCCCGAAATCGCCGGAATAGGGAAATTTCGAAAAACAATATCGCTTCTACCCAAAGATCGCCTTGAAGTACAACATTTCATTATTGACGAACTGGGAGTTTCGGAAGAACAGCTGGAGGCCTACCTGCACACCTTATTACTAAAAATACTGGGATGGGCCAGCTTCATTTCCGGAATGGACTGGAACAATCAAATGTATCACAGTCCGACACAGAATCTTTCTGATTTCCTGACTATCATCCTCTGTTGGGAATACGCATTTTTCACTTCGGTGGAAGATTCCCAAAAGGAAAAAATTTGGACGGAAAATTTAGGTCGCTTTGCCAGGGTGCCTTATGCTGATACAAATAGTGTTCTGGAGCACGAATTGATCCTTCAGGACGCATTTGACCTGGCTCATGAGCATGCCATGCTTCACAAAATAAATACTCGAAAACAGGCTACTTTGAATCCGGCAAACCCCAAAGCGCAGGCTATCTTTTGTATTGATGTACGATCAGAGACACTTCGGAGACACATTGAAAATCATGATGACAAAATCGAAACTCTTGGGTTTGCCGGTTTTTTTGCCTTTCCAATTAACTATAAACCCATCGGCTTCGACAAAGGAAAAAATCAGTGTCCGGTGCTCATTCCTTCAGGGCCGATTGTCAATGAGTCCAGCAGCGACCAAGAGAATCTTGAGAAAACAAGAAACAGAAAGATTTCAAATGACACATTCACGAGGTTGTTCAAGCTTTTCAAATCCGGAGCCACCTCTGCTTTCAGTTTTGTAAGTCCATACGGAGTCTTCTTTCTATCCAAACTAATCAAAGACTCCTTCCGTTTTAATCTGAAGAAAGGGGCAAATTTCGCAAAAACAATTGAAGTCGATTCTCACGAAGTTTTGGATTTATCTGAAATTCCATTTGAGCAGAAACTGGATATGTCCGCCTCCTTTCTTACTTTGAGTGGCTTAAAAGACCGATTGACGCCACTAGTAACGATTATTGGTCACGGTTCTTCATCTACAAACAACCCTCACGCAAGTGGATTGGAATGTGGCGCATGTGGCGGCCATTCTGGAAAAATAAATGCCCTTACAGCAGCCCAAATATTAAATGACCCGAAGATCCGAAAAAGATTGTTGAATCAGAATATTCAGATTCCGAATAAAACATTGTTTGTCGCAGGTCTTCACGACACAACAAGCGACGAATTGACACTCTATCCGGATCAGAATTTGTCGACTGATCACAGGGAACTTATCCAGGAAATTCAAGACACCTTCTCAAAAGCTTCAGCTACGTCAAGGACTGAAAGATCACTTCGCTTCAGTGAAAGAGGCTATACCAACCTCATTTCGCGAGGAATGGACTGGTCTCAAGTAAGACCTGAGTGGGGTCTGGCGGGATGTCATTCATTCATTGTGGCCCCTCGATCTAACAGTCGCGGTCTGGATCTTCAAGGAAAAACATTCCTACATAACTATAACTGGAAACATGACGCAGATTTAAAAATTCTCGAAACGATCATGACGGCACCAATGGTAGTAACTAGTTGGATCAATCTTCAGTACTATGCGAGTGTAACTGACCAACAAAATCTGGGCGCCGGAAACAAAACCCTGCACAATGTGACAGCCGGAATTGGAGTAATTGAAGGCTCCGGAGGTGATCTTAAAACAGGGCTCCCTTTGCAGTCAGTGCATGATGGAGAACATTTCCAACACCTTCCAAACAGGTTGTGCGTTTTTATCGGAGCACCTATAAAAAACATCAACTCTATCCTTGAGAAGCATCACCACATCAAACAACTTTTTGACAACCAGTGGCTAACTCTTTTTAGCCTGAATGACGACGGAAAAGTTGAAAATAAATACCTGTCAAATCTTAACTGGGACAGCATCAGTGCCCCGAAAAAAACCACAAAACAAGAATACCAAATCATATAAACTTCAAGTCATGGAAACAAAAAAATATTCAATTGGCAGCCTAAATGTCAGCAACGATGAACTTCAGCACATCATCAGTGATATTATTGATTCACAAATCAATTCCTTTGGACAACGCTCAATTAGTGAGTGGGAAAATGATCATTCCAAAAAAACGAGTAGTTGGAAAGACCGAATAGCACGACTTTCTGAACTCAAAAAGAAATTGAATTTCGAATTGATGAAACAAATGGATGAAGGAGATCTTTTCGATGTGAAATTTTCAATCGAACTCATTAGTAAAAAGAAAAACACCACATCACTGGAGTTTGAACGGATTGGTTAGTTCCTAACAGCCATGAAAGACAAAACGCTGTTCGCGAAGCGGAAAGTTGTGATCGCAACAATGCACCAAAAAGAAAGAGTCATTGCTCCTATTCTTAAAGATCAATTGGGACTTGAGTCAGTTGTGGCTGAAATAAATACCGATTTACTTGGAACTTTCTCTGGAGAAACCGAACGCTTGCTTAGCCCGATAGATGCCGCCAGGCAAAAATGCAGGCTTGCTATGGAGATTACCTCCTGTGATCTGGCCATTGCCAGCGAGGGATCTTTCGGGCAGCACCCCTCCTTATTCTTTGCACAAGCCGATGATGAGATTGTTCTGATGATGGATCGCGAAAACAATTTGGAAATCTTCGGTAGAGAACTCACTACCGACACCAATATATCAGGAGCTGAAATAGACTCTCTGGATGCTGCATTCGAATTCGCCAGATCGGCACTTTTTCCGGACCATGGACTGATCTTAAAAGACAAAGAATCTGGTTTTTCAGAGCTAATAAAAGGCATCACTTCCACCGTTGACCTAGAACGTCATGTAAAGGACCTGTTACAAAGGCACAAATCTATTTGGTTGGAAACAGACATGCGCGCACTGTTCAACCCCAAAAGAATGAAGGCTATTGAGAAGGCTACCAAAAACCTGGTTCAAAAAGCATGTTCCTGTTGTCCAAAATGTCATTTCCCTGGATATTGGATTCAAGAATTCATCCCGGGACTGCCGTGTTCGCATTGCCACTATCCCACAAGATCAACACTCGCCCACAGATATACGTGCAAAAACTGTATGTTCTCAGAAACAAAGTACTTCCCACAATCAAAGAATTTCGAAGACCCTACCTATTGTGATGTTTGCAATCCATGATGAAACAAATCCATGAGATCTAATGCGTTCATAATTATTTCCAGGTCTGGAATTGATTTCCCATTTGTTTTCACTATCTTGTAAGCAACTCATTCAATCAACCACTATGTCAAACGCGAAGCATTTTTTTCGGCTTGCATGCTGTTTCTGTATTTCAGTGGCCTTCGGCCAGAACAACTATTATTTTGAGAATTTGGGGTCTCCCAATGGCGGGGAGGAAATAGAGACAATTATTCAAACCAGTGACTCTTCTTTGGTGATGGTCGGAGGGACTGATGCTTTTAGTACGGGAGAAAATCTCGATGTATTAGTGGTAAAAACCACACAAAATGGTGATGTTTTGTGGTCGAAAACATATGGTGGAGATGGAGATGACATGGCATTGGATGTGAAGGAAACCCTGGATAGTGGCCTGATCATTGTCGGTTGGACCAAGTCCTTTGGAGCAGCAGAATCGGATTTCTGGATTATAAAAACAGATCGCGATGGAAATGTTTCCTGGCAAAAAAAACTCGGTGGTAGCGGGGTAGATCAAGCCTGGTCTATTAGTCTCAATGGACCCGTTTACTATGTATGTGGTGGAACGAACTCCTTTGGAGCAGGAGCTACAGACCTTTGGAGCGTCAAACTGGATACAGCAGGAAATATTCTCTGGCAAAATTGCTATGGTACGGCCGGGGAGGATAGTCCAGGAGGACCTTACGGAGAATATGTTGCACGGGGACTGGTGGATCAGAACGGGCATTTCTTGATCGGGGGAGTCAGTGACGGTGATGGACATGGAGGAACAGATATGTATCTGGCCAAGCTAAATCCAAACAATGGGAATATCATTTGGCAATACGCCTATGGAGATACCGATGACGAGTCAATGTGGAACTTTTCGGAGGCAGCCGCCGGGGGGTATTTTTTACCCGGAAACTCAGTTGATCCAACTACTTTTGAAGCTGATCTTTGGGTCATTCATGTTGATACCTCCGGAGCTATTAAGTGGCAGAATAAATATGGAATTCCTAACTCCTGGGATGAGGCATTAAACATTACTTCATTACCAGGGGGAAGCTTTGTCCTTTCGGCTTACTATGAAAACAGTGAATCCGATTGGACCGGAAGTACCATGATGATCAATTCCAATGGCAATCTGGGGTGGGCTAAAAAACATAAGCAGGGCCACCTCGATTGGATCAATGATGCTTGTGTCCTCTACCAAAATACTTTGGCTTTTGTGGGGGTAACCACGGACACTACCGACTGGAACGAAGACGCCATCCTGTTTCGAACGGCAGGTAGTGGTGAAATTACTGATTGCGAGTATGTGACCGACCTGAACCCGGTGGTTGAAACAACCGCAACAGGAAAACAGTCCATCGACCTGACCATGACCCCAACACTAGTCATTCCGGAAAACACAAGTGCTCAGGTCCAAACCGTCAATTTGAATAAAAACTCGCTCTGTTCAACTCCTGTATTAGAGATTCAAGATTTGGATTCTGAAAATGAACTGCTTATTTACCCCAATCCGAGTGAAGATAAAATTCAGATCAAGATGGAAATGGCAAGGAATGAACCCAGTCAAATTCAGGTGATTGATTTTCTGGGAAAAGAGGTACTTCATCAGCAACTTCAGGAAAATCAACAAACAACAGAACTTGATCTTTCCTCACTCGAAAAGGGGATCTATACGCTTCGGGTTCAATCCGGAAATGCCAGTTATATCCGACAGATCATCAAAGAATAACTTCTGGTGAGAATCGTCTACCTTGCCTTTCTTCTATTGATTTTCACATCCTGTGGACAAAAAATTGGATCAGCAGAAATAATTGGCAAATGGCGCATTTATGATGTCGAAGCTGACATGCCTTCATTGGACAAGCAGGAAATAAGAAGCTATGAAATTTTGCCAATTGGAAAGTCTCATGAATTTCTGAAAAAGGGAGTTTACCGCTATCAAACTAGGCTTGAAGAAGGAATTGGAAAATGGAAACTGGAAAAAAACATGCTCCAACTGGACTACCAGCGAAGTTCACCGGTCAAATCGGATCTGTGGCAGCAATCACGTTTCGAATTTGTATCACTCGTACAAGACACACTCGTCTGGGTGGAACACTATGATTTTGGAAGTTTGACCTACTACCTGGAAAAAATAACTTCAAGCAAAGTGGAGTCACCAGAAATTTGATCCGAGAGTAACTAGCTGGGAGGATTCTTGAATGTCTCCACTAGAACCGAGTTCATTTCAACCCGCCACTAGCTGAAATCGACAAATTTGACTTACTTTGTTGCCGCACAGGTATTCAGATCATGCGAGAACCTCAAATTTCGATCATCATAGTAAGTTATAATGTCCGGGAGCTTCTGCTGGCCTGTCTGAAATCCCTTTTTGAGGAAAAGGAACTTCGTTTGGAGGTCATTGTCGTCGACAACTGTTCCTCTGATGACAGCATAACAGCGATCCAAAAGGGTTACCCCACGGTCAAATGTATCGAAAACAAGGAAAACAAAGGTTTTTCCGAAGCCAACAATCAGGGGATGCGCATTGCTCAGGGAAAGTACCTCTTTCTGCTTAACCCAGATACGGAAGTTCATCCCGGGGCCTTAGAAAGACTCTTCCGTTTTTTGGAGAATGGAGCGCCTTATTCCATTGTAGGGCCCCAGCTTCTCAACTCGGATGGTAGCCTCCAAATTTCGGCATGGAAAGATCAATCGGCCAAACATCTGTGGAAAGAAACTTTGTTTTTACATCTACTTCATAATGACTTGCCCTATAGCGAGCAAGCACTAAAACAAAGTTTTGAGCTTGAAAGTCTCTCTGGTGCAGCACTCTTTTTCCATCGAAACTTATTTGAAAAAATTGGAGGCTTAGATCCTCATTTGTTTTGGATGGAAGACATTGATTTCTGTTTTCGGGCACGAAAGGTGGCACCGGCTTTTTACCTCCACGATGCTCAAGTCACACACCATAGTGGCCAAAGTTCCCGTCAGGATTACCGAATTCCTATTTCCAATCAGCTTCTCAGTAAATTGAAGTTTTTTCGCAAAAATAAATCAAATTTTGCGCTTATTTCGGGTGTTTTAGCTTGTTTCGTCTTCATCCACAGCCGTATTTTGATGTTCCTACTGCTTGCTCCCTTCCGAAAAGTATGGAGACTAAAACTGAAAGCGTACCTTTACACCTGGAAACGATTTTTCAGGTACCTCTTGTTTAACGACCAACGGGTTACCTAGATACGTTTCGAACATGGCTCCGTATTTAAGAGATGAAAAGCAGGAAAAAAATACACGAGAACATTCACTTATATCTGGCATGCACAATTGCTTTCACCATGCCTTTTGCACGACTGACTCCTGTATTCATTGCACTTCTTTTTCTGAACTGGTTAATCGAAGGTCGCTTTTCGGAAAAATGGGAAAACTTGCGCAAATCAAAGTTTCTTTGGTTCATGCTCCTTTTTTATCTACTCCATGTGATTGGACTCATCCACACGGAAGATATGAAAGCTGGAGCTTTTGATCTGCAAGTCAAACTGTCACTGTTTCTTTTTCCATTAATTCTGGGGACTGTTCCTCTTGGACTACGAAAGTTTGCTTTCATTGGGCTCAGTTTTATCGGAGGCTGTGTGTTCGTTTCTCTATTGCTTATTTTCAGGTCGTCTTACATCTGGTTTACCCTGGGAGAAAATCATTTCTTCTACCAGGCTTTTTCCATACTGATGCATCCAAGCTATTTTGCGATGTACCTCACAACTGCCCTACTCATCTGTCTCTACTTATACGGTCGATCTTTCTTTTTCCGATCCTGGATAGTACTGGTGCCTGTTTTCATCCTCATTGGCATTACGGAAGTGCTTCTTTCTTCCAAAATGGGACTCTTTGTATTGGCCTTCATCGGAGTTTATGGAGTGATCAGACTCATCCTGATTCGTAAGAAATACCTCCTGGGACTCATTGGCCTACTAGGGGGGACACTTGCTTTCATTTTGATTGTGACGCAAATGCCCACCGTCAGTGCCCGAATGGAGCAACTTTTTAAAACGTTAAACAAGAAGGAAATCTCCTACGACAACAACGAAAGTTCAGCCGTCCGCATCCTGATCTGGAAAGCTTCCAATCAAATTGTGGCAAATAATTTACTGATTGGTGTAGGAACCGGAGACGTCAAAGAAAGTCTGAAAGAAAAGTACCAGGAACTTGGAATGCGCGGTGCATACCTAAAAGGGCTGAACGCACACAATGCCTACTACCAAACGACTATTGCCATTGGGGTTCCTGCACTCATTTTGTTCATCCTCAGTTTGTTCACCCCACTTTGGATGAGTTGGCGTAAAAAACAATGGTTATACGCCCTGTTCATTCTCAGTTTTTTCATAAACTGCCTGGTTGAGTCCATGTTGGAAACTCAGGCAGGAGTCATCTACTTTGGTTTTTTTAGTTGCTTGTTTTGGTCTCACTTTGGACTTTCATCCGAGGAGACAGAAAAAGCGTAATTTTAAGCAGATATTCACGACTATGATCCCTTTTTCTCCCCCTCACATTACGGAAGAAGCTATTGCCGCTGTGACTGAAGTACTTCGCTCCGGATGGATTACCACCGGACCCAAAACCAAAAATTTTGAAAAGAACCTAAGTCAGTATTGTGACGTTCCTGCCACCCTATGTTTAAATAGTGCGACCGCTGGCCTGGAAATCATGCTGCGCTGGTTTGGGGTACAGGAAGGAGACGAAGTAATTCTTCCAGCCTATACCTATTCTGCCACTGCCAACGTCATTGTCCACTGTGGAGCCAAACCCATTTTTGTAGACGTCAATGCAGCAGACTTCAATATTTCGGTTGCAACTATTGAAAAGGCGATTAGTCCGCGAACCAAAGTGATCATGCCCGTTGATTTCGCGGGATGGCCATGTGACTACGATGAGATTAAAGCACTGGCTGAAAAGCACCGGGAACAATTTATTCCCAGCCACCCCAACCAGCAAAAGTTGGGAAGGATCATGATCCTGGCAGATGCCGCCCACTCCATTGGAGCTAGTTACAAAGGACGAAAAACAGGCTCCCTGGCTGACGCTTCCGTTTTTTCCTTCCATGCCGTCAAGAATCTTACCACCGCAGAAGGTGGAGCTATATGTCTCACACTTCCAGAAACTTTTGACAACGAGGAAATTTATCGGGAACTCTGTGTAAAAACCCTTCATGGACAAAACAAAGACGCCCTGGCCAAAACACAGGTTGGACAGTGGCGCTATGATATCGTGGAAGCCGGTTACAAATGCAATATGACCGATATTATGGCTGCTATCGGACAAGTAGAACTGGATCGCTACGAAAGCGAAACATTAATTCGAAGACGCGAGATTTGTGACTTCTACACGAAAGAACTTTCGGACTGTTCATGGGCCATCCCACCGATTCAATCCAATGAATACAAAACAAGTTCTTATCACCTGTATCCGCTACGCATTAGGAATATCAGTGAAAGTCAACGGGACCAAATCATTGCGGCCATAAGCGAAAACGGCGTTTCAGTCAACGTACATTTCATCCCGATTCCCATGATGTCTTTTTATAAAGGCCTGGGCTACGATATTTCAGATTACCCACAAACTTTCGACAACTACGCCTGTGAAATCAGTTTGCCCGTTTTCTATGACCTGACTCCGGAGCAGCGACAGACCGTCATCGAGACCTTGAAAAAGGTCGTAACTCAAATTATTCCTTAAGTCTGTTGAAGAACTATTTTTTATCAAGAATTAGCCCGATTTCCATCGCATAATTCAACGGATCCTTGTCCATGGCATGAGAAAGGTGATAGGTATAAGTCCCTTTTTCCTGAAACTTTTCTTCCTCTTCCACCAGGTGCTCACTATCCCAGATATCATATCCCGCTTCTCCAATATATTCTCCATTCTCATCTCGAATCTTCAATTCTTTCACTGCGCGAGCCACTTTTCCAGAAGGACTAATCCGTTCAATCAGCACCTTGGCTTTCTGCTGACTAAAACCATTCGCATACCTAAAACTAAGGCTCAATGTATACGTGGCATCAATGTCCTCAATGGGCACCTTAAAGGTTCTCATATCCTTGCGCAGCCACTCGACATTCGGTGACAAATCCTGATGCTCTGAATAAACACGTCCTTCCGGTTGGCATGCTGTCAACAGAACCCCGGCAAAAATCAAATACAATATTTTTCTCATTCTTCTTTTATTCTTCTGCAATATAACAAAAGCAACGGGATTTGTTACGCCAAAAATCTACTCGAAATAGTGCATTTGCCTCATTCGAACATTCAGGGACTTTCCTTATGTTTGTCAACATAAAACGATGACAATATGCCTGAAAAGCTGAAAGAAATTGCTCCACCCTACTTCAAATACTACCTGGAGTTAATTCCAGAAGGTGAACTTACCAAAGTGTACCTGGATTCAATCGAGGAACTGAAAAATCAGGATTTGCAAACACTCGAGGCTATTGGCGAGAAGGTTTATGCACCAGGCAAATGGACCATTCGTGATTTATTCCAACATCTTATTGATACGGAGCGCATCCTTTGTTATCGTGCGCTATGCTTTGCCCGAAACGAACAAGCTCAACTCCCTTCCTTTGATGAAGATGCCTATGTGGAGGCCTCTCACCCGCACCAAAAAAGTATCGAGCAGTTGATCCAGGAATTGATGGTCCTGCGTGAATCCAGCCTTTTGCTTTTTGAAGGGATGTCCGGGCAACACCTCCGAAGCACCGGAACGATGATGAAAGCAACAACCAGTGTCTATGCCCTGGCATTATTCATCATCGGGCATGCTAAACACCACCTGAACATACTACAAGAAAGATATTATCCAATAATTCAACATTCATGAAGAAGAAGTTACTGTGGGTCACTATGACCTTTGTATTGGGCACTCAACTATTTGCCCAGGATCCCAGAGACCTGAAAGAAATCAAGAAGAACCAGGAAATCATTTCCGAAGCCAAGGTAAAATCTCTTAGAATTTACACCTTTTCTAAAGATCAGGGCGCTGACTATGACGCTCAAAACAAAGCTCCCAGAACAAATCTAAGTGCTATCTGGACCTATGATCCACAAGGACGTTTGATCAAAGAAGAGTATTTTGAAGAAGGGGAAGCTGCTTTTATTTCTAAGAGTACCTGGAATGAACAGGGAAAATTGATCCATAAAGCCGATTTTGATGGGCTCGAAAACCTGATGAGTGAAACCCGTTTTAAATACAATGAACAAGGTAGGATTGTCGCTAAAACTGGCTACGTTGATGGTTCTGAGATGTACGCGGTTGAATTCAAATACGACGGAAAAGGCAAACTAATCGGACACCTGGAGGGAGGGGCCGAACCGAGGGACTATCAATATCAAACAGACAAGGACGGGAACGTGACCCAAATGATCGGGAAAACCGTCTTTTTTATCGATGATCAGGAAATTTGGAAAACGGTCGACTCCATGTCCTATGAATACAAAAAGGGACTACTGATTCATGGGAAAGAATGCTACGGCGGAGGCGGTTGCGTTGAGTACAAAAATGTTTATGACAAAAAGAAACGACTGATCCGAAACGAAGAGATGGGAGACTACAATGAATCCACAACAACATTCGGCTATCAGAAAAACTCCCTGCTCATTGACACGAGAGTCACTATTATGGGGGAAGCTTTCCGTTCAGAATCTCCGGATCGATACGAATATTTTGTCTACGAATTTTACAAATAGCTCATTGCACCTATCGTCCTCATTTTCAGAAAATTTAGTATATTGGAGGGAACTTTAATACTATTTTACTATGAAAAGGATCATGTCCCTTGCCGCCGTAGCGGCTTTAAGCATTTTTTGTTTTTCTTTTGCCAACGCTCAAAACAATTTAGGTGACAATCAACTCATCGGAATTGCGAGAGGAGCCGCTCATGAGTGTCTTCAAGATTACCAGGGGAATTTTTATTCCATTGGTGCCAATGTCGAAACAGTTGGAATTTGTTTTGTAGAAGGTTTCCTTAAAAAGGTGACTTTCTACGCTGGACCAAACTGTATGCCGAATCAACCGTGCCCGTCCTTTCCAACGGTACCGGTCGCGGAGGTATTGATTGATTGTGACAACAAAGTTATCAGTGTTACTTGCCTTTAAACAGGCTTACGCGCAAACCAAAAAAAGCCCGGATAAAACCGGGCTTTTCTTTTTTCAACTAAATTCTTCTTAAATCAACCAACTGGCCGAACCTCCTAACAGAATTCCAACCATACAAACAGCCAGTACAATAGCGTAAAGTGGAGTCATGTTTAGCGCCGGAGCATCTTCTACCCCATCCTGATCCAGTGAAATGCGAATCAACTTCAGGTAATAATAAATGGCGATTCCTGAATTGATCAGGGCAATCACCACCAATACTGGATACTCTCTAATTGCCGAAGCAAATACCAAATACTTTCCGAAGAAACCTGCCAAAGGAGGAATTCCTGCCAGAGATAACAGTCCCAGAATAAACACAAAACCAATCAATGGATTTTTACGAGCCACTCCTTTGTAAGCACTTAACTCGTCCCCATCGTTGTTCAACATCATCGATACCACAATCAGGGCAATGATTGAAAAACCATAGGCAAAAAGGTAAATCCACAAGGCTTGCAATGATTGTCCACCCGAACCGATTACCGTCATCAGGGCATATCCAACATGCGTAATACTTGAATAGGCAATCAGTCTTTTAAATCCTTGCTGACGCAATGCTGTCAGGTTTCCAACAAACATCGTCAAGATGGAAAGGCCATAAATCGCCGGGGCCCAGAAATCGTGGATTCCCCCAAAACCGATCATAAACATTCTGATAAAGGCCAGGAATGCAGCCAACTTGACCACAGCTGCCATGTATCCCGTCACAATGTTTGGGCTTCCTTCATAGACATCCGGACTCCAGAAATGGAAAGGAGCAGCGCCAATCTTGAACAGGAAAGATGCCATGATCAACAAGACTCCAATGTATAATAATGGCCCGTGATTTTCCGGATTCATCGTCGCCCGAAGAATTTCAGCCATGCTGAAGGTTCCCAGCGCTCCATACAACCAGGCAATTCCGAATAGCAACAAACCGGTTGCAAAGGCTCCTGTAAAGAAGTATTTCATCGATGCCTCAGAAGAGCGCAAATCCTTTTTCTTGGTACCTACCATCACATAAATTGGAATCGACATGATTTCCAGACCGAGGAAAAACATGAACAGGTCCGTGTAAGACAGCAAACAAATGGCTCCTGAAAGCGAGAAAAGTAATAATGAAATATACTCGCCCGTATGTTGAGATTCCAGCTTAAATCGCTCGTAGCCCGCCAGGATGATCAGGAAGGTAAACAACACTGCCACCAATGAAGAGATCAGGGCAAAAGTGTCAAAGTATATTCCGTCGTATTTCAACCATGGATTCGGCTCTACCAACTGATTCACCAACATTCCTGCTGCTGCCAGAAGACCAATCGATGCTGTTGCCAACACCAACATCGGTTTCCGGGCCATTGCAATGAACATGGCTACTAATCCGGTAGCAAAAATGGTAATTAAGGCCTCCATATTACAATATCTAGTTTTATGATAATTCTACTGTACTAATTAACTTCTCAATGCTTGGTTCTACCAGATCGAATGCACACTGTGGAAATAATCCCAACAAAACAACCAGGATAGCAATCACTGCAAACACGAGAATCTCATTCCATTCCAAATCCCGGAAGCTTTCCATCTTAGGTGCTCCGAACATACTTAATTGATATGCTCTCAAAGTGTAGACTGCTCCGAAGATGAGCGTTAATCCGGCTGCCAAACCAATGATCCACTCGTACTCATACAATTCTTTCAAGAGCAAAAATTCTCCAATGAAACCACTCGAAAATGGAACCGATACTGCTGCGAAACCAATCACGGCAAACCAAAATCCGAATTTTGGGGCCAACTTAGCTACACCTCCCATTGATCCCAAATCTTTGGTCTGAAGACGTGATTCTAAAATTCCAGCGCATAGGAACAAGCCAACGGCGACCAAACTGTGGTTGAACATCTGTAAGAAGGCTGCTGAAACAGCATCTTTACTAAAAATCATAATCCCCGCTGCAATCAATCCTACGTGGCTGATTGAAGCATAGGCAAAGACTTTCTTAATATCTTGTTGTTTAATTGCAATCACTGCCGTGTACAGCATCCCGATCAGGGACAAGATCAGTACTGGCATGATCATTTCTTCCAGGGCTTCCGGGGCAACCGGAATCATCCATCTAACCATTCCGTACAGGGCCATCTTCAACATCAGGGCTGAAAGTAGCATGGTTCCGGACATTGGTGAAACACCATACGTATCAGGCTGCCAGGTATGAAGTGGGAAAATCGGTGCCTTAATGGCAAAGGCCAGGAAAAAACCTCCCATCACCCAAAAGGCTGTCTCAGCTGTCAATTGAGCTGCTACCATATGTTCATGTGCAAAACTCAACGCCTCAGCTTTCAAGGCAATCAAGGCTCCCAACATCGCCAGGGAACCAACAAAGGTGTATATGAAAAACTTGATCAGAATTTTCTTCCGTTCCTGAGTTCCGAACCACAATGCGATCAGGAAGACCGGAATCAATGTGATTTCCCAGAACACGTAAAACATCAGTCCGTCCATGGCTGTGAATACCCCAATCAATGCAAATTGCATGAGGAAAAACAGCGCGTTGAACGATTTGTTCTCTGCTAAGGGGCTATTGAAATTCGCCAACAGGATCAATGGCATAATGATATTCGTTAGCAAGATCATAAACAATCCCAAACCATCATAGGCCATTTTAAACGTCAGTCCAAAATTTGTCACGTAAGCCGGATCGAAGAGAACGACCTCGCTGCCCTCATTTCCATAATTCAAGGCTCGAATCCCCACCAAAGCCAGGGAAACCAGCACACCTGCCAACGACAAATATTTTACGGCCTGCCTGGGAACCAGGAGGCTTGCAAGTGCGAATACCAAAGGTACAATGATCAATTCCAAAATCTTACTTTTTGATTAAATAATATACGATTAAACCAATGACTCCAAAGACCATCCAAAGGATATAGGATGCCACCTGACCCGTCTGCCATTTTCGGACTAATTCTCCGGAGCGGTCAACCACCGTTCCAATTCCGTAAACCGTTTTTTGGATCAAACCTACTTCCATGATGCGATGGAGTTGAACAGACTTCCATTCAATGGGTTTCACAAAAATGAAGTTGTAAATCTCATCAAAATACAGTTTGTTTGCCGACAATTTGACCCAGCCTTTGATCTCGCTGTCCTGAGCCGGAACACTTTTCTTACCTACATAAAACACATACGACACGATCAGGGCTACAATGGTTACCAAAGAGGCAGAGATCATCAGTGTCATGGTTTCACCATTCGACAAATGCAGTGCTTCCACTCGATCTAGTCCAGGGGTTAAGTGCTCCAGGAAGTGCGACATTTTATGTGCCATTCCCTCTCCAAACATACTCGGTACGTTCAGGAAACCTCCAATGACAGACAATACTGCCAAAATGATCAACGGAAGCGTCATGTTCAACGGACTTTCATGCAGGTGACTGCGCTGATCTTCTGTTCCACGGAACTCTCCATAAAAGACCACGAAATAAAGTCGGAACATATAGATGGCCGTTAACAAAGCACTGAAGGCCAGTAAAATATAAATGACCATGTTGTGGTGCATCGCGTGTGCTAAAATTTCGTCTTTCGAGAAGAATCCTGATAGCAGTGGAAAACCAGCAATCGCCAGTGTCCCAATCAAAAATGTAATGTGTGTGATCGGAATGAATTTTTTCAATCCTCCCATCATGCGGATATCCTGCTCATCAGACATGGCGTGGATGACACTACCCGAGCCAAGGAACAGCAAAGCCTTGAAAAAGGCATGTGTCGTTACGTGGAACATAGCTGCCGTGTAAGCCCCCATTCCCAGCGCTACGAATATGAATCCGAGTTGGGATACTGTTGAATAGGCCAACACCTTCTTGATGTCGTTTTGACGCATGGCTATGAAGGCTGCCACCAAAGACGTCGCCAAACCAATGTACAACATGACGTCCTGTGTCTCCGGAGCCAATTCAAACATAAAATTAGATCTGGTCACCAGGAAAATTCCAGCTGTTACCATGGTCGCCGCGTGGATCAATGCAGATACCGGTGTTGGACCAGCCATCGCATCTGGCAACCAGGTGAAAAGTGGAATCTGTGCACTTTTACCGGTAGCACCAATAAACAGGCACATGGTAATTCCGACCAGCAACAGGCTATTCGCTCCTGCTCCCGTGGCAAACTTTTCTGCCAATTCAGTGTACTCCAGAGTACCAAAGTTCATCAGGATGAGGAAGAGACCGATCAACAAACCAAGGTCACCGATCCGATTCATAATAAAGGCCTTTCGGGCCGCCAGGCTATTCGCCATTCCTTTTTGCTCATCGCTGTAATGAAAGCCGATCAGCAAATAAGAACAGATTCCTACCCCTTCCCATCCGAAGAACAACATGAAATAGTTGCTTCCGAGGACCAGGATCAGCATTGCAAAAATAAACAGGTTCAAATAGGTAAAGAACTTATAATATCCCTGATCATGGCTCATATATCCCATCGAGAACAGGTGAATCAAAGATCCTACCCCTGTCACAATCAGTGTCATTAACATCGAAAGGGAATCGAGTTGTAAACTGAAATCCAGGGTGAAATTTTCCATGGACATGAATCGATACAATTGGATTCTCGTCAATTCATCCAGCGACATAAACGCCATCACGGCGAGTCCGAAAGAAACGAACATGACTGTTGTGGCGATACTACCAACTACTGCTTTGGGCAAATTCTTACCAATCGTTCCATTGATAAGTGCTCCAATCAGAGGTAAAAATAACAGGGTAACTACTAAGGTTTCTATTGACATCTCTTAACCTTTTAATTGATTGAATTCTCCCACATCGATGGATCGGGCATTTCGGTATGCCATCACTAAAATGGACAAACCAACTGTCGCTTCCGCAGCAGCCACAACCATGATGAAAAACACAAATATCTGTCCGTCAGACTTTCCAAAATACGTTGAAAAAGCAACCAGTAACAGGTTAGCTGAATTCAACATCAGTTCGATACACATCAACAGGATGATCGAATTTTTACGAATCAACACCCCTACGGCTCCAATCACAAATAGAATGGTTGCCAATATGAGGTAGAACTGAATCGATACTCCGGATTCAAATACGCTCGCTAAAATCATCTTATTCAATTATTTGTTTTTCGCGTTTTGCCAACAACACTGCTCCTACCATCGCGGAGATGAACAGAATAGATGACACTTCAAACGGCAATACATATTTTGTAAAGAGCAATTGTCCCAAACTTTCAATCATCCCCTGATTGTCCGCCAGGATTTGTCCCTCCATCAACCTTTCCGGAACCACGACATCTTTAATCGCAGCTGCAAAAACAACTAACAGAGAACCTCCTGCCAAAGCAGCGGCTAGTTTTGCCAGCATCGAAGTTTTTGGTTCCTGCTCCTTACTTAAATTCAATAACATCAGTACAAACAGGAACAAAACCATAATTGCTCCAGTGTATACGATGATATTCACAATGGCCACAAACTGCGCATTCAGCATAATATAATTTGCTGAAATCAGGAAGAAAGTCAGTACCAAATACAGGACACTCCTCACTGGGTGTTTGCTCAAAATAACCATCAGGGCCGAACCAATGGTCAGACCTCCCAGGCCATATACGATTAATTCTATACTCATTTGTCTGATCTTTTTCCGGTATGTTGTCTCTTCGTAATATCAATGCGATGATCCATGGATTCCACCAACAAATCTTTTCCGTAGATGAAATCATCCCGTTCAAATTCTGTTGGAACAATTCGATCTGTTAAGAAGATCGCCTCCTTCGGGCAGGCCTCCTCACACAAACCACAGAAAATACATCGCAACATATTGATCTCGTAGGTCTCTGCGTACTTCTCTTCCCGGTAAAGATTTTCCTCCCCTGGCTTTCGCTCTGCTGCCACCATGGTGATGGCTTCTGCTGGACAGGCTACTGCACACAATCCACATGCCGTGCAATTCTCTCTTCCCTTTTCATCTCTCTTCAGTACGTGCATTCCCCGGTAAACTGGCGCAAAAACACGCTGCTCCTCCGGATACTTGATCGTGTTATGTCTTCTAAACAAATGCTTCAGGGTGGTCATCATCCCAGCGAAAATGGCCGGAAGATAGAGCCGCTCCATGAAGGTCATCGGTTTATCCGATACAACTTTACTTCTATTTGATAAATGTTCCATTGAAGTTCTTCTTTTAACGTTTCACGATGATTTCGGTCTTCTCAACCTGATGATCAACTGAACTGATTTGTTTTTCTTTCGTCATCCAACCACTCGTAAATGCAATGACTAATCCGGTCACTAACAGGTTGATTAGAGCAACCGGGATCAGTGTTTTCCACCCAAGGTGCATCAACTGATCAAAACGGAAGCGCGGTAAGGTCCAACGAATCCACATGATTACGAATATGAAGAAGAAGATCTTTCCGAAGAAGGCCAACAAACTCAGAATCGCAAGTGTATTTCCACTAAAGTGATCCATTCCCGGAAAGTTATAACCACCTAAGAAAAGTACCGTAATTACTGCAGAAGAAACGAACATACTAATGTACTCTGCAAACAGGAAGAATCCCAGTTTCATCGATCCGTACTCTGTATGATATCCCCCAATCAATTCACTCTCACATTCCGGTAGATCAAATGGTGCCCGGTTCAATTCTGCCAGTGAACAAATGAAAAAGACCAAAAAGGCTACCGGCTGATAAAATATGTTCCAGTTCATTCCATGCTGCGACTCGACAATCTCTCTCAAGCTTAGACTTCCCGTCATCATCACAATGGTAATCACCGTAATCCCCAAAGCCAATTCATATGAGATCATTTGTGAAGATGCACGAATCGCTCCAAAAAGGGAGTACTTATTATTCGAGGCCCATCCTCCAATCATGATTCCATACACCCCAATGGAAAGAACCCCCAAAATAAACAGGATCCCGATATTGAAATCAGCTACCTGAAGAACCACATCCCGTCCAAAAACATTCAGATTCGGCCCCCATGGAATAATTGTACTGGTAATCAACGCCGTAAACATGGCAATTCCAGGTCCCATAATAAAGAGCCATTTATCCGAATTTTTCGGAATAAAATCCTCCTTCATAAACATTTTTACCCCATCTGCTAATGGTTGCAAAAGACCAAATGGTCCGGCACGATCCGGTCCGACACGATCCTGTAACCAGGCCGCTACCTTTCTCTCGAAATAGGTCGCATACATGGCTATCACAAGAGATATTGTGAAGACGATTACGACTAAAATGAGTTTTTCTAAGAACATCTGTACTTATTTTATTTTTTTCTGATCATGTTGTCTGGGACTCAGGTAATGCCCTTGCGAAATCACCGAATGTCTGTTAATTACTCTTGGCCCTTCAATCTGCCAATTGTGAACATCTTTCTTATCGAAGCGACAATCGTTGCAAATCCATCCGGCTTTTCCATCTTGCTCTTCTACTTCTCCGTATGCATCCTTTCGTGCCGTCACACGGTAAATTTCATCTCCAAACATCCACACCACAGCCTTTCCAGAACACTTATTACAAGAGCAACTTGCGTTCAATGGTTTCAAAAACCACACGCGGCTTTTGAAGCGAAAAGTTTTATCTGTCAACGCTCCCACCGGACACACATCAATCATGTTTCCGGAGAAATCGTTCTCAATAGCATTCTCAATATAGGTACTAATCTCAGCATGCTCCCCTCTGTTCAGGACCCCGTGTACCCGCTGATCGGTCAACTGCTTGGCCACATGAACGCAACGGTAACACAAAATACAACGATTCATGTGCAGCTTGATCTTGTTCCCGATATCTCTCGGAGCAAAAGTTCTTCGTTCTTCTTCGTAGCGAGTTCCGGCTCCTCCGTTTTCAAAGCCCAAATCCTGCAAATGGCACTCTCCGGCCTGGTCACAAATTGGACAATCCAATGGGTGATTGATTAACAGAAACTCTACCACACCAGCCCGGTTCTTCTGAACACGTTCACTCGTCTTATTTCTGACAACCATTCCATCCTGTACAGTTGTTGAACAGGAAACCATCAGTTTCGGCATTGGACGGGGATCTTTCTCTGATCCCTGCACCACCTCCACCAGGCAAGTACGACATTTTCCTCCTGTTCCTGGCAACTTGCTGTAATAGCACATCGCCGGAGGCACGATATCTCCCCCTATCTGACGGGCAGCATTCAGGATAGTCGTTCCTGGTTCTACTTCGATGACCTGATCGTCAATGGTTACTTTTACCATAGTCTCTCTCTTTAATCTTATGCTGAGGCCGTTTTCTCACTGATCAGCCCATAATTTCTTTTCTGAGCTTCTTCCCGGTGATTCACATGCCATTCAAATTCATCTCTAAAATGTCTGATCGCTGCAGCAACCGGCCAGGCTGCGGCATCTCCCAGTGGACAGATCGTATTTCCTTCGATCTTCTTGTTGATATCTGCCAACAAATCAATATCACGCATATTTCCCTGTCCGTGTTCCAGGCGATTAAGTACCTTCTCCATCCATCCGGTTCCTTCACGACATGGAGAACACTGTCCACATGATTCATGGGCGTAAAAACGTGCAAAATTCCAGGTATTTCGAACGATACACTGATCTTCGTCAAACACAATAAATCCTCCGGAACCAAGCATGGAACCACTTTCAAAACCACCTTCTGCCAGACTTTCATAAGTCATTAGGCGATCTTCTCCAGTTGCAGTTTTAGTCACCAGGTAGTGTGGCAAAATCGGCACGGAAGATCCTCCGGGAACACATGCTTTCAGCTTCTTCCCCTTAGCAATTCCACGGCAGTAATCATCTCCGTAAATAAACTCCTCAACGGTGATTCCCATTTCGATCTCGTAGACCCCTGGGCGCTCCAGGTTTCCACAAGCAGAAATCAATTTAGTCCCAGTACTTCTACCTACACCAATCTTCGCATATTCATCCCCACCGTCATTCACGATCGGAACAACTGCGGCAATACTTTCTACATTGTTCACCACCGTTGGTCTTCCCCACAATCCGGCAACCGCAGGAAATGGTGGTTTCATTCGTGGGTTTCCTCTTTTCCCTTCCAGGGATTCGATCAATGCGGTTTCTTCTCCACAGATATAGGCTCCTCCTCCAGGACAAACATATAAATCCAGGTCAAAACCTGAACCCAAAATATTCTTTCCAAGCCAACCATTATCGTAGGCTTCGGCAACTGCTTTTTCCAGGATATCCAGCACCCACATATACTCTCCACGAATGTAGATATAGGAGACATTGGCTCCAAGAGCATAACTGGATGTGATCATCCCCTCAATCAAAAGATGTGGAATCTTTTCCATCAGGTAACGATCTTTGAACGTCCCTGGCTCAGACTCATCCGCATTACAAAGCAAGTGTCTTGGAACCCCCTCTGGTTTGGCCAAAAAGGACCACTTCATCCCAGTAGGGAATCCAGCTCCACCCCGACCTCTCAGCCCGGATTTCTTCACTTCCTCCAGGACATCTTCCGGAGACATTTTCTTCAAGGCTTTCTCGACCGAGCGGTATCCTCCCTGTTTTCTGTAAACTTCATAGGTTTCGATCCCCGGAACCTGATCATGCTCTAACAATAATCTTCGCATTAGCTTTCCGTATTGGTATTGCCTGAACGATAGGCCTCTATTAATTGATCTACTTTTTCCGGCGTCAAATGCTCGTGGTATTTCTTTCCACACTGAAGCATTGGTCCGTAACCACATGCTCCCAGACACTCCGCTGTTTTCAAGGTAAACATTCCATCTGCTGTGGTTTCTCCTACCTTAATATTCAACTTCTTCCCAATGTGTTCGATCAATTGATCGCTTCCAACCAACATACAGGGTCCTGTCCGACATACTTCGAACACATACTTCCCGGTCTTATCCAGGTTGAACATGGTATAGAAAGTTGCGACTTCATATACTTCGATCGGTTGAATTTCCAATATTTCTGCCACGTAATCCATGGTTTCAATACTGAGCCATCCTCCAAACTCTTCTTCTGCAATATGCAAAATGCGAATCAAAGCACTCTTTTCTTTCCCTTCCGGAAACTGAGCAATAATCCGCTGAACCTCAGCCATTTTTTCCTCACTAAACTGAGGTTTTTCTGAATGTCTAAGACTCATGTCTACCGGTGTCGTACTACTCATAGCTTATGCATCTAATTCTCCGGCGATCACATTCAAACTACTCAAAGTCAAAACCGCATCACTGATGGTTTGACCGGTAATCATTTCCGGATACGCCTGATAATATATAAAACAAGGTCTTCTAAACTGGAGACGGTAAGGAGTTCTTCCTCCGTCACTAATGAGGTAATACCCCAACTCTCCATTTCCTCCTTCCACACTGTGATATACCTCTCCAACTGGCACAGGAGTTTCTCCCATTACGATTTTAAAGTGGTAGATCAGTGCTTCCATGTTGTTGTACACCTCCTCTTTCGGGGGAAGGTAGAAATCTGGAATATCTGCATGATAATCTCCCTCAGGTAAATTCTCATAGGCCTGCTTGATGATGTTCATACTTTGTCTCATCTCTTCCTGACGAACCATGAAACGATCATAAGTATCTCCATTCACCCCTACCGGAATGATAAAATCAAAATCCTCGTACGAAGAATACGGATTCATTACCCGTACATCATAATCTACACCTGCAGCACGCAAGTTTGGTCCTACAAAACCATATTCCAGGGCACGCTCGCCACTGATCGGTCCGGCACCTTTTGTCCGATCCATAAAGATTCGGTTCCGAGACAACAAGCCATCAAACTCTTCCAGTACTTTAGGGAATTTCTTCATAAATTCCTGGAACTTTCGATGGAACTCAGGTGTGAAATCTCTTTCAAAACCTCCTATTCGACCAATGTTAGTCGTCAATCGAGCCCCACAAATCTCCTCGTACAATTCGTAAATCTTCTCCCGCTCCTGAAACACATAGGTAAATCCTGTCAAAGCTCCGGTATCTACCCCAATCACCGAGTTGCAAATCAAGTGATCCGCAATACGTGCCAACTCCATGATAATGACGCGCATGTACTGCACTCTTTTAGGAATTTCAGCTCCAATCAGTTTTTCAACAGTCATGTGCCATCCCATGTTGTTGATCGGTGAAGAACAATAATTCAGGCGGTCTGTAATCGGTGTGATTTGATGATAGGGTCTTCTCTCAGACAGCTTCTCAAAAGCCCGATGGATATATCCAACCGTTTGCTCAGAGGACAAAATCTTTTCTCCATCGACTTTCAGGATATTCTGAAAAATTCCATGGGTTGCCGGGTGCGTTGGTCCAAGATTCAGTGTTGCAATTTCTCCGTCGATCGTTTCTTGTGATAGACTGGGAATATTTTCGAATCTTTTTTCTTCTTTCAACTTACTCATTTTCTTCCCTTTTTATCTTCCGAAGAAGCGATCATCTTTATCTTCTCTGGTTCCATCTTCCAAATGATATTCCTTCCGCAATGGATGATAATCCATGCTATCCTCATTCAGAATCCGTGTCAAATTCGGATGTCCCTTAAAACGAATTCCATAAAAGTCGAAAGTCTCTCTTTCCTGCCAGTTTGCTCCTACGTATACGTCAGTAATTGTAGGGACTTCAGGTTGACCGATTGACATAAATACTTTTAAGCGCATTCGAAAATTATGGATCAAACTGTGCAAGTGATAAACCACTGCCAATTCTCTTCCTTCATCCTTGGGGTAGTGAACTCCGCCCAAAAGTGTCAGGAATGAAACCTGCAATTCGGGGTCATTTTTCAACCACGAGATGATTTCCTTGATTTTTTCCCGGGCCACTTCGAGCGTCAGCATGTCGCTTCCCTCTTCCTGCTTGATGATCGACTCACCAAACTGGGCCTTCAGCTTCTCCAGCACCAGTTCCGGATTCAATTCCTTACTCATTGGAATCTATTTTATAATTACTCAACAGATGCTTATACTCATCTGAATAACGTCTTCTCAACGGCTCTTCCTTGACCATTTTATGAATATTCATAATCCCGTCAATGATCTGCTCCGGACGAGGGGGACAACCAGGAACATACACGTCCACTGGAATCACCCGATCGATCCCCTGAAGAACAGAGTACGTATCAAAAATTCCTCCTGAGGAGGCACAAGCACCCACTGAAAGTACCCACTTGGGTTCCGCCATCTGTTCATAAACCTGTTTCAATACCGGAGCCAATTTTTTCGAAATTGTCCCGGCAATGATCAACAAATCAGCCTGTCTCGGAGAAAAGGACATTCGTTCCATTCCAAATCTGGAAAGGTCGTAGTTACTCCCCATGGTCGCCATGTACTCAATCCCACAACAAGAGGTTGCAAAAGGCAATGGCCACACGGAATTTGCCCGGGCGACGTTTACGGCCTTTTCGAGATTGGTCAACTGGTAACCTTCTCCGTTAATTACATGTAAATCTTCTATTTTTCCCATTCTAAAGCTCCTTTTTTAAACACATAGAAAAAGCCTATCAAGAAAAAGGCTACAAATAAGATAACAGCTAACAGGCCTTCAAGTTCAAGGGCCTTGAAATTAACTGCATAGGGATAAAAGAAAATAACCTCCACATCAAACAGTACAAACAAGATCGCTGTCATGAAGTAACGGATCGAAACCGGGAAACGCGCGTTCCCTTCGGATTCAATACCACACTCCCAGTTTGAATTCTTTGTTTTTGATTTTAAACGGGGCCCCAAAATATGTGTCACAAACAAGGTTGTCACAACAAATCCCAAAGCCACAACTGCCTGAATTACAAGAGGCAAATAGTCCTCGTAAGATGAATGCTTCATAAGCCAGCTTAATGGTAGAGGGCAAATTTAGTATAAATTCATAGAAAGACAATACTATTCCGGGCGAATTTGTCATCCATCGACCAAGCCCGGTTTCACGCCGATCAACAGCAAAAAAAGCCCCCGTTGAGGGAGCTTTTCGTAGCTTTTGTTTTGGCAACTTTTTAATTAAAGAGATGGCAAAGGTTTGCCGGGAGTTCCTGATTGTAGGAATATTCCTCCTGATCTATTGTAAAAGACTCGTTGTGCTGCAGCCATTCTCCACCTAGAACAGCCCCAAAATAATAGGTTTTTCCATACTCAAGAGCACTTGTTTTCAACTCGCCATTTTCCATGTTTCCAACCAGAATCCAGTAGTAGGGACAACTAAGATCCAGCGCCCAAACTTGTGCCGTCGGACGAATAACATGTCCCGGACGGTTCGCACAGGTGGCATTCACTTTTACAACAATTTCCTTATTCGTACTGCTTATCGGTTGTAAATTGAGTTGATAATTTCCACTGCATAAATCCTGAATACTCACCTGCCCCATTACATTCACCTGTGCCGAACAGCCCGTACCAGTCTCAAACGCTTTTAACACCATCGGTTGATTCGGAAAGGCATTTATAAAGTTAAAGGAATAGTTACCGCTATGATAACCCGCATATCCGTACATGGTGCCGTCTGCATAATACAAACGTAATTCGTATGGCGTATTACTTTCAGTCGTTATGTTAATTTCAGCCCCCACGGAACAACTCCCCGGGTAATGCCAATCCAGATTCCAATATGACAAGTGAATCATGTCATAATTCACCTCATACTTACCACTTGCGTTATTCATTTCGATTTGTGGTTCGGACTCTTTGGTCCAGTTGCCATTTTCAGGTTCATAACTCCAGATGGGGACAATCATTCCCTCCGTGATTTGTTCTCCTTTTTCATTGCTTGTCTGAGCTGGAATTTCGACCTTCATTTGAATGGGCGTTCCGAAATTCTTTACTTCCACTCCCTGATCGTTCTTCATTTCCATGGCAATGAATCCGGCCGTCTTGAACACTATATCTCCAAACTCCTCCGTGGTCACTGCGAAACCTCCTGGAAAGGATTGAAGTGATGTTTCATCAAGATTATTGAAATAGGTAAGCGTTGTGGTGATGTTTCCCGTTACAGGCATCATGAATTCGTCCAGCAGTTGAGTCCCGGCCGGAATCGTTACGACTGCTCCTGTTTTCTCAAAAGTTGTATTCGGAAGCGGTGTATTGACAACCACCGTTTGACTCGTTATTCCAGAAGCATTGGTCGTGACACTGTGATCTTCAGCCGTTGCCACGCCACCAGGCTCATTTCCTAGCTGTACCATGTACACTTTTCGGTATTGAGGGGTCGTGTTAACTATCGTATAGGAAACACTGGTACTCAGGTAACCATTCACATGTGCCACCACGTGAAATTTTAAGGGTTGCTGTTCACTAATCACTGTTCCCTTTTTTATTCCCAACACCGCAATTCCGTTCACTACCTTGATTCGGTTTCCTCCGGCATTGTCAACCACCAAATCTTTGTCGCGTCCTTCCACCGTAATTTCAACCTTCTCCCCATTCATTCCGATCGCCTCTCCTGTTGCGGCATTGAAGAACTGCAGAGCAATGCTCGTCTCCACCGTGTTTGTTCCGTAAATTAATTTCACTCCTTCGGTCGGTTTTTTACATCCCATGCTTCCGACGAAGATGAGCAATAGCATCATGACAGATGCCTTCCATATTCTTGTACTAGTTTTCATTGTTCTTGTAGTTTAGATTGTAATAAAGTTGAATGTTTAGGTTCGGATAAAAATTGTAATTGCGTAGATTACCCTCGATGATCTCATCCTGTTCAGCTGTGGGTGCTACGAGGCCCGTCCCTGTAAAATCGACTTGCGGCCTGGCATGAAACAGTACTCCACACTCCAGGATCAGATTCCATCTTCTCTCCGGATCTATTTTCCCCAGAATGGCTCCCAGATAAGGATTCACCGGAAAGGTTCGTACATCGATCTGAAGGCTTCCCAGGTTTTCCCGATTTCCGCGGTTGTCTAGTTCGTAATTCCGATTTTCATTCAGTCGGTGGAACTGGTAGAAAATTCCTCCGCTTAATTTCAGGTCTTCCAATTGCTCCAATGGCTTCCAGTCATATACCAAACCGATTCCACCAGTTCTCAGCGTACGAGTTCGATCCGTGTAAACGTCTCCCAGGTTATACTTTTTTCGAAGGCTGATTTGAGCAAAACTTCCCGAAAAACGGACGGCGTGGCGATTGTTGAAATCGTACTTTGTGACGATGCCGGGGCCCAATGTTCCGAGCTGAATTCCGTAGTCTACTTTTTTGAAGATTGATTGTGTTTGTGCTCTTCCCAGATAGCTGCATGCTCCTAAAAAGCAGGCACAAACGAGCCATAAACGGCCAGTGTTCGTTTTCATGTTGTAAAAGGTTTAATTAAAATTAGGTTACTTACATGAATGACCGAAACAAATTATTTTACCCCTAAAATTGATCGATAAAAAGTTTGTCTTTGAAGGATCATTTTAACCTTCAACACCTGTGTTTTCGGGGAGTGTATAACAAACAAAAAAAGTCCGGCTTTCACCGGACTTTGAACTATTCAGATCTCACCTATCAATGTTTCCAGGAAACCGTAATCGGGCTTCCGCTATCTTCATCGATAAACTTGATCACCAGGGAAGTTGTATTCAATGTCAATACATCAATGGTGTCTTCCTTTTCCGTCCCCTTATCAAGGATCATCTGCGTTTCATTCGACATAAACTCCCATGTTTTTGTCTCATTCGCAGTCGGCTCATTCGGAAAGTTGAATACCAAATTTCCATTTGTCTGGAAATCAGCGGTTGAATTCATGAAGAAAGTGTCCATCTGATTCTGCAAGGCTTGCCCGCCAGTGGTACTTACTTCAGAAAAATTCCAAATTCCTGCTGTCAGCAACTCGGTGTTTGTTGGTTGTGGATCAGGCGTTGGATAAGTACATGTACCATCATCCTTTTTTGCTTTTGAACTATAATTCAAGGCATTCGAATCCGTACATCCTTCCTTTTTACAGGATACCATTCCAATCGATACTAATGCTGTCATCAATACCATCCATACTACTTTGCTCTTTTTCATCGTTTGTGGTTTTAAAATTACACCACGAACATTTCAAAAGGCGTGCCAAAAATTAAAACATACTGAAAATCAAGTCATTATGTAACAGCTATCCAAATTGATTTCGGATCTTTTCGAGCAATACTTCACTCAATCGGCGATAACTTTCCTGAGTCCATCCACCAACATGCGGACTTAAAATGACCTGATCGGAATCGAGAAGTTCTTTGAATTCTTGTGGCATTTCCCCTTCAAACATGTTCTCAAAACTCGACTTTTCAAATTCCAATACGTCTAAAGCAGCTCCTTTTACCTTCCCGGAAGTGATGGCCTGTAGCAAATCCGCAATTCGAACGATCTTCCCTCTGGCCAGATTAATCACGAATAACTGCTTTTTAAAGGATTCGAAAAATGTCCGATCTCCCATGAAAATTGTTTCCTCATTCTGAGGAATATGAAAGCTGATGACATCTGCCTGTTCAAACAATTCCGACATCGTACTTTCCCGAACCCAATCGTCTCCAAAGGCTGTTTTGTACTTGTCATAGGCCAACACACGAACATCGAAGCCCCTTAGTTTGCGAGCAAAGGCACTCCCATTGTTTCCATATCCTATAATGCCCACCGTTTTTCCATCCAGTTCCTCTCCCCGGTTCTTCTCTCTTTCCCACAAGCCCGAACGAACATCACGATCCGCCGTATGCAATTTGTTCAACAAGGCCAATAACATTGCCAATGCATGCTCTCCCACTGCATTCCGGTTTCCCTCTGGTGCATTGATCAAAATGATTCCGCGCTGCTGGCAATAATTTTCATCGATATTTTCCATCCCTGCCCCAGAGCGCGCTATGAAACGTAGTTTGGGAGCATCTTTCAGGAATTCTTCCGTCATAGGAAAGCGGGATCGTATCACAATTCCTTCCGTATCTGCCAATTCGCGTCGAATGGTATCACGATCCATGGCCGTTCCGTCCACGCAATGGTATGATCCTGCTTCAAGCCCTTTTTCCAGTGCCCCATGTACCTGGTCCAGAAAAAGTACTTTAATCATCTTTTTAATCGTTGAGTTTAAGAACTGCGAGGAAGGCTTCTTGTGGAACTTCTACCTTTCCTACCTGTCGCATACGCTTCTTCCCTTCCTTCTGTTTCTCCAACAGCTTTCTTTTTCGGGTAATGTCTCCCCCATAACATTTGGCGGTTACATCCTTCCGCAGGGCCTTGATTGTTTCCCGGGCGATGATTTTTGCCCCAATTGCTGCCTGAATCGGAATCTCGAACTGTTGTCTCGGAATCAACTCTTTCAATTTGATACAAATCCTTTTCCCCAAATCAAATGCATTGCTTCGGTGCACCAAGGCAGAAAGCGCATCAATTTGTTCTCCATTCAGCATCAAATCCATCTTAATCAAATCGGAATTCTTATATCCAATGGGATGATAATCAAAGGATGCATAGCCTCTGGAGACCGATTTCAAACGATCGTAAAAATCAAAAACGATTTCCGCGAGAGGCATTTCAAAAGACAGCTCCACCCGGTCTTGAGTCAGGTACACCTGATTCTTGAGTTCTCCTCTTTTTTCGATGCACAAATTCATTACAGGACCTACATACTCTGCCTTGGTAATTACCTGGGCTTTTATGAAAGGTTCCTCAATATGATCTATTCCAGAAGGATCAGGCAACTCAGATGGATTATTTACCAGTATCGCTTCCTCCGGCTCCCTCTTCATGTAACAGAAGTAGGACACGTTGGGAACCGTTGTGATCACCGTCATGTTAAATTCTCTTTCCAGCCGTTCCTGTATGATCTCCATGTGCAACATTCCCAGGAATCCACATCGGAATCCGAAACCAAGCGCAGCTGACGACTCCGGTTCAAAGACCAGCGAAGAATCATTCAACTGAAGTTTTTCCATGGAATACCGCAACTCTTCATAATCATCGGTTTCTACCGGATAAATTCCTGCGAAAACCATTGGTTTCACATCCTCAAATCCACGGATAGCATCCTGACAAGGTCTTTCCACCAGGGTAATTGTATCCCCGACCTTAACTTCATTAGCCTGTTTAATCCCGGAGATAATGTATCCCACATCTCCTGCCCGAACTTCTTTCTTCGGACTCAGATCCATTTTCAGGATCCCCACTTCATCTGCAAAGTACGTTTTTCCGGTGTTGAAAAACTTGACTTTATCTCCTTTGTGCAACACTCCGTTTTTCACCCGGAAATAGGCAATAATTCCACGAAAGGGGTTAAACACCGAATCAAAAATCATCGCTTGCAAGGGCTCATTCTCGTCTCCTTTGGGTGCTTTAATTCTTGTGATTACGGCTTTTAGAATTTCTTCGACTCCCAGTCCTGTTTTCCCGGACGCCTGAATAATGTCTTCCGGATCACAACCTAACAAATCAATAATCTGATCGGCCACTTCTTCCGGCATAGCTCCCGGAAGGTCCATTTTATTAAGGATAGGAATGATCTCCAAATCGTGCTCCAAAGCCAAATACAAGTTGGAAATGGTCTGTGCTTCTATTCCCTGAGATGCATCCACAATCAACAATGCTCCCTCGCAAGCCGCAATGGAACGTGATACTTCATAGGAAAAATCGACGTGTCCAGGGGTATCAATGAGGTTCAACACATACTTTTCCCCTTCGTACTCATACTCCATTTGGATCGCGTGGCTCTTGATTGTAATTCCGCGCTCTCGCTCCAAATCCATATTATCCAACGCCTGATCCTGCATCTCTCTTTCCGAAATGGTATTCGTGGTTTGTAACAAGCGATCTGCAAGGGTACTCTTCCCATGGTCAATATGGGCGATGATACAAAAATTTCGTATGTGTTTCATACTCATGTGAAATAGGCCCATTTAGCGGGCTTGCAAAATTACGCGAAATATTCATGATTTTCCATACCTCGGCAATAAATTACCTCAGAAGTACCTCTCCAACCGATTTCTTTATTTTCTCCGCCAGTTCATCCGTTGGTAAATCATTGTCGTCTTTCCCGAAGGGATCCTCTATTTCTTCAGCCAATACTTCCATACTAACCAATACGTAGAAAAAGAAACAGGCAATCAGCACGGAATAATATCCAAAAGTAGTCACAAAGGCCAGGGGCAGTGTAATCACATAGACAAATATGAATTTTTTCAAAAACAAGCTATATGAGAATGGAATCGGCGTATTCTTAATCCGTTCACATGCACCGCAAACATCCATCAGGGCGTTGAGGTTCCGATCCAGGATCAACGCTTCTTCCTGTGACACGGTTGCTTCATCTTTCAGTTTCTTTACCCGATCACTTAGCATGGCGCTGATTTCCAATGGGACATGTTCTTTCTCCTCCAGGATTTTTCGTTCCTCTGCGGTCAATTCCAGGATTTCAAGCTCTTTACTGTTTCTGAGGTGCTCCTTGAGTGCCAAGGGAAAATTGGAGATCATCCGGGTGAAAAAAAGTCGATCTTCTTCTGTTTTCCCAAACGATCTGATCTTAATGGCCAGGTTTCGGCAATCGTTCACCAATGCTCCCCATTGCTTCCTCCCTTCCCACCAACGATCATACGCTGTATTTGTTCGGAAGACCAGCAACAAAGAAATTACAAAACCTATGAGCGAATAAGCTGTCTTCAACTCGGTCAGGTCGATCTTTGGTTTAAAATGGTGGATCGCCAAATAAGCAATGGCCGCTGTAAAAACGGCCATGTAAATTAATTCTTTCCAAAGGATGCGTAAGGTGTCACTTTTATTGAGGGCAAAAATAAGCGCAACCCAGCTTTTCGGATTGTATTTGATCATATACTCCTACTCTATAACGTCCTTGCTCTTTTTCTTCTCTTTCTTCGACTTCTCAGAAATCGCGATGGCCAGTCCGGTACACAAATGAGCACTCTTCGCTCCATAAGGATTGACAAAGGCCAATACGTTATCCGACATGATGAAGAATTGAATTGGTCCTCCTCGTAAACTCAATCCCACTCCTAAATTGGCAAAAGAGCCATTATACATCGTATAGTTTACGGTTGCAAAAAGCCAGTCTTTCACTCGTGCATTCGCAGCGATGGTAAGTCCAGGAACAAACTGACGATTCAAAACTTCTGAAAAGACAGTCGCTCCGACGTTAAAGCTCGGTGTTAATTCATAAGTGGCTCCGACATAAAAACGGCTTCCCATTCCCGTCACATACGATTCTTCTACCCCTTCTTCATTAAATAATTGTGTCAGGGTATCAATGAAATCATCTGCCATTTGTGATACGTCAGTTCCAGAACTGTCCACGAAGTAACCATTCAGGTCAACCCCGTCAAAACTAAAGTTGAAATCCTTGACTTCATAACTTCTGGTATTCTGTGTCCAGGAAATTGTCCCCAGATTCAGTGCACTGGCAGAAAGTACTACTTTTTCGTTCATTTGGAAAGTTCCTCCAAGGTCCAGTCCAACCCCCTTATTTGCAAAATTGTAGGCGCTTTTCTGCAAGATGCTTGGATCGGCATTGGATGTAGAATCCGTAAATACAGCAATGTTAGACGAATTCACCTGCATCCCTCCGTCAACGGTCAACGCATAAGTCACCGGATCGGTATACAGACCTAACACTGTTTTCTTTGTCCTGAAGTTGGCTATTCCAGAAGCGATCTTCAAACGTCCTCCTACATGGAAGGTATCTCCCAGGCGTCTTGCAAAACCAAAGTTATAGGTCATGTATGACGAGAGATTCACCCCGATTCCGTTCATTGAAGCACGTTGCCCCAGAAACTCTGCATTCCCCTTAAACGCCAATTTGAACAAATCTCCTGGATAAAGCAGGTCAAATTTGGTCTGGTGCATCATCGAAAAATTGAAATAGGATTCATGTAGTTTAAACCCAAATCCAAAAATCTCATTTTGCATGTTCAATGAAAACACATTGAGGTCTTTCAGTTTTGAAAATAGCGATGTTGTATTCCATTCCAGGGAATCATCTGGTCTTTGGGTCACCAGGTCATTAAAGGAGAATGCACTGTTCGAAACTCCCAAATTCGTAAACGACAAGCCCGGAATACTTACATAAATTTTTGTTTTCGGTACAAATGCCGGATTCGCATACACCGCCTGTGGTGTTCCCTGCAGGTTATACAATGCAAAATCTTTCTGTGCTCCCAGACTAAAAATCAATCCCACGGAAGCAAATAATGTTATCAGCAGTCTTTTCATCTTCTTAGTAGTGGTTAGAGATTAAAATTGAGAACTTCCCTGTACCTGCATGGCCAGTTTGATTCCGATGTCATAATAATCATAGAATTTCACCATGGTTCCATTCTGAAAATCCGTCGTCGAGGCTTCTCCATATACTACCACCTTCTTGGCTTTGGATAACTTATCTATTTGCTCTCTCGAAAGCGGGATATCTGTAATCTTTTGAACCCGCTGGCTTACTTTCCCGTTCACATCTACTTTCGCTGGTTCCACAATATCTTCTGGATTTAAAAATACATCGAATAGTTTGTTCATGTTTTCATCCAATACCATTAACTGGGTCCCTACTCTAACAGGAAAGCCATTGTCAACTATGATGCGGAATGTGACATTATCTATCAAATCTGTTTCCTGATCGAAGGAAAAATCGAGCGTATCACTAATTGAGAAGCCATAGGCCAGCCCATCCAGAGGCATATCTACTTCGGCCGTCAGGACAAAGCGACTATCATCCTCAATGAAATTATCGATCCCCTTGTCATTGGCCGGGTTCGAAGTGGCACCGACTTCATAATGGAAGTACTTGGGTGTTGGTGAGATGATTGATGAGAGATTGTCTGTGTTATCTGAATTTAACTGGAAGGTCGTATTGGCTACCTGCCCCAATTGGGTCGGGTAGTTTACATCAATGGTTGTCGGATAATTTAGCAGACTATTTTCCACTCCCGTATTCACATTGATAGTTTTCAGATTACCCAAATTAATTTGGATTGGGAATCCGAAAGAATTTTCAATGAAGAAATTTACGTAAGGGTTCCGCAGTTCAAAAGTTCCATCCGCCGCGTTTTGAAAGACCCGAAGCAAGACCGAATCGATTGACTGTCCAACAGTCTGCTGACCAAAATATCCCTTGACATAGTGATACTCTGCATCTGCAATGCTCATCGTCATGCTTAATTTCTCGTCCCCATTAATTGGCTCTCCGGTTCCTGTCACCTTCACAACCACATCTACCTGAGTTTCATTCACCGTGATTCCACCTCGCGTAAAATCTGCGTGAACATCAGCCAAATCCACGGCAATATCTTCCGTTTGCGGGACTGTGCCATTAAATTGCTTGGAGAACGTTCGAGTGATGGGTGGACCTCCTTTTTTCATGTCCGTAAAGGTCATCGTCACATCCAGATCATGTCTCAACTCTGACTCCAGGTGGAGGTTCATTGTTCCAGCCTTGAAGAAAACAGAGTCCAGTTCTACCCCATTTGGCATATTTACGGTAATCGGTTCTGTTCTAAATGTGTTTCCTGACCCGTTAAATGATCCCGATGCCGGAATATTCAGATCTGCCAGACTCACCTCTATGGTTTCCGAAACCGTTCCAAAATCCACAATGCTCGTAGAGCTGAATGAAGCAATTTCACTATTGTACACCAATGCAATCTCTCCAGTCTGTGGATCAATGATAATCAAGTCATTGGAATCAATCTGGGCCAACACGTCATATACACCGAATTTAGCATGTCCGATTGGGATTGCCAGATTGGGATTCCAGGCTGTTTTAGCGAAATGGGCATCTTCAAACTTTTTACATGCCACCATTGTCAACAGGGCGAGCACTAATGTGATTTTAGTGCCAGTAGCAGTCAGTCGTCTCATCTTTTCCTATAATTTGTCCCTAAATATAAGCTATTTTATTTTAATCTAAAGGCTCGATACAGATGAAGTTATCGCAACATTTCCGCTAAATTTGCGTTAATCATGTAGGATGAGTAAATCAAAACACTATCTGATATTATTTCTTGCACTGGGTTTTAGCTCTTTCCTGCTAGGACAACGGGCCAATAACCGATCTAAGTCTGAACTTGGAATCCTTGCAGGTGGTATCTACTATATCGGGGATTTGAACCCGGAATCTCACTTTAAGAATACAGAACTCACTTACGGTGCCATCTACCGCTATAATCCTCATTCGAGAACCGCTTTCCGATCCAGTTTCATGTACGGAATTGTAAAGGCTTCCGATACGGATGCGAACAATGATTTCCAACGAAACAGAAATCTCTCTTTTGAATCTGAGATTTTTGAGTTTTCTGCCGGATTCGAATTCAACTATCTCCCCTACAAAACTGGACACGACCGGCATCGCTTCTCGCCCTATTTGTTTGCTGAAATTGGTGTGTTTCACATGAATCCCAAAACAGAATTTAATGGTGAATTGATCGCCCTTCAAGATTTGGGAACCGAAGGACAGGGCTCCGGATTAAGTAGTCGAAATTTTTACCCTAAGGTGCAATTCAATATTCCAATTGGATTGGGAATTAAGGCTTCACTATCCAAAAACATTTGTTTTAATCTGGAATATGTGCTTCGTAAAACGTTTACGGATTACCTGGACGACGTGAGCAGTTATCGCTACCCCAATCGGGAAGAACTCACTGCCAGTAGTGGCCCCCTGGTCGCCGAACTTTCCAACCGTAGTCTGGACGGCTCCAGCTTTGGACAACGAGGAAACCCCAGTACAAAAGACTGGTATTTTAGCCTGATGGCCGGATTAAGTATTCGATTGGGAAAACCTGATCGCTGCTTTCACCACTAGGTAAAACAAGCTCCTATTTCTTACACTTGTTCAACAATTCTTCGGCATCTGATTTCCCCCAATTAGGATGTAAATCCGATTCTGGCGCATAACTTCCAAAGAGTTCCACAGCCTTTTGCAAAATTGGTTCTGCCGCTTTCTTTCCTCCACCAAACATCGCAGGTGTATTGAATTTTGACTGTCCTTCCAAAAAGTATGGTCGTGGATTATTCGGATCGGCTTTCTTGGCACTTTCCAATGCTTCAGAAGCCTTGGTCCCATAAGTTTGCCAGCGATTTCTTGGATTCACCATCATCTGGGAATTAAAAATCAAGTTTCTCAGACAGAATAATTCACAATTGTTCGGAGACAATTGCTCTGCCTTTTCCAGGAGCTGAATACTTTTACCTGCCAACTGATCCTTGTCCAATTGATCATCGCGCCATCCTGCCAGATTATTACACAATGCAGCATAATAATAAGGAAGCCACTTGCTTTGTTCCGCATTGGCAATACGCTCAAAAAAGGCTGAGGCCTGCATCAGTTCTTCAGATGTTTTAGCATCATCCATTTGCTTCATGGCCGCTTTCATCCCATCCTCATATTGGGCAATTACACTCCCTGCTCCCAGGAGCATCATTAAAAAAATAGTCAAATACTTTTTCATAGTTCTTATAGATTATTGTTGATATTCTGCTGTGTTCGATCCACTCCCCAACTGATGAACAAACCGACAAAGAAACTCATTCGGGCCGGAGGACCAAGCTCTTCCCGGATCAACTGTCCTGTGTCATCTGTCAACCTGGAACTGTAGGTATATCCAAACACTTGCTTTTGATTAAACACGTTGTTGATTCCTACAACAACCACGCCATTTCCACCCGCTATTTTGGTCAGCCAGTTGAAGCTGAAATTATTGCTGCTATAAAAAGGCGTTCGATCACTCAAATATGCCTCTTCCCCTCGGTTCGGGTTATAGTAAGGTCGGCCAGTGGCCCAGTTAAAACTCCAGTTGATTCCGACCATTTTTTCAACCCAGAACTTCTTGATGACCACGCTTCCTGTATGCGTAGCGGCAAATCCCGGTTGTACATAGATTGGAAAATTCAGGTAATCCCGTTTGGTATCCAAAAAAGAATAGCTAATCCAATAGTCAATTCCTTTAAACGTTTTTCGATCGCGCCAAAACAGCTCAATTCCCTGGGCATAACCGTAACCGTTATTGTTGATCGCAAATTGATTCGTGGGATCCGTTTTGATCAGCCCGTCATAGGACTTATAAAATAATTGGGATCTCAGGGTGTATTCCTTCGTTAGATGCTGAAAGGTTAGGATATAATGATCTGCCCGACTATACTTCACATCCGGTCCCAGTGCCAAGTATTTTCGATCCGGTGTTTGATAAAAGATTCCGTAGTCGAGACTCAATTGGGTATTCTTCTTCAATTGATATGAAAGACTCGCACGTGGGGCCAGGTTTGCCTGACTCATAAGCTGTGAATACTCATACCGCAATCCTGGGCGCAGGGCAAATTTATTGCTTATAAAAATGTCTGACTCCACGAATGCCGCCGAATATGTGTCATCAATCAATCCTGAAAAGGATGAAAATTCGGTTGAGAAATTCGTGCGATCTACGTTGTGCCACATTTCTCCTCCAAAACGAACAGCACTTAGTTTGCCCCATTTCTTTTGAATTACGGAGCGCAACTGATACATGTTCTGATATGATTTCACTCCGAAGCGATTGGCGTCGATCACCCCAATTCCTGTGGCATTGATTCGATTATTTTGGCTGTCCAACACATCCCCCTTGATCTTGTTATCATCGTAGCTATAACTCCCTACAGTGTAGAGCTTCCAGTTCTTTCCAAACAGTTGTTTCCAGCTCACATTTGTAAACACATTTGAATTGTTCAGCGAAAAACTATTTTTGAGTCCCAGGCTATCCATGGAATTCGTTCGCATGCTTAACTTACTTGTATTGAAATAAGCATATGCTTTGAACATCCCCTTTTTGAATTTCTTCCGGTAATTCAGATCGACATTGTGGGAGGTTGGCGGAGTGACGAAGTCCTGTTTCTGGGGAATCAGTAGCATGTAAAGCCAAAGGTTCGAATACGAATAACTGGAACCGAAACTATACTTTTTCTCTTTGTTGACCTTCTGAAAGCCTACACTTCCGAAAATAGGCGAAATCCCCGCCTGTGCTTCCGTCTCATCCGGTAAATCGACACTTTCCAGGTTCAATACAGCACTTAACGCCTGACCATACATGGCACTATACCCTCCGCTACTAAAGGCAGTATTCTTAAACAAGAAAGGAGAGAATCTTCCGCGTTGTGCAATTCCGGGAACGGATGAAAAGAAAAAATTATTGACAACGGTTCCATCGATGATGATCTTGCTTTCCTCTGCTGATCCACCCCGAATAAACAAACCTTCACTCTCACCCACCCGTTGTGCTCCAGGAAGGGTCTGCAAAGTCGCAGCGATGTCTGCATTTGCACCTGCGGTGGTCACAATATCCAGGGGGTTGAGTACGGTCATCCGCTTCTCATCATTAGCTTCGAAGGAACCAGCCGTAATGGTCACGGCTTCCAGTTCATTGATTTCCTTCCTAATTCGAAAATCAAGTTTCAGACTTGCTCCGTTCAACTGTACTTCCCGACTCTGTGGCATGTATCCGGAGGCATCCACCTCAACCACTTGAAGTCCTGTTTTGGTGGTTTTGAAGCGATAATTGCCCAAAGAATCCGTCACTGCACCGTCGTAAGAACCTTTCAGGGAAATTCGAGCAGCCTTTACCGGAATCTTGTTCTTTCCGCTACTCACATTGCCCTGAACAATTGTACTCTGAGAATAGGCGTCAAATCCCACAAGTAGGAATATGGCCCAAATGATAATGTTTATTTTTTTCCCCAATGGCATTTCCGATGTGTCCAACAAATTTAATGATTCAGTTCAATTTTCACGATTCAAACAACAAAGCCCTCAATTTCTCCCGGTCCTGCTTCAACTCAATCAGGCTTTCCTTATGATTAAACCACAAAAACAGAAAGCGGCTCTTCAATGATACATGCATTAAGTAACGATTCATATAATAGGTAATCAATCCACTAAGTGGCATAGAGATGAAATAGGTCAAATAGTAAATCCAATGCAGGTCAAACAGGAAGCGAAACAAAGTCAAAAACAAGAGGTAAAATACCGGGTAGCTGATCAATCCTATGAGTACAGCCAATGGCGCATAATACTCCGGATCTTTGGTGACCCGGGGAACGATGTAGTCTGTCAGTTTATACTGGATCACATTGTGAATCAATCCGTACAGAAATAGAGGCAGCCCGATGAGGAGTCCTAACACAGAGGTAAATGTTTGCCTTAAAAACATCCTGGATCGAAAGCGTCTGTCCAAAAAATCTGCCCGGATATCCAAACGTTCCAACTGCCAATTAATCTTCTCCTGCAACTGTTTGATTTCTGCAATTTTCCAGGCCTGCATCACACTCAACTCACTAATTCGATCCCTGATCTCCTTCAGGCGATTGAGTTCTCCCTGTACGCCACGTCCTTCCTGTTTCATGTACTTGGACTGAAAAATGCGATGCAATGATTCTGTCAACTCCTCTTCTTCCTTTCCGGCTGAGTTTACAAACACATGTTCCAACCTGACCCGAAATTCTTCCGTCAGTCTCTTCGCCGCCGGACTTATCTCTTCCTTGTTCGCAACATAATATTCTGCTGGCAAAATGGGGGGGGCAATGTGTACCAGTACATCACTCCGAAATCGATCTGCCTGCATGTAATTCAATCCCATCGGGATTACTTTCAATGGAACGTTATTCTCATTTCGGCGCAAGACTTCCAGGGCGATCCTGGCCGTTCCTGTCTTTAATTCACGCAAATGCCGTTCCAGGTAACTCGTTCCCTCCGGAAAAACCAATAGGCATTTTCCTTCTTCCAGAATTCTGTAACATGCTTCAAATGAATCCTGATTCGAGACTCCCGGAATAACTCCTTCTCCCCGCCGATTGATTGGGATCATGTTCAGGCTTCTTAAAATGCGTTGTTTGAAAGGAGACGAGAAAAGGGTGGCTTTGGCCATGAAATAAATGGGACGTTTACTCACATAGCCGATGATCCAGGCATCCATTAGGGTGTTGGGATGATTGGCAATTAGGATACAAGGCCCCTCCTCCGGTAAATAGTGTTTGTTGACAACCTTTACTTTGCGATAGTAAAGCCAAACTCCCAGTGAAACAATAGCCTTTAAAAGACGATACAACATTTATAATCCCTGCTTAATGCGTCAGAAAGCTCTAAAAATAACGATTCTCCACAGCTCTCAAAGGAAATTGCCTTATTTTTGATCCGATGGACTCCCAATCAGTTGCTTATTTATACGACAATAGCCAATCCTTTCATTTGATCGGATTGGGCTCCGAAGCATGTTTCGAACTGGGACCCGAAAATCGACTGGATGAACTGGATCTTTTTCTTCAAAATCATTCTGGGGCTCACCTGTTCTGTTGTCTAAGTTATGATCTGAAGAACCGGATCGAAAAACTGAGCAGCAAACATGTCGACGGCATCGAATTCCCGGAAGCCGTTGTTTGGAAACCAGAGGTAGTTATCCAATTTAACGGTCAAGATACTCAAGTCTTGTACGGAAATCTCAGCGCTGAACAAAACGTTCAATGGGAACAGATCCAAGTAAAACTGTCCGGGAAGTCTGGGAAACTACCATCCCTAAAATTCAAAGCCAGAACCGATAAACAAGATTACCTGAATCAGGTTAATCAAATCAAGGCACATATTCAACAAGGAGATGTCTATGAGGTCAATTACTGCCAGGAATACCATACCCTGGTTCCGGAAGAATTTGACTCCTGGGAATTGGTTCGGGCACTTGGAGAATTGACCCAGGCTCCTTTTTCGGCTTATATCCGTCTTGGAAAACATGAGGTTTTTTGTGGCAGTCCGGAACGATTCATTCAGAAAAAAGACTCACGACTTATTTCCCAACCAATCAAAGGAACAATCGCCCGGGGAAAGAACGAAGAAGAAGATATATTGCTTCGGAAACAGTTGATGAACGACCCCAAAGAACGGGCCGAGAATATTATGATCACTGATTTGGTTAGAAATGATTTTTCCAGGATCGCGGCAAAAAATTCGGTCCAGGTCGATGAACTTTGTGCGTGTTACTCTTTTGGAACTGTCCACCAACTAATCAGCACCGTCAGTTGTTCGTTGCGTGATAAAATTACGTTTAGTGAAATCCTGAAGGCCACCTTTCCAATGGGATCTATGACGGGTGCCCCAAAGATCAGTGCGATGAAACTGATTGAAAAAACGGAGGACTTTAGCCGAGGGATTTACTCCGGCTCCATTGGTTACTTTGATCCGAAGGGTAATTTTGATTTCAACGTGGTCATCCGCTCGCTCGTCCTTAATCGCGAAACCAACTACCTGTCCTGTGCGGTCGGTGGAGCCATCACGATTCAATCTGAGGCTGAAAAAGAATACCAGGAGTGCCAGGCCAAGGTTTCCAAAATCATGAATTTGCTGGGAGGTGATCAATGAAACTGAATTTCAGGAAAGATGGGGATTTCTAAAAAATCACCCGGTGTACATCGCCTGTAGTGGCGGAGTAGACTCTTGCGCTCTGGTAGAACTGATGCTCTCATTTTGCAATCAACTGACCCTTCTTCACGTCAATTATCAACTACGCGGTAGTGATTCAGACAAGGATGAAAACTTTGTTCGGGAACTTGCCCGAGAGAAGGGAATTGAGGTTCAAATACGTCGCGTTGATCTTGCTCAGAAATTAGCCTCGGGAGGAAATCTCCAGGAGGAGGCCCGCAAAATCCGTTTCGATTGGTTTGGGAAATTTTTGTCCGGGCAGGAAAAGGCATACTTGCTTTTGGGACATCATGCCGACGACCAAATTGAGACCTTTTATCAGCGCCTGGCCCGAAAATCGGGTGTGAGAGGACTGAGTTGTATGCGTATGGAACAGGGTGCTGTGATCCGGCCGCTTCTTTCTTATCAGCGTCACGAAATTCTACACTTTGCCAGGAATAAAAAACTGAAATGGCGAGAAGATGCCTCAAATGCAGAGTCAAAATATACGCGCAACGCCTTGCGAAATATTTACCTTCCTTTTTTATATGAACAAATTCCCGATTTGAAGCAGCAGATTCTCTATTTGATCGATTGCTTTCAGCGAGAACAGGATTTGATTCAAGAAAATGTCCGCGAACTTCAGATAAAACTAGAAGAAGAGGAAATCTTAGATTTGAAACAAGCTCAGAAATTAGATGACGCATCTATCTGGGAATTGTTTCGCTATTTTGGGTTTCAGCCAGCACAGCTTCCGGAAATTCGAAAACTTTTCACGACCCAAAAGGGCAAAAAAGTAATCTCCGAAAGTCACGAGCTGATCCGTGAAAAAGAAGGCTTGAGAATTCTTTCAGGCAATCCCCATCATCTTGCCCCCCAACTGATCATTGAAAGCTGTAATCAGCTCCCGAAACTATTTGACAAGCGAACTATTTATTTGGATGCCAAGAAAATTGAGGGCGAATTGCGTCTTGAAACCTGGAAAATTGGAGATCGGATCAAACCAATTGGAATACATGGATCAACATTGATCTCTGATGTTCTGACCGATGCCCAGGTCCCTCACGCGGAACGGAGTGAGCAATTGGTTCTTCGAGATGATGTGAACATTCATTGGTGTCTGTTTCACAAAATTGGACGGATGGCCATTGCCAACGAGCAAACAAAGCAGATTTTGAGAATTCGTGTCGACATGAAGCATACAAATCGGTGACCTGAATTTGCTATTTTTGTAGCACATGAAATTTCTGATCATTCAGACAGCATTCATTGGAGACGTCATTCTCGCAACTCCGCTTATCACTGAGCTCCATCGAATCTATCCGGACAGTGAAATAGATCTACTGGTCAAAAAGGGGAATGAGATTCTTTTAGAGGGAAATCCCTATGTACGTCATATCATTAGTTTTGATAAAAGTACATCTAAACGCAAGTCATTAAAGCATTTGCTCAAAGGGATTCGTGCGGAGAAGTACGATGAAGTGATCAATCTCCATCGTTTTGGAAGTTCAGGTATTTTGACGGCATTTTCAGGAGCTCCTTCACGGGTTGGTTTTGATAAGAACCCTTTTTCTTTTCGCTATACCAAAAAAGTCAGGCATCAAATTGAGGGGGGGGTACATGAGGTAGAACGGAATCTGCAGTGTATTGCCCATCATGGAGCTCAGTCTCTGGTACGTCCGTCCATCTATCCAAAACAAGAAATATTTGAATCCATTCGAAAATTTCAGACCGGACCATACATTTGCATGGCTCCTGCATCCGTTTGGTTTACCAAGCAACTCCCCAGGGAAAAATGGATTGAATTAATTCAGCAGCAAGCAAATGATCAGCAAATCTATCTTCTGGGAGGCCCTGATGATCAGGAACTTTGTCAACGTATCGTAAACGAAGCGACTCACCCAAATTGCCGAAGTCTTTGCGGACAATTATCTATCCTGGAGTCGGCTGCCCTGATGTCAGGGGCGCTTATGAACTACGTAAATGATTCCGGACCTCTTCATTTTTGCTCGGCCATGAATGCACCGGTCACTGCTTTTTTCTGTTCAACCACTCCCGATTTCGGATTTGGTCCTTTATCTGACAACAGTCGAATTCTTGAAGCAAATCCCAGTCCATCATGTAAACCTTGTGGTCTACATGGACATAAAGCCTGCCCGAAAGTGCACTTTAAGTGTGGCTTTGAAATTAAACTCGATTAGAAAAATCAGTTTGGAAGATCTTAAACCGTCCAAATAAAGATATCATCCTTTTCTGATCCCCAAAAAAAAGGTCAAAAAAAAACCCTCATATAG
>SBGX01000008.1 GCA_006226425.1 Bacteroidota bacterium | reverse complement strand
ATTAGATATTACAAAGTACAAATTCATCAGGAATCATCCCAAGTAATTTTATCAATGGACCTTTTAGGTTCACCAACGCCTTATTTGGAATGAATTTTTTAAATCAGATCACTCTTGAATAAAGACCAGCTTTCTTCAAAAAACCCCTAAACGCAACTATTTTTTTGGCCTGTAAAACAAATACAGGAGCACCGGAAGCAGGGTCAGATCGGCAATGAGGGCCACGAAAAGCGTGATGCTGATCATCATACCCATGACAAAGGTTCCCACAAAGCTGGAAAACAAGAGCATCAAGAAACCACTACAAAGAATCAACGAGGTGATGATCATCGCCTTTCCCGTTACGAGATAGGTTCGCTTCAACGCGTACAACATACTTCTACCCTTGGCCAGTTCAAGCCGTAGTTTACTCAGGAAATGGATGGTGTCGTCCACGGCAATTCCAAAGGAAATTGTAAAAATAATGGCAGTCGAAATTTTGAGATCAATTCCTAAAAGTCCCATCAAACCGCCTAGAACGATCAATGGTAGAATGTTCGGAATCAAACTGATCAAGACCATTTTAAAAGAGCGATAGACGATTCCCATGATCAGGGTTACAATCAAGATGGAAAGCATAATCCCCCAAAGCAAACTACCTGACAGGTAACTCATGTTCCGATCCAACAAATGCGCCGTTCCAGTCCATTTGACGTCAATCAAATTCGAATCGATTTCCCGGTCCAAAAACTCATGAAATTGATCGGCAATTGCCTTGACCCGAATGTTTCCCCAATCTGGAATCGAAGCACTGATCCTACTCACCGTACCTGTCGAATCCACTACCAGACGATAGAGTTCCCCCGCCTTCGCCATGCGAATAGGTTTGCGCAGTTTTTTAAGCATCCTTTTGCTCTCCGGAAGTGCAAAAAACTCTTCATTCCCCAGATTCGCAGACTGATTCATCACCCGAATGTATTGTACCAACGAAAGATTCAATTTGGCTTTCACATCCTTCTCCAGATACGATTCAATCCGGTCTACCTGCTGCAATACTTCCAGATCCCAAAAAGAACGATTGGTATCTTTCAGGGTCACGGCTAATTCGATCGGTCGAACTCCTCCGTAATGGTCATCCAGAAAATTAAAATCCATCTTGATCGGTTCATCTGCATCCAGATCATCCATCAGATAATTATTTGTCTCGATCCGCATCATAAATGCCGAACTGAGGATCAAAATCACTCCAGATACCAGCATAATCCGTTTCGGCTGACGTAATACAAAGAGGAAGCTCCGTTGCAGCAAATTGTTCCAAAATGGAGCATTCTTCGGATCGATGATCTTCTTGGGAGAAGGAAAGATGTAAAAAGAAAGTGGAAGGACAAGAATAGTTACCAGGAAAGCGATCAACACTCCGATACCGGTAACCAGACCAAAGGTACGAATCGGCTGCACAGAGATGGTCATCAAGGTCACAAAACCAATACAAGTAGTGATCGAGGTTAGCAAGGTCGCCATCCCCACTTCCCTAATTGAAATTCGGATTGCATCCCATTTTTTACGACCATTCCTCAGCGCGTCGAGATACCTTGAGACCAAATGGATCACATCAGACATCCCCACCACAAACATGATCGAGGGAAGAATAGACAAAATGATATTCACCGGAATACCGAAAAGCCCCATCAGTCCCAAAATCCAGATCATTGTGAACAGGATCACCAATTGAGGAAGAAGAATCCCCCAAATACTCTTGAATGCAATCCATAAAAAGAGGATCACCAGCAGGAAACTGATCGCCACAAACAAGGCCATTTCAGTTCCCATTTTTCCGATATAGAATTTTTGTCCGATGACGCGACCGGCAATCCGCACCTTTTCAAAATCACACTTCGCTACCTCTTGCTGAATCTTTTCAATGAGCACAGAACTCTTCGCCCCGGGTAAATAATCGTCATGCTTCACGTAAATACATAGTGACTTTGCATCATCTGCCACCAGGGAATTTAACAACTCCCGATGCCTGTAAACACGGGATGAATCTTCTCGCAATTGCTCATTTGAACCCGTATAAAAAGGCCTGGTGGAAACATTTCCCCCAGCGAGCAGAAAAAACTCTTCCTCTGCGGTAATGGCACGGGCGAAACGAACATGTTTAAACTTCAGGATTTTCTTGCGAAGTGACTCCACCCGATCGAGAAATTCCTTTTGAAAGATTCCTTCCTTGTTCTCAATGGCGATCAACAAGAAGTCATTGTCTGATTGGAAAGTCTCCCGATGCTTGAAATAAAAGGTGGTTTCTTCGTCATCTGCCGGGAAAAATTTCTCAAAATCATAGTCGAACTGGAGGTCTTTTATAAAAAAAGCCAGCGCTGTGGTGAACACTATAATCGCAAGAAAAGCGAAACGAGCATACTTTTTAAAAAAGTTTTCTCCAACCATTTCGAAGTTATTTCGTCTTGTCTTTCAAATGAAGCGCACAAAGATAGTTAATGATTCCTTAACACGGCATTGACGGATTTGTTGACGATCATTTAAAGAATATTAATTTTGGACAAAAAAAATTTATGAAACATTCTTTACTCTTAACTTCTATGTTGGTCGGAGGGCTTGCCTTCGCTCAATCGTTTACAAGCAACAATGAGTACGCTATTGGCGAAACACAAGTCATGTATCAATGTGACTCTTCAGCTGCCAACCTGGCTGAGATCAAGGGAAGCGGTGCTACCTGGGATTTTTCGAAAATTTCCTGGATGGACAGTGTTGAACGCAATTTTTCTATCAACACAAATGCCAATACCACTGATTTCCCGAGCTCAAACAAAGTACTCGAAATTAAAGACGTCTTGACTACTTATTTGGAGACATCCGCATCAGAGCGTAATGTAATCGGATTTGAGTATGCCGCTGGTGGAACTTTAGGAAATATTAAAGTAGTTCTGAACGACGACAAACTGAACGTAATGAATTACGACTTTAATATGGGCGATGAGTTGAGCGACGTATTTTCTGGAACGATGACTTCAAACTTATCAACGTCTCCTGCAAGCGGAACTTCGTACACAACAGCAGACGGAATTGGTACTTTGATCCTTACTCCAACGGTCACCAAAACGAACGTGATCAGATTGCACACAATCGACAGCATCAACACGACGATCTCTTTGGGACCTGTTTCCCAGGAATTCACGGTTATTTTTGATCAGTATGATTACTATGATTTTGTTACGAACAACCTTCCATTGTTTACCTACTTAAATATCACCATCCTTCAGGGAGCCGGTCAATTGTCCAGCCTCAATTTTGTGCTGAATTCTCAGGAGCCTACTGCTTCCCTTGGTTTGAGTGAGCAAGTATTGAACAATGTTAATCTTTACCCTAACCCCGTTCAGGATGAGTTGCACATCTCCGGATTAGATTTAGATGGCTCCGAAAGCATCGAGATCCGATCCCTGACAGGTCAACTGATTCGTTCAGTTGAAGCTTCGGAAAGCATACATGTTGCCGACGTCGAAAAAGGCCTGTACCTACTATTAATTGAAAAAGATGGAAAACAAGTGCAGCACAAATTCCTGAAAAATTAATCCTCACCTTTTACTAAAACTATCAAACTAGAAAACGCCTGACCGTCCGATGACGGAAAGGCGTTTTTTTGTTGATAAAAACTGCCTGTAACCAATTCTCGCTGCACACTTATTTGATTGATTAATTTTAAATTTGTCGCATGAGATATTTGTACCTACTCGTCTTCCTGACAAGTCTTTCCTCCTCTTTTTCACAGAGTCATATTTCACTGACTGCGGAAGAAAAGGCCTACCTCTTTCACATTGTCCGAAAAAGCCCTATTCTAGACACAAATATCGGTCGGTATTTTGAGTACCGGGGACCGGTAATCCGTTTCGTCAACAAGGACATCAACTATGACTCCATTGAGTTGATCATCATGAATCAGCCGGAGAAATTGTTTATTCGAAACTCGGAACTGGCTAAATCTCCTAAAGGAATTCTTGCTGAGGCCGCTAACAAAGTAGCACTATGGGAACTCAATAAACTACTCCTGGCCAAACGAGAAGGTGGAAAGGAGCTGGAGCGTAAAGCGTACGACTACGAAACCTTTGAACTTTTGCTGGTCAAAAAACTACCACCTGCCGCTTGTAAAGAAAAGGACGGAAAGCAAATTCCACACCCCAAAATTCAGCAACTGTTGAACCCGAGTCTCAACTTTAACGATAAAAAAGCCCTTGCCTCCACCTATCACTTTCTGAGCATCAACGATCAAATGGTCACGCTGAAAGCAATTAACGAGGCAATCAACGATTATGTTGAGCAGCGATCGGAGCAACTTTTTCGTTTATTAGGCGGACAGGCCAATATGTTCCACAACGAGCTTGTTGCTGCTGGTGACGGGAGTTCGACAAGTGGTTTGCTCAAAGAACGTGAAAAAGATGAAAGAGGACGATGGAACCGCGGACTTCCTAAGGCTGTAGGTCTTTTCCCATATCAACTCGAGATCAAAAAAGTAAAGAAGAAAGAAGAGATCGAACCCTTGCGTTTTGCCACCCTGGATTTTGAAACCGCCGGAGGAAACCGCCTGACGAATATCCATGCGGATGTCTGGGGCTACAACGACAAAAAGCAGACTACGGTCGTCATTGAAAAGAACGGACTCTCCTACCATCTCTTTGGATCGGAAGAAACCCGTTTTTTGTCCCCTGACTCGAGCTTTGCCAGTGGAAAAACCTTCCAAAGTGTGATCAATGAGCTAGAGCACGAAAAAATTGGAAAGCTGGATGAAATGATCCACGGGAAAAAGGGATATGATTATTGGATCGATTATTACACCAAGAAACGGGATGAAACGGAAATGAAGATCGAAAAGGATGAAATGGGCTACATCGGAATGTCTTACACTCCGGTCACCACATCCACCAAGGCCCCTCGAAAGGTCAAAAAAGATCGTCGCAAAAAAAGAAAATCGGGAAATAATCAACCCATCGATTATCAACCAAACACAAAATCAGGAGCCAAGAAAAGAGGAAAAAAACAAAAAGAAATTGTCGACCTCTACAACGAGTACGAGATGTACAAGCGAAAAATTCGGGAAACGGAAGAAAAAAAGCAGAAAGCCATTGATTTGAGGGCCATTTATCAACAACGACTTGATCGCTACCGTAGAAATATGGGCTACAGCTGGGCTACTTTCACCGAAAAAGATGGTCTCTACACTTTTCAGGATTCAAGTACTTTCGATATTTATACGCAGGAGTTCACTTTCCCTCCTTCCAGAAAAAAAGAAGCTTTCGAGGTCCGGTTACTCGCAATTCCAAGTGGAAGTCTTTCGGACAATGCCGATGAAGTGATGCTTCATGTCAATGTGGTCGATGCGAAGCCCGCTTTCGATGCCCGTTTGCAAATCCACCTGGATGACGCCTTTGCGAGCAATCAATGGAAATTGGGGAATCAACTGATTCAGGAAGAAGATAGTGTAGCCGTTCAACAATTATTCGAAGCACTGCAAGACAAACGGAGAGATTTTGAAGTCGTTGCACGCGGGCAGGGAGTTGGGGTTTGGAATGGTGTCCGAACGGTAAAAATGAAGGAGCCAAAAGAGATTCCTTCCTATCCAGGTTCTTCGAAAGAAGCACGTGAGCGCAGCAAACGAGATTCCAGTTTCGCCCGGCTACGCGTTTCTGAAGCTTTTATTTTTGTGGGTCGATCAGTACAGCTTGAAGTCAACTCCTACACAGATCAGGTCAGTTCTGATATGGAAATCGGGAATGAAAAGTTGCTGGCGACTATGCAAACGTATAAGCTGACCAAAAATGACTTGCTCAGCGCTTATCGAAGTGCCGAAATTTTGAAGAAATTGAAAGCTGAATTAAATGTATTGGCCGGGAAATTCCTACCCCGAACCGAAGCCAGTCAGGTCATTGACCGAATCAATAAGCAAATTGACAAAACCCGAATTCTAGTCGGAGAGACCTCTTTCAAGCTTCAGGAGTTTGAATAGATAATCAATCTAGATTCTTCTGAAAATCTGGATGAATGAGCCGCTCATCGGGATTAACGATGTACAATTTTTCTGTCGCCCTCGTAATTGCTGTATATAACCAGCGATAAAAGGAAAGTGAATTCCAGTCATCCGGTAAATATCCGTGATCCAAAAACAAATGCCTCCATTGTCCTCCCTGGGATTTATGGCAGGTCACCGCATAAGCGAACTTTACCTGCAGCGCATTGAAATACGGATTGGCCAAAATCTTTTCGTAGCGCTTCTTCTTGTTGCGTTCATCGGCATAATCCTTTTCTACTTCAAAAAATAACTCACGCATCCTTTCACGAGGCAATGACGGTCCTTCTGTATCCAGAGAATCCAACAGCAAAATCAACTCAAAACTTCCGAGATCAGGATAATCAATCATACTAGCCCGAATCCGTTGAAAACGAAAGCCATAAAAGGACTCCTGTTTGAGCAAACGCTCAACTACCAACAATTCACCGTTCGCGATAAACCCGGCCTCAGAACTCTCATCCAACCAAAAATAGTTGTTTCGCACTGCCATCAATACATCCCCAGAAGTCAGTTCCTCTTCGTGAAAAAGAATTCTGCGGCGAATTTCCTGATTGTAGGCATTCGAGCGTTTATTAGAACGGGTGACGATCATACATTCTTCCTTACCAACCGAACTATACGATGACTCCAGGATTTCCTGAAACTCCAGGCCATTGATAAAATGAACATCTGGTCCCGGTTTCAACGCAATTCCGGACAACTCAGGCATCACCTTCCGAATCTCCGTGGCATTTTTTAGGATGGTCGATTCAGTGGATTGGCGCATCACTTCCGACAGGTGTTCACCAGACATCTTAAGTCGTCGGTAATTTTCCTGCAAATATCGCTTATTAAGCGCCGGTGAAAAATCAGAACCAACGGGAGGAAGCTGCCCCACGTCTCCAACAAAGATCAAACTACAATCCTTTCCACCGAAAACAAAATTCAAGACATCATCCAGTAAATTTCGCTCACTGACATTTCCTCCGGATTGCATCGTATAATCTCCGATCATCGAAGCTTCATCCACAATGAAAACGGTTTCCTTACATAAATTCGGAGCCAATGCCAGTTGAATACTACCATCCTGCACTTTTGTTTTCCGGTAAATGCGCTTGTGGATGGTAAAAGCTCTTTCCCCAGCCATTTGGGAAAATACTTTCGCCGCCCGACCAGTGGGAGCCAATAGTTCGCAGCGGTGATTATGTGCCTTTAAACTTTGTACCAAATGTGCCACCAAAGTGGTTTTTCCTGTCCCGGCATAACCGCTCAACACAAACAATTTAAACGGACTCCGATCAGTCAAAAACACAGCCAGTCCCTCCAATGCCCGCTGTTGATCCACTGTTGGATCAAAGGGGAAACTTCGGACGAAAAAGCTTTGAAAGGAAGACATAGCAAGTAAACTGAAGCTGGTGCAACGATGCTAAGATAGCTCTATTTTGAAAAGGGCGACAAATTGATTTAAGTGTTGAAAAAAACTACTGGACGACAACCTGAGATTACAAAAAAAATGTAGTTTTGTGAAGTAATCTAATAGAAGTACAGGTATATGATGATTAATTTGTCCGTAGCATTCAAGAAATTCTCACTTCCGGCTATTTTCTTTTCAATCGGAATTGTCATGGTAGTTGTCGGTTTTTCAACCAATCAACAATCACTATGGTACATGGCATCATTACTCGTTATTATTGCCGGAGCTTTATCTTTAACCTTGAGCGGTGGCTTCCTAAAGACACAACTTGGTAAAATTTTGGGATACGGTGCGGGAGCAGCAGCAATTATTGCAATTGTTCTTTCCTGGAGTAGTGTCAAGGAGACTTCCCGACACAATGAGCTTTACAAATCAAGTTTCATCGTCGTTCAGGAGAACCTAAGTAATGTTCGAATTGCTCAAAAGGCTTATCATGAAAAACACGGTGTTTATGCGCATACCTGGGCCGAATTGGAAAACTTTATTAAGAGTGGAACTATTGCTGAAGTGAAATCTGAAGGCTATGTTCCAGCCAGAAAATTAACACCCGAAGAACGGGATTATATCTATAAGGATAATCGGGCCATCGACAACAACATGACAGAACTTGAAGCTTATATCCTTTCCAAAAACCCACAGCAATTTCCGGAATTCGCAGACTTCAAAAGGGATACCATTCAGGTTCCTTTCCTCAAGAAACAGTTTGGAACGACAGCTTATCAGGAGCGTAGAAAAAAGGCAAATCTTGGACCTTTCATCGTAGATTCTTTGAAGTACATTCCTTACACGGGTGGACGTGAAGAATTTGAAATGGCTGCCAAAGATAATGTCGTTGTCGGAAAGGACAGTGTGGCCGTACTGGAGGTGAAAGGAAAACTTCCATTTGCAAAAATTCACGGTTCCAAAAAGCGGGAAGAGATTTTCTTCGGTTCCCTTACCTTGCCTGACCTGACAGGAAGCTGGGAATAATATCCGACTATGGATTTCCGACATCTGGCTATTGACATATCCGAACACGCTTGTTCGATTGCCAGCCTGAAAGCTGATCATTTCGAGTTACTGGATTGCTTTCTCTTTGAGGAAAAAAAAGATTTCCAATATAAAGAGCGCCTTTCCAAAGCACTGGAAAAATTGAACATCGGTGAGGTCGAGGAAATGACCGTATCCTGGCAAGGAGAGCAATGCACATTGATTCCGAATGGGATCTTCCAGGCCGAAAACATCAGCGATTATCTCCAACTTTGCTACGAAGAAAAGATTTCAAAGCAGGAAGTTGACTTTAATCGGTTATTTTCCAGTGACATGGTCAATGTCTATTCGATTCCGCATTGGCTCAAATCCTTTTTTGTCATGCGCTATCCCAGGGTAAAAACCTTACATCCCTATACGCACCTCATCCCAGCCCTGGAGAACAAGTGGAAAAAAAATCAGGTATTTTGTCTCATCTTTCCGGAACGCATGATCTTAATGATCGGACAGCTTGGAAAACTAAAATTCTGCAATAACTACCCCTGCAGCCAGGTAGAAGATGTCCTTTACTACCTTAGTTTTGCCTTGAAACAGCAAGGAATTGATCAGGAAATTGACATTTTGTGTTCTCTGGATCCACTCAATGAATCCATTCAACAGACGGCACTTCAGGAAAAAGCAAAAACCATCGAACTGTTCAAACAGGCCAAATGGCAATTTGAAGATTATTTCACGCTAAAAAGCCACCAGTTTTGCGTATAATTCGGGGAAAATTAAAGTCCAGAAGGTTTAGTCCGCCCAAGAAGTTTCCATCCAGACCAACCACTGATTTTGCCAAGGAAGGCTTGTTCAACATGCTAGAAAATCAGTGGGATCTTGCCTCGGGACAACTCGAAATTTTGGATCTCTGTGCCGGTACCGGAAATATTTCACTTGAGTTCGCTTCGCGGGAAGCCGGTCACATTGAAGCCGTGGATAGCAACTACCATTGTGTGAAGTTCATTCAACAAATGATCCGTGAAAACGGCCTGGAAGAGGTCATACAGGTCTATAAAGCCGATATTCGCGACTTTGTCCGACGAAGTACCAAAAGTTATGATCTCATTTTTGCCGATCCTCCTTATGCAGCCTCATTTTATGAAGAACTCAGGGACAATATTCTGGAAGGAAATTTGCTTAAGCCTGAGGGAATGTGTATCATTGAACATGGCAAACAAAGCGATTTGAGTCAGCATCCGAAGTATCAACAAACCAGAAAATTCGGGAACGTCCACTTCAGTTTTTTTGCCCATTAATTTGGATTATGAAACGAGTAGCAATTTTCCCGGGCTCATTTGACCCTTTTACTAAAGGCCATGAGAACGTCATCGAAAAATCCCGTCACCTCTTTGATGAAATCATTATAGCCATAGGAGTCAATTCAAGAAAACAAGCCTTTTTTACGCTGGATTCTCGATTGGCCCATTTGAATTCGCTTTATACGCAAGAAGATCAAATCCGAATTGTCCATTATAGCGAGCTAACAACTAAGCTGGCAAAACGAGAAGGGGCACAATTCTTACTCCGTGGATTAAGGGATGTCAAAGACTTCGAATACGAACGTTCAATAGCCCAAATGAACCATAGTCTTCACCCAGAGATCGAAACTGTATTCATCATCACCAAACAGGAAGTCAATCACATCAATTCCAGCATTGTCAGGGAAATTCATAAAAATGGCGGGGTTATTGATAGTTTTGTAACAAATCAGGACTTACTCGTTCCATCGATATGAAAAAATTAGCGGTACTTATTTTCTTGGTCGTCCTCTCCGGGAGTGTCTTTTCACAGTCGGAAAAGGCTTACAACACCATTGTCGGGTTTGCCCCCAAGTACATTGGACAGGAGATTGCCATCTATGGCATCCAGGATTACCTGACCATGAAAGAAGTGCTCATTGCGGAAAGCAGTGTGGGAGCAGATTCCAGTTTCACCTTTCGCTTCCCCAACGATCACACGCAGAAGGTCATTGTTCGTTCTGGAAACAACCGCGGTTTCATGTATGTGCAACCTGGCGCTTCATACCAAATTTATTTCCCGGAAAGAAACCGCTACGACGAGTATCGTCCACTCGGAAATGATGTGGAACTGGCCTTTCTCGACCTCCCAAAAGAAGATATTAACTACAAAATCCTTTCTTTTGACAAATGGTCCGCCAATTTTCTGGGAGAGTACTTTTACCGAAAAAACCTGAATGGGGTAGAATTTGTCCGACAACTCGACACTTTTAAGGTCAATGTAGAAAAGGCCTACGATCGGGACACCAGCTTTTTCTTTAAGACCTACGTTAAATTTTCCATGGCCATTCTCGACAACATCCAACACCTCGGACGAAGAAGCCGCTTTGAGAAATTTGATTTTTATCTTAAGTCCTATCCGGTTGCCTATAACAACCCGATCTATATGGATTATCTGAATTCTTACTTTGAAGATTTGGACGATCTTGTCTCGATGGAAGTTGGGAACCGCATCTACCTCGGAGTTCTTAAAAACAGTCCGTCCCTGATCATGAATGCGGTGAATCACCAACCCAGCATGAAGCGACTTCGTCTGCGGGAATACGCCATTATTAAGCACCTTGGAGACGAATATAAAAGCAGAGAATATCCGCAGACGAATGTTATGGCCGTTCTGGACAGCCTCTCGAAACATGCTTATTATCCGGAGAGTAGATTAATTGCAGGAAATTTAATGTCTAAGCTGACTGAAATTCAAGTGGGAGTCAAAGCGCCTGAATTTTCACTGCATCAGGGAGATTCTATGATATCCAACAGACACTTTCACGGAAAGCATCTTTACATACAGTTCCTGGAGCCAAATATGTTCGAAAATCAGAAAGAAATTGAAGTATTGATTCCTTTAGCTGAAAAATATAAAAGTTATGTGGAAGTGATCACCGTCTATTCCAAGCCCACCAAAAACGTTGATCAGTGGGAACAATTACTTCAGAAAATTCCCTGGAGGAAATACGAGGTAGAAGCCTCCAACCCTATCTTTAAAGATTATGAGGTGCTCAGCTATCCGAAATACGTCTTGCTGGATCACCACGGCTATGTTGTCTCATCTCCAGCGCTTCGTCCTACTCCTAACGGACAATATGAGACCATTGACAAGTCTTTCTTTTACATTGGCAAATTAATCGACGCCGAACGAAAAATGAAGGAATAAAAAACAGGCTATTTCCGATGCAGTTGATACACGAACTGCTGTCCGTCATCGGTATACAGATGGAGGAAATAGACTCCCGGACTGAGATCAACCAACGACAAATTTGTCAGCATTCCCCGTTCGATCCGCAGCAATTGCTGTTGCGTTGAATAGAGCCGGAACTCCCGAATCTTCATTTCCGAATCCACGTGAATCATTCCGCTACTTGGATTGGGATAGATTCGAACCCGATCACTTGAACTCAACTCATTGAGTTCCACCAGTTCCCCACTTCCATTGGTCAGGGAAGCATTTGAAATCGGGTCTCTCGCATCAAGTTTCAGGACGGTCACCTTCACATGGTCATCCATCGAATTGAATCCTACGGCCAAAATCCCCTGATCACTGGTTCGAATCAACTGATTGAACTGATCGTCTCCATTAAGTGATTTGTTTAAAGCCAGTCCCTTGTAAAAAAGCATGTGGTCATAGGCATACAGCAAATTGTCCGAACCATCGGGATAGGTTGGGATATCCGGTTCCTGAGTAACCTGTTTGGACAGGAAGTACAAATTCGATCCATAGCGTTGAATCGATAATACATCATAATCTCCTCCATGAAACTCATAGCGGTCTCGAATGATATTCCCGGAAAGGTCAAACATAATTCGATGGAAATTTCGAACGCTGGTTCCTTCTGCGATAAAGTGCCCCACTCCCCGGATGGTATCTCTAAAAATGTGTAGATCACGCAATGCATGTTCCTTCTGCTCTCCATAAAAACGGGTCCATTCCAGGGTCCCATCAATGTTCATTCTACTTAAAAAGCCTTTCCTGCTCAGTGAATCCTGATTGTATTGATAGCCACAGATATAAACGATCGTGTCGTTCAGCGCTTTCACACTGCTGGCCAAATCTTTGCGATTTCCTCCCCATTGTTGTTCCCAAAGTACCTCGCCCTCATTGGATAATCTCATGCCCCAGGCATTCTGCTGCTTCCCCGTATTTGAATAGCTCTCTCCCACGATGATCATAGAAGTGTCCTTCAACATAATCGCGTCGTGAATATCTTCGTACTCTGCCCCTCCAAAATTCTTCTCGAACAAGATGTTTCCCTCCAGGTCCGTCTTCAGAAAATACAGATCAAAAAACTTTCCGCTCGCTGAGCTTGTTTGCCCCAACACATAAATTCCATCATTCTCTACATGGAAGATTCTTCTCCCCCGCTCCGTTTCTTCTCCTCCATACGACCTGGACCACAGATAATTCCCCGCACTGTCAATATGCATAATAAAAGCCTGCTGAGAATTTGAAAAGCTGCTGGAAGATCCCGTAATCAGGTAACTGGAGTCTTTCAACTGAACCACTCCTTCTCCCCGGTCAAATGAATCATTTGAAAAAGTCTTAAAAAAACTGATCTGAGCCTGCGTACTTCCGGCAAGCAAAAAAGAAGCAATGACGATTAAAGTGCGCATACCAATCTAAAGTTTAGCATTTTACCAAAACCTTTCCCAGAGATCAGGCCGTAAATATCTTCAGTTCCCAGTCCCATATATAACTTGTTACTGGCGTAATTCACATACAAACCGGAACGAAAACCTCCAAATCCACCGTAAACCGCTACTAGTCCGGCATGAAATCCGCTCCATACTTTTGCATTAATACCTACATGAAGTCTTGGTAAATAACGAATGAAGGGATATGCCCGCACTCCGTAAAAGACTTGCCAGGGGGTTGTTGACACAAAGCGCAATGGCTTCGAAATTTCGATAGAAGCCGGTAACAACTGCCAACTACCTGTCGTATCGCGTTCCACCTGCAGCGTATCGAACCAATTGGCCGATTCAAAATTTGCATTTCGGAAGCCAAGTATGTCATCCAAATTAAGTCCGTCGTAGCGCAGCACCGTGTCCACTCGATAACTGACTGTTTCAGGCATATAAACGATTCCCATATTTTTCACTTCCATCAGGATGGGCACCTGCCCGAAACGTCCCGTCGGCATGTGATATTGAAAACGTCCGTTCAGGGAAAGACCCCAGGACTGTCCGAAATTTCCACCACTATATTCTACATTGCCTGTTGCCGATAACTCCAACCAGCTGGAATCGGCTCCGGATTCATAGGCGCCCACAGGTAAATCCCCCGAAGCAAAAGCCGAAGACTGAACGACATTCAATGTCAGGTAAGACCCCGTTGGACGATGATAAAAGCCTACTCCCAGGTGCTGCCAGTCGACCAGGGTCAGATGACTTTCGGCCAGCGAAACTTGCTCTCCCAAATAGTTAGCATTTCCCAACATGGCCAGCCCAAAAAGTCCTTTCGCATAACTCCCCGACAAAAAAGACTGATGTCCCAATTCAAACATCCAATTGGTATGCTCCGAAGAAAAAAACTTCATTTTCTTGGGCACAAAGGCCAGATTCAATCCGTAATTTCTTCCAAAACGATTCAGGGAGCGATGTCGGTCCAATTCCTTGTTGATCTCAGATTCACTAATCTCCCCTCCCCGAAAGAGCTTCCTTGAAAAAGCATTCGACAAACTTTGGGTGCGCTGATCAAATTCGCCCTCACTCCAGAACAAACCACTGGACCCTTCCGTACTGATCACCGCGGGCAAACTCGTCTGGCTAATTCCCCAAAACGACCCGAACAAAATGTATGTCGCAATCAAATACTTCATTCCGAGCCAAGCACTTGTTTCAAACGAAAAGAAGCCTGTGCTTTCACGAGGAAAAAGGCCCTTTCCGGAATGACTACCATTTCATTAAAGGAGAGTGTCTCATCAGGTGTATTGAACTTCACTTCAAAAACCATTCGTTTGACCTGATTCAATTTTTCCAAATCCTGCTCCAAAATGGGAATATCCAATTGTTTCTTAAGGGAGTTGATTCCCAGGTTAGTCAGAGCCCCACCTTTCGCAGAAGGAATATCCAGATCATCAAAATCAAACAGTACCTGCCCGTAATCGTCTAAGAGAAACAAATGAAGATCACCGGAAATGGGGAAGGCATTCTCGATCTTAAAATGCAACGTTCCCTGCTCTACATGACTTGAGGAGAGGTCCTGACTTAAATCCACATCAAAGGTATCCCGGATAGAAAAATTATCGAGGCCAATCATCAATGGCATATTAATTCGAGTAACCACCTCCAGTTTACTTTCCGGAAAAAATTCATCCCAGCCTCCACTAATATTTCCATAAGGATTCAGTTGGACTTCGTACGCCAGCGAGATCCGGTCTCCCAGATTCTCGACAAACGACTCAATATTTGAATTGTTCTGATTAAAGCTCAAACTTGTTTCCGATGGGGTCAGTGTTCCCCAGCTTCCTGTAGCATTCTGAATAATAAAATCCTGATTCAACTGATTACTCGCCAAGGGAACCGTATAAGACAATGACGTATTCACACTGGCAACATTACTTAACCGAGCTCTGGCCATCGCCTTGATTGAGTTTGAAAGCACAAAATCCAAACTGAAATTTGGAAGATCTAATTTTCCGTTCACATGATCTTTCAGATAATCCAGTTCCAGGTCATAGCTCCCACTCGCCTCATATTGTCCAAAATACCCCTGTCCATAATCAACTTCCATATCCTCCAGCGTAATGGCTACTTTCGTCGTGTCCGTATTTGATAACTGAACATTTGGTCCGCTCGGATCAGAAAACACTTTTAGTTTTGATGAAAGGGCATTAAAATCGATTCCTGAACTCCCTCTTAAGTCCAATTCATACCCACTTAAGTCAATCTGAATGGAAGACGTTCCTTTTGGGCCAACACTCAGTTCCCGACTCAAGCTTACCCCATCCAGGGTTGTTCCGGGAAGAATCACTTCAAAATAAGAGGTAGTTGTAAGCGGATTTTCCACTGTCAAACTGACAATTCCAGATTTCAACCGTGCTTTTTTGAGTAATACGTCATCCAAATCAAAGACGTGATCATCGTTATCGGTGACAAAACTTGTTCCTGCCGGAAGGGATAAACTACTGACCGGAATCGTAAAGGTCTTATAAATCGTCGTATCTGGAAAATCAAGGTATTCACCCGGACGAATCGTGGCCAGGGTGCGTTCCAATTGCAATAGATAGGCTCCATCCTGAACCGCAAGTGTTGTATCATTGACCAAACGACTCAGGTTCAAACTATCCTGAAAAAGGGGAAGAATCCAGTTGCTTTTCCAGCTAGTCACCTCCTTTCGACAGGAGAGTGCCAAAAGACTCATTAGTGAGAGCAACAAAAAGCGATTCCAGGCCTTCATCATCTTAGTTTACAACGTTGTCTGCATACAAACGGTTGGCTAGCAACGCTCGAGAATGGTTGCATACCCCTGTCCTACACCGATACACATGGTCACCAGTGCATAGCGTTTTTGCTTCCGCTGCAATTCGTTTGCCGCCGCCAGTAAAATTCGGGCACCAGACATTCCCAGGGGATGTCCCAGGGCAATCGCACCTCCATTCGGATTGATTCGTGGGTCATTATCTTCCAGTCCCATTTTTCGGGTACAAGCCAAAGACTGCGCTGCAAAAGCTTCATTCAATTCAATGACATCCATTTGATCCAGGGTCAGTCCACTACGCTTTAGCACTTTCTCAGAAGCCTCCACAGGCCCGATTCCCATAATACGAGGTTCAACACCAGCAACAGCCCCTCCCACAATCCTCACTTTGGGTGTCAATTGATTGCTTTTTAGCGCCTCATCCGTAGCCAGCAATAAAGCAGCTGCACCATCATTCAAACCGGAAGAATTCCCTGCTGTGACCGAACCATCCTTTTTGAATGCCGCACGAAGCGTTCCCAATTTTTCCAGACTAGTAGCATCTTTGATAAACTCATCGGTGTCAAACACGAGATCTTCCTGTTTTCTCCTTGAAATCCGAATCGGGCAAATTTCTTCAGCCAAAATCCCTGCATTTCTGGCAGCTCCGGCTTTTTGTTGGGACCAATAGGCAAAACGATCCTGATCTTCCCTGGAAATTCCATAAAGCTCAACCAGATTTTCCGCCGTATTTCCCATTCCATCCGTCCCAAACTTTTCGTGCATCAGGGGGTTGACAAAACGCCAACCGAAAGAGGAATCAAACATTTGAGCATCTCTCCCAAAAGCCGAAGAGGTTTTCGAAATGACCCAGGGTCCACGAGTCATATTTTCCACTCCACCGCTGATATATAAATCACCCGCTCCATCCTTCATCGCTCTCGAAGCATTGATGGTTGCCGCCATCCCAGATGCACAAAGACGGTTTACTGTTTCTCCACCGGCTCTGACGGGAAGTCCAGCCAGCAAAGCAGACATTCTAGCTACATTCCGGTTATCTTCACCAGCTTGATTGGCACAGCCTAAAATCACATCTTCTAGCTGCTCCCAATCAACTCCTCCGAATTTCGCATGAAGCGCCTTTAATACTTCAGCTGCCAGGTCATCTGTTCGTACTGGGGCCAGGGTTCCTCCAAAATTTCCGATGGCAGAACGTACTCCATCGACGATATATACTTCTTTTGACATCATTTTCATTTGCTAAGTTTTCAAAAATAAGGAAAGTGATTCATCCGAGGACCCTTTTCTTTCTTGTTTTTACCCCAAACTATGATTTTATTATTGCAAAGCCATCTGGCAGAAAATTGTTAATTAAATCTTGATAACTCACCCCCCTGATCGTGAATAAGTACGATCGAAAAAAGTTCAATCTCCTTATATTTGGCTGTCAAAATAAATCCATATACATGTTAAAACGCAAGCTTTTAGTTTCATGCCTGGCATTCGCTTTAGGAGCCTTTGCTCAAATTGAGGAGCTCACACCGGAGGAACAAGCCTACCGGGACTCTATTGCAGCACTGAACCAGGAAAACGCCAACACAGCGGCCAGTCAGGAGGCCTACAACCGAGGAGTACAGGCATTCGGTCAAAAAAATTACACGAAGGCCATTCAGGAATTCAGCGAATCACTTCGTTTAGACCCACAGTTTACAGCTGCCTACTACAATAAAGCTCTTAGCCAAAACGAGGCCAGCCAGTTTAAGCAGGCCATCCAGACATTAGATCAACTGATTTCAAAGGACCCAAATTACTCCAAGGCATATTTCCAAAGAGCGCGTTCTTATCAAAGTTTGAATGAGTACTCCCTGGCTGAAAAGGATTATGAAAAATCCATTCAAATGAACAAGCAAAATGCACGGGCTTACTACAACTACGGAACGCTGCGCTTTTTGCAGGAGGATTACGACGGGGCCATCAAGTTCTTTAGTAAATCCATGGAACTCGATCCTTCATTTGCCTTTGCCTATAATGATCGCGGAAGTTGCTACCGAATGAAAGGAGAGTATTCCAGAGCCGTTGCCGATTACGAAGAAGCCCTGCGCAAAAATCCGAAATTGACATTCGTACTGAACAATATCGGGACAACCAAAAAGCGTTCAAAGGACTACAGTGGAGCTGTTGCCGCTTTCAACCGGGCTATCAGCATTGATTCCAAATACTACCTGGCATATAATAACCGGGGGGCAACACAAATGGAACAAGGTCGCATGGATGACGCAGAGCGTGATTTTAAAAAGGCCATCGAGTGCAACCCCAAATATGCTCCTGCATACTCAAATCTATCCGCCCTATACTTCAAGAAGAAAGATTACAAAAAGGCCAAAGAAATGGCAAGCAAGGCCATTCAAATAGATGGAAAGAGCGCATCTGCCTTTGTCAATAGAGCCAACGCAGAAGAAATGCTCCGTGAAATGGAAGCAGCCTGCAAAGACTGGAACAAAGCCCATGAACTTGGTGCCGATATTGGAAAAAAATACTATTCGTCTAACTGCAATTAATGAATTTGAAGATGAAAAAAACGATCTCTATACTTATAACACTTCTTTCCACCTCAGTCCTCTGGTCGCAGAATGTCGATTTCAAAGCTTCTAACTTTAAAGGAAAAGAAGGGTTCAAGGCAGCCAAAGAAGCTGTTTCCAAAGGAAATGAATACTATGACCAGGGGATGGAAGCCGTATTCAACGTATCCGATTACGGACTGCTCTTCAAAAAAGCGTTGATCCATTTCAACGATGCACAAAAATTCAATCCGAACAACGGTGAGCTAAATTTCCGTATCGGTGTTTGTCATGTTAACTCATCAGACCCAAGTTTGGCCATCCCTTACCTCAAAAAGGCCTGGGAACTGGACCCAAAAGCAGATCCTTTCCTCCAGTTTTATTTGGGTGTTGCTTACCAGCTAGAAGGGAAATTTGACGAGGCAATCAAGCAATATGAGTCTTTTGAAAACAATTACCGCAAGGCAGACAATTATTCCAAATTCTCAACGAAGCGAATCAAGGAATGTGAACTAGCTAAAAAGGCTTATAAGAAACCGGAACGGGTTTGGGTGGACAACATCTCTGAATTAAATACCAGCGCCGATGAAATTGCTCCGTCCATCTCCACGGATGGTTCCGAACTGATCCTCTCATCCAATCGTAAAACCAACAAAACTTCGAATGAAGTAGGAGAATACGATATGGACATCCTTTCCACCAGTCTTCGAAACGGAAAATGGTCCTACCCAAAGCATATTTCAGGTGCTATTAACACGATGGACAATGAGGTTTCCAATACGTTGAGCTATGACGGAACCCGTATGCTTCTGCACCGGGAAACGAAAGAAGGAAGTGACATCTACGAATCTCATTTGAAAGGGGCCAACTGGACAGATCCCGAAAAAATGAGTTCCATGATCAGTTCGACGAAAGCCAATGAAAAATATGGCTGCTACAATGACGACGGTTACAAGGTTTATTTTACCCGTGACAATGACAATCGCTCTAATGGAATGGACATTATGTTCTCTTCCGTGCAAAGTAAAATCAGAAAAGACTTTAAGGCGGCGACCATGGTTTCTACCTGTAACAGTAAGTTTAACGAAGGACCAATCTATATGTCCGTGGACGGAGACCTGATGTATTTTGCCTCAGAAGGACATGGTTCGCTGGGTGGTTACGACATCTTTGTTTCCGAGAAAAAACAAGGACAATGGACAGAACCTGTTAACCTGGGGTATCCAATCAATACGGTTTACGACGACTTCTTCTTTTCTCCGACAGCCAACGGAAAGTATGCTTACATTGCTTCCAATCGTTCCGGAGGGAAAGGTGGTTTTGACATCTACAAAATTACTTTCTGGGGAGAACCGAAAGAACCAGCTATTGACATCGAAGATTACCTTCTGGCGTCCGTAGCCATGCCTCTGAAAGACAATCAGATCGAAAGCACGGTAGATGTGAACAAAAAATCACTGACTGTATTTAAAGGAAATACCCTGGATGCTATTTCAAGAAAAGCAGTGGAAGCTTCCATCGAAATTACGGATAACTCAAGTGGAAAGATCATTGAAACCTTCACCAGTAACAGTGCCACCGGAAAATTCATCATCACCTTGAACTCAGGGAGAAACTACGGTATTGCTGTAAAAGCTCCGGGATACCTGTTCCACTCAGAGAACTTTGACATTCCGATGGGGAGCGCGGACAACCTGGTAGATAAAACCATTGAATTGAAGAATATTGCTGTAGGAAGTAAGATCGCGCTGCGCAATATCTTTTTCGATGTGGGGAAAGCGACTTTACGTTCGGAGTCTAACGCCGAGTTGGAGCGTTTGGTCAAGTTAATGAAAGACGTTCCAGGACTTAAAATTGAAATTTCAGGTCACACGGATGACACTGGATCGGCACTAGTCAACGACAAACTGTCTCAGGACCGGGCAGAAGCGGTGATGAACTATCTGGCCGGAAAGGGAATCAGCGCCGGACGGATGACCGCAAAAGGCTACGGTTCGAGCAGACCGGTTTCCATGCTAAAAACGACTGAAGGACGTCAAATGAACAGACGAACAGAGTTCGAAATTCTCTCCAACTAAGAGCGAGAAGCATTCATAAAAAAGCCCTTTGTCAACTGACAAAGGGCTTTTTTATGCTTGTTCCTTTTGAAGGATTAATCCACAATCAAAATATAGTTGTTCTTCTTCCCTTTAGAGAGCAGAATATAGCGATCATTGATCAAATCTTTCACTTCCAGTTGATACTCTCCATCAACCTTTTCTTTATTGACGCTGATTGCGTTTGCTTTCAGTTCCCGACGGGCTTCTCCATTCGACTTCAGGAAAGATGAACGAGATACAAAAGCGTCTACAATGCTCAGCCCGGATTCAATTTCCGAACGACTCAATTGGGCCTGTGGAACTCCCTGAAACACACTCAAAAAATCCCTTTCCGAAAGCGCCTTGATATCGTCCGATGTTGATTTCCCAAACAAAATGTTGGAAGCTGCCACAGCCGCTTTCAGCGCTTCTTCACCATGCACCCTGATCGTGATGTCTTCGGCCAGTGCTTTCTGCAACACTCTCAAATGGGGTGCTTCTGCATGTTCTTTCTCCAGGGCCTCAATTTCCGTTTTCTCCTTCAAGGTAAAAATGCGAATGTAATTTGCCGCATCTTCATCACTGGCGTTGATCCAGTACTGGTAGAATTGGTAAGGACTCGTCTTCTCCGCATCCAACCATACATTTCCACCCTCTGTTTTTCCGAACTTGGTTCCATCTGCTTTTTTTATCAGTGGAGTGGTCACGGCAAAGGCTTCATTGCCGGATTTGCGACGAATCAGTTCCGTTCCGGTCACAATATTCCCCCACTGATCGGAGCCACCTAACTGTACCACACAATTCTTATGTTCATTCAGCCAATAAAAGTCATATCCCTGAACCAACTGATACGAAAACTCTGTAAAAGACATCCCTGTTTCCAGGCGATTTTTCACCGAATCTTTCGCCATCATATAGTTCACAGTGATGTGTTTCCCCACATCCCGAATAAAATCCAGGAAACTCATCTCCTTAAACCAATCGTAGTTGTTCACCATTTCGGCGGAATTCTCACCACAATCAAAATCCAGGAATTTTTCCAGTTGTTTTCGGACGGCATCTACATTATGTTGCAAGGTATCAACGTCCAAGAGGTTCCGTTCTTCCGATTTTCCGGAAGGATCACCAACCATTCCGGTAGCTCCCCCTACCAAAGCGAAGGGCTTATGTCCGGCACGCTGAAAGTGCACCAGTGTCATAATTTGTACCAGACTTCCGATGTGCAGTGAATCTGCCGTAGGGTCAAAACCGATATATCCGGAAGTCATGCCTTTATTCAATGCTTCTTCCGTACCGGGCATGATGTCATGAATCATCCCCCTCCAACGCAGTTCTTCAACAAAATTTATCATGTTTTGATCCTTTTTTGGCGCAAAAATAAACTTTATAATTCATTTGAGGCCAACCACCCGCAGGATCAGGGCTTAAATAAACTCGAAATCAACCCTTCGATTTCTCCGCTTCCCTTCGGAGGTCTTATTGGTATCAACCGGTTGTGTTTCTCCCTTAAAATCAATCTCGAGCTTCTTTAGCTCCAGGCCGTTCTCACTGAAGAATTTGCGAATAGACTCCGCCCGACGTTCAGACAAACCGACGTTATACGCATCAGTACCAACAGCATCCGTGTGTCCAGTAATTTTAATTCTCAAATCGGAATGGCCGTTGACGACCCGAATCATATTCTTCAGGTAGGCATGATATTCTTCTTTGATTTCCGATTTATCGTGATCAAAATAGACTGCTTGAAATTTAAAATTCTTCCGTTCCAACTCCCGAATCTCCGGTGCTTTTCGTCCCGCTTTCAAATCTGCCAGCAACTCGTCTCTCCAGGCATGCCCCATCACGGCTTGTTCATTCTCGGAAAATTTAGCATCGGAGCGGTAGAGGATAAATCTTCCCGCAGTTCGTTTGCAAGTGGTACTGATGTATCTTCCTTCCAAATACCCAGTCGAATCAATGTATTGCCCCTTGAATTCCGCAGAACACCATAGCTGACGCGAACTGCTCTTTTTAGACAGAATGACCTGCTGTTTGAATTCCACTTGATTTCCCGCGGATTGTCCCTTCAGCCTTTGAACCACGTACAAATCTTTCGAATAAGCCTCTTCCCTACTCATTCCGCTCAATTGTCCATCGGAAATTTCCAGTTTCAGATAGCAAACAACGGCCTCTGACTCCTTTTTACCATCCTGGATCAACACACCCTGCCATAATCCTTTTAAATCGGAAGAAGCAAAGCCTACAAGCCCCCACAAACTGAATATCAATATCCATCCAATTCTTCGCATCATAATTAGCAATATTACCAATTTTGTTCCAAAAATTCGGCTTCCGTCCAAATCCCTTCATTTCTACTAAAACGCTTCTGTTAGAATAACGTTAATATAATGTTGATAACTACTAGCTCAAGCCCTTTTTTTCCTTTGATTTTGGCCTTTTGAATCATTAAATTTGTAGGCTTACAAAAGAAATAATTCATTTCATAAAAATTGCAATGAGTACAGATTTGAAGAAAGACAATTATTCAGCCGATAATATTCAGATTCTGGAAGGACTCGAAGCTGTTCGAAAACGTCCTGCCATGTATATCGGTGATGTCGGAGTCAAGGGATTACACCACCTGGTGTATGAGGTAGTTGACAACTCGATCGATGAAGCCCTGGCCGGGCATTGTGACACGATTCTGGTGCACATTAACGAAGATAATTCCATTACGGTAAAAGATAACGGTCGGGGGATTCCAACGGCCATTCACTCCAAGGAAAAGAAATCTGCCCTGGAGATCGTTATGACCGTTCTCCACGCTGGTGGTAAATTCGATAAAGATACTTACAAAGTATCCGGAGGTTTGCACGGTGTGGGTGTCTCCTGTGTGAATGCACTTTCGGACCATCTGACAGCAGTCGTACATCGGGATGGAAAAGTATTCCAACAAGAATACGAGCGTGGGAAACCATTATATGATGTGAAGGAAACTGGGACGGCTAACGATACCGGAACTGAAGTGACCTTCAAGCCAGATGCTAGTATTTTTGAGACGACCGAGTACAACTACGACACCCTGGCTGCCAGAATGCGTGAATTGGCATTCCTGAACAAGGGAATCAAGATCACGTTGGTTGACAAGCGTCATCAGGATGAAGAAGGAAAAGATATTTCAACGACTTATTTCTCCGAAGGAGGATTGAAGGAGTTCGCCCAGTACTTAGATCGCAACAGAGAACCTTTGATCTCTGATGTGATTTATTTTGAAGGGGAAAAAGACGGGATTCCAGTAGAAGTATCCATGACCTACAATACTTCCTATACGGAAAATATTCAGGCCTATGTGAATAACATCAATACACATGAAGGGGGAACTCACCTTTCTGGTTTCCGTCGTGGTCTGACCAATACCCTGAAGAAATATGCCACCGACAGTGGGATGCTTGCCAAAGAAAAGGTAGAAATTGACGGAGATGATTTCCGCGAAGGATTGACCGCTGTCGTTTCGGTGAAAGTAGCTGAACCTCAGTTTGAGGGACAAACCAAAACAAAATTAGGAAACCGGGAAGTCACAGCTCCTGTTTCTCAAGCTGTTTCCGAAATGCTGGCCAATTACCTGGAGGAGCATCCGAATGAAGCCAAAATTATTGTTGAAAAAGTCATTCTGGCAGCCCGTGCTCGTCAAGCGGCCCGAAAGGCCCGTGAAATGGTACAGCGAAAGAATGTACTTTCCGGCTCCGGACTACCCGGTAAGTTGGCTGACTGCTCTGAAAAAGATCCGGCTGCCTGTGAAATCTACTTTGTCGAGGGAGACTCGGCGGGTGGTACGGCTAAACAAGGACGAGATCGTCACTTCCAGGCCATCATGCCGTTGAGAGGTAAGATTTTGAACGTCGAAAAGGCGATGCAGCACAAAATCTTCGAGAACGAGGAAATCAAGAATATTTATACCGCACTTGGAGTCAAGGTGGGGACAGAAGAAGATTCCAAAGCTCTGAATCTGGAGAAACTACGTTACCACAAGATCATCATCATGTGTGATGCCGACGTGGATGGATCGCACATTGAAACCCTGATTCTGACCTTCTTCTTCCGTTACATGAAGGAACTGATTGAGAAAGGCTATGTGTACATCGCTACACCTCCACTTTATCAAGTGAAAAAAGGTAGCAAGTCCAGCTATGCCTGGAACGATGACATGCGCGACCGACTGATCCAGGAGATGAAAGGGAGCGGAAATGAATCCTCTGTGAACGTTCAACGATACAAGGGTCTTGGAGAGATGAACGCCGAGCAGTTATGGGAAACAACCATGAACCCGGAAGGTCGTACGCTGCGCCAGGTAACGATTGAGAACGCTGCGGAATGTGATCAGATTTTCTCCATGTTAATGGGAGATGATGTTCCACCAAGACGAGAGTTCATTGAAAAGAACGCCAAGTATGCTAAAATTGATGCATAATTGATAGATATCAAATAAAAAGCCATCCGTCTCTGACCGATGGCTTTTTTTGAATCCAAAAACACGATTTTCAACCCATCTCATTGAAAAAATCCGTATATTCATAAGTAAATACAAGCACCATGGTACAGTTTTGGCTCATATTAGCAGTTCTCATGATTGTTTTCACTTTTGTGTTATATCTGCTTTCAATCAATTACTTCCGGAAAGAAAACAGCGAGCAAATGTGGAAGCATTTTGGAATGCGGACACGTTACTGGCAAGGACTTGTGATGGTCAGTTTCGGAATGAGTTTCTTTGCGCTGTTGATCCTTAAATGGACGAATCTTGTCCATTTTTAAACTCCATTCTTCGCGAACCGATTTCATCTAATGTTTCTATGAAAACCTTTTTTCTATCTCTGGCACTTTTTGTTGCCGGCTCCCTATTTGCTCAAAATAAACTCCAAACATTGATTGATAACACACCAGATGGTGGGACAGTTGTTATTCCGGCCGGGAAACACGTGATTGATACTCCCTTGAATATCGAAGGGAGAAGCGGGCTTACGCTTAAGGGAGAAGGAAATTGCAAAATCTATTTGACTGATTTATGGAAAAATGTACTGATTGTTACAAACAGTACCTCCATTAAACTGGAAGGCCTTTACCTGAGCCACCTAAAACCTTTGAAAGAATATCAATGTAACGGTGGAGTCGTGCTCTTGAGCAATTCCCAAAAACTGGTAGTTGATAACTGTGAACTGGAAGGTTCCGGAACCATTGGCATCAAGGGCTATCAAATCAAAGATTTAAAAGTGACGCATTGTTATATCCATGACAATACCTTCAACGCATTTTATTTTCATGATGCTCGAGAAGTCCTCATTCATGAATGTCGTATTGAGGACAATGCCAATATGATTCAGTCCTATAAACTGGATGGTTTTGAAATGAGCGACAATCTAATCAAGAACAACGGTGGATATTGGCGGGATAAGGGCAACAACCCAGGACTGCGAAAATAATTGAGTTCTTATTGAAGGCTGAAAATCATTTTATTTTAATTGTATTTAAACGTTTGTAAACGGATAAGTAACTGACTTTTCGTTATTTTAGACTGCATTCTACTACAAACGAAAAGAACCATGCCCCAGCATCATAAAGAGCGAAGCTTAAAAAATTCAAAGCCACAAAACACTCATTCCTCAGAACTTCGTCCGGCAGCTGATCGACGAAGTCAAGTCAATCATCAACAGAAGATTCAGCATCTTGCTCTGCAAAGCACGAATTCTCCTGCCCAACGAATGGTGCGTGGTGGAGCACCACCTGCACCACCAGCTCGACTTTATCACATGCTTCCCATAGCCGATGCTAGATTGGTACAGGCCGGAGGACTCGGTCTTCCCGGATCGGATACTTACGGAGCTACTAGTGCTGGACTGGCAGCCAACCGAAGATGCAGCCCACAAGACACCGTCATACTCCGTTTTACACTTGGAGGAATACCTAGAGCAAATATTCACCAATCTAGTGCTACAGCCTGGTACGTTGATCGCGGACATCAAATTCCAGTCGCAAACATCAGTGTGCTAAATCACCAAACGCGCGCTTTTGCTGCTCTGGCTGGAGCGGATCTGACCAATGCGGCTTATTACGACACCAGACCTCCTGCACGAGTTGCTGCTCCCGTGGCACCAGCCCCAGTCGCACCAGGAGCACCCGCACGAGGAAGAGGAAGGGGTGGAGCTCGTGGCGGTCGCGGAGGTGGTGGAAGAGGCCTGGGCGCCCCTAGAGGTCGTGGAGGAGCTGTGAGAGGACGTGGAGCAGGAAGGGGAGCACCTCCAGCAGTAAGACCGCGTTGGAGATAGGATTTTCACCATGTGAAATTTTGCTTTCAAATTTTTACGCTTGCTTTACATACTTTTACGCTCTTTAACTTTCAAAAGCTGAGTTCAGACCTAGTTTTGAAAGAAAAACACATGAAAAACAAGCATTTAATCTTCACTTTTGCATCTATCACATGCATGATGTTTCTCCTCTCTTCATGTGGAGAAGCCAGTCCGTCCACCCCTAAACTGGAGGAAGCTTCCCTCCTATTCACCGGCTCCAAGGGAGAATGCGGCCCTATTGCACCCCCTGTGGGAAACTGCGTTCGCAATATCCACCAGGATCATGATGGCAACCTGTGGTTCGGAACCAATGGTTATGGAGTCGCCCGTTACGACGGTGAAAAACTCACTTATTTCTCCATTGATAATGGTTTTAGCGGCAATCAGGTAACGGATATCCGGGAGTATAACGATGGAAAGATTTGGTTTGCGACCTATGGCGGTATTTCCATTTATGACGGCGAGTCCTTCCGAAACTACACGGTGGAAGACGGATTAAGCAATGAATGGGTTTGGTGCGTTCACAAAGACAGAAAGGGAGACATCTGGGCAGGTACCGCCAAAGGGCTTTGTAAACTGAAGGGATCCCGCTTTGAAGTTGTTCAACTCCCTGCTTCTCCAGTGAACAATCCCGAAGCCACCGTTTCTCCGGATCGAATCACCGATATCCTGGAAGATCGGGATGGGGACCTGTGGTTCAGTAGTGACGGATGTGGCGTCTATCGTTTCGACGGACAAAAGTTCTCCGTAATCACCAATAAAGATGGGCTCTGTGACAACACGATTTACCGACTTTTTATGGATCGACGTGGAAACATCTGGTTTGGGTCTATGTTTGGAGGACTGAGCCGTTATGACGGTAATGAGTTCATCAGTTTTAGCACAAAGAATGGGATTTTGGGAGACGATGAAGTCTGTGAAATTTACGAGGATCGGGCCGGGAACATCTGGTTTAGTTCCGAAGGATTTGGACTCTACCGATACGATGGAAACTCATTCAGGAACTACGCTAAAAAAGAAGGACTGGGAGTACTTGCCGTACAGGCTGTTCTGGAAGATAAAGACGGACGTTTCTGGGTCGGAGGTTGTGGTGGACTTTACCGCCTGATCGGGACTTCCTTTGTCCATATCACACAGTACGGTCCCTGGAAAGATTGTTAGAGAGAGTGCTTGGCACCCAGGATCAATTTGTAGCCTACTCCGCGGATGTTCGTAATTTTCACCGTGGGGTCGGCTTCCAATTTTTTTCGAAGCTTGGAGATAAATACATCCAGCGTTCGACCGACATAATTGCCTTCATCTCCCCACACCACTTTCAAGATATGAGATCGATCCAGGGTCTTGTTCTGAGAAGCATACAACAAACTTAAAAGTTCGCCTTCCTTATGAGACAATTCGATACTCTCTTCTCCTTTTGTCAGAAGCAATTCTTTCCGATGAAAACGATACAATCCTATTGACAAAACATCTTCATCAGTATGGTTCCAACTTCGTCGCTTTCGAAAGAAAAATACCGCTACCAATAGAAGCAGGAGCAAAGTCCCCCAAAAAATCGTCTGGGGTAGCAAATTAGCTTTGGAAGTTCTTTTCGGATTCTTTTGCTTTGTCAATGGCGTTGCCGCTTGTGAAGCAAGCATGGTTTCCTCAGTCGGGGTCACCAATGTAATGAGCAATTGATAACAGTCTCGCTCTAACTTGCGCCCTTTGCAGGGAATAACATCCTTCTCCTTTGAAGCGGTGATCTCGTAACCGTAAACGATTTCTCCTGTATTGCATTGTTGCACCTCTACCACATATTGACTAGCCATTCTCGTTTCCAGGACCACCTCATCAATCGTTTTCTTCAGTACCGAGGGCTCAAAAGCAAAATCGGAGGCAAAGGAAATTTGATAGCGATTTTCATCCCGTTCCACTGGCAAAACCCTGGATGAACTATCTCCAAATGCCAATAGAACACGGTGTCCGATCATACGCATGGACACCCGGGTATGAGATTCATCATACAATTCCTGTCCATACATCCTCACCGGAAGCCAAAAGAGCAGACAGAAAAAAAGGATTTGATAACTACTGGAACCACTTAATCTCATAGGAACAAAACTAGATGAATTCCGCCCAAAAAGAAAGGTTTTTGGGCCGATTTTACACTAATTTACAATTCTTAAGCGGCAAAAAATAACTTCTTACTCCCCTCCAAGCCAGACTTCTTGAAAAATTTTTAATAAATACGTAACCAGTAACGCTTATTTTTATATTTTTGCGTAACCAGTTACATAGTTTATGGAAGATGACTTTATTAAAACCCTAGATTACGCGGGATTTACGGCACGAATCAAGCGACTCAGTGACGGGTTAATCTACGATGCCCGAAAGCTTTATGAATACCTGGATATTGGTATTGAGCCCAATTGGCACCTGATTTTTCTTCTGCTAAAAAAGGAAAAACAATTGACCGTTACGGAAATTGCTCAACAACTGGGGTTTACCCATCCAGCGATCATTAAAATCATCCGAAAAATGAAAGAGCTGGGATACGCTCAAAGTCATGTTGACCCAGAGGATAGTCGAAAACAGCTCATTCAATTGACCCAGAAGGGATTGGACGAATTGCCCGATTTTGAAGAAAAATGGAAAAAAATAAGCCTGGCCGTCCAGGAAATGGTAGATCCCGGGTTGATGCAAAAACTAAATGAACTGGAACAAATGCTCTCGGAGCAGAGTCTCTATGAAAGATGTCTTACAAAAATTGAAGGAAATGAATGCAACTAAAATTCGGATTGTTCCCTTTGAAGAGCAATACACAAAAGAATTTACCCAACTCAATTTTGAATGGCTCGAAAAGTATTTTTACATCGAAGAATACGATCGGGAAGTACTCACCAAACCCCAGGAGTATATTCTGAATCCAGGAGGTTTCATCTTCATGGCGCTCTATGGAGATCAGGTCGTTGGAACAGTAGCATTGATCAAACGAGGAGACGGAGATTATGAACTTTCCAAGATGGCAGTCACCGAACAATACAAAGGGCTCCGAATCGGTCAAAAGCTCATGTACTACTGCATCAACTTTGCGGGAGAAATGGGATTCGAACGGGTCTTTCTGGATTCCAACCGCAGTCTGACTCCGGCCATTCAACTGTATCACAAAGTTGGTTTCAAGGAAATTCCTGTTCCGGAAGACAGTCCGTACGAACGCTGTAATATTCGTATGGAGCTCTGGATTTAGCCCCTATCGAAAGCTACATCTGTATATCATTCACATTCTCAAAAGGTTCCGGAATTTGATCCGGGTCCTCTTCAATTATTTGCAGGATATCTCGAGTAATCCCTCTGGAAATATTGGAAATGGGCACATCGTTTGGGGAACCCTCAAAGGGATTCTCCCCTGCCAGCCCGATCCGTAACATCGTATTAAAAACCCAGATCACAATGACGGTAAAAGGGATATTCATCCAGATGAAATAATCCCCAATCCAGGGAATTGTTTTTGAAATATCCTCTCCCATGCTTGCAAAGGCCGGAATAATCGCCATCGGTAGCAACCACATGAAAATGTGTACAAAATGATAACCAATGCTTCCATACTGTTTGGGATAGGGGAAATTTTTGATGCGTTCTGCTTTTCCCTGCAATGCTGTCAATTCCTGCAAAATTCCTTGCAAATTCAAGAGACTGAAATCCCACAATTTCTTTTCGTTTGTCAGAGCTCTCAGGTGCTTTGACTGAAGACTAATCAGAGCATTTGGCTTGTTATCCTTAGACAACACATAGCGCAATTCTTCTTCTGACAGATAAGACTTCAACTCTTCCTCCAGTGAACTTTTATACTCTGGGATCAAGTAATGGAACCCTCCTTTCCTGAACATTTTTTCATAAGAAGTTTCCCAGGACTTCTTTTCCCGCATAGCATATCTTAAGGCCGTCAACCAGGCAATATGACGATGTGTGATGATTCGCAGTACTTCCGACTCATCTCTGCTCGCCTCGGTCCGGTGCATATAGAAGCTATCCTTCGTCGTAATAATGAGTGAACGAGACGCATTCACGATCCCTCCCCATATTTTACGAGCCTCCCAAATCCGGTCATAAGCCGCATTATTTTGAAAACCGACCATAAACGCCACAGCCGTACCGATTAATCCGACTGGTGTTAACGGAACCTGTAACCATTTCACATTCAATAGCTCATAGAGTACGGTAAATATGATGGAGAGTATCAGGAAGAAAATCAATTCTCTTCGGGTCCATTGTATCACACTTCTGAATGGAAAACGTCTTTGGGTATACATCTTGCTTACTTTTGCAAGCCTAAATATACTACTTTGATCGCTTCTTCGACTTCCAGATTATTCTAATCTCAGTAACTTTTCGAGTTGGATGACATTCCCGGCAGAAATGATCTGAAGCGTATAGATTCCACTTTCACGGAGACTCTTCCCTAAGGCTACTTCATGTTGTCCAACGGTAAAAAAACGCTCTTCATGCTCCTCAACCAGCCTTCCCTGTAAGTCATAAATTTTGAATGTCAGCTCACGTCCCTCCCGAAGCGACAAGTGCAAATCCGTATTTCCATAAAAGGGGTTTGGAACAAGTTGGGCCGTGATTTCTTCCTGATCAAAATTTGGAAGACCTAACTGTCCCTGAACCGATACCGGAATCACTTGTGTATTCTTGAGTTGATTCGTATTCAAATCCAGATACTCAAAGCGAATTTGATCTGAGAATTCCACGCTGGATTTCGTCAATACACCATAACGTTCTCCCGGGTAAACATAAATGGTATCCGAGCTTTCTTCCGTTTCGAAAGGTCTTCCGTCAGAAGAGACTATCCGGGCTTTCAATTGCTGCGGAAAGATGACTCGCACACCACAAAATCCAATATTGGCCAGGCGTACGAAGTCTTGCTGCCCCATTGAGCTTTCAAAAACGACATTCGAATCCAGAAGCTGTTGGTCAGACAGTCCGTTAATCAGGAAAAACTGTGGGTCAAAATGAGGAATTTGAATGTGATTCATTACATGACTGGTATCGTAAGGATGTAGCAGCACGGAGTCCCGATGCCAAACCGTATCGATCTCAGACAAAAAATAGCTATGCTCATTCACGAAGGACTCGCCTCCATCCCAGGTCTTATTACTCCCATCAGATGGTTTGACGATAATCAGTCCATACATTCCTGCCTGCACATGGATCGTAGATGCCACGTGACAATGATAAAGATAGGTCCCAGGATGTGGAGCCTTGAAGTGATAGAAACCATGCTCCATGTGTGGAATTTCAAAAGACAGGTGAGGCACCCCATCATTTTGCTGATCCACGTCCAAGCCATGTAGGTGAATTGTGTGCGGAGCCCCTTGCGACATATTCAGGAGATCAATATGCACTGAATCTCCTTCCTTCACCACCAGGGTGGGTCCAGGAACACCTGGTTGCTCACTCAGCTTCCTTGCGAAACCAAAAGTTCTGATCGTATCTCCCGTCGTTAGGATTTTCTCTCCTTTGTTCCTGGCGATCAAAAAGAAGTTTTCTTCCTGAGCAAGTATCGTCGTGAAGCAACTTATCAATGTAAAAATAAACGGAAAGTACTTTTTCATCTTACTCAATCAATAGGGTTAAGAACATTCCGTTCGGATATATGTTTCCCGCTGAAACCGCCACGAGGTTGTGATCGTGAACCGGATATTCTCCCGGTTGATGCGGCACGAGTTCAAGTGCCACCACCTCCATTCCATAGATCGGAAAGGTATCTTTGTTTCTCCCGACGTGATCCGGAAACTTGCTCGAGTACATAATCTTCGCATGATAACCATGAAAATGAATCGAATGGATCGATTGTCCCGTATTTACCATGTATATGTGTAAGGTATCCCCTACTTTTCCAGCCACTCTCGCAGCAGGGTCCGCATTGATATCCGGATTACTTCTTCCATTAATGGTAAAATAGTCCGGGTAGTATTGTGACCAATCCACATTCTGACCTTCGGATAAGCTTACGTTGTAAACGGACTGATGATCCTTCATGTTCCAGTAAAAATCACTTGTCTGCTGATTTGGATTTCGAACAACAATCATCCCGGCAGCTCCCATGTACCGATATTTTTCTCCGGCAGAAGGGTCATAATAGATAAATGCACCTGTTTCAGTTAACTCAACATTCACCCAAACTGAATCATTGGCGGAAATTGACGTAGATGCCGTCAACCCCTTGACCTGAAATGCATGATCCACAGAATCTGTATTCACGATCAATAACTCGAGGGAATCCCCTACATCCACTAATAACCTTGTATTCTCCTTCGAAAAAACGGAGGTGCTATTGAAGGAAAAATAAGGCATCTGGACGCCGTCCACCATTTCTATTTTCCCCTGATTCAAAAACAGGGTATCAATCAATTTTTCCGCGAAAAGAGGTGTACAGAGCGCAAAGAACAACCCTAGCGCAACCAATTTCTTTCCCCAGCCCGGCATATCTTAGCTTCTTTACTTCTTAATGAAACGATCCTGATATCTATTTCCTTGTTGATCCTCGAAAGTTACCAGATAAACTCCTTTTTCAAGTTCTGAAACATTAACTCCCTGCTTCAGGTTCATTGTTTCACTGAATTTCTTTCGACCTAGCTGATCATAGATTGAAACCACCTGGATTTCCTTTGAATCTGATGCAATAAACAATTTGTCTGATGCCGGATTCGGATAAAGTTGAATCTCCGAAGTCGTTCCATGATCTGTTAGGGAGGCCGTTTCACCATAAATCAATCTGAAAGTAATCGTATCTCCCATGGTTGGATTTGCCTCATCATATACCAGGAACTTGACAAAGGCTTCTCCTGGAACATTCATGTGGATGGCTGTTAGTTTCATAAAAGCTTCCGTTCCATTGTCAAACTCTTCCTTCGTAATTGGTGTCATGACTCCTTTCTTAGGAACCCCTACATAACAATTGATATGGTCACAAACGGAAACATCCCATTCTGCAGGAATACTCTTTTCAATGGTAGACCATAAGAACGTCGTGTTTTTTGCGACTTGAGGCTTGAACTTAATGTCATTTTCCTCGCTGCTTCCCTCTAGCGTATCTACGAGGTGCATCGGTGTACTATAAACAAAATTTTGGGCCTTCACCAAAAAGGACGTGCAACAAATAGCGATCACAAGGTAAAATAACTTCATATTCTTCATTTTAAACTGAGCCTCTAAATTACCTTTTTAAGGGCTAAATTCAGAAACAGCTTGAATAGTCTGTTTGGATTCCTAACTCGGTTTTTTGCTAGTTCTCCGATCAATTTGATCGTGCCCGGTCCATATTTCAGAACTGTTAATTTGCTCTAATTTACATTTCTTTAACAGCTTTGCATGCTGTCCTTCCTTAGTTTTGAGAAATCATTTGATCAATCTAATCCTGAAGGAATGAACAATAAACGATCACTTACTACAATCAAGATTTTCTATCTAACATTCCAATGTTTCCTTTTTGGAGGGTTCTCCTTTTCCCAAAACACCACCAATCAGGAGAAAGCTTATCTCTCATTAAATGAAGTCCAACATCCCCGAGCACTCCTGGTGCTTTTTGATGGTGGTGCCGGAATTGCCTCCCGAATTCCAAAGGAATGCTCTATTCCCGATTCTGCCATGAACTATCGCGTCAAAACCATTGGCATTGATCAATCCCAATTTCTGATTAATGAAGATACGTATCAACAAATCAGGGCTGCTATTCTCCAGGCAATGAAAGATTATGCTATCCATGACAAACTTTACATGGGAGGATTTTCTCTTGGTGCATACACCACCTTTCGTTTCACAGAAATGGCTGTTGAAAAGGGAGATTCATCGGTGATTCCAAAAGCAATTTTTGGCGTAGATCCACCTTTGGATCACCTCGCCCTGAATGATTACTGTCATCGGGAACTGGAACGTTCCTGTCCCCTGGAGGAAGCCAATAAGTTAGGAAAGGGTGAGGCACGCTGGATACTGGACTATTATGCACAAAACTTTGGTGATGCCGAAAAAGATCGTGCGAACTACATCCAGCATTCCTGTTTCACTTACGGACACGAGACTGGCGGAAATGCCAGGCACCTGCATCAAATTCCGGTTCAGGTAATTCATGAAATTGATGTGAACTGGCTCATTCAAGAGCGTTGCAGAGACCTTTCCGATGCCAATGTCACAACGGGATCAAGGTTCATTAACTACCTCTATCATCACGGCAATCCAAATGCTGTAATCACCATTACTCAAGACAAGGGCTACCGCTCAGACGGACGAAAACATCCCCATTCCTGGTCTATTGCCGAACCCATCCCCACACTGGAGTGGCTCCTCAAATTTTAGCGATTCAGATCAGGCATACATTCCTTCCTGGAGCTCGGCGATCTTGTCGTCAGCCAGGTAGTCATCATAACTCATCAATTTGTCGATGAATCCATTTGGTGTAATCTCAATGATCCGATTGGCTACTGTTTGAACCAATTCGTGGTCATGCGAGGTAAAAATCATATTCCCTCCGAAATCACGCATTCCGTTGTTCAATGCTGTAATGGATTCCAGATCGAGGTGGTTCGTCGGTTCATCCAGCATCAATAAATTCGCTTTGGCCAGCATCACTTTGGACAACATACAACGTACTTTCTCTCCCCCGGACAACACTGTTGCGCTCTTCAGTGCTTCTTCCCCGGAAAAAAGCATTCGTCCAAGGAAACCTCTCATGTTGACTTCTTCTTTTTCTTCATCGGTCTGAGCGTACTGACGAAGCCATTCGATCAGGGACAAGTCCTGGTTGAAAAATTCGCTATTCTCGTTGGGTAAATAGGCTGTGCTGATGGTGGTTCCAAAAGTGAATGAACCGCTGTCGGCTTTCATATTCCCCGCCAAAATTTCAAAGAATGCTGTCAAAGCCACCGAATTTTTAGAGATCAACGCAATTTTGTCTCCCTTATTCATCGTGAAACTAAGGTCTTTGAACAGTGTCACTCCATCGATTTCCTTACTCAGGTTTTCCACGTTCAAAATCTGGTTTCCGGCATCTCTTTCAGAAGCAAATGTAATCCCCGGATAACGTCTGGACGAAGGTTTGATTTCATCCAAATCCAGTTTTTCGAGCAATTTCCGACGACTGGTTGCCTGTTTCGATTTCGAAGCGTTCGCTGAGAAGCGGGATATAAAATCCTGCAACTCCTTTCGCTTGTCCTCGGCTTTTTTGTTCTTATCCGCACGCTGACGAGCCGCTAATTGCGACGATTGATACCAGAAGCTGTAGTTCCCGGTAAACAGGTTGATCTTTCCATAATCAATATCACAAATGTGCGTACATACCGTATCAAGGAAGTGACGGTCGTGAGACACCACGATCACCGTATTCTTAAAATCCAATAAAAAATCTTCGAGCCAGGAGATCGTTTTCAAGTCGAGGTCGTTGGTCGGCTCATCCAGAATCAGTACATCCGGATTACCGAACAAGGCCTGCGCTAACAATACCCGAACTTTCAATTCGTTCGACAATTCAGACATCAACAGGTAATGCTTGGATTCATCAATTCCGAGGTTGCTCAACAAACTGGCTGCGTCTGTTTCAGCATTCCAGCCTTCCATATCTGCAAATTCCGCTTCTAATTCAGATGCCTTCATTCCGTCTTCCTCGGAAAAATCCTCTTTCATGTAAAGGGCGTCCTTTTCGGTCATGATCTCGAACAAACGCTTGTGCCCCATCATCACGGTTTTCAGTACTTCCACTTCATCAAATTCGAAGTGATCCTGCTTCAGAACGGCCATTCGTTTCCCGGGTTCCAGCGAAACGTTTCCTTTCGTTGCGTCCTGATCTCCAGTTAAAATTTTCAGAAAAGTGGACTTCCCGGCTCCATTGGCTCCAATCACACCATAGCAATTCCCGTTGACGAATTTTAAATTCACCTCATCAAACAAGGTTCTCTTACCAAATTGCAGGGACAAATTATTTACCGTAATCATAGCTCGAAATTTGCCGCAAAGATAGGGATAAATCCCCAGTTTTCACTAAGAAAGAAGCTTTCTCCTATGGGAGGGATATTATTCCGGTACGTTATTCGGGTTTAGGAGGTCGTAAAACTGATTCAACTTCGGCATGATAATAATCCGGGTACGACGGTTCTTCGCTTTATTCTCCGGTGTATTATTCTCTACCAGTGCGTTGTACTCTCCCCGACCAGCTGCAATCAAGCGATTCGGATTCACATTGTGCTTCTCCTGCAAAGCTCTGACCACGGCCGTTGAACGCTTCACACTCAAATCCCAGTTGTCCATCATACAGTTGTTTTTGATCGGCACATTGTCTGTATATCCTTCGATCATGACCTCTAAATCTGGACGTGACTGAATGATCTTGGCGATGTTTGCCAATACTTCATCTGCTTTGTCGGACAGCACGGCGCTTCCACTTTTGAACAACACTTTATCCGAGAGATTCACAAAAACGACGGTTTTATCTACTTTAATTTCCACATCGTCATCTTCCAGCCCATCTTTCAAAACTCCCTTCAGATTGATCGCCAGCGCCAGATTGATCGAGTCAGCCTTGGTTTTGGCCGCCTGGAGTAAATTGATGTATTTGTCTTTTTGTTCAAGCTGGGACAAGGTCTCCTTAATGTTATCATTGGCCGCCTGGTTCAATACGGTCAAATCTCCCACCTGATCCAACTGTTTGTCTCGCAATTCCTTGCAATCTGTTAATTGTTCTTTCAGGTCTTTGATCCGCTCGTCACGCGCTTCCAGATTGCTGTTCTTCACCACCAATTCATTGTTCAGCCCACTGATCTTATTCTCCGCCTGAAATAACTTGTTTTGAGTCTGCCCCAGGTTATCTGTCAACTGTTTGTTCTTCGCTTCCAGCTCTTGTTGCATGTTAATGTATTTCTTTTTACTCACAACACAGGAAGTCGTCAGAAGTGTTAAGCAGCATCCAGCAATGAAAAGTCGGTTCAAATTCATGATTACTTTAGTTTTACCACAAATATAAGGATTCATCCAGATCAGCTTATTTCCTTTAACGAAATTTTAGCAGACAGGAGAGCCAACGGAATTCCTCCTCCAGGATGGACACTTCCGCCAACGAAATAAAGTCCTTTGATCTTTGAGAAATTAGAATGACGGAAAAAGGCCGCCATGCGCTTGTTGGAGCTTGGACCATATAATGCCCCCTGATAACTCCCGGTACGCTGTTCAATTTTTACCGGATCTAAAAAGTGTTCTTCTTCAATCAAATCTTCCATGGGCACCCCCAACATGCGGGTTAATTTGTCTACAACAGACTGTCTGATTTCATTCCGCAATCGTTCCCAGTCCTGTCCCTGATCTGATGGAACATTGACCATCACAAACCAATTTTCTTTTCCTTCCGGGGCATCTGATGGACACATTTTGGAACTCACATGAATATAAACTGTGGGATCTTTGTACACGTCGGCTTTTTTGAAAATGCACTCAAACTCTTCCCGATAGTTTTCGGAAAAAAAGATGTTGTGCAAGTCTAGTTCGGGGAATTGCTTGTTGATTCCCCAATAAAAGATCATGGCCGAACTGGAGCTTTCCTGTTCCCGTACTCTTTTAGGAATTTCCAATTGTGGCAGGAGTTTGCGGTAAGCCAATCGCACATCCATATTGCAGATCACCACATCAGCCATTTTTACCTCCTCATGAACTTTTACCCCTGTCAATCGCTTTCCCTCATGAAGAATTTCCTGAACAGGAGCATTCAGGTGCAATCGAACCCCCAAATCTTCCAGGAGTTTTACCAATCCGCTAACGATTGAGTACATGCCCTTTTCTGGAAAAAAAGTACCAATTCCATATTCCAGGTGGGGTATCACATGCAGGATTCCAGGTGCCTGATAGGGATCGGAACCATTGTAGGTCGCATAACGATCAAATAACTGCACTAATTTTTCATTTTTCAGTCGTTTTTCATTGTATTCATGCATACTGCCCATGAGCTGCAAGCGAGGCATGGCCAACAGGCATCTTAAAACAGCCCTGGAAAAATAATTTCGAAATCGATGCAAGGAGTTTTCGAGAAAGGCTTCTCGTGTTTTTTCATAAATAAAGGCGCTTCGATCCAGGTGTTCCCCTACTTCCTGTCCTGAAACTCCAATCTGCTTCTCTATTTCCTGCAGCATGGACTTTCGATCGGTCCGAAGCTGCAATCGGGTTCCGTCCTCGTAAAAATAATGGGCACTTTTGTCGCAACGTTGATAGCCAAAATAATCCTCTGGATTCTTGCCTGCCAACTCGAATAATTCGGTGTAAAGTTGAGGCAGGGTAAATAATGAGGGCCCAGCATCAAAACGATACGCTCCCAAATGAAATTCTGCCAGCTTCCCTCCGGGATAATCGTTTGCTTCAAAGACGTCCACCTCATAACCCTTCACGCGCAAGCGCAAAGCACTAGCTAATCCGGCAATCCCGGACCCAATCACTATGGCATTCTTTGAACTCACAGAGTAGAAACAAAGAAAAACAAAAAAAGTTTGACCTTTATCCTATCTCAAACAAAAGCTGAGCACGCTTTCAAGAAATTCCTTGGGCGCTTCGGCATGCACCCAGTGTCCGGCCCCTTGAATGGTTTCCAGGGAAGCATCCGGGAAAATCCGTTCGATTTCCTCCCAGTCCTCATCCAAGACATAGTTTGATGCCTCTCCCCGAATAAATAGCGTTGGGGTATACACCTCCTGGGCCGGGTCCAATGCGCTCAAAATCTCTGGCATCTCCCGCTCCAGAACCGGAATATTCATACGCCATTGCAATTCTTTATCCTGTCCCCGGTATAGGTTTTTCAGCAAAAACTGTTTGACTCCGGGAGAGTCCACATATGCGGACAGAGTTTCTTCTGCTTCACTTCTCCCCAAACCGGGACGCAATTGAATGGCTTTTAATCCTGCGATGATCTGTTCATGGTGCATCGGATACGCCTTGACTCCCATATCCACTACAACTAGTTTGCTCAATTGATCCTGGTATTTCTGCGCAAAATTCATAGCTGTTTTCCCACCCATGGAGTGCCCAAGCAAAATCACCTCTTCCAGTTCAAGTTCATCGAACAACTCTTTGAGATCCTCTGCCATCAGATCATAGGAAAACTCTTCACTCCAGGGAGAATGTCCGTGATTTCGCTGATCGACCAAAATGACCCGGTAATACTCACTCAGTTTTCGGGCATGAGTCTGCCAATTATCCGAATATCCGAACAGACCATGTAAAATGACAAATGCCTGCCCCTCTCCCATTTCCCGATAGTGAAGTTTCATCGCTTCCATTTTTTTGCTGCCCGCAAAATTAGGTACTTTGTCGCAATATTCCCATTTAGGGAAGCTCAAACCAAAGTGCCCCTTCTTTTAGTGAGCAGGGACTCACCATGGCTTCTTTCAATTGAAATTTGTCGATGACCCATTTCGTCTTCAGGGCAGCGATGGGGATCATTTTTTTTCGGATCACACTGATGAATTCATTGTTCATCCGCTCTTCATAACTTGAGTAAATCAATTCGTCCAAAACGTTTAGTAAACGATCCATTGGTAAGTGAACTCCTTCATACTTTTCTTCAAATTCTTCTTTGAAAATGAGTTCATAAAAGGTCTCGAAACTCCCGGAAGCACCAATGAGCAGTTCCGGATTTGTTTCCAATTCAAAACCGGTCGTTTGTTCCTCCAGCCAAGTTGTTAGCATGATGACATCCTTTGAATCAAGTGGCTCGTTCAAGGCCATTTGCTGATAAATTCTGGAAACGCCAATTTTGTAGCTAAAAGAAGATCGTAATCCATTACGATCTGCAAAAATAAACTCGGTACTACCACCACCAATGTCCATAATCAATCCTCTTCGGGAAAAATCATACGAGCAACGAACTCCTTCATAAATCATACGGGCTTCATCCAATCCACTCACAATTTTGATATGAATTCCGACTTCCTCCCAACAACGTTCTAAAAACGCTACTGCATTCTCAGACTCCCTGATAGCCGCCGTTCCAAAGGCATTTATTTCCGTCACTCCATGTGATTCGCAGCGAGCTTTAAAGCGTTTCAAACAGTCAATCCCCCGTTGCATCGATTCTTCGGCCAGAAGTCCTTTATGGATACCTCCCATGCCTAACAAAACAGCTTCCTTTTCTGAATGAATAATTTCAAAACGGTGTCCATTCAATCTGGCGATGAGCAAATTGAACGTATTTGTTCCTAAGTCAATGACTGCTTTATCAGGCACTTCGTAACCACTTTACGATATGCTTCCAACGAAGACGATGTCCGAACTGTAAGATCCCATTTCGGTATAGACGAGCTGCCAAAATCAGCATCAGGACCACCCCGACTAACATCACCAACATCGATACATACAATTGATAACTGGTCCCTTCCGGAAAACCCTGTGCTAATTTCACCATCAACACCACCGGAGCGGTAAAAGGTAAATAGCTATAGAGCGTTGTCAAATCGTGCATCGGATGCTGGATGGCAAAATATCCGGAATACAGTGCGAAACAAAGAAGCAATAACAAGGGGATAATGAACTGTTGTCCGTCGCTTTCCGATCCCGTGAGAGATCCCAAACAGGCGAACATGGTTCCATAAAAAAGATAGGCCAGCACAAAAAAAGCCAGGAAGAAGCCAAGCATGACCGAGAAGTTGATCCGTTCATAAACCAACTCCACAAATTGATTGTAGGCATATCCTTTATAATGACTTCGATAGGTCGTTTCCCGAGCCTCATCCGCCAATTGTCCCATGTCCATGTTCCCAGGATCAAAAATATCTGGAAAAATTGTCTCCCTCATCAGGTATAAGCCAAATGCTATGATCACACACCATAATACGAATTGTAACAAGGCGCTGATCCCAATTCCAGTAATTTTTCCAAACAATAATTGACGTGGCTTAATACTAGCCAACAACACTTCCACGATCCGGTTGGACTTTTCCCTCGAAATACTTCGTAAAATGGTCATCCCGAACAGAAAAATGAAGATCACAATCAGTGCACCGAAGGAAAAGCCCACCCAAGCTTTCATATCCACTGATTCATTGTGTGGGTCATAGACATTCCGGACGTCCATGATCATCGGTTGTTTCAGCTTTCGGAATTCCGCAATGCTCATTTTGCTATGTTCCTCAATCACCCGTTCTTCCAGACGACGTTCAAACTGATAATGAATCCTCGCCAAAATACCGGCATCCGGTTTTTCCCGGTAGAACAAAAATGCTTTTTTATTGCTGAGAATCTTTTCATTTGCTTCCAGCATGACATCGAATTTCTGGTAGGGCTTCCCTTTTGCAAAATCCTCCAGTTCGATATAATTGTTCGCAAACGAATACGTAATGGACACGTCTTCCCGAACCATGATTTTATTTTCCATGATTCCGGCCGGATCTGTAATCAACACATTCCAATGTTGTTTTTCTCTACCTCCCAATGAAAAGACCATGTAAATCAGCCCCAGAACAAACAAGGGCCCCAATACGGCCATCACCAAAAAAGAACGCGAGCGTAAACGCTCCGAGATTTCCCTTTTGGCTACGATCCCGCTTTTATTCATGAACTCCTTTTACTCCCAAAAATACAAATGATTTTTATTCGGGCTTCGCCTGTCTCATTTTTATCATTGGAAGATAAAGAATAATGCTGCAAGTGGCCAGAAGAAGTACCCATGCTGGAGTCAATTCCGGGATCAAATGACGTACCTGATAATCACAAGCATCGAACAAATCATCTTTCGTATACAAATCTGTTAGAAGCCAGGCCATCGACAAAACAAAGGGAGTCATGACGTACACCAAGTTCATACTGATTTCCCAAATAATTCTGGGCACGTTGTTCTTTCGTTTCAACCAAATTGCCACCCCTCCAATGATTCCAAAAAGGGTCAGGGAAATGGTTAGTAGTACTTTTCCTGAATCCGAAAATCCCTGGCTTAGCACAACGGTCAGCAAACTAATTGTAATGATCAACACCCCAGAAACAGGAATGGTCAGCAAGAGAGCGATCAAGCCCGAGATTTCTACCAACAATGCCAACCAGGCCATTCCCAATCCTATAAATAGGGTGGGCTCCCAACGTTTCCAAACCGATTCTTCCAGGTAATCATAATTTTCATAGAGCGTCTGCAAGGCTCCACGATCCAGGAAAAAGGGTGTTTGCTCAGTCATCTCCCGAAAGAAGGTACTGTCCGATTCCTGCATCCACAACTTAGACAATCTCTTCAGATTCGCGCTACTTTCCTGAGTTCGGTAGGAAGTAAAAAGTGAACCGGGATCGGAAAAATCCTTGCGCTTCCAGTAATCCAGTAAGACATCGTTATCCCAGTCGTGGGCAATCCCATATTTTTTCAGAAAAACCTGGCTTCGTTCCAATACTCTCCGGATCGAATCGTATTGCTTTTGAAGCACCCAATCATGGATTTGCTTCGCATAGTGTGTCTGAAAGTACTTCACATTGCTATACGATTCATCATAGGCAAATGAGGGGGCTAGCATAACCTGTCCATAATTCAGTACGTCATATTCGTGCAGACGAATCCGTTTCGGATCCATCGAAACAAAGTGATTAAAAAATGAGTGACTGGTACAGCTATCACTCCCTTCGTACTTCTCCAGTGTCGTATAAAAAAGGTACTTTCTTCCGTCTATTCGCACCTGAAAATTTGTGTCCAGCGCTTGCTTCATTGAATAGTCCCGATCAGTTTCGTAATACAAATAATCCGATTTGTACGCCCGTTCATCGTAGTCCGGTAAATCCGTCCAAACTTCCGAATATTCGTCGTAAACTGAATAACTGATCGGAAAGGGATCCGGATAAATACGTTCCATCAATTGATAATTACCTTCACCCTCCGGCATAAATGGGGCTGCTAAATTAAGTTCTCCTCTCGCTTGTTCAAGCTCTGTAGCATGAAGTAATTGGTTTGCCTTGTACCTCGCCCCCATCGTAAAAGGATAATTGGCACCCACCCAAAGTGCAAACTGGACAAAAAACATCAGAAAAAGCTTTGTGAAATAGCCTTTTCGGATTGGATAAAAGCTTTTTAGGGGATTATTCCGGTAGAAATAGAGTGCCCAAACCACACTGGCAATGATCACTGCGATAATGTGAATCAGGTAAAAATTGCTACGCTCATAATAATTCCGAATCAATGTTTGATTCAAGACTTCCTGAGAGGTCATCAGGTAGGCACTCAACCAGGAGATTCCCCAAAACAGAAGAGCGAAAAAACTCATCTGAAAAAACTTGCTGTGCCAACACAGCGGATGATTCTCCAATAAATACTTATTCCACTTTCTATATTGTCTCATGATGCGATTCGTTTAGGAAAAAAAGCGTCGGGTTGATTTCGAAATATCCCGGATGTAGGTAATCTCCACATTAGACTCCACCAGTTTTTTCAGGACTTCCCCCATGGCATTCGGACTAGCCAGAGTGAGTAGATAGATTCCTCCGTTAAAATTCAATTTCTCTGGATTCAAGTCCTGGAGAAGTGCGATCAGTTCTTCTTTACCCACCCGGGCATCCAATTCGATCACTGTTTGTCTGACCACCTCATCTTCATTCGCCTGTTTTAAATGTGTCGGTTTTCCTTCCTTCAAGAAAAGCACACTGTCAGATACTTTTTCCACCTCGTATAGCTGCTGTGAACTCAATACGATCCCGATTGGATTGGCAAGACTTTGAGCCAGGCTTTTCAAATCGTCCAGAATTAGCTGCTGGGAAAGGACATCCAAATTGGCCAGCGGTTCATCCAGTAACAAAATTTTAGGTGATCTCAAAAAGGTGCGAACTAGTTCAAAACGCATTTTATAACCCGAGGACAATTCACGCCAATAAAAGTCCCGATACTTCCACAATCCAAAACGGATCATGTACACCAGTACCAGCAATTCATTCAATTCTCCCCTGACACCATAATGCGCCGCCGTTAGCTTCAGATTATCTTTTAAGGTTCCATACCATTTCTTTGTTCTTTGGGGAATGTACACCAGCTTGCTCCGCAAATCATAATCCTTCCCTGAAGGCAGCGCATAGTTCATGGTCCCTTTGTCATACGCCAATTCGCGAGCTAGAATCCGCAGTAAAGTCGTTTTCCCATTTCCATTCTCACCGACCAGTCCCCAAACATCCCCCTGGCGAATCTCCAGGTCAATGTCTCCCAAACAAAATTTTCCACGTGAATAGGTTTTATTCAATTGATGAACTGTCAGCAAACGCTCTTTTTGTTGAACTGGCACATTGGATTTCTTCAATTCGTCCAGAAATTCGATCATTTTGGAACACAACTCCTCAACATCCCGTTCTTCCGACTCCTTCCAATCCGTTAAACTGATTAGTTGTCGGTAGTGGTCTTTATTTTGGGTATCCAGCACACAATCCACCAGACGGCGAAAACCCAAATCCGTATCTCCCCCCTGGAGATGTCGCCGGACTTCCCCGACCTTTTCCTGAAACTGGATCATAAACAAATCAATTTAACAGCCATTCAATAAAGATAAAGAACTCCAATTCCCAATCCATATTGCCTTTCCCAAAAAATTATAAAATGTCATAAAACCTGACAAAGCGTCAGGAAAAAAAGTACAGAAATCGGTCGGATTGAACTTTTTGGCAGAAATCCATGCTAAAAGAGAGCTGGCACAGGATTTGTCCAAAAGAAAACGACAATCAATTGAAAATTATAAACGAAGAATAAAATGGGAAAAATAATTGGTATCGACTTAGGAACTACCAATTCGTGTGTTTCAGTAATGGAAGGTAACGAACCGGTGGTTATTGCTAACTCGGAAGGAAAAAGAACCACGCCATCGATTGTTGCTTTCGTGGACGGTGGAGAAAGAAAAGTAGGTGACCCTGCCAAAAGACAGGCAATCACCAACCCAACTAAAACGATCAATTCGATCAAGCGTTTTATGGGGGTTACTTTTGATGAGATCAAGGATGAAGCTGAACGCGTTCCTTATGAAGTAGTGAAGGGAGACAACAACACACCTCGTGTTAAAATTGACGACCGTAACTACACCGCGCAGGAAATTTCTGCCATGATCCTTCAGAAAATGAAAAAAACAGCGGAAGACTACCTGGGACAGGAAGTAAGTGAAGCTGTTGTAACAGTTCCGGCATATTTTAATGACTCTCAACGACAGGCTACGAAAGAAGCTGGTGAGATTGCTGGATTGACGATCAAACGAATCATCAACGAGCCTACAGCAGCTGCTCTGGCTTATGGATTGGATAAAAAAGGATTGGATCAGAAAATCGTTGTTTTTGACTTCGGTGGAGGTACACACGACGTTTCGATCCTCGAACTGGGAGACGGTGTCTTTGAAGTATTGTCAACAGATGGTGACACACACCTGGGAGGTGATGATGTGGATCAGGCAATTATCAACTGGTTGGCAGAAGAATTCAAAAATGATGAAGGGCTGGATCTGAGAAAGGACCCAATGGCTTTGCAACGTTTGAAAGAAGCTGCGGAAAAAGCGAAAATCGAGCTTTCTTCTACGACTTCTACAGAGATCAACCTGCCATACATCATGCCAGTTGACGGAGTTCCAAAACACTTGGTGCGAACATTGCAAAGAGCAAAATTCGAGCAATTGATCTCAGACATCGTTGAGCGTACGATCGCTCCGTGTCGATCAGCTCTGAAAAATGCCGGTCTTTCAACCAGCGACATCGACGAAGTAATTCTCGTAGGAGGATCCACTCGTATTCCAATCATCCAGGATGCTGTTGAGAAATTCTTCGGAAAATCTCCATCCAAAGGTGTAAACCCGGATGAAGTAGTTGCCATCGGTGCTGCCATTCAAGGGGGAGTTTTGACGGGAGAAGTGAAGGATGTCCTTTTGTTGGATGTGATTCCTCTTTCTTTAGGAATTGAGACTATGGGAGGTGTTTTCACCAAACTGATTGAGGCGAACACAACGATTCCAACAAAGAAATCGGAAGTTTTTTCAACCGCTTCAGACAACCAACCATCGGTAGATATCCATGTGCTTCAGGGAGAACGACCTATGGCAACAGATAACAAAACACTTGGACGTTTCCAATTGGCTGATATTCCACCTGCACCACGAGGAGTTCCTCAAATTGAAGTAAGCTTTGACATCGATGCAAACGGAATCATGAACATCTCGGCCAAGGATAAAGGAACCGGGAAAGTACAATCCATTAAAATCGAAGCTTCTTCCGGATTGAGCGACGAGGAAATCGAACGCATGAAGGCCGAAGCAGAAGCAAACGCAGACGCTGACAACAAGAAAAAAGAAGAAGTTGAAAAAGTCAACAAAGCTGATTCATTGATCTTCCAAACAGAGCGTCAATTGAAAGAATACGGAGACAAGATCCCGGCAGATAAAAAACAGCCTATCGAAGACGCTTTGGCTGAATTGAAAAAGGTCTTTGAAGCCAAAGACATGGAAAATCTGGATGCTGCCATGGACAAGTTGAATGAAGTCTTCCAGGCTGCTTCTCAGGAAATGTACAATGCTGCAAACGCTGCAGGAGCTGATCCGAATGCAGGAACTGGTGAAGATCAGGGAAATCCAACCGACGAAGTAACTGACGTGGATTTCGAAGAAGTTGATGAGAAAAAATAAAATAGTTTCTCAAACATAAATTGGAAAGGCTGTCCTACGGGATGGCCTTTTCTTTTTCCTACTAAAGAATCAGCCTTTCAATCCAAAGAGTGTATTTAAGTGTATCTTTGAATGACGTTGACCCAAAACCGATTCTATGGGAAAGCACCACGAACATGCTTCATCCAGCAACAATCTTAAAATTGCCTTTTTCCTCAACCTGGCATTTACGATCATTGAGATTGTCGGTGGTTTTTTCGTGAACAGCATTGCGATCATCTCCGATGCTTTCCACGACCTGGGAGATAGCTTTTCACTAGGGATGGCCTGGTATCTCGACATTCGTGCCAAAAAACATCCGGACAAAAGTTTTTCTTATGGTTATTATCGACTTTCCCTACTGGGTGCTCTGATCAATAGCCTGGTCCTAATCAGTGGTTCCACTTACGTCATTTACGAAGCAATAGGTCGTTTTTTTGACCCACAGTACTCCAATGCCAATGGCATGATCCTATTTGCTATTCTCGGAATTGCTGTCAACGGTTTTGCCGCCTGGAAATTGCGAGGTGGAAAATCCCTCAATGAACAGGTTATCTCCTGGCATCTACTGGAGGACGTTTTGGGATGGGTAGCCGTATTGATCGTAGCCAGTATTCTTCATTTCTGGAATACGCCTTACCTCGATCCGGCACTTTCGCTTGCCATCACGCTTTACATCCTCTGGGGCGTCTTTGGACGACTAAAAGAAACGCTTTTCATTTTTCTTCAGGGAGTTCCAAAGGAGATCGATCTGAAAGCCCTTGAACAAGAGCTTTTGGAAATTCCAAATGTTCAGTCCATCCATGAAACGCGCGCCTGGTCCCTCGATGGTGAGCGACATATTATTACCACCCACCTCAAACTGGGGCCGATCCAATCACCCCAACAAATCACCGAGGTCAAAGAAGCCGCACGCAAAATACTGAAGCACTATCATTTCAGCGACTTCACCATCGAAACTGAACTCATTGATGAAAGTCATCATCCCGGTCTGGCTGATTCTCAATGAATCACCATCTTCGATTTCCGAATACTTCCATCTTCAAAACTGATCCAAAGCAGGTACGTTCCCTGAGCAAGTTTTCCTTGTAGGTTCAACTCGACTTCCTGCCGATTTCGATGACTTTCTGTGTGAATCATGCTTCCCTGAATTGTCATGAGTTGGATCGTGCAAACAGGCACCAGCTCCTGAAAATCAATTCGGAATTGTCCATTGTTTGGATTCGGGTAGATTCTCACCTCCTTTTCGGCCAGGATTTCATCAATCCCAACAATTCCTGTCACCATGATACAAGCCGAAGTATCTGCGCAGCCATCCATGGTGATTACCACGGCGTATTCTCCATTCTCTTGTGGAACAAAGCTTTGCCCTGTTTCTCCCGGAATTTTGACGGAACCGTTCTGACAGTCCAGCCACTCATACGTTGCTCCATTTTGTGCCGCCATCAAAGTACTATCTGTTTGATTGACTGTCAGGTCAATGTTCGTAATTGTTAAATTGAGTGTTACGATGCTGTCACAACCGTTCGATCCCATCAAGGTGAACACTGGCGTATCCGTAGAATTTGTATAAGTATTTCCGTCGATCCAGGTATAGCTGCCACAGGCACTCTGTACATCTGTTCCACTGGTTGGATTCAATATTGTCAAATCAAGTGTCACAATGCTATCACAGCC
>SBGX01000035.1 GCA_006226425.1 Bacteroidota bacterium | reverse complement strand
AGAAAGATGATTTCTGGCTCTTCTTGAAGCTTTTTAAAAGCCTTCTTTCTAAATTCCAGATTCGTGTTGTATCCTTTTTCGGTACACCAGTTTAGGAAGGCTTTCAAGGTTTTAATGATCGTACCTGTGTAGTTGTTTTTATAATTTTTGACGTCGAAGCAATAGCGCAAAAACCTTTCGTAAAAATTCATATCAATATTCTCAAATGAGAATGCAATGTGATTGTGTTGGCAAAATTCTGCAACTCGGTTTAAATGCCCTGTCATGTGGACGATTGTTCTCGCTCGTTTTGTAAGCTTGGAGCTTTCCAAATAAAGTTCAAGACATTCGGACAGACTCTTTTTATGATTTCCATAAGAGTCGTCAGGGGAGAGGAGCTGAGACTTGAAATATTGCTTGTCCAATCGGATATTTAGTAATCGTGCTTTTTGATAAGCTTCGGTAACTATAATATCTAGTTTCTCCAATGAAATATTAATCTCCGAAGCATCCGGATGATTTCTTTTCACTCTCATTTTATCCTTGTCCCAAAATTGAGCGTCTATTCTAAATCCTGTATAATATTGAAACCGTCCTTTGCCGAAGGTGAAATAGAGATTGATCGGGACATTATGAACAATAAGTTCACCCGTACTGGTGTTTTTTCTTTTCTCCAGGTAAAATTTGACTTGTTTGGCTTTCTTCATGATGTATGTATACATACAAATTTACATACAAAATGCGCTTAATCCAAAATTATTTCACTAGATAAGGGATCTAGGTATTTTGATTTAAAATATTGTAAAATAGAGGTTTAAGTTAAAATCAGTAAATTATTTTACTTCATTTAGATGTATAAAAGTGACCCCAGCGGGATCACAAGAATAAAAAGCCTTTAAAACGAAAGTTTTAGAGGCTTTTTTGGTTTGGTACATAGGTCTTCGTACTTTTTCTGTTTTCGAACCTTTCTGACTGCTTGATTAAATATTCCAATACTTCCACTTTTTCCGAATCCGAAAAGGGCTCCATGGCCCGATCCAAATCCATTGAAAATTGTCTAGTCGGTTCAAAGATCAATTTTCTTCGTTCCCGCTCCAGATCTTCCGCACTTTTGTTGCTTCCCGTAATATATGAAATGAGGAGGGACGGGGAAATGTTGTGAGTGAAATTTTATTTCAACTGATTTTTGAAAAAATATTTTCAGTAGATTAGAAGCACTGAAACTCGAAACTATAATGCTTTTTGTACCCAAAGTATTTTAGATTTTAATAAGCGATTTATCCAGGTTATAGGTCCAATATGGCATGTTTACGTGGATCATTTGCAAATTCATACATGGTATAAACAAGTTAGCAGATATAAAAAAAAGACCGTGATAACAAACTTGCCGACACATAAAGACTTTGAAGATGTATCAAAACAATGTTTGACACAGGCTTTTAACCTGCTCTTTAAAGTATATGACAATTATAATGAATATGATGACGTAATAAGAGAAGAAGTTTCATTGGAACAAATTTGGGAGCACAATTCTGGAACCTTAAGGACGTCTTTAATTCTATTACACCAAGGTATAGAAACTTATATGAAGTCCGCAATTTGCAAAACGACCCCACTTTTGTTAATTGAAAAGACAAGAACAGATTGGCCTACATTACCATCAAGAGCTGACAAAGAGTTTGACAGTTTGTATACAATTTCAGGCGAAGCACTTCTGACAACTTTTTGTGCGGTTTCAGAAAATAAAGTCTCTGAAGAATTCATTGAGTTTATTGAAACAGTCAGACAAAAGCGAAATGAAGCCATTCATGGTGCAAACAAAGTATCAATTAAGGCTAAAGAACTTGTAGACCATATACTACATGCATACACTTATTGTTTTGGGAAAGATGCATGGTTTTTAGAGACAAGAAATTTTAACTATGAAAACCCACTTTTTGGTTATTTTGACTGGGACATTGAATATGCAGTGGCTTATAAACATTTAGATTTTGCGCTAGATATTTTAGGTAAAAAGAAACTCAATAAATACTTAAGCACTGACATTTTAGGAAGGGCATATTTTTGTCCACAGTGCAAAAGGACAATTGACGGAGACTTTGGTTATTTGGAGAGCAAATGGGCATTTCTAAAACCAAACAAACCTAACTCAACGAACATTCATTGTATTAATTGTGACGCAGAGTTTAATGTAATCAGAATAGATTGTAAAGAAAAAAAATGTAAGGGGAATTTAATACACGACTATGACGGTGAAGAGACTTGCCTAACCTGCTTTGAATATCAAGGAAATGAATAAACTTACATCTGCTAACAATACCTATACGCAATGCCCTTCGGGACACTGCGCATAGCCAAACCGTTATAAACCATAGAAGATGACACAAAAGGATAGATTGGAATTATTAGAGCTATTAGATGATCTCATTTCTGATTTATCGAATGATGATGTGAAACTTTCAAAGTCTTTAACTAGGGCTAAAAAAGTAAGCATCAAACTGAAAGATGATGAATTAAATAAGTTTATCACGAGTGAACTTGAGGGAGATTTTGATACAGAGAACTTTCCAAGTTATCGGCAGTTCAAAGCAAATACAAAGGGGATTTTTCAGAATCAATTTTCAGGAATCATTCAACATCAAGAATTACACTACTACCAACTGCTAAAACGGGCAGATATTGACCCAGAAGATTTTTTAGATCGGCCCATATTTAATTCTGTTCCGGAAATGGAAGAATTCTACAAAATAACCGATACAAAAACTTTAATGGTAGAATTTAGTCAAGGTCAATTGGATTTTGCTCGGAAGTATTTAAAAGCAGATGAAAGTAATGGTTGGTTTTTAAAATCGGGTTATTTCGAATTTTCTTTCAGCACATTTACTCAAATAATGGCCATTGTTCGGAATAGGCTCATTGAAATGCTCTTAAAAATTGATGATAATCTAAAGAGATCGGAGCAGTTGGACAACGGAAAGTTCTATGAGGATGGTAAGCACTTTGACGCTGTAATTGATCTATCAGAAAAAATATCCAAAGCGAAAAAGGAAATTGTCCTAATTGATGGTTATATCGATGAAAATACCCTTAAGTTTTTCTCTAAAAAGCATGATTCGGTTAAAGTCAAAATTCTAACAGATAAAAAATCAATTGATGGCAGAATTGAATTGTTTGTTAAAGCCTTTAATGCGCAACATAGAAATCTAGAGGTAAAATCATCGTCCGCGTTTCATGACAGATTTATTGTTATTGACAATAAGGAGTATTACCATGTAGGTGCGTCAATAAAAGATGCAGGTAAAAAATCTTTTATGATTACTAAAATAGAGGAAGATTTTATCATCGACTCGCTCAAAGCTAAATTCCAAAAGGAATGGGGAGAATAATCGGTTTATGACATAGCCTACACTTCATGCCGTAAATTCCCTATATCCGAGAAACGGGACAAAAGTGAATCTGCCCAGGAAGTAGTTGCAACTCATTGGAGTGTTTCAAAATAAAGGTTTGAGAACATTAATTTCAAACACATTGTACGAAATTCATCTGAGCAGGAAACAGATCAAGTCTTATGTTTCTCAAGAAAACCTATTAGACAAGTTCCAAAGAGGGCTGTTAAGTTCCTGATGAACTGTTAAAAAATGGGAATTTACCCATTTGGTCAAAAATAATGCATACCTTGCGATTACCCATTTGGGTAAAAAGGGATTAAATGACAGATAAAGAAGTAAAGTCAACGGAGGAAAAGATCATTGATGCTGCAGAAGAGGTCTTTCATGAGAAAGGATATTTTGGTGCACGAATGAGAGAGATTGCCGACCGGGCAGGGATCAATAAAGGCTTGTTACATTATTACTACAAGTCAAAGGCGAAACTTTTTGAGTCCATATTTAGTGTGGCAAAGAACAAGATGATTTCGCGCATCCAGGTCATTTTGGAAGGGGATGCTCCGATTCAGTCTAAAATTGATGCGCTGGTCGATCAGTATATGGATATGGTCCTCAAGAACCCGAATCTGCCACGTTTTGTGTTGAACGAATTGAATAATAATGCGGATGATTTTGTGAGCAAACACTTTGACGAAGTGGTGAAGCTCACCTTCAGCAATTTTCAACAAGCGATCCAGTCAGAAGTCGATTTGGGCCACTTAAAACCGATTGACGCGAGACAATTACTGGTAAATATTATTTCACTGGTCATTTTTCCTGTAGTTGCCAAACCTGTGCTAAAATCCCTGGTGGCTCTGAGCGAGGAGGAATATCAAGCTTTCATGGAAGAAAGAAGACAACAGGTGAAAGCCTTTGTGCATGATGCCTTAAGACCATAAAATATGAAGAACGTTAGAATAGTTTATTTCAGAATCCTCTCAGTCGTGGTCCTGCTGATGCTTGGCCGTATTTCACATGCTGACACCCTGAATTTGGAGACTTGTTTTGAGCGAACCAGGAAAAACTTCCCGCTGCAAGCTCAGCAAGCATTATACGATCAGATGTTAAGCGAGAAAATTCGATCCTGGGAAAGGAATTGGCTGCCTAAAATAGCCTTGCATGCGAATGCATCCTATCAATCGGATGTCCCGGAGTTGGCCATTTCCATTCCGGGGCAAAGTCTTCAATTGGATCTTCCAAGGGATCGTTACCAACTGTATGCCGAATTGAATCAAACGATCTATGATGGTGGAATGAGTAAGGTCGGGAAGGAAATTGATCTCAAAGAAACGGAAATTGGACAGCAGAAAATAAAGATTGGAGAAAAACAACTGGAAGAACATGTGATCCGGCTCTACTTTGCCTTTTTGACCTTGCAAAAGCAAAAGGAGATCATGAAACTGACAGAAAGTTTGCTGGATAGCAGGATGAAATTGCTTCATTCCTTGAGAGAAGAGGGAGTGGCCGATCTTTCTGGTGAGCTACGATTGAAAGCTGAATTATTGAAGCTAAAAAGAGCTATTCGGGAAGTCAATGAGCAATTCCAGGTTAGTTTGGAGTTAATGGAAACCTTGATTGGGCGTCCGCTGGGAAGCGAAACATATTTTTCCTTACCTGTGCTTGAAAAGCCTGCGGTGGTGAGTGTGGAACGTCCTGAATTGCGAATGTTGGAGTTGCAGCAGGAAAAAATGGAGGTTTCTTCGAAGTGGATTGAAAGTGCCAAAAAACCTAAAATAGGTGCTTTTGCCAGGGGAGGTGTGGGCTACCCGAATCCCTTTAATTTCTTCGATAATGCGGTAAGTCCTTACTATATATTCGGTGCTAGCCTTACCTGGAGCTTAGTGGATTGGGGAGATGCCGGTCGAAAAAAATCAATATTGGAATTGCAGCGTGCGATGCTGGAAAAAGAAAAAGAGAACACCATGCGAAATTTCGAAATGAAATTACTGGAGCAAAGTGCGAAATCAAAGCAGTTAAAACGAAGCATGGAGAGTTTGGAAGAAGAACTGAAAATCCAGGAGCAACTCCGAAAAATTGAAGATGCCAGATTAAAGGAAGGGACGATTCGCGAAGCAGATTATCTGGAAGCTGTCATCTCGGAAAAGCAGGTGCGCATGGAGTTGGAGATGATGCGGATTCAGTTGTCGTTGACGGAGGTGAATTATCAATATATCAATGGAAGTTTGTTTAAATAATTGAAAATGAGGTATAAGACTATATTTTTTGGCGCTGCACTACTGCTCTTGACAGCGTGTGGAAATGATCAGGAAGCATACGATGCTTCAGGAATGTTTGAAGCAGATGAATACCTGATCTCCTCAGAGGTTCCGGGGAAATTGATCTCCCTGAATCTGAAGGAAGGACAACGTTTGGAAAAAGGAACTCTGGTCGGGGTCGTAGATAGTACTCAGCTCTATTTGAAAAAGAAGCGACTGGAAGCACAAATTCAGGCCGTATTGAGTCGTAGTCCTGATATTGAATCCCAATTGGCCTCATTTAGGGAGCAGTTGAAGGCCCTGGAGAGGGAACGAAAAAGGATTGAGAATTTGATGAAAGCGGAAGCGGCCACCCAGAAGCAGTTGGATGATGTGAACACCCAGATCGCCGTGATCAATAAACAAATGGCCTCCGTACAGAGTAATTTGAACACGCAAACATCTAGTATTGCGATGGAAAGTCATCCGCTGAGAATTCAAATGGAAGAGTTAGATGATCAGTTGGAAAAGTGCCGCTTAAAAAGTCCACTCACAGGAACTGTGCTAAGTCAGTACGCCATGGAGAATGAAGTTGTAGCCCCCGGAAAACCGATCTACAAACTGGCTGATTTGTCAACCATGATTCTTAGGGCGTATGTAACAGGAGATCAATTGTCCCACCTGAAATTAAATGATCAGGTACAGGTCCGGGTGGATGAAGGGGCAAAGGCGTACCGAAAGTATCAGGGAAAAATTACCTGGATCAGCGCTCAAGCGGAATTTACGCCCAAAAGCATTCAAACGAAAGATGAACGGGCCAACATGGTCTATGCTGTAAAAATAAGCGTTAAAAACGACGGTTACCTGAAGATCGGGATGTATGGTGAAGTGATTTGGTAGTATGTCAGCAGTAGAACTCGAACATATAGTCAAAACCTATCAGGACGGTGGTGTTACCGCTGTGAAGGATTTTTCACTGAAGGTAAACGAAGGTGAACTTTTTGGGCTGATTGGTCCGGATGGCGCCGGGAAAACGACCATTTTCAGGATTCTAACCACGCTGATTTTGGCAGATAGTGGTCGAGCCAGTGTGAATGGCTACGATGTGGTGGAAGATTACAATGAGATTCGAAAGCGAGTGGGGTATATGCCCGGAAGATTTTCCCTTTATCAGGATTTGACTGTGGCGGAGAACCTACATTTTTTTGCCACTGTATTTAAAACGACCATCGAGGAAAATTATGATATGATTCGGGATATCTACGAGCAGATAGAACCTTTTAAGGATCGTCGGGCCGGAAAGTTATCTGGAGGAATGAAACAAAAACTGGCACTCTGCTGTGCCCTGATTCATAAACCGGAGGTGCTTTTCCTGGATGAACCGACAACGGGCGTGGATGCTGTTTCCAGGAAGGAGTTTTGGCAAATGTTGGATCAATTGAAAAAGCATGGAATTACGATGTTAGTATCCACTCCATATATGGACGAAGCAGTACGTTGTGATCGAATCGCCTTAATGCAACAGGGAAGTATTTTAGCCATGGATAGCCCGGAGCAATTGGTTCGATCTTTTTCCGGGAAGTTGTACCAGGCCAAATCGGAACAAAAACATCGTTTACTGAAAGATTTGCGAAAACATCCCCAGGTAGTGGATACCTACTCATTTGGAGAATATTTACATCTGCGTACCAGCAATGACTCGAAAGAGGTGTTAGAGGCTTTGAAACAGGAGCTGCTAGTTCAGGGCCATGAGCAATTGGTGATGGAGGAGTGTGCTCCAACCATTGAGGACTGCTTCATTCGATTATTAAATCAGGAATAGAAAATGGAGCGAGAGAAAGTGATCTATGCCAGGAATCTGGAGAAACGTTTTGGAGATTTCATTGCTGTGAACAAAATCAGTTTTGAAGTAGAAAGCGGCGAAATTTTTGGTTTTTTAGGAGCAAACGGCGCTGGAAAAACGACGGCAATGAGAATGTTGTCAGGACTTTCCATACCGAGTTCCGGAGAAGCGTTGGTGGCAGGCTTTGATGTGTATAAGTTTCCGGAAAAAATCAAACAGAATATTGGCTATATGAGCCAGAAGTTTTCGCTTTATGAAGATTTAACGGTTCGGGAGAATATCCATTTTTTCTCCGGAATTTATGGCCTGTCGAAGCAAGAAATTGAGCGAAGGGGAAAGGAAATGATTGAGAAGTTGGGACTGGAAAAGGAAGCGGATAAGTTGGTGAGAGATTTGCCTTTGGGATGGAAGCAGAAACTGGCTTTTTCAGTAGCAATCTTGCATGAGCCAAAACTGGTATTCCTGGATGAGCCCACAAGTGGAGTGGATCCGGTGACGAGAAGACAGTTCTGGGACTTGATTTATGATGCATCGGACAAGGGGATCACCGTGTTTATTACCACCCACTACATGGATGAAGCAGAATATTGTGATCGGATCTCGATCATGGTGGATGGAGTGATTGAAGCCATGGACAGTCCGTTTAAACTGAAGCAACATTTCGGAGTCACTTCAATGGACGAAGTTTTCCAGATTTTGGCACGTCAGGCAAAAAGATCAGACAATTAACGATGAAGCAGTTAAGAGCATTTATAGCGAAAGAATTTTATCACGTATTCCGTGACCATAAAACCTTGCTGTTGCTTTTTGGTTTGCCCATCGTGCAAATCATTCTTTTTGGTTTTGCTCTTTCAACCGAGGTGAAAAACTCCAATATTGCAATTTTGGATCGATCAAAGGATGATGCAAGCCGGGAAATCATTCACAAAATAGCTTCTAGTGATTATTTTGAGATTGAGCGAAACATCAGGGGGCATGAGGAAATATTGGAGGCCTTTCAAAGTGGGAAGGTCCGGGCTGTTGTGATTTTTGAACCAGACTTTTCGGAACATTTGCTTCGGGAGAATAAGGCGCAATTGCAGATTATAGCAGATGCTTCGGATGTCAACACAGCGACGACCATTAATAATTACCTGACGAATATTGTGACAGAGTACCAGCGTGAATTGTTAGGAGCGACAAGTATGCCCTGGGTCATCGAACCAGAAATAAAAATGCTATACAACCCACAATTAAAGGGAGAATACACCTTTATCCCAGGAATTATGGCCATGATCATGCTGTTGGTGGGAGTGATGATGACTTCCATTTCCATTGTGCGCGAAAAAGAATTGGGAACGATGGAAATCCTGTTGGTGTCTCCATTCAAGCCATTATGGATTGTGCTCGCAAAATTTGCTCCCTACGTGATTATTTCGATTCTGAATGTCACAGCCATTTTGCTCTTGAGTTATTTTTTCCTGGAATTACCCGTAAAAGGGAGTCTGTTCCTGTTATATGTGGAAAGTTTATTGTTTATTCTGACTTCTCTTTCGCTAGGGCTCCTGATTTCGGTGCTTTCCAAAACCCAGCAAACAGCCATGTTCATTTCGCTGATGGCCACCATGTTACCGACTTTGTTATTGAGTGGCTTTATGTTCCCCATCGAAAATATGCCCATGCCACTCCAGGTGATTTCAAACATTGTACCCTCCAAGTGGTTTTTCATCATCGTGAAATCAATTATGATTAAGGGCCTTGGGATCGAAGCAGTTTGGAAGGAAACACTGATTCTGGCTGGAATGACGCTTCTTTTGTTTGTGATTAGCCTGCGCAAATTTAAAATCAGACTGGAATGAAAACGCTTCGGATCATATTGAAAAAGGAATTTCGCCAGATTTTCAGGAACTCATTACTCTTGAAGGTGATATTCGTGGCTCCTCTGCTTCAGTTGATTGTTTTACCCTGGGCAGCAAATTATGAGATCAAGAATATTTCACTGGTCGTGGTAGATACAGATCGTTCTGGATTTTCCCGGGAGTTGGTTTCGAAAATTTCAGCATCAGGATATTTTGTGGTGAAGGAAAACACTAGTTCCTATGAGCAGGCCATGGCCTTTGTAGAGCGGGACGAAGCCGATATTTTGCTACAAATTCCCACTGGTTTCGAAAAGAAAATGGTTCGGGAGAGTCACCAGAAACTTTTAATGGTGGCCAACGCGATCAATGGAACCAAGGCGATTGTTGGAAGTGCCTATTTGGGGAGTGTCATTCGCGATTACAATGGGAAACTGAGGACAGAGTGGTTGAATGGCGGTGGTCCTGCCGGTGGAATTGAAATCACGTCCTCCAACTGGTTCAATCCGGCAATGAACTATCAGGTATTCATGGTTCCAGGAATTTTGGTGATGTTGGTAACGATGGTCGGAGGGATGATGAGTGCCCTGAACATTGTGAAAGAAAAGGAAATAGGCACCATCGAACAGATCAATGTGACTCCAATCAGGAAGTACCAGTTTATATTGGGAAAATTAATTCCTTTCTGGATCATTGGAATGTTGGTGTTCAGTATAGGGCTTTTAATTTCAAGAATTCTTTACGGAATTATCCCGGAAGGAAACTTGCTCCTGTTGTATGCCTTTTTAGCCGTATATCTGATCGCTGTGCTGGGTTTTGGTCTATTAGTATCTACTTATTCGGAAACGCAGCAGCAGGCCATTTCGATTATTTTCTTTTTTCTCATGGTGTTTAACCTGATGAGCGGACTTTTTACCCCCATTGAGAGTATGCCGGAGTGGGCACAGTGGATTGCACGAATCAATCCATTAACTTACTTCATAGACGTGATGCGGATGGTGGTGCTAAAGGGGAGTGGACTAAGGGATGTATGGTCGCATCTCGCGGTGATTGGGGGAATGGCGGTATTCGTTAATTTTTGGGCCGTCCTGAATTACCGGAAAACTTCCTAAAACAACAAAGCTGTCAATTGTAAAATCGACAGCTCTGAGTTGTAGAAAAATGGACTTAGGAAGCAGTTGCTTTGTAAGGGTCAAAATAGCACTCCAAAGTCGAATCCAGTGCATCTTCACCATTGAGTATCCGATGAATCTTGATTTGTATTTCTTCCGAGAAGAAAGGAGCCAGTTTCTGTTCCACCTGGGGAATCAGAGCAAAAGCCTGGCTTAAATCAAGGTCCCATTGACGATACATTCTTAAAGGATCGTCCGGATAAACAATTTTGCGCTCATGTCCCTCATCCATAGGTTCAAATGGTTCCAGTAGGTTTAAATAACCGTAGTCATCCGTGAGCTCTTCTCCAGGAAGAATATCGCGGATAGCAATCTCGAAGTTGTAGGGAGTTGAAAGACAATTGGAGTTAAAACTATGGTTAACGTATTTGCCGTGGTCCCAGCACAAAATGTGATTGCCCCACTGATTTCGAAAGGTATATGTATCAGCCAGTTCGGTGTAAACACTCCCGAGAGCGTCAAACTCATCGGGAGTGAATTCTCGATCCAGCTTGTCTTGCACCCAGGTAACCGTCCCTTTAGGAATAAACTGGGTAGCAATGACACCGTAGCCTTTCAATCTGGAGATGTATTCCAATCTCGTTGAAGGGTGGATCATGGTGAACTTATTTCAGCTTTTCAAGCTTGGTGATTTTCCGAATAGTCAAATATTTTCCAGTCGGGTTGTCATCGTCATCATATTCTTCAAACTTCTCCTGAACCCATGTCACTTTGAATTTCTTTCCGATCAACTCATCGTTGTAAAGATCACCACCGATTTCTTCGCTGTAATCGTCAAAATGGTGTTCTTTTCTGGAGTCATCCTGAAAAAGGTACAGCCCTTCTTCGGTGATTCCCTTGTAAGTTGCGTTCAGAATATTTTCTTCGGCTGACATTTCGGTTTTCGAAGAATTCTTCAAAGTAGTCATCGAAGTTCCTGTAAAGAAAATTGCCCCCGAAAGAAAGGCCACATAGAAAATTGCTTTTGTTTTCATTTCATTTAATAATTGAATTTGAAGCGAAATTAGCGTGAAATCCTGTAGCGATTTGGGAGCAATTCTGTAGAAAAACTGAAGTCCTTAAAAGGTAATGTTCAAGCGATGAATATGACCAGATCGTTTGTAGTCCAACTGGTAATCCAGTTGCTCACAAATTTGTTTCATGATTGATAGTCCGAGACCAATTGAATCTGGAGATGCAGCTCCCGAAACAAAGCGTTTGAAAAGTTCTTTAATCTCTTTTTTTCCTATCAAACCAGTGTTTTCAAAGGAAATTCCATCATTGGAAATCCAAATTTTAAGTGTGCCATCCTGGATATTATGAATCAGGGCATTTTTGAGGGTATTGAGAATCAAAATTTCGAACAGCGTTTTGTTGGTTTCAATGGTCAGGCTCAATTCTGAGGTGATCTCAATCTGGATGTTCTTGCTTTCGGCAATGGGATTGAGCATTTGGATCATTTTTTGGATCAGGGGAACAACGGATATTTGTTCCCGGTCAATGTAGATTCCCTGATGAATTTTGGAGAGGAGAATCAAACCTTTATTGATACTGGTGAGACGATCTACCGTTTCAATGATGGCGGCCGTGTTCAGTAAGTCCTCTTCTCGTAAAGCAGGGCTTTGGAGTAGAAGTTCCGCTTTGCTTTTGATGATGGCAAGTGGAGTCATGATCTCATGGGAAAGGTGCTCGATGTATTGTTGTCTTTTCTCGAGTTCACCTTTTCCGGATTCGGATGTTTTCATAAGAATGGAGTTAGAGGTCCTTAAAAATGTAGCCAACGCTGTATAGTGACTGAATGTAATCCTTGGAGCCCTTGTCACTAAGTTTTTTCTTCAGATTTTTGACATGGCTGTAGACGGCGTCGTGGCGGTCAGATTGGTCCATGAAGTCCCCCCATAAATGTTCTGAAATAGAGGATTTGGAAAGGACCTTGTTTCGGTTAAATACAAAATAGAGGAGGAGATCGTACTCTTTTTTGGTGAGTTTGATTTCGTTTTCGTGGACACTGACCCTGTTTGAATCTGTATCAATTTCAATTTCATGTACGTTCAGGACACTCTTACCATGTTGTTTTTTTCGTCTGATAATGGATCGAATTCGGGCGTTCAATTCGGAAAGGTGAAAGGGTTTGGTCAAATAATCATCTGCCCCCAGTTCCAGTGCCTTGACTTTATTGTCCAGGTTCGAAGAAGCGGACAGCACAAGAATACCGACATCTTCCCGTGAATTTTTTAAACTTTCCAGCAAATCCAGTGCGTTCCCGTCAGGGAGTCCAAGGTCGATGATCAGACAATCATATTCGTATAAAAACAGTTTTTCCTCCGCCTCCTGAATGCGTCCGGCTTTTTCGCAAATGTATCCAAGGTCGTGGAAATAAAACAACAGGGATCGTATCAGGTCCTTGTCGTCCTCAACAAATAAAAGTTTCATGGGAACATTCCTTAATCCATGTCGTCATCGGAATCATCATCAGATTCGATGTCGTCATCCATGAGCCCCATATCATCGTCTTTGGAATTCAATTCCTCATCCAGTTCCTCCTCTTGTTGGGAGTGTTCCTGAATCGACCTGATTGGAACAAGGTAAATCACCTCATCTTCTTTCAGAATAAGTCCGTCACACAATGATCCTTTATAGGGGAACGAAGTTCTTTCCAGACCTCCTTCCGCATAGCCTTCAAGTAAGATGGATTGCTGATCTTTTGAAAGCCTTGAAAAATCTCTGATTACGCGGTTCATAGCAACACCTTTTTTGGGGTAAATTTCAAACAAAAAGAAATACTTTTCGGATTATATGTGATATTTAGTAAAAAAAAATATTTTTGAACTGATAAAAAGAAAATTTCACTAAAAATGGATGCTTTAGATTATAAAATCCTTGAAATTCTCCAGGAGGATGCTGCCATAACAGCGAAGGAACTAGCCGAAAAACTGTCTCTGACGAGTACGCCAATTTATGAGCGGATTAAAAAAATGAAACAGCAGGGGATCATCCGTCAATACGTTGCACTGCTGGATGCCGATTTACTGGGGAAAAGTATTCTCGTCTTCATGAATATTACGATCAAAGATCATCAGGCTGCAAAGAGAGAGTTGTTTGTTAGCCAAATGTCTCAGTTAAAAGCGGTTTCAGAATTCTATTACACTTCAGGAAGTTATGATTTCCTGGCAAAGGTTCGTTTCGCGACAATTCGCGAGTTCAGAGACTTCCTGGTCAATGAGGTCGCCGCCATCGAAAATATCGGAGATATTGAAAGTCAGATTGTACTGGAAGAAATCAAGTATTCGACCAGGGTGTTGAGTGTCTAGGCCCTTTCCTTATTTGATCCACATTCTAAAAGTCCGAAGCTCATTCTTAGCGTATATTTTGACCAGGTAAATACCGGAGAGATGGTCATCGAGTTTTATGCTTTCCTTTTCCTGGGTAAGGACACCTTCATGAACTATTTGCCCCATAAGGTTTGTAACTTCGAATGCAGTCACCTCAGAAAAATCGGTCCGTTGAATATAGAAGCTGCCTTCATTCGGGTTTGGATATAGCTGGAATTCCTCATCTGAGAGAATTTCAGAATTTGTTTTGAGGTCTGATTCTTCAAAAGATTGGAGCTCATAATTTTCAAAGGCTTGTAGGGATCTGGAGGCATTGCTCTCGATATTGTTTGAAGAACTGCGGTAGCCAAAGCTCTGGTCGCAGTCGAATTTTCCGGTATGGATAAGTACATCGGCTCCTGCTTCAATTTCAAATCCCGGGATTAGATCGACACAAAAACCACCTTTCATCTCAATCACCCGACCGGTCCAGATCGGTGTGCTGGCGGTGACGGATTCAAAACCAAGTACCTGAGTGGGGTCAGCGGCATTTGGCGCAGGGGTGAATGTCCAGTCTGCCAGGCGGTTAATATGATCTTCGTAGTATTGGAGATTAAGTCCCGATTTCAGTCGATATAAGTTATGAAGAAGCATATAGTCCAATCCGGCATAGTTTCCTCGATTAACATCATTCCCGTGTTCCTGATACTCTTCGTCCTGAACATATCTTCGTGATGCTCTCCAGGGGGGAATTCCCGTGTGAGCTCCGTAAAATCGAGGGCCTGTGCATGGGACGGTTGCAAAACTTCTATTTAATGAGGCTTCTACTTTTCCTTCCTCATTCGAATTGAAACTTCCCGGATAAAGAACAGAATGCAATAGTGGATAGAAATCCCCCCAATTGTGGGCCTCCGACAAATTGACGATGTGATCTCTTGTTACGTTGTTTTGGATCGCATTCACCCAGCTGTCAGATAAAGCAGCGAGAGTCAGGGCCATATGCGCATTGTCGTTGGTTCCAACCGCAGGGTTGATCTGATCTTTCATGGATTGCCAAGCAAGTCGCTGTCCGATGCTTGGGTTTTGATACGATGGGATTGAATAGCCAATATCCTGAAGAATAACGTGGTATGGACGAGCCCAGGCATAGGCATTACACCCTTCTGGAACATCTTCTCCGTCAGGTCTTTCCAGTCTCCAATTATGATACGCGATGTAGCGAATAATTCGGGCAATCTGCTCTTTGGCCCTTGTACTAAATCTGAGGTATGGGGCCCCCTGGATGTTGTTGCCATCTATATCTGAACCATTGGTTTCATCATTACATAACTTGTAAACCAAATAGAGTCCCATAATTAAGTGAATATCCGAGTCATTGCTAGATGGATAATAGCGATCATCATATCTTCGATCCGAAATACCGGCCATATTAAAAAAGTCATTGTGACTATTGATTTTCATTCTGTTCGATTGACTGGCGGTGTAATAGTTTTCCGGGACATCATGACGAACCAAAAAACCATCCAATTGACAGGCTCCATGGATAGGATTGGGATTGGCATCTCCACAAGTTCCGCTATTCCAGTCAAGTCCACTCCAGTTACAGGTACCATAATAATCCATACGATGTACAGTCTTCAGGGCATGATACAATTCCGTTTTGGTTTGTTCCAAACCAACCCATTCCTGATTGTTTTTTAACAGGCGATATTCAGTAGCCAGTACGCCTAAATACCAACCGAGTTGGACCAATGTTTCGGAAGCATAGGTTGCTTTAGTATGATTACTTGAATTCGATGTGGCACCATCATTTCGTTCGACAATCGGAATACAATTTCCTTCATCATCTCCAATGATTGTGAATGCCTCCCGAAGACGATACCGATAGTACCAATAAATATTTTGATGCTTTGCTCTATATCCTGCTTCCAGTGCCTGGGAGTATCCCAATTTAGGGAGCCAGCAGTTGATGACGAAAGTCAAAAGAAGGATGGGCTTCAGATGTATATTTTTTGCTTCAATCATAACGTTTATTGTTTCTTAACCAACTTCTTAAGCTCTTCATTCTCTTTTTTGAGTTCGATCATGTGCAAAGTCAATTCTTCAACTTTCTCCATGAGAATGCGTGTCATGTCACCCAATTCAACTCCTTCCTGATCAACTTGTTTTGCTGAAGGAACACCAGGAAGATGCTTGTGTGTTTTGATAAACTGTTCAACATCTTCCAGGGATTTGAGCTCATAGTTTTCATCAAAAACGTAGTCTGCCCATTGGTTCTCTAATTGGACTTTGACTTTTTCTGTTCTGATGCCATCAAGAACGTTTAGACGATAACCTTCCTGGTTGTTTTCATTCGGGTGTACTCCGATTCCAACCTTTCCATCGTCATCCATGATCATCACATGCTGAGGTTTGGATAAAAGGTCCCCTTTGTTGTCCGTACTGTTTTCAGGTTTGCCAATGTAAAGAGCATTATGAATGCCTCCCAAATAAGTGATGCGATACTGTCCTAACACATCATCGTCAATTTCTGACCCATCATTGAAAGAAACACCATTGTGTCCGTTGTCTACAAAAATCCCTCCTCCTTTGATATGAAGCGCATCAATTGGCTTGTCCGTTCCCAGACCAATATAACCACCTCTGTCGCTCATGAAAAGTGCGTTTGGTAGATGTCCCTGAATAACTGCACCAATTGGCTTAAAAATCTCTAAACCATGATTCACATCATCATAAGTGAATGCCCATTCACCGTTTGGTGCTCCTGTCGTTTTTCCAAAAAGCAGATTTCCACTCGAAGCAGAACCTTCTAGCAATAAATTTCCATTAGTCACATGGAGTTTATGTCTTGGGGCATTCGTACCAAGACCGACAAAGGCAGTTCCCTGATTTCTGCGCTTAACAATGAAATCAGTATTTCCCGAATTGGATTGTGTAATTTCAAAAATACTGCTGTTCTGCAATGGAGTTCCCCCAAGAGGAAGGGGAGCGTTGTTGTAGGAAATACGATGACCGTAAGCAGAACCGGACATATAGTCTTGACTCAAATGAAGATCAAGAAGCGCTTTCGGATCGCGTTGTCCAATTCCGACGTTTCCTCCATTGGGATTGATAACGGTGTTTTGGACATTGCCATAATTTGCCTGACCTGCCAGATCCTCATTGATTACTAATGGAGCGGAGGTAGTATAGATGTATTCTCCGGTTCCGGGTGTGCTTCCCGTACTGTTTGAACCCAGATATAATGAGTTTTGACCAACTTTTACAAAATCTGTCACAAAAAACCGATCATAAGGATTGTTTTGGGTACCCAATTGATTAGAAGCAATGTATGCACTCGTCTGTACACTTCCATCTGGGAACTTAATCCCACCTGAGGTACTTTCAATCGTACCGACAACCGTAAGTTGTGCCCCCGGAGTATTCGTGCCAATTCCAACTTGTCCAGAAGCGCTGATTGTCATACGTTTGACGTTATTTGTCCAGAATGAAAGCGCATGCTCAGTATAGGTACCGATGTTCATTCGCATATTCTGAGTGAGGATTCCTCCCTGTCCGGCTTCTTCCATTCCATCTGTTGACATATTGCTCCCCCAGGCTCTGATTCCAATGCTTTTCGGAAGCATTCCGTTCCCATTGAGTACCTGAATGATAGATTTTTTGGTGGGATCATTGTTGAAAGCGAACAAATGGTTTTGCGCAAGTGCCTTATTAAGGTAGATGTTCCCCGCAACTTCCAGGGGAACGCTTGGGGTAGTAGTCCCAATTCCGACGTATCCAGAACTAAGAATGCGTAAACGTTCCAGAGCATTCGTTCGAAATACGAGGCTTTGGTTGTCTGAAGTTCCCAGATACTGCGAGCTGGGGTCTGTGGATTCATTTCCATTCAACTTCCATGAATTATTGATTCCGGCATTCCCGGAATTTCCATTTCCGTTTTGTGCATAGATGCTTCCGATGCATGCGGTACTCAGGAGAAAGAATAGAGTCTTTTTTTTCATTGATATCATACTACCCGTTTTAAGTTGTGTGCTTTTTGAATAACAACTCAAAATTAGTCTAGGGTAACGGTTGAAACCAATAAAAATGGCTTGTTTGAGATGAACGAATTCGTTTTTGCGACGAAAGAAAACGAAAAGAGAAGTTCCTAGCGAGAAAAATCATAGGTTCATTCGTGAGAATTGATTTTCAAGATGCTTTAGATCTTCTCGATATGTTTTTCCGATCGGAATATTTGTCTGCTCAATGATCAAATGATCTCTGGAAATAGCATCGATTTTGTCTTTTCTGACCAAGAAGGACCGATGCACTCGAATAAAAGCAAAGGAGGGAAGTTGCTCTTCCATTTTTTTCATGGTGGATCGATGCAGGTATTTTTCTCCCTCCGTGTGGATTTCGCAATAGTCTTTGAAGGATTGTATGTATTTGATTTTCGATTGGTCAATTCGGATTCTTTTCTTGTTGATGCTAATGATCAAATAAGATTTTCTTCCCATTTTTTTGAGAATCCGATTGAGTAATTCCTGTTGTACATGTCGGTCGTATCGAAAAAGCTTAAGTTTAAAACCACCATAAATAATTAGAATGATTATGGTGACAATGGCAATTCGGAAAGTCCATGTCTGATAGAAGGGAGGGTGAACGATCAACTGAGCAACGGCAGGTAAAGGGCTCCAGTCGCCATCTGGTAGATTGCGTGCAAAAATCCTGATAAAATAGGTTCCGGCTTCGGGAAAGTTCTCTATTTTGATTTTTTGTTCCCTCGTATAATGCCATTCTTCATGATCACCTATCTGATAGCGGTATTCGACCTGGTGCGGCGCTGCGTAGTTGATTGAGAGAAAAGAGAGATCGAGGTAATGATCTTCAGGATAAACGTTGATAATTTTGCTTCCTGTCTCTTTTCCATTGAGAGCCACTCGAGTGATTTTTATGTGGGAATCATGTTTTTTGGGGTGGAAATGATGCAAATCAACGATCGAGAGGCCTCGCTTTGTAGCTGCATAGAGTCTGTTCCCGATCATTTCAATGCTGGTGATCTCATTGGAGATGAAACCATCTTTGCTCGAGTAGTAGTCAATTTTTTGAAAATCATTGGCATCGATTTTTTGAAGTCCGAGGTTACTGGCGATCCAAATATGATGATCCTGATCTACAAAAAGATCGGTTAAGTCGTTGGAGATTAATCCTTCCTTTTTTCCGATTTGCCGAAGCTTTCCTTTTTTTAGGAGTAGCATCCCATTTCCCCTCGTAGCACAAATGATTCCATGTTTTGAGCTTCGAACCAATCGCACGATTCGGGAACCCAGGGACTGATGTTCAGTGGCGAAGCGCTTTAAATGCTTCCCGTTTAACTCAAAAAGACCGTTGTGGGCACCGATTAAAAAATGATTGGTATCCAAAATCAAAACATCTTCGACCTGACCGATGGCCGGATCCAGAAAGTGAAGACTTGATTTTCCATTTTTGAATAGGGAATAACATGATTTATGAAAGATCAGCCAGCTCTTTCCAAACTGTCTTACTCCGGTAGTTCCCGTACTTCTTTTGTAAGGGTAGATCGTTTTGCTGCAGACATTTATGACCTTTTTGAGGCCACTGTATATATGGCAGTTTTCTTCCCGGACATCAAAGTATTTATTTACGGATCCGGATTCAATGTCCAGTGATGTTGTCTCCACAGAAACACGATTTCCATCCCACCGATCGATGTGATCTCCGTAGTTGATGAGTAGCTGCTCACCGGACCGTCTTATTTCCTTGATATAATTCCGGTGCAGACCGTTGGTGACATCTAAGTTTCGAACTTCCAAATTGGGAGTATAGAAGATTCCATGTTCTGTGGTAGCGACCCAATAACCACCATCTTTATCCCTGGTTACCTTTCCGGCTGGGGTTTTTCCTTTTAAGGTATGAAGGTTTAAATGGAGTGTTCCCTGAACAATATCAAAGATGTAAAGCCCTTCATGTTGTATTCCTACGAAAAGTTGCTGACCGATCCTGGTGAGTGAGGTGATCCTTTCTGAGAAAGGAATTCGATGGAGGACCTGTTGTCCATCAATATCATAAATGACAACGTCTTTTAACAGGCTATAACAAATTAATGTTGGATTGAGAGCCTCACAATTAAGCCGAATTCCAGGGCGTTCGGATGCCTGTATCTTTTGTTCGTTGAAGTAAACATCATTGGTGTGAAGCCCTCTTTCTGTTGTGTTACGATAGGTGAGGTATTGATTGTCCACTTGGAGAATTCCCTGGATGGATTCCCGATTGTGATCGGACAATGAGCTGATTTTTCCTTTCTGATCGATTTTTAGTAGCCCATCGCAGTTTGTTCCCAAAAACAGGTTTTCATCCTGATCCAGATAAATGGAAAAGAAATAATTCAAACGTCTGCTTAGATGTTTTTTTAGAATGTGATTGTACTTGTATTCTTTGATCTTTCCATCTTCCAGGTAGCATATTTGCCGGTTATAGGGCAGCATCCAAATTCGATTTTTAAAATCCCGGTAAAGGTTAAAGACAACGTTGTCGCTTAATCCTCTGTCTTGATTATAAAGCTCAAACTCATATCCATCAAAGCGAACAACACCCCGGTCTGTGGCAAACCACATGTAGCCGTTTTCGTCCTCGAGGGCATCATAGACTTCCGAGCTGGGGAGCCCATGCTGAACATCATAATTGACAAAAGCAGGTTCAGGTTGGGATTTTCCGATGAATGAAATGAGGATGACCCAACATGTCAGCAGAATGGTTTTTTTCATAGAAATTGTAAAAGGTCGCTACTAAAATAAATTATTTTTTTAGTTCGAACAAGTCAATTCCGAGGTCTTTTGTGCAAAATATACACTTCTAAAATCAGTTTGATTTTCTGTCCGTAGCCTCTATCTTTGCGCTTGTTTTGCATGACGATCAAATTACGAGTGTATGTACACCTATTGGAAGAAGAAATCACCACAGGAAATCAGAGAACGTGTTTTCCAGGCATTAGCTGAAAATGTAGATTACCGGGAGTCTAATATTTTAGGAATTCCGGCGTCTTATCTGGATGAGAAAGTCTTTAATCAGGACGCTACTTTTCTGAGCAATGCGCCATATATTTCTACACTGGTTCAAAATCCAAATCACATTGGTTGTCATACGCTGGGGAAATCAGAATCCTTTTTTCGGGGCACTCAGGAAATTGAACGGGAACTCATCGAAATTTGTGCCGTTGATATTTTAAAAGCGAAGCAAGGAACAATTGATGGTTACGTCGCTTCAGGAGGAACTGAGGCAAATATTCAGGCCATTTGGGTCTATCGAAACTATTTCATGCAGTCGCAAAAGGCGAGTCGCGATGAAATTGCGCTATTGTGTAGTGTTGACAGCCACTATTCGATGAATAAAGCAGCTAATTTGTTGGGACTGGACCTCTATCATATTGATTTTCCGGAAGGAAGCAGGGAATGGTCAGAAGAGCACATCCGAATGGCAGTCGAGAAGGCGAAGCAAGAGCAAAGAAAGTACTTCATTGTCGTTTGTAACATGATGACCACTATGTTTGGTTCAGTGGATCCAATTGATCCGATGCTTGCCGTGCTTGAAGAGTCTGGTTGTGAGTTTAAGTTGCATGTGGATGGTGCTTATGGAGGATTCTATTACCCGTTTACGGATCCGGATAGTCGTCTTAGTTTCGAAAATCCGGCAATTTCCTCCTTTACACTGGATGCGCACAAAATGGCTCAGGCTCCCTATGGAACGGGGATTTTTTTGATTCGCAAGGAGCATATTCAGTATGTAAATACAGCGGAGGCTAGTTATGTCGAAGGTCAGGATTTCACACTGATAGGAAGTCGTTCCGGGGCAAATTCTGTGGCGGTTTGGATGATTTTGATGAAAAATGGTCCTTACGGTTGGCAAGAAAAGGTATTTATCCTTCAGAAGCGTGCTGAGTGGATGTGTGAACAACTCCAATCGATGGGAATTGTCTTTTACAGGCATGCCTGTTCCAATATCATTACCATTGATCAAAATTATGTACCTGTGGAAGTGGCTTCCCGTTTCGGTTTGGTTCCTGATAACCATTCGAAGCCCAACTGGTTCAAGATCGTGATCATGGAACATGTAACAGTCGAAAAACTTCAGTTGCTATTAGATTCCCTGAAACAGCCAGAATAATAAGATGAAATTTGACTAATTTAGTGACGATGAGTTTTAAGAAGATATATCTTTTGTATGCGCTGCTAGTAATGGCCCTCCTGAGTTCATGTAAGAAGGAGGAGAAGGAATGTCATGAAAAACAAACGGCTTACGTAACTTCTGTTACTGCTCCTTCCAATGGAAAGGTGTTTGAGAATATCCCGGTGACCGTTTATTTCAAGTCTTTGAATAGTTGCGGGAGTTTTAGTCGTTTTATGGAAGAAATCAGTGGCAATAAACGTTTGATTGAGGTAGAGGCGCGCTATGATGGCTGTACCTGTTCAAGTGCAACAGAGTCATTGTCTCAGACATATACCTTTCAGGCTACTCAAACAGGAGATTACGAATTGCGCTTCAAGTCTTCGGCAAGCGAAGAAATTAGTGTCAAAATCAGTATTAATTAATCATGTTTATTTCGGTAGGCCATTTCCGCTTAAAGAAACTTTCAAGATTATTTAGTTTCCTGGGAATGTCTAGTCAAATTGCTAAACAAGCGAAGGATTCATCAGGCATTCAAGTTGTCAAGCTGACAAATAAGGGATTACGCAATTTTTACGTGATTTCTGCCTGGAATTCCAAAGAAGAAATGAGGCAATTTGCAAGGGAGGGTTTTCATAGAGACGGAGCCAAAAAGTCGTCCCAAATGGCCGCACAAATTCGTTTACTCTATTTTGAAAGCGATACCTTACCTGAATGGAAGGAAGTATTTGAGTTGTTAGATCAACATTCTGATGTGCGGACTCTTCGATATTGAATATTGAATTAAAAATTTATATGAAGAAATTTAAATTTTTGATAATCATTTTGTTATCATTTAATTTTTTTGGACAAAACTTACAGGTCTCCAATGAGATTTTGAAAGAAATAGAGAATAAAAAGCTGGAATTTGAAGGTCAGGAACGAAGTTTTAAGATTCGACTTCCGGAAAACTATGATCCAAAGAAGTCTTATCCCGTTTTTCTGGGACTTTCAGGTGGAAATCAGACTGAAGCCATTGTCGACTATTGTTATGCTGCCTGGTTCCGGAATGATGTATTTCGAAATCATTTGTTAGTGATGCCCGTAGGAGCGGGACATGAAAGTATGGCCAAACAGAATGACGCGGAATGGGACCTGATGATGAACATGCTTCGAAAACACTACAAAACCAAAAAGAAAGGCTGGATTCTATCGGGGACTTCCAATGGTGGAATCGCTGCATTTCATCTTCTGAAAAGGTTCCCTCGCACATTTTCAAAGGTATATGTGACTCCCGGATATTTGGACCAGCCAACGGAAGCATTGCCACCAAAGTGGAAGCGCATTAGTTTTTACCTCCGTTACGGAGATCAGGATGATCCACAGTGGAAAAAATCAATGAAAGAAACCGCCGATTTGCTTCGAAAAAGATCCAAACATGTCATTCTGGAAGAGATCAAGGGACAGGGGCACATCCTGAACCTGGAATATGACCAAAATGAGCTTTACCGCTAGGTTATTGTAGCAGAACCTTGCTCGTGTGTATTTCTCCGTTCTCAAACTGTACCTCAACAAATAGCATAGCTCCCATTTGCCTTTCTGAAATTGGCAGAAGTACCTTGTTTTGGGCAAATTTCCCACTGAATACTTCCTTACCGACCAAATCGATGAGGCGAATGGATGATTTTTCCATGGCTTCACCTGAAAAGCGGATTTCCAACTGATGACTGGCATTTACAAAAACTTGAAACGGACGGGCTTCTGATTCATGGATACCAAGCGGTCCGCAACTGGCAACATGCTGATAGAGCACTTCCGTTGTTTGCTTTCCAATCAGGGTGACTTCGCGATTCGGGCAAATGGCGTAAATCGTAGGAATAAATTTCAGATTGTAGTCATTGATGATGCTTTCCAATGAGCTTCCCTCGGGGTTGCAAAATACGTAATTGCTACCACTGATCCAATTTCCCTGGGTCGATCCGCTGATGCCATTAAATTCGGCCGGACCATTATTCGCATCAATATCAATAGCAAGTACAACAATTTCGTTTGTTCCATCGGCACCATACTGATTGTGTAAGTCATTGAGGGCATGCGTATTGTGATAAGCCCAGCAAGTAGGGCAGTGGGTTCCAAAAAAATCGATGTATACCGTTTTTCCCTGATCGAGATAGTCATACAGGCGGTGGGTGTTCCCATTTAGGTCATAGACACTAAAATCTGGAGCTATGCTTCCGTTGGCAAGTTGGGCATTGATCCCCAGTGTGATAGATAACAGCGTGATAAGTGCGAAGATCTTCTTTTTCATAATAATTCCTTTTGTAAATGAGACGTCGATAAGGGAAAAACCTTACAGATTTAATTCCGATTTTTTTTCAGTCGATCATGGAAGACTTTTTCAAACTTCTCCAATTTGGGTTGAATCACCATTTGACAGTAGGGTTGTGCCCGGTTTTGGAAATAGTAATCCTGATGGTATTCTTCGGCCTTGTAGAACACAGTAAAAGGACTAACTTCCGTGACAATTGGATGCTCGTAAACATGTGCCTTGTTCAATTCTCCAATAATGCCGAGCGCTTCCTGCTTTTGTTGTTCACTTCGATAAAAGATGACCGAGCGATATTGGGTTCCTACGTCAGCTCCCTGTCGGTTCAAAGTGGTGGGGTCATGGACTGTAAAAAATACTTTTAGAATTTCCTGGAAAGAAGTGACCGCAGGATCGTAGATAATCTGAACGACTTCGGCATGTCCCGTGCGTCCGGAGCAAACAGCCTCATAACTTGGGTTTTTGGTCTTCCCGCCGGCATAGCCTGATTCAACCGACTGCACTCCGACCAGGCCTTCATAGACTGCCTCAACACACCAGTAACAGCCTCCCCCAAGGGTCACTGTGTCGCGCTGGTCTGACTGTTCCGAAGGACTTAGTTTTTGCGCAATTTTTGTTTTACTAACGCTTTCTCCACAGGCCATCAGGCCCAGACTCCAGATGAGCATAGCTGCCATGGAGATTTTTGAAAAGTTGATTCGTAGTTTCATGATTTCTTTTGTTCAATTTCCTTTAAAAGTCGGGTAATACGGCCACGGCTTTCCTGGGACAATTGAAAAGGTGCCAGTTTGGAAAAAGATTGGCTCCCACGTTGAAGAAATCGATTGATCACTTGCATATGATTGGCAAATCTTCTGCAGGGTGGACAAACTTTCAGGTGAATCCACAATTGTAATTTCTCTCCGATGGAGAGGGAGTGCATATCCCGAATACTCGAGAGGTAGCTGGCTTCCTTACAATTTAGTATCAATTTCATTTGATCATTAAAGTTTGATCCAATTTAGTTCCAGGCAACTTCTCAACGCCAGTTTGACGCGATGCATGATGACCCAGTAATTGGACGGACTGATTTCCATTTCCTTACAAATATTTTCACTTTCTTGTTCACTCAGGTATTTTTTTGTGAACACCAGACGCCATTTTTGAGGTACTTTTCCCAGGCATTGTTCAAGGACACTGTAGAATTCAGACTGTTCCAGTTCCTGGTCTGATGCTACTTCCCATTCTCCTGGATACCGTTCTTCTTTCCAATGATAGGGGGATACCTTCGTAGGTTCAAAAAAGTGATCATCGGAATGATTGACTTGCTGCTGTAATTCTTCCTGAGCCTTTCTGCGTACGCTTTCATGACGATAATGATCGATGATTTTGTTATTCAGAATTCGAACCAACCAGGTTTTAACCGAAGATTCAGCTTTAAAGTTCTCCAGATTTTCCAGCGCAGAGACTAAAGTATTTTGTAGCAGGTCTTCGGCCAGTTCCTTAGATCCGGTTTTGAATAGGGCGAGCGAGTAGAGGTAGTCGCCATATTTTTCCATCCATTGTTCCGATTGCAAACTGATCAGTTTAGGGGCAAGAGCTCCTAAAGTACTACATTTGTAAGAGTTTTAAAGGATTTTTAGCACAAAATCTTATATTGCCAAAATGAAAGAAACGCCAATAAACACACCGGGCCTTCGGAAAAATCTAACGCAGTTTTTGTTGTTGGTACTCATGAATTCGCTGGTTGGAGGAATGGTGGGGCTGGAAAGAAGTATTTTGCCGGACATCGGGCGAGAAGAGTTCGGTTTGAAAGCCCATGCAGCCATTCTTTCATTCATAGTAGTATTTGGAGTTTCCAAGGCGATCAGTAATTATTTCATGGGAAAATGGGCGAATCGTTTTGGAAGGAAGCGAATGTTGGTTTTCGCCTGGATTTGTGCCCTGCCAATCCCCTGGATATTTATGTATGCGGAAAGCTGGACAGGGATCATATTTGCCAATGTTTTGTTAGGAGTGAACCAGGGTTTTGCCTGGTCTTCCACAGTGATCATGAAGATCGATCTTGTCGGAGAGAAGCATCGGGGGCTGGCGATGGGCTTAAATGAATCAAGTGGCTACTTGTCACTGGCATTGGTGGCTTACCTGACTGCCCTGATCGCCTCACATTACAGTTTACGTCCGGAACCTTTTTATTTGGGAGTGGGAATTACGATCCTGGCTTTGCTAGGAAGCATATTCCTGATTCGGGATACTCGAACTCAGATGAAGCAGGAAGGAAGTACTTCTGAAATTCCGAGGCTGGAAAGAATATTTGCTTCATTGAGTTATCGGAATGCCTCGCTTTCAAGTATCACACAGGCCGGCTTGACGAACAACCTCGTAGATGGGATGGCCTGGGGTTTGTTTCCCTTTTTCTTTGCGAAGCAAGGTTTTGAAACCGAACAAATTGCCTTACTCATTGCTTTGTATCCGGCTATCTGGGGCATTGGGCAGTTGTTTACCGGGAAATTGGGTGACCATGTGGCACCTAAAAAATTATTGGTTTCTGGCATGGCACTGCAGGGATTGGCTTTGGGAGGAATGGTTTTGGGAGATTCGCTCGAATACATGGTGCTTTGCATGGTCCTCCTTGGATTGGGTACGGCCCTGGTCTATCCCAATTTTTTGACAGCCATAGCGGCTCGAACACATCCGCTGGACAGGGCTTCGGCACTTGGTGTTTTTCGACTCTGGCGCGATATGGGTTATGCCGTTGGTGCTTTGTTGAGTTCATTGATAGCCGATACCTTCGGAATGAATGAAAGCGTTTTACTTGTAGCATTTCTCTCGCTGTTTGCGGCAGGTAATTTGACTTTTCGTATGAAAGGACTCAAAAGCTAAGTTAAATCATATTTTACACTGATGTGCCTCATATGGCTCCGCTTGATGCTTTCTTATCTTTGAAGAAACAGAAAAAAACAAATAAAATATGTCACAACAGGTAGAATTAAATCAGGGGGAAATCAGATTAACCTTTACATCTCCTGAGGGAGGAAAATTGAAATTTTCGGAACTGGGTTTGAAAGACGAAAATTTATCACTTGATGGAGGTTTATTGCGTCTGGTATTTGACCTGGATCAGGTGGGAGACCATCGTTACTATCAGGTGCCAACCATTGAAGTAGCTTACCGGGAGGAAATGGATGAAACCCACTGGCAATGCGATTTTAATGGAGAAATGATCTTGGACAAGACCGATCACCATGGCCATTCGACTGTGATCCTGTTGGATAGAAACAAACTGGTGAAGTTGGAGCAGAGACACGAAAACCGATTGGTATTGCATGCTGAGTTCCCGGGACCGGTACACTTGCTCGCAGAAGACTCCTATATCCACTTTTACGTCTAGACCTAGCTTGCATAATTTAATGGGATAGGTGACCCGGATAGATTTGGGCTATCCGGGTTTTTTATGTTCACTTTTGAACTCATGCCTTCTGATTCGTAGGCTACCATTGAAAAGTCTAAGTATTTGAAAATTAGATTTTAAATAGTGCTTGCGATTTAAAAAGAAACATCTATCTTTGCGGCCAAATTCTATTAATCTATAATACTTGCATGATGAAAAAAAGTGTTTATGTAGTGGCTATTTCAGCCATGGCCTTGTCGGCATTCGTGTCTTGTGAAAAAGAAAGCGCAAGCCCTAAGAACAAAGTTTCAGAAGAAAAAATTCCACAGCGCAAGGTGCTGCACTTTGTGGACGGAAAAGAGGTTTCTCAAGAGACTTTTATGAAGTACAACAATCTTGGAAAGGAAGATTTGTATGTCTACGTTTCTCCATTGGGAGCGAAAAAAGAGGTTTCCAAGGAAGAAATCACCTATACAGGAAAGCCTTTAAATCCAGGAAAAAAGGAGGAGAAAGAACCGGTCGTGTTGGTTGAGTCTTTCACGACTCAGGAAGGATACGTTCGTTACGGGATTCAGAATGGTTTGAAAGTGAAAGAGCAATTGGCTTTTGAAAAAGAGATGCGAGAGTATGCGGAAAAAACGGGAGCGGTGAAGTACTATGAGAAAACGGGGGAGGCTCCAAAATCATATGTGAAGTATGAAAAAGAAGCATACAAGAAGTACTTCGGGCATGCTCAGGATAAATCCTATATTACAACCTTGTACAAGGATTATTTTGGAGGACCAAGCTGGACAATGGTTGGATACATGCCATTCATGCCTCCAGGATGGAACAATACAGTTTCTTCTTATACTCCTGTTGGAATTTACGGATTCACAATTCTATATGACAACTCATTCTACCGCAACCGAATGGCGACTTTTTGGGGATGGGGATTCACTAGATACTTGTTGTATTGGGGATGGACCTACTATCTGAATGATCGAACTTCTTCTGTTTTGTCTCATTGATCATAGGAAGAAAGAAGAAAGGGCCGGAGTTATCCGGCCCTTTTTATTTGTGTCTATTTTGCCAGCACGCCTCCATGTGTTCGGACGTGTTTTCCTTGTCGTTCCAACAGGTCTTCCAGTTCACCAATAGTATCCTGGCCATCAGCGTCAATGTGCTTGACGCGCATCAGGTCGATGACAACTTCCTCTTCTTCAATGTCCTTGGAGAGTTCCCGCAGGTTGGCCCGACTCAAAAAGCCAATTCGTTCATAGAGATAAATGGCTGTTTCTTGCTTGCTTGGATCTTTTTCACTGTTTTGTGTTCGCCGTTCTCCACCACGAATCATTTCCCGAAGGTCTTTGAACGAGCGGACTTCATGATGGAACAGACTAATGATGAGTGAAGTGGCAAAACCAACTCCAATCCCGATCAGTAGATCTGTTAGAACAATGCAGACGATGGTGACAATAAAGGGGAGGAATTGTTTCCATCCTCGCTGCCAGTAATCCAGAAAAATACTCGGTTTCGCCAGTTTATACCCAACGACGATCAAAATTGCGGCTAGTGCGGATAAGGGGACGTACTCCATGATATCCGGAAATAACAAAACACTCAATAGTAACCAGATCCCATGATAGAGTGAAGAAAACTTACTCTTTGCTCCACTTTGAAGGTTTGCTGAACTCCGGACAATGACCTGGGTGACAGGAAGTCCTCCCAGGAAACCAGCGATGGTGTTTCCAATCCCCTGGGCAAATAGTTCCCTATTCGGTGGAGTATGCCGTGATTCCGGATCAAGTTTGTCCGTGGCTTCCATACACAACAGGGATTCCAGGCTGGCCACAATGGCAAGAGTTATGGCCATTAGGTAAACTCTGGGATCTTTCAAGGCACTGAAATCGGGGAAATAACTGAATACGTCTTTGATTCCATTGATTCCGTCCTTAGAACCGAAGCTCACAAGGTGATCCTGAGAAACGGGCCTACCTTCTCCCTTCATGTAGAAAACAACAATTCCTCCAATGACAACAATTAATAGGGGAGCAGAGATGATTTTGGTAAATGAGAGTCGCTTCATCCAGGAGCTCTCCCAAACGAGTGAGAGCAGAATACCCACGATAAAAATGATACTTGGGATGGTTGTCAGGGCTTCCGACCCTGTGAAGAGTGAGTGGATGACGTTTCCAACATGGGTAAAGGTGTTTCCCCCGTCAGGTTCATTGAAGGCAAGGTCACCTTCGAAATCGTGATCAAATCCAAATGCGTGCGGAATTTGCTTCAGAATAATAATAATTCCAATAGCCGCAAGCATGCCCCGGATCACCGAGCCGGGAAAAAAGGCAACCATCTTCCCGAGTTTGAGTGCCCCAAGGATTATTTGGAAAATCCCCGATAAAATAACGGCGACCAAAAACATAGAATAGCCATTGACTGGATCTATGTCGTTGAAATAGGCGATGGCTCCAACGACAATCGAAATGAGTCCTGCTGCTGGACCACTTACTCCAAAAGTAGATTTACTGAAGATGGTGACGACTATTCCACCAATGATTCCTGAAATGAGTCCTACCAAAGGATCTGAAGTTTTTACCCCACTTTCAGGATCTATGTATTCAGTGGATGCCACGCCGATTCCGAGACAAAGCGGAAGGGCTACCAGGAATACGACTAGGGAAGCCGGTAAATCCGACTTTAAATTTTGTACAAAAGTTGTTGTTTTCTCTTTCATGAGAGGATGCTGGATCATTAAACATTAATAGAAGGGTCAAAATGACCTTTACTCCAATCAAGTAGTGGAGTTCGAGTAAAATGATCAGCAACGGGGGGGAGGAGTCGGAATCTCTTTCGAAATATTTCCTATCCAGATCAATTGGCGGTAATAATCAAGGGCCTTGACAGCATGCTGCTTATGATCTTCAATACGTTGATGGATAATAGCCTCAAAGTTTAGTTCTTCCGTTTCCTGATCCTCAGTATCCTCTTCGGAATCTTCCTCAAGTAGTTCTGTCAATTCACTGGAATCAAGATCTAGCCAATCATCAGTAGGGACAGAGATCAACGCAATGAGCATCAATAGGAGCAATAGCAAAACTTGTTTTGCACCTCTTAATACCTGGAATTGATGATGTTGACTTCGCTTCATGAACCATGATTGGTCCCCGTGAAGATAATCACTTAATCCGAAAGCTGAATCATTTGACAGCTGCTTTTTTGTTTGAAGTCCAAAAATGAGGAATCAATTGATTGTTTAAGAATGTTTTCTCCACCCTCCATAAAGGCTTTTTGTATTATCTTTGCTTTATGAATTGACATTCCTGATCGAATGTCGGTTTGGACGAGATCGAACGGGGCGTATTGTTCTGTCTGTCTAAAATAGGATCAACTATGAATAAGTCACTTAGAGCCGTTTTTATCATTAGTATTTCGGCGTTTTTGTTACTGGAACTAGGGTTTTATCTGGAAGGTTTTCTTCAGTTCATACTCTTTTCTGTTACTACCATCATATTATTTGTGATGCTGTTCCTGTTTTACGGATATGTCAAAGAAAGCAAAAAGAAGAAGTCCAGTCAGGTAGGTTTATTTGCCTTGATGCTTGTTTTGCCACTTGTTTCAGTCGTATTTAACCCGACGATGTACTTCAACAAAGTGTCTGAAAAGGAAATTGTCATTTTGGCCTGGAAACATCCTGATATGTTGCTGAAAAACGAATCTTCGCAATCCATCAGCCTTTTGCGTGATGGAACGTATCGTGTCAAGCATTTTGGCTTCTGGATGAACACTGTTGAGAAAGGGAGTTATCACTTTGAAGGAAGAAAGATTCATCTGAAAGGAAAAGAGGGGGAGAAGACCCTACTTTTGAAACGTTATTATGATGATCTGAAACTCTATGTGTTAAAAGGAAAGAAGATCAAGTACAAGGACAACTACCTGATTGAGGTGATCGATCAAGAATATGTGCTTGAGCAGCGAAGAAAGTACTGGCGGGAAGTCTATTCCCTTAAGCAGCAAAGCTAAGAATACTCTCAAAGCCTTCTCCGGGAGCTGTATTAAATACAATGCTTCCCTTGATTCGGTTTACTCTGGATTGAATACTTTTTAGTCCCACTCCCTGTGGTGTCGAAGATAAATCAGTTCCCACGCCGTTGTCCCGATAGATAAGTTGCAATTCTTTATTCGTTCTTTCGAGTCGGAGTTCTATTTCCGTAGCGGATGCATATTTCATGGAATTGTTCAATAACTCCTGAGCAATGCGATACAGATTCGTTGATAGGACTTCATTGAGTTGGATTTCAGGATCGGAACATTCAAAATTGAATTGGATTTCAGGTTTGGCTGCATTGGCGTTATCAAATAATTCTTTGAGTGCCTTGATGAGCCCGAATTGTTTCAAAGTTGGAGAGAACAGCTCATGTGAAATGGCTCTTGAACGGCTGTTGGCCTGAACGAGCAATTTGTCGATGCGCCCATATAATTCAGGGTTTTCGGGAAGGATGATCCTTTTTGTTCGACTAAACAACATCCGGCTCATACCAAGAATTCCTCCCAGATCGTCATGGATTTCCTGAGAAATACGTTGACGTTCTTTTTCTTCACTGTCGAGGGCGGCACTGATAATGGCAAATTCCTTTTCACTTTTGAGTTTGTGGACGTTGGTGCGATAGATCACATATACGATCACCAGGATGAATAGAAAGATGATCAATCCAATGATCATGCTGTATCGCATGGCTAACTTTTCGGTTTCATCTTGTTGCTTCTTGACTTTCAACTCGGCAATCTCTTGCTTGCGCTGACTGGTTTGATATTTTTCTTCGGTTTCGAGAATGAATTTGGCCTTTTCCTCATTGAAAAGCTGGTCCTTCATTTCTGTGTAGCGGATATAGTAGGCGAGTGCCGAATCACTATTGTTTAGTTGTTCATAGACTTCGCTGACATTCAATAGGATTTTAGTCTTTTGTTCCGGAGATTCCGTTTTTTCGACCATCTGAAGGGCCTTGAGATAATAGTCCAGGGAACGGTTCATGCGTCCCTGATCTCTGTAAATCGTAGCCAGGTTATTGAGGCAAATTAGTTCTCCAAGATGATCATTGATTTGACGACTGAGTATCAAGGCATCATTGACATAGCGAATAGCAGAGTCCAACTGATTCAACTTAATGTACGAGGCTCCGATGTTGGACAAGGCAATCTCGTATGATTCAGCCTTATCTGCAGGAATTAAAACAAGACCTCTTTTGAAACAATCCAGTGCTTTTTCAGGTTTTCCGGAATTTGAATATAAATCCCCAAGATTAGACAGGATTTTACTGACCTCCAGAGGGTTTTTCTCCGGATCAATAATGGATTTAGCCTTTAGCAAATGTTTTTTTGCCAGTTTAAACTCCCCAATTGCAATATGATTACTCCCAATATGATAGTGAATGGTCCCGATGAGCACCTTATTTTCGACATGATGCTTTTCGGCGAGTCCAAGCGCCTTTGTGAGGTAAAAAATACTGGAGTCCGGTTGTCCGAAATGTCTGAATTCGCGTGCCAAGTCCATGGCCGTCATAATTCGAAGGTGAGAAGTATCCTTTTTAGGATACATCGAAAAGAGTCGGCTGATATAATCCAGTGCACCTGATTGATCACCGGATTCGCTTTTGATTTGATAGAGTAAGCGAAGTATCTGTTGATGTTTATCCCTTGCGCGATGACTGGCCGGTAGGATTTCCAGCGCTTTTAGAGCAGATTTTTCAGCCTGCTCGTACTTTTCCTGTTGAAAAAACTGTTCGGCACGTTTGAATTGTAGCTGATATTGACCTGATTGCGCAAAAGTTCCCAGGGTCCAAAGGGACACGAGAAGCCATAGATTTTTTCCCATTGTCCCAAAAATAGAAAATCGTTTTGATTCAGATAAAAGGTAGGCAGGTGATTTTATAGTGAGTTAGAGGTCTCCTCGCGTAATAGCTCCTCCTTTGTACTTGATTTCACCATTTTCAACTGCTTTAAAAACAACTTCAAGGAAAGGAGTGATATCATCGATTTTCATTGCCGCATTCAGGTTGAAACTCCCGGATACAGTAGTAGGGTTTCCGGGACCGATGTTTTCCATAAGAATTTCTACCAGAACTCCTGGAAGTTCCTTGGTATTGGGATCGTAGTCGTTTACTTGAGTTTGGGTAATGGTTCCCTGAATGTAACGACTTCCCGGAGAAAAAATAGAGTAGTCTACCGACCAGGTGTTGTTCGGATTGCTAATTAGGTCAATTTGTGATTTGAATTTTGGCATATCATAAATTTTATGGTTTATAAGACAAAGGAGCGAATATTTTATGAAATGCCTCCCCCAGAAATTAGGGGGATTTACCCTATCGAAATAGAGGGGGTTATACGGAAAAAATCTTGTTTTTGATGGCCCAAATGACAATCCCAATGGATTTGTTGGTCCCGATCTTCTTCATGATATTCTTTCGATAAGTCAATGCGGTATTCAGGCTTAAGCCCATTAATTCCGCGATTTCCCGGTCCGTTTTCTCCTGGCAGAGCAAAGTTGTGAATTCAATCTCTTTGGGGCTTAAAATGTTCTTTTTAAGTCTGAGTGGATTAATTTTTCCGGAATTGAGGAACTCCTGGATCATTTTGAAGGACAGGTTTTCATTAAAGTAATACCCTTTCTCATGTACTTCCCGAATAGCTTCAATGACGATTTCGATGTCTTCATCTTTTGAAAGGTAGCCGCTTCCTCCCTGAGAAATAGCTGTTTCGACAAAACTGGAGCCTTCATGTGTGGTCAGAAAAAGGATCTGGACTTTTGGATATCTTTTTTTAAGGATGCGCGTGGTTTCAAATCCATTAAGTCCGGGCATCTCAATATCCATGAGTACGACATGCGGAATTTCTTTACTTTCCTGAATCTGATCAATGAGCTTGCGTCCGTTTTCGGCAAGTTGTATTATTTCAATATCCGGGCAGTCTCCGATCAACTGGGCCAGACCGTTGCGCATGATATTTTGATCGTCAGCTATAGCTAGCTTCAACATGGTATTACTTTTTCGAGTTTTAGGTTTTATGCTCCTAAAGTATATAAAATTTGTGAAAAGCAAGACCTCACCATTTGGTGACTACGAAATCACTAAATGGTAACTTGACAGGCTTTCGTTGTCCTGCGAAATTTGCATAAAAAAAACTTATGAGCCTGAAAATGAGTCACAAATTATTGCTGGTCACGGTGTCAATTTTGGTGTTTTTCAGTTCCTGTTTGTCTGAACGGGTGCAACGAAAAATGGAATTGGAGAATTCGATCCTCAATGAATGTGACTTTATCCATGAAGTCGTTTATGATGAATTAGGAGTGCGCGTTTCAGGTGGAGATTACGTGGATTTGTGCGGACAAGTTTCTGAATACTGTACCAAGGCCTTGATGGAGGAAAAAGAAACTTCTGAAATTGTCGAGATTGCACGAAACACTCACTTACTACGTCGGGAAATTAAGCGTTGTCTGACCAGGAACAATAAGTCTTTCCGTCTGCAGGTGGCACACTTTAAATCAGATTGACTTCTACCAATCCCAATTCGATCCCACATTTCGTCAGATCACTGATTTTATGAGCGTTTAGTTTGATTTTTAGATTGCGCTTGTGAAAATCTACCGTAGAAGCTTCAATGAGTAAGTCTTCGCCTATTTCTTTACTCGTTTTCCCCATGGCGATCAGCTTCAGAACATCTTTTTCCCGTGGGGTCAATTGATAGTTCTTGCTCAAACCTTCGTCAGAGTTAGTCAGAGCTTTGGTGGCTTCTTCACAGAGGAATTGTTTTCCTTCAACGACCCGGTCGATCGCAGCTGTTAATTCATGGCCATCGGAACTTTTAAGTAAGTACCCGGAAGCCCCGTTTTTCAGACCGGACCGAACAAAATCGGGATTGGCATATTGGGAGAGGATAATGATTCGAATCTCCGGGTAAATCTCGTGAATTTGTGCGGTCAAATCAACGCCATTTCCATCCGGAAGTTTGACGTCAACAAGGATTAAATCTGTTTTTTCTGCGTGCTCTGAAAGATACTCTAACGCCGTTTGTGAACTCTTCAATTTGGCTACCACCTGGTGTTCTGATTCTTCCTCAATCAGGTACTTGAGAGAATCCATAACCATTTCGTGATCGTCGATAAGTATAATGTTCGCCATATCCTTTCAATGAGACTTCTTAAGTAAATGTATGAAATCTAATCCAATTAAAGAAGCCTTTCAAACCGGCCTTTAGCCTCTATTTTAGCGGTTTTCAGGATATTGAATTCATTGCCAGTTTCTTACGAAGCAAAAATGATTTTTAACATTTTTTCATCTTTGACATAGATGTCACGAAGAAAGATCAATCCGTTTTCCGAATCAGCGCTTACCACGGAACGATAGATTAGATAAATCGGAATTCGATGGCGCAAAAAGACCTTTCGTTGTTTTTTTACTGGAAGCCATTGATCCAGGCTATCCGAATCGAACTTATTCCGATCTCTTTTCAGAATTTCCCTGGCGAGTTCCAGGGGATCTGAGCAACGAACGCATCCATGTGAAAAGGCCCGGACATGTTGCCTGAACTTACTTTTGGATGGCGTGTCATGGATGTAAACACTGTAGGGGTTGTTAAACTGAAATTTAATGATTCCCAATGAATTATGTTTCCCCGGTTGTTGTATTACTTTATATGGAAAGCTCTTGCTGCTTATTTTTTTCCAATCCACCGTATGTGGATCAACCTGAACATCTCCCTTTTTTAAGATCATGTGATTCTTTTCAAAATAATCAGATCTTTTTCGAACAGCGGGGAGAATCTCTTCACTGCTTATGGAGTATGGGACGTGCCAGTACGGATAAACCACGATCGTGTGTAGTTTTGATTCCAGCATTGGAGTGGGTTTGTCAGGGGTTCCCACGACGACCTTATGTGTTCTGATGAGGGAATCGTTGCAATAATAGCGCAAACGATATTCCGGGATATTTACGACGATGCGATGGGAAGTTGTATCCGCACTTCTCCTGAGTTGATCTAGTGCCAGGGCTGCTCGTTGACACTTCATCAGATTACTTTCCCTGAGCGCATCCCTGGTCCGGGAGCCAATGACGGCATCTGGTTTCAATCCATGTGCTGACTGGAACTTTTTCAGGGTCTCCAGGTAGGTGATGGAGTCGTGTTCTGCAGCCAGAAAACCCTTGCTGATCAGGTTTTTACGGCAAGCTAGATGAGCGAGTGTCGAATCTTCCTTTTCGATGATTTGCTCCGAGATTTCTTCCTGAAGAGGATGGTTTCGGGCGAAGTCAAAAAGGCCATGAGCTAATTTTTGGTAGCTTGTATCTTGTTTCCCCCAAAGCAGCATGTGTTCCCGAATACTATCAAAGTGTTCCTGAAAGCGAATCTCCGATTGAAAAGTGCTGACTTCCGGATAACTTAATGGACGAAGCATGCTGTCTCCCTGTAATAGGCCTTTACTTAGGTCTTCTCGCATCAATGCCAGGCTATGTGTTAGATTTAATTCTGAAATGGCCGCGGAATGTAAGCTGTCCGTTGGAAGCGCATAACGAGATTCAGGGAGACCGAAGGCAAGTTTGTTATCTAATAACTCTATCAGAAACTTTCCGGTGACTGTTAAGTTTGTGTCCTGATGCCAAATAGGGGCGAAGGATCGATTACCGTATAATTCCTGCAGAAAATGTACGGCAGATGTTGAGAGCCCCAATGCCTCATGCTGTTCTGGCTCCAAAAGCCATTTGATTTGCTCGGAGACACTTTTTTTGGCTTCCAAAACCTCCTGATCCAATCCTTTTCGTTTACATGAAAAAAACAGGAGGCTTAGTAGGATAAAGTAAATTACCTGGCGGGATTTCATAGGCTGATGTGTAATGATTACTTTTGCTGTAATACTCCTAAAGATAGTCAAAAAATGGCGTTAAACATACTTACCCTGATTCTATTGGTGACTGTACTGGTTTCTGCGTTGTGCTTCAATAACAGGGAGTTATTTTATCGTTTCGCCTTTGTTCCGGGAGATATTAAACAGGGGAAAAAGCGATTGGGATTCCTGACACATATGTTGGTTCACGCGGATTGGGCTCATTTGATGTTTAACATGTTCTCTCTGTACTTTTTAGGTGATGCATTGCTCAGCATCCAGGGGCATAGCGTTTATCGGATTAGTGATGGCCTGATTGCGACTTATGGACCGCTTCGTGGAAACTTACACTTCTTGCTGATTTACGTTTTGGGGGGAGTTGCCTCAACTTTTTGGCCCTTGTGGAGGAATCAGGACAATCCATCGTATGTATCAGTAGGAGCTTCAGGCGCGGTATCGGCCATTATTTTTGCAACGATTTTGTGGAATCCCTTCCTGGAATTGGAGTTTATCTTTTTGCCTGGAATCGGCATTCCTTCATATATTTTCGGTCCCTTGTTCCTGGCTTTTGAATTTTGGGCTTTCAAACGCAACAAAACGAATATTGCCCATGATGCACACATAGGAGGAGCCCTTTTTGGTTTGCTTTATGTGATGATCATCAATCCGGATAAACTGACGAATCTCTTCTCACAAATATTTGCATGACATGGATAAAAGCTATGCTTACTTAGATGGAAAACTTCTGAACAATGGAGAGATTATACATTCCAATAATCGTTCCTACTCATACGGAGACGGCTTATTCGAGAGTATTCGGATCATGAATGGTGCTCCTCTGAACGTTTCCAATCACTTTCAGCGTTTGGAAGAAGGGGCTCAGGCTTTAAAAATGCGTTTGCCCTCCTATTTGAATGCGACATTTTTTGAGGAAAAAATCAAAGAATTGATCGAGAAGTCGGGAATCCGAAAAGGAGGGAAGTGCAAAATTTCCATTGATCGAAATGCTGGCGGAGCTTACCTCCCGGAGAATAGTGAAGTTTCTTATCTCATTGAAGTTTTTCCCTATGAACACAATCTCTTTGAACTCAATCAAAAAGGGATTGAAATTGATATTTATACAGATATCAGGAAAACGAAGAACATGTTGTCCGGCTACAAGACCAAAAATTGCCTGCTTTATATCATGGCAGCAATCCAGGCAAGAGAAAACGGTTTACAGGATATGCTCATCTGCAACGAGCGGGGAGGGATTTTAGAGAGTTCCAATTCCAATCTCTTTCTGGTAAGTAATGGAGTTTTGTATACTCCCGGGTTGGATGAAGGTTGTTTGGCCGGAACGATGAGGATGCAGGTGATTAATTTGGCAATTAAGCATGGGATGAAAGTTTATGAAAGCCAGATTTTACCTCAAAATTTGCTGGCGGCTGACGAGATTTTCCTGACCAATGCGGTAAGGGGAGTTACCTGGGTGGGAGGTTATCGGACCAAACGTTATTTCAACGTGGTGGCCAGGAGAATACAATCTTATCTGAACGATCATTGGGGAGGGCAACAGCCTTCCTACGCTACTGGAAATTAAATAGCTGTTGTTAACAAGTCCTGAACGCTTCTTCACAGAACAGGAAGTGGAGCCCTATCTTTGCTTTTATGGTGCATAAGTTCAGGACAATCAAGGGCTTTTCAGAGGGATTTTTTAAAGATCGCGGCTCCAAGTTTATGGGGATGGCCAGTCCTTGCCGGACCGAAGAAGAAGTCAAAGAGTTGCTTCATGAATGGAAGGAATTGCATCCCAAGGCCAGTCATTTGTGCTATGCATTCAGAGTAGGAGTTACTCAGCCGCGCTTTCGGGCATCCGACGATGGAGAGCCAACAAATAGTGCTGGGGCTCCAATATTAGGGCAAATTCAAAGCCATGAATTGTACAACATCCTGATTGGAGTTGTACGTTATTACGGAGGAACGAAACTGGGAGTGGGAGGATTAATTCAGGCATATCGGGCAGCGGCCCAGGATGCTCTGGAGCAATCAGAGATGGTAGAAAGTGAATTGCAAAATATATTGACGATTCGTTTCGATCATCTGGCCATGCCACATTTGATGAACTGGTTAAAGCAGCATCGTGTCAATATTCTGAAACAGGATTTTGGGATGGATTGCATGCTTCAGTTAGAGATTAGAAAACAGGATTACGAAGAAGTCAAGGAGCAATTGAAGCAGGTAGCTCCTTTTCGCGTTGAAAAAGAAATGATCGGACAATGAAACTATTAGAACAGTTAACCGCCATTCGTGGAGCAGCATCGGATGAAAAGGCAGTAAAGGAGTTTATCCTACAATATATTGAAGAACATCAAGGGCAGTGGAAAACGAAGCCGGTTGTGCATCAAGGGGATGAGTTTCAAGACAATCTGATCCTGGTCTTTGGGAAACCAAAAGTTGCCGTATTTGCTCACATGGATAGTATTGGATTTTCCGTGGCCTATGAGAAGAATTTGTATAAAATCGGAGGGCCTAGAACGCGAGATGGCTATGAATTGGTTGGAAGTGACTCTCAGGGAGAGATCGAAACCGAATTAATGATCATTGAGAATGATCGGGGTGATCAGAGCCTGACCTATGTATTGGACCGGGAAATTGATCGTGGAACCATCCTGACTTTTAAGCCGAATTTCCGTGAAACGGATCTCTATGTTCAATCCCCATACATGGACAACCGTTTGGGGGTCTGGAATGCATTGAAGTTGGCAGAGGATCTGGAACATGGAGCGATTGTGTTTAGTACTTATGAAGAACACGGAGGGAATTCAGTAGCTTATTGTGCATCCTTCTTGCAGCGTACTTATGCCCTGAGACAGGCACTTATTTGTGATATCACCTGGGTAACGGAAGGGGTGACGCATGGTGGGGGAGTGGCTATTTCAATGCGAGACAGCGGGCTGCCAAGAAGGAGTTACCTAAACAGGATCATCGAACTTTCCCGTCGTTCGGGAGTCAAATTTCAGTTGGAAGTTGAGTCCGCCGGAGGGAGTGATGGAACGATGCTACAGAAATCGGATGTCTTATTTGACTGGGTATTTATTGGGGCACCGGAGGATCATGTTCACAGCCCGGATGAGAAGGTCTATAAACAGGATATTCAGGCAATGCTGGAACTCTATCGTTACCTAATGAAAGAAATGCACGCATAATTTTTTTGTTTCGGATTTACCTCATTAACAGAAAATTAACGCAACAAATCAGAAAAAAAATCGTTATTTATAGTTAGAAGCGTGTAACCAATCCCAAGGGAAGAGGTTATAGGTGTGTAAAGTCTGCAAGCTTTACCGAATCAAAACAAGCTAAAACCAGTAAAACTATGAATGTGAACCCATTGTATCATCACACCCCGGAGCGACTGAAAGAGGAGTTGGTGTGGATTCAACGGGCCAAAGAAAGTCCGGAGCATTTTGGCCCCCTGTACGAAAAGTACCATGAGTGCATTTTTCGTTACATCTATCAGCGGATGGATGACCAAGATTTGGCATTTGACGTAACATCGCAAGTTTTCGTCAAGGCAATGAAAAACATCCACCGATATGAATTTCGGGGGGTGCCATTTAGCTCCTGGTTGTACCGAATTGCAAAAAGTGAGTTATATCAGAGTTTCCGGGAAAGAAAATCGGAACGCTATGTAAACGCAGATAGCATTCAACTGGCAGAAGTGCTGGAAGAATGGGACGAAGAGGAGATGGAAGTAAATAAACAAAAGCTGTTGAAATGCTTAAGGAAATTGAAGGATTTGGATATACAGCTACTGGAAATGCGCTACTTTGAAAAGCGGAGTTACCGGGAAATTGGTGAAATTATGGAAATCACAGAAAATAATGCCAAGGTCAAAACATTCAGGGCCCTGGAACGACTTAAACAATACTTTAACACTAATGCAGCATAACTATGGGAAATTTTAAGCTGAATTTGGATCGACCTCACCCAGATAGTGAGTCCATCCGGGACCGGCAAAATTTTGACGACGTCCTCACCAAATTCAAAAAGACTCAGGTCCCAATATACAAGAACCCCTGGTTTTGGGGTTCTGCCGGCCTGGCTTCAGTAGGGGTGGCTACCATGATCAGCCTGAATGCATTTTCGAACAACCCACAAAAAGAAACGAATGACAAAATAATTACTCAAAACACCTTAGAACTTCCACCAGATACAGATTGTCTCCGACCACCGGTTGAGAATGAAGATGTTCCTTTTAACACCTTCGTTGTGGACCCGAAAAAGGGAGCACATCTGGAGTTAGAAAGTGGTACCACGGTTGATATACCTGCAAATAGTTTGAAAGCGGCAACAGAAGAGCCAGTGGAGGTGAAAATTCGTGAGTTTAGAGATAAGGCTTCTGCTTTTGTGGCTGGAATTCCCATGGATTACGAGGAAACAAATGCCTTTGAGTCGGCGGGAATGATTGAGATTCGAGGAGAGCAGGGAGGTGAAGTTGTGGGGATTGATCCTAAAAAAGCCATCGAAGTATCAATGAATTGTACGCAGAACCCAGCGGATTTTGCCTTTTGGAAACTGGATGAGAAGAACGGAAAATGGGAGGAGCATCCGACTAAGAATCAGCTTGCCGCTTCGGAAGGACAGCCTCAGGAAGTTCATGCACTGAAAAAGGAAATCAAGAAGGATGAGCAGGAAATCAAAGAAATAAAACAAGAGATTTCAACGCTGAAAAAACCACTTCCGCAAGAGTATAAAGTGCATACGCCAGGACACCAACGCTTTGACCTGGATTTTGATGCAGCTGTTTACCCGGAGTTGAAGGCATTGGGAGACTTGACATTTGAAGTTGTGCCTGAATCGGGATACGATCGAAATTTCACCCAAAAGAACTGGCACAATGTGGAATTGGACAAGAAAGCCGGGAAATATTTCATGGAATTTTCCAATGGAAATGAAGTCTTCGAGATCGAAGTGCGTCCCGTGTTGGAAAATGAGAACCTGAAAAAAGCAGAGTCCAGATTTAACAAGGCGATAGACAACTATCGGGATACGAAAGTAGCGCTGGAACAGGCGAAAAAAGAAGCTGAAGAGAAAAAGCGTCAACATGAACTGGAGTTAAAACGACTGATGGAAAAACACACGGATCTTCAATTGTCTTCCAAAATGGAGGAAGAAAATTTGACGAGTGGGAGTATCCGGATGAAGAAACAACGCCTCGACGTATTGGATGCTACTGTAGATTTTCAGGTAACGCGCTGGGGACTGTTTAATTCAGATCGCCCGATTGCCTATCCGGAACCACTGGCCATGCAACCGGCATTGATTTGGAAAAGCAATCAGCGAGTGACGGATTTCAAGGAAGTGTATGTGTTTGATATGACGAAAAACGCCCGCTTCAGTTATTTTAGAAACGCGCCGACTCAAAGCATTGATCAACTTGGATTGAGTAAGGGAAGTGAATTGTTTATTCTTGGCATAGATTCTGCAGGTAATTTAGGGTATTGCCAGTTGAAGCGAGAGCGAAAAGGAGAGGCTATCAGAGATTTAGCCTTTGAAAAGAAAAGTGGAACGGAAAACACGAAAGACTGGCTGAAAAGAATGTTACATGAAGACGAGCCTGCTAGCTAGTATATTTAGTTTGCTTTCCGGATTATTTCTCGCTCAGGAAACAGAGCATATCCAGCTCGGAAAGAAGAAAGAAGCGCATGAGATCTTTCCGTCAATTGCCGGGCATTTTAAGGATGAGATTCCCATTGAAAAATTGGGAGATTTGGAAGGGATCAGAGCTTCTCAGGGATGGGAAGTTTTGTCCTTTAAAATAGGTTACCCCAAAGGCTCCGGTTATCGCAGCCTGCAAATCAAGGGAAAGCAGGTTCCCGATTCAGTCGTGGTGGACATCCGCAAAAGTTGTTTGAATGAACAAGTCTTTTTTACAGAAATCAAAGCGCTAAGTCCCAAAGGAAAAGAGCATATTCTATATCCAATGAGTTTAATACCGGTGTTGTATGAAGAATAGTGTCCTGAGTCTGTTATTTCTCTTGTTTTCACTGACTTGCTTTTCCCAGGGAGATGTGGAGAAAATTAAAATATCCGGGAAGAAAGGAGAGCTTTTTGTAGGAATCCAGCAGGAAATTTATGATTGGTACCTCTATCATGATGTGGATGGAATGTGGTACCTGGCGAATCTGCAAATTCCAGAGAAGGAAGTTCGGGCCTGGTTTGAAAAACGAAAGAATAGCCAGAACATATTTCGGGGAAGAATTGAAAATGGTTTGTATCCAACCTTACGGATGATCAAGGAAAATGAAGTAGGGACAGATTTAAAATTTTATGTAAAAAGGGAAAAGGATGGAAAAGTGGTGCTGACGTCGGTGGAAGATGCCAAAATATACGTTTTTAGTCCAAAATAAATATTCGACGAAATAGGGTTTTTGTTCAACGAACCCTGCGAAATGATAAGTTGGACTCCTGTTTTTTTTCGCTTTCCCACTTTAAATTCTTATTTTTGTAACATATCTCCTTATTATAGGTATAGTAGTAAGAGATAAAACTTAAGTTTGATGAATCTAAAATTAACGCTTTCAACGTTGGCCTTGTTTACAGCAGCAAGCCTGACAGCGCAGTTTTCTAACTTTAACACCCAGCGTAACTGGTCCATGAACAAGAAAGAAATTTTGTTCGGGGGTGGTGCAACGCAATTTTTGGGAGATCTCGGAGGCCAGGACGGTATCGGAAAGGATTACAGTCTTGCAGATATGAACTTCAGCAAAACGAGTTATAACTTTTTGTTAGGTTATCGTTATCGTTTTCATCCGGTATTAGCTGTAACGGGTACGTTCAATTTCGGGCAGTTTAAAGCCAGTGATGAAGAAACGGATAACCCGGCTCGTCACCTGAGAAAAATTGAAGTTCGTTCAATCCTATTGAATTTGACGGCTCGTCTGGAGTACATCGTGTATCAGAATGAGAAAGTAGGGAAGCGAAATAACCTTCCTGGATTGAAGGGGATGAAAGATAAAAACGTTCAGGTATTCGTGTTTACAGGAATCGGAGGAGCGTATTTTAACCCGAAAGGATTTTTCCCATCTGATCGTTTTGTGATTACCGATGACGGACAACAAGTCTTTGGTACGGATGAATGGGTGTCTTTGCAGCCACTTCGAACAGAAGGGCAGGGGTATCCTGGAGGATCTGATAAGTACCGACGTGTCACAGCGACCATTCCTTTTGGATTTGGATATCGCTTGGGGATCAACCGGATGTGGCGTATCATGATTGACGCGACTTATTTCAAGACGTTTACAGATTACATGGATGATGTTTCGACTGTTTATTACGACTATGAACAAAACGGAATCACCGCCTCACCTTCACAGATTTATCACGCAGATCCATCTTGGAATGGAATCTTTGGTGATGGTCAGCAAAGAGGGGATAATGAAAAAGATGCTTTCTTCTATTTGAATGTAGGGGTAACCAAGAACGTAACTTATAAAAGTTATGTACGTGGGAAGCCAATCAAATGGAAAGGAGTCCGGGCGAAATTCTAAGAAGTTCGGAATACAAAATTCAAGCGGAATCGGTCAAATGATTCCGCTTTTTTTGTGTAGTTTTGTGGGCGTTATGTATCCTTTGATCCGCGCTTTTTTATTCCTGTTTGATCCGGAAAAAATCCATCACTTTACGGCCCGTTGTCTTCGGCTTGGTTATCAACTGTCTCTGGTACGTTGGTACTGGGAAAAGAAATTTCATTTGAATCATCCAGACCTTGAGCGGGAGTTGTTTGGTCTACGTTTTAGAAATCCGGTGGGATTGGCTGCGGGTTTCGATAAGGATGCGACCATGTATCGTGAGATGGGAGCTCTTGGTTTTGGATTTATTGAGATCGGGACACTCACACCTAAAGCTCAACCAGGGAATGAACGTCCCCGCCTGTTCCGACTCAAGGAAGATCAGGCGATCATCAATCGCATGGGCTTCAATAATGGGGGAGTGGAAGCAGCGGCACTTCGTCTGAAAAAAGAACGCCACGGCTTGATAGTTGGAGGGAATATTGGGAAAAACAAGGTGACTCCAAATGAAGAAGCGCTAAACGATTACCTAATTTCTTTTGAGATTCTTTATCCGCATGTCGATTACTTCGTGGTCAACGTTTCCTCACCAAATACACCCAATCTTCGGGACTTACAGGAAAAAGAACCCTTGAAAAGAATTTTGAATGCCTTGATGCAGGCCCGAAAAGAAAAACAGGGTGAAAAAGCCATTCTTCTGAAAATTGCCCCGGATTTGACAGAAAGTCAATTGGATGATATCATTGAAATTGTCACAGAAACCGGAATTCATGGGGTGATTGCCACCAATACAACGATTTCCAGGGAGGGATTGCAAAGTGATTCCGAAAAAGTGACCTCAATTGGAGCTGGGGGATTATCAGGAAAACCGTTAGTACACCGTTCAACGGAAGTGATCCGTTATCTAGCAAAAAAATCTGGAAAGGCCTTTCCGATCATTGGAGTAGGAGGAATTCATAGTGCTCAGGATGCACTCGAAAAACTAGAAGCAGGTGCTGATTTGGTGCAGCTCTATACAGGCTTCATTTACGAAGGACCCTCGCTGATTAAAAAAATCAATCAGGCGATTCTGGAGAAGCGAAAAAATAGATAACTTTACTGTATGACAGATTTGAAGTTGATTGAATGCCCCCGGGATGCAATGCAGGGGCTCAAAAGCTTTATTCCCACCGAACTCAAGGCTAGATATATCAACCAGTTACTCGAATGTGGCTTCGATACGATTGATTTCGGAAGTTTTGTTTCTCCGAAAGCCATTCCGCAGCTAAAGGACACAGCAGAAGTATTGGCTCAATTGAAGTTGGATCAAACCCAAAGTAAGTTGTTGGCCATAGTCGCGAATCAACGGGGAGCTGATGATGCGCTGGTTTTTGATGAAATCGATTTTTTGGGTTATCCTTTCTCTGTTTCTGAAACCTTTCAACAGCGAAATACCAATTCAAGTATTGAGGAATCCTTGAAAAGAGTAGAGGGGATGCAAGAGTCCTGTCTGAAAGCTGGAAAAAAACTGGTCGTTTATCTTTCGATGGGTTTTGGAAATCCATACGGAGATGACTGGTCCCCGGAGATTGTTGCTCGTTGGTCGGAACGCTTACATAAGGAGATGGAAATCAACATTCTTGCCCTGTCAGATACGATTGGTGCGGCTAATCCCGAGTTGGTGAGTGATCTCTTTAAAAATTTAATTCCGGAATTGCCTCAGGTAGAGTTCGGGGCGCATCTACATACCTTACCGGAAAATGCCCAGGCTCTTACACGCGCCGCTTATGAGGCTGGTTGTCGTCGTTTCGATGGTGCGATCAAAGGTTTTGGAGGTTGTCCGATGGCAGCTAATTCCCTGACTGGAAATATGCCTACGGAAGAAATGCTCCGGTATTTTGAAGGGGCAAGCGTGAATCATGGAGTAGATATGGAGAACTTTTCGGAAGCCATGCAATTGGCCACGAATGTTTTCCCGATGGAAGAAATGCATGGAGATGAATAAGACAACATTTTTTGTACTGCTCCTTGGAGCATTTTCCCTGGTCGCCTGTAAAAGTGATCCAGATCCGGATTTTGATCATACGACCGATCATGGAAATTCCGGAGCTCATGGAACGAAACACGGTGAACTGGGTAAAAAAGATCAGGATTCGAGCAGTATTGAGGTGCTTTTTACGGATCAGGAATTCAAGCATAAAACAGAACGCCAGTTGTTGATCGAGTTGGGGATGGGAATGTGTAATCCGAATGAAACGGATGAGGAAAATTACAAGCTGCCCCCATGTAGCCCGAAATTTTTCAAATTGTTCCCCTACCAACAGAATAAGGAGCTGGAAGATGCCTTTGTTTTGCTTGTTAAATCACGGGTACACGATTTTCCACTTCGGAGGGTTTTTGTCTTCCAGCGAGTAGATGGAAAACTGGTCAAAGTAAACGGCTTTGTGGCGAATCTGATCGGAAACCGAAAAGCCAAAGGAAATCATAACGATTTGGTACTGCGCTTCAGTGATGAAGATCAGAATCATTTTAATTGCCGCTATAGCTGGCGAAATGAGCACTATGAATTTGCCGAAGTGGAGCAAATCAATGATGCAAACATCAAGGCGGTGTACCAGGATTCGATGAATTTGGAGATCGAGGAATTGATCTTACGTAACCGCATGCAGTTTTGATGCGTTGGAAAATCCTTTCGTTAGGCCTGCTTTTTTGGATGACATCCTGTATCCGGGACTCTGAGTTGAAGCCGGTTAATCCCTATGATATCGTTCATGACAATACCTCCAAGGTCTGGTTGTTAGATCATGTGTATCGGAAGGGAGTGGACCAGGTTCCTTTGTCCATGGGCTATAAACAGATCATGATCTTTCACGAAAGTCGGGCTTGCTATTTGCACCGAATTGGAGAAATGGGGGAGAAAGCCGGTCGCAAAGCACATTTTAAGATTGATGCCGAAAAAGAACGGATGTATTTTGAGTTTAAGGATGAGAGTTGGGAATTCCAGATTGAAGAACTCGATTATGAACGCATTCGTTTGAAAAGCGTCAATGACTCGGTGTTTCCTTATGCCATTGAGTTAATCCCCTTTCCAGAGTACTAGCTGAAATTGCTTATCTTTTAATGAAACGCAACTGTCCGATTTGCTGTACATTGGAGTACTGAAGGATGTACATCCCTGCCGGAAGCGAACTGGTATTCAGTTCGTTTTTTTCCTGTGGTAAGGAGAAATGCTTTCCGTCCAGCCCATAAACCTTTAAATCGAAGTTTTCGGTGGTAGAAATTCTTAGAACCTCCTGTACCGGATTTGAAAGGAGCTGCACTTGTTTCAGACTTTCTTCTTTGATGGATAGCGGAGCTTCATCACGTAATAATACATCATCGATTTCCAGAAAATAGGCGTCTTCAGACTGGTGCACGAAAGCCAAATAAAATTGATTTCCGGTGATGTTCTCCTGACTCAGATCGATTTCATGCGTTGTCCAGGTAGGTCCTTGTTGCAGGAATTCTGAAAGAGCTACGAAGCTAGCCGGATCATTATCTGTGTCTGAGATGTAAACGCTATAGTCTTCCGGATAAGAAGGATCCAGGGACCGTGATCTCCAATACAGCACCGTTCGTTCGGTACCCAAATTCAGGATAGGAGTAATCAACCAACGATTGGCCTCTCCGGCTGGATCAAAATCAGAGCAGGATGCGGCACAGCGATCTCCAAAAACTTCGGTATCGCGTGAATTCCATCCATTGGCGAAGCCGTTGTGTTGTGCTTTGACCTGCATGGTGTCCAATTTTGCCTGGGTCCATTCACTGGTGATTCCAGCGTTAAAATGCGCATAAAATAAGGTGTCCTGGGCCATTAGGGATGGCAGTAGACTTAGAGAGAATAACAGACTGATTACTTTCATGTTTCAAAGGTAAGTTAAATTCCAGCAATTTGACAGGGGAGAAAGGGAATTAAGCTTTTTTAACTGGCCAAAAAGAGTAAAATTTCCTTGTAATCCTGATAGAATCGATCAAAGGCGAGTAGTTTTTCCTGCAGAAAATCGAAAATTTGCTCCTGATCAGCTTCCTGATAGTAATTCAATCCTTCTTTCGACCACTCAATCCGGGAAAAATGAGGGACTTCCTTCGAAGAACAATCTTCGAACCACTGAGCATCGGTACCCATTTCCGATTCGAGCACTTTTTTCAATTCTCCCATTTGCTCCCAGTAAACGTCTCGCACTTCAGCGTCCCTGAATTGGAGATCCAAACGAAGTGCCGTTCCTTTTTTGTCTGCGTGCAGACGGAGATAGAGGGACTTGATCTCGGTGGGATAATTTAACCAGTTGATCTTGCGGCCGTTGGCAGAACGTTGTCCGGACATTTTTTTTTTGAAACGCGTCCAGAATTCCTGATTGAAAGCCTTTTGTTCTTCCTTGCTTAACATCAGCTTTTTCGATAGATCAGAAAATACTTACGCCGATTGAAGGTAATTCGTTTCGGAAGGGAATTTTCATTGTAGCGCACGTAAATGTCCTTGATCTTCTTGCCGTGAAGCCATTCGACAAAGTGTGTCGGCTGATTATCCTGGTTGTACTCCCATTGTTTGACTAATTCCAACTGATTCCAGTCTTCGTCCAGGTAAAAACTCTCCCGAGGGAGTCCTTCCCGGGTATAAGTAATGATTTTTTCGGCGTGTTGATACTGTATCAAATTGGTGTCAATACGAGAAACTCGCTTCAAGATTTGAAGATCACTGGCCTTTTCATCAATGATGATCTCCAGGTGATTCACCTGACCTCCAAGACGTTCTATAATGATTTTTGGTTGCCGACTGTTTGGGTAGAAGAGGAGGGAATCGTTGTTTTGTCCTGAATGAGAAGTGTAAAAACCTTCAAAACGGCTGTTTTTGGAACAGGTAATGGGAGGGAAGTTGCTCAAACCATGATACCTGAACAGGTCGATTTGAGTCAATTGATCCTTCCGGTAGCGGAACCCCATCTGGCTGATGATATCCTCTGATTTGGTGAAAGAATAGAAATTGTACGACTTCGTGCGTCCGATACTATCAAAAAAATACTGGTGTTTGTCCAGATCCATGCCATTCTTGCTGGCTCTTAGGACCAATGAAATTTGCTGAATATCGATTTGATCGATGTTTTCCGGATACCAGATCGACCCACAACGTTTGGGAGAATAGGTAATTCGATCGATGTACAGGGGATTGAAAAGATTCTTTCGGTAAGGAGCATTGGTAATCGGTCTTTTGCGTCCTCGTTGCCCCTCACAAGCACCCAAAATAATCGAAAAGGAAAGGATCAAACCTGACCAAACGAAAAAACGCATTGCTTCTAGTTTTGCTTTGGTATCGAACAAATATAGGGCTTTTTCCGGAATTTTAAATGAAATCGCAAAATTCAAAAATAGAATTTAATTAATTGATTTTTAGTG
>SBGX01000032.1 GCA_006226425.1 Bacteroidota bacterium | reverse complement strand
CCATTTGCGATCAAACGGGGGTGCAAATTTACACATCTTTTTCTTTCTCGCAACACTATTAACAAACTTTTTTTGAAAAAATTTATTAATACCACTTTTTCAACTCATCTTACCCCTCACTAACCCCAGGAACGACTCCCCAAAAGCGGGGGCAAAGATACTCTACTAAAAACCTCTATTCCAAATTTTTTGGCGCCTTTTTTTGGGGAATTCGATCAATCGCCTATAAACTACGTCCAATGATTCGAATTAAAGTGTGAACTCTTATGGCGCCACCATGCGCATCATTTCCGCACATAAAATAGCCCCATAGGTTCCGAGTGCATAACCTAACACCGCCAATAACGCTCCTACCGAAGCTAACGATGGATGAAATGCCGAAGCAACTACCGGAGCTGATGCCGCCCCTCCTACATTCGCCTTGGAACCAACCGCTATAAAGAAAAACGGTGCCTTGATGATTTTAGCTACTGCAAACAGGATCATCACGTGAATCAACATCCAAACAATTCCTACCAAAATCAACATAGGCTCCTTCAAAGCCTGCTCTAATCCCATCTTCATTCCGATCGTGACCACCAGAATATAAATAAATACGCTTCCTATTTTTGAAGCTCCAGCTCCTTCATAAGACCTCAACTTTGTCATGGAAAGCAATAAACCTCCAGTAGTTGCCAGAACCACCAACCAGAAAAATGAAGATGCAAAAGGAGATTCCTTTCCTAAACTTTCTTCAAAAAAGGCTGATATATCGCTTCCGAAAAAATGAGATATCCCAACAACACCAAAGGTAATTCCTAAAATCACCATATAATCTGTCAAATTTGGTGTCCTCGATATCGATGATTGATAATCCACCGTACGCTTTTTTAGGTCCTCAATCGAAGATGAATCCGCCTTCAACCAACGATCAAATTTATCCGACCGGGCAGCTGCCCACAACAAGAAAGCCATCCACAAGTTAGCCACCACGATGTCTATCGTCACCATCTTCCCGTATAAATCCGGGTTGTATTTATAGGTCTCCAGCATGGCTGCCTGGTTCGCTCCTCCTCCAATCCAACTTCCGGCCAGAGTCGCAAACCCTCTCCAGGTGGCATCATTCCCAACTCCTCCAACCAAATCCGGATCTATGTATGAAAAGATCAAAATGGTCAGGGGTCCGCCAATGATGATTCCCACCGTAGCCGTTAAAAACATAATCAATGCTTTTGGTCCCAGGTTAAGCAAGCCTTTAAAATCAATCCCCAATGTCATCAATACAAGTGCTCCCGGCAAAAGGTAATTCTTAGCCATGCTATAGAGATTGGAATAATCTTCCGAAATCAATCCAAAGGAACTAAGCAATGCAGGAATCAAATAACAAAGTAACAATGCCGGAACTACCGTATAAAATCGCTTCCAAAAGCGTGTCTCTCTGGAAGCCGTATAAAAGATTAGAGCCAGCACAATCGCCAGCAATCCCATCACGACCGTATCTCTCTTGAAAAACGGCTCTTCGGATTCTTTCACATTTTCTCCAGCCTTCACCACAAACAGATGTTCCCCCTCTCCAAAAGATCCTACGCGACTCCCCTTTTGATACACTTCAATCTGTAACGATACCGGATCAGAGATTTCTGTCAGCACAAAAGGAACTATCTCACTCTTTACCATCCGCTCTTCTCCAAAGCGAACCACCATCGAATCATACGATTTTGGAATATCTGTTAGACGAAAGTCCACTAATACCCCCTTCTTATCTTCGAGCTTTATTTCTTTCGGATCGCCCGCATCACATAACTCCAGCGTAGTCAAGTCTAACTTCTTAAGCGATTGCTGATCCAGAAATTGAATCTGCTGCGCCAACAAACTTCCTCCCAGCAGCACAAAAAGTACCAATAAACCCGTTGCTATACCTTTAAATTTCGTCATGATCGTTCTTTTCATCTTGTTTTAGGAATGTCCATGAATGGAAAATCCCCCAGGGATACCTGGAGGATTTCAATCCGTACTCTTTATATTATCTGATTCCGTGCATCAATTTCTCTACCCGCTTATGCAGCACCAACAATAACACGCTGGTGGCTCCTGACATAATAATAAAGATGATGAAAAAGGAATACAAGGTATTTATTTTGAATCCAAACAATGAGCTCTCGGTATTCTCAAAAACGATTGTTCCTGCGTGTTTCTCATCGATCGAAATACTTCGTACAATGACTTCCTTGTTCCCCTTGTACTTTTCAATCAACGACTGATCCAGTGCAATTCCTGAATATTTCGTCTTGTAATTTTCCAAATCCGCAAAGATCACCTTCTTTCCTCCCTCTAAATTTCCCTGAACGGCTTTTGCCTCTCGTGAATAGAGTGTATCTGCTTCAGCCAGTTTCTCACGATCCAGCTTTTTTCCGGCTTCTTTCACTTTATCTTCATAAGCCCCAAGTACTGCAGGCTCCATTGGATTTTCCGATTTATTTAGCAAATAAACCGTTGATTCCAATACCTCATCTTGTGAAAAACCTGATTCCTTTGATACCAATACCTCTTTTACTTTTGGCTGCGGAATCAATCCCGAAAACAATCCTGCCGTCATGTTTCCAACAACCGACGAAAGGAAGAATACTGCCATCATCATTGATGCAAAACGTTTCGGAGAAAGTTTGTTTACCACAGATAGTCCTACCGGAGAAATAGCTAACTCACCACAAGTGTGCAGGAAGTACATCCCAATCAGGAAGAACATGGAAATCTTTTCTTCCATCCCGATTCCTTTCACACTAAAAGCAATCAATACATAACCCAAAGCCAAAATTGCCAGACCCCACACCATTTTCATCGGAGAACTCGGTTCTTTCCCTCTTCGACTCAAGGTAGACCACAACACGGAGAACAATGGTGCAAAGGCCACAATAAAAATCGGGTTGATTGACTGGAAATAAGATGCCGGCATCGTCCAACCAAAAATGCTTCGATCCGTATTCTGATCCGCAAAAATCGTCAGCGAGGCTCCGGCTTGTTCAAACGCCGCCCAGAATGCAATTACGAATGCCGTAATAATGAAAATGGCTAAAATTCGGTCTCGCTCAATTTTTGTCAGTCCTTCACCTGATCCTTCTCCATCCAAACTACCAGAGTTCGCCTGCTTCTTGTAAAATGATGGCTTCATTCCGATCGGTTCTCCCTCTGGGGTTACAATGTATTTATTTTGATACATCAACATAATGATTGTTCCGATCACCATCCCGATTCCGGCTGCGAGGAAACCATATCGAAAGTCTGCTGCGCTTCCAGTATCTCCGAGTCCACCACAAACAAGCGGTGCAATCAAAGCTCCGGCGTTGATCCCCATATAGAAAATCGTGTAGGCTGAGTCAATTCGAGAATCTCCCTTTGGATACAGCGAACCTACCATGGATGAAATGTTTGGTTTAAAGAATCCATTCCCCAGAATCAAGAATCCCAATGCCACATACATAATTGGAATAGATGTCGAAGTGTTTTCATACAAGCTCGCACTGAAAAACATCATAAACTGCGCAATCGCCATGAGAATTCCCCCAACAAAAATGGATCTTCTATTTCCCCAATAGCGGTCTGCAATAAAACCTCCCAACAGTGGAGTAGCATACACCAGGGAAGTGTAGGTTCCGTAAATCCCCCCAGCTACTTTTGTATCAATCAAAAGTGCCTTAGTCAGATACAGAATAAAGATAGCCCGCATTCCATAATAGGAAAAGCGCTCCCACATTTCAACTGTAAATAACAGGTAAAGCCCCTTGGGATGTTTTGACGAACTTGATGACATAATATATTCTTTCGTTAATATTTATTAAAATCCAAATGCCGAAAATAATACAAAATTTTGAATTCAGCCATAGTTTGTAAACGAGCTGTCTCTTTTCTCTTCTCCCGATTTTTCTTTACTGGTCCGTCCATTTTTTGAAGCCTGCATTGAGAAAAGAATTCTTTCGTTGAATCGCCCTGGAAGTGCCGCTCGTTTATGATATTTTGGCATTGGTCTAAAAAGACGGGATAAATACCGCCTGTTTTCCTAAAAAATCTATTTTTGCAGCCATATTATTATGCGATGAAAATACCTTTTTCAAGTTTATTTGTGTTGTTTCTACTGCCACTTTTTAGTGCTTGCGGAGGAAATGAAGCCCTTGAAAACGAAGCCAATTCGAAGAAAGTCAAAATTTCCCAACAGGTCAGGGATGCACATAGTTATGCGAATACTAACGAGATTAGAACGAAGCATTTGCATCTGGAACTGGAAGTTGATTTTAGCACCAAGACCATTTACGGTGTTGCGCGACACGAAATGACTAATCTTGGTACAGATACTGCCATCTTCGATATTCGAGGACTTGAAATTCAAAAGGTAACTATCGGATCCAAGGGAAATGAAATCAACACGGATTATGTCATCGGACAGGAAGACGAAATCCTGGGTGCTCCTCTTAGTGTAAAAATCAAGCAAAACACCGAAAACGTAAACATCTATTACAAAACGACTGATCACTCTGGGGCACTGGATTGGCTAGATCCGCAGTTGACCGAAGGGAAAAAGCATCCATACCTTTATACTCAGGGACAAGCCATTCTTACCCGAACCTGGATTCCTTGTCAGGATACCCCAGCGAATCGAATCACATACTCTGCTGACGTCCAGGTTCCGACGGATCTGATGGCAGTCATGAGTGCTAAAAATCCAACTCAACGAAACAAACAGGGAAAATACCACTTCGAGATGCACCAACCGATTCCAGCGTACCTGATTGCCCTGGCTGTTGGAAATCTTTCCTATCGTTCGTTGGGAAAAAATTGTGGTGTTTATACTGAGCCTGAACTGATCAATGCGGTTGCATGGGAATTTGTGGACCTCAATAAAATGATCCAAACAGCAGAAGACCTTTACGGAAAGTACGAATGGGAGCAATACGATGTGATTATCCTTCCTTATTCCTTCCCTTTTGGCGGTATGGAAAACCCACGATTGACCTTTGCTAATCCAACCCTGATTGCTGGTGACCGAAGCCTGATCTCTGTCATTGCCCACGAATTGGCGCATTCCTGGTCAGGGAACCTGGTAACGAACGCTACCTGGGATGACTTTTGGTTAAATGAAGGCTTTACGGTTTATTTCGAGAATCGGATTATGGAAGCGCTTTACGGAAAAGAAGTTGCAGATATCCTGGCACTCATCGAATTCCAGGAACTGGAACAAGAAGTGAAGGACATCCAGGCCGGAGATCACCCGAACGATACTTACCTCAAGCTTGCTTTGGACGGTCGTGATCCGGATGAGGGCATGACTTCGATCGCATACGTCAAGGGAGCTTTCTTCCTGAAAACGCTGGAAGAAACCGTTGGAAGAGCAAAATTCGATGCCTTCATGAAAGCTTATTTTAAGGCTTACAAATTCCAGACCCTAACGACGGAGATGTTTGAAGCTTACTTGCAGGAACATCTTTTGATTCCAGAAGGGATTAACTTTAACACCAAAGACTGGTTGTACGGAAAAGGAATTCCTGATAACTGTGTCAGACTCCATTCTCCTCGTTTTGAGCACGTCGAAGCATTAGCAGTTCAGTTGGCCGAAGGGAAGAACATCTTCAAGGGTAAAAACCTAAAACGATCTGATTATGTGACGCAAGAATGGCAGGCATTTATCCGAAAATTGCCTCGGGACATCGACATCGCTCAACTCAAACTTGTTGATGAACACCTGAATTTTAAAGCTTGTGGAAATGCTGAGATTATGACTGAATGGTATGTTCTGGGAATCCAGGCAGGCTATGATGAATTGCGTCCAGAAATGGCTAAGTTGCTAAAAAAGGTTGGTCGTCGAAAATTTCTACTGCCGATTTACCGGGAACTAGCCAAAAGCGAAAAGAACATGTCTTTTGCTCATCAGGTTTATCGAGAAGCGAGAAAGAACTACCACTCCATTTCCGTGAAAACGATGGATGATCTTCTGAAGTATCACCCCAACTAGGATTTGAACTATTTCATGTAGTGCATGTTTCGGCTGTACATCCAAACAAACAAGGCCGAAATCCCCAAACTAATCAGCGTAAATGCCAGAGGCACATCTCCAATGGGCACACTAACGTATACAAGTACGGCACTCATTATACTATAGATGATGTATATATGAAAGCCTCTTCTTCTTCCCCGAAACATCAGGTAAACTCCATAAAAACCAAATAACAAAACCAATACAGACAATAAACTGTGTTCGTAAATATTATCGTTGACATATTGTTCTATCCTCAGCGAAGATTCCATCACATCAGACAAATCGCTGTACCCCATCTCTCTCAGCTGATCAATACTTTCGTAAGAATCTGCCTGAATTTCATCGATCTCTTCCGGACTGAAGGGCCCCTGAAAAAGGGCACCCAGATTAGCCACCAGTCCTAGACTAACATATACAAAACTCAAAATGGCCAGAATCCTCAAAAAGATTGGCCTCTTCCTGGGGGCCTGACTCATATCTGACATAATCGTTCTTTTACGTAAACGGCACTTTTCTTCATTTCAGGATGCATGTAACAATCATCCTGTACAAAAGATACGTACTTACGGTAATCAGCTAACAATTTTTCAAGTTTCGGTGAACTTTTTGCCGGTCTCCTGAACTCGATTGCCTGGGCTGCATTCAACAATTCAATCCCCTGGATAGCATAGCAATTTTCAATCACCCGATACAATTTGGTTGCTCCATTTGCTCCCATACTGACATGATCCTCCTGTCCGTTGGACGAATCAATCGTATCCACACTGGCCGGATGACACAGTTGTTTATTCTGACTAACAATGGAGGCCGCCGTGTACTGCGGAATCATAAATCCAGAATTAAGACCTGGATGCGCTACCAGAAAAGCAGGCAAATCTCTTGTTCCGGAGATCAGTTTATAAACTCTTCGCTCCGAAATACTTCCTAATTCCGCCAAAGCAATCGCCAGGAAATCCATGGCCAGTGCCAAAGGTTGTCCGTGGAAATTCCCCGCAGAAACCACATCATCTTCCTCTGGAAAGATCGTCGGGTTATCGGTAACGGCATTCACCTCCCGATTCACTATTTCCTCACAATACGACAAGGCATCCATGGAGGCCCCATGAACCTGAGGAATACATCGAAAAGAATATGGATCCTGAACATGTACTTTGTTCCGCTCAATCAATTCACTTCCCGACAAGATCTCTCTCATTTCTTCAGCGACGCTGATCTGCCCCTTTTGATTCCGAATTCCATTTACATTCGCCTGGAATGGTTCTTTTCTTCCGTCATAAGCCTCCAGAGAAAGTGCTCCTATCAGATTAAATTGCTTCAACAATCTTTTTCCATGACTCACTCCATGACTTGCAAAGGCACTCATGAATTGGGTTCCGTTCAACAACGCAAGTCCTTCTTTCGATCTTAGTTCGATGGGTTCAACACCATACTTTTGGGCTAATTCCCCCGAATGTATCCGCTCGCCATTGATGCGCACTTCCCCCTCTCCTAACAACGGAAGTACCAAATGTGCCAAAGGCGCCAAATCACCGGATGCGCCAAGACTCCCTTGTTGGTAAACCACCGGACAAATTTTTTCATTGAAAAAGAAAATCAGTCGTTCTACGGTTGCCACCTGAACTCCCGAATGCCCGTGCGAGAGCCCCAAGATTTTCAGTAACAACATTCGACGAACAATCTCCGTAGGAACTTCCTCTCCCATCCCACAGGCATGCGAAAAAACAAGATTTTTCTGTAACTGTCCCAGATCGTTTTCCGAAATGGCGGTATTGCACAATGATCCAAAACCGGTATTTACACCATAGATCAATCGGTCCGAACCAGCTATCTTTTGATCCAGGTAGTCCCTACATGACGCAATTTTATCACGAACCTCTGGATGAAGTTCCAATTGAACATCCTGATCTAACATCCCATCGATCTCTTCTAAAGAGATCCAGGAATTATCTATGATTTTCTTCTGCATACTTTTTCATCATTTTTTTAAACTCTTCCCAACCATACACATGCTGTTCGCCGGAAGACATTTCCTTCAATACGACCTGCCCGGCTTCCATCTCACTTTCTCCCAATAAGGCAACCCATCGAACCTTTCGATCATTCGCATACTTCATCTGTTTCTGAATTTTAGCCGCTTTGGGATATAGCTCTGTATCCACGCCGTATGTCCTCAATTCATGTACCAGGCGAAATGCCTGACGTTCCTCTTTTTCACCAAAATTCAAAAACAAGACACTCAATCCGAGGTCCGTTTCTTCGGGAAACAGTTTCAATTCCGTCAACACATCATAAATCCGATCGGCCCCGAAAGAAATTCCGACACCAGAAACTCCTTTCAGACCAAATAATCCTGTCAGGTCATCATAACGTCCTCCACCACAAATACTCCCCATCTTCACCCCATTGGCCTCCACCTCGAAGATGGCGCCTGTATAATAGTTCAATCCTCTTGCAAGGGTCACGTCAAAAACCAACTCCGCTTTCCGAAGTCCTAAATCCTGTACTTCTCCCAACACGTATTCCAGCTCCTCAATTCCTTTCATTCCAATTTCGCTCTCTGCCAAAAAGGACTTGAGTTGCCCCAACTGTTCAACAGGACTTCCTTCCAGCTCAAACAAGCTGCCAATGGCCTGAATAGCCTGTTCGGAAATGCCTTTTTCCCGCATCTCCTTCTCCACTCCATCACGACCAATCTTATCCAACTTATCCAAAGCTACCGTCATGGCAATCAGTCGTTCTCCCTCACCCGTGATCTCCGCTATTCCCGAAAGAATCTTTCGGTTATTCACTTTGATCGTAAAAGAAGGGATCCTTAATTCCGAAAGCACCTCATCAAACAAGTGAATCAGCTCCACTTCGTACATCAGGGAATCACTTCCGACCACATCTGCATCACATTGATAAAACTCCTGATATCTTCCATGTTGGGGTCGGTCTGCTCTCCAGACCGCCTGAATTTGATAACGTTTGAAAGGGAAACTCAATTCACTTTGATGCTGTACCACGAAACGTGCAAAAGGCACGGTTAAATCGTAGCGAAGCGCCTTTTCCGAAAGGGAAGTAGCAAAACGAGCCAACTTTCCTTCATCCAAAGCTGCCAAATCGGCTTTTTTCAACTTTTCTCCCGAATTCAAAATGCGAAAAATGAGTCGATCTCCTTCTTCACCATACTTCCCCATCAATGTGGAGGACTTCTCAAAGGAAGGGGTTTCGATCGGGGCAAAGCCATATTTTTTAAATGCTTTCCTAATGGTATCAAATAAGTAATTCCTCCGGGCCATTTCAAGTGGCATAAAGTCTCTGGTTCCTTTTGGAATTGCTGGTTTTTGTGACATTTCTGATAACTTCTTTTGTAGCGCAAAGATAACTTTAATTGAGAATTAAGCGATCATTTGAGAGCAGATGTTAAGCTATTCTTAAGCTTCCTCTTCCAAAAGGGCTATACCGATTTTATGGTTATATTCGTCCTTCACAAACCGGATCAAAAAAAGAACTATGCTCAAAATTGACATGCATTCCCATATTATTCCGAAACAATTGCCCGACTGGACTAAAAAGTTTGGCTATGGAGATTTCATCTTCCTCGAAGAAAATGAGGATCGTTCGGCCAATATGATGCAGGGAGGAAAGTTCTTTCGACGGATCAAAGAGAATTGCTGGGACGCAGACATTCGCATTTCGGAATACCAGGAGTATCGAACCCAGGTACAGGTTGTTTGTACGATTCCCGTCCTATTTGCCTATTGGGCCAGCGGTAAGGATGGACTGGAAGTTTCTCGTTTCCTGAACGACCACCTGATTGAACTGGTTGAACGATATCCTAAGAATTATATCGGATTGGGAACTATTCCAATGCAGGACCCGGAATTGGCCATACAGGAACTGGAGCGAATCCACCAATTGGGGATGCCTGGAATTCAAATTGGAAGTAATATCAACGATGAGAATTTAAGCGAAGAAAAATTCTTTCCAATTTTTGAAGCCTGTGAACGCTTAGGAATGGCTGTTATGATTCATCCCTGGCAAATGATGGGACAGGAACAGATGCGCAAATACTGGCTCCCCTGGCTGGTCGGAATGCCGGCTGAAACTTCCAGGGCAGCTTGTTCACTTGTATTTGGTGGTGTATTGGAACGCTTGCCCAAACTTCGCGTTTGTCTGTCGCATGCCGGTGGATCTTTCATTCCCACGATTGGTCGCATAGAACATGGATTCAATTGTCGACCTGACCTTGTAGCCATTGACAACCCGGTAAATCCTCGGACTTACCTCGGTAAATTCTGGGTAGACTGCATTACGCACGATATCGATTTACTTAAATACATCCTAAAAGTTCAGGGAAGCGAAAAAGTCTGCCTGGGAACCGATTATCCTTTCCCTCTTGGAGATTTAGAAATTGGAAAATTCATTGAAGAAAGCGATCTCCCATCCCGGGATATCGAAAATATCTTTGCCGACTCCACACTGAATTGGCTTCAGTTAGACAAAAACAACTACCTGTAAGTACTTCTTTAAAATTCCTGGTGCGGAGCATCCAGTAAATCAAGCACTGTTTTCACCGGACTAAACGTCTCCGATGGAATTTCCACAAAGATGGTGTTCCAATGTGCCATGGAACCATTCCAAAGGCCCGGCAATTCACTGAAATGGATATCTTTTCCCTGATATTGTTTATGGACCACAAAGTACTTGCTATGATCAACAAAATCATCGAGATTATACTTGTTCCCATCAAAATCTCTCGTGCTGGCCGCAATCATCACCGGATTGAAGTGCGTACTCTGAACCATGATCTTAAATTGGTCCGAGGAATTTGCGATCTGTGCCTTTTCCACAATTTGCTTGGAGATCACTCCATCGTTATCGATCCAGAAAGGGCCTCCACCGGGCTGTCCTTCATTGCGAACCATCCCACACACTCTAACAGGACGATTTAATACATCCCGAATCTCTCGTTCTTTGAGGTTATCCATGACCGTTTCAGGAATGAACTGAAATTGCTTATTCAACTCTCGTAACCTGTTCAGTGACGGATTGTGCATGATTTTTGAAGCTTCTTCCTTGAACCAAAGAACAATTCCGCCAAGGTACTTCAAGGTATTTTCAGCATCTCTTGACTTATTGAAGTTCTGCAGGTTATCAATGTTTTTGATAAAGGCTATTTCTGCGTTTACCTCGTTCAAATTCCTCAGCAGGGCACCATGTCCGGCTGGTCTTCTCAAATAATTACCATCTTCCAGCATGACCGGATTCCCATCCTGGTCAAATGCGAAGGCGTCTGTATCCGGGTCCTGAATCGAAAAACTAATATTCAATTGACTCCCGATCAAATCTTCAATGCTTTTCAAACATTGTCTGATCTCATTTTCGTACTTTTTATTGATCGTGAAATGAATCTTCAAATCGCGATGTCCCATCCTGGCCGCCTGAAGCGCTTGCTCCTGAAAAGCATTCAGAATAAATGGTCCATTGCGATGAAATGGGATCAGTCCTTTTGGAATATGTGCCAGCCCCAATCCTTCTTCTTCCAGTAAAAAGCGGATGAATTTTTCCAGGTTGGAATCTTCGAACAGAGACAGGTCTTTAATACTTTGTGGAACTTTCTGATAAAAGGCAAAGTCTTCGATGTGGTTAAAGAAACGTTCTATTTGTCCAGATGACTGTCCATTCGGATTATCCAGAAATTCATATAAAAACTGAAACATCCGTGACCCAGAACCAGAAGCCGGAATAAAGAAGTAAGGCTCCAGTTGTTTATGCTCGTATTTCTTAATCAATTCATCCCGAAGAAAGAGGGAAAAATTGACAATTCCATTTCCGATTTTGCAGGGGTTCACCAACTTGACCCGTGGCTTACCATCAAATACTTTTTTCCGCTGTTCTTCGACTTTCCCCTCCAATTGGCTTACTTCCATTCTTTGCTTATTCTGTTTTGTTAACCTACCTTCGCGTCATGAATTTGCTGCGCGAATATATCCATTATCTCCTTACGGCAAAAACCCGTTTTGGGATACATTCTCCCTTCGTTTTTGATCTCGTATCTAATGGAATGACCGTTCAAATGCAAAAAACCACTAAAAACCGCTTAAAAAAAATCAGAAAAGATTATCTGGGAGACCACCGAGAGCTGCTCATTCATGATGAAGGAGCTGGATCTAAAAAGCTGGGAAACAAGAGAAAAGTGGCTCAAATTGCCCGTTCCGCATCTACGAAAGGAGTGTACGGAAAATTACTATATCAATTGGTTAAACACTACGACTGTCAACGGGTGCTCGAACTGGGAACCAGTCTTGGAATGGGAAGTTTCCATATGGCTCTGGCCTCTGAGGATTGCAAGGTATATACGGTAGATGCCTGCTCCAACACCCAGCAAGAAGCGAAAAAAACGGCTGAAACACACGGAATTCAAAACATTCACTTCATTCACCAGAATTTCAATGAATACCTAAATTCTGAAAAACAGGTATTTGACCTCGTTTTTATTGACGGTCACCATGATGGAAAAGCCTTACTGAATTATTTGGAAAGAATTCTTCCGATGACTCATGATCAAAGCCTAATTATCCTAGATGACATCCGCTGGAGCAAAGATATGTTTGAAGCCTGGCAGCAGGTCATTCAGGACCAGCGATTTCATTTGAGCCTGGACTTTTTCCGAATGGGCGTCCTGCTCAAACGGCCCGAACAGGCCAAAGAACATTTTGTTATTCGACTTAGAAATGTCATTTTTGGAATGATATAAACGTACTTATGAAAATTTATACCAAGAAGGGAGACGGGGGGACGACCCAACTCATCGGAGGGACCAGAGTTCCCAAACACACACTTCGAATCGAGGCTTATGGAACGGTGGACGAACTCAACTCATTCATTGGGGTAGTTCGGGATCAGGACATTCAAACCAAACACCAGGAACGCCTGATTGAAATTCAGGATCGTTTATTTACTATGGGCTCTCTTTTAGCAGCGGAACCAGGAAAAAGCAAGATGCAACTTCCCGAAATTCATACGGAAGATCTCGAGTACCTGGAAAAAGCCATCGATGAAATGGATGATGAATTACCCCCCATGAAATCTTTCATCTTGCCCGGTGGACACCCTGCCGTCTCTCACTGTCACGTAGCCAGATGCGTTTGTCGAAGAGCCGAACGAATTACTACTGCTTTAAATGAACACGAAGCAGTTCCGGAAATCATCCTTCAATACCTTAATCGATTAAGTGACTATCTCTTCGTTCTCTGTCGGAAACTTAGTCAGGAACTCGGAGCAAAGGAGCAGCCCTGGAAGCCTCGTTTGTAGTGGATAACTTTTTTTCATTTATTATTTGGACGTAATTAAAATAAAATTACTTTTGCGCCAAAGTTGCATTATTTAAACTGAGGAGAAATGTATTGGACACTAGAATTAGCATCATACCTGGAAGACGCCCCATGGCCGGCTACCAAAGATGAACTGATCGATTTCGCTATCCGAACGGGAGCTCCTTTAGAAGTTGTAGAAAACCTGCAGGATTTAGAGGATGAAGGAGATACTTATGAGAGTATCGAAGAAATTTGGGCAGATTACCCTTCCAAGGATGACTTTCTGTTCAACGAAGACGAATATTAATCGGTAAAAAGAAACAAAAATGCCAGTCTGAGACTGGCATTTTTTATGCGTTATTATTGCTTGTTTTTAACATCATCGCTTATCGACTCCTGACTTATTTCGCTCTATCAGCTTTACCAGATGTTCTATGAAGCTTCTACTCTTTAATAAACCTTTCTTTTAGCCGATGATTTAATTGTACAAAATACATTCCACCTGATAAATTTGAAACATCTAATTCATTAGATTCTCCTTCTGCAACAACTTTGCCTTCGAGGTCAAAAACAATCATTGACTCTACGATGGTGCCTTTAACTATTAAATTATCTGAAACAGGATTTGGAAACAGTTTATAATCTGCCTCTTCTTCATCCAGACCAAGAAATCCAATCTCACCTATGTTAACTTGTCTATAAAAACCAGGATAATCCACCACCGAAGTTCGGAGTGATACATGACCACTACTTACGACGTAGGATACGATGTCTCCAAACAATGGAATTCCATATTTGGTAGTTTGTAAAACACTATCAATGTAAAAATCAAAACTAGCAAAGTCTGCATTCATGTAGTTTATGAATACTATTGTATCACCAAAATTCACATCTGAACTACTCAAATCTGACGTGTTAGGTATCGTGGTGTGAATGATCGTTATCTTCTTCTGTGAAAAAGAAGGAGTGGCATAATGCACTATGAAAAAAATGGCTATTAAGTTAAGTGTTCTCATCCTGAAGACTCATTTATACGCCATGGCTTTTCAACCGAGACGTAGTGGCCTAACTAATTTAATAAATTCCATTTAATCGTTGCGCAGAATCAGACATTAAAACGGAAGTGCATAATATCTCCATCACTAACCACATATTCTTTTCCTTCCACTTTGAATTTTCCTGCATCTTTCACTGCTGTTTCTGAGCCCAAACCCACGAAATCCTGGTATTTCATCACCTCTGCGCGAATAAAACCCTTTTCAAAATCCGTATGAATTACTCCGGCTGCTTGTGGAGCTGTCATTCCTTCTTTAATGGTCCACGCGCGTACCTCTTTGACTCCAGCCGTGAAGTATGTTTTCAATTTCAATAGCGCATAAGCCGAACGAATCAATCGATTGACTCCGGGCTCCTCCAATCCTAATTCATCCAAAAACAACTGACGTTCTTCATAGGTTTCCAGTTCATTGATATCTGCCTCAATTTTTGCTCCGATAACCAATACTTCGGCTTCTTCATCTTTCACCGCTTCCTTCACCTGATCAACAAATTGATTTCCGGTTTTGACCGATGCCTCATCCACATTGCACAAATAAAGTACCGGTTTGGAAGTGATCAACTGAAATCCATGAACCAATTCCTGCTCCTTCTCATCCAATTCCATTGATCTGACAGAAAGTCCCTGCTCCAAATGCGCAGAAATTTTTTGAGCCAGCTCATACTCTTTCAAAACTTCTTTGTCTCCCGATTTAACCATGCGGGACATCGAACTGATCTTCTTTTCAATACTTTCGAGATCTTTCAACTGTAATTCCACATCAATCACCCCTTTATCACGAATCGGATCCACGGAACCATCCACATGGACAATATTCCCATCCTCAAAACAACGCAACACGTGAATAATGGCGTCTGTTTCTCGAATATTTGCCAGGAACTGATTTCCCAGACCTTCTCCTTTGGATGCTCCCTTCACCAAACCGGCAATGTCCACGATTTCCATCGTCGTAGGAACAACTCGTTCCGGGTTAACCAGTTTTTCCAAAACTTCCAACCGTTGGTCGGGAACTGAAATAGTACCCACATTTGGTTCAATCGTACAAAACGGGAAATTGGCCGATTGGGCTTTCGCGTTTGAGAGACAGTTAAACAAAGTCGATTTTCCAACATTGGGCAATCCGACAATTCCACATTTTAAAGCCATTGAAAAAAATTTGCGCAAAGATAGGGATTTAGATAAAATTTCTGACCTTCCTTTCCTTTCTTATCCCATCAAAAAATGATACATTTGGTTTCCTATGCTAAAACGAACTAATTTCTTTGGTCTTCTCTTCTGTTTTTGTCTGGGTACAATGTTTACCACTTATGGACAGGAAGACTCCACCTTCATCCGCTCCTGCTTCAACACAGCCCTGTCTGAAGGGAAGTCTTATAGTGATCTTCGGGAGCTTTGCAAAAAGGTAGGCGCCCGACTTTCAGGGTCTGTCGAAGCAGAAATGGCCGTCGAATGGGCTTTCCAAAAATTAAACACCTACGGTTTTGATCGGGTTTATAAACAAGAGATCATGGTTCCACACTGGGAACGGGGAACAAAAGAAGCTGCCTGGATCAAGACGAATACAGGCGAACTGATTCCCATGAAAATTCTGGCACTGGGAGGTTCCGTTGGAACCCAGGGAAGTCTTCGGGGGGAACTGATCGTCTTTAAACATCTGGACGAACTCATTAAAGCAAAACCGAAGCAAATTCAGGACAAGATAGTGTTGATCGATCAAAAGATGAATGAGCAGGAACTCGTCACTTTCCATGCTTATGGAGGATGTTACCAAATTCGGAGAAACGGAGCAGTGGAAGCAGCCAAACTGGGAGCTAAAGCCGTTTTGATCAGATCCCTGGCCCTCCCAACGGATGATCATCCACATACGGGCTCCATGCATTATGATGACAAAGTGACAAAGATTCCGGCGGCCGCCCTTTCCACCAGAGACTGTGAGTTGATCGCTTCCCAGAAAGGAAAGATCGAATTTATCTTTGAAATGGATTGTCGGGTATATCCGGATGCTCCCAGTCACAATGTGATTGCAGAAATAAAAGGTTCCTCAAATGCTGATCAGATCATCACCTTTGGTGGACATTTGGATTCCTGGGATGCCGGTGAAGGGGCTCATGATGATGGTGCCGGTGTTGTTCATTGTATAGAGGCCCTAAGAATTCTAAAGGAATTAGGATACCGCCCCAAACACACTTTGCGACTGGTTCTTTTCATGAACGAGGAAAACGGGAATTTTGGAGGGAAATCTTATGCCAAATGGGTTCATGAGCAGGGAGAAAAGCACGCAGCCGCATTGGAAAGTGACCGGGGAGGATTTGTCCCAAGAGGATTTGCCTGCGACGGGGACACCAAATATGTGCAGCTTATTCAAAGTTTTTCAGAACTACTTAAACCCTACGGACTACACGATTTTGGTCCGGGGTATGGCGGGGTCGATATCTCTCCACTGAAGAACGAATATCCGGGGATTCCACTTTTTGGTTTTGTTCCTGATTCACAGCGCTATTTTGACTTTCATCACGCAGAAAGTGATGTCTTTGAAGCCGTCAATCAACGGGAATTGGAATTGGGATGTGCTTCCATGGCTGCATTCCTTTACCTATTGGACAAAAATCTATAGACCCAAGCCACGAATTTATGTGCCTCTTCAAACCTTCTACCATACTTTTTTTTCGTATCTTTGTGCCCTAAAAAACAGTAAAACATTTTTTGATGGCGCAGGATATCTTTGATAAGATCAGAAAGAACAGAGGCCCAATCGGTCAATATTCAAAAGGAGTTCACGGTTACTTTACATTTCCTAAACTGGAAGGAGAACTGGGAAATAAAATGATCTTTCGTGGGAAAGAATGTTTGGTTTGGTCCCTGAATAACTACCTCGGATTGGCAAACCATCCTGAAGTACGTGAGGCAGACGCTAAAGCTGCCGAGCAGTATGGTCTGGCATACCCAATGGGAGCTCGAATGATGACTGGTCAAACCAGTGAGCACGAAAAACTGGAAAACGAGTTGGCCGAGTTCATGGGAAAAGAAGATGCTATTCTTCTCAATTTTGGATACCAGGGAATGGTTTCAGCCATTGACTGTTTGGTAGACCGAAATGACATCATCGTATATGATAGTGAATCACATGCCTGTATTCTGGATGGAATGCGTTTGCATACTGGGAAGCGTTTTGTGTTCAAGCACAACGACATGGAGAGCTTCGACAAGCAAATGAAAAATGCTACTGCCCTGGCAGAAAAAACAGGTGGTGGTATCCTCGTAATTACTGAAGGTGTTTTCGGAATGGCCGGTGATCAGGGGAACCTGAAAGACATCGTTGCATTTAGAAAATCCGGAAAATATAACTTCCGACTATTTGTAGATGATGCACACGGTTTCGGAACACTTGGAAAAACCGGACAGGGTGCTGGTGAAGAACAAGGAGTTCAGGACGAAATCGATGTGTTGTTCGGAACTTTTGCGAAATCAATGTCTTCCATCGGTGGTTTTATTGCTGCGGAAGAAAGCATTGTGGAATTCCTTCGATACAACATGCGTTCTCAAATGTTTGCTAAAGCACTTCCGATCACCATTACGATTGGGGCACGCAAACGACTGGAATTGCTTCGTACAAGACCTGAATTGAAAAATAAATTGTGGGAGATCACTGACGCTTTGCAAAATGGTCTGCGCAAGGCAGGATTTGATCTGGGATCTACCAACTCTCCGGTAACTCCTGTTTTCATGAAGGGTTCTTTGGCCGAGGCGACAAATTTAACTTTCGACTTACGTGAGAATTATAATATTTTCTGTTCAATTGTAATTTATCCAGTGGTTCCTAAAGATGTGATCATGCTTCGGATCATCCCAACAGCTGCTCATACGCTGGATGATGTCAACTATACGATTGAGACTTTTAAGAAGTTAAAAAGTAAGTTAGATTCCGGTGCCTACAAGTCAGATCAGTTGGCTGCTGTTGAAGTGGACAAAAAAGCCTAATTTTAGAATTCGATTTTACTTTCGGAGTACGCTTAAGCTCAAAACATATGCAGTTCTATAATAATAGAATTTACATTTTCCGCCTGATCGCTGACATGGTGGTGATTGCATTGTCTCTCTTTTTGAGTGTACTATATGTAAATCATTTCGATTTAAGTTATATCAAACCGGCTGAATATTCCTTCATCCTGTATCAAATCGTTTCCTGGTATTTCATTGTCAAAGCCAATGATCTCTACAACGATTCGCGCAGTAAAAAGGGTCTGGCCAATGAAATCTTTAAGACTTTCATCAGTGTTGCCGTTCTGGCAATTACGATCATCTTTTTACTCTTTTTCGTAGATAGTAGTCTCTATGGACCAAAGTTCGTGACAATCTACATTTCGTTACTTCTGCTGATTCTTCCAATCGAGAAGTTCGTGATGAAGTACCTGTTGCTTTATCTGCGAAGAAATGGTTTGAATATTAAGCGGGTGTTGATCCTTGGACACGGAAAGGCTGCCATGAGATTCTATCACCTGGTTCAAAACAACAATCACTTTGGATACACGGTCGTTGGATTTTTGGACGATGAACTAGATATTAAAAATGACGACATTCGGGTGCTTGGAAAAACGAATCAGTTGTTGGAAGTGATTGAAAGTCACAACATCCATGAAGTGATTGTGGCCATCCCAAACATCGATGAAGAGGAAATTAGCGAATACGATAACAAGGTAAATCAGGCCGGTGTCCGGATGCGAATCATTCCCGATTTTTATCACCTGTATTACAACCGCTACGTAGTCAAGAACTTCGGAAACATTCCGGTGATCTCCATTCGTAAAGAGCCTTTAGAAGAGCCTCACTGGAGGAATGTGAAGCGAATTTTCGATATTACTTTCAGTGCTCTGGTCTTACTACTCGTTTGTTCCTGGCTCTTCCCGATCATCGCTATTTTGATCAAAATATCTTCACCTGGACCTGTTTTCTTTAAGCAGAAACGGCTCGGGAAAGACAAAAAAGAATTTGATTGCTACAAATTCCGAAGTATGTATGTCAACAAAAAATCGGATGAATTGCAGGCAACGAAAAATGACACGAGAATTACCGGAATCGGGCGCTTTTTGCGAAAAACGAGTCTGGACGAATTCCCTCAGTTTTGGAATGTTTTAATTGGAGACATGTCTGTAGTAGGACCTCGACCTCACATGTTGAAGCACAATATTGAGTATAGCAAAATCATTGATGGTTACATGGTTCGACAATTGGTCAAACCGGGAATTACAGGTTGGGCTCAGGTAAACGGATACCGTGGTGAGACCAAAGAAAATATTGAAATGATCAACCGGGTAGAACACGATGTGTGGTACCTTGAAAACTGGTTTTTCCTGCTCGATCTGAAAATTATCTTCCTGACTTTCTGGAATATTTTTAAAGGGGAAGAAAAAGCCTACTAGCTTTTTATGAAAACCAAACGTCCCGAATCAGTTCTTTTCCGGCCGTTTCGTTGATTCGTTGAATGATTATTGATTTCCCGTACATCAATTCTTCACGCATGACTGAAGAATCCAGTTCGAGGTGAAGCACTCCATTTCGAATACTTATCTTCTTGGTACGCACGGCCACCGCTCTTCCCATCAGTTCTTCCCATCGGGCCAGCACATCCATTTCAATCATCTTATCGTCCAACTGATAAGCCTTCATGATCCGGGTAATTACATCTCCCAGGCTACGTTCTTCCTGTTCTCTCTTGCGATCATTCATAGCTTACCGGACTTTGTTCTAACTCATCCACCCGGATGACCTGATAGTTAATGTCTGTATCCACAAACAACTGCTCAATGCGATCCTGATCCGTATCGGTGATCAATACCTGTTCAAAGGTATGATCCGAAACCAGTTTGACCAAACGTTCTACCCGTCCCGCATCCAGCTTGTCAAAGATATCATCCAGCATTAAGAGGGGTTTCTTTTGGAGTTGTTCTGTCAACCACTCAAACTGTGCCAGGCGAAGTGCAATGATAAACGACTTCTGTTGACCCTGTGAACCAAACTTTTTGATCGGATTCCCCTGAATTGTAAATAACAAATCATCTTTATGAATCCCACAGGTGGAATGCTGACTTTGTGCATCTTTTCTGCGATGGAGTTCCAATTGCTCCGCAAAATCTCCCTCATTCAACTGTGACCGATATTCCACGGAAACAATTTCCTCCGTACCACCTATAAATTCGTAATACTTCTGGAAAACGGGAACAAAGGCTTTCATAAAATCCGTTCGTACGCGATGAATCTCTTTTCCCAAGGCAATCAACTGTTCATCCCAAACAGCGATGGATTCCTGCTCAAACAATCCATTTTCATAAAATCGCTTGAGCAACATATTCCTTCTTTCCAGAACTTTCGTATAAGTAATCAGATTGGACAGGTACTCCCGGTCCGATTGGGAAATAATCCCATCAATCCACTTTCGACGCACAGCACTTCCTTCGGCAATCAAATCCCGGTCGTAAGGCGAAATCATCACGCAGGGAAACTGACCGATATGATCAGATAATTTCTCGTATTCTACTTTGTTCTTTTTGACTACTTTCTTGTGTCCAAGCTTCACTCCACAATAAACCTCTTCTTCCTTTTCCTGATGCTCCCAGGTTCCCTGAATCATAAAAAAGGCCTCTCCGAAGTGAATATTCTGGCGATCTACCGGATTCAAATATGATTTACACATACAGAGGTAATAGACCGCATCCAGGATGTTCGTTTTTCCAGAACCGTTCTTTCCGACAAAGCAATTTAGTCCCGAATGAAGTTCTACCTCGAGCTGTTGGTAATTCTTAAAATTTAGCAGGGAAAGTTTCTTCAGATTCATAGTTCCACCTCATACGTTCCTATTCCACCCTTCTCCAGGTCGTAGGTACTATTTCCATACTCACAGGAAAACCAACTCTCGAATAACTCGAATGTCAACTTTTCCGGCCATTCGTTGTGATCATCAGTCACGGCTGACAATTCTGTCTCCAAAATCATCTTAAAACTCTTTTTCAGGATCGGATCAAGCTCAAAAAAATCCTCTTCAACCAGATAAACACTCCCTTCGGTTTCTTCGGGAGCAAACTCCATCAAATCGGGATCACACTCCCTGGCCCAATTCCAAAAAGGCTGTTTTGCCCTGATAAATAAGAATGATCTTTGAACTACTTTCATCACTTCTTCCCGCTTTATTCAAAGTTACGGATTTAATTTCAGCAGCGGAATGTAATCTCCTGATTCATCCCGCTTTTTCCAGAGGGCGTTCCGTCTTTTCTGCTGATACGCTATGAACTCGTACGCCCTCGATTCTCGCTCCTGATCCCATGCTCCCAACAAACTTTTCCAATCCAGTCGCTCTCCAAACTCCAGATAAAATAGCTCTTCGCCTCCCTGCACGAACAACAATCCTTTTTTTCTAGAAATGATCTTACCTCCTGGCAACACCTCCTCTCCCTGATCCCCGGCAAAATCGAGCCAATTAAAAAAGGCACTTTGCGAACGTAGCGAATCCTCAAATGACCACCTTGCGAACAAAACACTATCTCCTGAAGGTAGATTAAGGAGGTACTTCTCCCGTTCCTTAAATTCAAAGCGATCCGGGAAATACCTACGATCAGAAAGCGAAACCCGGACCGAGTCACCCAATATTTTTGTCAAACCCAACACATATTTTCCCAGACTGTCACTTCCTCCATTATTCGAAGTCGTCGGTTTCTCATTGCGACCTTCCTCATAAGTTCCAGAGCCCTGATTAATTTCATCCAGATCAACGGCCTGCTCTTGCGGAGATGTGCAGGATAATAAAAATAAAATCCCCAGTGTCAGAACGACTATTTGATCTTTTTTAAACATGATACTACCTGGTCAATGTCTTCTGAACTGACATCTAAATGGGTCACAAAACGAATCATTCCGGGTCCAAAAGCCACACATAAAACGCCCTGACTTTGAAGATCAGTTATAATACGATCCCGATCTGCCGGTGTCTTCAGGACTGGTACAACGATATTACTTTCCACCGGGATAACGGACGCGACCCAATCGAGGTCTTGCAAACATCTTTCCAGTTCCCGGGCATGTTCATGATCCTTTTTCAATCTCTCGACATGATGATCGAGGGCATAAATTCCCGCAGCGGCTAAAAAACCGGCCTGTCTCATTCCTCCTCCAAGTACTTTCCTTACGCGACGTGCCTGTTTGATAAAGTTTGTATTTCCCAATAATAATGATCCCACGGGAGCCCCCAGGCCTTTCGAAAGACAAATCGAAATGGAATCAAATGCGCTGGCATATTCTTTCAAATCCATCCCCGTTTCAACCAGCGAATTAAACACTCTGGCTCCATCCAGGTGAAGCGGAAGTCCTTGTTCATTACACAATTGTCTCAGACGACGAATCTCCTCATAATCATAGATTGCCCCTCCTCCCCGGTTAGAAGTATCCTCCACGCTGACCAGTTGAGTAACTGGCAAGTGCACATCATCCGGATTGATCCAGTCCCGTACCTCCTCAGCAGAGATCCTCCCTCTATTTCCTCGAAGTAAGCGGACCGAAGCCCCTGAGTTTCGCGCAATCCCTCCCCCTTCATATTTGTAAACATGGCTATCTTCATGGCAAATCACTTCTCCTCCTGGACTGACATGGATATTGATCGCTATTTGATTGGTTTGTGTTCCTGATGAACAGAACAAAGCCGCTTCCTTTCCAAACAGTTTGGCTGCTTTTTCCTGCAAGGCATTCACCGTAGGATCTGCCTCAAACACATCATCACCAACTTCAGCTGCAAACATCGCCTCCTTCATACCCTGAGTCGGTTTGGTCACCGTATCACTTCTCAAATCAATCATATTTCCTGATTTCGATTTTTATATCATCTTTTGGCGTTTGATCAAATATTCCAACAATACCTGATCATAGCCTCGTGCAATATCCGCAAACACATAATCGATCCCTTGTTCCGTACAGCGCATTTTTAAACTCGAAAAATATCCCTGAACGAGCTCTTTATACTTCTCTTTCAAGGCTGAGGGATTCAACTTCAAACGTTCTCCGCTTTCCATATCCACCAGCGTATAAGGACGGTTTTCCAGTTCAAAGTCCAACTCCGTTCGTTTATCTATCACGTGGAAAACAACCACCTCGTGCTTGTTGTGTTTCAAATGCTGCAAGGCATTGAAAAAATCGTCTTCTTTTTTGGGATCGTCCAATAAATCCGTAAAGATCAGCACCATACTTCTTCGATGACACAATTCTGCCACCTCATGGAGTACCGGAATCGCATCCGTTTTTGCCGCCTGATCACTTTGATAAGGCCCTAACAACTTGTCCATTTCGCTATACAAATAACGATGATGAGCCATGGACGAACGTGCTGAGGTATGCAAATTCAATTGATCAGTAAAGAGGGATAATCCCACCGCATCACGCTGTCGCTTCAACATTTCCACAAGGGAAGCCGCAGCATAAACCGCATAGTGCAATTTGGACATGTTGCCCGCTGGTTGAAATGACATCGAACCGGAACAATCCAACACAATCTGACACCTCAAATTTGTTTCTTCCTCGTATTTCTTCGTAAACAGCTTTTCAGTTCGGGCAAACAGTTTCCAGTCTATATGACGGGTCGATTCTCCCTTATTGTAAAGGCGATGCTCCGCAAACTCCACTGAAAAGCCATGAAAGGGACTTTTGTGTAAACCTGTAATAAATCCTTCTACCACTTGACGCGCCAGTAATTCGAGGTTTCCGAAATTGGCTAATTGCTGTGGATCAATGGAAGGATTCATAGCCCGAAGATACGAATTTTGGATAGATGCATCACACGCAATTCGACAAATCATTTTCTGGGAATAATCACTATTTTTGAGCTATGCTAAGCATCACGGAAGAGAATTATCTCAAGCAAATTTTGGGTCACAAACTAGAATTCGAGTCAGAGGAGGGAATTGGCACGAATGAACTAGCTGGCAGATTGTCTGTCAAGCCATCCTCGGTACATGTGATGCTGAAAAAACTTCGTGACAAAAACCTGATCGACTACGAAAAATACGGAAAGATTCACCTAACGAAAAGTGGACAGGACTACGCGATGCAAATCGTCCGAAAACACCGACTCTGGGAAACCTTTCTGTATGAAAAACTGGACTTTACCTGGGATGAAGTTCATGAAGTAGCAGAACAGCTGGAACACATTCAATCCCCTAAACTGGTTGAAAAACTGGATAAATTTTTGGAGCATCCCGATACAGATCCACACGGAGACCCCATCCCTGATAAAACAGGAAAAATCAAGCGAATCAAAAAGGAATTGCTTTCTCGTGCCGAAGTAGGAAAAACCTACAAAATGGTTGCCGTCAAAGATAATTCAGCGGCCTTTCTCAGTTATCTCCAGGATCTTGGAATTGGAATCAATAAAATCATACACGTTGTTTCCCGTCTTGAATTTGATCAATCCATGGAAATCCAAGTGGCCGGAAAAAGCATCCGAGTCAGTAAATTATTTTCGGACAATGTGTTTGTCGTATTGAACAAAAAAGACTAATATTACTCAAGATTTACTTGATATTTAAGCCATGAAAGAGTTTTGGGCTTCCTTGTCCACCTGGAAAAAAATAAAACTGATCATCAGTGCAATTCTGGTCATCTTCACCGCAATTTTTGCTTTCTATAACTGGCAGCAGGTGGAAGTCGATTTTCTGTTTTTTCAAATCAGAATTTCGCTCACCCTACTTATTTTTATCTGTCTCGTAGCAGGTTACCTGTGTTCTTCTTTGTTTGATTACCGCAAACATAAGGTCAAGCAAGTAGAGATAAACCGTCTGAAGCAAGAGCTTAAAGACCTCAAAAGCCGATCATAAATCAATGAAACACTGGGGAGTATTCTTGATATTCTTCTTGATTTTCCAAACCGGACTTCTTGGACAGGAAAAAAAGGTTATTGATTCCATTAATCAGCTGGATTACATCTATGTATCGAACAATCTTGCCGAGGCAAAGGAACTTTTTCAAAAGAACATTGAATCGGCCAGAAAAATAGGATATTCCATCGGTGAGGCCGATGCTTTGCACCTCTTAGCCGCAGTATACTGCCTTCAGGCAAATTACGACGAAGGAGTAAAAACCTTTATCGAAGCAGCAAATATTTATGAACGGGAAAAGGAATATCAAAAATTAGCGACCGCCTATGCTGATATTGGCTTTCGAATCCGGTACATTGATGTTAACAAAGGAGTTGATTATTTCCGAAAAGCCGTCACGCTGTACAAAAAGCATCGTTTGACAGGGAACCTTCACGCCGTTTACAACAACTACGGAGAAACTATTCGAAGCATCAATTCAGACAGTGCCCTATACTACTTCAAAAAATCGCTGGCCGTTACGCGTAAAGATGACAGTATTGCCATCCCTTTTTGCCTGAACAACCTGGCCGAAGAATACGCCCGACGGAAACAATTTAAGCTCGCCTTCAAATACATGAATGAATCTGACGCGATTCGATTCAAATTTGATGATCCTGTCGGGAAAGCGGACAACTGGGCGTATCGGGGAGATATCTTCTTTGAAATTCCGCAAATAGATAGCTCCATTTATTATTATGAGAAAAGCCTTCGCTTAGCCAGGGAATGTGAATACGATTTCCTTTTGCGGTACGACACAAAAAGACTCGCCCTGCTCTATCAGGAAAAAGGGGATTATCAAAATGCCCTGAAGTACTTCAAAATGAACAAGCAACTGGAAGATAGTGTCCTCAACAGTAATGTTCAGGAACAACTTGCTGCCCTTCAGGTTGAATTCGACACGGAGCATACAAAACTCGAACTGGCAGAACAGAAAAGCAAACTTGAAGCGCGCCAAAAGTGGATCACTGTGGCTGTCGGTGCCTTGATCGTACTGATCATTACTTCCTTTTTCCTCTTCCGATATCAGCGCAGCAAACGAGAAAATGAGCTCAAAGAACTAGAGTTAAAAAAACAATTGGAAACAGCTCGTTTGGAAAAGGAATTTGCCAATGAGAAAATACGAATCTCGCGGGAACTACACGACAACATTGGTTCGCACCTCACTTTCCTCATCAGCTCGCTAGACAACCTGGGATACCTGCCTGATTCAGAGAAAAAACTGGAGAAAATAGCCGACTTGTCTCACTTTGGCCGGCAAACGATGAAGGACCTGAGGGACACTATTTGGGCCATGAACCATGAAGAAGGCTCCGTTGAGCAATTGATGGTCCGTATCACAGAGCTTAGATCGGTCCTGCCTGAAAACCTCTACGTTGATATTGACAATGAAGTCGAAGAAGAACTCGTTTTGAATGGGCTCCAATTGCTCAATATTTTCCGCATTGTGCAGGAATTCATCCAAAATACGATCAAATATGCCGGGGCAAGTGAAATTAAACTTTCCTTTCGCTCAATCGGAGATTCACTCGAACTGCGACTTAGTGATAACGGCAAGGGATTCGACCTGAAGGAAATTTCTTTCGGAAACGGAATCCATAACATGAAGAAGCGTTGCGAAGACATCCAGGGACATTTTGAAATCGAATCCGGTCCCTCCGGAACACTTGTTGTTTGTCGCTTACCAGTCCAAATGAATTTGGAATCCCTACAATAAATACCCCTCACTGTTCACAGGACAGCTTTCTCCCGGAAGCCCTATGTTTGTTCATTTTTCCGTAACTTAGTTCTCAAAGCGCGATAAACATGAATAAGCTCGTTGAATCTATGAAAAAAATACTGCCCTATTTTGTTGATTTCTGGCAATATCTGGCAATCATTATCCTGTTTATTTTGGCAATCATTTTTTACTTATGAAATTTCCGGTCTTTCTTATTCTACTGTTTTTTGCGTCTACCTGCTTCAGCCAAAAATCACTGGACTCCATTGCCCATTTGAACTATCAATTACTTCACGAAACTCTTCTAAACGATGTTTGGGGATATGTCGATGGATCGGGAAATGAGTACGCTCTTGTCGGAGCACGCAAGGGAACATCTGTCGTGAGTCTGGCTGATCCCAGTAATCCGGTCGAAGTGCATTGGGAACCCGGAATGGAATCCGTGTGGAGGGATTTGAAAACGTGGAAATCGTACGCTTACATCACCACAGAAGCCGAAAACGGGCTCCTGATTCTGGATCTTAGTTCACTTCCTGACGCATCCCAAATTCAAAGCTATTTTTATTTCGGAGAAGTCGGAAACAATTGGAAATCCGCCCACAATCTCTACATCGACTCAGCAGGTTATGCCTACATTTTCGGAGCCAACCGGGGGAACGGTGGAGTGATCATTCTGGACTTAAACCAGGACCCTTTAAACCCGGTTGAAGTCGGACAGTTCGACGACTGGTATTGCCACGATGGATACGTGTTGAATGATACGCTTTTTGGGGCACATATCTACGAGGGAGTATTGAGTATGATTGATGTGCGCGATCGGAGTAATCCGGTATTGCTTGGCACGAAGGAAACTCCTTCCAATTTTGCCCACAATATCTGGACTACTGCTAACGGAGATTACGGCTTTACGACCGATGAAAAATCGAATGGTTATTTGGCTTCCTTTGATCTCCGTGATCCTGCTAATATTGTGGAACTGGACCGAATCCAAAGTTCTCCGGGAGCTAAAGTAGTCCCACACAATGCACATGTTTTGGGAGACTTTCTAATTACAAGCTACTATTCCGACGGCGTGACAATTCACGATATTTCCCGCCCACACAATATAGTTCAAACCGGGTACTACGATACCTATCCCGATCAAACCATTGGAACTGACGGTTGCTGGGGAGTCTATCCCTTCCTGCCTTCTGGACTGATCATCGCTACGGATATTGAAGAAGGACTATTTATCTTGAATCCCGATTATCAACATGCTTGTTTTGTAGAGGGAAAGATCAGTGACTCCGGAAATGGAAATGCTATTCAAAATGCAGAAGTAACCATCGAAAGCTTTGAACAATTAAATTACTCTGATTTCGATGGGAATTACGGGACCGGACATCCAGATCCCGGATTCTACACTATTTCGGTCAGTAAGGTCGGCTACTATCCCAAAACAATTAATAATGTAGAACTCAAGCAAAATATCGTCAACGTGCTCGACATTCAGCTTGACCCTATTCCTCAATTCCAGGTGGAAATCAAACTGGTCGATGCCGTTAGTCAAAATCCGATCATTGAAGCTCCTGTCCGGCTAACCGGCTCCAAAACTGTTGATGAGGTCAAAACAGACGGGCTTGGAATCGCAACAATTTCGCTTTTCTATGAAGAAGATTATGAATTAATTGCCGGGAAATGGGGCCACGTCACACATTGTTCCACCCGAAGTCTTCAGCAGGGAGTGCCCCAGATGGTCATCGAACTTACACCTGGAATCTACGACGATTTCAGTTTCGATTTTGGATGGAAATTTGACGAGAACATCGAACACGGTGCCTGGGAACGAGGGGTTCCCTTTGGAACAAATTCAAATTCCGCCCCATCGGCGGATGTGGAAGAAGATTGTGGCGAAAGCGCTTATGTCACCGGAAATTCCCCTGATCCCGATCCAATAGCAGACGAAGTAGAGAATGCTGTTGTCACCCTCACTTCCCCAATATTTGATGCCAGTCAAATGACAGAGCCCGTCATCAAGTTTCGAAGTTGGTTCTACAATTTTCACGGAGTGGCTCCATTTGACGATACTCTTTCAATCTATCTCAGTAAAATCATTCCCGGGGGAAGTGAAGAAGTACTCATTCATCAACAGTATTCCAAGCCGGAAGATTTCTTCTTCTGGCACGATGTAACTGTGCGTATCCGCGATTTTATGGAACCGGGAGATCAAATGTCCCTAATCGTGACCACGAGTGATTTTGAAGCTACTGGTAATATTACCGAAGCTGGATTCGATCACTTCCGTGTCGTAGAAGAAAGCAGTAGTGGACTCTTCGATTTATCTGAAAACCAGGTACACATTTTTCCGAACCCGGGGAACGGATACTTTACTATTCAACATCTCACACCCGGAACAGCATACCAGCTCCAGGATCATCTTGGAAGAAAGGTTTTGACAGGAAGAACAAAAACTGAAAGCGAATTATTGGATATTCGTTCCTTAAAGGCAGGCATCTACTATCTTTCCTGGAAAACGAATCAATCCGGAAAGGTTCAAAAACTAATCAAAATCGATTAAGATTTCGGCTTCCTTTTCAGGATTTCAAGTTCTCCTGAAAGAGCCCTTCAGGTTTTGATTTTGCTAGCTTTATCCTTACTTTTGTTCACAACTCAAAGACCCCATTATGGAGAAGACGGCTTCAGACAAAAGCAAATCGACCATCAACATCAATGAGCAGGTGCTCAAGCAGGCATTTGAACTAATGTGTACTGCTAAAACGATGGCTGAAAAATATGAAGCAAACAAGGAGATTACTTCAAAGTATGTCCATGCCACTTCTCGTGGTCACGAAGCGATTCAACTGGCTGTTGGGATGCAATTATTGAAACAGGACTGGGTGTCCCCGTATTACCGGGATGACAGTATTTTGTTAGGAATCGGAATGACTCCTTACGAACTGATGCTCCAGGTCTTTGCAAAAAAAGACGATCCCTTTTCGGGAGGTAGAACCTATTATTGTCACCCTTCTCTCGATCGGGATGATATGCCCAAAATCCCTCACCAATCTTCCGCCACTGGAATGCAAGCTATTCCAACAACTGGCGTAGCGATGGGGATTCAATACAAAGAACTCCAGGGACTTGAAGAGGATTATGGAGATCAAAAACCACTTGTCGTCTGTTCATTGGGAGATGCCTCCTGCACAGAAGGGGAAGTCTCCGAAGCTTTTCAAATGGCTGCTCTGAAACAATTTCCGATAGTGTACCTGGTTCAGGACAACGGTTGGGATATCTCTGCAAATGCCGAGGAAACCAGGGCCCAGGACATTAGTTACTATATGCAAGGGTTCAAGGGAATTGAGGTCAGAACCATTGACGGAAGTGATTTTTTGAGTTCCTATCAAACCGTTCAGGAAGTTTTCGATACGGTTCGAAAAGAACGTCGTCCCTTTGTGATTCACGCCAAAGTTCCTTTGCTTGGACACCACACTTCGGGAGTTCGGAAAGAATGGTACCGGGATGATCTGGAAGAAGCTGCTCAACGCGATCCTTATCCACAGTTGAAACGAATTGTCTCAGGCTTCATGTCTGATGAAGAGATCATCGGAATCGAAGAAAAAGTACGACAGTTTGTCGACAATCAATACGACCAGGCCATCAACGCTGAAGAACCGGATCCGGAATCTATTCAGGACTTCATCTTCGCTCCCACCCCGATCACCGAGGAAAAAGGAGAAAGAGAGCCTGCCGGAAAGAAAAAAACAGTCATGGTGGATAGTGCACTCTTCGCCATGCGTGAATTGATGCAAAAGCATCCGGAAGCACTTTTGTATGGACAGGATGTTGGTGGACGATTGGGAGGTGTATTCCGGGAAGCAGCAACACTGGCTCAAACCTTTGGGGACAATCGCGTCTTCAACACCCCTATTCAGGAAGCTTTCATCATTGGCTCGACGGTGGGGATGTCCGCGGTAGGACTGAAACCTGTCGTGGAGGTACAATTTGCTGACTATATCTGGCCGGGATTGAATCAATTGTTCACTGAAGTGAGTCGATCCTACTACCTTTCTAACGGAAAATGGCCGGTCAGTTGTGTGATCCGGGTTCCAATCGGAGCATACGGTTCCGGAGGTCCATACCATTCCTCCAGCGTGGAATCAGTTCTTACGAATATCCGGGGAATCAAAGTTGCTTACCCAAGTACGGGAGCAGACTTAAAGGGAATGCTGAAATCGGCCTTTTACGATCCAAATCCGGTGGTATTACTCGAACACAAAGGACTTTACTGGTCCAAGATTAAGGGAACTGAAGGAGCCATGTCCATCGAACCGGATGAAGAATACGTGATCCCTTTTGGAAAAGCTCGAATCGTTCAGGAAGCCAATCAGGAACAGATTGATTCCGGAGAAAGTTGCCTGATGATCACCTACGGACGTGGTGTTTACTGGTCACTGGAAGCTGCCAAATCATTTGAGGGAAGATGTGAAATCCTGGATTTACGAAGCCTGAACCCAATCGACTTTGATCAGATTTCCGAATCTGTCCAAAAACACAATAAGGTGATTCTGATTACGGAAGAATCAACGGAAGCCAGTTTTACACTGGGTCTGGCCGGACGCATTCAACGAGATCATTTTGAAGCACTTGATGCTCCCATTTCGATTGTTGGTTCGGTTGATACACCAGCTATTCCGCTGAATTCAACACTGGAAGCCAGCTTACTTACAAATGCTGAGAAAGTTCGTCAGGAACTGGAGAACCTGCTGAATTACTAGTTATTTTTTCCCGGAAGCTTCCTGGCAATCGAAAAGCTTGCAACTCTTCGAAGCGACCATGTCATGAAGGATGAGCTGGGATGCCAAAACCACCTGTGTGTAGTTCTGTGATGCATTTCCAAATTTCCCGGCCTTTGTTTGCCATAGTTGGGTGATCAGCTTTTGTCCCCCCTGCTTTGGCTGAATTGCTGCCACCGCAGCCTTTACATTGTTTGCGCCAGCGTGGTATACGTGCATCACAAACAAACGAAACCAAAGATCACTTTCCTTGTACTTAATTTGGTGGCTATCCAAAATTTCTTTGGCTTGCGGAATGCAAATTTTCCGAATCAACGAGGCCGCTCCATAAGCCGAACGTTTAAAGTCCTTTCGCTCATCCAACTTCTTGGTTACTTTGAGTCCCTGTGCCCTCGCCACTCCCGGCATCAATTGAAAAGCTCCGTAAGCTCCGGCATTGGAACGCTTTAACTGTCCCGGACTTTCAATCAATAGGATTGCCTGAGCATACCAGGGATCCACAGACCATTTTTCAAACTCCATAATTCCCATGGAAAGTGCCGGATAAACCCGATCAAACTTATAAAAGTGATTTTTTCCACTTGTACACATCAATCGTTCATCCTTGTCAAAAGAACAGTCGCTTCTCAAACTATCTCGAATAGCATCTTTCTGCTTGTCTGTCATCTTCTTCCACTCTTTCGTAGGGATTTTCATCAACACCTCTCTCGTCGCTGCCACATTAATCACACTGGTATCTGGACTTAACTTCATGATTTTTTTCCAAAAAACCGGCTGTCCCAAACGATTCCAGTTCTTATCGAAAATTGGTTGCATGCTCATCAGCACCCCGGAAAGTTTATCATCCCGGACCTCGATCATTTCATCATTCCAGTTCGGAGCTGGCAATTGCGCATATACTGGCGCGATCAACAGGCAAAATATCAGTGATTTCATTCGGTTCTAGCTTGTATAAACAAATAACGTTAAAAATTTAAAGGGATACAAAAAAATTGGATACTTTTATCCCGAATCCACTGTTAATATTGGAAATTCTAAAAAATATCCTGATTGCCCCACTGATCTTTTTAGTTAAAATCTATCAGTGGATGATTAGTCCAATCTTACCACAAAGTTGTCGCTATCACCCCACCTGCTCCAGCTACGCTATTGAAGCCCTCAAAATTTGGGGCCCTCTAAAAGGAACTTACCTCGCCATTAAGCGGATCGCTTCCTGTCATCCATGGGGAGGTTCCGGTTATGACCCGGTTCCTGAAAAGAAAAAGGATTAGCGAATTTCGGCTCCAGTTTCCGTATCCGAATCCGGGGAAAGGAAACTTAAACGTCCATCACCGTTCTCAGCCATTAAGATCATCCCTTGCGATTCTACTCCCCGTATTTTTCTGGGTTCCAAATTGAGCAAGACAGCTACTGTTTTTCCGATGATTTCTTCCGGACTAAAATGTTCGGCTATCCCTGAAACAATTGTTCGTTTGTCCAGTCCCGTATCAACTTCCAGTTTCAACAACTTATCAGCCCCTTTCACCTTCTCCGCACTCAGAATAGTTCCTGTTCGCATATCTAGTTTCGTGAAATCATCCCATTGAATCCGATTCTTTTCGGCTGCGTACTCTCTGGTTGTCTGTCCTGTTTTGCGGCTCTCTTCCAATAATTCACGCTCCTGTTCCACCAACTGATCTTCTACTTTTTGAAACAAAATTTCCGCTTGCCCCAATTCATGTCCTGGTTTTAGAAGATCATTTTCTTTTAATCGATCCCAGGAATGATCCTCCTGCAGCAGAAAAGCATTGATTTTTTTGGCTGTTTCCGGCAAAAACACCTGTAAACTAACTCCCAATTTCGCAGCGATCTGAATCGCCTGATACATGATCGTTTGTACCCGCTCAGGATCCGTTTTGATCAATTTCCAGGGTTCCATGTCTGCCAAATATTTATTCCCCAAACGTGCCATATTCATGACCTCACTCTGAGCCTCCCGAATCTTGTATGATCGAATCAGCTTCTCAATCCGATCCGGAAACTGAGATAAGCTCTTTTGCAATTCCAAATCCTCCGGAGATAACTCCCCTGGTGTCGGCACAATTCCCTGATAATATTTTTTGCTCAATACCAGTACGCGATTGATGAAATTTCCAAGTATATCAGCCAGTTCATTGTTCACTCTGGCCTGAAACTCTTTCCAGGTAAATTCACTGTCCTTTGTCTCCGGTGCAATTGCTGTGAGGGTGTATTTCAACTCGTCAATTTTATCAGGATGTCTTTCCAGGTACTCATTCAACCAAACTGCCCAATTCCTTGATGTCGAAAATTTATCTCCTTCCAGATTTAAAAATTCATACGCCGGCACATTGTCCGGTAAGATAAAATCTCCGTGATCTTTTAATAGGATCGGAAAGATGATCGCATGAAAAACAATATTGTCCTTCCCGATGAAGTGAATCAACTTGCTTGTTTCTGCCGGATCATTTTGTTTCAACCAGTATTTTTTCCAGTCTTTCCCGTTTTTCTCAGCCCACTTCTTACTCGCAGAAATATATCCGATCGGAGCGTCTAACCAAACGTAAAGTACTTTTCCGTCTGCCTGTTCTAGTGGAACCGGGACCCCCCATTCAAGGTCGCGAGTCATCGCCCGTGGGCGTAAGCCAGCATTGATCCAGGACATGCACTGCCCAATCACCTGATTTTTCCACTCCTTGGGATCGTGTTGCTGTTCTCCATCCAACTTTCCGTCCTGAATCCACTCCTTCAACCAGGCCTCATGCTGGTCCATGGGTAAATACCAGTGGGATGTCTTCCGCAATTCCGGTGTTTTTCCACTCAGGGTGGACAGCGGATTTTTTAATTCCAGCGGACTCAAATCTGAACCACAACGCTCACACTGATCTCCATAAGCATTCGGATTTGCACACTTCGGACATTCACCTGTGATGTAACGATCAGCCAAAAATTGCTTGAATTCCGGATCGTAATATTGTTCGCTTTCTTTTTCAATGAACTTCTTCTTCCGGTAAAGTTCCAGGAAAAAATCCTGTGCTGTTTGATGATGTTCCGGGGATGAAGTACGATCAAAAATATCAAAGGAAATTCCAAATTTCTCAAATGAATCAGCGATCAAATGATTGTATTTATCGACGATTTCTTTCGGACTGATGCCCTCCTTTTTCGCTCTTAACGTAATCGCTGCACCGTGTTCATCACTTCCACAAACAAAGAGGACGTCTTCTCCCTTCAATCGCAGGAAACGCACTAAAATATCTGCAGGAAGATAAACTCCGGCTACGTGGCCCAAATGAAGTGGACCATTGGCATACGGCAAGGCCGCGGTTACGGTATATCGCTGTTTTGTCATGATGGCAAAGATAGCCAGAAATTTAGGATTTGTATCCCCGAGTAAAGTCCGCTATCAGCACATATTTGTTAAATTTGTATGGAACGAATTGAAGAAGTCTTGGAAAAATTACAAAACTATATCAACGGACAATTTTGTCCTCCGATCGCGAACTCTTACATCGATAATTTCGAACCCGCTACCGGACAGGTTTATTCACTGATTCCCGACTCGGACGAGCAGGATGTACTACAGGCCGTGGAAGCTGCTGAAAAGGCCTTTCCTGTATGGTCTTCCATGACCAACGAAGAGCGCAGTCAAATTTTGGTCAGGGTTTCGGAGGGAATTCAAAAGCGTTTGGATGAATTTGCCCACGCCGAATCCAGGGATAACGGAAAACCCTTGAGTTTGGCTACTAAAGTGGACATTCCCCGTGCGGTTTCCAATTTCCACTTCTTTGCTACAGCAATTCTTCATTATGCTTCGGAATCTCACCGCATGGAGGGAATGGGATTCAATTATACCACGCGAAAGCCCATTGGAATTGTCGGATGTATCTCGCCCTGGAATCTTCCTTTGTATCTGTTCAGCTGGAAAATCGCCCCTGCTCTTGCCGCTGGGAATTGTGTCATTGCCAAACCATCAGAAGTCACCCCATATACAGCTTATTTACTGGGACAGGTACTGGATGAGGCCGGAATGCCTCCGGGAGTCCTGAATATTATTCACGGAAGCGGAATGAAAGCCGGAGACGCGATTGTCAAGCATCCTAAGGTAAAAGCTATTTCATTCACGGGCGGAACCAAAACAGGTGCCTACATTGCGCAAACTGCCGCACCCATGTTTAAAAAATTATCCCTTGAATTGGGTGGAAAGAATCCGAATATCATTTTCGATGACTGTGATTTTGACAGTATGTTGAGTACAACCATGCTTTCTTCCTTTGCCAATCAGGGACAAATTTGTCTTTGTGGCTCGAGGATTTTTATTCAGACAGGAATTTATGAAAAGTTTCGCGATGCCTTTGTTCAGAAAGTAGATCGAATTAAGGTTTCACATCCTGATGATCCCGAAACTAAAATGGGTGCCCTGGTTTCCAAAGAACACCTTCAAAAAGTGCTTTCCTACATTGAACTTGCTCAGGAGGAAGGAGGGAAAATTCTCAGTGGTGGAACTCCTGTTCAACTTCCTGCCCCCTACGATCAGGGATATTACTTGAGACCCACGGTTATCGAAGGACTCGATTTTCAATGTCGAACGAATCAGGAAGAAATTTTTGGTCCGGTGGTTACCCTGACGCCTTTCGAAAGCGAAGAAGAGGTGCTGAAAATGGCGAACTCAACTCAGTATGGATTGAGTTGCACCATCTGGACCGAAAATCTGAAAAAGGCGCACCGTGTGGCTGATCAGGTAGAGGCTGGAATCGTGTGGATCAACTCCTGGTTGGTCAGAGATTTAAGAACTCCTTTCGGTGGAGTTAAAGCTTCTGGTGTCGGCCGTGAAGGAGGCTGGGAAGCCTTGCGCTTCTTCACTGAGGCCAAGAATATTTTTGTGAAGTCCTAATTTTATTTTAGGCTCAACGCAGGTCGTTCAATCCATCGATACGAAGCCCAAGCCAATAGGAAGATCAAGGGAAAACTACCTCCCATCAAAACCCAGGTAGACTGAATTTCTGGAACAAAATTCAACAAGATTTGCTGAATTAAAAACGCGTATAGATAAATTCCATAGGAAAGGTCTCCCATTCTTTCGTAAAATTTCCAGGTCCATTTTTGGAAAACTCCCAGGTAAATGACAAGGTAGGGAATCAACAACGTATTCAGTAGATCATTGAAATCAAATAACTTGATCATCAGACAGGCCCCCAATACCATTAGAGCCTGCGACCAATGCCACCGAAGATGTTTTCGCAAATGATAGTACGCTGACCCCGACAAAAAGTACAGCAGGTAAGGAAACAAAACACTTCCCTTGATGTCAATCAACTTCCAGTACCATTGATTCATTTCTTTTTCCCAGATGATGTACGCCAGACACAATACAAGCATCAAGATCGGCCAGAAATACTTTCCTATCCGTCTTCCTGGCAATAAGAGAGCCAGACCAGCTAACAACAAGTAGCAGAAAAATTCGTACGGTAAACTCCATAATGAAGCATTCACAGAACCAGCCAGAGGGTTTGCTTCAAAAACTCCTGGCAATAGGTAAGTGATCCGAAACAGACTCGCGTTTGCCAGGTATTTATAAGTTCGTTCATTGCCAAAATATTCTGCCCAGGAGAACTTTGTACACAAAGGTCCTATCACCAAAACAGACAAGAGCACCACCACAATCAGCGCTGGATAAATTCGCAGCACGCGCGCTTTGAAAAAATCCAACAACGAGGTCCTTCGCTCCCAACTATGACTTACCAAAAAACCGCTAAGAATGAAAAAAATGACGACCCCGAAAGCATGTGTTGCATGCCCAAACAACCAGTTGATCGGATCGGGATTTAACTCAGATCTCCCAAGTACCAGGGGACTATGCCCTACAAAGACCATTAAAGCTGCTCCCAAACGCAGAAGATCAAAGTTGTTGTTCTCCCGCCTCAAGAGGCTTTCATCCCACTTCATAGATCAAAGGTACGTTTTTCGATGCGGATCAACTCCAGCTGGCTCCGTCCTTTCCGTCTTTCACCTGGATCCCTGCTTCCTGCAAACGGTCCCTGATCAAATCCGAAAGTGCCCAGTTTTTGGTAGAACGCGCTTCCTGTCTCATTTCCAATACGAGGTCCATCACCTGTCCAAACTGGTCATTCCCAGATTCGCTTTCGATCTGTAAACCAAGTACATTAAATATGAATGATTTCAATTCTGTTTTCCAACGTTCCAGATCAGCTGCATTAATTTTTTCCTTTCCGTCCGCTATCAGATTGATGTATCGAACCGACTCGAAGAGGTTTGCAATCAGGATCGGTGCGTTGAAATCATCATTCATCGCAGCATAATAACTCTCGATCTGAGCTTCCACATCGAAGCTACTTTCTTTGACTACCTGCAATTGATCCAGCTTTCGAACCGCATCCATCAATTTTTGAAAACCTTTCTCTGCTGCTCCAAGGGCCTCGGAACTGAAATCCAGGGTACTTCGATAATGTGCCTGCATCATAAAGAAACGAACCACCATCGGGCCATAGGCTTTATCTAATAACTCATTGTTTCCACTAAACAGCTCTTCCGGCAGCAATGAATTCCCCAGGGACTTAGACATTTTCTTCCCATTCAGGGTCAACATGTTCGTATGCAGCCAATATCTTGCTGGAGACACGCCTAGTGCTGCCGTCCCCTGTGCTATTTCACATTCATGATGCGGAAATTTCAAATCCATTCCACCTCCGTGGATATCAAACGTTTCTCCGAGGTATTTGGTACTCATCGCGGAACATTCGAGGTGCCAACCCGGAAAACCAATTCCCCAGGGGGAAGGCCATTTCATAATGTGTTCCTTACTTGCGTTTTTCCAGATGGCGAAATCCAATGGATTTCTTTTTTCATCCTGCCCATCTAACTCACGAGTTCCTGCAATCAGATCCTCAATCTTTCTACCGGAAAGCTCCCCGTAAGGATGTGTTTCATTGTATTTTAGTACATCGAAGTAAACAGAACCGTTCGATTCATATGCCAGTCCTTTATCCAAAATGCTCCGAATCATCTCAATCTGTTCGATGATATGTCCGGTAGCCGTTGGCTCGATACTTGGCGGAAGGGCATTCAGTCGATCCATGACCTGGTGGAAATCCAGGGTATATTGTTGCACAATTTCCATTGGCTCCAACTGCTCCAGCCGGGCTTTTTTGGAAATTTTATCTTCTCCTTCTCCCTCATCACTTTCCAGGTGGCCAACATCCGTTATATTCCGAACATATCTCACCTTATACCCCAAATGCATCAGGTAACGGTAAATCAGATCAAAAGAAACGAAAGTACGACAGTTCCCCAGATGCACGTTACTGTACACGGTGGGTCCACAAACGTACAAACCCACAAATTCCTGGTGAATACTCTCAAATTTCTCTTTTTGTCCACTCAACGAATTGTGGACCTGTAACTGACTCTTTGCTTCCATGAGGTTTTAATCTGCTGCAAAGATAAGTTAATACTGTAAATAAACGAAAGGCTTGGAAACGTCGGAAACGGCCTGGTAAACCAATACGATCACGACAATAGCGATGAGCATTTGCACCAGGGCGTGCTGACGGGCATACAGACGTTCTCCCTGCTCTTTCCAACTCTGAGGAAGCCAGTGCACAATGAAGCCCAGGATCATGATAATCATCACCGGCAAGAAGGAAAAAAACATCTTACTGAGCGTTTCCATAGAGAAATTAAAATTGTTCTTCATGTGCTCCAGAAAGGCCATGGGTTTTCCGTCTTCTTCCAGTCGAAACCAAATTCGGGTAAACGTAATGAAATTGAAAGTGATGAAGATCTTCCAAAAACGTGAAAGTCCTTTGTCACTTGCCTCGTAAGGACTGAACTTTCGCCACCATTTATAGATGACCAATGCTACTCCATTCATTGCCCCCCAGATCACATAATTCTCACTCGGACCGTGCCATAAACCTCCAATGATCATAGTGATCAGTAAGTTCAAATCGCGGTGCACATAATTCTTGAATTTGGGTAAGGTCTTCAATAGGATGGTGTAAATGACACTCAAGCCCAGGTATATGTACAACAGCTCATACCACTGCGTAATGAAAATCAGGAAGAGCATGATAACGGTAATCAGGATGTAGGAACCTACTCCACCGGTCACGTTTCCTCCAAGTGGGATGTACAGATACTCTCTAAAAAAAGCGCCGAGAGAACGGTGCCATCTTCTCCAGAAATCTGCTACACTTCTAGCCTTATAAGGGGAATCAAAGTTCTTCTCTAATTTGAAGCCCATCAAACGAGCAATTCCTGTGGCAATGTCCGTGTACCCGGAAAAATCTCCGTAAATGTAGAGCGAATAACCCCACATGGCAACAATTCCAACAAAACCAGGGTAACCTTCCGGTGCATCTAGCACTTTATCTATGAAATGGACGGCAATGTAATCCGCCAATACCAACTTCTTAATGAAGCCCTTTAAAATTTGTACAATCGACCAGGAAAAGTCTTCCTTTGTCAGGGAATATGGTTTGTATATCTGTGGAAGAAAATCCTTAGCCCGCGTAATTGGTCCGAGAATCACATGCGGAAAGAAAGTGGCATAAAAGGCGTAATCAAACACCGTTTTCGCCGGGGCTACCTGTTTTCGATTAATATCTACGAGGTAGGTTATACTTTGAAAAGTAATGAACGAAAGTCCAGCAGCGGCAAAAAGCTTCTCATCAAAACTATTCTCACCAAACCACTGATTTCCCCATAAGGCAAACTGATTAAAAATTTCAAAGTCAGTTTTAAAGAGTTCATTGAAGGATTCTGTAAAGAAGAAACCGTACTTAAAATAGATCAGCAACAATATATTGAGCGAGATTCCACTCACCAGGGCAAACATCCTAGAACGATTACTTTTCGCGCGATGAATCCACTCTCCGAAATAGTAGTTCCAGAACATACTTCCTCCCAGCAGGATTACGAACAAGCCGGAAGTCTTGAAATAGAAAAAGAGCGAAACAATCGTGATGAACAGACTTCGAATCCATACCTTCTTATGAATGAATGAGAAGACCACCATCAAGGCTACGAAGAAAATCCAGAAATCCAGTTTTGTAAAAATCAGGGGACTCAGATTGTCTAAATCCAACCCGAAAATCTGACTAATTCTCTCCATGCGGTTCCAGATAAAACTGTTTTTGTCTTAACTCCATCTGCTCGATCCATTTCAGAAATGCTTCAATAAACATATCTCCTTTCAGACGGTAACCATTCGCTGTAAAATGGACCAGATCCTTTCGCATCAGTCGGTTTCTGTTCCACACTTTGGAAGATCCCAATTCTCCCATGATCCCATAAAAATCCCAGACTGCGGCTTCGTGCTTCTTGGCTAGTTGAATGATCATCTCCCGCTCCCTCGCTACGTTCTTATTCAAATAACGACGACGATAGTAGGAATCATTTGGAACCGTCAATAAAATAGCACAGTTTGGATTGGCCCGTGTAACGATACTCATCATCGAATCCAGGTTGGCCCGATAAATTTCCGGACGAAACTTCGAATAGGGAACATTAGCATCATTGGTACCCACTGAAAAAGCGAAGAAATCCGGTGGAAGTTGTTTCAGTTGTTCCTCGAACAATTTGCAATCCAAATAAGTGTAGAGTCCGGCTCCATTGACCCCTATGGTATTGTATGAAATTCCTGGCTCACTATTGGACAGCTGGAAGCCCAACAATTGCAATTTATAATCCATGATCGTGTCCCGAGACATATACATTTCGAAGCTTTCCAACTGATCAGTGAACTGTACATCCGTATATCCGATGATTGGATTTGTCTGTTTCCGTAATACATAAATTTCATCCCCTCCGAAATTAAACTCATACGGTAATTTTCCCCGATTGTGATAAATCCGAATCCGGTCAAAACCAGGTTTTACCTTTGTTTTATCATACCGGAAATTAATTTGTATCAGTGAATCCGGGCATTCCACAATGGCTCCTAACACACCATATTCCAGTGTATCATTGTGATTCACCGGACTGCGATAACTCGTCCAGTCATTGGGAGAACTAAATTCGTAATTCCATGGATTATTGGTCTTCGCCAGGTCAAAGGGGAAAATGATTCCCCGCTCTCCTTTGAGACCTTCCCAACTGGTTTGCAGATAGGTCCGCATCTCATGGGTGTAAATATCTGCCTGCAAATGGGAGCCTCCAATGTGATAGAAATTCAGCTTCCGATCTCCAAACTGGATCATTTGTTGCAAGTTGAAGAACAGTTTCTCAAAGTTTGTACTTCGCTCTGTGTAAAAGCGGAAATAATTCTTCTCAAAATGAATGAAGGGATACTTTTCCGACAGGGTCGAATCTACAACCCCCATAAAAACCGGGCTCTGGTAATTATTAAGAGAGACAGGTGTCTGCAAGCTGTCCTGACCGTGTGTCGAACAGGATATCATGGTACAAACAAGTAATAAAACTCCAACTACATGCATTATTCTGACTCTCATAATTTTTCCCATTTCGCATATTCAGCCATGAAGGCTTCATAAAACAACTGGGAGGCTATACTAGCTCCTTTATTACTGAAATGAACATAGTCTTTTGCCGCCAGACCACGTTCTACCCAGGAAGGCATCGAATTGATCCCGCCCATAGCTTCATACAAATTCCAATACCCGGCTCCGGCTTCCAGGCTATACTTTTTCATCAGTTCAATCAAAGTGGGCAGAATTGGATAAGTTTCGTACACTTCCTCGACATACTGTGACATATCACTTGGTCCGATTACAATGATCGCTGCACCCGGCTTCAACCTTTTGATTCGGTTTAACTGACTCTTAAAGTATCGGGCATAATTCACCGCTGCTACACTGTCCTTCATGTATGGAACAGAATTCCCTCCAAACTGCATAATTACCAACTCCACATTCATATCCTGGTACATCTTTGCCATCACTGTCTGGTTAACCTTCCCAAAAAAGGTGCCACTTGACCCCCGCATGGCAATATTGTCGACCTGCAAGCCATAATCTCCCTCCAGTCCGAAGCCAAGAATGGTCGGGCTTACCTTACTTTTAAATACATACTTCATTTTACCCGCCTGATCTCCAAAGCTTAGAGGTAAGACATGGTAATTTCCATCATTTTTCAAGCTGTCTTCATGCACCAGGTTTCCGTTGCGATAAACCTGTAAAAAACAAGGCTCCTGACAATCTGTGTAGTACAGTTTGACATTGCTATAGCTCCTGGTTCTGGAATATCCGGATGTGGAGGGTGCTATTTCGATCCACCCCTCCTGTTCCCCTGTCAATGCAGCGCGTTGTGCTGAGTCCTGATACTCTGGGGTAAATCTCGCGGCAGTACACATGGCACCATACTGTGCACTCTTCAGGCTTTTTCCACCAAATGCTGTATAACGCTCAAAATTTTCTGAACAGCTTTGAACGAAACTGATCGTATTATAAACATTTAGCGCAGGGATGGTTCCCGGTCCATTTCCTCCAAATCGCTCCTGCATCCTTTGTCGGATAAAAGCGGTCATTCGGTCTCCTTCAATTTGGGAATCTCCATAGTGCAGCATCCGAACCTTTCGTTTTGCACCAGCAGCCTGACTCAATTTTGCAAAAAATGCGTGCAAACTTGTTTTCCCCGATTCATTCAAGTAGATCTTTGTAGCGCTCTCCTTGATCACTCGTCCTTTCCCCGGTGCCCCAAAACTTCCGGCTACGTTTTGATGCTTCACCAAACTATCTACCGGAATTTCTGTCAGCGAGGTATCTACTTCTGCGATGAAACTCGAAATATCCTTCATCTTTTTAGATTTCGGATGTAGCGCTTTGTTCCATGATAAGAACCGCAATTCCACCCCTCCCAGTTTCCAATCTTCTCTATTATAGAAATAGGACATCAAGGCCAATACCGACATTGTAGCCAGCACAAAAAGAAGTACCTGGAAAGGCTTGTACGATTTTCCTTGCATAAAAACACAAAATTAACTCCGAATCCTTGCATAAAAGAGCTTGTCAACAACTTTTTTTCAGCAAAACAATGTTCATTTCACCTAAAACAGACCCCTTTGCCTCAATCACCCTGGCCCGTTTAGAATTACCCGGACATAAAATTCCAAAGCCCGGTCTTCAATTAAAATTCAGCCTGTATCTTTATCGCATGAAAGGATGGCTCCTGATTTTACTGGCACTACTACCCGCAATTGCTCAATCGCAGGATGCAGATAGCTTGAAAAACATCATCCTCAAGACAAGGAACAGTGACACCAACAAAGTCCATGCGCTTGTCGATCTGGCTGCAATTCACTTTCATGACAATCTTGACAGCTCTCGCCTACTCATTACCCAGGCACTGAAACTAGCTAAAAAGCAAAATTACAAACGTGGAATCGGGTTCTCCAATACCGCCAAATCAGGATATTTCTTCCAAAAAGGCGAATTAGACTCCGCACTGATTTATGCCAACAGAGGGGCCAAAATTCTCAAATCAGTAGGTGACCAGCAACACATTTTGGCTGCTTACAACAATATGGCCCTGATCTATAACAACATGGATAAGCCAGAAGAAGCGATCAAAATCTACCTCAAGATTTATCGACTCATTGAAAATCAGGAAACCAGCATTCAACACATGGCCATTTGTAATAATCTGGCAGTGGCTTATAGCAACAATCAACAACTTCGGGAATCCAAAAAGTGGTTCCAAAAGGTCATCAAATATGCCCATGAGATGAAGCATCCTATGGGACTCGTGTATGGCTTGAACGGAACAGCAAGTGTCAACCTGGATTTGGACGAACTGGATGAGGCCATTGATCATTCTACGGAAGCACTTCGAATCAGTCTGGAAAACGGGATGGACAAAACGGTGATCGAATCATATCAGAATCTGGGAAAAGCGTACTCGAAACTGGGGAAACATGATCTTTCAAACTCCTATCTAAACAAGGGGCTGGAACTGGCCCGAAAATTTGATTCCAAACAAAATTTACAGGTCATCTACCAGTATTTGGCCCAAAACCACAAACAACAAGGAAAGCATCAGACAGCTTTGGAGTACAATGAGCTCTACCATGCAATCAAGGATTCTATTTTTTCTCAGGACAAAGTTGAATTGATTGAAGAACTGGAAAAGAAATATGAAACGGCAACTCTTAAACGGAAGCAGACCCAACTGGAATTTGAAAAGGAATTGCAAGGAGTGAAAGCAAAACGCAATCGAAATTATCTGATCATCATCAGCGTCATTGTAGTCCTACTTTCAATCAGTGGTATCCTCTATTTTTTGCAATTCAAAAATCGAAAAAAAGCGGAATTAAATCGCCTGGAACTGACCGAACAAAACAAACGCCTGTTGGTAGAAAATCAGTACAAGGATTCCGAATTAAAAGCAATCAAGGCTCAAATGAATCCGCATTTCATTTTCAATGCCCTCAACTCGATTCAGGAGTACATTATCCTCAACGAAAAAGAGCTGGCCTCTGATTACCTGGGAAAGTTCGCCGACCTGATCAGATTGTATCTAAACCAGAGCAATCAAACCCTGATTACCATTGAAGAAGAGATAAAAAGTCTCCAACTCTACATTGAACTGGAAGCACTTCGTCAGGAAGGACTTGAATTTGAGATCAAATGCGAGGACGAGTTTCTTTTGGAAAAGAATCTTCCTCCCATGCTCATTCAACCCTATGTGGAAAATGCCATCAAACATGGTCTTTGGCACAAACAAGGAGTAAAAAGACTGGAAATATGCTTCTATGAAAAGAATGAATTGATCGTTTGTGAGGTATCAGACAATGGGATCGGGCTACGAGCCAGTAAAAAGATCAACGACCAAAAAAACAAACACAGATCGTTTAGTACCGATGCAAACGCCAGTCGGCTACAAATCATTCAGGAAAAACACGGAAATCAGTTAAGCATTTCGATTGAAGAGAAAGTGGAACAGGATCAGGTTCTGGGAACTAGGGTTCAAATCCAAATTCCCAACACGCTTGTTTGAGCAATCGAAACAGACCATACAGCAGTTTAGGAATATCTAATTGAACAACTATTTGTACCTATGTCAAAAAAGGAAATGACCGCAATTATCATTGATGACGAATCGAAGGCACGGAAGCTCCTCCGAACGATTCTGGAAGAATATTGTGCCAACGTGAAAGTACTTGACGAAGCCGAAGGACTGTCTGCCGGTGTCGAACTAATCAAACAACTTCAGCCGGAAGTTGTATTTCTCGATGTTGAAATGCCCGATTATATGGGTACCCAGATCATGGATTTTTTCGAAGATCACGAGATCGATTTCAAGATTATATTTACCACTGCTCATTCCGAATACGCTGTCAAAGCCTTTGAAATAAACGCGATTGACTACCTGCTAAAACCCTTGCGTCCAAAGCAAGTAAAAGAAGCTGTCGGGAAAGTCCAGGAAAACATTGAACAAAAATCCGTTTCTGAACAACTTACTGAACTGAAGAATTCCTTCAATTCACTCAATTTCAAAAAAATCGGGCTCCCCATCTCGGATGGAATCCTTTTTGTCGAGTTGGAAGATATTATTTGTCTGGAAGCCGACGGTATGTACACCAAGTTTTATACGAAAAGTAACGGAAGTAAACTGGTCAGCAAACCACTCAAACATTTCATGGCCCTTCTGGAAGACAAGCAGGAATTTTATCGCCCTCATCGTTCCTTTTGCATCAACATGAGATACATCAAACAATTCGTCAAAAAAGATGGTGGTCACCTGGTCATGGACAATGATCTGATTGTCTCTATTTCCAGAGAAAAAAGAGACGAATTTCTTCAAATCATGGGCGGAATATAATTGCTCTATCACACAAGAGACCTCCTCTAAAACAAAGAATTTCTTAGCTATTTCCACTCTTTCGTCCGTTTTAGAAATCGAAACACGACTTTCAGCAATTGACAAGGTTTTCCCTATTCAATTATGCCCAAATTCGTACTGAAACAACGACAAAAAAATGAGAAAAATTTACAATCTGGTACTTGCTATGAGTTTCGGAACTCTGGCAATGAGTCAATCCACAATTTACGTGGATATTGACGCAAACGGGAACAATGATGGGTCGTCATGGAATAATGCCTTCACGACTTTACAAGACGCCATTGATCAAGCCAACTCAGGAGATGAAGTTTGGATCGCGGAAGGCACCTACCTCCCCACCAAAGATGAAACCGGGAATGAATCCCCGGCCACGGAAGCCGAAAAACGCTTCACCTGGATTCAAAAAGAACTCAACATCTATGGTGGATTTAATGGGACCGAAAGTGCTGTCTCGGAAAGAGACTGGAAAACTCACCGGGTCATTTTATCCGGCGATATCGGGGTTCAGGGCGAACAACAGGACAATGTTGTTATCGTGCTCAAAGCCCAAAGTTTAAGTTCCTCTATGCTTGATGGCGTCACCATCTCACATGGCAAGGGAGTTGGCATCGGGACCGGAGGTTTTTACATCATGAATTGTCCGGGATTTACCTTTAGAAATTGTACCGTATCCAACAACACCAACATTGGTCAGGGCGGAACACACATGACAGGATCCAAGGTTTATCTGATCGACAGCGAATTTCACGACAATCATGCCAATGAAGGAGGTACTTCATACATCAGCAACTCAACTATCATTGCGACCGGATGCGTCTTTCACCACAACACTTCCAATCAGCATAGTGGAAACATCACATTTAACGGTTCGAGAAACAACGAGCAAAACACATTTGCGAATTGTTTATTCCATCATAACACAGCCGGAAAAATTGCTGGTGGTGGTCTGTTCTTCTACAGTGTGGCTCCAGGGTCAAACATTATCAACTGCACCTTTGCCAACAACGATGCTCCAAACGGAACTGCCATTGGGTCAAATGGTGTGGCACTGAACATCCATAACTCGATTTTTTGGGGAGGAACTGGAAGCACACAGGTATATGAATCCAATGGAAGCGACTCCATTATCACCATTCAAAATAGTTTGGTTCAGGGAGGCTATCCAAATAGCACAACTGTAATTACAAGCCCTCCAGAGTTCAAAGATTCTTCTAATTTGGATTTCACACTATTGCCGAACTCACCAGCTATCGACGGCGGGGACAGTACCGGAATTTCTCAATGGATCCCTTCTACGGACCTGGCTGGTTTGAACCGATACAGTGGTGCTGCCATCGATATGGGATGCTATGAATTTGAAAGTAGCTCTGCCAGTCTGGATGAAATAAATCCTGTTTCTTTCACAGCTTATCCAAACCCCTTCAGTGATCTTATTCAACTCTCAGAGACTGCAAAGGTTGAACTATTCAATCTTCAGGGCCAGCTAGTTTATGAAAACGAAATCGAATCAACACAACTGAACCTTGCTCATCTTGAACCGGGAGTTTATGTCTTACTAGCTACATCGGACAACTGGAAAAAGTCGATTCGAGTCATCAAAAAGTAAATGCAGGATTAACTAGCGTTATTCATATCCAAAATCAAAGGACAAGGGCTTTCTTCATAGAAGGCCTTTCCTTTTTCCCGAGGACTCAGGAGCACTCTCAAATTCTGTGAACAACTTTTATTACAGCAAACAATCTTCAGATGGTTCTTTCGTTTAGTATCTTGAACTCAATACAAATAAGCAGCCCATGGAATCCTATCTCGAAAGCATCCGAAAACAATTTGAATACTACAAATCGTTGGGAGACAAAAGCTTCAGGCAGCTAAATGATGAACTTGTTCATCAATCGCCTGGAAAAGACAGCAATAGTATCGCTGTTATGGTCAGACATCTGGAAGGAAATATGCTCTCTCGTTGGACCGATTTTTTGACTTCCGACGGTGAAAAGGAATGGAGAACACGAGATCTGGAATTTGAATCCCCGGAAAGCTGGAACATGGAATCTCTGCAATCTCATTGGGAAAAAGGATGGAATTGTTTATTTGAAGCAATAAATCAACTAAGTGATCGGGATTTGGAACGGATCATTTACATTCGAAATCAGGGGCACACCGTAGTGGAAGCCATCAATAGACAGCTCGCTCATTACGCATACCATGTCGGACAAATCGTGTATCTCTCCCGGCAAATTTGTCCAAACGAATGGCAAAGCCTGTCTATCCCCAAAGGAGATTCTGCTACCTATAACAAAGATAAATTCTCGCAAGAAAAACAGCGTCGTCATTTTACGGATGAATACCTCAGGGAAGAGGACAAAAAGTAGGTCAGTAAATTCTCCAAAAAAACGTACATTTGCCTTAAACATTTTGAACCTTGAAGTACCCTGTACAAGTATCCGTCGTCATCCCTTTACTCAACGAAGAAGAATCACTTCCGGAACTGTATGACTGGATTTCCCGCGTAGGGAACGAACATGGGTTGAGCTTTGAAGTCATTTTCATTGATGATGGAAGTAAAGATCGTTCCTGGGAAATCATTGAAGACCTTAGCGCCAGACATGAACAGGTAAAAGGAATCAAATTTCAGCGGAACTACGGGAAATCTGCTGCCCTACAAAAAGGTTTTGAGAAAGCGCTCGGCGAGGTGGTCATCACTATGGACGCCGATCTCCAGGATAGCCCGGACGAAATTCCCGAGTTATATCGGATGATCACCGAAGAAGATTTTGATCTCGTGTCCGGTTGGAAAAAGAAACGCTATGACCCGGTTTCAAAAACCCTCCCGACTAAACTATACAACTGGGCTGCCCGGGTTCTTACCGGAATCAAGTTGCACGATTTTAATTGTGGCCTAAAAGCATACAAGCATGCCGTTATCAAGAGCATTGAGATTTACGGTGACATGCACCGATACATTCCAGCTCTTTCCAAATTCGCCGGATTTAACCGAATCGGGGAAAAAGTTGTGCAACACCAGGCTCGAAAATACGGTAGCAGCAAGTTTGGTCTCAACCGCTTTCTAAATGGCCCTCTGGACCTGTTAACAGTTGTTTTCATGGGGAAATTCGGAAAGAAACCCATGCACTTCTTTGGAATCTGGGGAGGACTCATGTTCCTCATTGGTTTTGGTTTGACCCTTTACATGGCTATTGACAAACTTTTCATTGATACGAGTGGAAAATTGCTTGCGGAAAGAACCGAATTTTTCATTGCCGTTGCTGCCATGATCATTGGAGTACAGTTTTTTCTTGCCGGTTTCCTTGCTGAATTGATCAGTAGAAACTCAAGTACACGAAACAGCTATCTGATCGAAAAAGAGATTTAATGGACTGGCCTTCCCAAACAAGAGAATGGTGTCTGTTTCTGGATCGCGATGGAGTGATCAACGAGCGAATTTTTGGCGCCTATGTGCGTTCGGTAGATGAATTTAAATTTCTCCCCGGAAGCCTGGATGCCATTGCCCATTTTCATCAAATTTTCCAGCGAATTTTTGTCGTCACCAACCAACAAGGGATTGGAAAAGGACTCATGACAGAGCGTAACCTTCACGAAATTCACCGTTATATGTGCGAGGAGATTGAACGTCAGGGAGGGAGGATTGATCAATGTTATTTTGCACCGGAACTAAAGAGCGACCCGAACAATTCCAGAAAACCGGGACCATTCATGGCGCTTCGTGCACAGTCAGATTTTCCGGAAGTGAACTTTGAAAAATCCATTATGGTAGGAGACACGGACTCCGACATCCTTTTTGGCAAGAAACTTGGTATGAAAACAGTACGGATCAGAACGGCCGAACCAATCTCCATTGAAGCCGATCTGACTGTCGAACACTTAAATGATTTAATAGATCTATGGTAAGAAAGATTTTTGTCGTTTTATTGCTCTTTTGTGTTTCCATTTCATGGGCACAGCCTGTTAACCAGGTAGACTCCAAAGGTCGAAAACAGGGAATCTGGGAAAAAACCTATCCGGATAGCCGTGCGCTGGTATATCGTGGGGAATTTAAGAACGACAAACCCGTTGGAACTTTTTATTACTTCTACCCCTCCACCAAAAAGAAGATCATCATTGTACACGATCCAAACAGCGTAAGGTCCGCTGCCTGGATGTATCATGAAAATGGTGTATTAATGGGCTATGGAATCTATCGAAATCAAGAAAAGGACAGTGTTTGGACACATTACGGCCCCAGTGGCAGACTAAGCTATAAGGAAACTTATTCAAAAGGTGTTCTCAATGGCACCAAAACCATTTATTACGTCCCCGAAGACCCGAATGACAAATCAGCCCGGGTTGCCCGAATTGAGAACTACAAAGATGGAGTTCGACACGGAAAGTTTACAGAGTACTTTGACTATGGAGTCATTAAAAGTACGGGGAACTATGAGAACGGGAAAAAACGTGGAAAGTACACCGTCAACCATCCGAATGGAAAACCGATGATCATCGAACAATACAAGTATGGCAATCGACACGGTTGGGCCTTTGGCTATGATTCCAATGGCGCACAAACCGGAAAGCGCTATTACAAATTCGGTCGTGAGATCAGTGGCCAGGAATTAAAAGACTGGCTGGAAGATTGCAAGAAACGTGGTGTTAGTCCTAATAACTAGGCTTAACGCACTCGAAGTCGCTGTCCGATCTGAAGTGTAGAAGTTCGTCGGATACCGTTCAGTTTACACAATTTTGTGATGGAAGTTTTATTGCGAACAGCAATTGCTGAAAGTGTATCTCCCCTTCTTACCCGGTAGTATTTTCGTGCACCAGATGATGGACCACTAACTGCAGCCACCTGGCTTCCGTCTCCCTGATCCTGATAATAATCTGACGGCTTCGCTCCCGGACGGAACAATCCTTTGTGTACAAACAAGTTCTGATCTTTTACTGATTTCTTTTTCACATCAATGATCTCCTCTGGGTTCATTGGCGCATCGTAAAAACGAACTTCGAAATGTAGATGCGAACCAAATGATCTTCCTGTATTTCCACCCAAACCGATTGGATCTCCTGCTTTTACTTCTGAGTTTGGAGCAACTAAGTGTTTGCTCAGGTGTGCATAATAGGTTTCCAAACCGTTGTGGTGACGAATAATTACCAGATTCCCAAATCCTCCTTCATTAAACTTAGCATATCTCACTTTTCCGGACCAACAAGCTAAGACCGTATCTCCAGTTTCCAGATTGATGTCAATCCCATTGTGGTAACGTCCTCTTCGATACCCATAGCGAGAAGTGATCACCCCTTCAAATGGCATGACAAATTTCGAGTGCGTGCTATCACCAACACACAACCATACTGTATCTTTTAATTTAGTCAGATCATTTACCTGATTCGAACTAAAGCAAACATCATTGTTCCAGGTTTGCACAAAATTCAGGGCTGTATCTTCGCTAAACATCTCGTGAACTTTCTCATTCAGGATTCCATCAAAAGTCAGATCATCCAATAACTGCCAGGTCCGATCTGAATAAAGAACCAATTTCCCTTTTTCCGAATCCAGTGTATCCAGCGGTATTTGCCCGAAAGCAGTTAGCTGAATGAAAGCAAACAAAATGATTATCCCTTTTCTCATCATGCATTTTTTTGGTCGGGATGAGAGGATTCGAACCTCCGATCTCGCGCCCCCCAGACGCGCACTTTAACCGGACTAAGCTACATCCCGTAAATTATCAAAACAGCGAATTTAATGAATATTTAGCAATAATCATCGAACATCCATCACAAAGATGTCATAGAAGACATGTTCATTTGGCTTCACCAAATCCTTTAGTCCCTTGGAGCCATAAGCCTCGGCAGGAGGCACCAACACCCAGATTTTGTCTGACTTTTTAGCATTTATTAACGCTTTTTTCAGTCCTTTGATGATTCCGTAATCCGAGAATTTAAGCACATAGGGCTGATTTCTCCGGTAGCTGATATCGTATTTGGGGTTCGATTCTGTCCCTACCATATAGTGAAATTCCACTTCACTTTCCAGGTCAGCTTTCTTTTGCTCTTTTTTATTCTCCTCTAGCAACCAAACCTGTGTTCCATCCACCACTCGGGTAGGCTTCAAATGTCCAAGTACCTTAATTCGAATAATATTTGGCGAATTTGGCGGAATCAATCCTTTAATTCCCTTTTCACCGCGGGCCATTTTTGCTGGCAAATAAATTTCCGCAAAGTCTCCGGCTTTCAGCTCCTTCAACGCGATATCCCATCCTGGAGTTTGCATTCCATATCCGACCATAAAGGGCAACCAGGCTTTGTTCAATAAACTGTTTCCGTCCACCTTAGTCCCATCAGCCAACAACACTTCGTAGTCAATCTTCACGACTTCTCCCTCTTTCAGTTTTGCTCCGCTTCCTCGTTCAAAATACTTGATTCGGATTCCTCCTTCCAGCTGTTTCTCGTCCAGTTCTTTCCCTGGGTTCAGGGTTTTTCGGTCTCCGGAAAGTTTCTCTTTTCCCTTCCCCGTTTTCTTCTCCTGATAGCCAATTAAATCATCCTCTTTTTTTTGTTTCACCCCCGATACATCACAGGCTCCCAAAAGAATTATCAAGAGACTTAAGCAAATTGTAGCTTTCATTTTCTAGCGTTACGTTTTAGACTTACCAACTCCAAATCTATGACCAGGACTGTCAGTGGTGGAATTTTATCCATGTCACCAGTCAGGCCGTGCCCCAGGTGACTGGGAATAATCAACTTCGCCTTATCACCTACCCGCATTTTCTTGATTCCTTCCTGCACTCCGCTCTCTACATCACTATGATCTATGCGAAAGGTCTCTGTTTCCAGACTATCTGTCTGATAGCAAAAAGTTCCATCGAGTTGATTGATTTTAAAACGAACTTCGGCATGCATATCTGCACGTGCAGAATCTCCTTCTCCATGCTTGTAAATATAGTATCTGAGCCCAGAACCCGTTTTCTGCACTTTCCACTTTCTATTCGCCAAAAACATTCTGATTTGGAGTTCTTCTTCAATGACTATGTTCTTGTTAAACTCCGTGGATTGCTTTTTAGTCCATTTCACTCCTTTGGATGGATTCTCTTTTCCTTTGCAGGAAGCAAAGATCACACCAAGCAATACGACCAATAGTATTTGAATTGTTCTATACATACGACTTAAGCACCTCTTTGAATCTGTTTACAGTTTCGCCTATGGTTCCTTCATGGAAGCCTCCAGCCGCGTTAGCATGTCCGCCTCCACCGAAATGATCTGAAGCAAGCACATTTACCGGATGATCTTTTCCTTTGGAACGAAAGGATATTTTCACCCCATGATCTGCTTCTGAGAACAAAGCAGCAATCACAACACCTCCAATTGATAGCGCCACATTGACCAATCCTTCCGTATCTCCCTTCTCGTAATTGTAACGAAGCATCTCGTCTTTTGTTACGGTGATGTAAGCCACCTTCCCTCCTTCTATCACTTCAAGCTTTTCTGCACACAGATAGGAACGCAAGCGAATTCGATCCAGGGTATTCACATCATAGAGTGCCTCATGAATTCGATCCTGTTGCACACCGATCCGAATCAGATCTGCGGCAATCTCATGTGTTTCCGGTTTGACGGAATTGAAACGGAAAGACCCTGTATCTGTCACCAAACCAACATAGACAGAGCAAGCCAAATCTTTGTCGATCTCAGCATGGTTCCCCGAAGCTACAATGAATTGATAGATCAGTTGGCAGGTGGAACTTGCTGTGGTATCACTAATCGTTAAATCAGCCTGATCTGAAGGATTCAGGTGGTGATCAATCATCACTTTTTTCGCAGACGATGCCTCCATGATTTTTCCCATCTCAGCTCCTGTGCGAGAACTGTGGTTGTAATCCAACATAAAGATCAAATCGGATTGCTCTAACAGAGCGCCTACGGCTTCCGGTGATTCTTCATAATTTTTAATCTGATCAGCTCCTTTCATAAAGTTCAGAAACTTCGGTGCCGGATCCGGGTGACAGATATGTACTTCCTTTCCCCTATTTTTTAAAAACTGAAAAAGTGCCGTGCTACTTCCTACGGAATCACCGTCCGGGGACTTATGAGCCGTAATCACAATTCTTTGTGCGCGATTGACCAGATTGATCAGTTCTTTTGCCTGTTGTTCCATGTCTGTAAACAAAAAAGCCTCCCGACTTGATGACAGGAGGCCTTTTAAATATTCTATACTCTTATTCCAGTCCGATTTTCGTTGATTTCTTGTGCTCGATCAACACAGCCATACACTGTGGGTCATCCGTTGGAAGTGCTTCCAAGGTCACTTTAATCATGATCTTTCTAGTTTTATCTGTAGCAAACTCTACTGGCTCTTTTCCATCAGTTTTCGAAATCACATGCTTCATACGCTTGTACTGATTCTTTTCGTTCTTGCGTGTGACCATTTCAAAAATCTCGAAAGAGATGATACTTACTTCGTCGTTCAGCGCATCTGAAGAGATTTTGTAATCAAAGCCACTTCTCGCCACGAAAGACATTTCATACGTTCCTCCCGGTTTCAAAGCACCCGATTTGGATTGAGTACTAACACGGTAATTACTTTTTCTGGAGGAAGTCGATTTAACAATTTTTTCCGGTAGCGGGCATTGAGCATAAATAAAACTCCCACTCAAGGCTACTGTTAGAATTAATTTCAACGGGCTGGTAAACATTTTCATAATTCTCTCTTTAATTTTTAACAACTTCTGTTCTCAAAGTAGTAATCTCCTGCTTCAATTTATCAAAGGTCGCCTGATTCAACTCACAGATGTCTCCACCTGAAATACTGATCTTTCCATCATTCTCTTCGATACTTGTTTCCTCTGTCTTACAATCCATTCCATTGTACAGGTCAAGAACCTGTCCCATTTTATTCATGTATTCAGAAACATCGGCGTTGTCTTGATAATCTATCATAAAGTCTATCAAATTCTCTGCCACTAATTTTTGATCGGCGATAATCTGGTCAATTTCAGGGCTTTTTCCAAAACCTTTAGAGGTTCCGAAAATCAAGTACATGGTCTCAATCCATCCTCCGGCAAGCATCAATGACAATTCATTTCCCTTGTCGATATCCACCAGTTTTTGGAAAGATTTGGAATAAGTCTCATTGGACAACTGGAACAGTGAATCAGGATTATTATTCCACTTTTTCACCATATCCCCCATCTCCTTGGTAAAGACCTCAGTGACCCCAAGTTCATTTCCGATTTTCTCCAACTGGTTAAAATACTGCATATACTTAGACGTTTCGTCAAAGCTAGTCATGTAGGCCAGGTCAGCAATATAGACTCCGAAATTCAACGCTCTTTGTTTTGTTCCAACAAAACGTTTGTTCGGATTACTTACCAACATAATATCTTTCTCTCCATCCAGCATCGAAATCAACTCAAACTGCTCTGATGGCGAAGGGATATTAAACACAATCGTAGAGCCCTCCTCTTCTTCTACCACATCTATATTCTTGTTCTCTACTGGTTCTTCACCTGAACAGGCATACCAAAGTGGCACACTTGCCAACAAAATATACACAAATTTATTCATACCTACAAGGTCTGTGTTAAAACAATTTCTGCACGAAATTAAAAACTTTATTCTAACAATCGAAACATTTCTTCATTTATTCTCGAACTAAGTTCTTCTGACACAGGAAACAAAGGCAGTCTTAGGTTTCCCTCCATGATCTTTCTGGCTGATAATCCGATTTTTACTCCACCCGGATTTCCCTCAGCAAAAAACAGGCGTGTGATCGGCAATAATTCATAGTGAATCTTGCGTGCCTCACCCAGATTTCCTGCCAATGCTTCACGTACCATCTTTGCAAACTTCTCTGGCAGAGCATTTGACACGACTGAAATCACTCCTTCCGCCCCACTGGCAATCATTGGTAGGGTAATCGCATCATCCCCCGAAAGCAAACTGAACCCTTCCGGTTTGCAACGGATAATTTCCATGATTTGATCGAAGTCTCCTGAAGCTTCTTTCATGGCTACAATGTTCTTAATTTCCGCCAGTTTTAAGGTTGTTTCTGCGCTCACGTTGGATCCTGTCCGTCCAGGCACGTTATAGAGAATAATGGGTAAGTCCGTCGCTTCTGCTAACTGGGTATAATGCTGAACAATTCCTGCCTGAGTCGGCTTGTTATAATAAGGCGAAACGGACAGCAATCCGTCTACCTTCCCTTCAAATTCACGCATCATCGCACTAATCTGACGGGTGTTATTCCCTCCCAGTCCGTAAACGACCGGAAGTTGTCCCGCATTTTCCTCCAGAACGGTTTCCAAGACCTGCATCTTCTCTTTTTGATCAAGTGTTGGTGATTCACCTGTGGTCCCCTGGACGACTAAAAAATCAACTTTGCCTTCAAGCTGGAGTCGAATCAACTTTCGAAGTGCGGTGTAATCGATTTCCCCCTGGCGATCAAATGGCGTTACCAGTGCCGTTCCTGTTCCATGAAATTTTCTCATGATTATTCGTTTATCATTTTTATAAAATCTTCCTCCGACAAAATCGGGATATTTAATTTATTGGCCTTTTCCAATTTGGAGGGTCCCATTTTGTCCCCAGCCAGGACGAAATCGGTTTTAGATGAAATCGATCCTACATTCTTCCCACCATGCTCCTCTACCAGTTTCTTGATCTCATCCCGTGAGAACTGCTCAAAAACACCTGAAACTACAATGCTTTTTCCATTCAGGCGGTCCGACTTTTGCTCCTGTTCTTCCATCTCAAATCGCAAACCATGAGCCTGCAAACGTTCCACAATCAGCTGATTCCCCTCATCTTTCAGGTAACTCATCACCGACTCCGCAATTTTATCTCCAATTTCCTCCGTCTCGATCAATTCTTCATAGCTTGCATTTTTCAGCTTGTCCATCGATCGGAATCGACGAGCCAATTGTTTGGCAACCGTTTCTCCCACAAAGCGAATTCCCAAAGCAAATAGCACACGTTCAAAAGGGATGTTTTTGGATGCTTTAACTCCCTGAAGCAGATTATTGGCTGACTTTTCAGCCATGCGTTCCAAATCCACCAACTGATCAAACTGCAACTCATATAAATCTGCTGCATCTCTGATTAATTCTTTCTCGACCAACACATCCACTGTTTCCGCTCCCAATCCATCTATATCCATGGCTTTCCGGGAAATAAAATGTTCTATCCGACCTTTGATTTGAGGTGGACAGGCTTTTTCATTTGGACAAAAATGCTGGGCCTCTCCCTCCTTTCGAAGCAACTCGCTCCCACACTCCGGACAGGCATCTATGAATTCGACCTTGACGGCTCCTTTTTCCCTTTTGTCATTATTGACTCCCACTATTTTCGGAATGATTTCTCCTCCCTTTTCAACATACACCCTATCTCCCAAATGCAAATCCAACTTTTCGATCTGATCCTGGTTGTGCAATGATGCTCGTTTCACCGTTGTTCCTCCCAATTGGATCGGTTCCAGATTTGCCACCGGAGTAACAGCCCCGGTCCTTCCCACCTGATAAGTCACCTCATTGAGACGTGTCTCGACCCGTTCCGCCTTGAATTTATAGGCAATTGCCCAACGAGGAGATTTTGCTGTTGTTCCCAGCTGGTTCTGCTGTTCATATTGATTTACCTTGATGACTACCCCATCTACTTCGAAAGGCAGGTTTCGCCGTTCCTGATCCCAGTATGAGATGAAATCCATAATCCCTTCAATGGAATCAACACGTTCAATATATCTTTTGCTGGCATCCGGAATCTTAAATCCCCATTCCCCAGCGGCCGACACGGCTTCATAATGTCCTGTAAAACTCAAATGGTCGCCATACAAGCCATACAGGTAACAGTCCAGCTTTCTTTTAGCCACCACGGAAGAGTCCTGCATTTTCAGCGTACCAGAGGCGGTGTTTCTCGGATTCGCAAACAATGCTTCTCCCACTTCTTCTCTTTCCGCGTTCAGTGCCTGAAAGTGCTCCAGGGGAAAGAAAATTTCTCCCCGGATTTCAAAATCATCCGGATAATCTCCTTTCAGACTCAAAGGAACCGTTCGAATCGTGCGGACATTTGTCGTCACATCCTCTCCCTGACTCCCGTCTCCTCTGGTGACCGCTCGCTGTAATTTCCCCTGCTGATAACTAATCCCAATCGCTACTCCATCATACTTTAGCTCGCAGACATAATTAGGAGTTCCTGTGATTAATTTCTTGATTCGCTCTTCCCATTCCAGGATTTCCTCTTGCGAATATGTATTACTCAATGATAGCATCGGGTAGCGGTGCGCCACCGTCTCAAATTGTTTTGTGATGTCTCCACCAACCCTTCTTGTAGGACTGTTTTCATTTGCCAGTTCCGGAAACTTCTGTTCCAGGTCCTGCAAACGCTTCATCATCTGATCAAAATCATAATCGGAGAGGATTGGTTCATTCTCCACATAATACAAATGATTGTGGTGATTCAATTCCTTGCTCAGTTGCGTGATCTCTTTTGCTGCCTGCTCCCTGTTCATGTTTTTCTATTTGACTGCCCGAAGCATTCGGTTCTTTCCCTGTAGGTCCTGTCGAAGGCTTACCTCTCGGAATTTTAAAGATAAAAATAATTGTTCCACCTCTGCCCCATACTCCTCGTGCACTTCCAAATAAATCTTCCCTGTATCGGGAAGCATTTTCACAGCACCTTCTGCCAGATTTCGATAGTACTTCAAGGGATCCTCATCCGGTACGAACAAGGCCATGGACGGTTCGTAGTCCAGCACATTTGAATTCATGTGTTCTCGATCTTTCAAAGGTATATAGGGTGGATTGGAAACCCAAATATCACAAGAGCTCGCAACTTCTGTTTGATCAGGATTTAAAATATCCGCTTTCAACACCTGAATGTCCAGGTCTAACTTACTCCCATTATGAGCAGCTAATTCCAGGCTCTCCTCCGAAAGGTCTGCTGCATATACTTTCCATTCGGGACGTTCTGCTTTTATGGCCAATGCAATACAGCCACTTCCGGTTCCCCAATCTATCAATGTATGTTTTCCCTCTTTTTGCTCCTCGAGAATCCATGCAACCAATTCTTCCGTTTCAGGCCTGGGGATCAGTGCTCTTTGATCGCTACTTAGCGTCAAACCATAGAAATGCGCCTCTCCCAGAATATATTGATAAGGTTCTCCCTTTTGGAGCCTTCCGAGCAAATTTTCAAAAAAGTTGATGTCAGATTCCGAAAGCCGGCATTCATTTAAAAAGAGTAATTGCCCCCGTTCGAGTCCCAAACGCTTTTCCAGTGCCAGTCGAATCATCAATCGAATTTCCCGCTCATTGAACGACTCTCCCAGTTCCTTTTGAAACGCTGGAAAAAGTTCGGAGGCTCTATTTGTCGACAAAAACATTTCGGCTTCAAAATTGCCTATTTTTTTCGCGATGTCTATACTCCAGGCCGATTTATTTCAGTCTTTTTAAAAACATTTGTATTGCTATTTGATTATTTTTGTCTGATTCACAAATCAGATCGATATGTACGGAAAAATCAAAGCACATTTACAGGAAGAATTAAAAGAAATTGAAGCAGGTGGAATTTTTAAGCGGGAACGCGTCATCACCAGTCCGCAAGGAGCAAATGTTTCCATTTCAAGCGGTGATCAAGTGGTTATTATGTGTGCCAACAATTACCTGGGATTGTCTTCTCATCCGGATGTGGTGCAGGCCGCCAAAGAGACTCTGGACACCCATGGTTTCGGGATGTCTTCCGTACGTTTCATTTGTGGTACCCAGGACATTCACAAAACCCTGGAAGAAAAAATTGCTGCATTTTACGGCACCGAGGATACCATCCTGTATGCTGCCGCATTTGATGCCAATGGAGGGGTTTTCGAACCTCTCTTTACGACTGAGGATGCCATCATTTCAGATGAATTAAACCACGCTTCTATCATTGATGGAATCAGACTTTGTAAAGCGCAGCGATATCGTTACAAGCACAGCGACATGGCAGATCTGGAAGAGCAACTAAAAAAGGCTCAGGATCAGCGCTTCCGAATCATCGTGACCGATGGTGTTTTTTCCATGGACGGTGACATCGCCAAGTTGGATCAAATTTGTGATCTTGCAGATAAACACGATGCCCTAGTCATGACTGATGAATGTCATTCAGCCGGATTTATTGGTAAAACCGGAAGAGGTGTTCCCGAATACTGTGAGGTAATGGGCCGCGTTGATATTATCACCGGAACTCTGGGAAAAGCCCTTGGCGGAGCCATGGGTGGGTATACCACCGGACGGAAGGAAGTCATCGAAATGTTACGTCAACGATCCCGTCCTTACCTTTTCTCCAACTCACTCGCCCCTTCCATTGTTGGAGCGGCAATTAAAGTATTTGACATTTTAAGTTCCACCACGGAGCTAAGAGATAAACTGGAAGAAAACACCAACTACTTTAAGAAAGGAATCACCGAAGCTGGTTTTGATGTCAAACCGGGAGACTCCCCCATTGTGCCTATCATGCTTTATGATGCGGCTCTTTCACAGCGTTTTGCTGACAAATTACTAGAAGAGGGTGTTTACGCCATTGGTTTCTTTTATCCGGTTGTTGCCAAAGGACAGGCCCGAATCAGAACACAAATTTCTGCTGCACACAGCAAGGCTGATCTGGACAAAGCAATTGCCGCTTTCATCAAGGTTGGTAAAGAATTGAATGTAATTAGCTAGGATTAGCAGTTTTCTTAATCGCTGAACAAGGATCTCAACTCGTTCAGTTCATTTACTTTTCGCAGGTTACCTACGTGCTGAAAAGCGGTAATCAGGTTGGTTAGCATTCGTTGGATCATGATCGTATTCGAACATGGCTCAAAGTGACTTCGATCCGGTGTTATTTGCAATTTCCGCAAAAACTGGGTGACATCATTCTCATAAAAAATCTTCCCCCTTGAAAATGTGTTGATGTAAAATAGTACTCCAAACTTATTTTCATTGTCCAATAATCGCTGCGTCTGGTTTTCATCCATGTAGCAAAGCACGAAATGATTGGGCAAATTCACCCCAAAAACCGGAATCTTCAATGATTGGGCAATCACACTGTAAATGAGACTAAGTGTCAAGGGTGTTCCTCTCCTTGTTTCAAGTACCGTATTTACATAAGAACTCAAAGGTGAATGAAAGGATCTGGTATTCCCCCGAAATCCGCACATTTCGTAAAAGACTTTATTGAAGACCTTAATCTTCTCAAATGCTGTTTGATGTTCATTGATCTCCAACCAAACAGCTTGTCTAATTCGTTCGATTTCATCCCGAATCCCTTGTACGTCCAGATCAGGATACTGATATTTTGCAATGATGATAGACGCGTCGAGTAAGTCTTTCGAGCTGGATGTTCTCCAACTTCTCAATTCTTCTTTACAGGTGTCGAACTGAATCTCATGAATCAGATCCTCAATCCGGCTTTGATGTAACAGACCAAATTCATTCTTCTCCCAGGAACCTTCCAGGTAGGGGATGGCATCACGTCCATAGGACTTAAGTTGTCCACGCACGTGTTCAAACACGTGCTCATCAGGATCATCTATGAGATGCACCAGGGCCTCGACAGTCCGCATTGCTTCCATAAGCACAAAATTACGGCATGTCCTGTCTGCCATTTGGAGGCTAAAACAGTTTTTTTAAAAAGTAAAATGTTAATTAGCTACTGAAAGACGCTTCGATACAGGGTTTTAGCGCCCTAGTCTTTCATTAATTCTTCAATAATTCGGTCCAAACTATAACCTTCTGCCTCTGCTTTATAGTTGCGAACGATTCGATGTCGAAGTATGGGAGTTGCCACTGCTTTAACATCTTCTATGTCTGGTGAATATTTTCCCCGGATTGCTGCGTGACATTTCGCTCCGATAATCAAATACTGGGATGCTCTTGGCCCGGCGCCCCAACTCACAAAATCCTTGGTCAATTGTGGAGCATACTCACTGGCATATCTTGTCTTGGCTACCAGTTTCACAGCATATTCCAATACATTATCTGCTACAGGGATTCTTCTGATTAATTGTTGATAGGCCTTGATCTGCTCTCCGTCCAACACCTGTCTCAATTCCGTTGACACGTCTGCGGTCGTTGCCTTCACTATCGCTATTTCTTCCACAAACTTCGGATAATCTACCCAAATATTGAACATGAACCGGTCCAACTGCGCTTCTGGAAGCGGATAGGTTCCCTCCTGCTCAATCGGGTTTTGCGTTGCCAATACGAAAAAGGGATTTGGCAATTGATAAGTCGTCCCCGCCGCCGTCACGCTTTTTTCCTGCATGGCTTCTAAAAGTGCTGACTGCGTTTTCGGAGGCGTTCGGTTAATCTCATCTGCCAGAATGATATTACTAAACAAGGGGCCTTTGATGAACTTAAATTGTCTGTTTTCATCCAGAATTTCCGAACCGATGATATCCGATGGCATCAGGTCGGGAGTAAACTGAATCCTATTAAAACTCAAACCGAGGGTTTGTGCGATGGTATTTACCAGCAATGTTTTTGCCAATCCGGGAACTCCAACTAGCAAAGCATGTCCTCTCGAGAAAATAGAGATCAACACCTGATCAACGACTTCGTCCTGTCCCACAATGACACGGTGGACTTCATTTTTCAGGGCTTTATAATCTTCTACGAGCTTATCAATCGCTTGAACATCAGACATGGGTAGTTGGTTTTAGGGGGTTTGTTTCCAGTTCGTTTGAAACGGACAGTTCATTAATTCCTCATCAATTCGAATGTATGCATTCGATACCTTGGAATTAATCCATTTGTCCAGTGCGTTTTGTTTTTTCTCATTCTCAGCGGCCCTTTGAATGAGTGCGTAATCTTCTTTCAGGTTTGCATAGTGAGGGTCGGTACGCCCCATCAAACGAACAATTCTAATTCCTTGTTTTCTAGACAGATAATCAAAATAAAAGGAGGGCTTCGAAACATCACCTTTCTCCATGGCATCGGTCAACAAATAGATTTGCTGATCCACCTGGTTCAGGTCTTCCATACTCCAGGTTTGTTCTCCAGTGATCGGGTTCGTAATGATCCCACTATTCTGTTTGGTATTCTCATCATTGGAATACTTCTTCACTGCTTCCTCCCAGGTAATTTCATTTTGCTTCAGTTCTTTGTAACACTGGTCAATTCTTTCACTAGATGCCTGTAAGCTTTCCCGGTTAAACTCTGGAATGATTAGAATGTGACGACAAGTATAATCATCCCCCTGTCTTTTCACCAATTGAACAATGTGATAGCCATACTCCGTTTCAAAAACCGGACTAATTTCCAGTTCATCCAGGGCAAAAACATTGGCTTCAAAATTTGGAACCATCATCCCCCTGGTTGCTTCAATCGTCCCTCCCTTGGAGCCACTTCCGGGGTCCTGGGAATGAATTCTAGCCTGAGTCTCAAAGCTTTTTCCACCCAAAATATCTTTCCTGATATCTTCCAGTTTTTTTTGTGCCAGCGCCCGGTCTGCATCCGTAATCTCCGGAAATACAACGATCTGCTGAAAGCTCAATTTGGAATTGATCAGAGGTAAACTGTCTTTTGGAATGTTGCTGTAAAACTTTTTAATCTCTTTTGGAGTGATACTAACTGTTTCTGTAATCTGACGTCTCATTTCATCTGCCAACATGCGGTCTTTAATGGAGCTGTGAAACTCATCTTTGATCTGGGCAATCGTCTTTCCGTAAAAAGCTTCCAATTTGTCTCGACCACCTATTTGATTCTCGATAATCCGTAATCGGTTTTCCATTTCCCCGTTCACCTGGGCATCTGTAATTTCGATACTGTCAATTTTGGCCTGATTCACCAACAAGTGCTGAAACATTAGCTGTTCCAAAATTTGACAATCCGTCTCTGAGCCTTCATTTCCATCCTGGATATTCTGAAGCTTTTGGGCTTCTAAATCCGATTTCAGGATAATTTGATCACCCACCTGCGCCACTATTTTGTCCAAGGGCTGCTGTCCGTAGCTGTTTCCTGCCAGACAAAATACCATCGCACAAAGAACTCCAATATTTTTCACCATGATGTTTCTAAAATCGACTTGAATTAAGGCCAAATTTCGTTTTTTAAAGCTGTCGTCCGAATCCTTTTGTGAAGAATTAACATTTGTTCGGATCATCGCCCGATCGAGTACAGAACGTCTTTGTTAATGACTACCGTATGCTTCTTCTCCAATTCGTCAAGCCATTCTTTCTCAAGGGCTTCCTGATAATCTGAAGTAATCGCTCCCTTCGCCTCTTCAAAAGTCTTCATTTCCAATGGAATCAGCTCATCCACGACCACTACATAATGTTTGTCATCTGTCATGTAAGGTCCATTAACTCCTAATTTTAACTTCTGTCCTTTTAACGCTGGTGTTTCTTCAATTTCAAAACGTCCGTTTTTCATTCTCAAATTCAGTTCAGACTGCGCATTTACTTCCGACATGATCTCTACCGGATCTTTCTTTTCCTTCAAAAGTTCCTGCACTTTCATGGCTACAAACTGATTCTTACATTCATAGATTGTTCCCTCAACTCGGTCTTTCCAGGTATATTTTGACGCATTGAGTGTATGAAATGACTTTAATCCGGAGGTATCCTTATTGGCCTTTTCCCATACTTTGTCTGTCATCACTTCATACAACAGGATTCCGTCATGATATTCTTTCATCAATGCTTTGAACTCTGGATATTTGTCTTCCAATTGACCATCCTCGTAATCCAGGACGCATTGCTTCACCCAGTTCTTATAGTGCATATTCACGACATCCTTGATGTCAGAAACAGGTAAGCCTTTGTGATTGGCCTGCAAATATGAGATGAATTTCTTTTGTGGGAATTTCTTGCCATCCAACACAAACATCACCTTATTGGTTCTCAAACTCTCGTCCAACTCCGCTCCTTCAAAATAAGTTGAATCTACTTTCGGATAAATCTTTTTGAGACGTTTGGCTGACAAATCTTTGTAACCATATTCCTTCTTCAGCTTTCCAACAAAGATGTCTTGTGTTCTTTTGGAACGGATATCTCTCTTCACCTTGTTCTTCAATTCACGCTCCATCGATTCAAAAGAAGCAAGCCCCTTCCATTTAGTTCGTTTGATGATGTGGATTCCATACTCGGTTTCTATCGGCTTGGAAATATCATTGTCCTCCTTCAGAGCAAAAGCTGCTTCCTCAAACTCCGGCAACATCCGTGTGGAAGTCCCAGTACCAAAAGGAGGTAACACTCCACCTTTCGTATTAGTGTTATAATCATCTGAGTACAATTTGGCCATTTCATCAAATGAAGCGCCACCTTTCAATTTCTCATAGATCTCCTGTGCTTTCTTCTTCGCTGCCTGGCGATCTGCTTCTGTATCATCCTTTGATTTGGCAATCATGATGTGCCCCACCGTGATTGTTCCTCTCGCCGGACGATGACTATGTACTTTCAGAATGTGATACCCAAAACGGGTGCGAACCGGATTCGAAATCTGACCAACCGGTGTATTGTATGCGGCTTCTTCAAAAGGATATACCATTTGGAAGGCGGTAAAATACCCCAGATTTCCTTTATTCTGTCTCACAGAGGGATCTTCCGATCCACCCGGTCCGGAAGCTACGTTCTCAAAGGATTCTCCTTTTTCAATCCGCTTCTTCAGTGCTAAGATTCGATTATATGCCTTAAGAGTATCTGCAGAGGAAGCATTTTCCGCTACTTTGATCAGAATATGAGATGCATTGATCTCTATCTTCATTCGCTCATAAGCTTCTTTCACCAACTCATCGTTCTTCTCTCCGTCCACCATGTATGGCATCGATAAAGACTTTCGGTACCCCTCTAATTCTCTTCGAAGACGCGGAATACTATCGTACCCAAGCGCCTCGGCCTCGGCAACTTTCAGTTTAAACTTGCGAAACAACTCCATGTACTCGTCCAAAGAAGCTTTATCATACTTTGGCGACGGGTTGTTCTTCAAGTAAATTTGCAAAAACTCTGATTTACTGACCTTTTCGCCATCTATTTCCATGACGACCTCTTTGCCGGATTGCGACCAGACAAGACTCAAACTAAAAATGAAAATGGCTGCTAAAACAGACTTCATACCTTTGGCTTTTCTAATTTTTAAATCAGCCAAAAATACACAATACTTTTTAGATTTTGAAGCTTCGGAATAATTATTTCAGGCTGTAATTGGGCGCTTCCCGCGAGATACTCACATCATGTGGATGCGATTCTTTTACCCCTGCATTTGTGATCCGAACGAATTTTGATTTTTTCAATGCGTCAATGTCCGCTGCCCCGCAGTATCCCATTCCGGCTCTCAAACCTCCAATGATCTGATAGACCACCTCTTCGAGACGCCCTTTGTAGGGCACGCGTCCTGTAATTCCTTCCGGCACCAGCTTTTTTACGTCATCTTCTGCATCCTGAAAATAGCGATCCTTCGAACCTTTCTGCATGGCTTCCAATGAGCCCATTCCCCGATAGGTCTTGAATTTTCGTCCTTCATAGATGATTGTTTCCCCCGGTGATTCCTCTACTCCAGCCAACATGGAACCTACCATCACCGTATCTGCTCCAGCAGCGATCGCCTTGACAATATCACCGGTATATCGGATTCCTCCATCTGCGATCAACGGAACACCTGTTCCCTGCAATCCACGAGCCACTTCATTTACCGCTGACAACTGTGGAACACCAACTCCGGCAATGACTCTCGTCGTACAAATCGAACCTGGTCCAATTCCTACCTTCACAGCATCTGCTCCAGCATCTGCCAGGTATTTTGCCGCTTCTGCTGTGGCAATATTTCCAACGATCACATCTATTTCCGGAAATGCTCTTTTGACTTCCTTCAGTTTGTCAACAACTCCTTTTGAGTGACCGTGTGCCGTATCGATCACCACGGCATCTACCCCGGCATCAACCAGAGCAGTGATTCGTTCCATGGTATCAGCCGTCACTCCCACTGCAGCAGCAACTCTCAATCGGCCATAACTATCTTTACAAGAATTCGGATGCTCCTTTACCTTGATGATATCCCGATACGTAATTAATCCAATCAGTTTTTCCTGCTCATCTACCACCGGAAGTTTTTCGATCTTGTGCTCCTGAAGGATCACTTCCGCTACTGCCAAGTCTGTCCCGTCTTTCGTTGTTACAATTTTGTCGGATGTCATCACTTCAACGATCGGGCGCTGAAAATTCTTTTCAAATCGCAAGTCCCGATTTGTCACGATCCCTTTCAAGGTCATTTGCTGATCCACGACCGGAATTCCTCCAATCTTGTTCTCCCTCATCAAATTCAAAGCGTCCTGAACAATGGCTGTTTCCGGCAATGTGACCGGGTCCAAAATCATTCCGCTTTCGGAACGCTTGACTTTGCGAACTTCCAAAGCCTGCTCCTCGATTGACATATTTTTGTGGACGACTCCGATTCCTCCCTGTTGTGCAATCGCAATTGCCAAACTAGCTTCCGTGACCGTATCCATTGCTGCGGACACAATCGGTGTATTCACCTCAATGTTTCTAGTGATCTTACTTTTGATCTGAACATCTCGTGGAAGAACTTCCGAAAAGGCCGGAACTAAAAGGACGTCGTCGAAGGTTAAACCTTCTTTGATTGACTCAAGATTTGTAAGGGACATGCGAACTTATTTTTAAAATAAATTCCTGCAAATTTATGAATATTTTTTGAGCTATATCGTTTTACCGGAGCCTTTCATCAAACATTTTTTTTCTCCTGAGCCAGAATCTTTTCAATCTCCTCCAGTTGCTTCTCGGTCGAGTGACTTTTCAACCAGACATTCTTTGGGTTTCGGCGGAACCAGGTCAACTGTCTTTTGGCATATCTGCGCGAATTTTGCTTCATTTTGGCAAGCGCCGATTCCAGATCCGTTTTCCCATTCAGATATGGAAACAATTCCTGATAACCAACAGTCCGCATAATCATTTGATGTTGATATGGTAACAAGCGCTTCACTTCTTCAAGCAAGCCCCGCTCCATCATAACATCCACCCGTAAATCAATTCTCTGATACAGTTCTTCTCTGGGTAAATCGATCACAAAGCGTCTGATTTGAAATGGTCGAGGATTACTTTTTTGCGCACGAAGTTCCGAATACTTCCTCCCACTAAGCCTTATGACTTCCAAGGCTCGAATTACCCGAACAGGATTTTGTCGATCTATCTTCTCGTAGTATTCATGATCCTTTTCACCTAATTCCTTCAACAAAGGTTCTAATCCCTGATCCTGGAACTCTGAGTTCAATTGTTCCCTAACTTGTTTCGAATGCGGCAAATCATCCAAACCATCACACAGAGCATCGATAAACATTCCTGATCCTCCCACCAGAACAATTCGCTGGTGTTTTTGAAACAAAGTGTCTAATTTCTTCAATGCTTGCTTTTCAAACTCTGCAGCTGTCAATGCATCTTCAATGCTATGCGAGTCAATAAAATGATGTGGAATCCCTTCTTGTTCCTCCTCGTCAGGCTTGGCAGTACCTATCGACATTTCGCGATAAAACTGTCTGGAGTCCGCGGAAAGAATTTCCGTCTCCCACCTTTTTGCTAAAGCGATCGCCAGGCTTGTTTTCCCACTCGCAGTAGGCCCCTGAATAACAATAAGTTCTTTCGTATTCGTCTTCTGTGTCACTTCTATTGAAATGCCGATTTGTATGCTTCGTAGCGCTCAAAGATAGAACTTACATACTTAAACGTCACCGAGCCCCGCATGGCTCCATATTTTACCACGTCATCCTGGTAATATTCCTTGTGCGAAAGATTGCGTACCATCAACTCCACATTTCCATCCCATTTCAGAGGGTCCATCCCATGTTTTCGAGCCAATCGTTGTGCATCTTTTATATGTCCCAAACCGGCATTATAAGATGCCAGGGCAAATTTCTGACGCTGAACCTCATCTTCAATTTCCGGCCAATTTTTATAATCCTTATACAATTTTTTTGTTCCTCCGGCGATCTGTACTTCTGGCGGGGAATCGGGGTAAACACCAAACTTTGGTCCTACTTCCGGCATAAATTGCATCATGCCGTAAGCTCCTCCAAACCCAGTGATGTACGGATTGAATTTAGACTCCTGATAGGCCACCGAAGCGATCAAACGCCAATCCCATTTGTATTTTGACGCTTCCCTTTTAAAAATTTGATCAAACTTTGAAATCTTTCCGCCCTTCAGGTTTGAGTATGGCTCCTGTGATTTTTGGGTGATTCCCGAAAGTTCAAAATATTTTCTTTTCGTATACCGAAATGCCGGTCCCTTCATATACTCTTCCAACCACTCATCTAGTTTCGATTTGAGCATGGGAGAAGACTTTCTCAGTGCAAATGCAATCTGTTGCCGGACACTTAACTCCAACTGGATGTCCAGGTTATCATAAAAGCGACTGTTGACCTGGGCGATATTCTTCTCAACCACCGTATAGTCAATTTCTCCTTCCGAAACCTGTTCTACCAAATCTTCTCCGGTCACATCCCCTTCTTCTCCTTTTATCAAAATCGTATCTCCAATCTCCTCTTGCAAGTGTACGAGACGCTGGTAATAACTTGACTGTTTCCATACAGTCACTTTTTTTCCTGCCAATTGCAAGGGATCGTGAATTAGTTTCTCCTCCAACTCTTTTTGATCCATTTTCTGCCATTCAGACGGTTTTCGTTGAACCAATACCTGCGGTGTCCTCAAGAAGGGGATGGAGAAATTCATTTTTTTCTGTCGTTCTTTTGTGATTGTATAATTACAGGCAATAATATCCCCCACTCCTTCTTCCAACATCCTTTCCGCATTGTCCAGGTTGCTCAATGAAACCACTTCCAACTCCAGCCCCATACTCTTACAAAAAGCATTCAGCAACTCGTATTCAAAGCCCATTTTTTTACCCCGATAAATGAAATAGGAGGTTGAACTGTTCTCTGCCAGGACCTTCAAACTTCCTCTTTTGATGATCTCAGTCAGGTCAGTCGTTTCTTCCTCCGGCTCCAACTGTTCCACGTCCTTTTCCACATTATTACATGCGAGAAGGAGAAAAAAACTTGCATATATGTACCACTTAAAACGGCTCATCTCGACTCTAGCAATTTAAGACTTTATTTTGAATTTCTTCTTCGCATCTTCCATATAAATCCAAAAAACAGACTCGATATCCTGCTCATATTTAACAAAAATACCTCCTGCTTCCCCCAGTTTATTCGGAAATGAAATCCGAGAGGAAACTCCCCGGCAGGCTTTTTTGAGTCCTTCCAATTTCGGATAATGTCCAATCCAGTTATAATACACCAACTTCTTCATAAAAAGTTGAAAGGGCAAATCAAAATAAGGACGATCCAAATCTACACTTTCATAAAAATGGTCCAGGTATTCCTGCAATTGCATCTTACTGAATCGATGCCACTCTCTGGCCAGAATATGGTCAAAATACAAATCCAGCGCTACCCCTGCTACTTTGGGTAGCTCCTCATACAATTCATGGGCAATCTCCAGTACTTTTGGATGATGATCCATATAGGTATCAATCTCCCGATGCAAGCGAATTCCCTTTTGAACATCTTCCGGGAAACGACTCAAATCACTTCCTCTGACAAAATCGCCGAAAAGATTGTGCAACATGAGCTCCTGATCGTCTCCTGAAAAATATAAATGCCCTAAAAAATTCAAATTGCTTTTTTTACAATGATAAGGATTTGCATTGATTTTATTTCCTGTGGCATTTGCTTCTGCCCTTTTCTCTGTAATTTATTCGCTACTTTTGTCTCACTATGGAAGCAATTATTAAGACTAATAAAGGAACGATGCGCGTCGAATTTTACGATCAGGATGCGCCAAATACAGTAGCTAACTTCGTCAAACTCTCCAAAGAGGGGTACTATGACGGTCTTACCTGGCATCGGGTGATTCCTGATTTTGTTATCCAGGGAGGGTGCCCAAGAGGTGATGGAACCGGTGGTCCGGGTTATCAAATTGATTGTGAATTGGATGGTGAAAATCAATACCATGACCGCGGTGTTCTTTCCATGGCACACGCCGGAAGAAATACAGGAGGCTCTCAATTTTTTATTTGTCATAGCCGAAATAATACTGCTCATCTTGACAGAAACCACACCTGTTTTGGAAAAGTAGTTGACGGTGTTGAAGTCGTTGATGCCATTGCGCCCGGTGACAAAATCGAACAGATCGAGATTCTTGATTAATTAAAATGCGAATCTTTCTTTTTTCGCTCTTATTTACTTTAGGGATTCCCTGTATCTCCTGGTCAGCGATCAATTTTGTCAGGGCGATGTTCAATAGCAATGCCGCTTTTGAAATTACGATTGCCTGGAATCAGAAAAGTGGGGAGAATCCTCGTTTGTTTTATGACACCCAAAATTCGGGGAAAGATTTCGTTCAACAGGCAGGCATCTCCAAAAAAGTGCATGCCAAAAATATGCACAATCATTTTGTGCGGCTGACAAATCTCACGCCCGCAACCACCTATTATTTCTACGTCCAGGATTCGGAGGGAAAATCTCGCATTTACCATTTCCGAACGGTCAGTAATCAATCAGACCAGGCCATTTCATTTGTGGCTGGCGGAGATTCCAGAGACCAACGAGAAGTGCGCCAAAAAGGGAACCGGATGGTTGCCAAACTCAGACCGGATGCTGTCCTGTTTAATGGAGACTTTACCGGTCTTGACCTTCCCAGACAATGGGTCAACTGGTTCGAAGATTGGGAACTAAGCATCACTGATGACGGAAAAGTTAGTCCATTGATCGTTACCAGGGGAAATCATGAAGTGAGCAATCAGGTGATGGTCGACCTCTTTGACGTCCCGCACCCCAAAGTTTACTACTCGACCACTCTTGGTGGAGATTTAGTACATATCGTTTCGCTCAATTCTGAGATTCTGAAAGTCATGGGGCAAAAGCGTTTTCTCAAAACCGCCCTTCGGGATCATCAGCATTTCTACTGGCAAATTCCACAATATCACCGCCCCATCCGGGCTCATGTTGCCAAGAAGAAGGAAATGGAAACCGAATATCAGCATTTTGTTCCACTGTTCGAAAGTTATTCCAATGTCCGTCTGTGCCTAGAAAACGATTCCCATACTTGCAAAACAACCTGGCCCATTTTATCTTCCAAATCTGCTGATTCGGATGAAGGTTTTGTGCGAAATGATCAAAAAGGAATTGTTTATGTCGGTGAAGGTTGTTGGGGGGCACCGCTCCGAGCGGCGGATGATAAAAAAAGCTGGACCCGGGATGCTGAAGCAGTCAATCAGATTAACTGGATTTTTGTTACGCGTGAAAAAATTGAAGTGCGAACCGTGCTCTATGATTATGTAGATGAGCTTGAAGCCGTCAAGGAAGATCATCGGTTCGAGATGCCTACTGGTATTCGTTTATGGGGGCCAAATAATGGTACCCTGATCGAAATTTTCCCTATTAAATAAACCCCAGTTTCTAAAATTCAATTGTTGTCTGAAGGTATTTCGGTTGATCCCCTTCCTGCACAAAATTCGACAGCTGGTATCCCAACAGACGGATCGGATGCTCGAGTGGGAGCATCCCTGACAACAGATGCATTCCCTGTTCATAGAGTTCCTTTTCACTTAGAATGGCGTCTTCCATCGTTTTTGAACGCGTTACCTGACTAAAATCGCTGTATTTCATCTTCATGGTAATCGTTCGGGCCTGCAAGTTCTTTTCTCCATAGCGAATCCACAACTGTTTCAACACCCGATCGGCAATTTCATGGAGATCTGCTTCCTGATAAATATCTTTCTCCAATGTTCGCTCTACGGCGATACTCTTTCTTTCCCGGGAAGCATGCACGGGTCGTTCATCAATTCCGCGAACAATGTGATAGAAAAAGCCTCCTTGCTTCCCAAATTCATCCTGTAGAAAATCTTTCCCTAAGCCTCGCAATTGTTTCCCATTCAAGATCCCCATCCGCTTGAATTTTTCAGCAGTCACCTTTCCGATCCCAAAAAAGCGATCTATTGGTAGACGATCGAGGAAGTCCGTTGCTTCATGAGGACGAATCACAAACAAACCGTCCGGTTTATCCTCATCAGATGCCATTTTTGCCAGAAATTTATTGTAGGAAACTCCCGCTGAAGCAGTTAATCCGATTTCATTTCGGATATCATTTTTGATGTTCTGCGCTACAAAAGTAGCCGAAACCAAAGCAAGCTTGTTATCAGTGACATCCAAAAAGGCTTCGTCCAAAGACAAAGGTTCCACCAAATCCGTGTATCGATGAAAAATGGCTCGAATGAGACTTGAGATCTCCTGATAACGATCAAATCTCGGCTTCGCGAATATGAGTTCCGGACACAAACTAGCTGCTTTGCGAGAACTCATGGCTGATCGCACTCCAAACCGTCGCGCTTCGTAACTAGCCGCGGCTACCACTCCACGATCGGAACTTCCTCCAACGGCCAGTGGACGTCCCCGGTATGCTGGATGATCCAGTTGTTCGACCGAAGCATAAAAGGCGTCCATATCAATATGAATCACTTTTCTATTCATCTGAGCTCGATTTCCGAATATTCTTTTGCTCCGGTCATTTTATCAACAAATCATGTAATTTATTCATCTTTCCACGTTATTTCAATAATTTTAGCGAATTTTATTGAAATGCAGCAAAAGATAGCCAGACTTACTTTTATTCTCCTGTCAATTCTAATGATTGGGACACCTCTGTACGGCAAAACTGAATTCCGCCGGTCACAGAATTTCGTTGGCTTTGTCTTTGGATTTCAGACACTGATTTTTGCCGAATTTTTCAGCCCAAATGGCGACGGACACAATGACACTTTTGTCATCAAAAATATTGAAGAATTCCCAATCAATCAATTGCACGTTTTCAACCGCTGGGGGGAGAAAGTTTATGAAGCCGAGCCCTATATGAATGACTGGGACGGGACGGTTAATACTCAAAATCAAGTACTGGGAAATACAGTTCCGGACGGAACTTATTTTTACCGCTTCGAATTCCTGATCGGAGATTTTGTCACTAGAAAAAATGGAAAGGTAATTATCAAAAGATGAAATTTCTCCGGCTTCTTATCGTGGCGTTCCCTTTCTTTGTGCAAGCTCAGACCAGACCGATCATGAATCAATACATGCTGCATCAGTCTTATTTTAATCCGGGCTATTTCGACACGGAAAGTAAGTTTGCAGTCAGCACCATCTATCGTCGTCAATGGATGAGGCAAAACAAATTCCCGGAAATTGGCGTGCTCTACGGACACTATAATTTCGATCCTACTCATAGTGTTGGAGCTGTCATTAGTAATGATCTTATGAATGGCGTGAATCATTTTGAAGCCGCTGCAAACTATGTATACAATATCCCCCTTTCAAACTCCTACAACATCGGTTTAGGGATTCGAGCAGGGATTAGTGAGCAAAATCTACTGAGTCAAAATCTACTTTACTTTGATCCGGTTGAACCAACGTTATCAGAGGATTCCTACACTTTCATTTATGCCAGTGCCGGAATCGGGGCCTCTCTTTCATCCAAGACCCTGGATATTCATCTCAGTGCTCCTTATCTTTTCGGAAACCGTTTCCTAAATAAAAGTGCCATTTATTCTCCCGAATACATGCCCATCTATTTTTCATCAGGATACAAATTTCGCTTCAGCGACTGGTTTATCCTCTACCCAAATATGTTTGTCAGTGCTGTGAAGGGAAGTCGCATTCACGGGAAATTCAACGTAAGCATGCTTTCCAGCCAGTTGATTTGGTTTGGTTTGGGAGCAAGTACAGACGCTTCCATTCACGCAGTCGTCGGGATTTTCTCCATGGGTGGATTACGAGTGACTTATTCCTATGAAAATTCCTTTTTCACGCAACACTACAATACCGGGGAAAGTCACGAAATTTCGCTCAGCTATGCAAAGGTCATGAGGTACAACGCCTTTAACCGTAGAAAATCAAAAGTTCGAAATTTGCGACCTCGTAACTGGAAAAAATAATCACTCTTTTTCAGTACTGATCAACAAGGAATAAATGATCCCCAGGGTCAGTGAGCTCAAAATCACGATCAGCGAAATTCCTGGAGTAATCAAGCCGTGATACCAGAATTCAAGAATCATCTTCAGGCCGATAAACAGGAGAATTACCACCAGGGAGTACTTCAGGTAATGAAACTTGTCCATCATTCCAGCCAGGAAGAAGAATAGATTCCTCAAACCGAGAATGGCAAAAATATTGGACGTAAAAACGATGAAAGGGTCTTTGGTGATGGAAAAGATGGCCGGGATTGAATCCACTGCAAAGAGAATATCTGAAAATTCGACGACAACCAGTGCAGCAAACAAACTCGTTGCCACCCGTTTCCCATTTTTCCTCAAAAAATAACGTCCACTTTGATCTTCCCAGTCAATCGGATAAATTTTAGATAACATGCGCACCGCTACACTGTCTTTGAAATCGCTGTCTTCCTCACCGGATTGCATCATTTTAAAGGCCGAATAGACCAGAATCCCTCCAAAGACAAGCATTGCCCAATCGAAGCGTTGGACAAAGGCTGTCCCAAGCACAATCATGATCAGGCGAAAAAATACCGCTCCTATGATTCCCCAGAATAATATCCGATGCTGATACCTCCCCTCAATGCGGAAATAAGCAAAGATGAGGGCAATCACAAAAATATTGTCCAGACTCAGTGATTCTTCAATGAGATACCCCGTATAAAATTGGATCATTGCTTTGAAAGGATCAATGCCTTCCTGATTCAATCCCAGAAAACGAATGTCGTACATCCAATACAGAACCAAACCAAATATTAGTGCCAAACTGACCCAAACAGCTGTCCAGATCAGTGAAGATTTCATCGTGATTTTTTCATCTCCCCGATGGAAAACACCCAGATCCAGGGCTAATAGAACAAAAATCAATATGATAAACAGGACCCAGATCATCTCTGCTGCAAATATACTTGAATTTTAATTTTTGACCACTAAAAGGAGATGTACAACAACTTTGTGTAATTCAGAATTAGCAGCAATAGTAATGCATAATACACAGCATCCAAATGTGTAGCACGTTTTTCTCTCCTCAAGCCCGTCAGGAATACGATCAGGAAGAGGGAAGCCTGAAGAATCCAGGCATTGGAAAGGACCAGCCCCAGTATGGTAATTCCAATCAATACAGAAATTGTTATCCAGAAATGCTGTTTGTATTCACTTTTCAGAATCCGAGCCGAAATCACCAAAATAATCAGTTGCGAAACAATTTTTAACCAATCCCGAATAGCTGTTTGCTCATACCAGACCAGGGTTTCACTAGATGCAATTAACTCCAGATTATAGGTTTCGGAAAAAAGCTGACAAATTCCCAATAAGACCAGCAGCGAATAAATCCACTTCTCCTGTTTCCAGTGAAACCAGGAAAAATATAGACTAACCACCAGGAAAAGATATTCATTGATGGGAAAGGTAAAGATGAATACTCCCTGATTTAAGTAATTAGAGAGGGCCAGCAAAAAAACTGTCAGCAAGGAAATTGCCAGTGTTCGCTGTTCTCGGGTCATTTTTTCGCGGCAAGGGCCTGCTCTACATAATCAAAAGTGGACAACACTTCCGGCACACCGTTAACCACCGCGACATTGTGTTCAAAATGGGCGCTGGGCATTCCGTCTTCTGTCAAAATAGTCCATTGATCCTTGGCAGTGCGCACCTTTTCGGTTCCCATATTAATCATGGGCTCAATCGCAATGACCAATCCTTCCTGAATCTTTTTTCCCTGTCCTCGACGACCATAATTTGGCACTTGCGGTTCTTCATGCAATTTTCTCCCCAGTCCATGACCTACCAGATCACGTACCACGCTAAATCCATTGCTCTCCGCATGACGTTGAATGTGATACCCTATGTCTCCGATCCGGTTGCCAACCCTGGTTTGTTCGATTCCAATATTCAAACACTCTCTGGTAACCTCCAACAGACGTTTGACTTCCGGATCAACTTCCCCCACCTCAAAGGTATAAGCATGATCTCCATAAAATCCTTCAAAATAGGAACCACAATCCACAGAAACGATATCTCCGGACTCAAATGGACGTTCTGTCGGCAGTCCATGAACCACCTGATCATTCACTGAAATAAGCAAAGTACTTGGACAATCGTATAAGCCTTTGAATCCTGGAAGGGCATTTTGGGATCGGATATACGCTTCAGCCATCTCATCCAGATACTTTGGAGTCACTCCTTCCTTGATCTCTTCTGCTACCTTGCCCAAAGTCCGACTAACAATCTGCGCCGCTTCCCGCATGATTTCAATTTCTTCCGCGGTTTTATAAATGATGGATTCCTTTTTCAGAAAATTCATAGTTTAAAGATAACGCTTTCACTTCTTATTTGTTTCCTTCCCGACTCGCAAATGAGCTCTTCATAGTTGAGCGGAACAAAAAAGGTGCTCCTTCCGGAACACCTCCAAAGGCTATTTGAATGGCTTAGGCCAATAACTCTTTCACTTTATCTGCTGCCTCTTGAAGCATCACAGCTGAATGAACATTCAAACCAGATTCGTCGATCAGCTTTTTCGCTTCTACTGCATTTGTTCCCTGTAGACGAACAATGATTGGAACGGGAATACTTCCCATGTTCTTGTATGCGTCCACAACCCCTTGAGCAACACGATCACATCGTACGATTCCTCCAAAAATATTGATCAGGATCGCCTTCACGTTTGGATCTTTCAAAATAATGTTGAATGCTTTTTCCACACGCTCCGCATCAGCAGTACCTCCCACATCCAGGAAGTTTGCTGGATTTCCACCAGAAAGCTTAATGATGTCCATCGTGGCCATAGCCAAACCGGCTCCGTTTACCATACAACCAACGTTTCCGTCCAATTTCACAAAGTTCAAACCAGCATTATCAGCTTCCACTTCTGTTGGATCTTCTTCGGTCAAATCTCTCATTGCCGCATAATCCGGGTGACGGAACAAAGAGTTTCCATCCAAAGTTACTTTTGAGTCGACTGCAATGATCTTATCGTCTGACGTTTTCAAAACCGGGTTAATCTCGAACATGGCTGCATCACAACCTTCGTATGCATTGTATAAAGACACCACAAACTTGGTCATTTGCTTAAAGGCATTTCCTGAAAGCCCCAGGTTGAAGGCAATCTTTCTCGCCTGAAAGCCCTGGATACCAACTCGTGGATCAATTTCTTCCTTAAAAATCAAGTGGGGAGTTTGCTCTGCAACTGTCTCAATGTCCATCCCTCCTTCTGTGGAGTACATGATGATATTTCTTCCACTCTCGCGATTCAACAAGACAGACATGTAAAACTCAGATGTTTCTGATTCTCCCGGATAGTAAACATCCTCCGCAATCAACACCTTATTTACTTTCTTCCCTTTTCCATTGGTTTGCGCTGTCACCAGGTGTCCGCCCAAAATCCCTTTCACTTTTCCTTCTACTTCATCAATTCCTTTGGCGAGAACAACACCATTTGATCCAGTCTCCTCTACTTTTCCTTTTCCACGACCACCGGCATGAATCTGCGCTTTAACGACATACCACTCGGTCCCCGTTTCGTCTGTCAGTTTTTTAGCAGCCTCAACTGCTTCTTCTACTTTATCAACTACGACACCTCGTTGAACGGCCACACCGTACTTGCTTAAGATTGATTTCCCTTGAAATTCGTGTAAATTCATGCTTTCGATCTTTAATTTTGCGTGCGTAAAAGTAAGTTGATTTCGGCATAATTACAAGTTATTTTTTGGTGAAAAAGCAGATTCCAACATCCCTGAGGCCTTTTTCTCTTTTTTTTGGAGTTTAGTTCTTCTAAAGTAGTTCCGAAAACACGATTTATTCTCTGACAAGAGTTTCTTAAAAAGGGGCTGAATTAACGGATGACTGTCTGAGAAAAATTTTAAAGTTTTTTAAATCTTTCTCTTTTTTATTTAGACTAACTTTGGCGATTCATGAGTCGTCGACTAATTCTTCCCCTGATCCTAATTAGTGTTTTACTAGTTGCTGAGATTTTTTCCTATGTAGCAATCCGAGCTTACTTTCAGACAAACTCTCAAATTTCTCTTAAAAAGTTCACCTGGATTTGGTGGGGACTCACCGTATTGATCTACGTTTCCGTATTTACCTCCAGAAGCCTGAACAGCATGTACCTTTCACATGTGCTCGTCAACGTATTTTTCTTTCTCCTGATTTGTAAACTCTTCGTTGGACTTTTTTTCCTGGGTTCTCAACTTATCCTATTTCTGAAAGACCTCTTTATCCAGAAGGATGCAGGTGAGGAATTTATTCAATCACGACGATCCCTGATCTCCAAACTTGCCTTGACTTCTGCCTTGATTCCCTTTTCAACCTTGACCTACGGTCTTTTCAGGACCGCTTATCACTTTAAGATTCACCGTAACAAGGTTCGTTCAAGCAAAATTCCTAAATCCTTTTCCGGTTTTCGAATTGTACAAATTTCAGACATTCATACCGGAAGCCTTCAGAATGAGCATCAGCTACAAAAAGCCATTGACATGGTCATGGAATTAAAGGCCGATCTCATCGTTTTCACCGGTGACCTGGTAAACAATCGAACGGAAGAAGCATATCCTTACGAGCACGTACTTCGTCAATTAAAGGCTCCTTACGGCGTATACAGCACACTCGGCAACCATGACTACGGAGATTATGAGCAATGGAAATCCAAAGAGGCCAAGGATCAAAACATGCGCGACATGATCGACCTGCACCACAAACTAGGTTGGAAACTCATGCTGAATGAGCATGTTCACATTGAAAAGGATGGGGAGCATTTTTGCTTAATTGGTATTGAAAACTGGGGTGGAAATTTACATTTCAAACGCTATGGAGATCTTCCGAAAGCATACCAAAATGTAGATTCTGAGCAATTCCAAATCTTGCTCTCCCATGACCCGAGCCACTGGTCGATAGAAGTCCTGGAAGATTTTCCAAAAGTAGATCTTACGCTTTCCGGACATACGCACGGTTTTCAATTCGGTGTTGAAATTCCTGGTTTCAAATGGAGTCCCAGCAAATACTTCTATCCACAATGGGCGGGATTGTACGAAAAGAATGGTCAGCAACTCTACGTTAACAGAGGGTTGGGATGTCTTGGCTACATGGGAAGGATTGGGATTCGACCTGAAATCACCCTACTCGAATTAAGTCCTGCTTAGGCTACAATCTTTCGAATATAGGGTAGCTGATATAACAGCCAACACACTACAAAGCTCAAACTAAAGCATACCAGAAAGGTCAATGGTATGGCCATAATAGTCTCCGTTGTTCGAGCATTCAATTGGAAGCCAAGATATCGACGTTCAAACACATCAATGATCAAGGGATGAACGAGATAGATTCCAAAACTCAACAGGGCAATCTTCGGAAACAACCAATTCTCCTTCTCCGACCTCAACTTTCGTTGCTTGAATAACAAAAAGAGAATATAGGCCTGAAGTAAGACCAGGGGCGATTCATTCAGTACAAACATCGGGTTATATCCCCCTGACTTCCTGTAAACGGCATAGGAGCCCAGTACCAGCACGATCGTACTCCCGAAAAAAGCCATCCACAAACGGCCTGTCCCCCAGGAAATCTTCCCATAACGATCCAGGTAATGTCCTAGCACAAAATATCCCACGTACACGTCCAGGACCGGAATTCCAAATCCAAAACGAAGATCTATTTCAAACCAGGTTGATAATTCTCTTGATAAATGAGGGATTGCCACAAAAAAGAGAAAAAAGAGTCCCAGAAACCATTCCAGGTGTTTTTTGGTCATGTGTTGAACCATGATCCTTAAGAATGGCGTCACCAGGTACAAGCCAACGATCATATACATGAACCACATCTGATAAAAGGTTGGCCCCGCAAATACGTCCCAAATAGCATCGATGGGATTAAACTCTTTCAAGGTATGCCAGTTCGTGTACAGAGCGTAGAAATAGGCCCAAAAGAGGAAGGGAATCAGAATCTTGGATACCCGCTTTCGGTAAAACGCTCCGATCTCTTCTTCTTTGGGGAGTAACAAGGCTCCACTGATCATCACAAATAAGGGAACTCCACACCTGGCCAATGCATCTAAAAAGGCTCCTGCCAGCCAGTTCGCTGTCGCCATATTTTCCAACTGATCCCTTACTGGAGCGGCAACGTGCAACATCACCACCATGGCAATGGCCAGAACCCGCATATCTGTCAAATACTTCTTCAATGGAACAACGAGATTTGTCGTAAAGATAAACTTTTTACCTTGCCCGTTTTTTGAACTGGTATTGAAGCGTCAGATAAAAGCTTCTTCCATCCGAGGGTAAAATTCCTGGCCCCGGGTAAGCCGTCGCCCGTCTCGTGAAATATTGTTCATTGAGCAGGTTATTTACGCCCCCTTCAATCCGGAAACCTTTTGGCAAATCCCATCTTCCGGACAGGTCTAGCACCTGATATGATGGGACATATCCCAATACGGCATCTCCACTCGCTTCAAAGGAATTGGATGCATCTGCAAACTGCCCGGAATTGTACGAATACTGGAGTTGCACAGACCACTTTTTTCCTTTGTATTTCAGGCCTGTGCGAAATACGTATTCGCTGACGTACTCTACCTTTTTCCCAACATAGTTGCGCTCCCGGGAACGAATGTATGTGGCATCTATCCAGGAAAAATTCACGAAAATAGTCGCGCTCTGTTCACTGCTATCCCTGATACTTCTCAAAAAATCCCATTCGCTAAATACTTCGATTCCTTTGTTGACCGCATCTCCTATATTCGTCCTAATTTTACGAACTCCGTCTTCTTCGGGAGCGATCCCGATCTTATCACCATAGAACAAATAAAACGCTGCCAGATCCACGTACAAATTTCGACCTATCATCCCCCGGAATCCCAATTCACTTGTGGCTCCGTACTCATCGCGCATCATGGTATCCACTACAATATTGGGATTATTGATCCTGATATCATTGAAGTTAACCGCCCGATAATTGGTCGTCACGTTCGTATACATGGAAGTCAATTTCCCAATTCGACGGGTAGCTCCGGCTCCGATCAGGGGAACGACTCTCTTCAGTCCACTTTGACCATTGATTGTATAAATGCCCAATGTATCCATATTCAAAGGATGAATACTGTATTGTTTGTAATACCCTTCCGAAGCACTTTGTATGTACTCCAGTCTGGCCCCCAAATTTGCCGTCCAGTTTTTCCCCAGGTAAAATAAATTGTCCGTAAACGCTGCTGCATTTCTGGAGGGAAAACGATATGATGAAGCCTCCAGGTCCCGGGGATTCAAAAAACGAAAATCAGATCCATCTCCATCGGGTGCGGTCCCCTGCTCAGAATTGGTAATCCCCTGATAATATCTACTTCCAACGAGGAATGCACTTTTGATTTTTTTCCCGAAAAACCTGATTTGGTAGCGCTTCAAATAACGAGCTTCTACTCCGGCATTTCGAAACAATCCTGCTATCATTTCACGATTTCCTCCCGGATCCAATTGATTGATCTTACCCAAAAATCCGAGTGCATAACGTTCCGAATGCATCCCAAACGCCCGCACATTAAAATGTGCTTTTGAACTCACGAACCAATCGTAGTGCAGGGCCAGTACATTCCATCGAACACGAAACCAGTTTCGGGACCGATTCGTTTGAAAAAGGTCCTGCTCGAACTGAAAATCTGTCAATCCACCAGGCTGCCTGGCGTCATAATTCATCCCGGTATATTCCAATTTAAGACGATGCGCGTCATTCAAATAATAAGCCAACTGCCCAAAAAACTGATGTTGGAAAAATGCGCTTTTGGGGCGGTATCCGTCTCCTTTTTTATACTGATGATACAACTGATAGGACCATCTTCTGTGTTTTCCTGCTACCCGATTGAAAGCTCCCAGGTATCCAAAACTTCCACCCGTCCATCGACTCGTCAACTCAAAGGGGCTATCAAGCGGAGCCTCTCGAATTACAAAGTTCATCAGTCCTCCGAACTGTGTCCCATATTGCAGAGATGCCGAGCCTCGAATGATTTCAATGGCCTCCAGAGCTTCCAGTGGAGGTGTGTAATAACTTTCCGGATAACCCAGGGCATCCGCACTAATGTCATAGCCATTCTGTCTCATGTTGAAATTGGCCGCCCGATTCGGTGACAAACCTCTTCCGCCCACTCCCATCTGGATTCCGGCACCATCACTTTCCCAAATATTGATCCCTGGGATTTTTGCAAACAGTTCCCTGGGATTCCCCGTCGATTTCGCCCCCTGATGCCCTTCGGTTTTGATGATCGCATTTGTTCCCGTGGCAATTTGTACCCCTTTCACAGGTGGAAGATACCCAATGTCAAAATGATTTAGTCGATTTTTAATGATAGTCACCTGATCCATTTCCTGTATCAGTGATCGCATTGTAAATACGCTTTTCGTTTCTATTTCAGTGGCTGAAACAAACAGGGTATCATATCTCGTATGAATGAATTGAAATGCTTTTCCAGTCCGCCGGATTTGAAATCGACCATCCGGATCGCTGACCGCACGTTCACTTCCCGAATGAATCCGAACACCATAAATGGCTTCTCCCTTTTCGTCCACCACTTTTCCTTTGAGCATTTGCCCATAGCCAGTCAATTGTCCTACAAACAACAATCCAAATATCAGGCAATATTTCAAAAAGCTTCGATCCATTGAATTGGCGCAAAATTATCTTTTTTATCGTCCAGTCTGGTTTCCTTTTTAACGAAGAGTTTAGATGGTCTTCCATTCAGGCTTACATGCACAGAGGCATGAATCTCCGGGTCTACAATATGGAAACTCTGTATCCCAAACTGTAAAACGGTATCCCGATACGTTTCTTTTAAGAGTTGAGCATATTCCAAAATAAAATCGGGCTGTGTGGCCATTTGGTCTTCCTGCACTTCCGTCAAAAAGCGTTCATTATCTATTTCGAGCTCCCGCCCTGTTTCCCTATCTCTGACATAAAAAGTCGCATGTCCTTCTTTGTGCATCAACATGACCCGCCAACTAAAACGGAAACCCTGTTCATGCCAAAACAATTCTCCTGGATACGCCAGGTACCGGAAAGGAAGCGCCAATTGAATAAATATGTATATACCCACTGGCAACATGATCAACTTCCCTCCCCTCTTGACGGATTGAACAGAGCTTCTTTCATTCCAACGGAAAATTCTTTTCAAGCCTCCTCTGATCTTTTCATGGAAATCAACGGAGAAAAAGATACTGGTACAACAAATCATTACCCAGGGGAACACGCCAATAGGGAACAATAACCAGGTCACGATGTGAAAGATCAACACAAACAAATAGGCAATCTTCCTGGTCCGTCGAGCGCTCAAAAAGAAAGGAATCGTCAAATCGTAAATACAACCAAACCAGCTGAAAAAGAATGCCAACCAGCTACTTGCGAACAAGGCTCCGATGACTGGCAAGTCTCGATAGGCCTGCAACCAAATCTTAAGGGGTTGTGCTTCCAGTAACCAATCAGATTCAAGTTTCGCGAGGCCAGCAAAAAAATAAACCACCCCCATCTGAAAACGAATGATCCAAACGTTCCAGGCAGGAACTTCGGATTGGAACATTTCTGGATTTCTCCGGACATCCAACGAAAAATCCCTGTTTGCCGGTAAGAAAATCAGTAGAAAAGCAATTAAACTGACGAAATAATAATGATTGAGGTAATATGATTTATCAATCAACTCTACGTAGGTAAAGCATCCGAAAAATAAAATAGTACTAAGTCGATAGAAAGCACCTAAAATGATGCCTATACACGACAAAAACATGATCAGAAAAGGCAGGTACATCCAGTTCCCAGGAAGTGCTTCCACCCATTCAAATCCGTAATATGAAAAATGAAACTCGGGCTCAATGTAAAGATCAGAAACCCATCCTTTCAGTACGAAGCGACTGACACCAAAAAGCATCAGTAGTCCAAAGATGATTCTAAAATTGACCAGGGGGGCGATGGAAACAGATCGCCCAAAAAACGATTGAATATCTATTTTCCTAGTCGCCGTCATTATCCTGATAAGTAATCAGAATACCGAAAGCCGCAGACATATCTGTTTTCAAACGAACTACCTGAGCCTGCATCTTGGCATACAGTGATTCCAATTTCTCCGGTTCCTGCGTCATTATTATTTCCAGATCTCCTCCCAGGTTTTCCACTTCCAAAATCATCTCATCAAATGCCTGTACAATCTGCTGAGACAAAGATGATTTTTCCAATGCCGTCAGGTAGTCATCAAAACCAACGCCTGTATTACCATTGAGATCATCCCCCAGGAAAATGGTTTTCAAAGTTTTCAAGTTCTGTAGCAAAAGCTCTCTTCCAAATTTCGCATTTCGTGCTTCCAGATACTCTGGACGCTGAATCCCCAAACTTTGCATTCCAATAGGAATACCCAACTTGGCGTTTTTTGCAAGTTCATAATTCTTGCAATAGGCATTCACAAATTCGGAAAAAGGACTGGTAGAAGATGTTCCGGTGCCAGCAACAAATTCATCCCGATACGTGGACCAATCCGTACTTACCGAAAGTGCCTCCTGACGCAATTTTTGAATAATGTCTTTTGCATAACTTCTTCGCAATTGATTGTCCTTCATCGCCTGCAAACTCCCGGTATCAAACAATAGGTAATCCAACACAGCAAAACCGATGGCGGCATAGTTTTCTGCTGCTCCCAGGTCATAGTTTCCTGCCTGGATATTTTGCTCTATTTGGCTTGTATCCGAGGGAAATGTACCAGAATTAATTACAAAAGCGTGATGATAAGCCGGCCCGAAATCGAACATGTAAACCTTCTGAAAATCCAGGTAGGCATCTTTCCAATTATTCCTGGCCTGCTCAAAATCCAGATCGCTACGAGTTTGCTCAAATTTTGTCCAGCTTTGTTCCAATATATCCAAACTGGTCACCAATGACTGGTAGGATGGAAGAATATAGCGATCCGCCGTTTGCGCCAACAATTCTCCCTTCTTAAAATTGTCCTCTGTGACCGTTTCTTTCTCTTTGCATTGAGAACTTAGCAGAAGAACCGCCAACAAAGCAAAGATTCCGCTTAACCTAATACTTCGCATCCAACGCTGTTTTTATTTGTTGAATCTGACTCAAAGACAAATCCCAAAAATTGCTTCCGAATTCATCTAGCAAATTGCTTACCTCCGATGCACTCATGACTCTTGTTTCCAGAGGAGCATATTTTAAACACATGATAAAACCGTATGCTTCTGACAATTCATGCAATCTGGCTGCCGGGTTTGCAAAATTGGAGTAAGCTTCATCCAGATATTTCATGGCCACCTGAGCCGCGATCTTCTCCCACATCATTCGAATTTTAGATATAGCCGCATCCCGATCTGTATATACTTTGCCTGAAATTGCTGCTCGTCCTTTCAAAAATTGGCTGATCATCAACTGATTGCTCCCCAGAATTGGATTGACGGAATTACAATATTTCCCCCAGAAATCACCTGGAACACTGTCCGGAAAATCCGTGCTCACTCCAAAGTACCCAAAGGCTTCGTCCCAGTGATGTTCCATCGCTGTATAATGTTTTCCGGCAGCAGGGTCAACGGCCAGGGTATTGTCCACATTCATTTTGTCTGCTGAGAAATAGGTGTTGAGCGCCTGATTCATAAAAATTGCTCCCATCAAGCCTTTTTCTATCACCTCTGAATACTGAATTCCATTTGAACTAAACAGATACGTACTCGTTCCATTTTGCAAAACACCAGCCTGACCGCTTGCAGCCTGTGAGGCAAATGAAGCACTGGACACTGCAAGTGAATCCATCATGTCTTCGAAAAACTGCTGGTCCAATTCAAAACATTTGTCTTTTAATTGTTTTGTAGATGCAAATGAAAAATTTCCATTCCCGTCACCATTTACATTCGCGAACATATCTTTCAATGCTACGGAAGATACAAGCTGTCCGCTTCCCTGCTCCATCATTTCAATCATTTCTCGCAACTGATTCAGGCGATCCGTTTGTCCCTGATGATCAACTGTCAAATTTCCAGAAGCATCTTTAAACACATAGGATGAAGGAATAGTATAACCAGCACTTTGCTCATACTGACAATTCCCATCGTCCTTTTTCGCTTTTTTATCATAGTTCGTTGCCGTAGGGTCGGTACATCCTTCTCTTTTACAGGACACCATTGTTAAGGCACCGGCCAATAGAATTATATATTGTGTTTTCATAAGGGACTTATTTAGAATTATTTTAAACAAGACAAAAGTAAAGGCCCTTCAAGGAGTCAACAATACCTTAAATGTGGTATTTTACCCATCATACAATGTAAGTATTTGATTTTCAACAAAATAAAAAAGCCGTCTGTTATTATCACAGACGGCCTGGCTTGGTTAAATTCAGATTCTTTTAGAACTTCAGCGAAACTCCTGCTGAAACAACAGGACCTCCAATTCCAATTTCTCCGTGAATTCCAATATTGTTTGTAAAGAAATAACGAGTACCGATACAAACCCTCATGGAAATTGGTAACAAGGTTCCTGACTCGTTATACTCATAATTCGGGTAGTCCGTTTTCACTTTCCACACACGCAAATTCGTACCTGCTCCTACTCCAATGTACGGATCTACTTTTTCCGTCGTGGCAAAGTGGTAATTGAATCGCGCCTGAATACGATATCGCTGCATGATGGGCTTCACATCAAACGTTCTAAATAGTGTACCGTCAGCATTCAACGAGTCAGCTTCAAACTGCACATTAAATGAGTTGTAGATGAAATCCACTCCCAATCCAATTTTATCTGAAACCATATACTCGGCTCTAATTCCCATTGGTCCTATTCCTGATACCTTTACATCAGAAGATGCATCGTCTTCAAAAGATTTTGCAATCGTCTTTCCAAAATTAGGCCCTCCATAATAGGGATCAATGATTACATTTCCAGCCTGTACGACCTGTCCTTTGGCTTCATTTACTGCAAACATCATCCCGATGCTTACCAGTGCCATCATTAATTTTTTCATTCTTTTTCAATTTGTGGTTACTAATATAACTATTATTTGAGCTATTCAATAAGTGTGCCAAAATCATAACCTGAAACACAAGCCAAGAGATATTAGTGGTCCCCCAAGACCCACTTCGCACTGAATAGCCAAATCCTCCTGAATGAAATAACGTGTTCCACCACACAATCTCATAGACATGGGAAAATAAAAAAAGTCTGGATCTTCCACCTGAGCACTTAATTCTCGGGGGACATCACTAATGACTTGATAACGTTTCCAATTATTTCCTGCACCGATTCCAACATAGCAATCCAGCCCATCTTCATTGTAAAAGTGGTAGTTCATACGTAATTGCAACCTTATTTTCTTCCGTTTTTCAATGACTTCGTACAAAAAAAACTTGTTAAGATCATCATCATAGACTTGTTTCACCTTGAATTTTTTGGAAGACGTATAAATAAAATCCAGGCCTATCCCCACTTTATCAGATAACATCAGTTCCGACCTAATTCCGGAAGGGCCAAAAGCCCGATTGTGTTTACTTCCCTCAAATGTTTCTCCACGCTGGTCAAACAATACGTTCATATTCGGAAATCCTAAATAAGGATCCACCAGTATATCCCCGCTTTGAAGCATCTGAGCCTGAAGTCTTAGGGTAGATGAGATCAATACGAAAAGCAGAATTATTTTTTTCATGGTCAAAACAAAACTATAAAAAAAGAGGGATGAACAACACCCCTCTTTTCCATTCGAAATATAATCGATTTACTTTTAGTTTCCCTGCATTTTGATCAGATTCAATGCAGAACCAGCCTTGAACCATTCAATTTGCGATTCATTGTAGGTATGATTCAACTTGATGGATTCTTTTGCCCCATCTGTATGAACGATCTCTAAAGTCAACTGTTTCCCTGGTGCGAAAGCATCTAAATCAAGGAAATTGAAAGTATCATCCTCCTGAATTTTATCGTAATCAGCTTCGTTATCGAAAGTCAAACCTAGCATCCCCTGTTTTTTCAGGTTGGTCTCATGAATTCTCGCAAAGGATTTCACGATCACCGCACGAACACCCAAATGACGCGGTTCCATGGCCGCATGCTCCCGAGAGGAACCTTCTCCATAGTTATGATCTCCAACCACAATTGTTGGTACTCCAGCTGCTTTATATGCTCGTTGAACTGCTGGAACTTCTCCATAAGCATTGGTCAACTGATTCTTCACCTCGTTTGTTTGATCATTGTAAGCGTTCACTGCACCAATCAACATGTTGTTAGAGATGTTGTCCAAGTGTCCACGGTAACGTAACCATGGTCCTGCCATCGAAATATGGTCCGTCGTACATTTTCCTTTCGCTTTGATCAACAACCTCGCACCGGTGATATTTTTTCCGTCCCAGGCAGGGAAGCTTTCCAGAAGTTGAAGTCGTTGTGAGTCAGATTTAACAATCACTTCCACCCCACTACCGTCTTGTGCCGGAGCCTGATATCCGTTATCTTCCACATCAAATCCTTTCTGCGGCAACTCGTCACCGACAGGCGGATTCAATTTCACCTGCTCTCCACGATCATTGGTTAGGGTATCTGTAATTGGGTTAAAACCAAGATCTCCTGAAATAGCCAATGCAGCCACCATTTCTGGTGATGTCACAAAAGCATGCGTATTCGGGTTTCCATCTGCTCTTTTGGAGAAGTTACGGTTGAATGAGTGTACAATCGTATTTTTCTCTTGCTTTTCGGCTCCTTCCCGATCCCACTGACCGATACAAGGTCCACAGGCATTCGTAAATATTTTCGTTCCCAGTTTCTCAAAGATTCCGATAAATCCATCTCTTTCAATAGTATACCTTACCTGTTCCGATCCTGGATTGATTCCAAATTCAGCTTTTGGTGTAATTCCGTTATCTACAGCTTGTTGAGCAATAGATGCTGCTCTGGAAATATCTTCGTAAGAGGAATTCGTACACGAACCGATTAATCCCCACTCCACTTTCATAGGCCATCCGTTTGCTTCTGCTTCCGCACGCATTTTAGAAATCGGTGTTCCACGATCCGGAGTAAACGGACCGTTAACATGTGGTTCCAACTCTGAAAGGTTAATGTCAATTAATTGATCAAAATATTGTTCCGGATTCGCATACACCTCAGCATCCCCTGTTAGGTGCTCAGCAATTTGATCTGCCGCATCCACTACTTCCTGACGACCTGTGGCCGATAAGTAGCGACGCATTGAATCATCATAACCAAAGGTAGAAGTAGTTGCTCCGATTTCCGCCCCCATGTTACAAATGGTTCCTTTTCCGGTACAGGACAAAGATTTTGCTCCATCACCAAAATACTCTACGATACATCCGGTTCCTCCTTTTACAGTCAGAATATCAGCTACTTTCAAGATAACATCTTTTGCAGCAGTCCATCCATTCAGTTTTCCAGTCAACCGAACCCCGATCAATTTCGGGAATTTCAATTCCCAGGGCATTCCTGCCATCACATCAACAGCATCAGCACCCCCGACACCAATGGCTACCATTCCCAAACCTCCAGCGTTTACCGTATGAGAATCGGTTCCGATCATCATTCCTCCTGGGAAGGCGTAATTTTCAAGAACCACCTGGTGGATAATTCCTGCTCCTGGCTTCCAAAACCCGATTCCATACTTGTTTGAAATCGATGCCAGGAAATTAAATACTTCGTTATTCTGATTAAGGGATGCCTGTAAATCTTTGGAAGCTCCCACTTTTGCCTGAATCAAGTGATCTGCATGCACGGTGGATGGTACAGCTACTCTTTTCTTACCTGCCTGCATGAACTGCAACAAGGCCATCTGGGCCGTCGCATCTTGCATAGCCACCCTATCAGGTGCAAAATCTACGTATGACTTTCCTCGTTCATAAGCTTCGCTTGCTGCTCCATCCCACAGGTGGGCATAAAGAATTTTTTCAGCCAGTGTAAGCGGTTTTCCCACAACTTTACGAGCTTCCTCAATTCGCTCCGGGAACTTGGCATACACCTCTTTGATCATATCAATATCAAATACCATATCCGTGTTTTATAATTTTTTGAAAAACTGTGCCGTAAAGTTAGCAAATTAAGCCGATTAAACGGATTCCAGGAACAATATTTTTACGTAGAATTGCCTCCTACCAAAGTTCTTCAGAGATGTGAACCGTTCCTTTAAACAAAGACACAATCTTCCCAGTTTGATTTCTGATTTCTACCTCGTAAACACCGATCTTTTTCCCCCGATACTTTTCTTCACAAACGATGTCCAGTTCGTCTCCTTCCAAGACCGGACGTACGTGAGAAATGGAAGTTTCTATACTAACACACTTATTTCCCCGACTGTTGGATGCAAAAGCCAGTGCCGAATCTGAAAGCGAATAACTGATTCCCCCGTGGGCCAGTCGGAAACCGTTTAGCATTTGTTCATGAACGGTTGCCTTCAATCGCGATTTTCCCAAAGCAATCTCCTTGAGTTCCACTCCCAGCCACTCACTGAAAGCATCCTTTTCAAGCATCAGGGAAACGATTTGCTCGGGAGTTTTCATAATTGAATCAGGATTTGATAGCGCGCCCCAACAAAGTAATCATCGCCATGGCCACAATGAAGAGCTGAGTAGCCGTCTCATCGTCGAGGGAAGTTCCGTCCTGATCTTCTTCACTTACCTCTATAGCCATGAATTTTGCCAGTTCAGGCTGATCACAAAAATCTTCCAGGACTTCTGGGTCGTAGGCATCAAAATAACTATCCAACATTTGGAAATAAGGCTCTTCAAACGCGTCAATATCTTCTTCTGTGACCTCCTTTAAAGCCATTCCTTCCTGAGCAAATGCTTCTGAGAGCAGACAGAAATAATAAATCAACAAGCCCTCTAAACGCTCATTCTGATATTCTTCTGCTGCCGAAACAACATAACCAAGCAAGGTTCGTTGAGCCAGTGCATACGTTTCGGCCAATTTTTCCAGTCCGTCATCATCCAAATGATCTACTTTTTGGATGGCCTTTTCTATGCTTTTGAAACTCACTTCCTTCATCTTGTCGTATTTTGATCGTTAATTTTCACCGCTTATCCTCACAAAATTATAAATAATAACGGCTTGAAAAGGCTGCAATGAAATTATCCTTAATTTTGGACAGCGTTAATCCTCCAACCTGGAAACCAAACCACTTAATTATAATTTATAGTACGTTAAGAATTATTGATCTTATGAAAAGAAATTTGATCCTGAGCCTCTGTCTGATAGGCTTTACGGCTATCTCATTTGCACAGAAAAAAGAATTAACCCTGGCACAATCGGTAAGTGGACAATACCGTGAATTTGCTCCTGAACGTATGGACTTTTTTCAGTGGATTCCGGATAGTGACGACTATTCCTATTTAAAAGGTTACGTCATTCTTCGCAAGGGGAATGCCAAGAGCGGAGAGGAAAGTGACCTGCTCAACATCGGAGAATTGAACCAGGCTCTGGGATCAAAACTCAATTGGTTTTCCGGTTTTCAATGGAAAGACAAGAACACTTTTATCGTGAGTGGAGGAGGCAAATACTACGCATACAATGTCACAGAGAAAAAGGGACGTGAAATCCTCGAACTCGAAAAAGAGGCTGAAAACACCGACTTTCAAATGAATATTGAAGCCGTCGCCTATACTGTAGAAAACAATCTCTACGTGCGTTTTTCCGACGACAAAAAAGTAGATATCACTCAAAATAATAACCGGGAAATTGTCTCTGGACAAACCTATGCCCGAAGTGAGTTTGGAATTACCAAGGGAATCTTCTGGTCACCAAACGGAAATTTTCTCGCTTTTGCTCAAAAGGATGAACGGGAAGTACATGACTATCCGCTGTTGAACATTAACGAAACTCCCGGTGAACTGAATTCAATTAAATATCCGATGGCCGGACAAAAGTCAGAAAAAGCCAAAATCGGAGTTTACGATTTCAAAAGAGGTTATACGGCATTCATTGAGCCGAGAAGCGGAGCAGATAGCTACCTGACAAATGTGACCTGGACTCCTGACGAAAAACACCTCATCATTGCTGAAGTCAACCGAGATCAGAATCACATGTGGTTAAATCTCTATCAGGCGGAATCAGGGAACTTCATTAAAACTTTATTCGAAGAAAAAAATGATCGATGGGTAGAACCCGAACATCCAGCCTTCTTTCCAAACGAATCCTCTTCCAATTTTGTTTGGATCAGTGAACGAGACGGTTTTAACAACCTCTACTACTATGACATTGAGGGGAAGCTCATCAGTCAATTGACAAATAATAAATTCGTTGTTAAGGACATCCTTGGAGCCCGAAAAAAAGGAACTGAAATCATCTTTTCAGCAACTGGAGAAAATCCATTGAATACCGTTTACTATTCTGTTGACCTGAAAGGACAACAACGTTTGCTCACTCCTGAAGAAGGAACGCATTCGATTGAGATCACAAAGGATGGAAAATGGATTTTCGATGCCTTTTCAAATCACGACATCGCCTATAAGGCTGTGCTAATCGATGCAAAAGGAAAGGTTAAACGAATCATGAAAGAAAGTAAAAGTGCTCTGGAAGACTATCAAATCGGGCACGCAGAAATCGGGCACATCAAAGGAAAAGATAGAACTCAACTGTATACCAGATTGATCAAACCTTCCAATTTTGATCCGAATAAAAAGTATCCCGTACTTGTATATGTATATGGGGGTCCACACGCTCAGCTGATTACTAATTCATGGTTGGATGGAGCCAGCCTGTGGATGTACTGGATGGCTGAACAAGGATACTTGGTATTCACGCTGGATAACCGTGGTTCTGCGGAAAGAGGATTTTCTTTTGAAAGTGGAATTCACCGACAACTGGGAACTCTGGAGATCGAAGATCAAATGAGCGGTGTCGATTATCTGAAGTCACTTCCTTACGTAGATGCCAATCGACTGGCTGTTCATGGATGGTCTTTCGGAGGGTTTATGACTACTTCCCTGATGTTGAGAACTCCTGATGTATTTCAGGTTGGTGTGGCAGGTGGACCTGTAACAGACTGGAAATATTACGAAATTATGTATGGTGAGCGCTATATGGATCGTCCCGAACAAAATGAAGATGGATACAAACAAGCCAGCTTGTTTACCCACGCTAAAAATCTGAAAGGAGATCTTTTGTTGATTCATGGTACAGTAGACGACGTGGTTGTCATGCAACACAACCTGGCACTGGTGAAAAAATTCATTGAACTTGGAATTCAGATGGATTTCTTCCCCTATCCGATGCACAAACACAATGTCTATGGAAAAGACCGGATCCATTTAATGGATAAAATTCTCCATTACGTCATGGACCACAATCAATAAATCGATTCGGAACTTCCAATTTAAATTTTCAATCAACATAATAGGTTTTTTCTTATCTTAATATAGATCGTGAAATCAGATTAATTATTCGATCTGATGAAAAAACCTTTTATGACAAATCCTTATTCGCCAGAGCGGATTAAATTGAGAATTTATGAATTCCGCGGTAAAAAAGTAATGTTGGATCGTGATCTGGCAAGCCTGTATCAGGTAGCTACGAAACAGCTAAAAAGACAGGTAAGACGGAATATTGAACGTTTTCCCGAAGACTTCATGTTTGAGTTAAACAATACTGAAATGGAACAATGGAGGTGCCAAATTGGCACCTCCATTGAAACTGATCATGACCAGGGAGTTAAAATGGGACTACGCTATGCTCCATTTGCATTTACAGAACAAGGGATTGCCCAACTATCCAGTGTATTAAAAAGTCCCATCGCCATCCAGATGAATATTCAAATCATTCGACAATTCATCAAAATGCGTGAGCAACTCCTGGAACAACAGGGAATTTTGAATCAACTCGGGAAATTAGAAAAACAGGTCGGAAAGCATGATCACGAACTAAGTAAGCTGTTTCTTGCCCTTCAGGAATTAATCCACCGTGATCTGTCTCCTTCCGAACGAACAAAGATCGGATACTAGAGCAGCACTACATATTTCTTCGATACTGACCTCCGACTTCAAACAAAGCATTAGTCACTTGCCCCAACGACGCAAACTTACAGGTTTCCATCAATTGCTCAAACATGTTTTCATTACGAATAGCTGCCAGTTGGATCTTTCTCAGTCCTTCTTCTGAACGATCAGCCTGTGCTTCATGCAAATTTTGGAGCATCGCAATTTGATACTGTTTTTCCTCTTCGGTGGCCCGAATAACCTCTTTCGGTAAAATCGTTGGTGACCCTTTGGAACTCAGGAAAGTATTCACCCCGATAATTGGGAATTCACCCGTATGTTTCAGTGTTTCATAGTATAGGGATTCCTCCTGAATTTTTGAACGCTGATACATTGTTTCCATGGCCCCCAACACTCCTCCACGCTCAGTGATTCTATCAAATTCGGCAAGTACCGCTTCTTCTACCAAATCAGTTAGTTCTTCAATGATAAACGAGCCTTGCAGCGGGTTTTCATTTTTGGCTAATCCCAATTCACGGTTGATGATTAACTGAATGGCCATTGCTCTTCTCACCGATTCCTCCGTTGGCGTGGTAATCGCTTCATCATAGGCATTCGTATGCAGTGAGTTACAATTGTCATAAATTGCGTAAAGTGCCTGCAGTGTTGTTCGAATATCGTTGAAATCAATTTCCTGAGCATGCAATGATCGACCGGAAGTTTGAATGTGGTATTTCAACATTTGAGCCCGCGGATTGGCCCCGTACTTGCGATCCAGTGCTTTCGCCCAAATTCTTCTTGCCACCCTTCCGATAACGGCATATTCTGGATCAATCCCATTCGAGAAGAAGAAAGAAAGGTTTGGCCCAAAAGCATTAATGTCCATTCCCCTGCTCAAATAGTACTCAACGTATGTAAATCCATTTGAAAGGGTAAATGCCAACTGGGTAATCGGATTAGCTCCGGCTTCGGCAATGTGGTAACCTGAGATGGAAACGGAATAAAAATTCCTCACTCCCTGCTCAATGAAATATTGCTGTACGTCCCCCATCAGGCGAAGTGCAAACTCTGTTGAAAAGATACAAGTATTCTGCGCCTGATCCTCTTTGAGGATATCTGCCTGTACGGTTCCTCTCACTTTCTTGAGTGTATCCGCCTTAATTTGCTCATAAATATCTTTCGAGAGCACCTGATCTCCCGTTACTCCCAAAAGGAAAAGCCCCAAACCATCGTTTCCTTCAGGAAGGTCTCCCTGGTATTTTGGTCGCTCAACTCCTTTCTGCTGGTAAATTGCCTCAATTTTTTGGTTGACTTCCTTTTCCAATCCATGCTCCTTGATATACTTCTCGCAATTTTGATCAATTGCCGCATTCATAAAGAAGCCTAACAGAATTGGTGCTGGACCGTTAATGGTCATCGATACAGAAGTTCGGGGATCCGACAAATCGAATCCTGAATACAATTTTTTCGCATCATCCAAACAACAGATCGAAACTCCTGAGTTTCCAATTTTCCCATAAATATCAGGCCGCAAATCAGGGTCATTTCCGTATAGCGTCACGGAGTCGAAAGCCGTTGAAAGTCGTTTCGCTGGCATCCCCAAACTCACATAATGAAAACGCTTGTTCGTACGTTCTGGTCCACCTTCTCCCGCAAACATTCTGGTTGGATCCTCTCCTTCCCGTTTGAAAGGGAAAAGTCCTGATGTATATGGGAACTCTCCCGGTACATTCTCCTGCAGACACCATCGTAAAATATCTCCCCAGGCTTTGAACTTGGGAAGCGCAATTTTCGGAACCTGCAAATGTGAGAGCGACTCGGTATGTGTTTCGATCTTCAATACCTTGTCTCGCACCTGGAATTCAAATATTGGGTTGCCATACTTCTCTTTCTTGGCCTCCCAATTTTGTAGAATCTCCCAGTTCTTCGGGTCAAAATTTAATTTTTCCTGTGCCAGTTGCTCTTCCAAACCTTTGACCAAACGATCCTTGTCCTCCAGTTTAGATTGCTTCATGGCCTCAATCGATGAACTTAAAGCATACAGACGATCAGCCACTTCCACTTGCTGATCTACCCACTTATCATAGCTTCGATTATTCTCCGAGATTTCAGAAAGATACCTGGTTCGATCCGGTGGAATCACAAATATTTTTTCAGACATCTCTTCTGTCACTTCAAAAGTTGACTTCAGTTCCGCGCCTGTTTTTTCCACCAGCTTGTCCATGATCACCTTGTACAGGGTATTCATTCCCGGATCATTGAACTGAGAAGCAATCGTCCCATAAACGGGCATAGCATCTACCGATTGATCCCACAAATTGTGATTGCGCTGATACTGTTTCCGGACATCTCGCAAGGCATCCAAAGCACCTCTTTTATCAAACTTGTTTAAAGCAATTACATCTGCGAAATCCAGCATGTCAATTTTTTCAAGCTGTGTCGCCGCACCGTACTCGGGGGTCATCACGTAGAGCGCCATATCCGAGTGATCAAGGATTTCCGTATCCGATTGTCCGATCCCGGAAGTCTCCAGAATAATCAGGTCATATTCGGCTGCTTTTAGAATATTGATCGCCTCCGACACATGTTTGGAAAGTGCCAAATTAGATTGTCGGGTTGCCAAAGACCTCATATAAACACGCTTGTTTCGGATTGAATTCATTCGAATACGATCTCCTAACAAAGCTCCTCCTGTTTTTCTTTTGGAAGGATCAACCGAAACAACGGCTATTTGCTTGTCCCGAAAATCAATCAAAAAACGTCTGACCAACTCATCTACCAAAGATGACTTTCCCGCCCCTCCGGTACCAGTAATACCTAATACGGGGGTTGCGACTTTTTCCGCCATTTGGTTGACTTCTGCCAATACTTCTGCCGATTGATCCGCAAAATTTTCTGCTGCTGAGATGACCCGGGCAATCGCATGTGCCTTTTTCAGTTTCAGCTCCTTAATCTCTCCATTCAAATGTTCCCCTACCGGGAAATCGCATCGTTCTACCAGGTCATTGATCATTCCCTGCAGGCCCATCGACCTTCCATCATCTGGATGATAAATGCGTTCGATACCATAATCCTGAAGTTCCTTGATTTCTTCTGGAAGAATGGTTCCTCCTCCACCACCGAAGATTTTGATATGAGGAGCTCCTTTTTCCTTCAGCAGGTCATACATATACTTGAAATATTCCATGTGTCCTCCCTGATAAGAGGTCATCGCAATGGCCTGAGCATCTTCCTGAATCGCACAGTCAACCACTTCTTCCACGGAACGATCATGCCCAAGATGAATCACCTCGCAACCTGTTGCCTGAATAATTCTTCTCATGATATTGATCGCTGCATCGTGTCCATCAAAAAGCGACGCTGCAGTTACAATTCGAACCTTGTTTGTTGGTTTGTATGCCTCTACCTGCTTCATAGTTTATTTCGTTTCTAAGCCCCACAAAAATAGGAATTTTAGCCCGGATTTTTGCCTTGAAAATGCAATAACGTAACTTTTTGCTATCTTGATTCATTATACGTTAAATTGCGTATTGGCTCCTATACCACTAAACCCTAGATTTGTACCAAACTAATTACAGTAAAATGAAGATGCGACTCATCATTTTGGCTCTTTTTGGCTCTTTCTGTTTGACTGGAAAAGCACAGGTCATCAAGCCCTTTGAAAGTTTTAAGATTTTTAAATCCGGTGATAAATACGGATATCAATTGAAAGGTCAGGAGGTGATTCCGGCCAGGTATAGCTATGCAACTCAGTTCAGCAAAGGACTCGCCCTGGTTAAACTCGATGAGAAATGGGGATACATTGACAGCAGCGGAAACTGGAGTATTACACCTCGCTTCGATATGGCGCAGCCCTTTAATGGTGAATATGCCATCGTTTCCAAATACGGTAAGATAGGCATGATCGATCAGAAGGGTGATTTTGTGATCAAAGCGGCATACAGCAACATCACGGAAGATTGGAACAACTATTACGTGTGGGACGGAGAGTTGCAAGGGGTTCAGGACAAAAAGAGTGGTCACTTAATTCCAGCGAAATACGACCAGATCCGTTTTCAATCTAAATTGACCATCGCCAGAATGCCCAATTCGCTCTATGACATCTATTATGAGGGCCGAAAAATCATCTCAAATGTTGACCGGGATATCCCTTACCGGGACTTTCACCGACTTGAGAGAACGGTCATTGCCAGCCAAAACGGAAAATACGGTGTTTTTCACCTGACCGATGGTTGGATTATCCCGACCAAATACGGGAAAATAGAACGCATTTCCACACCTGATTATACGGACCCCCATACATCCAAAAATATGGATTACATTTTCGTCGCACACAGTGCCGATTACATTCGTCCGGAAGATGACCCCTTCTGGGATGGAGAAACAGAAATGACCGATACGGTTCGTTTCTTCTACTCGGGCGGACAAGCCATTTCTGAAATATCTTTCGACCGCTACGAAGTCAGAGAACAGACAGATGAAGGAAATTTTGCCGGATTTATCACTGCCTGGAAGGGAAACAAGCGATATACTTCGAATCAAAATCTTGATTTTGAAGAATCCAGATTTCTGAACATTATCTCACATTTGAGTTGGTACATTGGGGAAGGTAGCGACAAGACGATCATTATGAATAGGTACAAATTCCCTATTGATTCCTTTGACCTTGCTATGCCATTGAAGGAATTGTATTTGGATCCTGAAACAGGTGAACTATGGGATGAAGAAATGATTGTCGGCGAGCCCTTTCTAATTGTTCATAAAGGAAAACAAGAAAACAGAAAAAGTGCTATCTACGACCTGGTCTTGCAAGAAGTTGTTTCTCCCTGGTTCGAAGGAAAATTGTGGGCTTCACGTGAAATAAACAGTCTGGGACAAATCAGCTACGTTTACGACACGGACAAATCCGAAGAAGGAAACAAAGGATTCTTTGTACAGGGAATGGAAGTTGGAACCCCAATTCAATACCAGCTTTTTGCCGATGATCAAACGCTCCCGAATAATGGTCGTTTTTATCGGGTTATGCACAACAGTAAAACGAACAAGGATGATGTTTTCATGATCGGACTAAAAGAAATCGCACAGGTTGGAAGTTATGACAAAGCGTACACCTCTACGCAGGTAAGCAAAGATTCTATTACTTATGACGAATTCGGTGAACCGACATTTAATCGAACAAATTTATTTAAGCGGGATTTTGTCATCATTCAGGACAAAGGAAAATATGCTTTGATTAGTCAACAAGGACAACGCACCATGGCTATTTATGATACCATCATCCAAAATACTCACAAAGAATTCGTAAATATCAAACGAGATGGGAAGTATGGACTGTTCCATGTTGTCAGCGGAAAAACCATTGTTCCTGCCTACGATCAAACACTAGAGGTAGAAACAACAATTGATGGTTCTGTCAGAATAGATGTTGTACCTATTAACCTGGAGAATGAATCCTATTATCTGACATCTGAAGGAAGCAAATTCCTCTGTGGCTATGAAGACGTTTATGTCGAAAAATTGAAGGGAGGATACGGATTGGCCTGCAATACCGAAAAAGCGATCAACGATCAATTTATTCAGGCGGAAGGACCCTACAAAAATTTAAAATTGGGCAATAGTCTGAACATCTATTTGGCACAGGACAAGAAAAAGAAGTGGGGAATGATTGACTATACCGGTGAAATCGTTCTTCCTTTCAATTACAAAAGAATCGAAGAGGCCAATATAGAAATCTATGAAATGGGACGTTTCTACAGTGTCTACCAGGGAAAGAAAAAAGTAGGATTGGCCAATTCAAAGGGGCAACTGGTGGTATTTCCAGAATACGAACAAGTGGAGCAGTTGAAAAACGAATGGGGTGATCCCATGCCGGCATTTGTCGTCAAGAAAAACAAAAAATACGGGGTGATCGACTATCAAGGGCATGGCATTCTTCCGGCAGAATTTGAAAAAGTGGAATGCACCTATAGTGATAATTTGAAAGCAAGCCTGATCACCGGATACAAAAGTGATGATCTGATTTACGCTCGAAAATTCAATTTGGAAACCCCGAACATCTATCTTTTTCCTCTCAAAGGCTACAGCTTTGTTAGAGGTGAAAGCGCCTTCATTCTCAACCATGGAATTATTGAAGAGTATGATTTCAATACAGGTTTGTTACTTCGTCGACAATCCACCGAAAAATTTGAAATCAAAGGAGAAATGTTCAACATTTTTGTAGAGAAGGGGAAATTCGGAGCCATCAACAAGGACGGAAAGGTACTCGTGCCAGCCATTTATGATTTCGCTGAATTTTTTGATGGTCGGGAAGAAGTCATGATTGGTTTTGAAAAAGGAGTAAAATACTACATCTACGTAGAAGATAACAAACGATATACTGAACAGGAATGGTAGGCAAAAAACTATTTTTCGTATTGACAGGGATCATGATGTTGAACATCAACTGGGCCCAAAAAGGAGTTGAAGAAGTTTTCCCACTTAAATGGAAAACGAAGATTGGGGTGACAACCTATCGAACCAATATGGCCTTTCATAAAGGTTCTATCTTTATTGGTTCAAACGGAATCAACCGGAACTTCAAAATAGATAGTCTAGACGGTGTTTTTCAAATCAACGCCCAAACAGGTGCTATTGAACACCACTATAAGGTTCCCTTCCTGGGAGACAACGATGTCAACGGTGTTCGAATTGCCAACGACCGTCTGTATTTTGGAACAGATAATTTCTACTTCTTCTGCTTCGACCTGAAGTCGAAACAAGAGCTTTGGAAAACGAAAATGCCAGGTGATGTCGAATGTATCCCGCAGGTGGCTGATCTGAATGGGGATAAATTTCAGGACCTTGCCTTTCCAGTTGAACAGGCAGGCTTTTATGCACTCGACGGAAAAACCGGGGAAGTGCTGTGGATTTCTTATGGCATTTCATCTCACAGTGGAAACGTTTCCCCGCTTGCCCTGGACCTAAACAAAGACGGAGTCATGGATTTTGTCACCTCTGGAAGAGGAACCCCGAATTCAAACAAAACCGCTGGCTTTAAAATGGCTCATTACGGAGATTATCACATGGCCATCAACGGAAAAAATGGGGAAGTACTTTGGATGGCCGAAACTGGTGCCGGAGTACATGCATCGCCGTTCTTATATAAGCGCGGAAGAAAAATCGAATTGCTAGCCCTGGATGCCTATGGAGAATTACGTGTCATGGACCAAAAGGGACAAGTCATCAAACGCATTGATTTTGGATATGATAACTTCTCCTCTCCGGTAGTAACGAAAGATGAACATTTGGTCATTGGTCGGGGTTCTATTGACTTCGCACAAAAATGGTTCACTTGTGATAAAGAGGGACCTTGCTATTTGAAGAAAGAGGCCGAAGCCGAATTCCCGGAAATCGACGGACGAATTAGCGCGACCACCATGATTGCGGACGTTTTAAACCTGAAGCGAGATCAATTGGTCGGATTGACTGAAAGCGGGACTCTTTTCTTACTAGAAACGAACGGAAAGGTCATTCACAAGCTGAAGTTTTCAGGGGGAGCAGAAGCCAGTGCCTTTATTCTGGACATTGACAAAGATGGCAAACTGGAACTCTTAATCGCAGACCTGGATGGAAACCTCAAATGCTATGAAACCAATTCACGGGCCAAAGCAACATTAGGTTCTTTTCGCTAGGAAGTCCTTGAAGTAGACTTGTCCACAGCAATTCTGATCAGTGCTCACTCAGGTCACTGAAAAGTAGTTATTTTTGTTAGGTGAACGCCTTTCTACAGACCCCCATCGAATTTCTCAAGGGAGTTGGTCCCCAACGAGCAGAACTGCTCCGTAAAGAACTGGGTATTTACAGCTACCATGACCTGCTTTCCCATTTTCCCTTTCGATACGTAGATCGTTCGGTCTATTTACCCATTGCCATGGCAGCAAGGGAATTACAAGCTCCTGTTCAAATCAGAGGACGACTGACCAGTTTGGAAATTAGCGGAAAAGGGAGACACCAACGACTGAGTGGCCGTTTGCAGGATGCTAGTGGGATCATTGAATTGCTCTGGTTTCAGGGGATCAAATGGATTAGACCATCGCTCAAATTGAATGTGGAGTATCAGGTCTATGGAAAGATCAAGATGTACGGAAATAAATGCACTATTGCTCATCCTGAAATTCAGGAAATGGAGCAAACCGATCCGAACAAAGGGCTTAAACCTGTATATAGCAGTACCGAGAAACTTGGAAGTAAAGGTCTCCATTCAAGGGGCATTGAAAAATTACTGACCGCCCTGATCCCACAAATTGAACGCAAAATTCCCGAAAACCTTCCACTCGACCTGATTCGGGATTTGAACCTCCTTTCCCGGGAAGAGGCCTTGAGGCAAATTCACTACCCGAAAAACCAGGAATTGATCAATCGGGCCAGCTATCGTTTGAAGTTTGAAGAGTTATTTTTTCTCCAACTCGAATTATTGCTCCGAAAGCAGGTCTCATTGAAAAAAAATGAAGGTTTCGTTTTCGACGAGGTAGGCGCGCTGTTCATGCAATTTTATGAAGAGCATCTTCCTTTTGAATTAACCAGCGCTCAAAAGAGAGTCATCCGGGAAATCAGAGCCGATTGTAAACAAGGTTTTCACATGAATCGACTGGTCCAGGGGGATGTTGGAAGCGGAAAAACGATTGTAGCTTTATTGTGTATGCTCATTGCTGTCGGAAATGGTTATCAAGCTGCACTTATGGCTCCCACAGAAATACTGGCCCAACAACATTTTGAATCACTCAGCGAATTGAGCCAGGGACTCCCTATAGAAATTCGGAAATTATCCGGATCTAGTAAAAGTGCTGAACGCAAAGAAATTTTAAGTGATTTGGCCGAGGGAAAGCTTCAAATTCTGGTGGGAACTCATGCATTGATCGAAGACCGGGTTCGCTTTCAAAACCTGGGCTTGGTAGTCATTGACGAACAACATCGTTTCGGGGTCGCACAACGCGCTAAACTCTGGAAAAAGAACAAACGCCCGCCACATGTGCTGGTAATGACAGCCACACCGATTCCCAGAACTTTGGCCATGACACTTTACGGCGACCTGGATATTTCGGTCATTGATGAACTTCCCCCGGGAAGAAAACCTATCACGACCAAACATTTCTTTGAAAAAGACCGTCTCAGTGTTTTCGGATTCATGAAACGAGAAATTGCCAAAGGAAGGCAGGTATATGTCGTTTATCCGCTCATCGCCGAATCTGAAACACTCGATTATAATAATTTGCAAGAAGGTTTTGAGGCTATTTCCCGAAGCTTTCCCCTCCCGGAATATCAGGTCAGTATTGTCCACGGACAAATGAAATCTGAAGTCAAGGAATTTGAAATGAAGCGTTTTGTGGAGGGACAAACCCACATCATGGTCGCCACAACTGTCATTGAAGTTGGAGTCAATGTCCCAAACGCTTCTGTCATGGTCATTGAAAGTGCCGAAAGATTCGGACTTTCCCAGCTCCATCAGTTGAGAGGGCGGGTTGGACGAGGTGCCGAGCAATCCTATTGCATGCTAATGACGGGCAACAAACTCTCCAAAGAAAGTAAAAAGAGGCTGGAGACCATGGTCAAAACTCAAGATGGTTTTGAGATCGCCGAAGTAGATTTGGAACTAAGAGGTCCAGGAGACCTGATGGGAACTCAGCAAAGTGGAGACCTCGATCTGAAAATCGCCAATTTAGCGACCGACGGCCCGTTAGTGGCATTGGCCAGACAAAAAGCCCGGCTCATTCTGGAAGATGATCCTGAACTGATACAAGAAAAAAACCTCTTCCTTCGCGAGCACCTGGCTCAACAATTAAAAGGTAAACCGAATTGGAGCAAAATATCATAATATGATCGTACTGGAAAATGATGGACTGAGAGTTCAAATCAAAACACTCGGGGCCGAACTTAAAGAAATTTTTGACAAGAGCAAGCAAAAGCAAATACTCTATCAAGGGAATACTCCCTTCTGGAATCGATCTGCTCCCGTGTTGTTTCCAATCGTCGGAAAACTAAAAAACAACCAGTATACTGTTGGTGCAAACATGTTCGAAATGGGACAACATGGATTTGCAAGAGATCGTGAATTCAATCTCTGTGAACAAGGAGAAAATTACGTCCGTTTTTCCCTTTCCTGGGACGAAGTAAGCAAGGAACTCTATCCCTTCCGTTTCGAACTTTTTATTGAATATTTACTGGAAGAACAAGGTATTCGAGTCAAATACGCCGTCGAAAACAAAGACGAACGACCCATTTTATTTTCCATTGGGGCTCATCCGGCGTTTCTGTGTCCAATCAGTGCCGAAGAGGTATTCTCGGATTATCAAATTCGTTTTCCGAAGGACCTTCATCTAAAGCGGCACCTGCTTGACCAATCGTCCGGACTTTATTCCGGGGAGACTGAAGAAATGGACATTCCAGAAGGAATTCTGGAATTGAACGAGGAGCTTTTCGAGAAGGACGCACTTGTTTTCAAGAAGCTCAATTCGGAGCAGGTTTTCCTAGAAAGAAAGGACGGCTCAAACAGCTTGCGTTTTGACTTCCCGGAATTTCCCTACTTTGCTATCTGGAAAAAGCCCGGTGCCCCATTCATTTGCCTGGAACCCTGGTTTGGCCTTGCCGATCATCAAAGCCACGAAGGAAAACTGGAAGAAAAAGAGGGAATTCTTCACTTGGAAGCAGGAAAAAGTTTTTCTTGTGAACACCAGATTCATCTGGTGAACTAATATTTTATATTTTTAAGCCATGCTCTTGGAACTCCAAAATATCTCCAAGTCTTTTTACCGAAAGACAGCCGTTCATAACGTTTCTCTGAAACTCCATGAGGGAGAGATCTTTGGTTTGCTTGGGCCCAATGGAGCCGGGAAAACAACCCTCATCCGAATCATCAATCAAATTGTCGAACCAGATCATGGAAGTATTCGCTTTAAAAAAGCTTTCATGAAGGAACAAGACCTCAGTCAAATTGGATACCTTCCTGAAGAACGAGGTCTCTACAAAAGTATGACGGTCAAGGAACACGCCTACTTCCTGGGACTCCTGCGAGGTATGAGTAAACGAGAAGTCCGACAGCAATTCGATCTGCTCTCCAAAAAATTTGAGATTGATGACTGGAAAGACAAACGCATCGAAGAATTGTCGAAAGGAATGGCACAGAAAGTTCAGTTCGTATGTGCCATCCTGCATGATCCAGAATTATTGATTTTGGACGAACCCTTTAGTGGATTTGACCCGGTGAATGTGGACCTCATCCAAAAGGAATTGATCAAGATGAAGGCCAGAGGAAAAACGATCTTGTTGTCCACCCACAACATGAAAAGTGTGGAAGAAATTTGTGACCGCGTCGCCCTGATCAACAACTCCAAAAAAATCGTTGAAAGTAGTGTCAGTGAATTGAAGAGCGAACGTAAAACAGGTTTGTATCGCATTCGTTTCAAGGGAAACATGATTTCACTCGTCAATGCACTTTGGACCGGATTTGAGCTCGTGGATAAGAGCGTACTGGGAGAGGATCGCTTTGAGGCTCTTATTAAGATGCGGGGAAATCACAATTTTCAGGATTTATTGAAGACCCTCATCGGACAAATTGAAATTGAGGCTGCAGAAGAGCTGCTACCTAGTATGCAGGATGTATTCATGGAACTGGTGAAAGGGTAGGTTTCGTTTTTTTTGAACAAATAATTACCTGGGTAATATTTTTATTTGTATATTTGTTTTAACCAAGTAAATTCAGATATGAAAACAACATATTATCCGTCTGATTCCCGAGGGAAAGCCGATCACGGATGGTTGTCGGCCAGACATAGTTTTAGCTTTGCCTCATATTATAATCCAGAGCGCATGCACTTTGGAAGTTTACGGGTGTTGAACGACGATACAATTGCACCAGGAAAAGGATTTGGAATGCACCCACATGATAATATGGAAATCATCACCATTCCTTTGGAAGGTGCCCTGGCCCACGAAGACAGCATGGGAAATGGTTCCACGATTCAATCGGGCGACGTTCAGGTAATGAGTGCGGGAAGTGGTATTTGGCACAGTGAATTCAACGCCAGTAAAGAGGAGGTCTGTAAAATTTTGCAAATTTGGGTCTTCCCCAACCAACGACAGGTAGAACCTCGTTACGATCAACTGACTATTCCACTTGGAAAAATGGAGAATCAACTCTTTCAGGTAGTTTCCCCAAATCAAGATGATTCGGGGCTTTGGATTCATCAACGAGCCTGGTTTTACCTCGGAAAATTTAATCGGGGAAAACAAATTTCCTATTCCGGAAAGCATCCGGAAAACGGACAATATCTATTTTTGTTGCACGGAAAAGCAATGATTGGAGATCAGGAATTGAATGAGCGAGATGCTCTAAGCATTGAAGATACTACTCAATTTGACCTTCGTTTTAGCGAGGACACTTACATTTTGATCATGGACATTCCCATGCATATATGAAGCATAAAAACAACATGGAAACAGAAGCACACCCCGTCCTGGAGGACATGAAATGGCGCTACGCCACCAAAAAATATGATCCCACCAGGAAAATTAGTTCTGAGGACCTTCAAATCTTACTGGATACCATTCGGCTCAGTCCATCTTCTTACGGATTACAGCCCTATCAGTTTCTGGTTATTGAGAACACAGAAATCCGTGCACAACTAAAAGAAAAAGCCTTCCAGCAAAATCAAATTACGGATGCTTCTCATCTCATTCTCTTCTGCGTTAAATCAGACATCAATGACGAATTGATTGAAAGCTATTTGGGACAGGTAGCTAAGATTCGAGAGCAATCCCCACAGCAACTGAGTGGTTATGGCAGTTTCATGAAGAAAAAACTTTCGGAGCAGAGTCCCGAAGAGCGTTCCGTTTGGGCTTCCAAACAGTTATACATCGTTTTGGGGCACTTATTACATGCCGCTGCCCAGTTAAAAGTTGATTCAACACCTATTGAGGGCTTCGAAAAAGAAGCCTTTGACGAAATTCTTGGACTTCATCAGAAGGGACTAAAAAGTGTTGTTGCCTGTGCTCTGGGGTATCGTTCGGAAGACGATTACAACCAGTATCAAAAAAAGGTACGTCGCACCAGTCAGGAGCTCATTACTTTTATCAAATAAAAAAGGGGAAGTCAAAGACTTCCCCCGCTACCTTACCTTTGAGCCACTAGGTAAAGAATCCGAAGTATACGATTAGTAAAACGTCTATGATTGCCGTAACTGTTCCCAATGAAATAATCCACTTCATGGGAGCCACCGCAAGCAACATGCTCAATGTTGCCATGGTTGGTACAATTACCATGATCAATGTGGCGGTATAATTAATGGCTCCAAGTCCTACTGCAACACCTCCCAGACATCCTATAATCAAGATAATAACCGAAATCAGACCGAAGCGATTAAATTCCGCTTCCTTATTCATATTAGTTTCTACATTGTTTACTGTTGTACTCATAATTCCTGGACTTTATTTAAAGCAAATATCCTGGAAATGAGGCGCTTAAAAAATGATCTGTACAACAAAAAAAACTGATATAAATCAGTTTTCTAACAAATGTGATCGAATGATCCTACTCGCCTCCTTGATGCGCTGATCTCTCCCAAACAGGCTCAAATCAGCCTGCTCATAATACTTTCGGCGATCTTCCAGCTTATGTGAAATATATTCTTCGAGAACTTCCCCCTGCATGTTTACAATCAGGGGACGGGCTTGTTTGGATTCCTTTAGTCGCTTACTCAATTCTTTGGCGCTCAAGCTAAGATAAACTGTTAAACCCAGTTGTTTAAGTCCTTCCATCATCCCTTCCTGACAGGGGAAGCCTCCTCCACAAGCTATCAGCAAGCCTTTACCAGCTTCCAGACGATCAAGTAGTTCCCTTTCGCATCTTCGAAAGTACTCCTCTCCTTTTTCCTGAAAGATTTCAGCCACCGACATTCCTTCTCGTTCTTCAATCCTCGTATCGGTATCTAAAAATTCATATCCGAGTTTACGGGCCAGTTTTTTCCCCAGTGAGGACTTTCCACTTCCCATAAAACCGATGAGGATGATGTTTTCACGAATCATTTACTTTTAATTAAATGAAAATATCCAACCTTCCTGCGCCCATCCTGACCAGAATGAAATTCGTAAAAATAAACTCCATCAGACCATTCTCTTGGACTAAAATTGTTTTGATAATTCGACTGTTCGAACATTAAGTTGCCCCATCTATTATAAACCCTAATGTGATTATTGGACATATACTCGGCATTAAAAACAGTTATGTGCTCATTAATGCCGTCTCCATTCGGAGTTACAACATTTGCCGCCTCTCCCTGACAGTCCACCAGTTCAACCCGAATGCTATCCGAGAAAATACATCCAAATTCATTCAAGGCACTTAACGTTATTATGCCCTGACCATCGGGTACTATATACTGCGCAGAATCTCCCTGATTCCACCAGAACACCCAATCTGTTTCAATGTCAAAAGGTAGTGTCAGGGAATACAAATCATTAGCACACACAATGGTGTCATTTCCCAGTTCAAAGTTCGGGTTCAAATAAACCTCGAGATAAAGACTGTCGTTATGGACACAATTCAACGTATCGACGAAACTTACCTGATACATCCCTTCATCAGATTTATGCAATGGAAAAATGACCAATTCGGCACCTTCGCTTTGAGAGTTATCAGGTTTCGTCCATACTAATGGGTTAAGTTCATTTTCTACTTGAAGTTTTATTTCATTCTGCTCACAACCAAGTCCTTCGATAAAAGGAACTAAACTTATTGAATCAGCTTTTTTGATCGTCACCGTCAGGGTATCCGAGATGCAACCATACTCATTAATATTATATACTTGGACGATCTCATTTACCTCATCAAAGGGAATAATTAAGGAATCTGCCACCCATAGTTGGTTTCCGTCGTACCAAAAGTGATCCAAATTTTCGTTTATCGTAATGTAATTCCTAAAACTCTCTCCCAAACACAATGTGTCAATGTAATTCGCTATTTCTATTTGGTCTTCACTTCGAAGATTCAAAACAATGGAAGCCTGATTGCTAGAGCATTTGTCCCATACAAACACCGAAAAAACTGAGTCATTCAACCCACCTAGAGGTCCATACTGCAAAATTCTTTGATCACCAATGGTGTCTCCAGACAAGACCCATCGATACTTACGGTCTTTACCTTCTTCAGTCTCCAGCGTCAAATATGGAAGATTTGTACAAATTAAAGAATCTCCTATAATTGATGGTTCTTCAATCGGCTCCAAAACATCAATCAAAACTTGAGTATAATACCTGGGGCACTGATCATAACTATAGGATGCGTAAACACTACTGTCTTTATTGATCGGTCCAAGAATGATCGTATCCTGCGTGGAGAAAAATCCCAAATCTGAATCCGAATAATACCATTCAACATTGCGAGTTCCATCATGTATTAACGTAGCATACTCTCCAGGGCAAATTGTGACTGATCCTATTTCTGGTGGCCATGACTGATCATGCGCTTCAATATAAACTGTATCGGAAATTTCAAGACAACCGTAGCTATTCCAACACTTCACGAAATACGCACCGGGTTCCTTTGCATAAAAAACCTTATTTAACTCTCCGATGACGTTCCATTCATAAAATTCAGCAGAAACATCGGCTTCGATACGGATTGAATCACCATAGCACAATGGATTTTCTTGATTAACAAGTAATTCAACTTCAAATGATCCATCAATCAGTTCAACACTATCTGTCACCGAGAAACCACATTGCTGCACCGTAGCCGCATACCATCCTGCCTTATCGACTTCTATTTTGCTTTCTTGTGATTCAATTGGGGCATGCCATTGAATGCCCGCATCACCAACAAAAATGACTGAAATCTCTGCTGTCTCACCCCGACATATAAAATCCTTTGGTGTCAACTCCAAAAACGGGGTTGCGTACTTTTTTACCTCGACCTGACTTGTTAATAATAAACATCCATCTTCGTCTTCAAATAAACAAGCATAAAAGCCTTGATCCTGAACATAAGTGATCTCATTTTTTGATATACTATCACCCGACAAGTCCAACCAAAGATAAGAGTTTCCTATGCGATCTAAATACAGCTTTACTGAATCTCCCGGGCAGATTAAACCGTCTTCCGGATCCATCAGCACCTTTGGAGTCGTCTTCACTGTGACATTTCTGACCCCCATGGCTGTACAGGAAATCTCTTCAAAATTATAACTTGCGACAATTGAATAACTACCTGGTCCATTGACTAAAATACTATCTCGATTTTCACTCACCCAGCTGATACTAGGCCCATACCAGACAAATGTGTCTGCGACAACGGTCGTGACAATGTACATGGAATCTCCAGGGCAAAGTTCTCCTCCAGGAGAAATTTCTAGCTCAGGTGGCCTCTTAATTTCGCAAAAGATAGAGTCTACAATCACATAACTCTGTGGACATTGGCTGGAACCAACCGTCAGGTACTCATTGACATAATACCACCCATCCTGTTCAACTGAAAACTCAAGATCATAGCCATCTGTACTTGCCGGAACCTCCTGGTTCTGATAAAACACTTTCACAGAACTCGAAAGTACATTTTCTACATGGGAATACCATTCTCCCGTAGGGTTACTAATTGAATCTGCCACGAGGGCGATCACCAAGCCTTTGTCACAAAGCTGTATGCTATCATTCAAATCTGGATCAGCAAAAATCAGGTATGGTTTTATACTACTCACTCGTTTATAAGCAAAATAACTACTATTCATGCAACCAATCGAATCAGCAACATTTACATGAATAATCGAATTTACACTCTCCGTCAAAGTGTCATTTTCTAATACTCCAATTTGATCAATCGATGTTGATTTCACCCCTAATGTACAGCCAACACATATATCCTGGAACCAAAATTGCAACGTATCGTAACACACTTCAACATCTTTGTATTTCGGTTCCTTTATATTCACCCCAATATTATCACTCAATAACGGTAATGGCGGCCTTGGATACCTAATGACATAGATGGTATCTCCACTTGAGAAACAGCGATCCTTACGTTCGTACTCCACGACATAAGTTCCCGTTTTATACTGTATTGGGAACTCTCCGGTTTGTCCATTATAATAATATTTCAGATCATATTGCGGCCCTCCGTCTGTCATGGTCCCAGAGTACCAATTCACATACTGATCCGGGCATAAACGGGCGGTATCCACGTTTGGCGTGAAAAAGGGACGAACAGAATCCTTATAGCTCCTGGGATACTGATAAATGGTATAATCTGTAGATCTTTCTGAAATCATATTGGCCACCATCATTCTGGTGACCCCTCCCAAACCACTCCCACCATAATCCGCTACCGTTGATTGTGCACTCACGAAACCATAAACTTCATCTGGATAATTAGACGTCTGAGAAAATTCTCCTTTTTTAAATGCGAAAACGAACTCCTCGTCGACCGATGCCCCTAAAATAGGTCTCCCATTATTATTCACAGTGATTCCGTAACTTATCTCGTTTCCCGACCCCCCGGACTGCCAATACCATTCTAGCTGACCGTTAGAAGAATAATGACAGGTATAAATATCCCAAAAGCCTGCACTTTGCCAAAAAGCAGTGGATGTCATCGCCCGAAACTCATCAAAATTACATTTGAAGGTTCCTGTCACATATATTCCTTCTTGTGCATCAACAGCAATACTCTTTCCTTTTAGCTCTGATTGAGAACCCTTTGAGTCGAACCACTTGAGGGCCCCATCCGCACCTATTTTACAAGTAAAAATTTTATTGTCATAACTATTATCTGGTGTACTAACGTAGTTACTTCCGTCCCAAATCGTGAGGGTACCTTTAAAGTCCCCTGTCATAACAACCTCATTATCCTCCGTACAAACAATATCACTACATAAAACCTGTGCCCCAACAAATCGCTTCATCCACATCAAACTTCCTGTTGGCGTAACTTTGCTTAAAAAGCCAATATTTTTTTGCGCGTTGTTTATCGTTCCTCCAAAAAACACAATTGTATCCGACATCTCTCCCGAAACGAACACCTGATTCAATTTATTCACAGCAACAGATAAGCCCCTATCTCGATATTCTCCTCCCCCCGTCCTCGACCATAACACCTGACCAGCAGGGTTTAACTTCATTAAATACATATCGTAGCTATCCTCCCCTGTTTCAGGATTTACTGCACTTGTATATTCCTGTCCTCCAAAAAGTGTTTTTCCCCTATATCTACCGGTTAACAAAATGTTTCCTTCCTGGTCAATCGCCAGACCACTAACATCATCATCTCCTACTCCCCCTTCGGATCTCGCCCAAAGTACTTTCCCCTGCGAATCCATTTCCAGAATAAACAAATCTCTTGAGTCACCCACTGAATTCAATATGTTTCCCTCAAAATCTACGGCTGTCTGATAGGTACCAACCACAATTAAATTTCCATCCTTATCTAACTCTATTTGAATCGCTCGATCATTGCCTGTTCCTCCCAGCGTCTTAACCCATTCATACTTTCCTTTCGGGTCAATTTTCAATAATAGCACATCTCCAAAAGGTCCATTGGAGGAAATTTCCTGACCTTGAAGCTGCAATTCACCGCTAAAATATCCACAGGCATAGGTATATCCCTGATCGTCCGTTTTAACATCAAGTATCTCACTCACTGTTTCTCCAACTGCCGAAACCATCCAATGATCCTCCTGCCCGTATCCCAAAAAGGACAGAACCAACACAACTCCCGAGAATATAATTGATTTAATCTGCATTTACCAAGGTGAAACCCTATAGCAAGATACCAATTTTCAAGTTATTTATGAATAAGTCGATCTAAAACTGAATCTTGTAAACAAAATTCGGAAAGAAACCAATTTGATAAGCGGTGTTAATGCTATTCGTATTCGGGTTGTAGCGATCAGCAAAAACATTCTTTCTATTCGTCACATTCTGAATATCGAAAAATAAGGAGTGTGAAAGTTTTCTTTTCGTACTATTCATGGTCACCCCTACTTTAAAATCAAGTCGCAGGAAATCGTCATATCTTTCCGAGTACGCATATTTGTCATCCTTGAAGATTTGTCTATTCGCCAATTTTGATGCTTCCAAATCAATTGGGGTATATGGTCTTCCTCCGGCATGCGTAAACTTTAAGTCCATAGAGAACCTGTTTTGTTTCGTCTTTCCGATCTTAAACTCCTTCCCTACCAGTACATTGTAAACAAATCGTCCATCAAATGCCGTAGGATGTTCCAGTCCATCACTTCCTTTATAGGTAGACTGGTACACCGACCCTGTCAACAGACCATAATATCCTTTGCTGAAAAACTTCTCTAGGGTCAGCTCAAATCCATAATTGGTCCCGGTTCCCTCGTTGACCAAATAGCCTTGTTCATTTGGTGTAAAACTGGCACCGGCATTCAATATGGAATAGCTGCTTGGCGTACTATTGATCGGTACCTGACTAATCATCTGATAATAGCTTTCTAACTTCACCCGCCAGTCTTTAAAGGGATACAGATCATAGGCCAATACGAAGTGCTGACTTCTTGTAAAATCCAAATCCAGGTTGGATTGCTCATAACTTCCGTCCATTAACTGGGTTCGGTAGAAGTAGATATCCGTTGGTTGCATTTGACTGTGCATCCCATATCCTAAACTCAGATGATTCTTTTCATTCAGTCGGTATTTCATTCCGAAACGCGGCTCCACGGAAGTAGAAGAATTCAAAGTCAGGTACTGGGCATGAACCCCGATATTCATTGTCCAGCGATCCGAAAAGCTATACTTCATGTGAGCGTATGACTGCCAGAGCGAGGTCATATCGTTAAAATCCCAAATTTGAATCCAATCCGGTGATGATGTTCGGTTGCGATAAAATAGATTGAGATTGATGATTTCATCGATCAAGCCGAATTTCAAAAATACTTTGGGGTTGACCTTTATATTATAGGATGTGTTCGCAATATAACGTAACTGCGCTGTTGTATTTTCAATGACGCGATAGACCGATTTCAACGTTGTATTGACCGTATCCTCATCATAGTTTGAACCGGCATAAGTAGCTCCAATGACCGTCTTAAAATACGATTTGCTGTTTACGCGGGCAAAGTGATTCAGACCGATTAAGCCCAACTGACTCGTAAAATAAGAGTCCCGATTCGGTGCAGCAAATAAATCCGTTGTATCTACTTCCTCGCTTTTAAAGTCGATTTGACTGGTTCCGGCCAGACCAAAAAGCGTAAACTTTCCGAGTTTGGTTTTCCCACTGTTAATTTTAAAGGATAAATCCTGGTAAAAAGGAGTGGCTGTTGTTCCAATATTCAAACCAATCGCCTGGGCAACTCCTGTGAAGGAATAACGATAGGCCACGAGGTAAGAAGATCCATTCCCCTTCTTGATCGGTCCTTCCGTCATGGCTTCAATTCCTGTCAGCATTCCGAATTGAATCGTATGTTCCCGTTTGTCCGAGTTCCCCTTTCTGAAGCGCAGATCAAAGACCCCTGCATTCGCATTTCCATACTCCGCCGGAAAGGCCGATGTGAAAAAGTCTGAATTGTTCAACACGTTCGTATTCAAGCCACTCACTGGTCCCCCGGTGGTACCAATCGTTGAAAAGTGATTTGGATTCGGAATATTGAGTCCTTCTATTCTCCAAAGTACCCCTATCGGCGAGTTTCCCCGAATGACCAAATCATTCCTGGAGTCATCTGGTGTACTTACCCCGGCAAAATTCGCGGCCAATCTGGAAGGATCCGAGCGTCCTCCCGCATAACGGTTCACTTCTTCCGTACTGAAGGACCTGGCACTGAGTGTAGCCAATTCATTAATCGTCTGATTCTTTTTGGTCCCTGAAACAACCACTTCTTTGACCTCATTGATCAGTTCTTTCATCTCCAACTCCAGGTAAACTTCTTTCCCGGAGGTCACCTGAACATTCGGGATGACCCGTTCTTTGTATCCCGAATACCTGACCAAAATATCATACCTGCCCGGAGCCAAATTTTCCAGTCGAAAATATCCGTCAAAATCAGTTCGGGTCCGTATCGGAGGTTCTGTACCGATGATAGCAACCATCACTCCCGGGATCGGGCCTTTTGATTCTTCATCAATGACCTGTCCCTTGATTGTTTGTGTATTTTCCTGGGATAAAAACAGTCCCCAAAAGCACAAAAAACCGGCAAGCAAGTAGAGTTTTTTCATTGGGACAAAAATATTATTTACTTGTCCAAATAGATTCCAAGGGCACTGTCGTAGATATCCTTCGCTTCCTCACAGAAACCATAGTGCTCTTCGTCGATCATGAATTTTCCTTTGGTTACATGCCCCAATAATGTACTTGTAACTTCACTCTGCATCATATACTCGATAAAGTCCTGCTCCTGATCTTCATTCACTGTCACCACGACGCGGCTTTGCGCTTCTCCAAACAAAAAGGCATCTTCCCGAACTTCAGAATCTGTCACAATGTCAAAGCCCAGTCCATTAGGAAAGGACATTTCCGCCAGAGTAATGAACAATCCTCCATCCGCACAATCATGTGCTGCATTGATCAGCTGTTTATCAATCAGGCCCTTCATTGTTTCCTGTAACTGGTACTCTTTTTCTAAATCAAAGTGCGGAGCTGGTGATGCTTCCACGCCATGATAAGAGGCCAGGTATTCTGATGAAGCAATGTCTTCCACATTATCCCCCAAAATAAAGATCAAATCACCTTTTTGTTTGAAGTCCAGCGTCATGATCTTTCTTTTGTCCTCAACCACTCCAATCATTCCGATCGTTGGTGTTGGGAACACGGGCACTTCTTTTCCTTGGATAACCGATTGGTTATAGAAAGAAACGTTTCCTCCGGTTACCGGTGTTTTAAAACGTTCACAGGCTTTCGACATCCCCTTGATCGCACCTACAAACTGCCAATAGGATTCCGGATTATATGGATTCCCAAAATTTAAACAATTTGTAATTGCGCTTGGCTGCCCTCCAGAACAAACGATATTTCTGGCTGCTTCCGAAACGGCAATCGCCGTACCAGTTTCTGGGTCGGCATGTACGTAACGAGAGTTACAATCAACAGTCATTGCCAGCGCTTTCTCTGTGCCCTTAATGTTCACAATTCCTGCATCGGCAGGACGATTCGTAGTCATATTTCGAACTCCAACCATGGAGTCGTATTGTTCATAAACCCATTTTTTTGATGCAATATTCGGATGTTGCAACAAAAACAAAGCTACTTCCCGAAGATCCTCCGGTTGCTCAATCTGATCAATCGAGAACTTTTTGTACTCCTGGAAATAAGCTGGTTCTGTATACTCTCTTTGATACTGAGGTGCTCCACCACCCAACACCAGGGAATGAGCAGGTACATCACCAACCAATTCTCCGTGCATATAATAACGTACGCGCCCTGTATCGGTCACTTCACCAATTTCCTCCGCGTGCAAATCCCATTTCTCAAAAATGTCTTTCACCACTTGTTCACGGCCCTTCTTAACTACCACAAGCATTCGTTCCTGTGACTCGGAAAGCAAGATTTCATAAGGCAGCATGTTTTCCTGACGCGTTGGTACACGATCCAGATGAATCTCCATTCCAACACCTCCCGCCGCACTCATTTCACAAGTCGAACAAGTGATTCCGGCAGCTCCCATATCCTGCATTCCGACAATGGCATCGGTTTGCGAAAGTTCCATGGTTGCTTCCAGCAAAAGCTTTTCCTGAAAAGGATCTCCTACCTGAACCGATGGAAGGTCATCAGCAGAGGCTTCCGTAATATCTTTGGAAGCAAAAGCCGCTCCGGCAATTCCATCTTTTCCAGTGGCAGAACCTACGATATATACTGGGTTCCCTGGTCCCTGAGCCTTGGCGGAAATCAGGTTCCCGGTATCCATGATCCCAGCCGAAAAGGCATTCACCAACGGATTCTGATTATACGATTTATTGAAACAAACTTCTCCTCCAACAATCGGAATTCCGAATGCATTTCCGTAATCACCGATCCCTTTAACAACTCCTTTGGTCAACCATTTGGTTCGATCTTCACCAATATCTCCGAAACGCAGTGAATTTAATTGTGCGACCGGGCGGGCTCCCATGGTGAAAATGTCCCGGTTAATTCCACCGACACCTGTTGCTGCTCCCTGATAAGGTTCCAGAGCACTTGGGTGATTGTGAGACTCAATCTTAAAGACACAACCTAATCCATCACCAATATCAACAAGCCCGGCATTTTCCTCCCCGGCTTTCACCAACAAATGAGGTCCTTCTTTTGGCAATTGTTTCAACCAGAAGATGGAATTTTTGTAGGAACAGTGTTCCGACCACATAACGGAATACACACTGGTTTCCGTAAAATTGGGCGTTCTACCCAAAACTTCTTTGATTGCCTCAAATTCTTCAGCCAGTAATCCCAGTTCCTGAGCTTGTTCGAGAGTTGCTTCCCGCTGCAATGCGCTTTCCATGCTATTCATTTCAGATTTCTGCAAAAATATGGATTCTCTCGGCTCCGAAGTCATTTTTTGAATAATAAGTGTGGATTGTTAATTACTTCCTGACCACAAAACAGACTTTCCTTCGAATATCCCTAAATTTGTATAGATATTCCTGCTTATGATCGAAGCATTGTATGCCCTCTTCTGGACACTACTGATATTTCTTTCGTTGAAGTATTTCAGGGTTTTCAAGACCATTGGTCTGGGAGATTGGGACTTATCTGTTGCTTTTTTGATCAAGGTAATGGCCGGAGCCATCTACATCTTTATCTACTCGAAGATTTATGGAACCCACATGGGGGATTTGAACTATGATGCCTCCAACTTCCTGTATGAAGGGAAATTATTGAACGATTTGTTCTATAAAAGTCCAACAGCCTACTTCAAATTGTTTTTCAACATCGGGGAACAGTCTGAAATTGTTCAGCAGTATTTAAATGAATCTATTCACTGGTCTCGCGGGAACCTCATGTTGATCAATGATGCCAAAAACCTGGTTAAAATCCATAGTCTGATCGAGTTTTTCTCCTTCAACAATATTTACGTCCACTTCATCATTTTTAACTTCATTTCCCTAGTTGGACTGCGAAACATTTACCTGGCCATTCGCAGATTGACACTTGTCTCTAACAGAACTCTTTTCTTCGCTGTTATTTTACTTCCAAGTGCCCTTTTTTGGGGAAGTAGTGTTCTGAAAGAACCACTCGTCATCTTTGGGATTGGCTTACTCCTTCGTTGCTTTTTGGACAAACAAATCCGGAAATGGAAGGTGGCTCTTTATCTCTTTATTGCCTGTGTCATTTTGATCGGATTCAAACCCTACATCCTACTCTGCGTTAGTTTGGCCATTGCCTATTTTCATTTTGCGGCCTACTTTCTCAAAGACCGTTCTTTCCTGGCTGCGATTTTGTTTGTTGCCGGAATTTTTTCCTCCGTTTTCATTTTTTCAGATGCCCGAAGAAAAGTGGTGCAATTTGTCTCCAGGGTCCAGTTTGATTTTGAAAATATTGGTCGCGGGGGAGTATATGCCAAGAATGAACAAGATTCCATCCTGTACTACTTTTCCCCGGAAACCTATCCAAATCTGGAAATTTCAGGCGATTATTTTTACGTACGGAAACAAACTACTGCCTACAAATTCAGAGTTGGATATAAAGACCAGGAGGTCAGGTATCTCCTCGAAGACGATGGGAGACAGTGGCAAATCAAAAACCGAATTCCGGGAAGCGACAGCTATATTCGCACCAATATGATCGGGGATTCTTTCAGGCAACTCATCTGGAATATCCCACAGGCATTAAACAACGCTTTATTACGCCCTTATTTCACAGATCCCGGAAAGAATTTAAAGTATTTTGCCAGCGCGGAAAGTATTTTACTCTTTGCCTTTCTGATTCTCGCTTTCTTCAAAAGAAGACATCTCATGGAACATGAAAAACGCTTCATTCTTTCCTGTCTGATGTTTGTTGGTTCGTTAAGCCTGATCATTGGTTGGACCACTCCCGTTCTGGGGGCCATTGTCCGCTATCGGATGCCTGCCTATTTCGTATTGTTACTAATCGGATTCATTCTCATAAAACCGAATACATTTTGGAAAAAAGTCAATTGATCAACTGTCTGTTCGGAGTACTGGTATTCTTTGGACTGCAATCCTGCTACAAAGGGAAAGAAGTGGACCTCGTGATCCACAATGCAAAAATTTATTGCCTGGATGAAGAAATGCATGTCGAAGAGGCCATGGCAATTCGCGACGGAATCATTGTTGAAATTGGTCCTGAAAGGCAAATTTTGAACAAATATAGCAGCGAGGAAGTCATTGATGCGGCCGGAAAAGCGATTTATCCGGGTTTGACTGATTCGCACGGACATTTACTTAGTCTGCTTCAGCAGAAATTGAACCTCAATCTGGTCGGAAGTACTTCTTTTGAAGCTGTACTGGAAAAAGTAAAACAATACGCCATCGGGAAAAAGCGAAAATTCATCATGGGCAGAGGTTGGGATCAGTCATTGTGGGCAAACAATAACTTTCCCGACAATAAGTTGTTAAACGAACTTTATCCAGATATTCCAGTACTTCTGTTCCGGGTAGATGGACATGCCGCTCTTGCCAACGACTTTTTATTAAAAAAGGCCGGATTGAATCCTGATAGCAAGATTGAAGGAGGCGAAGTACAGAGCAAAGAAGGACAAATGACCGGAATTCTGCTCGACAACGCCATTGAGGAAGTGTCCAAATTGATCCCTGAATATTCGACCAGGGAAAAACAGGACGCCTTGCTAGAAATTCAGGAAGAACTTTTCCAGCTTGGCATCACAGAGGTACATGAGGCTGGAATTCATTATCCAGACATTGAATTGTTCAAGTCGCTATACGATTGGGGCAATTTTGACCTCCAAATTTACGCCATGCTTTACCCGACGGAAGAAAACTTCAATTTTGTCCGGAAGAATGGCATCTACAAACACAAGGGCCTCCTGATTCGAAGTTTTAAAGTCGTCGGGGACGGTTCTTTAGGGTCACGCGGTGCCTGCCTGAAAAGCCCGTATAGTGATGCTCCCCACACGCACGGCTTCCTAACTACCTCGATCCAACGAATGAAAGAAGTCGCTGATTTTGCGCTGGAGCACGGCTATCAAATGAACACACATGCCATCGGAGACTCCACCAATAAAATCCTGATCGATCTGATCTCCAAAATTCACCAACAAAAACCCGATCATCGGTGGCGAATTGAGCATGCACAGGTCCTGAGTCCTGAAGACATTATTTCGATGGGAAAGGTAGGAGTTTTTCCTTCCGTTCAACCCTGTCATGCGGTGAGTGATCAACGTTGGGCCAAAGATCGCTTAGGAGAACAACGCATGGTGGGTGCCTATGCCTATCAAAGTATCCTGAAGAATTGTGGGATGATTGCGCTCGGTACAGATTTCCCGGTCGAATCCTTTGATCCTTTTCAGAATATCCACGCCGCGGTTCAACGTACAAATGTCGGTGAAGAGCATGCCAAAGGCTTTTTGGTTCAGGAAAAATTAAGCTTGGATGACTGCATGAAAGGGCTCACCATTTGGTCTGCCTGTGCCAGTTTTCAAGAACATCAGAAAGGTTCCATCGAAAAAGGAAAAGACGCCAGTTTTGTCATCCTCGAAAAACCGATCGCTACTCAGACGAAGTTCCGAAACAACTTTGCTTATCAGACCTACATTAAAGGAAAAAAGGTTTATTCCGCAGAATAAACCTTTTACATACAAATCAAAACATACCATTGTCGTTTAAAACCAGAATAAACTACGACATTTAGTATTTTTTTTCAATCTTTCGAAGACCAAAAACCAGAGTCCCAAGCTGCAAGACTAAAGGGTAATCTGGGCCTTCATCTTCAACTATATAAACTCTTTTTTTGGGCAAAGGTTACCAAAAACACCCCCAGAATGAATATTCATGAACTCTAAATGAATAAACTACCTGTTTCACCGAATATAATTCACAAAAAATAAAATTCTCAGACTTCCCGAAAAAACACGATTTTACTATTCGTCGAAGTAAAATGGTGTTTTATCGAAATTAAACCCCTTTAAACCTACTTTGCTTAGCTCTTTTTTCCAATATCCGTATATTTAGAAGTACAAACTAATTTCGATACCGATACTTATGATCAAATGTCTATTCGATATTCCGTACCATCAATTAGAACATTATCCCAAAGAGAATATGTTCTGTACCAAAATTGATGGAACCTGGCAGGGGGTTTCTACCAAAAACTTTTTGGATCGTGTCAATCTCTATTCCAGGGCCCTGGTAGGACTTGGAGTGAAGCCAGGAGACAATGTAGCTATTATTTCCTCGAATCGGGTCGAATGGAACCTCATTGATCTGGCCACGCTTCAGGTAGGTGCGGTAGTTGTCCCGATTTACCCCAATATTTCAACAAAGGACTACATTTATATTTTCAATGATGCCGAGATTGAATATTGCTTTGTCGGAGATAAAGAATTATATCATAAAATTGAGGGAATTGGTGATCAATGCAAGAAGCTGAAGCATCTTTATTGTTTCGACAGTGAACCTGGAATCAGACATTATACAGACATTGAATCTTTGGCCAAAGAAGTGCAAGCGAGAACGATCGAAGAACTGAAAGCCAATGTTCGCAATGAAGCTCTTGCTTCTATCATCTACACTTCAGGAACGACAGGTGATCCCAAAGGCGTTATGCTTTCCCATAACAACATCATCTCCAACGTTCTGGCATGTGTTGAAAGAATTCCGGCAGACGAGCACTCCAGAGTACTCACCTTTCTTCCGGTTTGTCACATCTATGAGCGGATGTTACACTACCTCTACATGTACCTGGGATGTGATATTTACTTTGCAGAATCCATGGATACGATCGGAGACAACATCCGGGAAGTGAAACCGCATGTGTTTACTGCGGTTCCAAGGCTTCTTGAAAAAGTTTACGACAAGATCATGGCCAAGGGAAGCGAACTCAAAGGCTTCAAGCGCAATATCTTCTTTTGGGCAGTATCCGTCGCGGAGAAATATGATGTAGTCGGAAAATCCATGTTCTACAAGTTTAAATTATCCATTGCACGGAAGTTGGTTTTCTCAAAATGGCAAGAGGCTCTGGGAGGAGAAGCGAAAGCGGTTGCCTCTGGAAGCGCCGCTTTACAACCAAGACTTGCCCGAATTTTCCTGGCAGCAGGGATTCCCGTTTTGGAAGGTTACGGACTCACAGAAACTTCTCCGGTTGTTTCTGTAAATTGCTTTAAAAAAGGGATTCGGATCGGGACGGTTGGACCTCTTTTAAACAATGTAAAGGTCAAGATTGCCAAAGACGGAGAGATTCTTGTTAAAGGGCCAAACGTCATGATGGGGTATTACAAAAAGCCAGACAAAACAGATGAAGCGATCGACCCGAAAGGTTGGTTTCATACCGGTGATATCGGTGAGATGGTAGAAGACAAATTCCTAAAAATCACAGATCGCAAGAAAGAAATCTTTAAAACTTCCGGAGGAAAATTCATTATTCCCCAGGCCATGGAGAACAAGTTCAAAGAATCACGTTTCATTGAGCAAATCATGGTCATTGGAGAAAACCAAAAATTCCCTGCCGCCCTAATCATTCCGAACTTCGAATTTGTCAAAGAATGGTCCAAGCGCAAGGGACATCAGTTGGAAGAACTAAGCAATGAGCAGCTAATCAATGAGGAAAAAGTGCTTCAGCGAATGCAGAAAGAAGTAGATTCCTTCAATGAACTATACGGAAACTGGGAAAAGATCAAGAAATTTAAACTGCTCCCTCATGAGTTTACCATTGAAACAGATGAACTCACTCCGACACTCAAGCTCAAACGCAAGGTCATTCTGAAAAAATATGAGCATTTGGTAAACGAAATTTACGGCGATTAAGTAATTGCCCTTAAATTTGCCACATGCAGGCAACAGTCGATTTGGTTTTCAGTAATTTCCCTGATTTAAACGAGGAACAACGGAAGCAATTTGAACAACTCAAAGAGCAATACGAATATTGGAATGCTCGGATCAATGTCATCAGCAGAAAAGACTTTGACCAGTTCTATCTCAGACATGTCTTGCACTCCCTGGGAATTGCCAAAGTCATGAATTTCCTTCCGGAAGCTTCAGTGCTGGACATTGGGACTGGAGGCGGTTTCCCTGGAATCCCATTAGCTATCCTATTCCCTGAAACCCACTTTCATTTAGTTGATTCCATCGGAAAGAAAATCAAGGTAGTTCGCGAAGTAGCTGATGCCATAGGACTTCAAAACGTGGAAAGCACGCATCAACGTGGGGAACAAACCCAGGGGAAATACGACTTTATTGTTAGCCGCGCCGTAACGGCCATGCCGGACTTTTTACAATGGACCAAAGGGAAATTTCTTCACGAATCCCGCCACGAACTTCCGAATGGCATTCTTTACCTCAAGGGAGGAGACCTGACAGAAGAAATGAAACCGGTTAAAAAAGCTTGTCGTTATTACGAGCTCTCAGATTTCTTCCAGGAAGATTTCTTCGAAACCAAGAAGGTGGTGCACGTTAAAAATTAGAGCTTGTATCTCTTAAAGAAAGCGTCCCAATCCCAGATGAAATTCGCCATTACCTCATCCATCCGCTTCAGGAAAAGTGGGTTCGGAGATTGCATTCTTCGAAAATATTCATCCTGAAAATCATTGAGTTCGTACTTGTGATAGATAGCCTTGGACATGGCATAGATCATATTCTTGGAAGGATGATTCTTTCGTGCCATAAATCCCTGATAAGACCTTACCATTTGTGCAAACTCTTCTTCGGATACATTATAAATGCTGGACAGCTTGGAAATAATCAATTGCTCCACGGCCTGGGCCTGCTCCGGATCAAATGTGCTTTCCAAAAACGATAGGTTGCTAACGATGACAATCATCGTGAATTCCTCGTCCTGATCATCCTTTATTCCAGGTGATGTAACAAAAGCCGGATCTTCATTGATCAATGAAGCGACTTCTCCAAATCCCTTATCAACCACCTCGAACAACGCATTTACAAAAATGTTTGCTACCTGGTTGTCACTCAACCTACGCTTGATTAAAGATCCCAACATCGTTTTAGCTTTTAATCGTTTGTATCTACAAAGATACGTACTCAAAAAGCCCGTTTGAGGCAGCGTCCAAGGACATTATCAACTAAGTTATTAACAGCTAATACAAACCGTTCAGCCCTTTTTCAAGCCTTCTGACAACGAATATTCTGTTTCCAACCAAATCTCCTGGAAAGGCTCTAACGTTGATGGGAATAATGCTACCTTTGTTAAAGGTAAATACATGGCTATGAAAATTCGTCAGCTGGTTATCTTCGGAATCTTTCTGCTCATCAGCGCCCTCATCTTCTTTCGACTTGCTTCTTCCAAAAAGCACGAAAAATCTCAAAAGAAAAGTAAATCAGAAGTTGTTTACGTCTCTTATCAAACAGTGCGAAACATCGAACGGTCCTTTCAATTAAAGGCATACGGTCAGGTGAATCCAACCGTCTCCATCGATATTAGCTTTGAGGTCCAGGGAAAACTGGAATATGGTCGCAAAAAACTCCGCCCAGGCATGCACGTCAATAAGGGTGAACTTCTTTATCAGGTCAACAATGAAGAAGCCTTTTATAATCTTAGTGCGCGAAAAACTCAGTTGCTAAACCTCCTAATTAGTGTGATGCCCGATGTAGAAATTGATTTTAACAGCGAAACGAGCAAATGGAAAAACTTCATGAACTCCATTCGCGTCAATGAATTGCTTCCCGATTTCCCTGCATTTCGAAGCAATAAAGAAAAAATGTTCTTTACCTCACGAGGGATCATCTCTGAGTACTACAACATCAGAGGAATGGAGGCCCGCATGGAAAAGTATCTTTACCTGGCCCCTTTCTCGGGAACCATTACCGACATTTATACCGAACCAGGATCTTTGGCAGGCCCCGGAGTTCGTGTAGCGCGATTAGTTAAAACTGGTGATTTTGAAGTCAAGGTTCCTATTGGAATGGAGCATCTCAAAACCTTCCAGCAGGAAAATAAAGCGATTTTCTATCAGGCCAATGGAGAAGCCATTGCGGAAGGAAATATTCTCCGTGTATCTGATGTTATCAACCAGCAAACACAGTCCATCGATGTGTATTATAACATCCGACCCTACAAGGATAAAAAACTGTATAACGGACAATTTTTGGACGCCGTGATTTCCCAAAAGGGTCAGATGAAAAGTATGACACTCCCTATTACAGCCGTCCAACAAGGAAAAGTTCAAGTGTTGAAAAAAGACAGCTCACTCGTTCTGACACGCATCCAGGTGCTGGAAAATGTTCCCGACTCCATCCGGGTAGGGGGACTGGCCGATCATGATCAGGTGGTGCTTGAGTTTCAAGAGTTGAAGTCGAATCAGAAAGCGATTGGAATAAAAAGATAGCCCCATGAGAAGATTGATCCATTTTTTCATAGGTCGTCCGATTTGGAGTAATGCGTTAACGCTAACCATTATCCTTTTTGGGGTATTCTCCATCTTTACGATGAAACGTTCCTTTTTTCCGGAATTGGATCCGAATCGGATACTCATCACAGTCTTTTATCCAGGGGCCTCTCCAACGGAAATGGAAAATGGGGTCACGATCAAAATTGAACAGGCACTCCGCTCGTTAGGGGATATTGAAACAATCAACTCCACCTCGAACGAGAATTTTTCCAGTATCACGGTTCAGGCCTATCAGGATGCAGACATGGAGGAACTCCGCAGCGATGTTGAAAATGCGGTCAACGCTATTAACTCATTTCCCCCGGGAGCTGAAAAACCGGTCATTACCCGACTGAAATCGGGAGGAATGGGTGGTAGTACTGTGGCCTTTGTCGGGATTTCAGCGAAAAAACAAGAGGCAAAAATTACGGACCTGACCAATCTGGCATTGCAGGTGGAACAGGATTTGCTGAACACCAAGACTATTTCCCAAATCAAAAAGAACGGTTTTCCTGAAAAGGAAATTGTCGTTGAGATTCGTGAGAAAGATCTCCTCCGCTTCGGAATTAGCATGACGGAGATTTCCAACGCCATATTCAGTAAGAACAACGATATCACCGCCGGGATCATTCGGGGAGGGATTCAGGAAATGAGTATCCGTTCCAACGACAAAAACACCCGACCAGAGAAAATCGGAAACATTGTGGTGAGAACGAATAGCAATGGCGAACTCATTCGAGTCCGTGATCTTGCCAATGTAAAACTGACCTTTTCGGAAGCTTCTCAGGAAGCCAAATTCAATGCTAAACCAGCCGTTTCCTTCCAAATCGAAAAGACGGTTGAACAGGATATCGCAGTAATCACCAAGGCAGTCAAAGACTACCAAAAAAAGTTCAATGCGTCTAATCCTGATTATCAATTTGACATCTTCTTCGAATTCAACAGCATGCTCAACGAACGGATTGATCTGCTGACTTCCAATGGAATCACTGGTTTGATCCTCGTTTTGGTATTTTTGGGTCTCTTCCTCAACCTTCGACTTTCGGCCTGGGTTGCCTTCGGAATCCCCTTTTCGTTCATGGGACTCTTTGTTATCGGAAATGCATTTGGGATCACGATCAATATGATCTCTCTTTTTGGAATGATCCTGGTGGTCGGGATTCTCGTTGATGATGGAATTGTCATCGCCGAAAATATATACACGCATTACGAACGAGGAAAATCTCCCCAAAAGGCGGCCTTAGATGGAACCATGGAGGTTCTTGGATCTGTTTTTTCCTCGATTCTAACGACGATAGTGGCCTTTTCTGTTCTCTTCTTCGTAGAGGGGCTTGAAATGATGTATGAGATGGCTTTTGTCGTGATTTCGTGTCTGGCTTTTTCGCTGGTAGAAGCTTTTTTCATTCTTCCAACGCACCTGGCACATGGATCGGCCCTGGAGCAAAACAAAAAGAGTCGTTTCAATTATTTGCAGGGATTTGGCTTGTTACTTGGTGGTGCCCTGATTATTTATCTTGCCATTTACCTGTTCCCTGATTCAGATATCAGTTTTGGCCGGGCGCTCTTCCCCATCCTGCTCTTTATTCTCGGTTTTGTGGTTGCCATTACCGGATTTACCGGAGCGCCAATTGAGAAAAAAATCAGATCTATCGCCGACCGTGGGATTAAGTATATTCGCGACGTTTGGTATCGAACAGCACTGGAAATGCTTATCGGAAGGCGAATCAAGTGGTTCAGACTATCCTTTTTCTTTCCAATGTTCTTCACTTTCCTCACTTTTATTTTACTTGGTGCCGGAGTCATTGGCTTTACCTTCTTCCCTAATATTCCACCAGAATTTTTCAATGTGGAAGTTGCCTATAAACCAGGGGATTCTAAGGAAAAAACCCGAAAATTCATTGAATTGGCCCAACAAGTACTGGTCGAGGAAAATGAACGCATCAAAAAAGAGAATCATGAATCCTTAATGACTTATTACACGAGTAATATTGGATTTACTCAAAATATTGGGCAGGCGGGGAATCATGCGGGAATGCTTTCGGTCTTTTACCATGCGGAAGGAAAGAAAACACCTGTCGACACCTTGAAAAACAGGGTCAATCGACGCCTGAAAAAGACAGCCGAAGTCAAACTTGCAAACGAATTTTACGTCGGTGGAATGAACCGTTTCGGAAAGGATATTGAAATGGGATTAAGCTCCAAAGATGAAGTAAAATTACACGAAGCCAAGAATTTCTTCCGTTCGGAATTAGAACAGTTGAATGGAGTCATGAACATCAAAGACAACATGCCACCAGGTAGAATGGATGTTGAAATTGACCTCCTTCCACAAGCTGAAATTTATGGTCTTCAGAAGGGAGATGTCATCAATCAAATCAGGCAAGGCTTCTTTGGACAAGAAGCGCAACGCCTCATTATCGGGACGGAAGAAGTTAAAATCTGGGTTCGCTATGCACCAGAAGATCGAAATGCCCTCACAGATCTGACCGGCATGCGGATTAAAACGATGAGTGGTCTGCAAATTCCACTTTCCGAAATTGCCGAATTTCACTTTCAAAGAGCTCCGGAAAGTCTTAAACGAAGAGATGGAGTCCGAATGATCAAGGTGGATGCCGAATGCGAGTACCCTGATTCTGTAGCCCTACTCAATCGTCGTATTTCCGAACAAATTGTCCCGAAAATCAATCAACTTTTTCCGGATATCCAACTAAAAAGGCTCGGACAATTCGAACGCAGTCAGAAGACCGGAAACTCCATGATGTACGTGACCCTGTTTGTACTCTTACTTATGTTTATGATTTTGGCACTGCATTTTAGCAGCGTGTGGCAATCCTTCCTGATCATGCTCGTGATTCCGGCAGGACTGGCGGGAGCCATCCTTGGACACGGTTTGATTGGGATACCTGTTTCCATTCTTTCTGTATTCGGGATGATTGCTTTGATCGGGGTCCTTATCAATGATGCCATTGTATTCCTGGATCGCTACAATCAACTTCTAAAGGAGGGATTGGAAATTAGGGAAGCGGCATTCCAGGCCGGAACATCCAGGTTCAGACCAATCATTTTGACCTCTTTAACTACTGTTGCGGGACTTTTCCCCATTATCACGGAAACAAGTATGCAGGCGCAGTTCCTGATCCCTATGGCCTCGTCGATCGCCTTCGGAATTCTCTTCGGAACCGTCTTTATTCTGTTCTTTTTTCCCGGAGCCATTTTATTCTGGAATGGAGTCAGAAGATTTTTCCGCTGGCTTTGGACCGGAGAAAAAGTGGAAACACATGACGTAGAACCAGCACTCAAATTAAAAGCACTCAAGGATGAAAAACTGGATTAATTACCTCTTCGTTTTCCTATTCCTTCAGCAAGCTCCCTGGTCAATGGGCCAGGAAGAGCTAAGTGCTCAGCAAGCCGTGTTCAAGGCCCTGGAAAACAACTACGACGTCCTAATCGCTCAAAAAAGACAGGAAATTGCCTCCCGAAATAATCGTTGGTCGGAGGCCGGACTCTTTCCAACGGTTAGTCTCAATGCGGGATTTAACAACACGGTGCAGGACAATAGTAAGAACCCTTTTACGTTTACTCCCGGGGTGATTCTTATGCAGGGAATGAATCCTTCCCTGAGTGCCAACTGGAATCTTTTCTCTGGTTTTGCAGTTCGCGTGAACAAACAACGACTCGAACAACTGGAGCAACAAAGCGAAGGAAACGCGCTGGTCGTGATCGAAAACACGGCTCATGATGTTTTAAAAGCGTATTACACGGCAGTGCTTCAGAAAAGTCGCCTGAAGCTTTATCAAAAACTCGCTGATTATTCCCGGAAAAGAGTCCGCTACTATGAACTACGTGAAAAGTACAGCTCAAGCAATTCCCTGGAGGTACTCCAGTACAAAAATCAATACCTGACGGATAGTACAAATGTGCTCATTCAGGAAATTTCATATAATAATTCCCTGCGCAATCTGAATTTGCTCCTGAATCTTCCAGAAGAAGAGCTAAATAATGTAGCACGTTTCACGCTAACGGATTCACTTCAGGTAGATCTTCCGCTCATTGAATTCAACTCCTCAAGGGATCAGTTGTTCGCTTCAAATCAAAACCTGAAGAATCAATACCTTGCTCTGGAACTTCAACAAAGTGCTGTTGAACTTCAAAAATCCTTTCTCTACCCTACCCTGAGTTTTCAAACGGGGATTACCCCCTCTTATAGTTGGCTCCGAGATCTCAAAAATCCGGATGTCAAGTTTTCCACGCAGGCTTTGTCCTACTATGGAAACATCAATTTACGTTATACCCTGTTCAACAATTGGAAAAACAAACGTGCCGTGGAAACTGCCCGCATTCAGAAAGAGATTGCCGAACTATCCACGGAGCAAATGAAAAAAGGACTGACAACGAACCTTTCCTCACTGATCGATCTCTATGCTGCCAGAACCAGACTTCTCAGTATCTCAGAACAAAACATGAGCTATGCCGAACAACTACTCGACATGGGAGAACAACGATTTGAACTCGGAAGCATAAATTCCGTGGAGTTGCTGAATATTCAGAATAGTTACTATAGTACACTTACTCAACACTATGAGAATCTGTTCAATCGATTGGACACCTACCTGGAAATTTACAAGCTGTGTGGACAGTTGGGCTTGAGTTATTCCAAGGGAGAGTAATATCTCCTCCAGTATAGCAATTCCCGTTATTTCTGGGAGATCACCAAAATTTACGTATCTTCACGTGACTGGCTAGACAATGCGAAATTTATATTTCATATTCCTTTTACTGTGTTGTAACTACGCTGTTTCACAGGATATCCACTGGACCCAATTCAATGAAAATCCGGTTTTTTTGAATCCGGCACATAGTGGGAATTTCCGGGGTGACCATCGTTTTCATCTGAATTTCAGAGATCAGTGGCGGAGTGTTACGAAGCCCTTTCAAACTTTTTCCATGTCTTACGATACCCGTATGAAAAACCCCGATTATGGACTTGGAGTATGCTTATTCCACGACCAGGCAGGAGACGGTATTTTCAGAACGATCGAACTTCAGGTCAATCCATCCTATCGAAGATTACTAACTCAGGATTCTGTGCATCGCATTCAGCTGGGGGCACATTTGGCACTCAATCACCGCCAATTTCAGTTCAATCAGTTTTACTTCGACGAACAATACAACGGATTCATTTTCGACCCGAGTATTCCAAATACAGAAGCGCTCAACACGGACAAAAAAACGAATCTCTCCATCGGAGCAGGTTTCATTTATCAATATTACATGGACAAGCGACACCAGTTTAACTTTGGCTTTTCCGTGTTTAATTTGAATCAACCGAATCAGGGCTTTTATGGTACGGTCGTTCGAAGGGATGTGCGCTTTAATCTGTTTTTTCAAAGTCGAATTAATATCTACAAAGATCTTGACCTGAACCCCACTGCCATGCTTCAAATGCAGGGAACTTATCGGGAAATTTTAGCGGGAGCCAATCTGAAATATCATCTGGATCCAAATCCCAATCACTACCGGGCAGTGAATGCAGGACTCATGTTCCGAAGCAAGGATTCTTTCTTCTTTACCGCCGGTCTGGATTACCAAAACTGGTATGCCGGGGTCAGTTACGATGTCAACATTTCCTCCCTCAAGCCTGCGAGCAGCGGACGAGGTGGACTAGAAATCAGTCTGAGATACATCATCATCAAGTTCAAACCAAACAAACATCTGCATCGGATATGTCCCGAATATATTTGATAGTGCTTTTTACCTGGATGACAGGAAATTTGCTGGCTCAGAATTTTTACAATGATTTCGTTGAGTTTGCAGATTCCCAAAAAAAGAACGGAGATTACATCTCTGCAATTTTCTATTATGAAAAGGCCTTGAGTGTCGATGATAGTGACCCGAAAGTCAGGTGGAATTATGCCGAAAGTCTCCGAATGTACCGGGAGTATCGGAAAGCGGAAGAAGTTTACGAGCAAATGACTCAGAATAAACAATCCCGGGACTTCCCGGAGGCCTATTTTTATCTGGGACAAATGCAAAAGAACAACGGAAAGTATCCAGAGGCTATTAAGAGCTTCAAAGAAGCCAAGAAAAAATTCGTTTCTGAAAAGAGAGGATACTATTATCTGAAATCCCGTCAGGAAATTGCGTCATGCCTTTGGGCTAAAAAAGCAATGCTCGATAGCCTGGATATAAAACTGAATGCCCTCGGCGCATTCGTCAATACGGAAGATTCCGAATTTGGACACAGCATCCGGAATAAGCAATTGTTCTTCTCATCGCTAAAAGCAGATTCAAGTAATCAGAAGAATGATGAAGTTTACGCCAGTCACTACCGAAATGCACTCTATCGAGTTCCGATGGAAAAAGAAAAGGCGCAGGTTCTTCTAAACGCTCCTAAGCAACACCTTGGAAATGGCAGTTTTTCACTGGATGGCAAGCGTTTTTATTTTAGCAGTTGCCGTCAGGATGAAGGAGAAATGTCCTGTAAAATACTGGTCGCTCTGTACAAAAACAATGAATTGACTTCGATTGACACGTTAGGTGAAATCATCAATGACGAAGATGCTTCGAACACCATGCCTTCTATTTCTCTTTTTCAGGGAAAGGAAACTTTATTTTTCTCCTCAGAAAGGCTAGATGGTTCCGGTGGACTGGATATTTACTATTCACACATAAAGGACGGAAATCAATACGCCAAACCGATTGCCGTTCGAACCGTCAACACAATTGACCAGGAACTCAGCCCTTTTTATGATTCGGAGCTTCAACGACTCTATTTCTCCTCCTCCTGGTTTTATGGATTCGGGGGCTATGACATCTATTATTCCGAATTTTCAGATGGTCAATTCAAAGACCCTGTCAATGCAGGATTGCCTATCAATAGTTCGGCAAACGATCTTTACTATTTCAGACATGGAGACAGTGCCTACCTGAGTACCAACCGAATCGGAGTTCAGTACACCAATAATCCAACCTGCTGTTCTGACGTATTCGCCTTTCAGCTTCCAGATGAAGAATTAAAGCAAATTCATGAAAAAACAGGAGGAGACAGCCTGTTAGTTGACAATGCAGAAAATAGCGATCCACCATCTCCCTATAAAAGTCTGGAAGAAATGAACCGGAAATTGCCAGTAACGCTCTATTTCCATAACGACATTCCCAATCCACGTTCCAGAGATACGACGACAAAAGTCAACTATATAAATAGCTACAAAGATTATGTAGGCATGATCCCGAAATACAAGCACGAATATTCCAGGGGGTTGAGTGGAGATAAAAAAACAGATGCCGAGGAAGACATCGAAAGCTTTTTCATTGAATATGTACAACAAGGAGTCAAAGACCTGGAAATCTTTCAGAAACTCGTTCTCAAAGAACTGGAAAAAGGTCGCTCACTCATACTAACCGTCAAGGGATTTGCCAGCCCTCTCGCCAAAACAGATTATAATGTAAATCTCACCAAACGCCGAATTGCCTCACTGGTCAACTACCTTTCGCAATATGGAAAGGGAGAATTTAGACCATATCTGGAGAACAGGGCCCCCAACGGTGCGCGACTCACCATTCAGCAAGTTCCCTTTGGAGAATACAAAGCGGCCAAACTCACCAGCGACAATCCCCAGGATTTGAAAAACTCCATCTATTCGCGTTCTGCCTCGCTAGAACGAAAAATCGAAGTGCAAAGCGTCTCCTTTATGAAAGCGGATTCCAACAATTATCTAATCACCCCCAAACAGTTGATTGATCTGGGAACGATCCGTCCGGACCAAAAGTATACGAGAACCTTCGAGATCGAAAACTCTTCGAAAAAGGTCCTTGAAATAGATCACGTTGAAGTTCCATGTCATTGTAGCACAGCTGAATTGGAGAAAAAAGTTCTTCAGCCTGGAGAGAAAACAAAAGTAAGCATGACCTTCGATCCAAAAGGATACGAAGGAAAGGTAGTCAAATCCATCTATGTACACGTTAAAGGCGCTAAGGACCCCTTGCGTTTGGTGCTTACAGGACAAGTTGTCGCAGAGTAAGTTCTGTGAATTAATTTATATTTTTGGACATGCAAAAACCCCAACGCATACTCTTTCTTGATCTGATGAGGGTACTGGCATTGTTTATGATGATCCAGGGGCATACGACCTATGATTTTTTGGATCTCGCAATCCGGGACGGACATAGTGAAGGGATCAAGGTCTGGAGAAGCCTTCGGGGATACACTGCTCCCTTTTTCATGATGGTTTCGGGTTCTGTTTTTACTTTCCTGATGATTTCGCAGGAATTGCCCAACGGCACCAATCCGAGGATCAAAACCGGGATTCAGCGTGTGATCACTTTATTGTTTTGGGGATATCTTCTGAACTTTCCGATTTACGTGATCTGGAAGATTTTTACAGAAGATGGTGTCCGACAATTCCTTGAGGTAGGGATTGGGGAAACACTCTCCACCATTTTTGTGATCTCTCTTGCGCTCTATCTCTACAAGAAATTAAGAGAGGAAAAGGAAAGCAAAAGACAGCGATTGCTTCGCAAGATCTTTAAAAAGAGTTTCCTGACTAATCCACGCTACCGGGAACTCATTCTAAATACGGACTACCTGAAAAAACAAGAATTTCAGACGCGTCTGATGAGTTCCGTATTCTATGGGATTTTGATCTCCATTCCTTACCTAATTATTTCAAACCTCCTTACCCTCAGTGAAATGCAGCGTGCCTTGCGAGTAGATGTACTGCATATCATTGCCCTGGGCCTTTTGACCATCCTGATCATTTATCTCATTTTCAGAAAACATCGCTGGGTAATGGCATTGATCATTTTTTTGTTGCTCCTTACCGTTATTTGTGCCTACCCATTACTACACAATGTTGACCTGGTCACCGAACTGCCTATATTTCTCTCCCCTTACCTGAATGATTTCGGAACAAAATCGATGTTTCCACTTGTTCCGTGGTTGGCATACGTATTCGGTGGAGCTCTGATGGGAATCTGGCTGTCCTACGAAGTAAAACACAAAAATTTCAAGAAGGTCATCGGATTCAAACTTGCACTCCTTGGTTTGGGCTTTCTTTTCCTTTCGGAGCTAGGAGATCGATTTGAAATTTACTATTACGGAAAAAGCTATTTCTGGCATGATAGCCCCAATTTAATTTATCATCGTTTTGGGGTCGTACTAAGTGTTGGAGCGGTCATGGCTTTTTTGAGTCTCCTGATCAACGACCTCCCAAAGTTCATGAAGCAAATGAGCCGGAACACCCTTTGGTTATATGTTGGTCACCTGATCGTGATTTACCAAATCGTCAAACCAATCATTGGATATAAAACCCGTTTTGACGTTCCTTTTACGCTTGTCTGTATCGTTTGCATGTTTATACTGATGTACCTGCAAACACAAATTATTATTTACGTTCAGAAACGAGGAGGGTATATTCGACTGATTCGATCCTGGTTTATGAGAAAATCTTCTCTTGAAGAAGGGGATTAGGCTTTAGCCAAACGCTCAGCAATATCTGCCAGCTCTACTTGTGAAAGTGAAAGTTTTGGACGGGTAAAGTCCATATCTTCCGTACTATTACATGGAATCAGGTGTATGTGGGCATGAGGAACTTCAAAACCAATAACTGCTACCCCTACACGCTCACACTGAAAAGTTTTCTTGATTTTTTGCGATACCTGTTTTGCGAATACGGTCATTTCCGAAAGTATATCATCTTCGATGTCAAAGAAATAATCCACGCTTTGTTTAGGAATCACCAATACATGTCCTCTCTGGAGTGGAAAAATGTCCAGAAAAGCTAAAAAATGATCGTTCTCAGCCACTTTATAGCAAGGAAGCTCCCCTTTTATGATCCTGGCAAAAATAGTGTCCATTAACGGCTTATTTCGACAATTTCAAACTTAACGATTCCATTCGGTGTTTGCACCTCGGCAACTTCACCTACCGATTTTCCCAGTAAACCTTTCCCAATCGGGGAATCCACCGAAATTTTCTTGGCTTTCAGGTCCGCTTCATTCTCGGCAACCAGCGTGTACTCCATTTGCATGGCGTTCGCCACATTCTTGATTTTTACCTTCGACAAAATATAGGCCTTTGAACTATCAATCTCAGATTCATCAATAATCCGGGCATTGGCTATTAGCTCTTCCATCTTGGAAATTTTCATCTCCAATAGTCCCTGAGCCTCTTTGGCTGCATCGTACTCTGCGTTCTCAGATAAATCACCTTTATCACGAGCCTCCGCAATCTGATCCGAAATAGCCGGTCTTTGAACAGTCTTCATCTCATGAAGCTCATCCTTAAGCTTCTTCAAACCTTCTTCCGTATAATATGTTACGTTCGACATAATCAAGTTTATTAAACAAAAAACAAGAGAGCCAATTGCTTGACTCCCTTGTTACACAAAGATATGAATTTTTTTATTTTACTCCAATCGTGATTCCGAAGGTGTGGATCAAACCGAAAGGACCGGTCATTCTTGTTGCGTATTCAATTCCCAGCGGACTCTTGCTCTTTCCTGCCAACACGTCAACAGAAAAACCTGCTGTTGGACCGGATAGTGCATTCGTTCTGTTCTCGATACTGAAAATGTTCTTCTCGTAAACATAACCCAGTCTCAGGTTGAATGCTGCCTTTTCTTTGGCCATTCCGTAATCAAGCCCCAAACGATATTGGTCCTGAGAAAAGGAGTTTGCCGTGAAACCAAACATAGCAGTCAACTTGCTCGTCTCTGAGAAAATGAAGTCATAAGAAGCACCGATGTTCAACAAAGATGGCAACTCAAATGTTTGTGAGCGTTGCTCCAAAGTAGCCAGGTTCCCAGTAGAAACATAAGTCACCTGATTACTCAACCCGTCTCCACGATACTTCATCGTAGGTCCGATGTTTTTCAGTGCGATCCCAAACTTAATTTGATCCTGCTCTCCGGTTACGTAGCGAATACCTGCATCTACTGCAACTCCTGTTGATTTCATATTTGAGATACTCTCAGAAATCACTTTGAAGTTGATTCCCCCTGAAATAGACTTCGAGAATTTCTTCGCATAACCAACGTTGAAGACATTGATTCTCGGAGTAAACACCCCGATTCCCCCTTCCGGGTTGTCAACTGTTGTGATCATGACATCTCCGAAATTCATGGATTGTACACTAAGTGCCAATACACCACTCTCGGAAACTCTTTGAGCAATACCTGCCGAATAAAACTTAATTCCGGCACTTCCCAACCAGTTGGTCATGTTCATTTTGATCTGAGTCTTGTCATTGTATGCGAGACCTGCAATATTCATATAACTTGCTTCCAGTCCGTTGGTACTTGCAAAACCAGCATCTGCAGAACCAGCACTTCTGGCCCATGGATTTACCATCAACTGAGATGCCCCGGCAGAACCTACTCGATCCTCATTTCCGGCCATTACAAAACCTCCGATCAGTAATGCCCCTACAAAAGCTGAATGTTTCATTATCTTGTTCATCTTCTTTCTTGCTTTAAATGTTGACATTAAATATTCTCCAGGTCAATTTGTCTAACTCCACCAAAGAACTTGATGACTGTTTCACCGACATCCGGAATATCCACATGGATCATATATACCCCACTGGAAATCGGAATTCCTTTTGAGTTCTTCATATCCCAATCCAGGTATGTCAAATCATTATCCTTTTTGTACGTTCGAATCAATTTACCAGAAACATTGTAAATCTTGATCGTACATTGTTGTGGAAGGTTTGTCAACTTCACACGTGTGTCCAAACGATTGCGCTCATATTCAGAATATGCGTAGTAAGGGTTTGGAACAATGCTGATCTTATCCAATTTTTCCTGTACAGCGCTCGCAACACTCGTTTGTGTGCTCAAACCATCCATCGTCCAACCATACATTGGGCGACCACCGTTCGCATTAGTTGCTACGAAGTCGTTGTACTCTTTGTTCACGCGAACCTTAATGCGTAGATCATTGGACATCAACTCTTGTCCCTGAGCCAACATTGGGTTTACTACCCAAACGAGGTTCATAAAGATATCTGAGAAACTCGAAGAACTGGCTGTCTGGAACTTGTCAATGACCCAGGTGTTTACCCCGTCATAATATGGACACTCTCTAGATGCATCCGTCTCATCGTTCACTCGGTATCCAAATACATAGACCGGCTGAAGACCTCCCAGCAACGGACCTCCTGTAGAGTTCACCAGGTTTGAAGTCGGGTTCCAGATCATATCCGAACCATTCTCTCCACCAAGGAATGAATTCTCTCCAAAGGCCATATGCAAACGCATTCCCGTTTCCACATCGATAGCATATCCTGGGAACCATCCCATTCCGTTTGTTCCGGAACCATCAGGATTTCCTTCTTTATCGACACTTAAACTTCCTCTTAGATTACCTGCTGCAACTCCACCTACATTCAGGTTTTCATCACGGCCCAATTCTACTACCGCACATCGTGTCCATTTGCTCTTATCATTCGTAATCACAATGTCCACACTTGGTGCTCTGGAAATACCATTTCGGTTTCTTGAGTTTGCGAAGCTGGTGTAATTAGCTGGGTAAGCAATCGGCATATAATCACACTGATAACCAACTAATCTATACGGTGCGATCCCTCCACCAAGCAGACTGGAGTATGAGTTGTTCACATCCTCTCCCAATTCATCTGCATAACAGGTTGGGTTCTGAACCCCCAAGTCCGGATTATCTTCTCCTGCTTGTGGTTCATAATCTCCACTTCGAATCCAGTTCGTTGGGAAGAAAGCCCCGTCATCCTCGACAAAACTCAACCATTGACGTGTAGAATCTTCGTATTCAACCACCGCCTCAATTGGTGGTGTATATCGCTGGTACTCCGCTCCGGAACCGGATGCCATATAGTACTGATCCTGATAAATTTCGATCGAAATTCCCCACTCAGGAATCAACTGTTCGTTTGCCACTTCAATCGTTCTGTCGGAAGCAACTGAATCAATAATACTTCCTCCTTTTTTATCATAACGATATACTACCCAACTAGCTGTATCCGTTCCCTGATAGTTTCTCGATTCATCCGAACCATTGTTCACATAATCTCTGAATCTACATTCAAAATATCCAGAAGCCGTATTCAAAGGATCGATTACTTTCACGTTCAGCGGTCCAGCCCCCTTCTTATAAGTTGGGTTTGTCTGGTAACCATTGGCGATAATGTAATCAATGGATGCCTGAGTTAATTCCACGGAACGATTTCCGTTTCCACGACCATCCAAACGAGTGATTTCTGGTGAACTTCCATAATCCAATGGAATGATTGTTCCTCCTTTTTCAAAAGTTGGATCATGTGGAATTCCTTCCATTACCTGAATCGCTGCTCCATCATAGCCCAAACGAGATGATACATAAGGTCTTTTCTGACCATCCAACTTCTCTGGGTCATTTGGATCGTACTCTTTATACTGGTTGTATGCGTATGCAATTGCCGTATAGTAGTAACGTTTGTGATTCACCAGTGTACGTTCACCTTGAGCGAACTGATCTTCTGTGATTTTGAAGCTGTGCTTGATTCCTTCATTTGAACCGTCCACTTTTTCCACCGGGATAGAGAATCCTAGTCCTTCATCAAATTCGAAGTTTACGATTCTTGAAATATTATTCTTGATATCACACTGTGCTACCAATCTTGCTTTTGTTGGATCACCAATATCAGCTGCAGAGTTGTCTTCACCAGCTAACTGATAAATCTGATATCCTTCAAAAATGTATGTACGATCAATAATATCTACAGGAATGTTGATTTTGTCTTCTTGCTTATACTCCTCATTCCCATTATTTGAAGTAGAAGGAGGGTTGTCCAACATCAAGATCAATGCATTCTCAACTTCTTGAATCGTCAATTTTGGCGCCTGGGGCGGATCAAAAATTCGGAAACAGTTATCAAACAAAGCCTGAGCTTTTGTATCTGCACGTTTCAATGCACGTACGGAAGCAAAGGCATCTCCGTCTGTACTTCTACCATAAACGATCCCAACTGTAATGTTGTTCACCGCTCCTGGCTTCAATGTAAATGGACCAGCAGACTGTACAAAACGACGGTCACCCGGTTCGTTTCCATCTGTTACCTCAGACCAAGGGAAACCTGGAGCTTCTCCTTTTGTTCCCCAGTTCAATGTATCTGAATCATCCGGGAACATATAATCTGCCTGAATCGTAGTTGATCCTGTTGAACCTGGGAAACCAGTACCTCCATACACTGTTTGTGTACCATTTGACCAGTTACCCTGCATGTAGTTATAATGCTGTGCTGCTGTACGTGGGTCACTTTGACCGGCACCTGCTCCAGCCGTATAGTACATGAAAGAACGCATTCCGAATCGCTCGTTATCGATGATGTTATCACCGTATCCCAACCCGATTCCACGATATACAATTCCTTTATCTGCAATCGCTTCCGCAACAGAAGGAATGATCAATCCAGCAAAGTTTCCATTTTCATCCAAGGAATCAACCGGTCCGATGTTATCAACTCCATCAGCATCCTGATAAGGTCCTTCAAAGAAGTCAACCCCGATTGCCGGTGGATTTGCCCCATATCCCTGGCTGGATGTGTTTTGCTCATCCAACAGGTCTCCGTTAAAACAGTATCCTAATCCTCTGGTTACGTCACAACCAACGTAGTCATCATTATAGTTCCCCAAATCAGAATCCACGTACTTAGAGAAGTAAGTATCCTGCAAAGTCTGGGTACCACGGTTAATCAACTCGTAGTTGTAGAATGTCATTCGGTTGATTTCATCATCCGTTGCAAAAGCAAAAGCCTGTGCACGGATTTCCATCCCGATTGGATCTCCACCAGTTTCCCCGTGAATGTTCCCTTTATCATTAAATACCCACCAGTGAGTCTCATCACCAAACAATGTAATTCGTCGGTCAACTCCACATTCTACATCATCACGACCAAGAATATCATCGTACCATGGGTGGTCTCCTTCAAGCGGATCATAAACTCCATCCTGATTGTTATCATAGAACGGTGCCAAATAAAAATCCTGTCCCAAACTGACATCCCCATGAGCAGGCCAGTTATTAATTCGGTTCATCGACTCGTTAGAAGGAGCTTCTACCGGATCTCCAATCGGATTCAAATTATATTCGTACCAGGCAGCAAATTGAACTACCTCTGCTTTCGAGATTGAAAAGAATTTGTCATACGCCAAACACTGTTCAGGAATAATTGTAGCTTCTCCGTAATCTCTTCGAGCATTGTCTCCAACCGGCGAAAGTGGATCATAGTTTCCAGATCCCTGGGTAACAGTCAATGGACCAGTCCAGAAATCAACCCCACTATCACGGAAACGCTGTGCAGCTAATTTCAACTGACCGTTTACATCCGTTCCACCCATCCAAAGTGACCCGGCGTAAATTGCCATAACTCCTCCTCCTTTTGGAACCTCATAAGCTGCTCCGTTCGCACGATCCAAGAACAACAATCCCCCTGGTTCCATCAACGCCTTTACATCGTTAAATTCGATGATTAATTTAGACGAAGCCGGTGCACAGTTCGCTTTGTTGTAAGTCGCTGAGCCACCCTTTTTAGTTCCCTTTTTCTGGTCATGGTTGTATCCATAACTCAGATTGGTTACCGCCAGGCCAATGGCTATTAACGCAATGTTCTTCAACTTTTTCATTTCTTTCAATTATTAAGAATTAGAAATCAAATTTTATACCTAATCTTATTGTTCTTGGTACACTAATATTGAATGGATTCTGAATTTTCATCAGGTAGTAATCACGGAATGATTGCTCATCCTGTTGGTTCTGGATTGCTTGCTGGAATTCAGCTGCTGCCAGATAACCATCATCATCCGGGTTACCAGTTGCACGATATACTCCAAGTACATTGAACTGGTTAAACAGGTTCGTTACACGTACGTATACATTCAGGAACGCTGCTTTTTTCTTCTCTCCTTCTTTTCCGAACTCCAGGTTGAAAGTTCTATCCAACTGAAGATCCAATCGGTACTGCCATGGCAAACGAGATCCGTTTGTTGTTCCTGTCAAACCAGCTGAAAGTGGTGAGAAAGATCCGTCGTTCGTAATCGCGTTTTGCGCTGAATAAGGAGATCCTGAATAAATGTTTGATACGATGTTCAAACCAGTATTTGCCAAAATCTTCTTCCCTTTGATTTCAGGACCGTTGTAGTCTTTTCCATCTCCGTAACGGTAATCAGCTGTAATTGCAAATGCGTGACGCTGATCGTAGTCGTATGGGAAAATTGTTCTCAGGTTTGGTTGGTTTGCACTGATCAGGTTAGCCGCAGAGTTTGCGTTTGAACCTGTACCGTCAGCAAACTGTAAGGTATAAGCCGCTGTCATTCGGTAGTTTCCAGTTCTTCTCAAGTCATAAGAAACAGTCAAACCTTTCACTGTACCGAAGTCTCTGTTTCCATAAGTCACATACGATTGTGGGTATGCTTCAAAGACGTTGATCAACTGTGCGTTATTTCTTTGCTCACGATAGAAAGCTGAAATTTTCAACGAAGATGTTTTTGACAATACCTGCTGGAAACCTAATTCGTAATCGATTGTTGTTTCTGGTTTCAGGTTTGGATTACTCAAAGTCGTTGTTCTTTCCTTGAAGTAGTGGTACTGATAAGGATCAAAACGCAATGCTGTAGTTGGTCGTTTTGTCAAGATATCGTAGTGAGCGAAGAAAGATGCCTCATCCGAAATTGGGAATGAGAATGCGATCCTTGGCATCACATTGATCTGTGGCTTGTAATCCTCAAATGCACTTGAGTTCACTGTTTGATTACTTGGGTTCAACAACCACGGTGCGATACCTCCAGCTCCACGCAAATCACGAGCATCTTCTACAACGGCACCATTTGCATCAAACCAGGTATCTCCGTCTCTAAATCCGTTGATCGCTGTTGGATTGTTTACGTCGTTTACATATACCACGTAATCTTCTCCCATCGAACCTGGAATGTTCACCCAGGAATATTTGCTTGGATCAGTTGATTTCAAGCTATTCGCCTCACGTACAGAGTTTGCTTCATAAAGCAAATACTTATCCTTCAACACTGGTTGGTTTGCATCAAAGATATCCACACGAACACCGACGTTAAATACGATGTCACGGAATGCAAACTTATCCATCAAATAACCTGCTACATAAATTGGTTGGAAAGCTCCGATCTTACGAACGTAGTTTCCATTCTCATCAACATCTGTAAAGTAGTTGTCAATATCTGTATTTCCTTTTACTTTCTTACCAGTATGGTCATACCCCCAGTAAGAAACGTAAGAACTACCACTGTTAAACAGTTCGTCCGGAGCAAACATATCGAACTTCATGATGTTCGGATCAAGGGCATCGATATTCAAAAACTCTGAATTCGTTGGATCTCCATAAACCTGTGTTCTCAAGTTGTAATCGAAGAAGGACTGGTCATCATTGAATCCACCGTACTTCCCATTACCATTTTGATAAGCATCACCAGCATTCAATACTTCGTAAGCGAAATACGTATGCGTTCCTTTATTGAAAGTAATCACTTTGTTTCGATCTAACTCAGCCAGGTGCTTGTTCGCCAACTGACGAGCCAATGTCCACAATCCAATTGGTCCATTGTCTCCGCTAGTCCAACCTCTATCCGTTCTTTTTTCAAATTCGAAACCAAGTGAAAGTGAGTGATCCCCAATGTTCACCGATCCGGAACCTGTTACACGGAACTGATCGTTTTCTGCTTTCCCAAATGAGTTATAAGGCGTCCCGATATTTGACCACAATGAGTAAACACTACTTGGAACGTCTCCGTTTCTCAAGGCATTCCCCAACTGAATCTGGAATAAATCTTCGTAATGTCCGATTGGATCATTTTCGAAAATTCGGTAATACTGACTTGTGATAGCAGCCAATTCAGGGTTTGTTTCAGATGGCGTAAAGGTCACCAATACTGGCTCTGGAATCGCTTCCTGCTCAAAGTAAAGGTTTCCGTTCACATCACGACGGGAGTAACGACGTTCCATTTGAATATCATACTTTCCAACGTGACCATAGTTAAAGAGACTGTACTGGTGTTTGTCATCAAAGAACTTACGTACCGATCTGGAGAAATCCACCATCACCGAGTAGTAAGCACTCTTAATCTTGGAGCTGGATCCTTCTTCCTGACGATTTGTAAAACGTTGCGTCAATCGACCATAAACCCTCCAGTCCAGGTTTTGATAATCACCAAAGTTTGTAAAGTTCAACAGGGCTCCTGAACGGCTATAGCTTTTTCCAAAGTTATAGTTCATCGAACCACCGAATGTCAAGTTCATGTTTGGCCCCGTGTTCACATCAATTTTACCTGAAGCCGAAACATTTGTAGATCGTGCGTTCATTCTCCAATCTACTTTCTCAAAATCATCTAATCTCAAGAAGTTGGAAGAACTAAATGGAATATCTCCTACTCGAACCAATGGTGTTTCCAACAATGCTTCACGCACATCTTTCTTCACTCGGTAATCACCACCTGCCAAAGGACGGCCATCCAATTGATCCGTAATGTTCGCTGAGATCAAGAATCCCAATCTTGGTTTAGTTTTACGACCTGTAGAATCTTTCTGCATCCAAAGTGGACCGGAAAGCATTCCTTCAAAAAGGTTGTATCCGTACTTATCCAAACCGAAAACTTTTCCGTCGTAGCCGTTCTCATCTTTTCCTTTCAGGTAGAACCCTGAAGTTACTAATTCCGCACTACCAAAATATTTCGCTGAAGGACCACGAGTTGTAATCGAGATAATCCCCCCGGTGGCATCCCCGTAGCTTGCAGGAAGCCCCCCAGTAATTACGGAAACCTCTTCAATCGCAGACTTCGGAAGACTGGATGATCCACGTACTTTAATTCCATCAATATAGAAATAGGTACCATCTTCACGTGCACCACGCACGCTGATACCTCCACCTTCCTGAGCATTTACCCCACCTACTGTGGCTGCAACTCCAGCTGCAGAACGAACAGGCAATCGGGCAATATCTTCCCTTGTCACAGTTGCACCGGAAGCACCTCCATCCTTATCAATCAAAGGAACTCGGTAGGCAACTACCTTTACCTCCTCAATTTCCTTCACCGATTCTGCTTTTCCGAGGGTCATATTATCCAGGAACGTAATCTTGTTCGCAGAAACAATCACACCTGTAGTCAAACTGGCCTGATAACCTTCTCCTTCATTTCGGATTTCCACATCATAGGAACCTGGAGCAATCGAGTTTACCTGAAACTTTCCGTCAAAATCGGTGTTCGCACCTCCTTTAACGTTTCCGTTTTGCTTAAGTAACACTTTACAACCATAAATTGGTTCCTTAGAGCTCTCGTCGATCACAGATCCTTTTACCGTTCCCAAACCACCTTGGGCCACAGCATAAGAAACTGTCATCAAGACGCTTACAATAACTAAATTGAGTTTTCGCAACATAAGTACAGTTTAAATTATACTTTATTTTATATAACAAAGCCCGTAAATATAGATAATTCTATCACAAAATCGGCACTCTGTTAATTTTTTTTAAAAAAACGAGTTTAACTTTAATTAACAAAGTTAGGAGAGCAATTTAGATTCGCATCATTCATTTTAAACCTTTTTTTAAATTTTTATACAGGTCTAAATTTACGAGGCCCAAATTTCCCATAAAACTTTATTTTGTAGCTTTACCCCTGGATGAAAAAATGGATCAAACACCATCTTAAAAAGCGCTTCCTATACCTATATATAAAGGAACGTTTTAGTCCGGCTGTACAAATCGAACAGCGGAAGCTCGTATTGTATTATCAGGAACAGCAAAAAAAGGGAGTCCTTCCGAATCTGCAAGATACCGGATTCAGGGTCTTTTCTCAGTTTGAAGAAGATGGAAAACTATTATTTCTCTTCTCGCTACTCGGTATGACACATCCTACTTTTGTGGAATTTGGTTCGGATGACGGTGTCAACAGCAATTCAGCCAACCTTTACTTTCACTTTGGCTGGAAGGGTCTCTTTATCGACGGGAATGCGCGTGCCATTGAACGCGGTCGTGCCTTTTTCAAAAAGCGCCCGCACCCTCATTTCATTCCTCCCACCTTTATCCATGACCGAATCACCAGTGAAAACATCAATGAATTGATCTCTAAAGGAGGACTGAAAGATGAAATTGGTCTACTTTCGATTGATCTAGATGGAAATGATTACTGGGTGTGGAAGGCAATCAATGTTATTAGCCCACAAGTGGTCATCATTGAGACGCAAATTGGATTTGGACTAAACGATTTGATTGCGCCCTATGATCCGAATTATGTTTTCCCAGGGAAACACCCCTTATATCACGGTGCTTCCGTTGTTGCCATGAATAAGCTGGCTCAACAAAAAGGATATCGTTTAGTGGGTGCCAACCAACGAGGATTCAATCTTATTTTCTTAAGAAAGGATTTGTTGCAAAACGAAGTAGAAGAAATCCCGGTTGAAGCTTTGTTTGACCACCCTGCATGCCAGGTAGATGAAAAAGCATTCGACGAAATCCGAGACTTCCCCTTCGTTTCGGAATAAAAAGCACCTTACGCTTACGCAAACTTATCACTAAAAACCAAAACCAAAACTCATCGCAAAGTATCCGTTCGTCAGATACTTCCCGATCTTAGAGTCCGTCTTCAAAGGTGCCTTTATTCCTGGTTTAGTCCCCATTTCTACGCGGGCATAAAATCCTGGCTTTCCATTGAGCACATCAGCTGTGATCCGAAAGCCCAAATTCTTTTTCTCTACATTCTCAACATTATATGTAAACAATTGGCCTCCGTCCTTCAAATACGCCTCATCACCAACTGCGATAGCAGGAGCAAATAGCAATTCAAAGTTGGTGTTGACCATTCGCTTCAAACGTCTGGTTTTAGTCGTTCCGTGAGCTCCTCCGGTAAATTGTCCTTTATAGAAGGTGTATTCTGCCATGTGAAAACCTAAACCGATGAACATGTTGTTCTGTCCGGTGGCCAAGCCCTGAATGTACCCAGGGTTTCCTCCATTTTGATCACGTACATCCAGAATTAACGTGCTGTCAACATTCTGTACATACGCCCGGCTATTGAAGTTCAAAGAAGCTGTAATCCCTCGAACTACTCTTGATTTCGTCGTATAATTGGTCGAGTACTCATAACGCCCATCCGAACCGAGACTCACTTTCTGGGTCTTTTGACCTTCCTGATCTTTAAAGTGGAATGTTCCTCTCAACTCAATTGTCTTGAAAGAAGGCAATTTCCCCATCAGTTCTTCGTCAAATTTCAAAATCCCTCCTGACTTTGACGCGGAAGTCATATCTAAACCTAAATTCGCATAGAAGGTCGCTACTTTTGCCAATGTATATCTTGCCGATGCACCGTAATATAGTCCTCCAGAACTTTTTGCCTGAATCTCCAGACCAGCAAAGGCAGCCACATTCCATTTATTTCGATACGGCTCATCATACTCCGTATTAATCAGGACTTTTCCTCCATCCTGAGCCTGAGCCACAAAGTATGTTCCAAACATCAAAGCGGCAACGAACACATGCTTTTTCATATTACTTCATTTAATAAGACAAATGAAGCAAGAATCAGGTACGACAACAATAAGGCATATGCACTAAAAAAGGGGAAGCTTTCACTTCCCCTTTCATATTATTCACTTGAATTTTCTTATCCCAATGAAAAACGTTTGAACTCAGTTACTGTCAAGCCCTTTTCAGCGCTATCCAAAAACTGCTCAACAGTCAATTTGTTGTCACGCACGAAAGGCTGGCTCAACAAAGTATTCTCTTTAAAGAACTTGTTCAGACGACCCATCGCAATTTTCTCTGCCATATCAGCAGGTTTCCCTTCCTGAATAGCCAGTTCTTTTCCAACTTCCAATTCACGATCGATCGTGTTCTGATCCACACCATCTTTGTTCAATGCTAATGGATTCATAGCTGCTACCTGCATAGCCACCTGTACACCTGCCTCTGCAGCTGCATCAGAACCTGTGTTTAAAGCAACCAAAGAAGCCAACTGGTTTCCTGGGTGATTGTATGCAGCCACTTTGGCTCCATCAACCTTTGCATATGCGGACAAGTCAAGTTTTTCTCCAATCACTCCGATTTGTTCTGTGATTTTTTCTCCTACAGACAATTTCTCATCGTATGGAAGATTCATCAACTCTTCGGCAGTGGCAGGCAACTTATCCATCGCCACATTTACCAGGGACTGAACGAAATCTCTGAATTTATCGTTTTTTGCAACAAAGTCCGTTTCACAGTTCAGGGTCAAAATAACTCCTGTACTTCCATTGGCATTTGTTTCTGCAAAAATAACTCCTTCTTTCGCCTCGTTATCTCCTCGCTTTGCAGCTACTTTCTGTCCCTTTTTTCTCAGGATATCAATAGCTGTTTCAAAATCTCCGTTAGCCTCAACCAACGCGTTTTTACAATCCATCATTCCTGCGCCAGTCTGCTGACGTAGTTTATTTACTTCTGAAGCTGTAATAGCCATGATGTCTTTCTTTTAATTGTGTTAATTAATCGTTCGTTTTTTCTTCCGTGTTTGCCTCTTCAGTTGCTGGAGCCTCAACCGGAGCTTCAACTTTCGCTTCTTCAGCTACTACCTCCTCCTTTTTGTCAGCAACTTCTTTGTCAGCAGCTACTTTATTTACTTTACGCTCTTCCAATCCCTGACGAACCGCATCGGTCACACGATCCAAGATAATTGCAATTGATTTTGTTGCATCATCATTCGCTGGAATTGGGAAGTCAACTGGTTTCGGGTTTGTATTCGTATCAACGATCGCGAAAACCGGAATATTCAACCTTCTTGCTTCATTCAATGCGATGCTTTCTTTCAAAATATCAACCAAAAAGATGGCTGCTGGCTGACGAGTCATGTCTGCAATTGAACCAAAGTTCTTTTCAAGTTTTTCTCTTTGACGCGTTTTGAACAATCGCTCTCTTTTGGAAAGTGTTTCCCATGTACCATCTGTTTTCATCTTATCGATGGAAACCATTTTACGGATTGATTTACGTGTTGTCTGGAAGTTCGTTAACATTCCTCCAGTCCATCTTTCCGTTACGTACGGCATGTTCAAAGAGTCCATGCGCTCAGACAAAATATCTTTTGCCTGTTTCTTCGTTGCTACGAAGAGGATTTTCTTTCCTGATTTTGCGATTTGCGAAAGTGCTGCACAGGCCTGATCCAGGTGAGCTATTGTCTTATTAAGGTCAATAACGTGAATCCCTTTTTTCTCACCAAAGATGTATGGCGCCATGGCTGGATTCCACTTTCTTTTTTGGTGTCCGAAATGAACACCTGCGTCTAATAATTCTTGAAACGTTGTTTTTGACATTTTTTTCTTTTTAAATTGTTTACCTTCCTTAGTAATTCAGCATACAGTATATCTTGTGATTAGCTGTTGCTTGGATACTAAACATATACCAGTCGCTAATTGTATATTAACGTTTAGAGAACTGGAATTTCTTACGAGCCTTAGGCTGTCCTGGTTTTTTACGTTCAACCATTCTTGGATCACGTGTTACCAGTCCTTCTGCTTTCAACATCGGCTTGTAATCTTCGGACACTTCAACCAATGCGCGGGAAATTCCCAATCGAATTGCTTCTGCCTGTCCATTGATACCACCTCCAACAACATTCACAGTTACATCATATTTTCCTGCTGTATCAGTCAGGTTAAATGCCTGTTGAATTTTGGACTGAAGCATTGGTACCGGGAAAAAATCCTTGTAGTCTTTTTTATTTACGGTCACGTTCCCCTTCCCTTCTTTCATATACACACGGGCAACGGATGTCTTTCTTCTACCAATTGTTACTATAATACCCATCTTTACTTGATTGAATTAAGGTTAATTACTTCTGGCTTTTGTGCCTGCTGATCATGTTCAGGACCAACATATACGCGCAAATTGCGGTAAAGATGTCTTCCTAACTTGTTTGTAGGCAACATTCCTTTTACAGCTTTCTCAATCAATCGTTGAGGGTGCTTTTTTAACATTTCCTGGGCTGTCAAAGAACGCTGTCCACCTGGGTAACCCGTGTAATGAACATACTCTTTGTCTTCCAGTTTTGTACCTGAAAAAGATACTTTTTCTGCATTGATAATGATCACATTATCTCCGCAGTCTGCATGCGGCGTGTAATTCGGCTTGTGTTTTCCCCGAATCAGTTTCGCCACCTTGCTTGCTAAACGACCTACAGTCTGGCCTTCAGCATCCACCACTAACCACTTCTTTCCAGAAGTTTCCTTATTGGCGGAGACGGTTTTGTAACTTAATGTATCCACGTTATTATTTATTTAAAATAAGACAATATCCCCTAAAATGGGGGTGCAAAGTTACGAACTTAAGTTCTTATTAACAAGTCTTTTTTGATTTTTTCCGGTTCTTCCAATTTCGCATGGAAATCCCAAAATTGATACAGCTCTGGAATAATTCCCGCTCTTTATTTCTTTTTAAAGCGGTTGATCGCATTCACAGTGAATTCAGACAGCACCAATTGCCCACTCATTGCCGCGCGATCGGCCAACAATTGATCCCAATGTTCCGTTCCTTCCCAAAACACATTTTTCAGCATGCGCATGGCCTCAGGGTTCGACTTCGCCAGGGTACCTGCCAACTTTTGAATGTGTTCATCCATTTCAATGGCATCATCAAACAAATCCGAATACAGGCCCTTATCTTTTGCCCAGGCAGCCGATCTCCAATCAGTTGCATTGATCGCCAATTCACTCATCGCGGAAAGTCCTATTTTACGCTCTACAGCAGGTCCGACCACAAAAGGTCCGATCCCAACTGCTAATTCCGAGAGCTTGACATCTGCATATTGCGTAGCGAAACAATAGTCCACCGAAGCAGCCATACCAACTCCTCCACCAACAGCTTTTCCCTGCACTCTTCCTATGATGAACTTCGGACAGGTTCTGCAGGCATTGATCACATTGGCAAAGCCAGAGAAAAATTTCTTACCTGTCTCCAAATCTTTAATCGAAATCAATTCATCAAAGCTGGCTCCGGCACAAAATGCGCGATCACCTCCAGACTTCAGAATAATCACTTTGACATCATCATTCTTACCTAAATCCCGGATCGTTTCTGCCAGTTTGGCCAACACTTTTCCCGGTAATGAATTACTCAACGGGTGTCCAAATTCAACACTTGCAATCCCTTCTTCGTTCATTTCACAATTTACATAGCCCTGATTTACTGCGTCTGCCGTGATCATATCTTTTGAATCTGTTTTTAAATTTCAGGGAACCAATTCCCCTTTTCGCTTTTTAATCCTGATCTTTTCGAAAACTTTCCCGATTCCCAAAATTTCTGGGTTTCTTCTGAAATGGTTTCTTTTGAGTAACAGGCCTGCTTCCCTTGGGAGAAGCAATCTTAACATCCAGTTTCCGACCATTTACTTCCAAACCGTTCAATGCCTGAATCGCTGCAATCGCTTCTTCTGCGCTATCCATTTCCACATACCCATATCCCTTTGATTTCTTGGTATGACGATCAAATACCACATGGGCATAAGAGACCTTTCCAAAGGACGAAAATGTGGATGATAAATCTGCGGAAGTAATTCCCCAATCCAAATTGGCTATAAAAATATTGGTCATCTACCTACTTTGAATGTCCGTAAAGGACAAAGGTACACAAAAAAGCTTTTCAAGCGGGAATATTTTGTTCGCGGTACCGCACCAATACTACTCTAATAACTAAACTTCATTAACTTTGTCTTAAAGCTAATTTTTTATGCAGCGATACCTTTTGTTGTGTTTGCTAGCCATGAAGACCTTATCTATGAGTGCTCAAGCAGAAACTTCTGTCCTTTTCATCGGGAATAGTTTTACCTTCATGAACGATATGCCTTTCACTTTTCAAGCCATTGCGCAATCGAAGGGAAAAAGCATTTTTGTTGATACCGTGGTGGAAGGTGGAAAGAATTTTGAATACCACGCTTCCCAACAGGAAACTTTTGACAAAATCAAATCCCGAAAATGGGATTTTGTCGTCATCCAGGGACATAGCAATGAGTTAGCTCAACCCGATTCGAAAGTAGATCGAAAGACCTTTCCCTATGCCCAAAAGTTGGTGGACAGTATTCGGGCAAATAGCTCCTGCACCCAGATCGTTCTCTACATGACCTGGGGTTATAAATATGGAAACCATCGTTGGAACCCAATTGCCACCTATGATTCGATGCAATTGAGAATTCACAATCAGTATTTACGATTTGCGGATTTGCTAAACGCACGAGTGAGTCCGGTAGGGGCCGTCTGGAAAAGTATTCGGGATCAGTACAGTGGTATCAATCTCTACGATCCGGACAATCATCATCCCAGCCCAGAAGGATCTTATGTCTCGGCCTGTACCTTTTTCGCTAGTATTTTCGGAGAAAGCCCGATCGATAATTCCGCCAAATCTCCCCTGGATGCTTTTACCCGCCAGGTAATTGAAATGAATGCTTCTCAAATCGTCCTGAATCAACTCAACAAATGGAGATTCGTTCCTCATCAGGACGAAATGGAAATCGCCTTTGACCTCGTTCTCCAAAACAAACTACTTCAAACTTTTAACCGCTCTTCCAACTATGTCGTATGTGAATGGCAATTTGGTGACGGACACTTATCCACTGAAAAAAGTCCCTCCCACACCTATGAAAAGGAAGGTAGTTATGAGGTTCAGTTAACACTCAGCAATTCTTGTAAGAGCATTTCTCTTCAACGTAGCATCAAAGTTCAATAGCAATTACTCTGATTTTCGGAATACTCGGTCCGTATGACTTTGCCCCGTTTGTCGATCCGTGATCCGAATAAAATACAAACCTTCAGGTAGGTGAGTCAAATCGATGCCCTTCAAAGTTTCCCGGAGTTCTAAAGAACTTCCCAGGGCATTGAATAGTTGTAACTCATAACGAGCCTGCTCGAAATCCTGTCGAAAGGACAGCAAGCCATTTGTCGGATTCGGATAACAAAAATGTGCTCTTTCCTTTTCCCTGATTTCCAGAGAAAGTGTGCTATTCTCATTATGCTCAAACAATAAGACACCTCCCAAATCGCCTCCAACCAATAAATTCAATAGGCCATCGTCGTCCAAATCCGCCACAAAAGCGGAGCTAAAAGCCTCCACATTGATCTGACGGAATTCTGCTGAAACTAAATCAAAGCTTTTTCCAGTCGAAAGGTTTCCATCTATTTCTGTGTAGTAATTCAATTGACCGTGAAATCCTCCCAAAAGTAGTCTGGTAGTATCCTCATACCTGAAAAAATGGGGGGCGCTGTATCCGTCATTGTTTCCAGGCGACAGATCGATTCCTCCCAAAAGTTCATTTTTCAACTCGAAACGAGCACTATCCAAAGTTCCTACATTTTCATAATACCGAAGTTCTCCTGATTTGGAACCGACAATCAAGTCAGCCAAACCATCGCGATTCAAATCGAAAAGTTGTGGATGCGCAAATGAACCAACATCAATGGTGTCCTCTTTCACATCAGTCATATAATGTTTGGGCATTTCCCACAATGGAGCTACTCCACTCACGGCTATATTTCTCACGTAAGAAATACTTCCGTTCTCCAGACCTATAACCATATCCTCATCACCATCTCCATCCAAATCAGAAAATCCTGGAATAAATCTTAGGCCAAAGCCTTTTTGGGACAATCCGGCATAATCATCACTGACCCAAACATAAACTCTCTTTCCATTTATTTCCTGAGCCACATAATATTGCCAGGCCCCCGAGCGTTCCCCCTGGTCATCTGTCACATAGAGATTTGCTACCAGTAAATCCTCAAGTCCATCTCCATTTAAATCGATCAAAACCGGAACAGCCCCACTACCAACATCAATCATTTCCTCCTGCAAAAAAGCGGATGTTTGAAACTTAAAATCTGGTAATTCATCTGTTCCCATGTTGCGATAAAAGGAAATACTTTCCCGGTTATTACTTGCATTCTTCGCATTCGCCGCCGCAATTAAATCCCGTTTCCCATCAAAATCCACATCTAGGTAATATGCCGCCGGAAATGTCGCCACAGAAATCGGCTGATCTCCGGAAGGAAAATTATTCTCCATGCTAACCATCGCACTATTCGTATTCGGTTGAGCACCTCCATTCTTCAGAAGAATCAGTGAATTAATGCTCACGTCTCCGATCAATAAATCGAGCACCCCGGAATGGTCTATATCGAGGGCTAACAAGGTTGATCCAGCATGCCGGTCTTTCTTAAGCTTCTCTGAGGTCTTTTCTTTCCCCCCTCCCGTTTCCAGCACAAATTCAGGATTCTCGATGACACTATTGGTACAGGGTGCGGACGGATCATTCAACAGAATCGCTGCACTTGAGGCATCTTCGGTAAACTTTCCCCAGCACTCATTGCGCAGTTCAAAAATGAGCGAATCGGCGTGGCCATACAAATCCATACTCTGATTCTGATGATACTCAACGTGCGCTCCTCCAATGTGATAGGTCAATACATCTATGTCTCCGTCTCCTTCCACATCAACATAGGCCGGAATGTCGCTGGCACTGACAAACAAATGTCCGGGATCTCCTTCATTGTTGGTGGAATAAATCAGGGGATTTACCAACTCCCATTGAAGCCCCTGCTGGGCACTTCCCACGTTGCGAAATACCATGATTCCACTATTCGAATGCGTGAACAGGTCATTCCTCCCATCCCCATCATAATCGAGCAAAGCCACTCGGGAACTGACCTCCGGTGGAAAAAGGGTTCGAGCATGTGGAAATGCTTTGTATCGATACGTTCCCCCCGATTGAACCGCTTCAAATAGGCGTACATTGTTTTGACTCCTGTCAAAGACGAAAAGGTCCATATCTCCGTCGAAGTCAAAATCTATTTGGGATAGTTGCGCATAGTTCAAGCCACCCGACCAGGCCAAATGTAATGTGTCAGTTCCTTTCAGAACAGGAATTTCAGGGGAATAATCAAACAAAAACTGCGTTCTACCAAGCAAAGCACAGCTGCAAATTGTCAACCCCAAAAATACCGATCTGATCATAAGTCCTCCTTTCTCTAACGAAGAGACATGACAAAAAGTTGTGTTGTTTCCGATCTTTAGATTTCGATCCCTACCGGGCAGTGATCAGAGCCCATGATCTCGTTCAAGATAAATGCCGATTTTACCCTCGGAAGAAAGGGTTCTGAACATAGAAAATAGTCGATTCTCCAGCCTACATTCCGCTGTCTGGCTCCAGCCCGGTAGCTCCACCAGGAATACTTGATTTCCTCGGGATTCTTTTCTCGAAAAGTGTCCCGAAAGCCGGAAGCTACATAAGCATCCATTCCGTCAATTTCTTCCTGCATGTATCCAGCGTTTTTATTATAGTTGGATTTTGGATTCTTCAAATCAATCTCCCTGTGCGCCACATTGAAATCGCCACAGGTTACAACCGGTTTTTTCTTTTCCAGTTCTTTCAGGTAATTCAAAAACGCTTTATCCCATTCCTGTCTATATTCCAATCTCAATAATTCTCCCCCTGAATTTGGTACGTAGACCGTTACCAGGAAAAAATCCTGATATTCAGCACAAATCACCCGACCTTCCTGATCATGGACGTCAATTCCAATCCCTTTTTGGACCGAAATAGGTTTTTCCTTGCTGAGAATAGCCGTTCCAGAATATCCTTTTTTTTCCGCTTCATGCGCAAAAATGTGATAATCTTCCAATTCATGGAGGGTTTCCTTCACCTGTTCTGCGGTTGCCTTTGTCTCTTGTAAGCACAAAATATCGGGATTCATTTGACGAACGTCCCCCATAAAATTTTTCTTGGCAATAGCACGAATTCCATTCACGTTAAAGGATATAATCTGCATGATTTTTTTGAAACAAATGTAGATATTTCTAATCGTTATCAGACGAATTCCTTATATTAAAGGTCCCGAACACCCACATATTTAACCTATGACACCACTTTTATCTTTCTCTTCCAAAATCCTTGTTTCGTCTATTTTCGTTCAGTTCATCCTAACGCAAACTTTTGCCCAAACGAAAAAAGTGCTGTTATTCGCCCCACACGAATCTTGTTATTACAGTGAGTACATCGTTTTTTATGAAGGTCTTCGAGCTGCGGGTTATCAAGTAGATGTTCGAAGCACGGATGCCGACTCTGTATCTACCTACATGCTCCCGATCGGAACTGATATCGAAGAAACAGCTAATTCGCTCTCGGGTAGTTCATACGCCCAGTTCCAACAACAATTTCAATCTCACTTTGGGTTGCCCTGGAATGAACAGCTCAATCCCACCCCAAACTTTCTATATTCCGGAGGAAGCATCCTCGATATTCAGGACATGGGCCAGTACGATGCTTTTGCTATTGCAGGTGGTACAGGAGCCCTTGCCTATCGGGTAGATGGTTCATACCAGGGTCAGGGAAGTGGAGACAGATTGGTTGAAGCAGCCATCATTGAGCTATGTGCTGAAAAGATCAATGAACTTGCTCTAGAAGCCTTGCAATCTGGAAAACCGGTACTCAGTCAGTGCCACGGTTCTTCCCTAAGTGTATTCTGGAGAATTCCTAATACCACTGGACCCGGAGGAGAAGCGCTCGGATTAAGTATCTTAAAAGGACAAAATGCTGCAGGGTATCCTGAGGCTGCTACCGATCAGGCTTATCAATCACTTGATGTGAACTACCTCGAAAACGATCCGGTACTGATCTCTGGTGCAAACGAGCAATTTGAATTTGCCGATGCCGCCCGATCCAGGATTATCACCACCCGGGATTGGTATCCTCAAACGGTAGCACACGCTGCCCGAAGCCTAATCAATGTCATGGAAAGCTATCCAACGGAACAGTCAATCAATCAGGAATACAAACTTCTTATTCTACATGGCGGGGCCCTTGATGAATCCAATTGTTCGGCGGCCAACAAACAAAATGATGTCCCTTGCAACTACGGCGGAGGAGATAACCTTCCTGCCGACTATACAAATCTTCAAAGTTTGTTAGCCGCGAATTCACCGAACGATCCTTTTTTGTTTTCGGTCAGCGAATTAAACATCACTGGAGAAAGCCTCCCTTTCGATATCAATGATCAGCAAAGCATCCACAGTTATTTCAGCACCTTTGATGGACTAGTTTTCTACAAGCACTGGTCAACCGGAGTTACGGAACCCATCCAACGGGCTATGATTGACTATGTTGAAGAAGGTGGCGGAATTTTAGCGCTTCATCACGGTTTGTACAACGATATTAGTGGAACTCTGTCAAAAGACATTTTAATTGAATCTCTTTTTGGGACCAGTTCAGAAATGAATAGTTGGAGTGCGAATCTATATCAATATGATGTTTTCAACACTTCCTATGGACATTTTGTGTCAAGTTATCAGGTTCCATTCTCAAGTACATTACCACCTGCCAGTTGGGATCAAAATCCAATGTTGGAAGGCTCGAACAGGTCAGGAAGCAGGTATCCAGCGTTTTCCGTCTATGATGAAATCTATCACAACATGGCTTTTATTCAGGGACAAAGTTTCGGGTATCAAAGTGGGGATATTACTCCTATATGTTCCAATAATGCAAGTCCAGCGTCACAAGCGCATACGACGGCTTTTGTCAAACGAACAGCCCTGGACGATGAGCAGGAAACAGGTAGACTGGCCTACTTCCAAATCGGTGAACGAAAAGAAAATTATGATCCAAACACTTCATATGGGCAAATGGTCAGAAACGCAGCTTTATGGTTAGCATCCGGCGAACCGGACATCTCTTCGGCCGATATCCCAAAACATGCTGTTTCAGGCCATTCCATATTCTATCCACAACCTGTTTCGGACGATTTATTTATAGCAGCTGATGCAGCGAAGCAAATTCAACAAATCAATCTTTACGACCTTCACGGAAGACTTTTGGGAAGCTGGTCCCAATCCGAAATTAGTCAGGGAAAAATAAATCTCACAAATATTTCGAGGGGAAGTTATCTCATTCACTATCGAAAGGGGCAACAAATATTCGCTTCTGTTCTTATCAAAAGATAAAGTTTTATAGTTTTGCGGATGATCATGAAACGGCTACTCATCCTTCTACTCACTATGCTTTTTGTCAAGGGACTCCTGGCTCAGGATTCCTGGTCCAGTATTGTAGAACGACGAAAAGGAAAAGTGGTGATCAATTATTACGACTCTGAGAATTTCATCATCAAAAAAAAGGGGAAGTATGAAGGAATTGAGTACGATCTGATCCTTCACTTGTTTGATTTTTTGGAAAGACGCTACGGTGTTGACATAGAAATCGAATTTAAACGGGCAAGTTCCTTCGGAAATCTCTATCAGCACATCATGACCGGCAGGGCTGGTGAGTTTGGGGCCTGCTCCTTTTCTTTTACTCGTCAACGTATGAAGGAAGTCCAGTTTTCACCAAGCTATATGCCTGATCTGGAGGTCATGGTCTGCAGTGAAGACCTTCCTATCGTTGAAGACACCAATCAGTTCGTGAAGCACTTTCGGAATGCAACCGCTTACGTTGTCAGAAACACCACTTTTGAAGAAGACGTTCAACGAATTCAATACCTGATTCCGGGTCTTAAGATTAAATATGTTCAGACAGGAATCGAAGTCATTGAAAAGATATCGCATACTCCAAACTCATTTGGTTATTCGGAATTGCCGAATTACATTACCGCCTTTCAACAGGGCTTCAAGGTCAAGCGGCAGTCTATGTTCAAAATTGAACGACTTGGGCACGGATTGATTTATCCTCAAAATACGGACTGGCAGGATGCCATTGAGACCTTTTTTAAAGATCCTGGTTTCCCAGGTGTCATGAACAAAATTCTAAAGAACCGTTTGGGGGACGACATCAAGGATCTCATCCTTGAACTGGAAGACAATCTGGACAATAAGGAAGTGAATCTTTTGAACAAAGAGCTCGAGTTCCAGCGGATAGAACTGGAGAAAAGAGAACTGGAAGCAGAAAGAGAACGCATTGTACGAAATGTTTTCATAGGTGGTGTCATTTTTGCCCTCCTCGTCGTTTCCCTACTGTTTTACATCAACCTGGTACGAAGAAAGACGAACCGGGAATTGAGCTCACAAAAAGAGGAGATTTCCCTTCAGAAACACATCATTGAGCAGAGTAACAAGAACATTCTCGACAGTATCAATTATGCCAAATTGATCCAGGACAGCATTCTTCCTTCCAGGGATTATTTCAACGAGATTTTGCCCGAGTCATTTGTTTATTACAGCCCGAAGGACATCGTCAGTGGGGATTTCTATTTTATTGGTAAACCCAGTGATCCGGGAAGTGAAAATGTGACTGTATTTGCTGTTGGAGATTGTACCGGACATGGGGTGCCAGGGGCTTTGTTGTCTATCATTGGAAAAACGTTCTTGCAATTGGGCCTCTCGGACCAACAGGTGAATTCCTGTGCCGCTGCCCTCAATTACCTGAATATTGGTCTGTTCAATATCCTAAGTTCGCGCTTCTCAACAATTCGAGACGGAATGGATATTGCCATGGGTGCCATTGACCGAAAAACCCTGATGTTCGAATTTTCTGGTGGGAATCGAGCTGCCTACATTGTACGTGAAGGAGAGGTGATCACCCTTAAACCAGATAAGTTTGGGATTGGAGAAACCAGGAACGGGCAATTGCCCCTCTTCAATAATCACGCCTTCCAACTTCAAAAGGGGGATACGATTTACCTTTTTTCAGATGGTTACGGAGATCAATTTGGAGGTCCAAATGAAAAGAAGTTTAAAATCTCTCAAATGAGAAAAATGTTCATCGAAATCCATGAACTCCCTATGGAGAAGCAGTCTGAAATTGTTCAACAGCGCTTTGAAGAGTGGAAAGGAAACCAGGAGCAGATTGATGACGTTTGCCTCATGGGAGTTAAAGTCTGATTGCTATGGCCTTTGATGATCAGACTCTACGCGATCTTGAATTTGAGCAAATCAGAAGCTGGCTAAGTGGTGCTGCCAGAGGAGAAACAGCCAAATCCCGTTTGGAAAATCTAGCTCCTCAGGAACAGGCCGCAAAAGTGATCCCAGATCTGTATCGTTTGAAAGAGTTTTGCAATATCCTCACAGTAGGAGAAGCCTTTCCCCAACTATTTTTTCATGAGATTCAGGCGGAAATTAAGTTGTTGCAAATCAAACATGCCGTTTTGAATAGCGAAGGAGTGCTGAAAATTCTTCAGGCCTCCGAATTAACGAATCGCCTCCTGACCTTTTTTTCAAAAAGGGATCGGGATTATCCTTTGCTAAGTGAACTGGTACAAAATTGCTACTATACAGATGTACTCGTCCTGGCGATTAAGAAAGTTTTTGACGATCAGGGAGAGATTCGAAACGATGCTTCAGAAAAGCTATCAGAAATCCGAGATGGACAAAAAGTTCTTCGGCATCGGATTAACCGGAATTTTGACAAAGTTGTTCGGCAACTCAACAAGTTGGGTTATCTGGCAGAAACCAAAGAAACTTTCATTAATGAGAAACGCGTTTTAACCGTCCTCTCCACCTATAAGAGACAAGTTTCCGGCTCCGTACTGGGTTCTTCCAAAACGGGGAGCCTCACCTTCATTGAACCCGAGATCAATCTGGAAGCCAACCGCGAGATGGACAGCTTGATCGATGAAGAAAAAAAAGAGATTTATCGTATCCTAAAGCTCCTGACCAGGGAGTTGTCTGAGCACCTTGATTTGATCATAGCATATCAGCAGGTGCTCTGCGAACTTGATTTCATTCAGGCCAAAGCTAATTTATCCATGCGTCTGGAATGTGAGCTGCCTCACCTATCAGAGGATCAGGAAATAGAACTCATTCAAGCCAGGCATCCGATCTTATGGAGGAGTAATCGGGATAGTGGCAAAAAAACCGAAGCTCAAAATATCACTTTGCACAAATTCGCAAGGATGTTGGTCATTTCGGGACCTAATGCCGGAGGAAAGAGCATTACCCTAAAGACGGTGGGACTCCTTCAAATTATGTTACAATCGGGACTCCTTGTGCCTTGCGATGCCAATAGCAAGATGTCCTTTTTCCAGCACGTGCTAACCGATATTGGAGATCATCAGTCCATCGAAAATGAACTCAGCACCTATTCCTACCGTCTTCGGAGAATGAAGCACTTCCTCGAACTCTCCAACCGAAAGACCCTTCTTTTATTGGATGAATTCGGGACGGGATCGGATCCGGAATTAGGAGGAGCACTCGCAGAAGTCTTTTTCGAGGAATTATATAATAAAAAATCCTACGGGGTAATCACCACCCACTACAACAACATCAAGCTCAAGGCCGACCGACTTAAAAACGCCTATAACGGCTGTATGCTTTTCGATTCAGACAGTCTGGAACCCCTGTTCAAATTCAGTCCCGGACAGCCCGGAAGTTCTTTCACTTTTGAAGTTGCAGCAGCCAATGGCATTGACCCCGAATTAATTGAAGAAGCCAAAACAAAAATTGATCACAGTCGGGTTCGGATGGATCAAATATTAACCGAGCTTCAACGGGAAAAAAACTACTTCGAAGAACTGAATCAAGCGCATCGGGAAGCTCAGGAAGAAGCAGATGAAGCCCGTCGATACTTCCTGGCACAACGCAAGAAATTGCAGTTGAATTCGGAACGTATCCAACGCAAATCGGCTCAGGAAGAAAAATTTATTGAAAGCGGTAAGATCCTGGAATCCTACATTCAGCGATTTCAACTGAAAAAAGGAAAACTCAAGGAGAATCAGGAACTTCTTAAAGAACTGCGAGCCTTTCTACAACGAGAAAAGGAAAAACAACTTTCTATTCAGGTAAAAGCCCGTGCTAAAAAAGAAACGAGCAAGAAGAAACAAACGACTACTCAAAAACAGAAAAGCAAGCAGCAACAGGAAAAAATTAAGGTTGGTTCTACCGTTCGTCTAATTTCAGGTAAAGAAAAAGGGATTGTGGAAGAACTCTCGGAAAAAACAGTGACCGTCCGTTTTGGATTTGCCCGTATGAAAGTTGATCTTGACCAGCTACAGTTTATCTCCTAAAACTTACCAGTTTTCTTCCGTTCCATCCTCCTTGTTGGCATCTCGCAATAATTTCTGCCAATCATCCCCATCCTCTTCCGAGTCGAATAAAATTTCCCGATAGCTTTGCTTGTCCAATTCATAACGCACGATTTCCTCACCGGTATAATCCTCTATTTCTTCCAGCAATTCTAGTTCCGATTCGGCACAAAATGATAATGCCTGTCCCCGTTGTTTTCCTCGTCCTGTCCTTCCTACCCGGTGGACATAATTTTCGGGATACTCAGGTAAATCATAGTTAATGACATATTCCACATTTGGAATATCAATCCCTCTCGCTGCCACATCGGTTGTGATCAGTACCCGAATTCGATTCTCCCGAAAGGCATCCAAAATTTCCAATCTTTCTTTTTGATCCAGGCCGCCATGCAGAAATCTGGTCTCTACATGAACACGCTCCATAGCCTTTACTACCCTTTCAGCACGCACTTTTGTACGGACAAACACCAAAAAACGACTTTCCTCATACTCTTTCAATATGTTTTCCAGGAAGAAACGTTTGTCGTCCATTTCAATAAATGCAACGGCATGATCGATCGTTTTGGCAACCGGATTCTTAGGAGAGAGTTGAATTCGAATTGCATCGCGTACGATCTGATAAGCAAAGGACTTGATTTTTTTGTTGATGGTCGCCGAAAAGAAGAGGTTCTGTCTTCTGGCAGGTAATTTCTTGACCAAATCCTCCACGTCTTTCCGAAAGCCCATGTCCAACATCAAATCGGCTTCATCGAGCACCAGATGTTTTACCTGCTTTAGACTCAAGGTACCCTGGGCCACCAAATCAAACATCCTCCCCGGTGTTGTAACAACCACCTGGGCTCCCTGGTCCAAAAGTTCTTTTTGCCCCTCCTGATCAACTCCTCCATGAATGCATACCGTACGAACCCAAAGTCCTCGTCCAATTTCATCAAACACGCCACTAATTTGCAAGGCTAGTTCCCTCGTTGGCACCAATACGATGGCCTGAACTCCCTTTTCTTTTTTTCCTCGTCGCTGGATGAGTTCCAGAATTGGAATGACAAAGGCGGCCGTTTTACCTGTTCCGGTATAGGCCACAGCAAATACATCCTCCCCCTCTAAAATGTGCCTGATCGACTTGAACTGGATATCCGTTGGTTTCACCAGAGCTAATCGATCCAATTCCTGCTTCAGTTTCGTGGAGATTTGATAATCTTTGAATTTCATCCCATGCGTTTAGATCAGGACAAAGGTAACATACTTCCCTTTTGGTTCATCCAGGAAACTTCATCCCCAATGGAACAAAGCCACTTTATTGGTGCTCTAAAAGTATGCTCTAGTCGAAATTAGCGTTTATCAATCGCTGCATTACGCACTTTGACTTTCTGATTCAACTTAATAATCAGGAATTCCGTACGTCTGTTCTTTTGATGCTCTTCTTCCGAACAGGAAGATTTTACAGACCCTTCACACGGACAATTCGTAATCAATTTAGATTCTCCGTATCCTTTTCCATAAATTCTTTCCGGATTTGAAATTCGCTTTTTAATGTAGTTAGCTGAGGCCTTAGCTCGTCGGTCCGAAAGTCGTGCGTTATAGGCTTTGCTTCCACGACAATCTGTGTGAGATCCCAACTCAACAACCATTCCTGGATACTTATTCATGATCTCTACAATCTTGTTCAATTCCACCGCTGCATCTGATCTGATATTGTATTTATTCAGATCAAAGTAAATGGGTTTGATATCGATCAATTCGGCCAGATCGCCACCTTCTTTAATCGGATTTCCTTCCTCGGTATAATACATGGAATCCTTTGGATTTTCAGTATCAATACGATCCATCGAAACATTTAGGTACTGTTGGATGTTGATCGGCTCCAATTTTTCAATCGGATAAGAAAACAAGACCATCTTTTTGTAATAACCTTCCTTTTCGAGTGTAATCTTGTAATTTAATTCATCTCCGACCTTATATCCCTTCACCGGACCATTGAACAATCCCGATTGATCGGTCAGGTAATCCTTAGAGTTTTGCTCTATGTCAAAGTCCTCAATACCTACTTTCACGTTTTCAATTGGTCGTCGTGTTTCAGCATCTACGATCGTTCCAAACAAGCTAATTCCCGTATCTTCATCCAACAAGATACTCGTTTTAATCACTCCATCTTCAGGCACTTCTTTTGTGCTTATACTGACCATGTTCGTGAAAAACTTTTCTTTCTGTACCTCTACCGTATATTGGTTGTCCGGGTCTATTTCGAATTCAAAATATCCTTCGGAATCACTTGTTTTTTCAGCCAGAATATTCCCCAGAGAATCCTTTAATAGAACTTTTGCCAAATAAATTGCGTTCTTATTGGCCGCATCCTTGACCACACCGTCAATAATCAACCCTTTTCTAATCGGGCTTTCCAATCGATAGGCATAGATATCATCGCTTCCTTCGCCACCAGGACGATTCGAAGAAAAGTACCCTTTCACCGAACTTTGGTCCATGATGAATGCAAAATCATCTCTACTTGAGTTGACTGGTTTTCCAACATTCAAGATTCGGGTATAAGTCCCAGAGCGATTTGGTAAACCAACATAGATGTCCAGACCTCCCAAACCGGTGTGTCCGTCTGACGAAAAGAACAACAAGCCTTCCTGATTGATCCAGGGAAACATATCCTGTCCTTCCGTATTGATCGTCTCACCCAAATTTTCCGGTTTTCCAAACTCACCATTTTCGAGTATTTGAACCCGATAAATATCCGCCCCTCCGTATCCTCCTGGCATATCTGAAACAAAATAAAGTTCCTTTCCATCAGCAGAAACGCTTGGGTGACCAATGGAGTATTCTTTCGAGTTATACTTGAACTCTCTTTCGTTCAACCAGATATCGTTCTGCACGACATCGGCAATGTAAAGTTTCAGGTTTTGAATTCCCTTCTTGTCTTTTCGTTCCGGTCCAGACGCAATATTATTCCTTGTGAAGAATACCCTCTTCCCATCCGGAGTGAAACAAATTGGCCCTTCATGAAACTTGGTATTTACTCGCTTCGTGAAAATTTTAGGACTTCCATAAGTGTTCCCGGTATCCCGCTCAATGGTATACAAGTCCAGAAAATTCATATTGTTCCAGGCCCAATTCTTTTTGATTTGGGGATGATCGGTCCTCCCGGAAACAAAATACACCTGATTCTGAATTTGATAGCCTCCGAAATCTGCTTCCTTCGAGTTGAAGTTCAAATGATCCACTGTGAACTTATTTCCCGATCGTTCTATTTGTTGGATGTAATTCTCATTCTGAATAAATTCTCTTGCCCGCGAATCTTCACTTGACAACTTGTGATACTTTTTCATCCAAACATCCGATTCTCTATACTTCCCGTTTTGTTTCAATACCTGTGCAAAATTGAAATAATCCAGGGTATCATCAAAGGTTGAACCAGTCAATTCAACCAACTTCCGGTAGTGAATTTCGGCTTCTTCCACCTGCCCCATCTGATAATAGCAATATGCTAACCTAGAAACCATTGCGGACGACTCTGAACGTGTTCCCAACAACTGTTCATAGATTTCAGCAGCCGATGCGTAGGCTATTCGACTAAAATGGGCATCCGCCTTCTTTAATTTTCCCGATTGGGCCAATATGCAGGTATGTGCTACCAGACAAACAAAAAACAAATATCTTCTCATCGATATCTAGAAATATCTTGGTGATCTAATTCCTTCCTTCTTAAATACAAAATCGTATGACAACAAGGCCTCAAAAGTACCATAATTGTAGTTTCGAATGGCCTGTGTTCCAAATTCTGATGCAAAACCTATTTTAAACTGATTCGTGATCTGATATTGTGTGAACACTCCAAACGCTGCATCTAAACGGTACATAGCTCCAATCCATAATTTATCATTGCTGATTCCGGCTATTGAAAAATCCGCACTTAGTGGAGCTCCTTCAGTGAATTTTAATTGGACAGACGGACGCAATTTCCACTCACTATTTGCCTTAAAAACTCCCCCTGTCACTAAGAAATAATGCCTTCTTTCAAGGTTTGTTGATGTAACATCATAGCTCTGCTCAAGAACTCTTGGCACACTAATGCCAGCAAAGAAATGATCGGCATGATAGTAAACTCCTCCACCAAAATTTGGATTTACCTTATTCCTGATGCTTTGATTTAGTTTGGGGTCTCCATCTGTTATCGCATCCAACGTGGCTTTTCCAATACTGATCATGTTCAATCCTCCCTTCAAACCAAAAACGAGTTTGGAGCCTCTTTTAAACTTCAACGAGTACGAAAAGTCTCCGTAAAACATCGTTTGTCGAATCGGACCCACTTCATCCGCTACAGCCGTTAAACCAAGTCCAACCGATCTGTATTTAAGCGGCGAATGAATACTCATGGTCGTTGACCTGGGACGTCCAGTAAATCCAACCCACTGTTCCCGGTGAATCGTGGTCACATTCAACATATCTCTACTTCCTGCATAAGCGGGATTCACGAACAATGTATTGTCAAAATACTGTGTGAAATGAGGGTCTTGTTGGGCGAATGAAAATCCACCCAACAAACTCACAAGGACTAATAAACTATTTCTGAAATTTCTCATAATGCCTCGTTTATCTTTCAATGTACACATAACCTTTAATTATTCCTTTCGATTCTGTCTTGGTGTCAAACAAGTAATAGTATGTACCAGACGGCAACTCTTCGCCACTCAGGTTGTACTTACTTGTTGAAACACCTTTCCAGTCATTCTGGTAGTCGTCTGTTTCAAAGACCACATTCCCCCATCGGTTAAAGATGATCAGGTGATTTCCTGGGAAATGTTCAATTCCTTTGATTTCGAACACATCATTGGTTCCGTCTCCATCCGGCGTAAATACTTCCGGAATTTCGACTTCATCACACTCAACGGTTGAAGTAACAGTCAGAGTAATGCTTCCTTTGTTGAAAGAACATGGGTCCGTTGGATCGGTACCATCGGTGCCTTCTGTTCCATTCGTGACTCCGTCTCCATCACAATCAGCTGCCAACCAATCGCCTGTTTGAGTCAACGTGATACTAGAAACATTATGCGAACATGGATCCGTTGGGTCCGTACCATCGGTTCCTTCCGTTCCATTTGTAACTCCATCGCCATCACAGTCGGCTGCTAACCATGCTCCGGATTGTGTTACCGTCACACTGGATGGATTCATAGAACATGGATCCGTTGGATCCGTACCATCCGTTCCTTCTGTTCCGTTTGTTACTCCATCTCCGTCACAGTCGGCTGTCAACCAATCTCCTGTTTGAGTCAATGTGATACTAGAAACATTATGCGAACATGGATCCGTTGGGTCCGTACCATCGGTGCCTTCCGTTCCATTCGTCACTCCGTCTCCATCACAATCAGCTGTCAACCAATCTCCTGTTTGAGCCAAGGTCATGCTTGCTGTATTGTAGTCACATGGATCTGTTGGGTCCGTACCATCAGTTCCTTCCGTTCCATTCGTCACTCCATCACCATCACAGTCGGCTGCTAGCCATGCTCCGGATTGTGTTACCGTTACACTGGATGGATTCATAGAACATGGATCCGTTGGGTCAGTACCGTCGGTACCTTCTGTTCCGTTTGTTACTCCATCTCCGTCACA
>SBGX01000015.1 GCA_006226425.1 Bacteroidota bacterium | reverse complement strand
AATCCGAGATCACCATCGGAATCAGAACAACTTTGATCAAGGTCATCGAAAATCCTTCCCTGCAATAGATTGCTACAGAAAGTTTCCTGACCGCAGCTCATGGTCAGCACCAGTTTGGGGTGAAGGGCCGCTACAGCGTGATCTGAAGAAGCAAAGTTAACAGAGTGATAAAAGGATTCATCAATCAGGCTCATTCGAACACCGTAATTGCTGTCCGGATAGGCCATCCAAAAATTGGCCATATCAGTAATATCAATGGTATAATTGTGATATTGATTGACACTTGAATCGCCAATCGTAATTTGACTTTCTGAAGTGCTGGAAGAGCTGATGGTCGGTTGATTTTTCCAATTGATTTGATGCTCCTGCCAGGGTTCCGTCACTCTATTGATGTGAAAACTATTGTCCTTACAGGGATGCCAGCCACTAGAAGAGCCACAGTGATCCTGGCCATTTGTTTGGGCATAGAGGACCAACTCTGCTTTGAGCACCTGACAATTTTTTCCTTCAAACTGGGACAAATCAAATTCCAGGAAACTTCTTCTTATTGCCGGTGAACTCGACCAGGTCCACCCGGCAACGTGTAGATTTTGCCAGTTCCCAAAATTTTTAGTTACACAATAGCCCGTTTCCAGTGCGTAGGGTTCGTCGCAGTTCAGGCTATAGACCGAAGCGTCCTTTCCGTCGTGGGCATCGGGCTGCAAGGTATAAGTACATTGAGACCAGGCCGAAAGTACCGTTGAAAAGGAAGCAATAGAGGCAAGTAGTAATTTTTTCATGATGAATTTGGTTTAGTTAATCGCTTAAAATGAGTGATTGCTTTATGAGACTCCCGATTTTTAAGAAAAGTTGCATGAAAGATGAATAAAAGACTGTTTTTGCCGAAAAAATACGGGTTTTAAACAAAAAAGGCCCCAAAATGGAGCCTGTCCGAATCTAAAACAGAAGAGGACGCATTATCTTATTTGGAGTTTCGGATTTGTTGGGCCTCCCAAATACGATACAAGTCGAAATAACTGAGGGTTTCCATAACGACCACTCCTCCGACAGTATCTCCATATTTGGCGGGTAAACCACCGGAGTAGACCATCATGGTTCCGATTGATGCACTTGGAACCGCAACGATAGAAGTGGTTTTGACGCCATCCATCATGTAGACCATATCTCCTTTTCGTGCTCCACGGAATACGAGTTCTCCGTCATCTGTCAGTTTTACATCACTGGTCATAGAGGCGATCATCGCTTTTTGATCAAATTTTTGAGGACTGCGACTGATTTCGGTATGGTCAATTTTAACTTCTGGATTCACTCCGTATTTCAGGCGTATTTTTTTGGTGTCGTAGACAACATCGGCGGCTTCGATCTCCAGCACCTTGCTTTCAAAGACCAAACTTCCCAGGTTTTCAATTCCATTTGGAGAGATGTCTGCAGGAATATTCGACATGGTATCGCCCTTATAAATGACAGAGAAGTAATATTTCCCGGAAGGAATGGCAGAAATTCGGAATCGTCCGTCTGGATCGGTGAGTGCCCGGTAGTAGGTCCCATTCGAAACGGCTTGTACACGAGCATTGTAGACGGGGCTATTGTCAACCTTGGATAGGACAGTCCCGACGACTTCTCCCAGAGCACCCTGAGCGAGAAGACTTCCGGAACACAGTAAAAAAAGATAAAAAGCAAAAATTTTCATGGCATTCGATTTTAATGATTTCCCCTTTGAGATGAGGCATCATCGAAAATTCCATAAAAATGCTTCGGATTTTCGCTATTTATTCAAAATAACGCATTCTTCAAGGTCCACACCCCCCATTTGAACCGCCTGAAGAACACCCTGTGCTGAAATTTGTTTTCCCTCCGAACGAATTTGATTCAAGCGATCATTATTTGGTTCTTCTTTCGTGTAGCAACGAATCGGAGTTTGTTTCCCCAGGGTGACATTCCAGTGGGTCCCGTATGAAGTTTTGGAAGTGATCGTCAACTGATAGTCGCCTGTGACCGTAATATTCCCTTTTCCCCGAATAGCTTCAAAGTGCTGATGCATGAGCGAATGAAGATCACCACAATAGACGGGAACAGTTAAATCGAGCTGATCAATGGAACTCAATTGTCCTTTGGTGTCCTGAACAGATTCAACGAATTCGGCATCCCAGATTTTAATGGTCGTTGTGTTTCCCCATTGTTCATCAGCAGCGAATTCTACATCAATCTTGCCTTTGACAGCGAAGAGTTCTCCAGCTTTCAATTTTCTGTTTTCAGTTCCTTCTTTGAATTTGATTTTGACTTCGGTAGAACTGATCGAGTTGTTTTTGGCATTGAGTATTCCTGTGGAATTCGGAACAAATTCGATTTCCGTATCGGCAGCATAAGCATAGGGGTATCCAGACAGGACAATCTCTTTTTTATACAGAAAAGTACACAAGCGCGCAAGCTCTTCAGGGCTAAAGGATTTCTTCGGTGCTAGCTCTTTCAGAAAAGCAAAGGAGTCCATATTTTCTGCCTGTTTCTGCTCATCAGACTCTTTTTGGGACGTTTCATTGGTGGAGGGGTCAGTTTCTCCACTTTTACATGAATTCAACAGGACAAAGCTACCCAGTAGGGTCAATGTCAGAATTATTTTTTTCATAAGACGCTTGTTTACTTCGGATAATCGAGTAACAAGATAGAAAAAAAAGACAACTTTTGCTTAGGCGTTTTCCGCAACAACTTCCTGGACTTCAGGAAGGTGCTGTTTCAAGAGGTTTTCGATTCCCCCTTTCAACGTTGCAGTCGAGGAAGGACAGCCGGAACAGGCACCTCTAAGGGCGACGGTAACAATCCCATCTTTATAGCCTCTAAAATCGATGGCTCCACCATCACCTTCCACAGCAGGACGGACGTACTGGTCGAGCAAATCAACGATCGCCTGATCATAGTCAGAAGATTCATAATGTACCTGATCTTGATGTTCAGGATGAGGTTTCGGAGCCGGTTTTTGAATCAAAACGTCCTTTCCGTCGGCAATCCAGTTTTTGATGTACTCCCGCAATTCCATATTGATAATGTCCCAGGAAAGTGCATCGGTTTTGGTAATCGTCACAAAATTGCTGGCGATGAAAACTCCGCGTACAAAGGGAAACTGGAACAATTCTTCCGCCAGGGGAGAAAAGCCCTTTGCTTCACTGTACGAATCGAATTCCACTGATTCTCCTGAAGGGAGTAGGTGTTTGTTAACAACAAACTTCATGGTGACCGGGTTAGGGGTCATTTCAGAATATACGGTTACTGGAACTTTCATGATCTACTGATTTCGAAATACAAAATTAGTGGAATTATTAAAAACAATTCTAAATAAGACAGAGAATAAGCACTTATCTTTGAGGCATGAAGTGGCTTTTAAGTATCATTTGTCTGATTTTAGCGGCATTGCTCGCCTATTTTATGGAAGACGTGGAAAGAATCATGACCTCCTGGGGCCTGGCCTGGACCTTCTCCAAGGGATTGATTTATTTCCTTCTATTCATCGCTAGCGTCTTTTCCGGATGGCTTTTGGGTGGTTTGCTTGCCGGAAAAAAGAAAGGCTTGAAATGGATCTTGTTATTGCTTCTGGGAGGAACATTGTTTGGTTTCGGATTTTATCGCTACCCCATTTATCAGGGACAGTTTGCCAACGACTACAAAAAAGTAGATTTGAAGATCGAAGGTGAAAAATATGATCTGATTATTCTTTCCCTGCCAAATTGCCCCTATTGCCATGAAACGGTCCCTTTGATCCAACGATTGAAAACCAGAGAAAAAGAACTTAAAATAGCCTATGCTGTCTTTACGAAAGAGGAGAATAAGTTAGGGAGTTATGCCGAGGAATTGAAAGGGGCAGCGGAGGTCTTTCGAGCCTGGGATTATTTTAGTCAGACGCAGGGAGAGCAACTGCTTCGTGATGCTAGACATGCTTTTCCAGCCTTTTTGGTCCTTGAAAAGGAGACTGGTCGCCTATATAAGGGAGATGGTTTTGGAACGCGGGCACTGGATGAACTGGAGAACCGATAAGAATCCAAGACTCGCGTGAAGCCTTTTTGGGGCAAAGCACCAAATGAATTACCTTTGTGGAAATGAATGCGTTGAGACAAATAAGTTCTTTGTTGCTCATTGTCCTGATTTTTTCGGGGACGGTGGGAGTTCAGGTATTCAGACATCATTGTCCGAAGGACGGGATGGAGATCAGTTACTTGCTTCCATCTGAGGACCCTTGTAAAGCCAAAGAGAAAGAATCTTGTTGTTCGGAGAGCGGAGCGGAAGAAAAACATTGCTCGGAAGCGGAGAGTGAAGAACATGACTTTTGCATGGAAGACCCATGCTGTGTTCAAGACATGCTGGTGTATAAGCTTGCCGCAGATTTTGAGTTAAATGAAGGAGGGCAGGCGGAAGATGTTGTAACGACATTCATTGCGATTCCTGTTTTAGATCAGGATAAGAGCGAGCTTGTTTATGACCAACGACCAGTTATTCCTTTTCTGAGGGAGCATCAATTCTTCCGGACCGGGAGATCTATTCTCATAGCACATCAGGTATTTCGAATCTAGAATTTGTTTTCACAGAACCATGTGTCGGTACTGATCGGCACCATTTTGGAACATTGAAAACAAAAAAGGATGAAATACATCATATCCATGTCTTTCATACTGGTTTTTATATATGGATTTGGCCAGTTGAAAGGAGTTGTTTATGGCAACATGGAAAAAGAAAGAGAAGTGCTCATAGGAGCCAAAATCAAATCTTTAAAATATAAGCGAGGAGCTGTCACGAATGAAGAAGGAACCTTTGAGTTGGTTCTGGGAAAGGACTTTCCAGACACCTTAATCATTTCTGCCTTCGGATACCTCAATGACACGCTGGTGGTCACCAAAAAGGACCGTTTCGCGATCATTGAGATCAATTTGTATTCGGATCAGTTATTGCCGGAAGTGATTGTTGAAGCCAGGAAAAACCACCATGGTATTTTGAAGCTAAAAACCTTGCAGGTGGAGCATGTTGGAGAGGGAGAATTGCGAAAGGCGGCCTGCTGCAACCTGTCGGAATCGTTTGAAACAAATGCATCGGTAGATGTCAATGTAACAGACGGGGTTTCCGGTGCCAAAAAGATCCAAATGATGGGTTTGGATGGGGTTTACACCCAGATTCAAATGGAGAACATTCCCTATCTGAGAGGACTGGAAAGTGCCTTTGGGATGAGTGCCATTCCCGGAACCTGGATTGAGTCTATTCAAATCACGAAAGGAACAGGAAATGTTGTCAATGGCTACGAGTCCATGGCAGGTCTAATCAACCTGGAGGTGAAGAAGCCGGAGAACATCGAAAGACTCTATTTGAACGCCTATGGCAATCGCTTTGGCCGGGCAGAACTCAACCTTCATGGAGGTGGACGAGTAGGTAAAAAGTGGTACGGAGCGGCCTTTGGACACGTGGCGGGAATGTTTGGAGAAGTGGATGAAAACAAAGATGGTTTCCGGGATATTCCCCAGAGCAGAAACCTTTCTTTTCTAAACCGTTGGAAATACAACGGAAAAAGAATGGAGGCACAAATCGGAGTCAACACCTATTACGAAGAAAAGGAGGGGGGCCAAAACGGATTTCGTTCCGGAGTTAATTCAAACCTGTATGGGGTTTACGTGGAAAACAAGCATGCAGATGTTTTTGCCAAAACTGGTTTTCCCTTCCAAAAGAAGCCTTATCAGTCGATCGGGGTCATTTACCAGGCGAAATACCACGAAACGGCCGCCACATTTGGAAACCGGGTCTTCAGCGGACAGGAATCCAGGGCCTATGTCAACGCGATTTATGACGGAATCATAGGAAACACGAACCATAAAATCAAAACAGGGCTGAGCTTTGTCTATTCTGATTTGACACAGCAACTGGATAGTATTCGGATTCCGCGAGAGGAAATAGTTCCCGGGGCCTTTGCAGAATATACTTATGAAGGACTTCGCTTTACTTCGATTGCAGGGGTACGCATGGATTATCATAATCTGTATGGCATTCAATTGTCACCGAGAGTACATGGGAAATACTTGTTGAATGAGCACCTGACCTTCCGTTTTTCAGGAGGGAAAGGCTTTCGGGTAGCCAATGCGATTATTGACAATATTTCTTTGCTTGCGAGTTCAAGAAACTGGGTGCTGGAGAACATTCAGCAACCCGAAATTTCCTGGAATGTCGGAGGATCATTGGTTCAGGAATTCAAACTGTTTGGCCGGGAGTCGAGCCTTTCGATGGACTACTATCATACGGCTTTTGAGAATCAATTGGTCGTGGACCGGGATCAGCGAGTAGACGAAATCCATTTTAAGACCCTTGAAAACGCCTCTTTTTCAAATAGTTTTCAAACGGAATTGGGCCTGGAACTCTTACCTCGTTTTGATATGCGATTGGCTTTCAAGTACCTGGATGTTCGCTCGCGATTTGGAGGAGAGTTACAACAGCAGTTAATGATCCCGAAGTACAGATCACTATTGAATTTAGGGTATAAAACCAGAAATAGACGCTGGGAATTTGATCTGACGGCATCCTACTTTGGGAAAAAGCGACTTCCCGTTTATGTGATGGACGCGACTGGAACGCTTTCCGAAAAAAATGAATCGGAGGCCTTTGTTCTGTTGAATGCGCAAATTACACACGTTTTTCACGACTGGGAATTTTACCTGGGGGGGGAGAACCTGACGAATTATCGTCAAAAAGACCCAATAATTGCGTCTAACAACCCATTTGGTCCAAACTTTGATGCAACCCGAATATGGGCACCTGTTCAGGGAACAAATGTGTATTTCGGGATCAGATATAAAATAAAAAAACAAAAAGAAGAAAAATGATGAAAAAAGGAATGTTATTAGCCTTAATGGTTCTGTTTGGAGGAATCGTAATGGCACAGAAGAAAGAAGCGGTAATCAAGACTTCAGCTGAATGTGGAAGTTGTAAAGAGCGGATTGAAGAGAAGCTAAACTACGTCAAAGGGGTGGTGTTTGCCGATTTAAACGTAGAGAGCAAAGAATTGACCGTAAAGTACAAAGAGGCAAAGATTACGCTAGATGAAATCCGTCAGATAGTCTCAGAATTGGGATACGATGCGGATGGTGTGAAGGCCAATGAAAAGGCCCAAAAAGAGTTGCCAAAGTGCTGTCAGCCGGGAGGAATGAAAAGCATGGAACACGGTGGACATTAGCCGGAGATATTAACTTCACAAAAGTGCGCAGACAAGTAAATTTTCCCAGGGTAGATAAACTTGATCAAAAATTTGCTAAATTTGCTGCCTAAAATCTTTAATCTCAACAAAGAATGTCATATTTATTTACATCAGAATCGGTATCTGAGGGGCATCCCGATAAGGTATCAGATCAAATATCAGATGCGTTGATCGATCACTTTATGGCTTTTGACCCAACGTCAAAGGTAGCATGTGAAACCCTTGTAACTACAGGTCAGGTTGTTTTGGCCGGAGAAGTTAAAACAAATACGTATCTGGATGTTCAGAAAATTGCACGTGATGTAATTTCAAAAATCGGATATACCAAGTCTGAATATATGTTTGATGCCACTTCTTGTGGAATCTTATCAGCGATTCACGATCAGTCCTCTGATATCAATCAGGGAGTTGAGCGAGTAAACCCAGAAGATCAGGGAGCTGGAGATCAGGGTATGATGTTCGGTTACGCAACCAAAGAGACAGACAATTACATGCCATTGGCATTGGATTTGGCACATAAAATTTTGCAGGAACTTTCCTACATCAGAAACAATGAGCCAAACTTGATTCCATACTTGCGACCAGATGCAAAATCACAGGTAACAATCGAGTATTCTGATGATAACCAACCACAGCGAATCGATACGGTTGTTGTTTCAACACAGCATGATGATTTCGGTTCTGAGGCAGAGATGTTGGATAAGATTAAGAAAGACATCATTGAAATCGTAATTCCTCGAGTGAAGGCAAAATTGAAGCCAGAACTTCAGGCATTGTTTACAGACCAAATTACTTACCACATTAACCCAACAGGGAAATTTGTGATTGGTGGTCCTCACGGGGATACAGGTCTGACAGGGCGTAAGATCATCGTAGATACATACGGAGGAAAAGGAGCACACGGAGGAGGAGCTTTCTCTGGAAAAGATCCTTCCAAAGTGGACCGTTCTGCAGCATACGCAACACGTCACGTAGCCAAGAACCTGGTTGCAGCTGGTGTGTGTGATGAGGTGTTGGTTCAGGTTTCTTACGCGATCGGGGTGGCAAAACCATGTGGTTTGTTCATCGATACGTTCGGAACTTCGAAAGTAAACATGACCGATGGAGAAATTGCACGAATTGTTGAAGAGATTTTTGACATGCGTCCTTATTTCATCGAGCAACGATTGAAATTGAGAAACCCAATTTACAGTGAAACAGCAGCCTATGGTCACATGGGAAGAAAGAACGAGGTAGTTAAGAAATCCTTCAGAGCTCCAGACGGAACAACTGTGGAGAAAGAAGTGGAATTGTTTACCTGGGAAAAGCTGGATTACGTAGATAAAGTAAAACAAGCTTTCGGATTATAATTCCGTAAGATGAAATAATAAGAAAGAGCTTGTCGTCTAACGACAGGCTCTTTTTGTATTTAAAATGATATAGCGATGAGTGATAAGCGGACAGAGCTGCAGGACCTGGGAGAGTTTGGTCTGATCGAAAAACTGACAAATAGATTCAAAACACAGGTACCCAGTACCTTGAAAGGTGTGGGTGACGATGCGGCCGTGATTGAAATCAATGAAGAGGAGGTAATGTTGGTTTCGACAGATAGCCTGCTGGAAGGAATTCATTTTGACCTGATGTACATGCCCTTGAAACATCTGGGATACAAGGCGGTCATGGTAAACCTTTCAGATATTTATGCGATGAACGGCAAGGCAGAGCAAATCACCGTTTCGATTGCTGTTTCCAATCGTTTTCCGGTAGAGGCCCTGGAAGAATTATACGAAGGGATTCAAAAGGCCTGTGAGCTATATCAGATTGATCTGGTAGGAGGCGATACCACTTCTTCCCGCGCAGGGTTGATCATTCAGGTAACCGCGCTGGGAAGAGCAAAGAAGAAGGAAGTTGTGTATCGCAGTGGAGCAAAAGAAAATGACTTGCTAGTGGTTTCAGGAGATTTGGGAGGTGCCTACATGGGACTCCAATTATTAGAGCGCGAAAAGGAAGTGTTTAAGACGAACCCGGAGATTCAACCAGATCTGGACGGATACGACTATCTGTTGGAAAGACAATTGAAACCGGAAGCACGAAAGGATGTGCTCGCCTTTTTGAAAGAACTGGAAGTAAAACCGACGTCTATGATCGACATTTCGGACGGATTGGCCTCCGAAATCATGCACTTGTGTAAGGCGAGTGAATTGAATTGTACGGTTTACGATGAGAAAGTACCGATTGACGGAAAAACGGCTTCTACGGCAATAGAATTTGAAATAGATCCGATTACAACCGCCCTGAATGGTGGAGAGGACTACGAATTGTTATTTACCGTAGACCAATCAGACTATGAGAAGGTGGCTAGTAATCCACACATGACGGTGATTGGTCACATGACGGCAAAAGGAAGTGGAATATATCTCTGTGACAAAGCAGGTTCTTTGGTAGAGCTGAAAGCCCAGGGGTGGAAGCATTTTGAATAGTTCATGAAGGAACATCAGTATGAAATAGTGGTAAGATGGACGGGGAACCTGGGAGAGGGAACCAGTTCTTATCGTTCGTATTCCAGGGATCATGTGCTGGAAGTGGCTGGAAAAAAAAGGCTTTTTTGTTCTTCGGACCCCATGTTTCGTGGAGACCGTAGCAAACACAATCCGGAGGAACTTTTTATCTATGCACTTTCCTCCTGCCACATGTTGTGGTATTTGCATTTTTGTGCTGATCAGGGAATTGAAGTGGTGGAATATCAGGATCAACCGCTTGGAATGATGGTCCTGGGGGGAGCAAAGGAACGCTTTAAAGAAGTGATTTTGAAACCACGGATCGTCCTAAAGAACCTTGAGCAGATTGAGCTGGCAAAAAGTCTGCACGAACAAGCTCATGAGCATTGTTTCATCGCCAATTCGGTGAATTGTGAAATTCGGATAGAACCTGAAATTACTTAAAAGAAAAGTACTTTTGAGCAAGGTAGCTGCACACTAGAATAATAGAGGTCGTCAGCACCTGGCTGGGAAGCGGCCACCAGTTAAAAACCTCCACAAAAAGTTTGAGAAGCACGTAATTCATGAATACGAATACGGCCACTAGTAAAATGTGACGGGAAAGTTGTTGTCTGCCACGGAGGTAGCTTTCTTTCCACACAATGTATTTACTGAGTAGAAAACCAATGGGGAAGGTGATGATGAAAGAAATAAAAAAAGAGGCAATGTGAGGCTTCATGGCATAAAAGCCAACGTCCAGGTTTTCTTCGTGTAAGAAGTAGTGAAAGCACAGGTAGTAGATGACAAAGCCAAGCAGGGTGTTTGCACCACCGCAGGCGGCATAGTAATAGGTTTGCCTGTTCATGAAGGGCTTGGCCAGAGGATAAAAGAAATCCAGAATACGTGTAATCAAACGGACCATAGGCGGCAAAAATAGCAAATCACATTGGCTATGCGGCTAAAATTTTTTGCCGGGTTAGTTTCTCAAAAGACTTCCGTTGAGCCTTGGCTTCCGCCCAGGTGACAAAATCGAAGTACTCGAAGGCAACCCGCTCGAGTTGATGATCCTGAAAACCAGTTAATTCATTGAACAGTTCTTCCCAAAGTTCTTCCTGTTCGATCTGATTATTTTTCTTACTCATCTTATTGATAAACTTCAGGAAAAGCTCTTCAAAGGCATACATCCGGTTTCGTGATTTCAAATAACGTTGCGTATTTCGAAGAACGTACTGCATGATCGTACTATTTTTCATTTCGAAATGGATCAGCAGGCTGATGATGTGTGCAAAGGAAACGAGGTCTTCCTGGCGGTCCAGGCCTGGGTCGTTGAGAATTTGATTGATCCATTTCAGGGCTTCATGGAACTCATTTCGTGCGAAGTGCACACAGGCGATTTTGAAGTTTAGAAAAGCCTTTCGTTGAGCGGGAATTTTGTCCTGATATGTCAATAATCCGTTTTCAACGATTGGAATTAAAGTAGCCGCATCTTCTAATTTTCCCTGCATCATATAAATGGTTAGATCGATGCTGTGCAGGCTGGAGAAAATTTTAATTTCTAAATCCTCATTGGAGATGAGCAGGGCCTGTTCGGAAAGCTTTTTTAGCTTCATTTGCGCCTCCTGCATTTCAGAATGCTTATTGAGTCGAAAAGCGACATAAATGAAATTGCTCAGCACGGAAAAATACCGGTTGGGCTGTTCCGCTATTGCCTTTTGATCTTTTTCCAGCAGGAGGATGTTCTCGGAAAGATAATGATAACACGCTTCAAATTCATTGGTAGCGAAGTGATAGGCGCTATAAAGGTGGTTGTAGAGGTATTTCGAATCGAAGTAAAAATGGGACTCGTTGCCCGGAGATTCCGCTAGTTGGTCCATCAGTTGTTTGAAAAGCTCTAAATCTTGTTCGGATCGGGAGACCCCTTTGGAAGAAAGCAGGGCAAAAAGACGACTTTTCAGATTCCAGAGCTGATCGTAAGTCATGCTTTTATGGTGATAATCGAGGTCTTTTTTTAGCAATTCTTCTATTGTGTCTTCGCTTTGTCCACCAATACTTTCATAGATCCGTTTCAGCTTAAAGTTTACCTCGCCAAGTAAGTTGTATTTATGGTGCTTGAGAGCCAGTTTTTCGGCACTTCGAAGTTGTCTCAAACTCTGGTTATAAAGAGATTTTTGATATAGGATTTCGGCACCATTTAGTAGCTTGTAGATTTGAGCTTCACAGGACTTTGAACTATGGAATTGATCCAGCGCAGCGATAATATGATCATAGAGTCTCTTCTTGGTGATTGAAAACTTATTCAGGAATGCTTCTCCCTTGAAATGTTCGAAAATGGCCTGTTCATCGTATTCCTTTTGCCGATCAATAAAATCAAAGAGCACGGTGTATTTATTTTCGTCTCCAATAGTGTGTCTGGAAGAAACAACTTTGAAATAGCGCTTTTCTGATTTAGACATGTATCTAATCAGTTCGTGGAGGGTGTCTTTTACTTTGTTTGACATGTATAAAACAACTACAAGTATTTGATGAATATACAAACTAAAGCAACTTGTTTTCAGGCAAATGAGTCAACTGTATTTCTGATTGATTGTTTGATGAAGAATCTTAGACGTATAAAATAACCAAACAAAAAACAGATACAAATTCGAAGTGTATAGACATAAAAAAAGCCCCAAATCAAATGGGGCTTTCGTATCTTAATGATCGTAATTCGATTGAATTAACGTCTTCCTCCTTTTTGTTTATTGGCATCAGGGTCTTTGTTTGGATCAGTGATTGCTCCACCACCTTCTCCTTTACCACCATTACCGAGATCACCTTCTCCGGTTCCAATAATGACTACACTTTTGTCCTGACTGTCTTTTCCTCCTCGCGTAATATCCTCATCACCCGGGATATCCGTTGAAGACCAGGTCGGACGCGTCAACTCTTGCTCATCATTTGGTGTAATCACTTCTTTTTGACAGGAAGCAACCAACACTACCGATGATAAAAACAATATTTTGCGAAACTTCTTCATACAGTTTATCCACTAACTCATACAAATATAGGAATTCTTTAGGAATTGTACAAGTCCCCCAAGGGGATTTTGATTAAAACCCGGGTTCCGTTGATTGAACGGTCAGGATCATCGTATTGATATGGACCCTCTAATTCGTACTCCAAATGAGACAATTTTTTGAGCAGTCCGATGCGTTTACTAGTGATTTCCATTCCTCTGGACTGGTGATCTCCCTGGAAATTCCCTTTTTTGCTTAGGCTGTTTTCGATACCAACTCCATTGTCTTCAATCAGGACGTGCAGTGTTTCATCGTGGATACTCAGATCAATGTTAATTTGTCCCTTGCTCTCCTGAAGAGGTAGAATTCCGTGGATAATGCTGTTTTCGACGAAGGGTTGGAAGAGCATACTGGGAACACGGATCAATTCCAGGTCAATGTCATGGGTATTAATGCGATAGTCAAAACGGTCCTTGAAACGCATGGACTCGAGTGAAAGGTATAATTCAAGCCGTTCCATTTCCTGCTGCAGACTAACCATATTATCGACTTCGGCAGAGGCATCCAGATTTTTACGGATCAGTTTGGCAAAGTTGGTCAGGTATTTATTGGCAGAACGCCGATCCTGCGTATTAATGAAATACTGTATGGAATTGAGAGAATTGAAGATGAAGTGTCTGTTCATACTGGCATTTAGGGACTGTTGTTCTAGTCCCAGAAGCCGGGTTTTGAATTCGAGTCGTTCCTTGTACTGTTTTTCTCGCTCCCGATTAATTCGGAATTTAAGAAAGCCATAGATAGAGAGGGCCAGAATCAAGCCGTTGAGCATCAGGAACCACCAGGTTTTATAAAAATGTGGTTTGATTGTCAAATTCAGCAGGTAGCTTTCGGAAGTTTTCCCAGACCGGTTCTTGACCCGGACCATCAGTTGATAATTTCCCGAAGAAAGGTTGGAAAGCGTTATAAAAGGGGATGAAAACGAAGGAGACCACTGATCACTCAAGCCGATTAGTTTGTATTCGTACCGGAGTGTCTTATGGTGTTTCAACGCAATTCCGTCCAATTCAAGCAGGAGGTTGTTTTTATCTGGAGGGAGCACCAATTCCATGGGAAGTCCCTGGGTATTAAGCTTCCGGGAGTATTTTCGGTAGTCGAAATCCTGGAAATTGAGTTTGATAGAGAGTACCTGGAGAAAAGGAGCTTTTTCGGCCGTGAGATTTTCGGCTACGGAGAGGTCTATGCAAACAAGTCCTTCAGCTGTCCCGAACCAGAACTTTTTGTCCCGATCAAAATAACCGGAGTTAAAATTGGTTTCCAGGTTAACGAGTCCTTCGTCTTTTCCAAAAAATCGCACCTGAGCATTTTGTTGTTTGTCAAGATTGGAGAGGAGAAACAAGCCATTGTTGGTCCCTACTAACAAGCGGTTTTGGTCCGATTCCAGGAAGTAGATCAGATTTGCAGCGGGCTGTTCTGAAAGGGAGAATCGGCTGCTTTGCTCCCCATCGCTCCAAAAGAGTCCGTTTTCTGTCCCGATCCAAATATTATTGTTTTGATCACAGTGAATCGTATTGGCTCCCTGCCGAAAGTTTAAAAAGCGTTTGAAGTGGCCATTTTGAAACTCAAAAACACCACCATCTGCGGCACACATAAGTCGTCCCTTGAAACGGGTCAATTGTCGGATAGTACCAACCTGATCCATATCGGAAGGAAGAGAGAGTAAGCTGGTTTGATCTCCTTGAATTTTTAGGATTCCAAAAGAACCGCCGCAGAGGATGGTTCCATCTCGATTTTTCAGGAAACAAGTGGCCTTCTCATCTCCCTGATATTGTTCCAGCACTTTGCCGTTTCTTGTCTTGTAGAGCGCATTGCTGGTTCCAACCCAGAGAAAACCCTGTGCATCTACCTCGGTGGCCCAAACGGTGTTGTTGGGGAGTTCAAGAGTTTGATATGTTTTTTCGTCATATTGAATCAGCCCGCTGTCATAGGTCCCGAAGAAGAACGTACCATCCTTCAATTGTGTAACGGAAGTGACAAGATCACTTGGAAAACCATATTTCTTATTGAAAAAATTAACATGTCTGCCTGCAAAATAAAAGAGGCCCTTTCCTTCGGACCCAAGCCAAAGTGTTTGATTGATGTCGGTGTAAATACAGGAAACGTGATTGAATGGCAAGCCATTGGATTCGTCAATGAGAAGCTGTTGGTTTCCTTTGCTTAAATAAGAAAGGCCCAATTCACTGGTCACCCAGATGCTTCCATCCTGATTTACCTGACAGTCGTTAATAAAGACGAGTTGCGGGAGTTCATAAATGACCCGAAATTTCTTTTGGATGAGGTCGTATTCTACAATTCTCCCATCTGTTGTACTCAGGATGAGCTTATTTTGGTAAGGTACAACATCGGTTAAGTTGAGTCCTAGCTGATCCGGGATTCGGTGAAAGTGCTTCAGATCCCGGGTAACTATCAGTCCAGCCCGACTGGCAAGAAAAAGCCTGCCTCCGGCCTGGGCAACGGCCCGAATCCTGTTTTGGTCGGCGTCCTGAAAGCTCTTTAAGGATGCCAGTTGATTGTCCTTGAAAATAAACAAGCCACTTCCGTTGGTGGCTATGAGGGATTGCTGTTGGAAGTTAATGATTCCAGAGACAGAAGTCGTGTTTTTTTTGTCGGGGAGGACCCAATGACTGAATTTTTTTTGATGATAAATAGAGATGCCGTTTTCGTGTCCAATCCAGAGACGTTCATTTTCGGGGTACAAGGCGGTGATACGGTTGTTAAGTAAACCATCTTCAGCCGAATAATTTTGAAAAGCACCTCCATTGAAGGAACTGAGGCCTCCAAGTGTACCGACCCATAAATAACCGTTGGCATCTTCATGAATGGCAGTGACCTGACTTTGGGCCAAACCGTCTGCAATGGAATATGTGGAAAAGGTGTAGCTCTGCGAAAATCCCAGGAAAGGGATGATTCCGAAGAGAAAGGACCACAGGTGTTTGATCATGAATTCTCCTTGAGTGTTCTGACAAAATCGGAAACCCGGTTTCTGGCTACTGGAACTTTGATCCCTCCTTTTAATACGGCAAAGTGTCCGTCCTCATTGAGGTATTCAGTGAGACGGTCCAGGTTAATGATGTGCGATTTATGTACGCGAAAGAATTTATTGGGATTCAGGATATGTTCGTAAATCTTAAGGGTTCGCGTATCCAGGTAACGACTTCCGTCTTCAAAATAGATCGTTGTACAGTTTCCACTGGCTTCCAAATGGGTAATCGTATCATCTTCGACTATCTTCAGTCCTTTTGTGTGACTGATCGCAATGCGATTTGAGATTTTGTTGTGAAGCAGGTTTTGCGAAAGATCTTTCAGGGAGCGGAAATAAGTCACAAAATTCTCCGGATCCTCAGAAAAGACCTTTTTAGCCTCTACCAGTTTTTCTACGGCTGTGGTCAGGTCATCTACATCAATGGGTTTTAGCAGGTAATAAACAGCGCTGGCGTTAAAAGCTTTGATGGCATAATCTTTAAAAGCAGTGACAAAGACAACCAGAAAATTTTTGTTTTCAACTTCTTCCAGGAGCTCAAATCCTTCCGAACCGCTAGGCATCCGAATATCCAGAAAAATGACATCAGGTTTGGAACTTTCGATAATGGCTTTAGCCTGTTCTTTTCCGGAGGCTTCCCCTATTACCTCGATTTCCGGACAGTGTTCTTCAAGCAGAATTTCCAGGTTCTTTCGTGCAAATTCTTCATCATCGACAATTAGAGCTCTCAGCATAATATTAAGTTTAAGTTAAGAGGAATATAGGAAATAAAATTAGGCCTTTTTTCGAAAGACCGTCGGTTTAATCGGTAAAAAATCACTTTAAAAGGACAATAAAGCAGATGAATAAACCAAATTGGCGCTTTAGGTTATTTTTAAGATATGATTAAGAGAAGCCTCTACCTTTGTATAAGGACGAACTTTAAAAATAGGTAGTTATGAAACAAAAGTACTCCATGACCATTGCCATTAGAAGTTGGTTATTTAATGACAATGGAAATTAACAAGTAACAGATCGCAAAATTACAACAAACCTTACTTAAACTAATGCTTTGAAAGACCGTGCAAGCGGTCTTTTTTATTGAAACAACTCTTTCACATTGCTGGTGAACAGTTTGACAGCAATGGCCAGTAAAATGATTCCAAATACTTTTTTTAGGATGGCGATTCCACCTTCTCCCAATAGTGTTTCAATTCGTTTGGTGAGACGCAAAACCATGTAAACAAAGAGCAGGTTGATGACCACAGACAGTAAGATGTTGATGAGTTGATATTCAGCGCGAAGTGAGATAAGGGTGGTCATCGATCCGGCACCTGCTAAGATTGGAAAGGCAAGAGGCACAATACTGGCTGTTTTTCCGCTGACCTGATCCCGGAAAATATCAATTCCCAGAATCATTTCAGCGCTCATGGCAAAAAGGAGGATTGAACCTGCGACGGCAAATGACTCAATGTTGACTCCGAACAAAGCCAGGATACTCTCCCCAAAAATCAGGAAGGCAATCATGATAGCGAAGGCGACAACGGCTGTTCTGAAAGGATGTATTTCTCCCGCCTGTTCCTTGATCCGGAGAATCATCGGAACGGAACCAATGACATCGATAACGGCAAACAAAACGATACTTGATTTAATCAATTCGGTCAGGTCGAATTGTGCAAAGAACTGGCTCATGAACTTTGGATTTAGGGTTGATTAATAAAAGATTCAATCGTCTTCGGAAAATAGTGCATTTCCAACGCATGTATTTTCTTTTGGAGACTCTCCAGATTTTCGTTTTCCGAAATGTCACAGGAATACTGGGCAATCAGTCGTCCCTCATCATAAACTTCGTTGACCAGATGAATGCTAATACCACTTTGAACTTCGTTGGCCTCGAGGACGGCTTCATGTACGTACCTTCCATACATTCCTTTTCCGCCAAATTTAGGGAGGAGGGAAGGATGAACATTGATGATCTTTTCTGGGTATTTTTGAATGAACTCTCCCGGGATCAGACGGAGGTAACCGGCAAGAATAATGTAGTCGGCTCCATTTTTTTTGCAAATTTCAATCAATTTCTGGGGTAAAGCAGCCTCCTGATTGCTAATCACTTCGACGGGGACCCCCAATTTTTTTGTGGCATCTACCACCGGAGCATGTGCATTATTACACAAAACGAAAGCTATTTGGATCTTAGGATGTCCCTCAAAATATCGGATCAGATTGAGTGCATTACTCCCTGTTCCAGAGGCAAAAATTCCAAGTCGCTTCGTTTTCATGCTGCAAAATTAGCAAGTATTCCATATCCGGGATTTGATCTCAGCAAAAAATTAGATTGCAAGACTGTAAGGAAATATGGAATCATCAGATATGGCAAAAAAATTATCTTAGCGGATCATGAAAATGAAGTCTATGAGTCACGAAAATAAATATCCTTATATCTCTTACGAGCGGGAGAGCTACTCAGCAGAAGAGATGGTGCAACGGTCACAGTCTTTTTTCGAATGGGCCGATCAACGGAGGTCTGTCCGCGATTTTAGTGATGAACCAGTGCCGAGAGAGGTGATGGAAAACATTTTAAAAACGGCTTCTACCGCTCCTTCGGGGGCACACAAGCAACCCTGGACATTTTGCCTGATCTCTAATAAGGAGCTAAAAGCGGAATTGCGCAAATTGGCAGAAGAAGAAGAATATAAGTCCTATCATGGAAGGATGAGTGAGCGATGGATCAAAGATTTGGAACCCCTTGGGACAGACTGGCATAAGGAGTTTATAGATATAGCGCCATGGATCGTTGTAGTGATGAAACGCGTTCATGAAAGAGAAGGAGAGGAGAAACACAATAATTATTACGTGTCGGAATCGGTGGGACTGGCCAGTGGTTTTCTACTGATGGCGATTCATCACGCCGGTTTGGTGGCCCTGACACATACGCCAAGCCCGATGAACTTTATTGCCAAGGCCCTGGGTCGTCCAGAGAATGAACGCCCTTTTCTTCTGATTCCTGTTGGAAAGCCAGCCAAAGGGGCCATGGTGCCAGACCTGAAGAGAAAAGGATTGGAGGAAATTATAGCCTACTATGAATAAAAAGCCCCGAAAGCAAAGGGCATGTAGAATCAAGGGTAATTATAAAGCAAATAATAATTTTGTTTTTTGATTGATAAATTCTTTCTTTGCAAGCTGAATTAACATTTAAATAGATTAAAATGTCTGACATCAAATCAAAAGTTATCGCAATTATCGTCGATAAATTGGGAGTTGAAGAGAGTGAAGTAACAAATGAAGCTAGCTTCACAAATGATCTGGGAGCGGACTCACTGGATACGGTAGAGTTGATTATGGAATTCGAGAAAGAATTCAATATTGCAATTCCGGACGACCAAGCAGAAACGATCCAAACAGTTGGTGACGCTATTTCTTACATCGAAGAAAACGCCAACTAAACACCATTTTTACGTTTAACAAAGACATCCATTGATGGAGTTAAAGCGAGTTGTTATAACCGGCCTAGGCGCGCTTACGCCTATTGGGAACACCCTGGAGGAATACTGGAAAGGCCTGATAGAGGGAAAAAGCGGAGCCGCTCCGATCAAGCAGTACGATGCATCTTTGTTTAAAACACAGTTTGCTTGCGAACTAAAGGACTTTGATGTCCAGGATTACATTGATCGCAAGGAAGCTAGAAAATTAGACCCATTTGCCCAGTACGCTATGGTTTCTGTTGCAGAAGCCATGGCGGACTCTGGTTTGATGGAGTCGAACCCAAATGCAGATCGCATTGGGGTTATTTGGGGTTCCGGAATAGGTGGACTAAAAACATTCCAGGAGGAGGCAAAGTCCTTTTTTGAGGGGGATGGAACACCTAGAATGAACCCATTTTTTATTCCCAAGATGATCGCTGACATCGCAGCAGGTCATATTTCCATTAAGTACGGACTGAGAGGACCAAACTACGTAACGGTTTCCGCGTGTGCCTCATCAACGAATGCGATCATTGATGCCTTCAATGTGATTCGTTTAGGTAAAGCAGATGCCATTGTAACAGGAGGTTCTGAAGCTTGCGTCAATGAAATGGGAATGGGAGGGTTTAATGCCCTGAAAGCACTTTCGACCAGAAATGATTCACCTGAAACAGCATCCAGACCTTTCGATGCAGATCGCGATGGTTTTGTCTTGGGAGAAGGTTCCGGAGCTTTGATTCTCGAAGAATTGGAGCATGCCTTGAAGCGCGGTGCAAAAATCTATGCAGAGGTAGCTGGAGGAGGAATGTCAGGTGATGCATACCACATGACGGCCCCTCACCCAGAAGGAATTGGAGCTCGAAACGTGATGGTAGCAGCTTTGGAAGATGCAGAAATGGCACCGGAAGAAGTGGATTACATCAATGTGCACGGGACATCAACACCGCTGGGCGATATTGCAGAAACCAAAGCGATTGCACAGGTTTTTGGAGATCATGCTTACAATCTGAATATTAGTTCAACCAAATCAATGACCGGACACTTGTTGGGAGCAGCGGGAGCGATCGAAGCCATTGCCTGTACCATGGCTGTGGCGAATGATATTGTTCCTCCGACGATCAACCACTTTACGGATGATCCAGAATTGGATAACCGGATGAACTTTACCTTCAATAAGGCTCAAAAAAGAACAGTTAACGTTGCACTTTCGAACACATTTGGATTTGGTGGACACAATACTTCGGTCATTGTTAAAAAATTCAATGCTTAAATTTGCTTAAAGAACTTTTTCGTAGAGGTAGATCTCGTTCCGGCGAAGAGCTTGAACTGATTGCCTTTATACTGAAAAGATTCGGATACCGTCCTGAGAACACATCCTTTTTCTTTGAGGCAGTCACACACAAATCTTATTCTGTTCATCACCAACTGGAAATTTCGAATGAACGCCTGGAATTTTTGGGTGATGCGGTATTGGATATTGTGATTGCAGAATTGTTGTATCTCAAGTTTCCAGAGGAAGACGAAGGATTTTTAACCAAGATTAAATCGAAGGTCGTAAGCCGGAAAACCCTTTCTGGAATCGCGGAAGACCTGGAATTGCGGAAAATCATTCGTTATCACAAAGGAAGGACCATCAACCTGGCCACTCTGGAAGGAAATGCCTTTGAAGCATTGATCGGAGCGATTTATCTGGATGGAGGTTTTATCGCAGCTAAGAAGGCGATTCAGAATCATATTTTTAGAAAATACGCAGATCTGAATAAAATCCTGGAGGAGGAAATTGATTTTAAATCCCGCTTGTATATCTGGTGCCAACGTTCACAGTTAGACCTGGAATATCAGGTAATTAATGAGGAGCAATTGAAAGGAAAATGGCGCTATGAAGTGCAAATCCTAATCAATAATAAGCCCTATGGAAGAGGGTCGGGGGAATCCAAAAAGAGTGCGGAACAGGCAGCATCCAAAGAAACCCTGACGCTTGTTGGTGAGTTAGATTAAATTGCGGTAAATTTATTGTATTCTGGACGAATATCTATTTATTTACTTAATTTCGTAGGAACGTAGAGGTATGCCCAAGTTAAAAAAACACCAGCTTTCCTTTGACAACGATTATGATTATGACCTGATTGGTATTTGTTCTCACTACAGTGACTACAGGTTGGTCTGGAGCATGAACGAAGCATTGGGGCTATCCCTGGAAAAGGGCAGAGAGTTGTTTTTGGTAAGTGGGAAGAAAGTGGGTGAGACCAAAGGCTTTCCAAATTATGAGATGATCGATGAAGAAGCTATGTTGCAACTCTATCTGATCAAGAATGCACACGAAAGAAAATATTTAATCCCTGAAAAGCAGCAGATTGATTATTTTCTGTTTATCTGTGATAATGTCTCGATTGACGTAGATGCCTGGGTGAATAAATTAAGAGAAATCGATGGGGTGATGGCTGCTTATGCCTTTGATCCGACCGAGTTTGCTTCTACGGAACAAATAGTATTTTAAAAAGATGAAGAAAACAAAAATTGTTGCGACGCTGGGACCTTCGAGTTCAGACAAAGAAACCTTGAAACAGATGATGCTGGAAGGGGTGAATGTTTGCCGAATTAACTGTTCGCATGGAAACTACGACGATTACAAAAAGCAAATTAAACTGATTCGTGAATTGAACGAAGAGACAGGTCTTAATGTTGCCATTCTTGCTGACCTTCAGGGTCCGAAAATTCGAATTCATGAAGTGGAGAATAATGGTATTCCCCTGGAAGAAGGAAAGCAAATTAAGATTGTAACGAAAGAAGTTCTGGGAACATCTGATCGAATTTCAATTAATTATGACCAGCTTCCGGAGGATGTGAAGCCTGGAGAACGAATTCTGCTGGATGATGGAAAACTGGCTCTTAAAGTGCTTAGCACGGACGGAAAAAAGGAGATCATTGCTGAGGTGGTGTATGGAGGAAAGTTGTCTTCTAAAAAAGGAGTCAACCTTCCTAATACAAAAATTTCAATGCCCTGTTTAACAGAAAAGGACTTGAATGACCTGTCGTTTGCACTGGATGAAGATGTTGATTGGATTGGATTGTCTTTTGTGCGTTCGGCCAGAGATATTATCGAGCTCAAACACCTGATCGGAAAAAGAAACGGAAAAGCGAAAGTCATAGCCAAAATTGAAAAGCCAGAGGCGATTGTGGAGATCGATGAAATTTTGAAAGTAACCGATGCTTTGATGGTAGCGCGGGGAGACTTGGGAGTGGAGATTCCATACCAGAATGTTCCGTTAATTCAAAAGATGTTGATCAATAAGGCATTTAAGTTTGCCCGTCCGGTCATTGTAGCCACACAGATGATGGAAAGTATGATTAGCAATATTTCTCCAACACGTGCAGAGGTAAATGACGTGGCCAATGCCGTTTTGGACGGAGCCGATGCGGTGATGCTGTCAGGCGAAACGTCTGTCGGAAAGTATCCGGTGGAAGTAATCCAAACCATGTCAAATATTGTCCGGGAAATGGAAACCTTTGAAGGGATTTACCACAAAGATGTGATGCCGGATAAGTCCCAACATCGCTTCATTTCCGATTCGATTTGTTTCAATGCCTGTCGATTGGCTCAACGGGTAGAGGCGGATGCGATTGTAACGATGTCCTTTTCGGGATATACGGCTTATAAAATTGCATCACAGCGCCCGAAAGCACCCATTTATGTATTCACAAGTAACCGTCATATCCTGACGCAACTCAACCTAATCTGGGGAGTGTATGGATTCTACTACAATAAGCGGGTAAGCACTGACCACACGATCGCAGATATCAAGTACTTATTGAAAAAAGACGGGATGCTCCGTGCCGGAGACATGGTAATAAATATTGCATCCATTCCTCTGGAGGAAAATGGAAAGTCCAATATGCTGAAACTGAGTTACGTTGATTAACTGCCAGCTACAATGTAGCGCAATCCGATGTTAAAGGCTATAAAGAAGCCTGGTTTCGGAATAATCACGTATGTCGGACCAACGTCAAAAGCGAGAGTCAAAGGAATTCTCTTTTGTTGCACTCCACTGAATTCAAATCCAAGCAGGGCATCTGTTCGGAACAGGAATTTTTCTGAACCAACCGAACCATCTTCTTCAAGAATGGCTCCTTTGAAATAATACTGAGCTGTTGGAGCAATTCCAAAATACAGGAAATATCCGGTTGACACACCAAGCGGCTGGTTAAAGCTAATCATGGTTTGCGCATTGATATACTGGTTATCCCGGTCAAAGTTGACTCCCACACTATTTTCAAGGGCCCATCTAGGCATGGTCGCCGAGACGAACAACTTATTGTTCAGGTTAATCACTCCCGGATATCCGGATTTCAAACCGATTGAATGTTTGTATGGCTGGGCATAGGAAAATGCTACCAGACTAACAAAAGCAAAAAGCAGTTTAATTTTCATACGAACTATAAAATAGATAAACTACAGCTATATACTTCATTTGTTTCTAAAAGGTTACAAAATCAAACTACTTTTCGCTTGAAATGTCAATTAGCTTAGCTTTTCAATACGTGCCAAAGGGCATGAATGATCCCTGGCAAAAAGAAAAGGATACAAAGTAAAATATTGATAACCACAGGAACCACTGACCAATCAGTTACAATCCCAACCGCCACAAATGGAATCAGGAAGCAAAGTATGATTAACAGAATTTTTTCAACGGCAGAACCCTGTTTTTCACTTTTCTTTTTGAAAAGTTTGAGGGCTTTCTTTTCATGATTTTGCACTACGTGATTTTCGGTGTCTTCACTGCGAAAATCTTCTACCACACGTTCGTTACGAACATCCGTGCGAACATCTGAACGCTCAACAAGCCGATCTCCACCCATTGGTTCGTCTTGAATGAATGAAGTTTTTTCTTGATCCACCGAACTTGAAATGCTGTACTCAGGCTCTTGAATAGTTAGGTTCTCCTTTTCATTGATTTCTTTCTGGACGTCTAGCGTCTTCTCAATGGCCAAATTCTGATCTGCTGATCTCACTTTGGAAGGCCAATTGATATGGAAGCCCTTATTGTGCTTACGTTTGCTGATTATTTTTCCCGAAACAACTTCATTGGAAGTAGAGCAGGAAAACAAGAATAGGCCGGAGAGGATCAATAATCCCGATTTGAGTACAAATTTTTTCATAAAAGTGAAGTTTAAAGATATGTTTCTAAATGTACAAAATTTATGCTTAGAAAGAGCCTTCCTTTCTAAAGTTTGCCGGCCAGGACAAAGCTCAATTTTTTGGCGAACTGATTGCCGTTTAAATCAAAGGCCTCAAAAAGGAGCACATAAGTTCCAATGCTGGCCTTTTGTCCCTGGTCAGTGACCCCATCCCAGGAAAACTGACCTTCACTGGCTAAAAGTTCTGCCTGAAAAAGTTGCTTTACAGGCCTTCCCCGATCATCGAAAATTCGCGCATTGGCCACCATGCCAGCTTTTAACATGCTATACGTAGCCAACAGTACATCGTCGATTCCATCATTGTCCGGAGAAAAAATGTCGTTGACCAGATTTATCTGTCCATCATTTTCACCATACTTCAATTGCGAATTGGGAAGCCCTGGAGTTCCGAAACCGACTGTCTCGGCCGCCGTGTGCCAGTTGTCGGACTGATTCGAAGGTCCATTGGGATCAATTCGCTCAAGGGATTTTCCATCTGAACTACTTAAAAGCGCAAACTGCCAGTCATCGTCATAGCTCACGTGGTCAATGACCTGTTGTTGATAAATCAGGTAAACGGAACCACTATCATTGTTCATGGATGGAAGTGACATTTCGATATAGTTGCCCGTTCCGTGATAGGGATAATATTGTTGCTGGAAAGCTGAGTCAGGAGTAATTACGATGAGGGCCCCTGTTTTGAGGATGTATTCCTGGTTGATGCTTTTCAAATTAGAGATGCTGTCATCATCATAGTTCCCGATGGCGAGGTCTTTGAGCGAAAGGATGGAATTGCTGATATTCTTCAGTTCCACGTAGTCAGCTCCTCCGGTAACCGGATCATATAAAATTTCATTGATGATTAAATCTCCTGGTTTGGGAGATGGGGCGATGACAAATTCGCGCTGAAGCTTGGTGCTGTTTTGGGAACAATCGGCCACTCCATCCAGCGTTAGTGTATAGAGGACGGCATCCTGGATTGTTTCATTGAATTCAATTAACACGGAAACAGGATAGCTTTCCGATACAAAGCGGTTTTTGACGGTTAATCCTGGAGTTACTAAAATACTAGCATTGATCAGACTAAGTGAGTCCATCTTTTCACTAAAAGTGACCGAAACAAAATTGGGAGGAAGGATTTCCAGTCCAACGATCTCGGGGCTTTCGCTGTCAGGATCGGTATTAAAAACAGCATTTTGAGCTCCTGGTGTTCCTCCCTGAGGATTCGTACTGGCTTTCCAGTTTCCATCACCCGAACAGCTTGAAAAAGGATTGATCAATTCAATGGTGTAACCACCTCCCGATTTACTATCGTCCTGATACCAGGATTGATCATATTCCAGGGAGTCGATGCGATTGCCTAAAGAATCTTTTAAAATAATCTGATCGCCGGTATTGTTAAAGTTTGGAAAGCTGCTTACGGCAACGGCATTCGGAAATGAATCGACAGCTGCCGCAGTACACAAGACTTTGTATTCACCAGGGGCGATAAAGGCTTCGGAGATTGTTCCCGCCCCGACTCCGTCAGCAATTTTCCAGTTTTTTAAATTAAGGGTACTATTGCTTTTATTGTAGATTTCTACAAAATCGAATTCAGGGAGCCCCTGACTGGGACTTGGGTCACACAAAAACTCCGTGATGATCAGGTCCTGAAATTGAGGAACAGCTGGTGCAAAATAAGTGAACGTAGTGCTTTCATTTGAGAGGCTGTTTCCGGACAGGTCAGCAATGTTGTTGCACGTGATACTTTGTTCAATGCCGTCTCCGAAAGCACTACCATAGACCAAATGCACCAGGCCCAGATTTCCGCCGTCGAGCGTAGCGCTCAAAAGAGTGTTGGCCGGGGTCAGTTGATAATTTGCAATGTTTTCTGCCGTTGTTTGATCCAGGCTTTCACTGAATAAAAGATCGACCTGCGTATCACTGACTACTGTGGCGCTAATCAGACTTGGAGCTTGTGTATCAACGACAATTGCACCGACTTCAAAATCGTCAAAGAAGTGATTGCTTTTCGGAGACGCTGCAGTGGATTGTACAACGAGCAGACCAAAGAAAGAAGAGCTATTATGTGTTGCATTGGTAGCTGTACCGCTGATTTGATAGCTTCCAGTATTTCCATCATCCACGGAAAGAGTCCAGAGATCGTTGATGTCACGAGTCACTTTAATTCGGAGCGGATTATTGGATGAACTTTCAACTTGCTTGTCGGGTCCGTCCACCAGGATCGTACTGCTTCCATTTTCGAGGACATAGAGCGAAACTTCGTCAGGGGTGTCTCCAATTCTTACAAAGTAGCCATTTTGTGCCTGAGACAAATCAGCCTGATCGGCACTCAAAAAGACATCCACGTAATTTGATCCGGAAGTGGCGAATTTCAAATTCATGAACCATTCCCACTGCGCTTCCGTGATCGTGTTAGAAGGAGTACTCATCCAATAGCTTCTTCCACCAAAATTATCCTGTGAGCGAAGAACCTCACTTTCGACTACAAAGAGGGAGTCGTCGCCTGTCCAGATCGGGTTGGCACTAAAATCGCCATCGCTAAAATTTTCAGATACCTGAGCGCGGATCAAAGCGATTGAGAGGAAACAAAGAAGCGTACAAATAATTCGCATGGTCAGTGTATTGAGCATTGAAAATACTAAATTTGCTGTAGGTACCCAAATTACGTAAACAAAGAAGCATGAAAGTAGCAATCATCGGGGCGAGCGGAATGGTCGGAAGAGAGATGTTAAAAGTGCTGGAAGAATTAAATTTTCCAGTCAAAGAATTGATGTTGGTTGCTTCGGAAAAATCCGTCGGAAAGCAGATGGAGTTTAAGGGAAAAGCAGTGGAGATCATCGGGATGAAGCAGGCATTGGAGTCCAGACCGGATTTTGCGCTTTTTTCAGCTGGCGGTGAAATTTCTCTTGAATGGGCACCTCGGTTTGCAGAAGTCGGAACGGTGGTGATTGACAATAGCTCGGCCTGGCGAATGGATCCGGATAAAAAACTGATTGTTCCGGAAGTGAACGGTTCCGTTTTGAATGGGAGCGAACGAATCATCGCCAATCCAAATTGCAGTACCATCCAGTTGGTGATGGTGCTGGCCCCTCTTCACCGAAAATACGGAGTCAAACGGGTAGTAGTATCCACCTACCAGTCAATTACGGGGACCGGAGTGAAGGCGGTTCGGCAAATGGAAGCAGAAAGAAAGGGGGAACAAACAGAACCCGCATATCCTTATCCAATCGACCAGAATTGTTTACCCCATTGTGACGTTTTTATGGAGAACGATTACACTAAGGAAGAAATGAAATTGACGAAGGAAACCGCGAAAATACTGGATCCACTAATTGCCTTGACGGCGACGGCCGTTCGGGTTCCGGTTGTGGGTGGACATTCCGAGGCGGTGAATATTGAATTTGAAAAGGATTTTGATGTCCATGAGATCAGGGAATTGCTAGGAAACACTGCAGGTGTGAAGGTTTTAGACGACCCGGCGAACAACCATTACCCAATGCCATTGAACTGTAAAGGGAGTAATGAAGTCTTTGTGGGGCGGATTCGGCGGGATGAATCACAGCCAAAAAGCCTGAATTTGTGGATTGTAGCAGATAACCTGCGAAAAGGGGCAGCAACGAATACGGTCCAAATCGCCGAGTACCTGATTAAAAATAAGCTCATATAAAATGTTTACAGGGATTATAGAACAGCAGGGAGAAATCCAAGAGATAGTGCGCGAACAGGAAAACGTGCATGTCACATTGCGAGCTGCAATGACCCCAGAACTAAAAATCGATCAGAGTGTAGCACATGATGGGGTTTGCCTGACAGTTGTTTCCATAGAAGGAGATGAGTATACGGTCACGGCCATCCGGGAAACCCTGGATCGTACCTGTTTGGGGCATTGGAAAGAAGGAGGGAAGGTCAATCTGGAGCGATGCATGCAAATGAATGGTCGTCTGGATGGACATATTGTTCAGGGACATGTGGACACAACTGCCAGATGTACCGGAAAAGAAGATCAGGAAGGAAGTACGAAGTTCTATTTTGAATACAATTCAGAAGATGTGACGGTAGAGAAGGGCTCCGTGACAGTAAATGGGGTAAGTTTGACTGTGGTTGATTCCGAAGCCGGAAAGTTTTCGGTATGCCTGATTCCTTATACGCTGGAACACACGAATATAGGCCAATTGCAGGTGGGGGATTTGGTGAACCTGGAGTTTGATATTATTGGCAAGTACGTAGCCAAATTACTAGGAGATCGTTAAGAAAGGATAAAAAAGTAAAATTCCATTCAAAAAAAGTTATTTTTACTATGAGCCGACAGGCCGGTTTAATAGGAGAATTATGCGAGAAAATCACGAGATAGACTATTTCATCAAAGGAGAAGAGATGCAAATGGTCGAAATAGAGTTGGATCCAAAGGAGACAGCTTTGGCCGAAGCAGGTTCGTTCATGTACATGGACGAAGGCATTGAAATGGAAACCATTTTTGGAGACGGGAGCAAACAGGGAGAAGGTTTTTTAAGTAAACTCTGGGGAGCGGGTAAACGCTTACTCACCGGAGAAAGTTTATTTATGACCGCCTTTACCCACATGGGAAATGGCAAGGCACGAGTTGCTTTTGCCGCACCATATCCAGGAAAAATTATCCCAATGGACTTACAGTATTACGGAGGAAGAATGATCTGTCAGAAAGATTCATTTCTGTGTGCTGCCAAAGGAGTTTCGATCGGAATAGAATTTCAACGAAAACTTGGGACCGGTCTGTTCGGTGGAGAAGGCTTCATTATGCAAAAACTGGAAGGTGATGGAATGGCTTTTTGTCATGCCGGCGGACATGTGATGAAGCGAGAACTCAAGCCAGGAGAAGTACTCCGGATTGACACGGGATGTATCGTAGCCTATACCAAGGAAATAGACTATGACATTCAGTTTGTTGGGGGAATTAAAAATACGATCTTCGGTGGAGAAGGCTTGTTCTTTGCGACTCTGAAAGGACCTGGAACTATTTGGCTTCAAACCCTGCCGATTTCAAGGCTGGCGTCCAGAATTGTATCTTATGGAACCGGTAATCGCCGGGAAGAAGGAAGTATCTTAGGAGGTCTGGGAGACTTGTTGGATGGGGATTAAAAAAGAAAATGATGCAAAGTAAAGCAAGTAACGTAGCAGATTATCTTTCGGAGTTGCCCGAAGAACGAAAGGAAGTAATTGCCAAAATGCGAAAAACCATTCTGGAGCATTTGCCAGAAGGCTTTCGGGAAGGGATGTCGTATGGAATGATCGGATATGTGGTTCCACATGAAATTTATCCAGATGGTTATCACTGTGACCCCAAATTACCACTTCCCTTTGCGAGTGTGGCCTCTCAAAAAAACTTTGTGGCACTTTACCACATGGGCATCTATGCAAAACCGGACTTACTTCAGTGGTTTCAGGAAGCATATCCCAAACATTGTAAAGGCAAACTGGATATGGGGAAGAGCTGTATCCGCTTTAAAAAAATGGATGACATTCCCTACGCATTGATCGCTGAACTGATGGAAAAGATGAGTGTTCAGGACTGGATTGATTGCTACGAAGAACAAATCAAGAAAAAATAGCGACGGGATTAAACCTTTTGGAGAAGGGGAAGTCCAAACGAGAAAATACCCCTGGTGAGCAAATTTCCGGAGAAAACCCTGATCAATAAGTTGCAGTCCTCTAATCGGGGGGATGCGGAGTTTGCGCTGTCTCAATTCATGAGAGAGCACAGTGAAGCACTTTATTGGTTGATCCGACGGATGACCGGGAGTCACGATGCAAGTGACGATATCCTACAAAATACCTGGATTAAAATTTGGAAGAATCGAATGTCCTTTCAAGGGGATGCTGCGTTTTATACCTGGGCATACCGCATTGCGAAAAATGAGACGCTGAATTATCTCAAGCGTGAAAAATCCGATCGAAAGAACAGTCTGGATGAAAGTATCCTGGAAGTAGATGCTTCCCTGAGCTCTGGGATCAACCTGGGGGCTGATGCGATTAGCAACATGCTGTTGGAGGCTATTGAGGAACTTCCGGAAAAACAGGCGTTGGTATTTCAGTTGCGTTATTTCGAGGACTTGAGCTATAAGGAAATAGCTGAAAAATTGAACATGAGTGAAGGAGGTTTGAAGGCCAATTTTCATCATGCACGCCAAAAAATAGAACTTTTTTTAAAGGGAAAATTAAACCATTGATAGTTCGCGCTGTCCAAATAGTAGATCATGAAACAGGAACAAAACATATTCGACCAGATCAGACCAAAGCAAAAGCCACAGTTGCCGGATAATTATTTAGCCGGATTGGAACAAAAAGTGCTGGAGCGTTTGGATGCGGATGAAACAAGTACGGGAGGAAGGGTCGTAAGGCCATTGTTTTGGTTATCTGCCATTGCAGCCTCCGTGATGCTGGTATTCATGGTCCGTTTCTTTTATGAACCGGTTCCGGGAGCGAGTAATGACTTTTCGGAGCTCTCAGAAAGTGAAATTTTATCTTACGTGGATGAGCAGTTAGATGAGGTGGAAGAACAATTCATCGTTCAATTACTGGCCGAAAAAGGAGTGGAACCGGATTTGATTGTGGAAACAACAACAAATGTAGAAGAGGAATCAGAGTTGCAGGTAGACAATAGTATGGAAAAAGGGTTTGAAAAACTGGAACAGGATGAAATCTATGAATATCTCCACGGAGAAGACCTGGAACAGGAAGATTTCGAATACCTATTGTAAAAAAGCTAAATATAAAATCAAACATCATGAAAATGAAAGCAATTATCTTATCCGTATTGCTGGTGGGAATCGCAGGATGGAGTTACGCTCAGCCCGAAAGAAAAGGGAACAAGAAGGAGCATCGGGAAAAAGTGGAGCAAATGAAGATCGCCTACTTCACGAAGGAGTTGGATTTGAGTACCGCAGAAAGTGAAAAGTTTTGGCCGGTATATCACGAGTTGGAGAAGAAGCGTCAGGAAGTAAGAAAAAGCACGCGTGAAACGATCAAGAAGATGCATGAAAAGGGAGATGATCAAAGTGAACAGGACCTTAAAAAAGGAATGTACGAAATCTTTGACATGGAAGCCAAAGAAGCAGCGATCAACAAGGAGGGCTTCGATAAATTATCCGGCGTGGTCGGGGTAAAAAAGGCGGCTAAGGCATTCAAATTAGAAAAAGACTTCAAGCATAAGTTGCTGATGGAGTTGAAAGATAAGCCTCGCCATCCACAACCACATCACCGTGGTGGACCGAGAGGAGGTGGAGAGCCGCCAATCGGAGAATAAAACTTAACTCTTAAAAGATGAAAGGAGCGCTTCGGTGCTCCTTTTGTTTTTATTTGATTTTATTCCAAAAGGCCTTGGCTTCTTCAACGGTCTTTTTACTGTTTCCGATAAAGATTTCACCGTCAAGAATCATGAATGGGCGCTTTAGAAAAGTATACTCTTCCAGCATATAGTTTTTGTAATCTTCTTCCGAAAGTTCTTTTTCGTGCAGCCCCATGGAGCGATATTTCATTGCTTTGCGGGAAAAAAGATGCTCATAACTCCCGACCTTATCGCGAAGCATTTTCAGGGTGTCAGCGTCAATGTTTTGTTGTTTGATATCGATGAGTTCAACGGAACTATCCGCTTCGAGTTCTTTTAGAATCCGCTGGCAGGTAGAGCAGGTTTTCAGATGATAGATTCTTCGCATCCCTATTTGTTTTGCATGTACTCTTCGTTCCGCTTGCGATCTTCGTCGGTTCCGTTGTTTGTACAACCATTTCCTTTCTTCTCAAAGAGATAAATCCATTTGATTTTAAAAAGGGCTGGAAAGTATTTGCTGGAAAACCAATGAATACTTTCCTGGGCAAAAGGAGTGAGACCAGCAATTGGAATCTGTACTCCGGGAATTAGATAACTTCCTCGTTTTAAGCGGATCCCAAAGCCGAGATCGTAGTGCATTTGAATCCGTAGTTTCGGAGAATATTTTTGTTCCAGACCAATTTCGGAAGCAGATTGATCTCCGTTCATGACCTGGTAATCTCCGTGAAAACCAAGCGCATTGTCCAGAAACAGATGGCCCCCTTTAAAGTAGATCAGATTGTGAGCGCTGACACGTGCACTGGCATAACCGAGTTGAAACTTTTTTTCTTCGGCACTGGAAGTTTTCAGCACGTTGCCGCTATTGTCGAGGGTCTGGATTTCCAGATTTTCCTGTCCCCGAAAAAATTTGAATCCAATCCCATAATCAATATAGTTGATTCGCGGAATGAATTTGTATTTAGGCTTTTTCAAGATGAAGTGCGCCATTCCCAAATCGATGTGTGCTCCAATATTCCCGTCCGGATTGAGTTGATACTTGGTTCGCCCAATTCCATCCTCCAGCGTTTGATTCGGATTCGCAAAGCGGGTGAAGGTATAAGTTGGCCCAATCTGCCCCTGGAAACCGAAATTTCGCAGCGAGCGATAATCCTGTGCTCCACCGAAATAATCTTTTTTGCGCTTTTTAGGCTTATAGACTTGCCCCAAACAAGAAGCTGAAAAAAAACCGATCAGGAAAAGCAAACTCACATACTTCATAGCTACTACTTTTTAACCAAAGATAATAATTTCTCCATGACCTTCGGCTCGTCCCATGCTTCGTGAATGTCTTCCATTTCCATGATTTGATCCATGATTTTTTCCTGTTCTTTTCCGGCATTCATAGCCTCGCTATATCGAACATGGCTAAAAGTCACTTGTGAATATAACGGCGTCCAGAGTTCTGGGTACAGATTGGAGAACTTTGCTTCGATCTTTTTTCTCAACAGAAAATCGGGGTTTCCGGTATGATCGCGCATTTCAATGTAGTTCATTAATGCCAGGTCGAGGATGGCGTTTCCGTCGGGAACACGTATTTCAGAGAAGCGATCCATGACCCCATCCCAGTTATTTCCTGAGTTTGTAAGCATTTCGTAAAGAATCGAACAATCTTCAAATCCAGCATTCATTCCCTGTCCGTAAAATGGAACGATGGCGTGGGCAGCATCTCCCATCAGGAGTACCTGATCTTGATAATTCCATGGCTCACAGCGAACCATCATCAAGGTGGAGGTTGGGTTCTCGAAATAATCATCCAGTAAGGTGGGCATCAGTGGAACTGCGTCCGGAAAAGTTTCCTCAAAGAAAGATTGAACCTGTTCTCTGCTTTGAAGTGTTTCAAAAGATTTTTCCCCTTTCATCGGGAAGAAGAGAGTACAGGTAAAGCTTCCATCGAGGTTTGCCAGTGCGATCATCATGAACTCCCCCCTGGGCCAGATGTGCAGGCAATTTTTATCCAGGCGATGACTCCCGTCTTCATTGGCTGGGATCACTAGTTCTTTGTAACCGTGTTCCAGATATTTCTGCGAATAATTGAACATTGGTGTTTTCTGGAGCCGCAAGCGGACTGCCGAAAAAGCACCATCTGTGGCAAAAATCTTCTCAAAGGATTCGTGATGCTGTTCTTTGGTCTGCGTATTTCGAACCAGTAGGCTGTTTGTTTTCAGATCTACATCCAGGCATTTTCTGTCAAAGAAATAATCAATACTTGGATAGGCGCTGGCCAGGTTCACCAATCGCTGGTTGAGTCCTCCCCGGGAAACAGAATAAATGGCCTGTCCGTCCTTGCCATAGGGCTGATAGCTAAGGTTCCCCTCCAAATCGTGCATACAACGCTGATACATTGGAATGGCAATTTCTCTGATTTCATCGGCAATTCCTGCATACTGAAGTGCTTTCCACCCACGATCCGAAAGTGCCAGGTTAATCGATTTTCCGGCAACAATTTTCACTTTTCGGATGTCCGGTCGACGTTCAAAGACGCTGACTTTATATCCTAGTTTTGCCAACAAAATGGCCTGCAAACTACCAACCAGACCAGCACCTACTACAGCGACCTGTGTCATTTCTGTTTGTTTCTGTTTTTCCATTCCTTTGAATATGCTGTTTCAAATTTCCTGTTCGCCGAACGAAGTCTCTTTTTTCTCAAAAACACGGTGCTCAAGCGCCAAATGACAATTCCTGCAATCAACACTCCGGCAGACTCAAAAATCAGGTTAAAGGATTCTGTGTCCTGATTTCGTTGTCCGGAATAGTGAACCTGGATGATTTGTTGCTTTGTTAGTGCACTCATAAATTTAAGAAGCCGGCAAACAAGGCCTTATTGCGCCTCTAAAGTAATGATTCTGGGGCAGAGTTTCCGACAGAATTTGTTAACAATTTAACAAAGCGTTTTCTAGCGGATCAAAGAGACGTGTCCCATGATTTTCCGTTCGTTTTCTGGTTCGTGATAAGGGGTGAAATCAAGCTGGAAAACATAGAGCCCGTTTTGAATCAGGCCGTTTCGATCACTGCCATTCCAACCGGATTCGGGATCGTTACTTTCAAAGATCAATTGTCCCCAACGGTTAAAAACACGCAGGGAAAAATAGGCCAGTTCACAATCGTATACAGCTTTGAACAACTGATTGTGCTTATCCCCATTCGGGGTGAAGCTGTTCGGAAGATAGACCTGACAGGGACATTCCTTCGAAATGACTTCATAGGTGATTTGACTGAAACCACAGGCGTTTTCCCGTTCAACGGTATAGGTATCCGGCCCCTGGATAACAATTTGTGCGGTTGTATCTCCAGTACTCCAAAGGTAGCTAAATACAGAGAGTTCTTTCCCTTGCAAGGTCTTTTGTTTCCCTTCGCAAAGGGTGTCAGGAATAATTTGAGAATTCAGTGCCTTGTGCACGTTGATCCGGATCGTATCGACATTTGTACAAGCTCCGTTGCCCGCAATCAACCAATAGGCGTCTGCCTCCGAAACAGTGATATAAGCTTGCTGACTATTATTGGACCAGAGGTAGTTTTTAGCCCCGTTGAAGCCCAGCGTAACGGTTTGTCCGGCACATATCGTGGTATCGACCCCTAGTTCGAAATCGGGTGCCATTTGGGCCTTGACCCAATTGGATTCGTTGCCGGAAAGGTTGAAGCCAACCAGGGTTCCGTGATTTCCGGCTCCACTCAAATCAATCAACTGGGTGAGTCCAGTGTTGTTTCCACCTGCGACACCCTGGTCGAATTTGTAGTAGGCAATTAGTCCCCCTTCCGCTCCGGTCAGGTCCCGGTTCATATAGTTTTTAATTTGTGCTTCGGACCGGGCGACCGTCCAAATACGTAAGTCGTTCATGTATCCCCGGTAAAAATCGGAAGGATTCAGATTGTCCCAGTCTTGCCCAATACTAATTCGATCGTTCGGTTCAACGGCTTGCTGGACCTGAATGGTTCCTATGGAAACGCCATCTACAAAGGCTTCCCCCTGATTTCCTTTTCGGACGTAGGCAATGTGATGACAATTTAGATCACCAATGATGCTGGGGCTGCTTAGGTAAAAATTACCATCTTTGGTTTCAAAAATGCTAAGGTGTCCGGTCTGTTCGTCCCCTTCGCTACCGAGTAAAATAGCAAACTTGTTTTCACCGGGAGCTGGAGGATTGATTGTAAACAGATTGACTCTTGGGACCACCGTGTTTTCCTGAAAATTGGCTTTCATCCAAAATTCAATCGTGAAATCATTGCTTGCAGCCAGGGCCGGAACGAGTGAATCCAGAGTAACAAAATCCTTTTGTCCGTCAAAATGGAGGGCATGATCTGCCTGAGAAAAACAGATGTTTAGTCCTGAAAGGAATATTAAAAGGTATGTCCAGGTCTTTTGTAACAAGGTTGAACATTTAAGCAAAGCCGAATGTACGAAAATACAGTGAATTCAGGAGTAGATTTCTACAGAAGAATAAAAGGATAAGCTTCTGTTGCACAATAATGCTTAAATTGGGCAGGAAGAATTTAGTAATGAGAAAGTACGTCGCCATTCTTTTCGTTTTTTTCGGTCTTTCCGAAATCTTTGCACAGCCTTTTTTGGGAGAGGAAAAATTAGAAATTGAGGCATACCGGGGGGCTTCTTGTACCCCTCCGTCAGCATCCACTTTTTTGGAAACAAACAATGTAAGGGCGCTGATCCATACGGCAGGGAATCTTTGGCAGATTCCGGGCCAGAACCTGGCGCAGTATGAAGTACCCAAGAATTCAGGGATCATGGCCGCATTTACCTCGGCCCTGTGGTTAGGTGGAACGGATGTAAACGGTCAGTTGAAACTGGCGGCATTGCGTTACCGAAACGGACAGGATTACTGGACAGGTCCGCTCAAGAAGGATGAAGCTACCACGGATGGTGAAGTTTGCGAGGCCTATGACCGACATTTTGTTTCGAGACAAGATCAGGTTCGGGAGTTTGACGCCTGGTTTGAAGCAGGAATTCGGGATCAGAAGGAAGGGACCAATTTGCAAGCAGAACTTTTTCCGAATTATGAAATTCCTTTGTTTATCAAAGAATGGCCGGCCCATGGAGATGTGAGTTTGGGACAGGATTATTACCTGGCGCCCTTTTTTGATCGGAATGAAGATGGCGATTATCGGTGGGAAGATGGCGATTATCCATGGTACGACTTTAAAAAGGACAAAACCTGCCGGGTTGACCGAGAGGTCAGTTTGTACGGAGATGAAAATTTCTGGTGGATCATGAACGACAAGGGGAATATCCATACAGAGACCGGTGCTGATCCAATTGGAATGGAAATTCGCGCACAGGCATTTGCCTTTTCCACGAATGATGAGATCAACAACATGACCTTTTACAATTATGAGCTAATCAACCGGAGTACGCAAACCTTGTATCAGACTTATTTCGGGGTGTTCATGGACGGGGCACTCGGAGACCCCTTCGATGATTACGTCGGTTGTGATGTCAATAGAGGTCTGGGTTACATTTACAATGGAGATGGTTATGATGGGGATAATCAGGGATTCAAAGGGTACGGAGACAACCCGCCAGCCCTTGGGGTCGATTTTTTTGAAGGCCCTTACCAGGACAATGACGGAATTGACAATGCGATAGGTATTGGACCCAATGAGGCGCTGAATGGAATTGGATTTGGTGATGGAGTCGTTGACAATGAACGTTTTGGAATGCGGCGATTCCTGTATTATGTCAATACCGGAAGTTCGGCTAACGTCAATCAAACGGACCCTCAAAAGGCAACAGATTATTACAATTATTTGCGAGGTCGTTGGAAAGATGGGACGCCATTTTTCTATGGAGGAAGTGGATATTTTGCCGATCCCAATGCGGATCAGAACATTCCCTGTGAGTTTTTGTTTCCCGGAGATACGGACCCGTTAGGATGGGGAACAGGAGGAGTTCCGCAGCCTGTTTGGACAGAGGAAACCGCCGGAAACGAGCCCTATGATCGAAGGTTCCTGCAATCAGCCGGACCTTTTGTCTTGAAGCCGGGAGCAGTAAACAACATCACCGTTGGAGTGGTGTGGGCTAAAGCTGGTGAAGGGGGGCCCTTTGAGTCGGTCAAAAAATTGCAACTGGCAGATGACAAAGCACAGGCGCTGTTCGAAAACTGCTTTAAAATATTGGATGCACCGAATGCACCGGACCTGTTCGCTCAGGAGTTGAATCAGGAAGTCATTTTGATGATCCAGAATCCAGTCAATTCAAACAATTATAAAGAAGGATACGAGGAAGCTGATCCTTTTATCGTAAGTGAGGACCCGGATGTGGATCGCGTGTACAAGTTTCAGGGTTACATGGTTTATCAGTTGAAAGATGCGACCATTTCAGTTTCCGATATTGAAGACCCTACAAAGGCTCGTTTGGTGGCACAATGCGATTTAAAAGACGGTATTTCCCGACTGGTTAATTTTGAGTTTGACCAACAGTTGGGGGCTTCCATTCCGGTGGAAAAAGTGCTTGGGGCCGATGAGGGAATCCGACACAGTTTTAGATTAACCGAAGATCAATTTGCTCAGGGAGACAGAACGCTGGTCAATTTCAAAAAATACTATTATCTGGCCATTGCCTACGCATACAATCAGTACAAAGAGTACGATCCGGGTGATCCAGCAAAATTGGATGGACAGAAAAAGCCCTTTTTGCCAAGTAGAAAGGCTACGTTGGGGGAAGTAAGCGTGGTTGAGGTCATGCCACACGATCCGAAACCAGAAGCAGGAGGAACCTTGCATTATTTGGAGTACGGAAGTTCACCGGAGATTATCCGTTTGGATGGGCGTGGGAACGGGAATCGCTCTGTGGAATTGACTCAGGAGTCGATCGACTACATCATCGAGAAGGGATATCAAAAGAATCCCCGCTATGAAAAAGGAGCAGGACCGATTCACATCAAGGTCATTGACCCATTGAATGTGGTGCCAGGATATTTTGTCTGTAAGTTCAGGGACTATCAAAATAAAGGGACAGATGAATCGGTGAATTACGAGGGAGTTGATACCGCCAGCTGGGTCATTTATCGCTATGATTCGGAAGGAGGGAGCATTCTTGACTCCATTCAGTCGGAACAGAGCATTGAAGTGTCCAATGAGCAATTGGTGCCTGAATGGGGAATCTCAGTGGAAATTTATCAGAATCAATATATAGAGGTTCCAGCTACTTCTGGTTTTGAATTTCGAAGATATACCTCACCGATAGAAGCCACGATCGAATATGAAGATTCAACCAGACAATGGCTGAGTTTCGTCAAAGATGATGGAGCATTCTTCCCGACCAACTGGATTCGAAGTAGCGATTATGAGCCTCAGGCAGGGGATGACAATCCAGATTTAGGAGTTGAGAACCCGGCATGTTACCCGGATGAAATCGGGAAGGATTTGAACAATTCTTATGCTAAGCTTTTGGGTGGTGGAATTGCACCTCATACCTTGGTGGGTTATCAATGTGATTACATGCCACTTGCATATCCTTCACCGAGTGTGGCTTCGGAAACGAGGAAACGAGCGGGAATTTCCCGAATTCCAAGTGTTGACATTGTAATTACGAACGATAAGAGTAAGTGGACGAGATGTGCAGTGATTGAGTTAGGCCGTGATGAAAACCTGAATGTGGGAGGAGTTGCCGCTGGGGAATTAAGAGGGAGCTTGAGTGTCAATAAGGAAGGAAATCCGGATGGATCAGGAAGCGTTGGAATGGGATGGTTCCCAGGATACGCCATTGATGTTGAAACGGGAATGCGCTTGCACATGGCCTTCGGAGAGAATTCTTTCCTGGGTGGAGAGAACGGTTCGGACATGATTTGGAACCCAACATCCAACCTGGTGAATTCAACAGGAGGTCCATTGATGGGAGGTTTGCAACCGGTCTATGTGTTTGGATACAAAGTGCACAATGAAATCAATGATGCGGACGAATGCCCGTTTTATGATGGAGTTAACAATTGGGTGTATGATAAATTCAAGGAGGGAACAACCGGTTCCGGAATGCAGGTATACCAGAGTTTGGTGTGGGTGATGAATCCCATGTTGGCTAATGGACAACAATTGCTTTCCAACGACCTTCGGATCAAGGTACGGGTGAACAAGGAATACAATGATTTTGTGGCTACCGGATCCAATGGAGGTCGTCCGATGTATGCCTGGTCTACAGAGGAATTGAGTACCCGATACGAGCAAACAACTGCCGAAGTGGAGGCCTTGAGCATGATCAACGTAGTTCCGAATCCGTATTATGCTTATTCAGAGTATGAACGAAGTCGGCTGGACACTAGAGTTCGGATCATCAATTTGCCCAGAACGTGTACGGTGAAGATTTACAATGTCACTGGAAAATTGGTCAATACTTATAAGAAGGACAATGCCTTGACTTATCTGGACTGGACACTGGAGAATTATGCCAATGTACCGGTGGCTTCAGGGACTTATTTGATTCACGTTTCCGTCCCCGATGTGGGAGAAACAGTACTGAAATCATTTATCGGGGCCCGGCAGCCGGATTTGGATGGCTTTTAATTAAACGAGTTCCAGATTGATTTGCCTTTTGCGCATATCAACGGAGATCACCTGAATTTCCACTTCGTCTCCGAAATTATATTCTTTCTTGGAACGCGACCCGATGATTCGGAATTTGTCCTGATCAAAATAAAAACGGTCTCCTGGGATTTCATTCATCGCGATCATCCCCTCACATCCCGTATCCGCAATTTTCACGAAGAGGCCAAACTCGGCAAGACCTGAAACAGTTCCCTGGAAGACCATGCCCAACTTTTCTTCCATGAATAATACCTGGAAGTATTTGGAAGATTCCCGTTCTGCTTCAATGGCTTTGCGTTCCATCCTCGAAATGTGTTTGCAGATGCCATTTAGTTCGTTGTGATAACGGTGCTTTTGACCACTTAATTCTTCGAAAAGAATCCGGTGAACAACCAAATCGGCGTAGCGCCTGATCGGCGAGGTGAAATGGGTGTAATGTGAAAAGGCCAGTCCATAGTGCCCAATGTTTTCCGTTTCATAGGAGGCTTTGGCCATCGATCGGATCACCATCGACTGGATGATCGAATATTCATTTTTCAATCGGAGGTCTGTCAGGAGTTGATTGATTGCCTGAGCAATTTGATCCGGGTTCGAGAACTCGATCCGGTGACCAAATTTATCGATGAAGACCCGAAGCAGCTCTATTTTTGCAATATCTGGTTTATCGTGGCAGCGATATACAAAAGGAAAATTGTCTTTTTTGACACTTGCCCGGTGCATGAATTGAGCTACTTTTTTATTGGCCAGGAGCATGAATTCCTCGATCAGTTTATTGGCATCCTTGGAGACCTTGGTGACGACTCCTTCCGGGTTTCCGTCCTTATCCAGCCGGAAACGGAGTTCTTCCGATTCGATGCTCAAAGCTCCTTTTTTAAGCCTTTTTTTGCGAAGAATCTTGGCGATGCTATCCATGAGTCGGATTTCTTTTTCGAAATCTCCCTTTTTCCCTTCGATGATTTCCTGCGCTTCTTCATAGGTGAAACGTCTGTCGGAATGGATCACTGCTTTTCCGAACCATTCCTGATAAACCTTCCCTTTTTCATCCATTTCGAACACAGCTGAGAAGGTGTATTTATCTTCATGGGGTCTTAGGGAGCAGGCGAGGTTGGAAAGTTGCTCGGGGAGCATGGGAATCACACGATCAACCAAATAAACGGAGTTCCCGCGTTTTGAAGCTTCCTGATCCATCGGTGAACCAGGAACTACGTAATGGCTTACGTCGGCAATATGTACCCCGATTTCGTAGTTTCCGTTTTCAAGTTTTTCAATGGAAAGGGCATCGTCAAAGTCTTTGGCATCAAGCGGATCAATAGTGAAAGTAGTGATATCCCGAAAATCCCGTCTTTTCTTAATTTCTTTTGGATCAAGTTCGATCCCGACTTTTTCAGCAGAGGCAATGACGTCTTGTGGAAAGACTGGATCAATTCCCTGGTTACAGAGAATACTCAACATTTCATTGTCATTCTGACTTTTGGATGTCAATACTTCCACGACTTCTCCGTAAGGATTTTTAGAATTGCTTGGCCAGGCGGTTATTTGAGCCAGGACGCGGTCTTGATTTCGGGCTCCTTTTAGCTTTTCTATTGGAATGTAAATGTCGACTCCGCTTCGCTGATTGTCTGGGATAAAAAAGGCGAATTTCGGATGAAGGTCAATGATTCCGACAAATTGACTTTTATCTCTTCTCAGAATATCGACGACTTTTCCTTCAACTCTTCGCCCTCCTTTTTTGGTGATTACCACACGAACCCAATCTCCGTTCATGGCCTGACCAGTATTGCTGGGGGCGATATATATATCCTGTTCTGCTTTGTCTTCACTAAGAAGAAATCCGACTCCTCGACCGGTCAGTTGAATTTCTCCTTCTACCTGTTCGGACTGATTATTATACTGGAAATAGCCGTTTCCTGTTTCCATCAGAAAACCATCCCGACTCATTTCCTTCAGAATATCGAACACCTGTTTTCGTAGCTCCCGATCTTTGATGGAAAGTGCGGCGTAGACCTCTTTATGGTGGATGGGCTTCTCCTGATTCTTTTCGTAAAATCTGCTAATGAGTTTGGTAAGGCCAAGTTTGAATTTTCCTGATCTTGATTTTTTCTTCTTTTTTTGAGACATATGTTACAAGTGTTCGCTTAAAATTACGCATTAATATTGTTTCCTGCTTAGAATGGACGTAAAGTGATTATTAACTATCTTTGCGATATGAAAAAGGGATTGATCCTTTTATTTGTAAACCTTGTTTTCTTTGCGCAACAGATGTATGCGCAGGGCTGTTCTCAATGTAAGCTGTTGGCGGAACAGGGAAGTGAAATGGATGAGGCATCATTTGGAACAAACATCAACGCAGGAATTTTGTACCTGATGGTGATTCCTTATGTCATCCTGTTTTTTCTCTTTCGAAAAAGGATTCTTCGTTTTGTACGGGGCCTGTTCGCGAGATAACTTATTCTATTTCGTTCAGGTGGATATTCCACAAGCCAAATAAATTTTGGATTGGCAGGATTCGCCCATCTAGCTGTTCTACTAAAGCCTCGATCAGGGTTTCATTGACAGATTCAGGATCTTTAACTCCACTAACTTCGTGCAGAGCATCCAGGTTGACATAAAATCCGGATTTCTGACCAATCACGGCGGTCAGATTTAATTCGACGGATTTCCCCTTTTTCCAGTAGGTAGTACTTGCATAATCAATTAAGCTATAAACAAGCAAGCCCAGTGGCACCAGTGTGTTCAGGTTGAGTCCGGCAATGTTTGTATTGACATGAATGACCAGGTAATTGTTGTGATTCATGTAACGAATGGCTGCCACCAAATCGAGTAAAAAATCTTTCGTGCTGTGTTTTCCTGTTTCGACAGATTTGAGCAAAATGAGGTGAATGGAAGAGAGGATCTGGACCCGGTTTTTGATGTCGTGAAGCGTTTTTTCCGATACATTCTTGCTTTCGAGGAGGTACAAATTCACGATACTCGACAAAATTTGCAGGTTGTTATTGACCCGGTGATGTACTTCCCGAAGCAGGATCTCTCGTTTTTCCTTTTGATGCTTGAGCTCGGTGACCTGATCCGAAACGGTTTCGATTGCTTCGTAGAGGGCGTTTTTCTTTTCTTCCAACAAAGATTCGATCTCCTCTTTTAAGGTTTTAAGTTCGTTTTGCTGACGAATTCGAACAATCAGGTTTGCGGCGATGTCTGCAATCAGTTCAAAGACTTTCTCATGCTGTTCCGTGTAGTATCCGAGGGCTGAATTTTCAGAACTGATGATTCCGTAAAGAATTCCGTTTAGCTGGATCGGGACACATAGTTCAGAAAGCCGGCTCTCCACATCAATAATGTGTCTTTTATCCTTTCGGGTATCAGCTACCCGAACGATTTGTTGATGTTTAGCTACCCACCCGGCAATTCCTTCGCCATAATTCAGCGTCATGAGGTTGGTAATGATTTCTCCATTCGGATTCTTTACACCATGTGCTGCGCGCTGCACGATCTTTTGATCTTGTGGACGTGCTTCATAGACGACGCAATCTTCAATTTGGAGCGTTTGCATGAAATTCTTCGTGATCGCCCAAAAAATATCCTGCTCGGTACTCGCTCTCGCGGTATGACGAATAAAGTTGTGGACAACCTCCAGCACAAAAGTGGAATCCGCAAAGGGCTGAAGCGAAGCATTTGAGTGTTGCATCATGGACACCTAAGTTAAAAATTCCGTCGAATTAATTCCAGCAAAAAATGGACCAGGATGCGTTTTAGGGAAGGTAATGGCAAAAAATTCCGCTTTGAAAAGCGGTCCAGAAGGCCGCTTTCATTTTGGCGTGCTTCAGGGCCTGGTTTGTCCAGGTATTACAAGTTCGGAACAAGCTATAGGTGCCTTTGGCTTCATAGAAGGCGTCGTGATCACTGTAAACAGCTTTGGTGGGAATCAACTGATAAGAACCATCTGCCTTTTTTCGAAAACTTCGATCGACAAACTGACAAAGAAGTTCGTATTGCCGGCCACTAATTGGAATTCTGACACAACTCGAATCATTAGCTTCCATTTCCTCGTAGTAGGTGACGTGCATGGCAGTAGAACTGAGCCCGAAAACGGCCTTGAAAGCAGTTGAAAAAGTGAGGTCACCCCAGGTGGGGGTATTCAAATAGAAACCCTTGTCTCCCCAGCCGAGGGCAATATATCGGTAGTTGCTATCCGGTTTTCGATTGTTTTCAGGGGGAAGTTTTTTGCTCCAATCTCTTTGTTCGTGATGAATCGGAAGCACCAGGTCAGTATGTACGCCATTTGACTTCAAAAACACCACGACTTCCTGCCCCGAGTATTCCTGTTTTTCATTGACTGTGATTCTGGAAAGCAAGTACGCAACCAATAAATAGAGCAGTGAGAAAATGATGAAATAGATCAAGAATTTCAAGATCAGAAAAAACACTTTTTTGAGAATCAGAAGAGCCATTTCATCAGAGTTTAATTCGATTTAAGATCAGTGTCAGTCCAAAAGCCAGAAGGGTGATTCCTCCCATGACGTACCAGGTGGCCGTATAACCGAAGGCCTTAACGAGTTCCATTCCTAATTTGTGGCCGACAATATGGGAAAGGGAAAAGGCAATGGAAAACAGGGCCATGTAATCACCCATATTTCCCCTTTCCGCTCGTTTGAGTGAAAGGCTATTCAAAAAGGGAAAATTCAGAATTTCCCCAATGGAGAGGAATGCCATGCTTAAAACAAGTATCCAAATTCCCTGAAACCAATTGAATACCAAAAAACTCAGGGACATAAGCAAAATACTTACGAGAATAATCAGGTAGGGGGAAATAGAAGGTTTTTCGAGCCCTTTGATGAGAGGCATTTCAATCAAAAAGATGAGTCCTCCATTCAACATCATGAGCAGGCCAATATGATCTTCAGAAAGCTTGTATGCTTCATGATAATATAGCGGGACGGTAGAAAAAAATTGCAGAAAGGCCACTCCAATTAAAAAGACAATCAGCATCAAAAGGAGGTAAGGGAAGTCCCGATACGGAGATATTCCGGCTTTTTCGGCAGCTTCCTTTTTTTGTTCATTCGAGCTTTTGGCATCCAGTAGGGAAAGAAAAACAAACCCGGCTAAAACACAAGTAATTCCATCTACCCAGAACAAGCCTTTGTAACTGAGCATACTGATAATGATTCCCCCGAGTGCTGGTCCCAGAGCAAATCCCAGGTTGATCGCCATACGGATTAAGGAAACGGAACGAGTTCGATTTTCTACTTTGGAGTAGGCATTGAGTCCGACATAAATAGCCGGTCGCAGGGCATCGGAAATGGCGGTCAACAAAAAAATACTCAGACAAACCCACCAGAAACCAGAAACATATTGGAGTAGGACAAATCCAATTCCCGAAAGGATCAGACTCCAGAGAATGACCGGATAGAAGCCCAGGCGTGTCGTTAACTTTCCACCGATCCAGGAGCCTACCAGGGAACCGAAACCAAAGGCAGACATCACGGAACCGACATCATCCAGTCCAAAAGAAAGTTCTTTTGTTAGGTACAGGCTCAGGAAGGGGATGACCATGGTGCCTGATCGGTTGATGAGCGTGATCAGGGCGAGGTACCAAACCTCCCGACGTAGTCCTCGAAAGGAACTCAGATAAAATTGAAAAATCCCTGTCAGCATAAGAACGTAATTAACTACGTGGTTATTTTTAGTTTTTCTTAGAATTTAGCCGCATCAAAATCGCTCAAAACAGGGGTCCCTTTATCAAAGCTGAAGAGAATCTTGCGTTGATGTAATCCGTAGGAATTGAAAACTTCCTGTTCCGTTTCCACATCTACTTTGAGGTACATATAGGTTCCTTTTGGCTCATTGATGATGGCTAGTTGAAGCAACTGATCGTTTTCAATTTTTTTGGGACTTAGTTCTCCCGGATAGGGAAAATCGATCAGTAGGTGTGGATAATCGTATTGCCGTCCGTTTGAACTGAGAATCAGCCGCGGATAATACCAGGCATGAGCTCCACCGTTTCCGACCAATAGGAGGGAATCTTTTTGGCCATCTTTGTCAAGATCCCATTTCCCTGAATAATCGTAAGAACTGACCGGATCAGGGAATCCGGGAATGTTTAAAAAGATGTTCTCTTTGTCGATGGGCACTGGAGGGTACAGCTCAGTAGAATCGGTGCCTTGTCCCCAAAGCGAGGCCGAAACAAGAAGGAGGCAAGTGGATAGGATGAATCGCATGGCTCAAGGATTTAACCAAAGATACTTTTTTGAATCGGAAAAATAAGACTCCGACTTAGAAATTGTAAAAGAGGTTGAGACGGACCACTCCCTGCCAGGTACGATCATTTACGGGGCCTTTTAGCTCCTCTTGATTCTCCAGGATCCAGGATGTTCCTTTTTCTGTTCTGAGAACTGCTCCTGCGGAGAAGTCAATACCGTAGCGTTCACCAAAAGCGATCCCGAAAGCGCTCCCAAGATCGTAGAAGTTGCTTTGCTGATGAATGATTTCGCCGTCTTCCAGCGGGTAGAGTTCTTCTGTCCAAATTTTTCTTGTTCCGATTTTGGAAAGCATCCCGACGTAAGGAGTCCACTGCGGACCGAGTTTTTCTTTGAAAAGAAGGTATCGAAGTTCGACGGCAAGGTAGTTTCGCGGATCTGATTGGGAATACTCATCGTAAACTTCCGTATTGAGAGGGTCCGGATAAACTTCCCGTTCTTTCCGCCATCGAAAATGGACCAGATCAACCACCAGGGAAGCCTGATCGTGGATCCGGAGTTCTCCACCCAGGGAAAAACTTCTGACCCAAAGGTCTTCAATGATGAAAATCCCTAGCGCTTTTCCTCGAAGCAGAAAGTCGAATTTTTCCGGAGAGTACTCGACTTCTTGTGCCTTGCTTTGATACGGGGTCAAAAGGAAAATACATGCCAGAGCTCGAAGCAGGAGTAATTGGCGGAGGGAATACAGTATACGGAAGCCTGCCATCTTAGTAGTATTGCTGATACTTTTTCTGTAGAAGCAGTTGGTAGAGGGCCGAATCTTTTTCTTTAGCCAGATCGATTAAGGGGATATGTGTGTTTTTTTCAACTAAACGGGAATCAGTCGTTTCTCGGGTGTACCATGAGGTTGAAATGTGTTTACTGCCCGGATTATAGACTCGTTCTTTCTTCTTGTAATACTCTGTTTCGGTCTTGCTTCGATGGATCATGAGATGGTGTTCAATATTGGCGCCATGTTCTAAGAAAAAACGTGCATTTCCCAGATATTCCTGCTTGATAGCCGTGTAGAAAGGTGTTTCCCCGTCTTCGTTCCGGACATTTAATTCTGCTCCCATTTCAATCAGGCGCCGGGCAATCCTATTTTCCGGGTCATATTTCAAATAGTATAGTGCATTATTGCCATAACCATCCCTGAAATTGACGTTGGGTTGAAAGTATAGAATGGTGTCAATGATTTTTCGACACTCATGTCCTTTTTCGAGTGCAAATGAGAGGATGGAACGACTGTAAATGGTGTCGTTGACAGAAATACAATTTTGCAGTAAATATCCGAACGCCGGAAGATGAATGTCGTTGATCAGTGCTTCGATGAGGTATTCATTCAGGCTTTTTCGAAAGGCGGGTTGACAGTCTTTCCAGAAGAGGGAAATGATGTCCATTTGATTATCCCTCAAAGCTCTTTCGATGGGGGAGCCCAGGTACAAGCTTTGTTGCGCGGGATTTGCTCCGTGTTTCAGCAGTATTTTGACAATTTCTATGTTGTCCTGACGGACGGCTTTGAACAAAATGCTTTCTCCATACTTATCAACGGCATTGATGTTCTCTACCTGCTCAAGCTTTTTTTCGAAAATTTTTGGCTTGTCGAAATGATGCTCCAACTCCTTCACCGAATGATTGCTACAAGCTGTGAAGAGTAGTGAAAGTAGTAAGAAGAAAAACAAGTGTTTACAGGTCATAGCCGGGCACTTTCTTTGAAAGGATCCAAAACTAATTTAAGCAGAATTTTTTCCCAATCAAAGAACAGGCAGCAAATTCCGTCCAGTCACTTATGTGCCCAGGTACCCGGTCTGACCAATATCCGAATTGTGCTTTTAGTTATTCGGGCAGGTTTTAATGCCCAGAATCGTATATATGGGGCAGAAACTGATCACACTTGTTAGTAGGAAAATTCCCCCTAAAACAAGTAGTGTAATTCCCAGTGCTCCACTGATGATGTTTGTAAAGTACAGGGCAGCAATGACGGCTGCAATCAGGATTCTTAAAAGTCGATCCACATTTCCCATGTTCTTTTTCATGACGTTGTTTTTTTGTGCTTTTATAAAACAAATCTAGGAAGCGTGAATGATAAAAACAGTGACTTTAGTCACTATGAGAGAATTTTTATGATTCCGGCATGCTGCTCCACTTTTTGTTCCTGCTCCAGTTTTTTCATGACCCGACTGATGACCTCTCTGACGGTTCCCAACTCGTTGGCTATTTGGACATGCGAAAGTTTAAACTCATGATGTCCGGTTAGCCGTGCTTTTTCAAGCAGGTAATCGTACAGCCGTTGATCCATTTTGTTCAGGAGAATGTGGTGGATTGTATCCAGGAGCTCACTGTACCTGAGATCATATTGTTCGTAGAATAGCAGATTGAGTTTGGGATAACTTTTTAACCAGGACGGAATTTTGTCTGCTGGAATCAATAGAATGGTTGAATCTTCTTCGGTGAGCGCAAAAATCCGGCTGGGGTGTTCCTGTAAACAGGCCGAAAAAGACATGATACAACTTTGGTTTGCCTGGATGTAATACAGGAGAAGTTCACGTTCTTCGAATCTGGAAAAAACTTTCACCAAACCGTCTAAGACGAGTGGAAGTACCTGAACATATTGAGATTCTTTTAGTAATTCGGTCCCTTTAGGAAAACGCTGAATTTCCGATGATCGCAGTACTTCTTCGATTAACTCCGAACCGAGAAAATTCAGCTGTTTGTATATCATTTCTTTTTCTTCACCGATCATAGCAAGGTGCTTTATTCTTTGTATTCTTCTCTTCCATCTGGAAAACGGGCAAATCGACCAGTCGTTGCTCCATGCGTTTGTTCCTGTTCAGGCCAGGGCCAGGCTCCGAACTCGTTACGTCGATATTCTTCAAAGGCCTCCTGTATTTCTTTTTCCGAGTTCATGACAAAAGGGCCGTATTGAACGACCTTTTCCCCAATTGGTTTTCCCTGTAGAAAAAGGAGGGAGCAAGGGCTTGTTCCGTTTATTATTTTCGCTGGGGAATCAGGTGTGAGTTCAATCCGCGTCCCCGATAGGATTGTTTGACCATCCAGAACAATGTTTTGTCCCTGGTAGAAATAGAGGTTTCGGTGACTTTGATTGCTGGTGGCTGCTGGGATCGTCCATTCTGCTTCCGGGTCCAGCTGGATGTGCCAAATTTGTACTTCATGCGCAGGATCTGCTGCCCATGATTCCGGGGTGGGGTGTGGAGCTTTTTGTCCGTCCAGGTTTCCCGCGATGAGTTCAAGGGTAACAGCTTGTCCTTTTTGGTCTTTCCATTTCAAGGTTGGGACTTGGTCTTTCCAGAGCATTTTGAAGTGCGGATCGACCATTTTTTTAGCTGCAGGTAAATTCAGCCAGATTTGGAAGATTTCCAGGGGATTACTTTTTTCCTGACTAAGCAATGGAAACATTTCCGAATGCTGAACTCCTCTTCCCGCCGTCATCCACTGTACGTCTCCCGCACCAAAGCGACCGGCACCACCGAGAGAGTCACAGTGATCAACAAATCCTTCCCGGTTGATGGTGACCGTTTCAAATCCTCGATGCGGGTGATAAGGAAAGCCAGGCACGTGACTTCCATGATACATGCGGAAGCCGTCTTTTAATTGGAAATCCTGCCCGATTCGGTGGCCCTGTTTGTCTTCTGTTTTGACTCCCAGGTGCTCATCACCAGGAGGATAATAATCCTTGTGATAGACACAAAATAAAAAGGGGTCTTGTGTTTCCCAGGGAAAACCCAATGGGCGGATTGCTTTGATGATCTTATTTTCCATACTACATTAAAAATCCGTTTTCATCTTTCACAGCTTCTGGGATATTTTCATCCCGAATCATTTCTCGCAGATCAATTTCAATCCCCCTTGAAATGGAGGTAATAGGAACGTCATTGTAGGTCCCCTCAAAAGGGTTTTCGGAATAGTCTCCGATTTTTTCCATCAGAAAGAAGACCCAGATGATCAGGCCTGAAATGAAGGGGCAAACCCAAAGCAAAGGACCTTGTGTGTCTTTAAAAATGTCCAGTAATCCGAAAGGAACGAAAGCACTAAACACAACGGTCATCCACAAGGCGGTGGAAGCATATTGTCTGGGAAAAGGGAAGTTTTTGATACGTTCCGATTTTCCCTGGTCTGTATAAAAATTGGCAATTAATTGATGGAATTCCATGTGTCGGAAATCCTCGAAATATTCCTGATCTCTGAGTTCTTGAAGCCTTTTGGATTGTATTTGTAATAGCTGGGTGGCTTTATTGCTTGCGGTATCAAGTTCGCGAATTTCGCTTTCGGGAATAAATTGCCTCAATTCTTTGTCTAGCCGATTGTTGTAGTCTTCGCATACATTCGGGGCATAGAGGCCGTTCAATCGCATGTCCGTATGCTCCCAGGGCCGACTTAGGCGCAATTGGTGTCGCAGGGCCGTTAACCAGGCAATATGGCGGTAGATGAGTTCCTTTTGGAGTTCCTGTTGTCGATCCCCTTGTACAAAACTGGTAACGGCGGCCCCAAAGGTTCGGCTGTTGTTGACAATGCTTCCCCAAATTTTGCGCGCTTCCCAGGTTCGGTCATACGAACTGTTGTTTTTGAAACCGAGGTAAAAGGCCACAGCAATCCCGATGATCCCAATCGGACTCCATGGGATGGCAAGGCTCACCTTTAATAAGTAGGAAGATCCGCAAACAAGTAAGCCGTAAAGGGCGCCGAGAATAAAGGGCATTTTTGACCAGTTGAGGGTCATCCAAAATCCATAGTTGCGTTTAACGTACATAATTTAAATTCCAGTTGGTTTTGCTTGATGCTTGTACCAAAATTAGCAATTTAATTTAGCCCATTTAGACATAAAATCATGACTTTTCTCGCTGAAGGATGAGTTCGGAACGATATCCCAGGGGGACATTATCATCGATCAATTTGATCTCGTTTTCATCCAGTATTTCCACATGAAAAAGGGAAAAACCGATATGGAGAGTTCCCTGATTCGTTTTCGAACTACTTCGATCAAGGCGGTACTGTAATCGAAAATCACCATCTGACTTCTTCCAGTCGACGAGTGAATCTTGCCTAAAATCAAAAGTCATATTGTGGGGAGCATCTTTAAATAGCTGCTTGTTTTGGGCGTAGTTTGCTTGAAAATCACTTCTATTTTGGCGTTGAGCATCGGACATAGAGCTTTCCTGAAAACTACTTTTTACGACCTTCCATTTTCCTTCAAGTTTGAAGTCGTTGAATTCCCGATTGCATGAAGTGAAAAGAAGAAAGCAGATCAGGTAAAAGAAAAAATACTGAAAACGTTTCATCATGGAAATACGATAGGATGAATAAATTTAGAGAAAAATATCAAAGGATGGTCGGCTTAGTCGTTTCGCTAAGTGATTAAATGAAGAAGTGTTCCTTAAATTTCCGTGGGACGGATTCCGAATCGCTCAAAGAATTTTTTGTTGAAATGCGACGCACTTGGGATCCCTACATAATTACGGGTTTCCGAGATGGTTTTGAACTTTTTTTGTTGAATGCACAAAAAGGCTTTTTGGAGCCGAATTTCAAGCATGAATTGCACGGGGGACATTCCTGTTTTGTGCTTAAGGAAGCGTCCAAGTTGTCGTTGACTATAAGCAACTTCTTGTGCCAAATCACTCACTTTATAATTTTCGTTTGACAACTCCTTTAAAATAACCGACTTAATTTTTTGTAGTAGTTGTTCTTCAACGTCTGAGTTTTCCTCTCCAAATTCAGGGTTCTCCCGAGACCAGGTATCCCGCTCTATTTTGTTTGCGATCAAGGCCTTCGTTCTGGCCAACAACTCTTGTCGTTGGAAAGGTTTAGATATGAAGTCATCCACCCCAAGTTCAAAACCTTCGAGTTTGTCATTCAATCTGCTTTTTGCACTGAGGAAAATAAAGGGAACGCGTCTGTTTTGTTCCAGTTTATTAATTCGCCTCTTCAGTTCGAAACCATTTAAACCGGGCATCATAATATCTGAAATAATCAGAGAATAGTTGTTTTTTTGAACGAATTGTAGCGCTTCGTTGCCATCAAAAGCGCTATCGCAGAGATATTCCTCCGAAAATAGTTCATTTAGAAAAGCGTTCATTTCCGGATTGTCCTCAACGATCAGAATTTTACGTTTCGTCGTTTCAATTAGGGGTGTTTTGTTTTCTAAGGTGGTTTCTGTTGCGTTGCTGTATGGCATGGGTTCAAAGGCATTTTTAACGAGCTCCAGAAAGAAACAGGCCCCCTCACCGGGAATACTTCGAACCTCCAGTTTTGCTTTTAGACTTTGTGCAAGTTCTTTTGAGAAAGCCAAACCAATGCCGAAGCCCCCACTTTTGTTATTGGTCCTTGCCTGATAAAAGCGATCGAATATTTTATGTTGTTCATCTTTGTTAATACCAGGTCCCTGATCACAAACTTCCAGCAGGACAGAAGTCTCTGTTTCCTTGATTCTAAATTGAATTTCGGTATTGCTTGGGGAGTACTTGATCGCGTTACTAATGAGATTATTGATGATTTTCTCCACCCGGTTTTTATCTGTGTAAATCTTCAAATCTTCGCTCAAATGATTTTCGAAACAGAGCTTGATCCTTTTTAGTTGGGCGAGTGGTTCAAAACTTAGATATAAATGCCTGGAGAATGCCTGTAGCTCAATCCAGTCCAATCTAAGTGGGATAGAGCCGTGTTCCAGTCGCATGAGTTCAAGAAGTTCATCCGCATTTCGGACGACTTGTTGGCTGTTGCTCAATGCCTTGCTTAGTTGATCCTGGATCGGATGATTTGCCTCGAGTTTTTCTTTCGCCAATTCAATGTAGGTGCCAACCAGGGTAATGGGGGTTCTGATTTCATGAGCCACATTTTCAAGAAAACTACCCCTAAGAGAATTTAATTCCAACTCTTTTTGATAGGTAAGTTCCACCTGCTTTTTTCTTCTATGTTGACGATTGTACAACCAGAAAAAGACGGCCAACATAAACATGAGAACAATGATTCCCAGATAAATGGTTTGATTCCGTTCGAGTTCCTTTTGCCTCGTGAGGAATTTTTGCTGTGTGATTTCTTTGTCTTTTAATTCTCCATTGTATTTGGCTTCTGCTTCTACAAAGCGATCTTCAATGATTTTTTCATAGTAGGATGAAACGCTGTCAGAAAACTCGTGGTAGTACTTTGTCGCGAGCTTGAAATTTCCGGAACTTTCATGGTCTTGCGCCAGATTGTAGCAGGCATCCAATAAAATTTCAAGGTCCTGAAGTTCTTTGGCAACTTCATAGGTGATGAGGTGACATTGAATCGCTTTTTCGTAACTTCCAAGATCGAAGAATACATTTCCAAGATTGTTGTTTAGGGTGCCCTTAAAGGGAATTTGATCAATGTTTTGAATATACGATTCCGATTTAAGAGCATACTTCAGTGCGTCCTTTTTTTGATACTTTAGAATCTGAACCTGTGCTTTGTTTATGTAGGACTCACCCAGTGATTGGTCGTCCCCCATTATTTGAGCATACTTCAGGCAGCTATCGGCCAGCGAACTAAGTTTTTCTTCGGACCCGGGAGTATAGAACAGGGCAAAAAAACGGACGTTATAACACTGGTAGTGCCTTAAGGGATCACGAACTTTCGATAGATGACTGGTCGCTTTGTCAATATAAAGATTCGCGATGCTATCATTGATGTACAGATGCAAATTAGCAACCCTCAGTTGATTATCAATGAGTCTGAGATAATGTTCTTCATCTTTTTTCCCATGATTGTTCAAATACTCGATGATCTTGTAGTGCTTTTCGAGTGCCTTTTGACTCTCCCCAAGCTCATAAAGAGAGTCTGCTGACTCTTTTTCACGCTCGTAATTGAAGTGCATTTTTTGACTGGCCGCATCGAATGAGATGAAGAAACAGGTCAAAAACGAGATGTAAAATATCGACTTCATGGATGATTGAAAATTCCAATCCGATCAAATTTAGGCATTAAAACGAATCTTTTTGGGAAATGTCCGAAATGGGAAAGCATATGTCTGAAATGAGACAATAAGATTTTTATAACTATATTGATCTTTGCCAAAGCGGCCAGATTTTCAATGGCTTAATCAAAATTAACTATTATGAAAAAGTTTAGTAAACTCCTGTTCATCTCGTCGATTTCAGTAATCGGTGTGTCAAATGCACAGGAAAATTTAAATTCAGGAGAGGTTCAACAATTTGTGAACTCTCTGGGACAAAAGGTGAAGGTGTTTGAGCCTTCCAGCTTTCGAATTTCTCAGCCGGTATTGGAGTTGGCATCGGATGATGTGAATAAAGCTATTCATCTTGTTCAGAAAAAGCATGTATTCAAAAATAACCTGCGTCAAAATAAGGTCGTGAACGAACAATCACTTCCGAATGGAGATGATCCATTATGGCAAAAAAATCAAGGAAACAGAATCAGCCGTAGTCCATTGGTGAATGTGGATGGTTTGCCCGGAGGTGGAGGAATCCCTCTTGACCCTTCTGGTGCAGCCGGAACCTCCCACTATGTTCAGGCGATCAATACAGAGTATCGGATCTTTAATAAAGACGGGAGCGGTCTGGTAGGGGCGATGAATCTATCTTCTTTGTGGCCTGGAAGCCAGGATAGTGGAGATCCGATTGTGCTATATGATAAACACGCGGATCGCTGGTTCGTTTCCCAGTTCCAATCCGAATCACCGTATAAATTATTAGTGGCCGTGTCCAAAACGAATGACCCGACGGGAAGCTATTATACCTATTCATACGATTTTACAGAACTCCCAGATTATCCAAAATACGCCATTTGGTCTGATGGTTATTATTTTAGTATCAATGGGACAGATGGTACCTCAGGTGTCATGGACCGGACGAAAATGTTGGCCGGTGATCCTGGAGCAACAATGCAAATTTTGACGGCAAGTAACGTTTCCAACAATGGATTCACATCCATGTTACCAACTGATGCGGATGGGAGTTTACCCCCCAATGGGTCTCCTTGTTACTTTTTTAACCTGAGAGATGATGCCTGGGGAGAAGGAAGTGATGCTATACAGGTGTACAAAATGAGCACTGATTGGACCACTCCTTCCAACACAAAAATTGTGAGTGATGGAGACATCAGCGTTTCGGCATTTGATGCTGCATTTCCGGAGGGAGGAGTTCCACCAAATGAATACCCGCACATTTCTCAGAAAGGAACAGATTATAAACTGGATGCGGTAGCGGGAGTTTTATATTATCGAGCACAACATCGGGTGTGGACGGGGTACAATTCCGTCGTACTTTGTCATGTGGTGGATGTCAATGGAAATGATCGCGCGGGAATGAGATGGTATGAATTGCGTCAGAACGAAACGACATCCAAATGGGGAGTTTATCAGGAGGGAACCTATGCACCTACAAGTGATACAGATAATCGTTGGTTGGGAAGTATTTCAATGGATGATCAAGGGAATATCGCCATGGCATATAGTGTTTCAGGGCCAAATACCTTTCCATCCATTCGATATACCGGTCGAAGAGCTGCCGATCCATTGGGACAAATGACCTTTAGTGAAGAAGAAGCAATGACAGGTGCCGGATCACAAACGGATCAGACTGCAGGCGATCGTTACGGAGATTATTCCCACCTGGCACTCGATCCGGATGGCGAAACGTTCTGGCACACCGCTGAATATGTGCACAGCGACGGGTTTCCCAGAACGAGAATTTACTCGTTTAAATTGACGGATATCAGTGCAGGCATTCAGGAAAATACACTTTATGATCAGCTAGAAACGAGCCTAAAAAATGTGGAGGGGAACTTAAGCATTGAAGTCAAAGGTTTGTTCAATGATGAGCAATTATCTCTGGATCTTTTTGATACGCAAGGAAAACGGATGCAGGGATTTGATGTGAAACCGGATAATCAGGAATTCAAAGCAGTGATGAACGTTCAACATTTGCCAACGGGGGTTTATTTGCTCCGCTATGGAAATGTTCGTTTTCAGAAAGTCATCAAGGTTCAACTAAATCAGTAAGCAATGAGCGGAAAAGTTCAAATGACAGTGATATGCTTTTTGGGAATCATTTTGTTTTCCTGTGGCCACCGTTACCGAAAGAGTGAAGTAACTACTGAGCTGCCCGAAGGATATGTTCACGGAAAAGTCATTACCACATTTGCAGAAGAAGGTTGTGATTTTTTGATCGAGGCAAATGAGGGCGAAGGACAAAAGATTTATGAGGCGATCAATTTGCCAGATAATCTTAAAAAGGAAGGACAGGAGTTTACATTCAAATTTCATAAGATCAGGGCACAAAGAACGGGCTCGTGTCGAAGGGGGATTTACATCTACCTGGACGATACCAAAATGAAATAGGAACACCAGTGAGACCCCGGAACAATTGTTCC
>SBGX01000026.1 GCA_006226425.1 Bacteroidota bacterium | reverse complement strand
GGAACAATTGTTCCGGGGTTTTTATTTCACCCAGTTTGATCGGTCCAAACTTCGGTATTGAATGGCCTCGGCAATGTGTTTTTCTCCAATGGCTTCTTGTTGGTCCAGATCGGCAATGGTACGTGATACCTTTAAGATGCGGTTATAGGCCCTGGCAGATAGACCCAATCGGTCCATGGCTGTGCGAAGTAGTTCTTTACTTGCGTCATTTAGTTGGCAGTGTTGCTTCAGGTGTCTGTTCGTCATTTGGGAATTGCTAAAAACCCGTTGGTCCGACAGAAAACGCTTTTCCTGAATAAGTCGTGCTGCCAAGACCCTTTGTCGGATACTTTGACTTTGTTCGCCGGGTGTTTCCTGCAAGAGTTCCTGATAAGGAACGGGGACCACTTCGATGTGAAGATCGATCCGATCCAATAAGGGGCCCGAAACGCGATTCAGGTATTTTTGAACGCTATACGAGGAACAATGACAGTTTTTGTCGGGATGATTGTAGTATCCACAAGGACAGGGGTTCATGGCCGCAACAAGCATAAAAGAAGCGGGATACTCCACGGAAAAACGAGCTCGTGAAATGTGAATTTGTCGATCTTCCAAGGGTTGACGAAGCACTTCCAGGGCCTGTCGCTTGTATTCCGGAAGTTCATCAAGGAACAAGACACCATGGTGGGCGAGGGTAATCTCTCCAGGTTGGGGATAACTTCCTCCCCCGATGAGTGCAACATCTGAAGAGGTGTGATGGGGTTTGCGGAACGGGCGTTCGGTCATGAGTCCGGTCTCCCCGGAAAGTTTTCCGGCAACACTATGAATCCGTGTGCATTCGAGCGCTTCCTGAGGGGAAAGAGGAGGCAGAATACCAGGCAAACGTTTGGCCAACATAGACTTTCCGGCACCTGGAGGTCCGACAAGCAGGATGTTGTGGGCCCCGGCAGCAGCGATTTCAAAAGCACGTTTGACCTGATGTTGCCCCCTGACCTCCGAAAAGTCTGAAAATTTGGAGTTATCTATCGAGCCGAGTACCTGATCCAAATCGCATGAGGTGGATGGAAGTGAAATTGCCTCATTGAGAAAGGAGCAAAGCTCTTTCAGGTTGGAAATCCCATAGACTTTTAGGTGAGGAACCAGGCTAGCTTCTGCTGCATTGGCTTTGGGAAGAATGATCCCCTCAAAACCTTGTTTGGAAGCTTCCAGTGCCATGGATAAAACACCTTTGGCAGGAAGTATGGTCCCGTCCAGAGAGAGTTCACCCAGGATTAAGAAACGTTCAAGTCGATCTATCCGAACCTGATCGCTGGCAGCCAGAATTCCAATGGCAATGGGTAGATCATAAATGGAGCCTTCCTTTCGGAGGTCCGCCGGAGCCATGTTGATGGTGATTTCCTTACCGGGAAAATGCAGGTCGTTGTTTTTCAGAGCTGCTTTGATCCGCTGTTGGCTTTCGCGCACGGCATTATCTGGAAGCCCGACCAGAAAGAAGTTGATTCCCCGGGCAATGTTCACTTCAATTGTAACCGTGTAAGCTTCAATTCCGTGCAGGGCTGCACTGTAGGTTTTAACAAGCATTTGAAAGTAGGTTTTAGGTTTTGTACTTATATTAAGTTAGCGAAAAAGAACATTTCATCCAAATGGAAGATTGAGAAATATTCGTCAAAAGACCTTAAATATTAATTGGGAGCGCTAGAATACTCAAGTAGAAAAACATGTGCCCAAAAACAAAGTCTATCTTTGTATAGAGACGCGTGCCTAAAACCGAACTTATGAAAACATTGACCAGAACTGGAACATTGCTATCAGTACTTATACTGTTTAGCCTACTATTCGTATCGCAAAATGCATTCAGTCAAGGCTGTACGAGTCCTCAGGAAATCAGCGGCGTACAGATATGGAAGGATTCTGTATTAAAAATTTCCTGGGCTACCGGAGCAGAAAATGCAACCCATTCCTACATTCAAATTTATGATAATCCGGAAATGACTGTTCTAGTGACCGCCTTTCTTCAGGTACACAGTCAGGGGATTCTCGCACTAGATACCCTGGAAACATGCAGGGAGTATTATTTTAGAATCAGGAACTACAATAGTACTAGTGGAGGTTGTTTTCAATCTGGATCATGGACGGGAGTTACTCCCCCTTATTGCGACGGGGTGGTAGGTCACATCTTTTATGATCGAAATGAGAACTGTGTCAGAGACACGACCGAAATAGGAAAAACTATTCAGGGGAGGGTCATGATTCAGCCGGGAAATATTGTTGTGAATACGGACAAGGGTGGATTCTGGCATATTGATAGTTTGGCAGCCGGAAGCTATACGGCTGAAATTTATGTTGCCGATTGGATGAGGGCGAGTTGTTCTTCGACTGTTAATTTTGAAGTGTTACACCCTGATTCGTTGACCTTGGTGGAAGATGTTGGTTTTATTAGCGACCTGCAATGCGCGGCCCCAACTATTTCTGTGAGTCTGCCTATTATAAGACGTTGTTTCAATCGTACGGTGTATGTATCCGCGTGCAATGACTTTTTTGCTGGAGACACCCTTCGGGAGGCCTATTCAATGATTGAATTGGACACATTGATCCGCGTCGATTCGGCAACGGTTTCCTATACAGCATTGGGAGATGGACTTTATCGATTTGATCACGGCGATCTGGCACCCGACGAATGTGTAGACTACAAAATTTTTGTTCAGATTAGTTGTGAATCTGTTTTAGGACAAACGCTGTGTGTGGAAGGGAATTTGTACCCTCAAACGACTTGTTATTTGGATACCATTCCCGCTGACGATCCGGTCGGAGTGAGTCCCTGTACGGAGCCCTGGGATAAATCAAGTTTAAAGGTTGATGGCCAATGTGTGGGAGACAGTGTTCAGTTTACCATTACTAATACGGGCGACCCCGTAGGAGGAGATATGGTTTGTTATGCACCGGTTCGTCTCTTCAAAGACGGTGTTTATGTGGCCTTGGATTCCATTCGTTTGACGGGTGGTGAAACGGTGAACTTCACCTATTTGGCAACGGGGCAAACCATGCGTCTGGAAGCAGATCAACACCCGCTACACCCAGGAAATTCTCATCCGAATGCGACGATAGAATTATGCGGGGATACCCTGAACTGGACGTCCGGGCTGGTCACCGTTTTGCCTTTCAATGATCAGGATCCGGCGACCGATATTTATTGTGGAGAGGTGACGGGAAGTTATGATCCCAATGATAAAAGAGGTTTCCCGACGGGGCTTGGTGAGAATCATATCTTGCGACCGAACGTACCTCTGGAATACATGATCCGTTTCCAAAACACGGGAACCGATACAGCTTTCACAGTAGTCATTGTGGATACCCTCGATGAGGATTTGGATATTTTCTCGGTGCAATCCGGTGTGTCAAGCCATCCTTATCAATTTCGAATGCATGGCCCAAGAATCCTGGAGTGGACATTTAACGATATTTTGTTGCCGGACAGTACAACCAACGAACCGGGGAGTCATGGGTTCGTAACGTTTAAGGTTAATCAGAACAAAGACCTGCCCGATGGAACATTGATCGAAAACACGGCCGGAATCTATTTTGATTTTAATGATGCGATTATCACGAATACAGCAACTCATTTGATTGAGCGCTTTCAGGGAGAGATTGAACTCGGCCTCCAGGAAGAAATCAAAGGACCGGGCTACAAAATTTTCCCGAATCCAGTGAAAAATCTGTTGCAAATCAGCACAGAGGAATCCGTAGAATACGAGTTAATCAGTATTTCCGGAAAGCGAATCTGTTCGGGTAAGGTCACCAAGCAGGCACAGATTGATATGAGTCAGCAAATGGCGGGAGTGTATGTGCTTCGATTAAAGGGCACAAAAGGGGCTTTTGCTTATAAGATATTGAAGCGCTAAGGGCGTTTCGACAAGGAACAGGTTCTCGAACTTATATGGAGAAAGAACCAAGGATTTGCGGCTTGCAGAAGCTTGTCGTTTATAAAAAATAAAAGACACTTTGCAAAGATTGTTTTGAAAACTGAGTGAGTTGTCTGAGCTTCATAAAAAAGCCCTTGATCGTTTGAGATAGAAGGAATTAAGATTTTTAATTGTTAAACCTAAAAATAAACGCCTATGAAAACAACAGTACAAAAAATGAAGAAACAGGTAATTACGCTCTTGCCGCTTATTGCCATGTTATGGACGAGTAATGCTCTTGCTCAGTGTTTTACGGACCCGGTGGCAGGACTCAAGGTGTATACAACGAGTTCAGGAACAGAATTTTCCTGGTTAACGGACAATACAAATACCTCACATGTTTACGTTCAGGTATTTTATGACGAAGCTCAAACTCAACCTGTAGGAAACAAGTTGGTTACCTATGGCGATGGTAAGACAGAATTCGTATCGTTGAATTGTGAGACGAAGTATTATTATAAAGTCAGGGCATATTCAACGGCTAGCGGAGGTTGTTATCAGGAAGGGAATGAAGCAGGTGATTTTATTGCCTGTCAGGGTGCTTTGTCACTTGAGAAGTCATTAAAAGACGACCTATTCCAAATCTATCCGAATCCGGTAAAAAATCAATTGCATATTGAACTGAAAGAAGATGTCCAGTATGAACTCATGAGTTTGTCTGGAAAAACAATCCAATCTGGAATGTTAGGGATAAGCGCCAATCAATTGGACTTCAGCAAACTGCCATCCGGCATCTATTTGTTGCAACTAAGCGGGCCATGGGGTTCGCATACACATAAGGTCATGAAACCCTAACAGATGTTTTACAACTAAGGAAGCCCTTTCGATTGTTCGGAGGGGTTTTATTCCTCTATTTGGATGGGGTATTTGTCCAGTAGTCCAATGACATCTGGCATGGAAAATATCGCTCCTTTGATTTGATTCAGTTCCGGGTTGATGGAATAATTGAATGAGGTTCTGAAGTCTGCTTTTTCCAGATCTGTATTCTCGAAGATGGCATTTCTAAGATCGCAAGCCTTTAATCGTGCTTCGCGGAGGACACTCTCAGTAAAATCGACTTCTTCCAGCTGACAGCCCTGAAAGAGGCATCGTGTGAGTTGCACCTGGTAGAAACTGGAATGATTCAATTGGCAGTGTTCGAAAGAAACTTCAAATCCGAAATCCTTGCATTGTTCGAAGAGGAGTCCGAGCATTTTACAGTCCTTGAAGCGAACTTCCTGAAGCGCTGTTCCATTTAGTTTCACATTGCTTAAGTTGCAGTCGACGAATTCCGATTCCAGAAAGCGGATTTCAGAGAGATCTACATGCTCCAGGTTGCAGCCCTCAAAGAGACAACATTCGTATTCGCCTTCCGGAAAAGCTTCCGTACTGAAATCACGGTTTTTGAATGTTTCTTCGTAAAAGTGTTTTCTGGACATCTGCTTGATTTGGTTTATTTGGGTAATTGTTCGCTTTCTTATTTAAGCACAATTAAAATAACGCAAATTCATTAAATATTTTAAATCAGGCAAATAAACTACTTTGTTATCTTCGGATGTCTTTTTTCAATTTTTTCAATTTTCGGAAGGGCACTACCTTCTTCTTCGAGATTAAATTCAGGACCTAATCTGAACGTAACGATCTGTTTGCAATTGATGTAAAGATCAGACGGAGTTTCACTTTGTTGCAACAAGACTTTTTTTCTAAAAAGTGATTTTGTAGTAATATTTAGGTCTGTATTGGCCATGCGAATACGATAACTCCGATTGTTCCAAACGCGATAAATCTGATCGTTGATTTTGATTTTTATCGGAGCTAAACTACCCAAAAAGGCGTAAGGCCGGTAGACATGAATAGTGATGGAATCATTTGTTGACTGCCCATGAACAATTGCCAACGTAGATAATGTAAAAGCTAAAACAAGAGAAAATTTTGTCATAAAGCTAAATTTAACATAACCCTTCAACATTCGGGCAAGATCCAGGGCAACAAAAACAGCACTTACCGGCAACCGAAGCAAGAGCTGATAACACTACGGCATCAACAATCGGTGTGCCTGAAATGCCCACTGCCCCTGCCACAGCTCCAACGACATCTAGAGCTGCAATACACCACCTGCGCTTACAGCTTGCTTTGTTTCCATTGTCATTTAAAAAAGTGTTTTGGTTTGACGCCCAAAATTCGCTACTACTTCTTGCCACCGAAGAAGCGATGTAAATTAATTTCTTTTCTGGCTCCGTCATGCTGTTGTCATTCGCAACAGAGAAATCAAAATCACGGATTTCTTTGATCATATTTTGTTCAGAACTTTCGGTTGCCAGAATACCATCTAATTCAATGAGTTTTTTTAATTGCCCTTCATTAATAAGCGCATCTTGATTGAGTTGCTTGGCGTATGAAGAGATCGTCTCCCCATTAAATTTTTCAATGATTTCAAGCGTTTCATCTAGGCTTAGCTCATATTTTTCGTTGTTATTTTTTTCTACAAGTGTTACCATTGCATTAAAAATGGATTCTAAGGATTTTGTAGACTTATCTTGATTTTTATTTGCCAGTATCAATAAATCATTGTGTTGCTGACCAAAAGAAGAATAAGGATTTTCAAATTTAACGGAATCAACGTGGCTTGCGTTTTTGTTGCAAGAGATAAAAATCAACAAAGAAAGTGCTAGGGTCAAGGCTTTGTTCATAGAATGGTATTTGATAGAGTTGAAACAAATATAGGAAAAAAGCAAATGAGCACGAACCCTTTTGTAATTCCGTTTGTGTAGGGCTGCATACTATTTTCACAGTTACTTTGCTTCACCCTTTTCCTGGGAAAATCCTGGATTTACTATGGACAGTACCGGCAGGACCATTTCAGGAAGGGAAAATAAGAAGTCCATTGTCAGAAGTTCAAGGCCTTGTTTAATGATAAGCAATGATCTCGATCATTTTGGTATCTTTAACAGGAAGATATCCCTGTTTGATGAAGTTCATACTTTTCCTGATTCTTGTTTCGTCACTGTTGTTTTCCTGCCAGGAAAAACCCGCTCGATCTGATTTTTGGCTGAAAGAAGAGAACAGGACGTTGAGGGAGGACATTCGTCAATTGGAAATGGACATAAAGAAGCTGGAGGCTGATGATCAGGGAATTCAGACTCGTTTTGTTTTTGCCTCGCTCATTTATGAAAGTGGGGCGAGTTACGATCCGGCAAAGAAAACCTTTCCGGGAGGTACATATCGTTTTGTACACCTTTCTCCCATCCAAAAAGTGTATGATTTCGAAGTTTTTGACGAAAGCCTCTTTTTGAAAGAACTGGAAGGGGAAATAAAGGAAATCAAAGGTCCTTTTCTTAAAAGTGTTCAGAACCCTGAACTGCATTCATATATAACAATGAAACAGGCCTATGAGGCAAAAACTAAACTGATTGATGCGCATGCATTCCCTGATTAAATGGACGATATTACCGTGTCTGCTTCTACTCGGATGCTCTGAAGAAACGGATAAAAGAGAGTTAGCCATCAGGCAAATGAACCAGGACTTACAGGAGCAAAAATCCCTGTTGCAGGAAAAGTATGATGTGACAAAGAAAGCGATGTACAAAGATCAGCCTGAGAAGTATGTATTTTCCTTCATTTGGCTCAGGGTTGGAGGCATGTCTGTTTCACAAAAAGCCCTGCTCCCGGCTTATGATGTAAGTAGATTTTCGGAGATCAAGAAGACAGCAACTTATTCGAAAGATTTTGAATATCACTTTTTGGATAGCGTAGAAACGATTCTTAGAAGAGAGAAACATTCAACGATTCGTGGAGTGGTTCAACGAAAATGCTACGTATTTGATTCAGAAGCAGATGCGCGACGAGAACGGGAGAAACTCCGGGAACGTTACAAAAGTCATTTTTAGAGTGCCTCAGCAAAAGTAAATGCTTACCACTTGTAAAAGATTTTTGGAATCTGTGTGGGTTCTTTCACGGGATCACGCAAATAAAAATACTTGAACCATTGAATGCGCTCCTCGTTCAATTGAAAGAGCAGGAGTTGTTCTCCGCGGAAGTATCCAATGTAATTACCCCGTTCGATCATCGGAGGGCCAAAGCGACGAAGGATTTGTTCTTTTTGAAGACCTACAAAATTGGACGGACCCAAAGCCGGATAGACGACCCGCGACTTGATCCCGACCAGGGTTTCGTTGTCTGTTTCGTAATATCGCTCTCTTGGGGATGAAAAGGGCTTGATCGTTCGAAATGTGAGGGCGCGATCACGATGCCTTTTGGGGTCTTTTGTGTCGAATTCATAGGCCCAGTAATCAAAATAAACTTCGTTGCTGTCTTTGGCACGAAAAAAACGTTTTCCCACATGAAACCATCCGGAGTTGAGCATGCGGGTTTGCTTTTTCAGAGCATAAAAATCGATTGGATTTTTGAAGTAAATAGAAAGTGAGTCTGGTCGTTGCGGGACAATTTGAGCCTTTGGAGCAGGAATTTTTTGGGGAACAAGCTTCTTTTTCCTGTTGCTTTCCGGCTGTTGACAGGCAAATAGAACAAGTAACAGTGATATGAAGGGGATCAAGCGGATCATTTCGTGATTTCTTTGAACTGGTTTTCCTCGGGATGGAATACGTATGTACGAACTTCCCTGGCTTTTAGAGGTAATATCTGAATGCTGTATCGATCTTCCGAACTGATCAGTTTTCCCGGACGCACCCGAATGGTATCATATGAACTTTTATTGGGGTAGTTCGCGTCGATGTAGTTGACGGCTAGTTTTTTTTCATCTTTCAGATTGTCTTCCCAGACAAAAGAAGAAATGTTCTCCTGGAAAATCGCTTTCATTTTTGCGGTGGATCGGTCATAACGATAGATCGTACAATCAAAATAGTTTCCGAGGGTGCCTCCTCCTCCAGTCCGGACCAATAGTTCCTTATGACCATCGGAAGAGTTGATCTGAAGTATGCGATGTTCGATGTCCACTCCAGGCCGGGAAAGGATGTATTCGTGTTCCGGAGTCAGGGGAATTTCTGCTCCGGTTTTTCCATCATGGAAATGGCCACTGGTTGGTCCGCCCATGTCATGAGTAACGACAAAATAATCTGGGAAAGAGTCGCCGTTCAACTCCAATTGACAGGCAATGTCGCCAGACTGAAAACGAACTTCTTCCATTTTTGCGGTAGCCTGATTCAACACGGTATCTCGAAGGAGGTATTGCTCCAGTACCAGCTTCCTGATTCGGACGGAATCAGGTAGATCTTTCCGCCCGGAATTGATTGATCCTTCACGCTTTTTACTTGAAGTCTCGCAGGCGAAAAGAAAGAAAAGAGGTATGAAGAGGGCCACTCCTTTGATCATGTTCTAAAGTTAGGGAATTTAACAGGACCTAGAAAAATAGCGAATGAAATGGAAAAATTTGAGTCGGAAAGATAGAGCCTATTTTCAATATGCTAAGCGATAGGCGTATTCGTCCTTCCAGGCAGATAAATTAGGGAAACTCTTGAAATCCCACAAATCGGAAAGGGGAAGTTCAAGGTTTTCCATTTTTTCAGCTTCTTTTTTGTCGCAATGGAAAAAGCTCAGTTGTCCACTTAATTTTTTAGTACCCTTTTTTCCGGTAAACGAAAACAACTGGACTTCTGAGCCTTCCCAACCTCCAGTTCCCTTGTTCATTTTGGTCCAGGCCACAAAAGAAAGACTATCCTGGTGAATTTGTCCACGAATAACAGGCCCTTGTCGATCTGGTTCCATACTTCCGGAATAGATGCTGAGGAAGCCCAAAATTTGCTGATCAATCATCCAAAGACTAATGGCATAACCGTAGCTGTGTTCACCCGTGTTTTCGATATTTTCAAAGAGACCAATGAATTCCACCGATGAACCTTTGTCGGCCCCCTTTCCGATTTGTTCTATGTCGAAAAGACAATCATTATCTGGTGTAGGGGTGACTTGTTTTTCCTGACTTTGCGGTTCCGTTTGACAAGCATAAAGAAACAGGCACAATATGGGAAAATGGAATAAGAGTTGTTTCATGGATTCGGCTTTCAGAGAAGTAAATTAATCATTCGGATTGGGAAGCAGGAATTCTTTTATTCGACGGTCATCTTTCGAACAGATAAACTTGTTTTCTTCCTTTTTAAACAACACGGCATCACAGCGGCAGTCAAAAATCTTGTTCCCATCCGGGTCGTAGAGCCCATCGATTGTGTCCCAGTAATCAGAAAACCAGCCATCCACCCAGATCAGTTTTTTGACCTTTACGAATTGATGTTCGACGACCTCAAAATCATCATATTTTTTGGCGCCGATTCGCTTCCCCTGGGTGTCGATTTGAAAAACACCTTTCTTTTTCTTGCTTTTTACCCAGGCCAATCCCTTGCGAAAAGGAATACAATTCAGGTATTTTTGATCGTTAAGGAGTTTTCCGTGAATATCAACATAATTGAAAGCATTCAGTTGATCCAGAGACGTAATAATGAGTGAGGCTGAGTCCGCTCGGTGCTGAGGGGCGATGAGACAAACTCTGGCAAGGCCGTCATGAAAACCACTGGAGGGTTCCAGGATGACCAGGTCTTTCGAATTGTCACCGTAAAGGGCTTCTCTGTAGCCTGAATTAATAATAGCCAGAGGCCAGGTTGTTAGTTTGAGAAAAGCCCTAAAGAGTTCCTGAAGGAAGTTGCTTTTCGAGGGAAGATCTCCCTCACGAATGGCAATCACCGGATAGGAGAAAGGAACTTGTTCGTAGGTGGAATCATTGATAAAACTGTAATGAGACCCTTCGTAAACTACGCGGTAACCATTTGTATCCTCGCCAATGGCCCGATAACTTTTACTGAGTGCCTTTCCGTTGAGCGCACTGATGTACATGAGTTCGTCTTTTTGAAGGACGACGCGATTTGAATCCAGGTCCCTGACGTAGTGAAGTTTATCAGCAAGAAGTTGCCCACTTAAATCGTGGATACGGAGGTGCGGATGTTCTTTGGGGCCAGCCTCACTCAGAACAAAAATCGTGTGCTTCCGAATATCAAAAGTGGATTCTTTCCAGGTGGTCAAGAGGAGTTCGGCGGTCAGGGCATTTAACAGTAAGGTTTCATGTTTTCGCCTCAAAGCCAGGTGATTTTTCTCGATTGAATCATATGACACAATATCATTGTACCAACGGTCATGGTTTGGGAAATAGGTGGTAAACTCCTTGTTGTATTTTTCATGAATCAGGAGGAGGTCATCCCTCCGTTCCAGGAGGCTAAAATCGCCAGGAATAATTTCTCCATCGGCAAAGTGGATAGGCACGACACTGGGGGATGAGCCATGTTCCTTGACCCGCACCATCAATAAATGTCGTTGCAAAAACACAGTGTCAATAGTATTTTCAAATAATTCCTCCCCTTTAATGAATAGGTGTCGGTGGATTCCCTTGTCCGAGCGAGGATAACGTCCTGACATCTGTTCATCTGAACCTAAATCGTTATCTTTTGGAGAAATGTAGAGGACGCTTTGAAATTGTCGAAATTGATAATCATCTGAGTATTTTGAAACGACCGAGCCAAGCGAATCGACCACAAAAATCTTCCTTCTTTTGACTAGGGCTCCCTGTCCATGGGAAAAGAGGGTAGAACCTAATTTTCCGCGTGCCATCTTTTTTCCCAGCTGATTCAGGTAAAAGACTTTTTGTTTCTTGTAGGCCGTGCGGATGTTGGAGTCCAGTTGCTTGATGGAATCGTAGCGGGAGGGATTAAATTGAGTGGTACCGGAAAAAGACAATAGTAAAATAGAGGCGCAAAAAAGGATCAGCGGGTAAATATGTGTTGCGATGCGATTCACGGTTTAGAAGTTAACTTTTATCGGACTATTTATTAGCTTAAGATATTCAATTTATTTAAATAGTCTCGAAGCTCTTGTAAAGACTTGACATCATGTTTGTATTCCCAGTATTTACTTTTTTTAGTCGAGAGCAATTTTTTTTGGGATTTGACATCAATGAATTCTATGATGGCTTCAGAGTTTTCGGTGGCGTTTTTGAAGATGTAACGAATGCTGTTTTCCTGAAGACCAATTTCTTTTTTGGAATGTTTGCCACTTAGAGTCTGATATTGAAGAAGCATATTCGTACCCTCAAGATCAATAGCGATTAAGTGAGGTTTTCTTAATTTCCGCCATACCATGAAGGAGGAAAAAAGGATCCCAAAGAGAAGAGCACCAATGATCCAGACGTTTAGAATACCGTCATTGCGATCATAAATTTGGCCCAAAAGACCTAGTTCGAACTTGTTTGGAGCCGAATGTTTCGCTCCATGAAGATGAAGTCTTATGATCAGGAAGAAGGGGCCTGCCAGAAAAAGAACAAAACCCAGGAAAAAGAAAAGCAGGAAGTCCAGAATGAGCAGGACGATGTGTGCTTGCTCTACTTTTGCTTTTGGAGTTATTTTCATGTTGTTAATTTCCTTCGCCAAACATACTCATAGAGCATTACAATGCCAATTGAACCAACAAAAAAACCCTCCGCCTAAGAGGGGAGGGTTTGAACAATTTCGATGTTGAAATTAGTGTGACGACAGGTATTCAGCCACTCCTTCAAAGGAAGCCTTCATTCCGTCTTGTCCTTTTTGCCAGTTAGCCGGACAAACTTCTCCATGTTCTTCGTTGAACTGAAGAGCATCCACTACACGCAAGGCTTCATCAACATTTCGTCCGATCGGGAAGAAGTTCACCAATTGGTGCATAACGATTCCTTCCTTGTTGATCAGGAACAGACCACGGTAAGCGATCATTGGTCCGCTAGCCGTCAATTGTCCTTCCATGTTGTAGTCATAATCACCGGCTAACACTCCGTAAGCTTCGGAAATTGTTTTGCTGGTGTCAGCGATAATCGGATATTTAACTCCTTCGATCCCTCCTTTGTTTTTAGGTGTTTGCAACCAGGCCCAATGCGACTCTTCTGTGTCTGTCGAACAGGCAACCAGTTTCACACCACGAGCTTCAAACTCGGCTAGTTTTTCCTGGAAAGCGTGTAATTCTGATGGACAAACAAAGGTGAAATCTTTTGGATAAAAGAACAATACCACATGATTTTTCCCCAGGTATTGATCCAGTGAAAAATTTTCAACGATTTCACCACCGTTTACGACTGCTGCCGCTTTGAAAGAAGGGGCTTTTTTTCCTACTAATACTCCCATTTTAAGTTATGATTTGATGTTATTATTTCGATTTGTTACAAAGTTAAACAAATAAGCGAGTCCAAAAGTTTACGAACGTCCAAGCCAGGCCCGGAACATCCAACTCGTTTTGTCTTTTTCTCGGATGAGGTCACTCATCAGGGAATTGGTTCCCTCATCGTCAGCTTCCCCACTTTCCTGCAAAAGGTTCTGCTCCAATTTCAAAAGGGCTTCTTGAGCCTGGACAAGGTAGGTCATTCCTTCTTTTCCATCCTCGATGATTTTGTTTTCCGGGATGACGGAATGTTCCAAATAGGTTCTGAATTGAGATAGGGGTTGGAAGCCAAGAGCCAAAATTCGCTCGGCCAACTCATCAATAATATCTTGTGTTCTAGTGTATAATTCTTCGTATTTCAGGTGCAATTCAAAGAAGTTACTTCCTTTAATATTCCAGTGCAATGATCTCAGATTTTGGTAGTGGACCTGGTAGCTTGCGAGTAATTGATTCAATTTCTTTTCCATGGTGTTTGATTTTTCTTTTACAAAGTTGAGGAAAGAGGATAATCAAAACAATTGATTATTTTTATAATTCAATAAATAAAATCTATGGACATTAGTTTTCAGCAGTTGAAATACGTATTGGAGTTGGTTGAACACCGGCATTTTGGTCAGGCAGCAAACGCCTGCCATGTGACACAGCCAACGCTATCGATGCAAATCAGAAAGCTTGAAGACGGATTGGGACAGGAATTATTCCGTCGGGATCGTTCACCCTTGGAGCTGACACCCTTCGGAGCAGCAATTTTGCCTGAGTTATATGAACTGAGGGATCAGTATCATCAGTTGGACCAACGCGTCCTGGAAGCTCAGGGGGCTGGACACGGGGAGTTGCGAATCGGGGTGATTCCGACCATTGCCGCCTACCTCGTTCCAGGTCTTTTCGAACAGCAGGACCAATTGGATCGTCGATATCACTGGAAAATTACTGAACTGAAATCGGAGGAGCTGCTAGAAGCCCTGGAAAAACGTCAGTTGGATTTGGGGATCATGGCCGGTCCGGTGAGTGGTGGAAGTTTGCACAAGACACCTCTTTTCAATGAAGAAATTTTGGTTTATGCTCCCGAGCTGAAAGGCAAAAGAGTATCTCTTCAGGAACTACAGACCTTGCAACCATGGTTGTTGAGCAAGGGCAATTGTTTGCGAACCCAGATGATTCATTTTTGTGATCTACAGCGAGAAGGGGAGCAACGTTGGACCTATGAAGGAGGAAATCTGGAAATGCTGCTGCGTCTGGTAGATCGTCACGGGGGCTATACACTGGTTCCAGAATTCTATAAAACAGAATATGACCTCAGTAAAAAGCATCTGAAAAGGGTATACGATCATTCGAAAAGTGTTCACCCTGCGCGACATATTCTAGCATTAAGTCCTTCCAGAAGTGGGGAAAGTCAGGCCATTCAAGACGTATTGTCATATATCAAGCGTAAGTACACCTTTTCGCAAAGCGGAGACTTTGAATTGTTGAGTTGGAGATGATGTTTGCAGTCCGTAAATTAGAATGAAATTTAAAAGAAGTAATGAAAAAGATCATGCTGAGTCAAAAAATTCTGCTGATGCCATTCATTTTGTTGGCCATAGGGGCTCTAGCACAACCTGATTCCGCCTGGCAAGTGGCTCCAAAGTTGAGTCAGTCGGGTTTTGCAGATGTGTACTATGCTTTTGATTTCAATCAGCCATCAGGGAATCAACGGCAAAATTTCTTGTTCAATCATAACCGTCACAATCAATTCTCTTTGAACCTGGGATTGATGAAGCTGGCGCTTGAACATCCAAAATATCGGACCAATTTGGCTTTCCAGGCAGGGACTTATGCCAACGATAATTATGCAGCGGAAAATGGAAGCTTTAAACAGGTATTTGAAGCTAATCTGGGGCTTTCACTGAGCAGAAAGAACAAACTTTGGCTTGATGCAGGGATTTTTCCGTCGCATATTGGCTTTGAAAGTGCGATTTCAGCTGAAAATCCAACGCTAACCCGTTCATTGGTGGCTGAAAGTTCCCCATACTTTTTGACGGGGGCAAAGATGACTTATCAGCCCTCCGATCATTGGGAAATGGCCGCGTTATTGGTGAATGGCTGGCAACGGATTCGAAGATTGGAGGAGAATAGCCTTCTTTCTTATGGAACTCAATTGCGTTATTCTCCGGGGTCTAATACGACTTTAAATTGGAGTACGTTTATCGGAACAGATGATCCGGACAGCACGCGAAGGATGCGCTATTTCAGCCACATTTACGGGCAGTTTCAGCTTGCACGCTGCGTGTTGATTGCCGGCTTTGATGTGGGTTTCCAGCAAAAGAGCAAAAGCAGCACGAGCTACAATAGTTGGTATGGCCCTGTATTGATTGGACAAATGAACTGGAATGAACATTGGAAAACAGCGGTTCGTGCAGAATATTATGTAGATGAATCAGGAGTGATTATTCCAACAGGAAGCCTTCATGGTTTCCAGACCAGCGGTATTTCCGTAAATGTAGATTATCTTCCGCAATCGAACATCATGTTCCGTTTGGAGGGTAGGTGGTTCAATAGCAAAGATGCTGTTTTTGCTAACTCAGCGGGGTCGGTGAGGGATAATGTATTTATTGCGACTTCTTTGGCGATCAAATTTGCGGAACTTTTATCAGGAAGGAATCCGTCGGATTAGCTGTTAAATCTGAAAGTAGGATTAAATTAAGAAATAAATAGTTGAAAATGAGAGTAATATTAAGGCCTTTGATCATCTGTATGATAGGGATGACGCTTTCGTGTTCGGAAAAGGAAGGGTCAGACGAGCAAAAGAAGGGTGAAGAGGAGGGAAAATACTCATTGATCCGGGATAATTTGTATCGCGACGCATCAGGCAATCTGTACTTAAAGTCTATCAATAAAGAGGATTTGGAACATGGGACAAAGCATGATGTTTGGTTGACAGAAGTGTATTGTGATACCTGTTGGACAGCTACCGAGCAAGGTTGGAAAGATATAACAGTGCTCCGGGATTTTGTCGACACAGCCTCCTTTCACCTCGATAGGAGCAATCAGAGTGAGGGAGGAGATTTTTATCGGGATAAAAATCACCGCTATTATCATAAATGGATGGCAGATGGTGGTACCATTACGCTGATAGGGAATTCTGAAGGAAAATAGCTTTTACACCTTTCGCACCGAAGAATTTACCTTTGTTTTACATCATTTTACCTTGAATGAACAAAGCCTCCGGATTGGACCGTTAATTTTGAGTAAAAACATGTTATGGTCAATCGATGCAAAATACTGGGTCCTTTGTGCCTGTCGTTGGGAATTATTTTTGGTTTTTCCTGTAGCGGGCAGCAAAGAGGAGTTCGGACTTTAACCGTTCATTCGGATGAAGTGAAAGAGAAATTGGAGGTGGAAGGTGGCTTCATGACTGTTTTTCAGGATCGTCAGGGAAACCATTGGTTTTGGGGGAGTGAGCTCGGACTCTATAGATACGACGGAAAGGAACTGACTTTGTGGACGAAAGAGGACGGATTGTGTAGTCACAAGATTATTGGAGTTCAGGAGGATCAAGAGGGCAACCTGTACTTTGATACACCGGAGGGTGTGAGCAAATTTGATGGAAAAAAATTTAGTACCCTAAAAATTCATGATGGACCATTACCTGCTTCCGGATGGCAACTGAACAAAGAAGATCTTTGGTTTCGGATGGGTTGGAATCATTCGGGCCCCTTTCGTTATGACGGACAATTTTTATACGCTCTGGAACTTCCAAAGAGCGAGCAGGAACAAATATTTCGGTCAAAATATCCGAACGTATCCTATAATCCCTATGGAATATACTGCATTTACAAGGATCGGGAAGGAAACATGTGGTTTGGCACCTCTTCCCTGGGAATATGTCGCTACGACGGAAACAGCCACCACTGGATGTACGAAGATCATTTGACCAATACCCCGCAAGGAGGATCCTTTGGGATTCGTTCCATCTTTCAGGATCAAAAAGGGCGCTACTGGTTTACGAATACCAACTACAGTTATGAAATTCCTGTGGAACAGAAAGAGGGGAGTAGAAAATTGGAGTACCGAAGATTGGAAGGACCTGGATATCGCAACGAAAATAACCGAATGAAGCCCCCCTATTTTATGTCCATGACCGAAGACGATCAGGGAGGCTTGTGGATGGCAAGCTTCGGTTTGGGTGTCTGGCACAAGACCGGACAAGAGTTGGTGAACCATGCCGTTGAAGGGAAAGAAGGGAAACAGGAACTCTTCTCCATTTACAAGGATCGTGATGGTAAGCTGTGGGTCGGAACCCAAAAAGATGGAGTATATTACTTGGAGGGCCAGAAGTTCGTTAAGTTTCGCCTAGATAAGTGAAATGCACCAAACTGGAACTGAGCAGAAAAGTGTATTTTAGAATGTCGGATGAGATTGAAATTTCGCATATTGGTTTGCTCCATGTGTACAGTAGGTGTCATTGCCGCTCAGAGCAAGGGGCAAAGAGAAAACAATTTACTTGGCATCGAGTTAAAAACCTCATTATCAGCAACGATATTGGGCTACGGACCCGCTTTGACTTTTTCCGTTTCGGATCGGCACAGCTTGAAGTCAGGGTATACGCAGGGGCTCTTCAGAAGCGGGATGTACAAAGGAATTGACCTCGGGTATGAGTATTTTTTAAAGAAAAAAGACCCAGGCAACTTTGATTTTCACCTGAGCTACTTGTGGCGACAACTTTTCGGGTCTGATAATAACCCTCATTTAAGCATCAAAAGTATAAATATAAGTGAGCATTTACTGGGTTTCGGCTATAAGCATGGCTTTGGGAAACGCGTTTATATGCATACGGAGGCATCTTTTGGTTTTTATGCTTTATCGACAAATTATTATCCAAATAAAAAAAGTGTACACCAGGAAAGAGAAGTTGACTGGAATATTTATGTCATGATGGGTTTGGGTTACAGACTTTTCGAAAGAAGAGTGCGCTAAGCGGTTATGGGGAATGAGAAAGTTTGAGATCTAGGTCAGTCCATAATCGGGAAACAAAAAACCCGTGACGAATTGCCACGGGTTGTAGTATGGTCAAAGGAAACTGATTACAGTGTTCCTCTTCGTTCCTGTTCGCGCTCGATACTTTCAAACAAGGCTTTGAAGTTTCCTGCCCCAAAACCGCGCGCACCCATACGTTGGATGATTTCGTAGAAAAGAGTTGGTCTGTCTTCTACCGGCTTGGTGAAAATCTGGAGCAAGTACCCTTCTTCGTCCGCGTCAACGAGAATACCAAGTTTCTGAAGATCCTCGATCTTTTCATTCATCATGGACATGTGATCTCCCAAACGGGCTGGGATTTCATCATAATAAGCCTGAGGAGGGGTACTTAGAAACTCCACTCCACGCGCTCTTAGGTCACTTACCGTTTGAATGATGTTGTCTGTTGCTACGGCGATGTGCTGCACTCCGGGACCCTCATAGAAGTCCAGGTACTCTTCAATCTGTGACTTTTTCTTCCCTTCAGCAGGTTCGTTGATCGGGAATTTTATTCGTCCGTTTCCGTTGCTCATCACCTTACTCATAAGTGCGGAATATTCGGTGTGAATTTGTTTGTCGTCGAAAGATAGGAAGTTGACGAATCCCATCACATCTTCGTACCATTTCACCCAGGTATTCATTTCTCCCCAGCCAACGTTACCGACCATGTGATCGATGTATTTGAGTCCAACGGGTGTAGGATTATAATCGCTTTCCCACTTAACGAAACCGGGCATAAATTCTCCCTTGTAATTTTTGCGCTCAACAAACATGTGAACCGTCTCTCCGTAGGTGTAAACACCCGCACGAACCACCTCACCGTGTTCATCTTTTTCAACAGTAGGTTCCATGAAGGATTTCGCCCCACGTTTGGTGGTTTCCTCCCAGGCACTTCGTGCATCCTCAACCCAAAGGGCAACAACTTTGACCCCGTCGCCATGCTTTTTAACATGCTCTCCAATGGGAGAATCACTTTTCAGGGCAGTGGTAAGAACAAGTCGGATCTTGTCCTGCTTGATCACATACGAAACGCGATCTTTGGAACCTGTTTCCAGTCCACAGTATGCATGAGATTGGAAACCAAAAGCCGTTTTGTAAAAATGGGCGGCTTGCTTGGCATTTCCAACATAAAATTCAACGTAATCTGTTCCGAGGAGTGGGAGAAAATCCTGCGCTCCTTCGAAAATTTTTTCTAATCCGTAATTAACACTTTTAACTTCTTTAGACATGTCTTCTCAATTTAATGGGCTTATTCCACCCAAGATTTGTAATAATTTTCATCCTCAATTTCAAGGGCTTCCTTGGTCACTTTCAATGGTCTGAATGTATCGACCATCACAGCCAGTTCCTGCGTTTCTTTTTGGCCGATACTACGCTCGTAAGCACCGGGAGCAGGTCCGTGAGGAATTCCTTTCGGATGCAGGGTGATGTGCCCCTGTTTAATGTTGTTGCGACTCATGAAATCACCGTCCACGTAGTACAATACTTCATCACTATCGATGTTGCTGTGGTTATATGGTGCCGGAATGGCCTTCGGATGATAGTCATAGAGTCTCGGAACAAACGAACAAACCACAAAAGTGGATGTCTCAAAGGTTTGATGAACGGGAGGTGGCTGATGAACCCTTCCCGTAATCGGTTCGAAATCGTGAATGCTCATTGCATAAGGGAAGTTGTAACCATCCCAACCAACGACATCAAAGGGATGTGTGGCATAAACAATCTCGTGTATTTTTCCTTCTTTCTTGATCTTGATTAGGAAATCTCCTTTTTCGTCATAGGTTTCCAGTTCCTGTGGAAGTTTGAAATCGCGCTCACAAAAAGGAGAATGCTCCAGCAACTGACCGGAAGAACTCTTGTAGCGCTTCGGAGTGTGGAAAGGAGCGTAGGATTCCACATAAAACAGGCGATTATCTTCCGTATCAAAATCAATCTGATAGATCATTCCACGTGGGATGATCAGGTAATCACCGTACTCAAAAGGGATGTTTCCTAAAAAGGTGCGGAGAGTTCCAGAACCTTTATGAACAAAAAGCATTTCGTCAGCGTCGGCATTCTTGTAGAAGTACGATCGCAGCGATTGCTTCGGAGCAGCTAAACCAATGATGCAATCCTGGTTGATCAACATGGCTTTACGACTGTCCAAAAAATCATCCTTTGGAAGAACTTGAAAGCCTTCCAAAAGTAAAGAACGGATGTTCTGTTCGATGGCAATTTCCGGAGAGGCTGAATAACTCTTCAGAATCTCTTTGACCTGAGTAGGTCGATGGAGATGGTACATGAGTGAAGAGTGGCTGTTAAAGCCTTCCGTTCCGAAAAGTTGTTCGTGGTGAATTCCACCTCCGTCTTTTTCAAAAACAATATGTCTTTTTTGAGGGAATTTCCCCAGTTTATGATAAATAGGCATAATTAAATAAAATGATTTTCAAAATGTATATCTAATCCAAAGAGAGAATTGTCATTCACTCCGGATTGCGCTTGATCAGAAACTTGATATAAGCCTTTAATCCAGTCCAGTGCATAAGTTTGTTCTTAACACATCTTGTATCTTTCAAAGTTACACTAAAAAACGGTAGTGGCAGGAATAAACCTGTTAAAAATTAAACATTTGTACTTACATTTGTCCCAATTAAAAAACAAGAGATGTCTAAAGTATTGGTCATAGGTGCCTGCGGGCAGATAGGTTCGGAGTTGGTTCTGGCTCTTAGAGAAAGACACGGCAATGAACAGGTTTGGGCATCTGACATTCGGGAAAATCCCGGAGAACAACTTCAAAACGGACCATATAAAGCACTGGATGTCATGGATCGTCCGGCAGTGGAAAGCTTTATTCGTGAAGAGGGTTTTGATCACGTTTACCTGCTGGCTGCCTTGTTGTCCGCTACGGCAGAAAAGCATCCTGAATTGGCCTGGAAGTTGAATATGGAAGGACTTTTCACCATTCTGGATTTAGCGAGAGAAGGGGCGATTAAACGCATCTTTTGGCCAAGTTCAATAGCTGTTTTTGGACCATCAACCCCTTCTGATAATACCCCTCAGGAAACGATCATGGAGCCGAACACCGTTTATGGAATTTCCAAGTTGGCCGGTGAGAGATGGTGTTCCTATTATCATGAAAAACATGGCGTGGATGTTCGAAGTGTCCGCTACCCAGGTTTGATTTCCCATGGAAGTCTTCCGGGAGGAGGAACGACGGATTATGCCGTGGACATTTTTTATCATGCCAAAGCCAAGGGAAATTACTCCTGTTTTTTAAGTGAGAAAACCGCCCTTCCGATGATGTATATGGACGATGCTATTCGGGCAACATTGGAATTGATGGATGCGGATGCGGACAAACTTAAAGTTCGTTCTTCCTACAACCTTTCGGGGTTGAGTTTTACACCGGAAGAAATAGCTCGAGAAATAAAGAAGCATCTTCCTGATTTTCAGATTACTTATGTGCCTGATTTCAGACAAAAAATAGCCGACAGTTGGCCGGCTTCTATTGATGACTCGGCAGCAAGAGAGGAGTGGGGTTGGAATGCCCATTTTGACCTTCCTGAAATGGTCCGTGAAATGCTTCAGTTCGTCGATGAAAAGAAGCTTTTTGCCAGCGAAAATAAAGGGTAAAAACTGAGTTCATCGAAAAAAAAGGCTTTTTGGACGAAAAAAAGCAGTGAAAGTGAGTCACTCAGCAAAAATATGCGTACATTTATCGCTAGGAGAACTGTAGATATTGGTGAAACATGGTAAAGATTCCATCTTTGTTAACATTTTTGTTTGCTTTTACTGCATACGGTTTGGCAATTTCTGATTTTGGTCCTGGTTATTTTCAGGATGACAAAATCAATCAGCGCGATGCAGCAGGAAAGAAACAGGGGATGTGGATTTACTACGGAAAAGATCGTCCTCAGGCCGGTTATCCAATGGAAGGGAAAATAGAAGAAGGCCCTTACAAGGACGATCGAAAAAATGGTATTTGGATTAAATACCACAACGACGGCATTACTCCAAAACTTAGAGGAAATTACATCAATAATCGTCCGAAAGGAAAATACATCAAGTATCACGCAAACGGGAAAATCAAAGAAGTTGGTAGCTTCGAGAAAAACCGTTATCAGGATTCCCTGAAGCGTTTCCACGAAAATGGTCAGCTCGAATATGAAGCTACTTATAACGACCTCGGGAAAGAGCAGGGCAAAGTGAAGTTCTATTATCCGAATGGTCAGGTGGAGTTTGAATACAGTGCCATCAATGGAGTGGCAACTGGAAAGGCGACTCGTTACTATGAAAATGGAGATGTGAAAGAAGAGATTGAGTATAGTGAGCAGGGAACAGTAACGAAGAGTGAGAGTAGAGAAATGGTAAACCCACCGGTAGAGACAAAAGATCCAGGTGCTTCAGATGAAGGTGCACCGATCATTAACAACCCGATTGTGAAGGGAGGAAAGTTCCAGCCGAATGGATATAATAAGGTTTACAACTCGGATGATGAAATCTGGCAGGATGGGGAATTTAAAGGTTCTCGACTGTGGAATGGAAAAGTATATGTGTATGACCGCGATGGTATTTTGCTAAAAGTAAAAGTATTTAAGAACGGGGTATATCACTCTGATGGTCAGCTGTAAGATATAACTTTATACGGAAATATTTAAAAGCCGTTTGTCAATTTGACAAACGGCTTTTTTCTGCCAGGGAATTTGTACTTTTACCAGTGATCAAATAGATTGTCATGAAACTGATACCCATCAAGAAATTAAACGAGAAACGAAGTACGCTGTTCATTGTATCCAAAAAAGGAAAGGTGGATGTCCCGACCAATTTAAGGGATTTCTATGAAGCGTTTAAAAAGTCACAGAAGAGTTTTGAAAGTTTCCGTTTATCAGACCGGACAATTGCCTTCGGGGAGCAAAAAAAGGAGGTTGAACAGCTTCGGATCTATGGGTATAATTTCAGAAAAGCATTAAGTAAGGAAGAAAAAGAAGTGGAGATTAGCGGTCTGCCTGAAGCCGTTTGGTCGGTCGGAGAGGGTTTAGCGCTGTCAAACTATCAGTTTTTGGTCTATTTTAAAGATGCCAATAAAAGAAAGTACGGACTTAGAAAGGTTGGACTGAAAGGAGTGTCTGCAGACAAAGTAACTGAGTTAAACAATTTGGTGAAGGCCGTGTCGTGGACGAGAGACATGGTCAATCAGCCTTTGTCGTATTTAACAGCGGAACAGTTGTCCAAAGAAATAGGTAAGATTTCGGATGAATCTGGCTTTAAGCTTCAGGTACTCGGCAAGTCGAAAATCGAATCCTTGAAAATGGGTGGACTTTTAGCCGTTAACAGGGGATCGATCGATCCACCAACCTTCAACATCCTGGAATACAAAGGCCCCAAGCCGAAAAACAAGCGCCCGATTGTGCTGGTTGGTAAAGGTGTTGTTTATGATACGGGAGGTTTGAGTTTAAAACCGACTGCCGGATCCATGGATTTCATGAAAAGTGACATGGCCGGAGCAGCATGTATGGCTGGAGCGGTTTATGCAGCGGCACTGAACAAATTGAATGTGCATATTATCGCGTTGATTCCGGCAACAGACAACAGGCCAGGTCAAAAGGCATACGTCCCAGGGGATGTGATCACTATGTACGACGGAACAACGGTAGAAGTATTGAATACGGATGCGGAAGGAAGAATGATTTTGGCTGATGCACTTGCTTATTCGGCCAAGTATGATCCTGAATTGGTTGTTGATGCGGCTACTTTGACAGGGGCTGCCGTGGCAGCAATAGGAACAAAAGCTTCCTGTATGATGGGAAATGCGTCTAAAAAGAAGATGCAACAGTTGGAAAGAGCTGGAGAGCAGACACATGAACGGGTCGTGAATCTTCCGTTTTGGGATGAGTACCTGGATGAAATGAAATCTTCCATTGCCGATTTAAAGAACATTGGGGGGCGTTACGCAGGAATGATTACGGCGGGGAAATTTTTGGAGCATTTCGTCAAAGCGCCATACATCCATTTGGATATAGCCGGCCCTTCTTTTTTGTCCTCAGAGGAAAATTATAAAGGAAAAGGAGGTACCGGAACAGGAGTTCGTTTATTGCATGAATTTTTAAAAAATTACGAGTAAAGAATGATTCGAGTAGGGATAACAATAGGAGACATTAACGGAATTGGTCCGGAGATCATCATAAAGGCATTGAGCGACAACCGCATGCTTCAGGATTGTGTGCCGATTATCTATGCTTCCACCAAGACGATTTCTTACCACAAGAAGGCTATTGGAAACCAGGAATTTTCGTATCAATCATGTAAGTCAGCATCAGAGGCGCTTCCCAAAAAGGTAAATATCGTCAATGTATGGAATGATGAGATTGAATTTGAGTTGGGGAAATCAACTGAAACGGGAGGTAAGTATGCGTATTTATCCCTGGAAAAAGCAACGGAAGAACTAGCGGCCAATAAAATAGATGTATTGGTGACAGCTCCAATTTCAAAGGATGGAATTATAAAGGCAGGCTTTGAGTTCCCGGGCCATACAGAGTACCTCGCACATGTGGCGAATCAGGAGGAAGCACTCATGCTGATGGTTGGTGGAAACCTTCGGGTCGCGATGGTTACCTCGCATGTTGCCTTAAAAGACGTTCCGGCACAGTTAACGAAGGAAAAGATTGTCCGGAAACTAAGCATGTTGGAGAATAGTTTGAAAAAGGACTTTAAAATTGTCCGACCAAAAATAGCGGTGTTAGGCCTGAATCCCCATGCTGGAGAAAAGGGAAAAATGGGACAGGAAGAGCAAGAGGTGATCAACCCGGCGATTCAGGAAATGAAGTCAGGAGGATCGATGGTTTTCGGACCGTACCCATCGGATAGTTTTTTTGGTTCTTCCAGCCTGACTGAATTTGACGGGGTGTTGGCCATGTATCACGATCAGGGACTCACTGGGTTCAAGGCCCTGGCCTTTGATGAAGGGGTTAATTTTACGGCCGGCTTGCCTATTGTGAGAACTTCTCCAGATCACGGAACGGCCTTTGATATTGCAGGAAAGAATAAAGCTTCCGAGCAATCGATGCGGAGTGCGATTTATGCAGCGATAGATATTTATCGAAATCGTCAGTTCATGAAAGAAATTAATGCAAACCCCTTACCGATTTCAAAAGGAGAAAATACGAAAGGGAAAGCCTCGAAAAAAGAAGAAGTCTGATGAGGCGAGGAGTTTTCAAAAAAAACGAAAAGTTTTTAACAAGATAGATTTAATTTTAGTACCTTTGCACTCCAAAATTTTGTACAGTGGCGGGTTCTGACAAGTTGTATCATATCCCTTTTGTGGGACTTAAGGTCGGAAAACATCAGTTTGAGTACAAAATTGAGGATTCGTTCTTTGAATCCATGCCACATGCTCCCCTGGAGTCCGTGGATATGGAAGTGAAGTTGGAACTGGAGAAGAAAGAGACCATGCTCCTGGCGGCTTTTGAGCTTAAAGGAAATGGCTTAACCACTTGCGATCGTTGCAATGGGGAGATGGAGTTGGAATTGGAAGGAACGCTGAATTTGATTTACAAGTTTGGTTTGGAGGAATCCGATGATGAAAACCTGATCGTGTTGCACCCGGACGAATACCAGATAGATGTGCGGGAAGCGATTTACGAATTGATTCTCGTGTCGATGCCGGCACGGAAGATTCATCCGGAAGGAGATTGTGATGAGGAAATGTGGGAACTGATCCGGAAATACACTGTGAATGCAGAAGAGGAGGAGGAAGAAATAGATGAAGACCAGGACGAGGAAGATGGAGAAGATCCCTGGTCGATTTTAAAAAATTTGAATTAGAATAGTTAATTATATAATAAAATGGCACATCCTAAGAGAAAAACGTCGAAAACCAGACGAGACAAAAGAAGAACGCATGTTAAGGCAGAAGCTAAAAACATTGCGATTTGCGCAACAACAGGTCAGCCACATTTGTTCCATCATGCACACTGGCATGAAGGAAAGCTATACTACAAAGGAAAAGTAGTAGCAGAGAAAGAGTTGGCTGTATAATCAGCGTAAATACTTCTTCTTTATGAAGATTGGTATTGACACGTTGGGAGGGGATTTTGCTCCGGATGCAAATGTAGCCGGTGCAATCCTTGCACAGAAGCAACTTCCGAAAGATATTCGGATTGTATTGTTTGGCAATCAGGATCAAATCCTGGCTTGCCTTTCTGCACATGGTGCCGATGCATCCGACTTTGAAATCGTACATGCACCGGATGTCATTACCATGCATGATCACCCGACCAGGGCAATTCCTCAGAAGCCAAACAGCAGTATTGCAGTAGGTTTTGAGCATTTGTCCAAGGGAAATATCCAGGTGTTTGCCAGTACTGGGAATACCGGGGCCATGTTGGTTGGTTCCATCTACAAGGTGAATACGATTCCGGGAATTATTCGTCCATGTATTACATCGGTATTGCCAACGGTAGACGGAGGAAATTCGATCTTACTGGACGTTGGCTCAAACGCAGATTGCAAAGCAGACATTTTGTATCAGTTTGGAGTACTGGGATCGCTCTATGCCAAAAACGTCTATAACATAGAGCAGCCTCGTGTTGGTTTACTCAATATTGGAGAGGAAGAAACCAAGGGGAATTTATTGACGCTGGCAACGCACAAGTTGCTGAAAGAATCCGATGAAATCAATTTTGTTGGAAATATTGAAGGAAGAGACCTCTTTACGGGAGCGGCAGACGTCATCGTATGCGATGGCTTCACTGGAAATGTTGTTCTCAAAGAAGCCGAAGGGATTTATACGCTGATGAAAAAGCGAGGAATTCAGGACGAATACTTTGACCGATTTAATTATGAAAATTATGGGGGAACCCCTATCTTAGGCGTCAAAGGAAATGTCATAATTGGTCACGGAATTTCAAACGATAAAGCTGTCAGAAGCATGATCCTTCATTCATATGAAGTTGCTAAATCTGGCCTGGCCGGAAAAATTAACGAAGCATTTAACTAAGAAGGAATGAGTAAAATTACAGCAGCAATAACGGCCGTTCACGGGTATTTACCTCCAAACGTGGTAACAAATCATGATCTGGCAAAGATCGTCGATACCTCGGATGAGTGGATTCGTACAAGAACCGGAATTATCGAACGGAGAAAACTGGAGAACGGAAGTACTTCCGACATGGCTGCTGAAGCAGTGAAAGGTCTGCTGGAAAAAAAGGGAATTGATCCCCTGGAGATAGAATTGGTGATTGTGGCCACGGTTACACCGGATTATACCTTCCCAAGTACAGCGAATGTCGTTTGTGATAAGACAGGAATGAAAAATGCCTGGGGCTATGATTTAAACTCCGCATGTTCTGGATTCATTTTTGGACTGCAAACCGGCTCAAAATTTATTGAGTCTGGAACGCACAAAAAAGTGCTGGTCATCGGGGCAGATATGATGAGTTCCATCCTGGATTATGAGGACCGAACAACCTGTGTTATTTTCGGAGACGGAGGAGGAGTCGTTCTGCTAGAGCCAAATGAAGAAGGTTTGGGAATTCAGGATGCCATTTTGAGAACGGACGGGTCTGGAAGACAGTACCTTTATCAACCAGCCGGAGGTTCAGTGAATCCACCAACCGTTCGTACGGTGGAAGAAAGAATGCATTTCGTGAAGCAGGAGGGAAAAACCGTGTTTAAGTTTGCGGTGACTAACATGGCGGAAGTTTCGGCCGAAATCATGGAAAAGAATAATTTGAAGAGTGAGGATGTTGATTGGTTGGTTCCGCATCAGGCAAACCTTCGAATCATTGACGCGACGGCTCAACGAATGGGACTTCCTACGGAGAAAGTCATGATCAACATTCAAAAATACGGAAACACGACAGCAGGAACTTTGCCTTTGTGTTTATGGGATTGGGAAAAGCAATTAAAGAAAGGAGATAACGTAATTTTGTCTGCGTTTGGAGGCGGATTTACCTGGGGTGCCGTTTATTTGAAATGGGCCTACAATTCCTAAAATTAGTAGTATATTTAGTCAATCAAAAAGAAAAAATATGAATTTAAATGAAATCCAGGATCTGATTAAGTTCGTTGCTAAATCAGGGGTCAACGAAGTGGAAATCGAGAAAAAAGATTTCAAGATCGTGATCAAATCCGGAGGAAGAAATAGAAAGGACGAGAAAGCAATTATCGTTCAGGCTCCACAAGCGCAGCCGGTGGTTCAGGCCGTTCCGGCCGTAGCACCAGCACCAGTGGCGGCACCTGCCCCTGCTGCTGCACCTGCAGCAAGTGAAGCACCAGCGGGTAATGATGAAAACCTGATCACCATCAATTCCCCAATGATCGGTACATTTTACCGTTCACCGGGACCAGATAAGGAGTCATTTGTACAGGTAGGAGACGTGGTTTCTACAGGGGATACGGTTTGTATTATTGAAGCCATGAAATTGTTCAATGAGATTGAATCGGAAATATCAGGAAAAATCGTGAAGGTATTGGTAGATGATGCCTCTCCTGTAGAATACGATCAACCATTGTTTCAGGTTGAACCAGCTTAAATAGAAATACGAACTTTCTCGAATGGAAGTTTGTTCTGAGGATTAAACAGAAATATTATGTTTAAGAAAATATTAATTGCGAATCGGGGAGAAATCGCACTAAGGGTGATTCGTACCTGTAAGGAAATGGGAATTAAGACTGTTGCGGTTTATTCAACTGCGGATAAAGATAGTTTGCCCGTGCGTTTTGCAGATGAAGCGGTTTGTATCGGACCAGCGGTCAGTGCAAAATCCTATTTGTCGATTCCAAACATTATTGCTGCGGCAGAAATTACCAATGCAGATGCGATCCACCCGGGGTATGGATTCCTTTCTGAGAATGAAAAGTTTTCGTCCATTTGCCAGGAGCACGGAATTAAGTTCATCGGGGCATTGCCAGAACAAATTGCAGCGATGGGAGACAAAGCAACGGCCAAGGCAACCATGATTAAAGCCGGAGTACCTTGTATCCCAGGATCAAAAGGACTATTGAAGGATCTGGAAGATGCGAAGAAACAAGCAAAGAAGATTGTCTATCCGGTGATGATGAAAGCAACTGCCGGAGGAGGAGGAAAAGGAATGCGTGTGGTCTGGAAAGAAGAAGACCTGGAAGATGCATGGAATTCAGCCAGACAGGAATCAGCTGCGGCATTCGGAAACGATGGTTTGTACATGGAGAAATTCATTGAAGAGCCAAGACACATTGAGATTCAAATTGCCGGAGACCGTTACGGAAATGCATGTCACTTATCTGAAAGAGATTGTTCCATCCAGCGTCGTCACCAGAAACTGGTAGAGGAAACACCATCACCTTTCATGACGAAAAAATTGCGTGAAGAGATGGGAGAGGCAGCGATTAAAGCGGCCAAGGCAGTGAAATACGAAGGGGTTGGAACGGTTGAGTTCCTGGTGGATAAACACCGCAATTTCTATTTCATGGAGATGAATACACGAATTCAGGTGGAGCATACGATTACGGAAGAAGTCATCGATTATGACCTGATTAAGGAGCAGATTAAACTGGCGGCCGGAGAGAAGATTTCTGGAAAGAATTATACGCCACATCTGCATGCCATTCAGTGTCGTATTAATGCGGAGGACCCATACAACGATTTCCGTCCTTCACCAGGAAAGATCACAAGTTATCACTCACCAGGAGGTCACGGAGTGCGAATTGACACGCATGTTTATGCAGGATATACGATTCCACCGAACTATGACTCCATGATTTCAAAACTGATTGTCGTTGCTCAAACAAGAGAAGAAGCAATTTTGAAAATGAAACGAGCACTTGGAGAATACATCATTGAGGGGATAAAAACAACCATCCCGTTCCATCAGAAATTGATGGAAGATGAACAATTCAACAAAGGGAATTTCACTACGAAATTCATGGAAACGTTTGAATTTTAAAATAAATTTATTTTAGATTAGAAGGTCATCTGTTCAGGCGGATGGCCTTTTTTTGTAATTTCAGGATTTAATATAGTGGGTCAAAGAACTCGAGCAGAAAGAAATGAGCATATTCTCTAAATTATTTGGAAAGAAAAGTCCGCCACTGGATCCGATCGATTTCGGTTATTTTGGTGCTGACATGCATAGCCATTTGCTACCAGGAATCGATGACGGCTCGAAGAGCATGGAGGAATCGATGGGGATGATCTTGAAGTTTAGCCGAATGGGGTACCGCAAACTCTTTATGACACCACACATCATGGAAGATTATTACCGAAATACTCCGGAAATCATTCATGGAAAGCTGGAAGAGGTCAGAAAGGAGGTCAAAGAGTTTGGAATGGAGATTGAATTAGGTGCTGCAGCGGAGTATTATTACGACGAGACCCTGATAGACAAGGTCAAAGGGAAAGAGTTGTTGACTTTTGGAGATAACTATGTCCTGTTTGAATATGCCTTTGGAGCAGAACCTCAGCGAATCACTTCGTTGATTTTTGAGATGAAAACCAATGGTTACCGACCCGTTTTGGCGCATTATGAACGCTATCCCTATTATCACAACCAACCGGAAAAAATACAGGAGTATCGGGACAATGGTGTGCTGATCCAGTTGAACTTGCTATCCCTTTGCGGACACTATGGACCTTTCGTGGAGAAACAGGCAAAATACCTGGTTGACAACGGACTGATTGATTTTGTTGGTTCGGATTGCCATCGCATCGAACATCTGCAAATTCTGGAGAAAAACGCATCGAACCCCTATTTCCATAAGTTGAAGGAGCTGAATTTGCTCAATCAATCTTTGTGAGGAAGCTGTAAGAGCCGGTCTCGTAAAGAAAGAATCTCCCGGAGTAAGGGAGAGTCATCTTCATTCAAAAGAGTGAAATCAGCTAGTTCTTTTTTGTGTTCATCACTGAGTTGTTGTTTCATTCGTGCCAGAACAGACTCGCGGGTGCTTCCGTCTCTTTTCATGACCCGATGAATTCTGCTTTCTTCACGAGCACAAACCAAAATGGTATAATCAAATCGTTTATAGGAACCAGTTTCGAAGAGTAGCGCAGATTCATTAAAACAAAGGGAGGAGGTCTGCCGTCGCAACCAGTTTCCGTAGGCCTCGAAAACGAGGGGATGGATCAAGGCGTTCAGTTGTTGCAGCAATTTGTCGTCTTCGAAAACCTTTTGGGCTACCCAGGATCGATTCAGCTTATCGTCTGAGTAGGCTTGTGTACCAAAGAGTTCGATGACCTGATCTCGAAGACCACTATGCGAAGTATAGAGGTTTTTTGCTTCCTGATCGGCATAAAAAACGGGATAACCTAAGTGTTGTAGTACCTGACAAACGCTTGTTTTGCCAGAACCAATCCCACCGGTTACCCCGATTGATAGTTTTTCCATTTCAGGGGCGCTGACCCAATGAAAGGCTTAAATTTCTTCTACTTCAATGATTTTGAAAGGAAGGGAAATGATGGCCTGGTAATCTTCACCGGCTTCTTCCATATCCTCATCATCTTCCTCAAAATACCAATTGATGCTCACATCTGTTCCTTTTCCATTGATTCCTTCCAGTTTTTTGAACAGGTCAAGAATACATTTGGAAGAAGAGGTGTTGAAGTATTCGAGTTTAATGTCCACCACCGTTTGTGTTTGAGGAGAAGCACCATAGGCATCAATCCATTCATTCAGCGGCTTGTAGAATTCGACAGAATTTTCCGGAATGGAGCGTCCTTTAAGTTCTAATTTGCCATCTGTTGTAAAGGTGACGGATGGTGTTTTGGCTGATCCTTCAAGGGTTAAATTTTCCATAGTGCTAAAAACAAAAAGTTTGTTTAATTAATTGATTTTTACGTTCAGACAGAAAAAACTTGCGAAGTCATTGACGTCCAGAAGTTGATATTCCAACTTGTTTCCCGACTTACGGGCAATATCAATCATTCCCAAGCCGGCAGTTCCCTTGTCAGAGAGACTTCCATTGTTCAGGACTTCCTGATAGTACTGCTTCAATTCCACTTTGTCCATGCTGTTGATCTTTTCCAGTTTTTCGGTGAGATCCTTGGCATTTTCCTTGTCGACATAGTTCCCGGTTCTGATCATAAAATGATCGTCCTCTTTTGCTATTAGAAACAAGGCTGACTTGGCTTCGATGAATTCGCGCTGGGGAGAACTTTCCTCATTTACATCAATGTGATGATAGAGGTTTTGAAGGCATTCAACCAGTACGTTAAAGACTTTTTTCTTGGTCTTCGGAGACTCCTCCAGATAGTCCATTTTCGTCTCCATGATCTGTAACACAGAAGTAAGTAAATCGGAGGTAACAACCCCTTTAAACGAAAGAAGAATATTTTCTTCTTCCATGGTTTTATAAAGACGATAGATATTACCTAATTCCATGATTGATAAAGATCGACTGGCAAATATAAAAAAATGTCGATAGATTATACGGAATCATAGGAAAAAAGTTACGTTTTATAGGATTTTGGAAACTAAAAAGGGGACGAAGCTAAATAGCGTGAAGTTGATTATTTTTGTACAATCATGGGAGAGAAAAAAGAAGCCGAGGGAGCGTGGTTTGAAGAATGGTTTGATTCACCATACTATCACATGCTCTATAGTCACCGGAATGAGGCGGAAGCAGAGGCTTTTATTGATGCGTTGACCGATTATCTGGATTTCCCTGCCGGAGCGAGGGTACTGGATTTGGCATGTGGAAAAGGACGACATTCAAAAGCCTTGTATGAAAGAGGCTTGAGAGTGGTAGGTGTGGATTTGTCCCCATGTAGTATTGAAGCAGCCCGAAAATGCGAAACTCGGGATCTGAATTTTCAGGTGCATGATATGCGTGAGGTGATTCCGGGTCAGCGCTTCCAGGCCATTTTCAACCTGTTCACCAGTTTTGGATACTTTGATGATGCTTCAGATAACCTCAAAATGTTGAAATCTATCCACGAAATGCTGTTGCCAAATGGGGATTTGATCATTGACTTTCTAAATGTTCCCTGGGTACTGGCAAACATGCTGGAGGAAGAGACAAAAAAAGAAGGTCTGATTGAGTTTAAGATTCGTCGCTGGTATGATGGCAAACATATTTTCAAGCAGATTGAATTTGATGCTGAGGGGCGCTCTCATTGCTTTAGGGAACGTGTTCAGGGCATTGGAATCAATGATTTTGAGAAACTTTTAGAAGCGTCTGGCTTCGACCTGATTAAGTATTGGGGCTCGTATCAGTTGGAGACCTATCAGGAAGCATCCAAACGACTGATTCTACACGCAAGGAAACGATGAGTTATTTACTGCAGATCATATTATTGGTGGCCGTGGTGGTTTTGGGAGGGCTCCTGGTTGAATGGTTGGATGGATTCAAGCAGAAAAAAATAACAAAAGTTCTGCTGGCTTTTAGTGGAGGATTTCTCTTGGCGACAGCTTTCGCCCACTTTTTGCCGGAGTTGTATGCAGAACACAGCTCGAAGGTTGGAATCTGTGTTCTATTGGGTTTTTTGATACAGCTTTTTCTTGAGTTTTTTTCCGGTGGAATTGAGCACGGACATTACCATGCAGGAAAGAAGATTCCGATTCTACTATTGTTGTCGCTTTCTGTCCATTCCTTTATTGAGGGGATCCCTCTGGGGCATTCGGGTATGTTGGACCATCATGATCATGGAAGCGAACATTCCCTGTTGCTGGGAATCATCTTGCACAGAATTCCAGTAGCGGTGGCTTTGATGACCTTGTTGAAGGCTGCCAGTCTGGGACGACTGAACTCCTGGACATTATTGATTGCCTTTTCTCTAATGGCACCTGCCGGATTATTACTTGGGGCCTATGGACTTTCAGGTGAAGATGCAAGCATTGTTCATTACCTGATGGCAGTGGTCATCGGAATGTTCTTGCATATTTCCACGACAATCATTTTTGAGACGAGTGAAAATCACCAGTTCAACCTAATCAAATTATTGAGTATTCTGTTGGGAGTTGCTCTGGCGCTCCTTCTGTCACCCTTTTAATTTCTTAGACCAACGGCCATTTTTGTCCAATTAAATTCGTATATTTATCGTTAAGAGCGTTGCGGATTATGATGAAAAAAGGCTTACTGCTATCTGGCTTTTTGGCAATTGTATGGATTGCCAATTTGGGCTTTTCCCAAAAAGATTCCGTGGACTTGTTGAAAATGTCCCTGAAGGATTTAATGGAAATTTCTGTGTTTAGTGCCAGTAAAAAGGAACAAAAACTGATGGAGGCACCGGCAATCATGACGGTTTTGAATCGTGGTGATTTGGAAAGAATTGGAGGGACAACGATCATAGATGCCCTGAAATTTGTTCCAGGAGTGGAAGTAAGTCTTTCACCGGATGGAAATTACCGCATTTCATTACGAGGGAACCAAAAGGAAGGGAATATCCTTTTCTTGGTGAATGGTCAACAAATGAATGATTTTTATACAGGGAGTGCTGTATTCGATTATCCTTTGGCGATGGTGGAGAAAATTGAGGTGATTCGGGGGCCGGGTTCAGCTTTATTTGGGACAAATGCTGTGGCGGGAGTTATTCATGTATTTCTTCGAGAAGGGACTTCCGTGGAGGCTCTTGGTGGAATGAATCAGACTTACGGGGCTCACTTCAATTTGGATAAACAAAAAAACAACCTGCGTTTCCAAACGCGAATCGGGTACCTGTCTCAAAGTGAGGGAGGCCAGGATATTGAAACCGATGCTGGAGATAAGCCTGGCAATCTCTGGGATTTGACCCTGGACTCCTTGAATCATGAAGGAAGGAGGAGCAAACAAGATATTTATGCCAATTTCAATGTCACATCCGGTGATTTTTCTTGTTATGGGAACGCTTTATTGCGCAATCGGAGCGACTGGTCCGGAGTGCGTTTTATTGTAGCACCAGAGTCGGAGATTGAGACGAGGCACTTCACATTTGGAGCTAAATACCGTTATCGGGTTTCGGACAGGGTTCACCTCGTTCCGAAAGTATATGGAACCATTATTCAACAAAATAATCTGTGGCAGGAAACCCCAAAAAATTACTTATCAAATCTATCAGGAGATTTATTTCCGGAAGGACGCCAGACCCATGAACGATATCTGGCGAAAATGTATGGAACAGAGATCGATTTTTATATCAAGGTGAATGAGCGCCTAAATCTCATCAGCGGAAATATTTTTGAGGATTTAAGTCTTTCTAACTATGACATTGAGCGAAACTACCAGATTGTAGGAGATCAGTACAAAGGAAGTTTTGGGAATTACGATTCGATACAATTTCATCAGGATGGAAAAAGGAGGTTTGTATTTGCTTACTTTCTACAAGCTGATTACAAGTGGAATAAGTTCAGTATGACTTTTGGCCTTCGCTATGATGATTACAGCGATTTTGGGATCTCCTTTAATCCAAGGGTGGGCCTGACCTACAATCTATCTAAGAACTGGTACTTGAAAGGGCTTTATGGCAAGGCGTTTCGGGCACCTACTTTTCAGGAGCTTTATGACAATACCAGTTTGGGGAATCAGTATGGGGTCAAAGGAAATGAAGATTTGCGTGCAGAAAATATGCAAACCTTTGAGTTGGCAGTTGAATACCAGGTACCGGAACGAGCCGTATTTCGCTACAACGGATATTTGAATCTGAACAGTCATTTGATTCGGATTTACGATCCGCACGGTGGAGGAAGTATTGGCTTTTATCAAAATATAGGTTCGACACAGACCATCGGACACGAGTTTGACGCCCTGATCAACCTAAGTAAATATTTGAGATTGAATGTCAATATCTCGCAGTTCCAAAGCTTGTTTGATTGGGATGAGGGAAATGTATCAAAGGCGGATGTGACCTTTTTGAAAAATCAGGACAAATACTATCGACAGCTATTTCACATTCCGGCAATCCGCTCGAATGCAGGACTGAACCTTGTCTTAAAGAAAATCAGTTTGTATGCCGGAATCCAATACGGAAGCAAAAGCTATAACAACAACAGGTTTTATCTGGAAAAGGGAAGTTTTGTAATCATTCCATCTTATGTTCAATCCAATTTTAGTTGTTCTTTCGACCTGAACAAACAGTGGCAGTTCAGTGTAGTGATGAATTCACTGGGAACCAAGTATTCGGCTCCGGATGAATCGACGAATATTGATGTGTACGGATCAAAAGGATTAATTCAACCGGGAGTCAATCTTTTCGGCTGTGTTAAATTAAAACTGAATTAGATGATGAAACGTCTGACAATACTTTTAGTGGCTGGAGGAATGTTGCTTTCGTTAGCAGCATGTCTTAAGAAACCAGATGAAGATAATGATTCGGTGACGATCGGAAGTTTATCAGTGGACTTGAATGCTACGGAATCGCATGTGCGGACTCAGGAATCCTTGATAGGTAATTTTATGGCAGACGCTATTTTAAATGGACTGAACGAAAAGGGCTGTCAACTGGACCTGGCGGTCATGAATGCCGGAGGAATTCGTTTTGACGCCGAAATCCGACCCAATGGAATTTATCCCAAAGGGGTATTTACCAATGAAATGCTGGAAGAAATGTTGCCCTTCACGGAGAACAAGTTGGTCGTGGTGGAAGTGACCGGAAATCAAATCAGAGAAATACTGGAACGATCCGTGGCGCAACTTCCTTTGGACAAAGGGGCCTTTTTACAAATATCGAAGGACTGGCGGGTGAGTGTGGATGCGTCCAAACAAGCTCAGGTCATAGATGAAACAGTTTCTCCTCCCCAATTAATCAGTGCCGGAGAGCGAATTCTATCGATCTATTACAAAGAAGCTGAAATTAATCCGCAGTTCACATATCGTCTGGGAATTTTAGATTATCTTACAGAGGGGAACGATGGGTACGTGACATTTCAGAATATTCCTGAGACGAAAATAACCCGGACGGAGATTTACCTGAACAACCTGATCCGCGATCAGATTATCGTGTACTCACCGATCAATCCCTCACTGGAAGGACGCATATTTTTTTAATTCATCCTGGCCGATATCGTGAGTAGAATCATAGGCATAGTAGTCGTTTGCTTATTCGCTGTTGGATTCATGAAATCTGACGAGCAGGTGGAAGAGTATACGGCGAAAGCAGCCTTTGTTTATCACTTTACCAAGTTCGTTCATTGGCCGGAATACGATCATCCCGAGTTCAAGATTACGGTTTTCAGTGAGAGTCCCATTATTGAGCCGCTCAAAAAAATAGCCAAAAACAAGTACACGCAGGATAAGAAGATCAAGGTCCTGGTAGGTCTGGAAAATTATTCAGCCGATTGTCAGGTGCTATTTGTGCCGAAAGATGTAAGTGTCTCTAAAGTCAACGAGATCGTTGAGTTTTATAGTAACAAACCAACACTGATTATTTCCGAACGGAGAGGGATGCTCGAGCAGGGAGTGGATATCAATTTACTGGTCAGGAAGAATAAAATTCGTTTTGAGATCAATACGCAATCGCTCAAAACATCCGGATTAAACGCGAGTTCCCAATTGTTAAAATTAGCTGTCAATAAGTGAAAGCACTTAGAAACATATCAATTTACCGCAAGCTGATTTTTATTCAGATGGTTACCGCTTTGGCCGTTGTATTGCTAATTACAGGAACCTTTGTATATGTCAATTTTCATGACATGAGAACGACGCGTGTGGAAGGACTAAATTCCTTGACTTCGGTGTTGGCTACGAACAGCGCATCTACCCTCGTTTTTAATGATGACGAAACGGCAAAAAGCATTTTGAATGATCTGAAGCAAAAGAAAGATATTCTGGCTGCAGAAATCATTGATGGGAAAGGACAAACCTTTGCCTATTTTTCGAGGGAGAAGAACTTTGCTCCACTTCGTTTTGTCGGGCAACACCAGGCGCAGGCACATCTTTTTGATGAGAACATCTTGTTTGTCTCCAAAGAGATTCGTTTCGATGGGGAACGAATCGGTTTTGTGGTGCTCAAGGCTCAAACCAATGACCTAAACACCTTTTTCCTAAAACGGATTAATATCGCCGGAATTGTTGCGATCATTGGAATCGTGTTGGCCTTTGTATTGGCGTCAACCCTTCAGAAGTACATTTCGCGCCCAATTTATGGCCTGTTGAACGTAATGAATGAAGTCAAAAACACTTCAAATTATAAAATCAGGGTAAAACCGGAATCGCAGGATGAGATCGGAAATCTATCCAGGGTGTTCAACCAGATGTTGAATGAAATTGAGAAAAAGGATGAGATGTTGCTGCACAGCAATACAACGTTACAGGAAAAAGTTCAGGAAAGGACCAAAGAACTGGAGGAGAATAACCGGGAACTGATCGAAAAGAATGCAGAGATCGTTGAGGCAAAGGAACAGGCGGAACGTTCCCGGGCAGTGAAGGAGTCCTTTTTGGCAAATATGAGTCACGAAATCCGGACACCTCTAAATGCGATCCTCGGGTTCCAGCAATTGTTGAAAGAAACAGAGTTGAGTGATGATCAAATGGAATATGTAAATGCCATTGATTTTGCCGGAAATAACCTTCTTACCCTGGTGAATGACATCCTTGATTTGTCGAAAATAGAATCCGGTAAGCTTCGATTTGAAGAATCAAACTTCAGTTTGAAACGACAGGTGGAACAGGTGATGGAATTGCTACAGAAGCGAGCTAGAGACAAGGGCTTGAGGCTTCATGTTTCCGGAGATGATCGAATTCCAGATCACGTAATAGGAGATTCTACGCGCTTTAATCAGATTCTATTGAATCTGGTGGGAAATGCGATTAAATTCACCGAGAAGGGCTCCGTGAACGTGATTTACAGACTTCAAAGCATGGATGGGGAGTTCGTGAAGTGTAAATTTGAAGTCCATGATACCGGAATTGGGATTGCTCCGGATAAGATCAGCAAAATTTTTGACCGTTTCACACAGGGAGGAAATGAAACAACTCGTCTGTACGGTGGAACAGGTTTGGGACTGACTATAGCCAAAATTCTAGTGGAAGAATTTGGAGGAAAGCTGGATGTTCAAAGTGAACAGGGCAAGGGTTCCGTTTTTCAGTTTACAATCGCTTTTAAAAAGTCGCAGGGTGATGAACACGTAGTCTCGCCGGAAAGGGAGGAAAAAACAGGAAATTCACGCAAAAAACTAAAAATATTGCTGGCCGAGGATGTGGTGATCAATCAACGACTGATGAGCCGGATGGCGCAAAGCTGGGGCTATGATCTGGATATTGCTCCCAACGGAAAGCAGGCGATTAGTCGCTTAATCCAATCAGACTATGACATTGTGTTAATGGATATTCAAATGCCCGAAATGAATGGTTTTGAGGCCACTAAAGTGATCCGGGAGTTTGAGGATGAAGACAAACGTCAGGTGCCGATCATTGCTTTAACGGCACATGCCTCAAATGCGGAAGCGGATCGATGTATTGAGGCAGGGATGAATGCCTATGTGAGTAAGCCCTTTGATCAAAAACACCTATTGTCGCTCATCCGGAAATTAGTACGTTCAGACGCAAGGACAGAAACTCCTTGGGGAGATGTAGGAATGGTTCATGAAAAGAAACGCGTGGTGCGTCATGGTTTACTGGATTTGAAAATGATTTTTGATCGGGCAGAAGGAGATCAGGCTTACATTGATGAAATGCTGGACACTTATTTGGAAAGCATGTCGGAGTATGCGCAGCAAATTCACGAACAAATAGCCCTGAAAGATGCCCATCAGACCTACGAGTTGGTGCATAAAATGAAAAGTCCTCTTGCTTTGTTTGGGGTGCGTCGCGCATTGGATCTAATTCAACGTCTGGAAGAGGGACATCAGCAGGAAATGTATACAGATAACTGGTTTTTTCAGGCGGATGTACTGAGAAGACTGGTGGAAAGATCCATTTTGGATTTAAAGAATTTCAGAAGTCGTTATCAGCAGGAAACTTAGGCCTTTTCTACTAAATCTCTGAGACACTCAATGAACTTTGGGTGATCGTTGCAACTAGGGACAAGCTGGACTTTTTCTCCTCCGTGCTCTTCAAAAATTTCTTGATATTCAACCCCGATTTCGATCAGGGTCTCCAGGCAATCGGCGACAAAAGCCGGACTGAAGATCAAAAGCCTTTTGGCTCCCTTTTTTGCCCGTTCTTCAACCACTTTGTCTGAGAAAGGTTCGATCCATTTTTTGTCAAGTCTGGATTGGAAACAGACCGTATAATTTTCTTCACTGATCCCTAGTTTTTCTGTCAGGGCTCTGGTGGTGGCATAACAGGTGGCTTTGTAACAGAACTTGTTGTATTCATTAAGCTCTGTTTCACAGGGTTGATCTGAACATAGACCGGAATCATAAACTTTGTCCACTTGTCTTTCAGGTAAACCATGATAAGAAAAGAGGATATGGTCATAGCTCTTCAGGTCAAATTCGGATGCCCGGTCGACCATGGCATCAATGTATCCCGGATGATCGTAGAACTGAGAAACAATTTTGATCGAAGGAATGACCCACCATTTTTTGATGATACGCATTGCTTCTTCAATCGCGGAGCCACTGGAGGCACTGGCGTATTGCGGAAACAATGGAATAATAATTAGTTCATCGTAGTGCGCCCGACGCATTTTCTCCAGAACACTGGGAATGGACGGATTTTGGTAACGCATGGCAAATTCAACAGTCAAATCAGTTCTGTTGAGAGCTTTTGAAAGGAGTGCGGTAACGTCTTCCGTATATGTTAAAAGAGGAGATTTTCCTTCCCCGAGGTCCCACAGTTCCTTATAAATTTTGGCCGATTTCGGAGCCCGAAAGGGAACGATGATCCCATTGACAAGCAATTTTCTTGGCAACCAGGGAATATCAATGACTCTGGGGTCATTTAGAAATTCACTCAGGTATCTTCTTACATCCCGAATAGAGGGGCTGTCGGGAGTTCCCAGCTGGATTAAAAGCACACCGGTTTTTTTCATAGGGCCAGAAGCTCAAAAATTAGATGTGTAGTGCCCGGGATTCGGTTGCATCTAATGCTGCTTCCTTCACCGCTTCCGAATAGGTTGGGTGAGGATGACATATTCGGGCTATATCTTCCGCAGAAGCCCGGTATTCCATGGCTACAACCGCTTCCATAATCAGGTCGGCAGCTCTTGGTGCAATCATGTGAACTCCAAGAATCTCATCCGTATTGGCATCAGAAATGATTTTCACCATCCCTTGGATATCCATACTGGCACGGGCTCTCCCCAGAGCTTTGATAGGGAAAGAACCGATTTTAATCTCGTTCCCGGCTGCGCTTAGTTCTTGTTCTGTTTTCCCAACGGAAGCAACTTCCGGCCAGGTATAAACAACACCAGGGATGAGGTTGTAATTAATATGTGGTTTTTGACCGGCTAACAACTCGGCTACGTAAACTCCTTCTTCTTCAGCTTTGTGTGCAAGCATGGCTCCACGAACCACATCACCAATTGCGTAGATGTTCGGAACATTGGTTTGAAGGTGATCGTTCACTTCAATTTGTCCCCGGTCATTGGCTTTTACACCAGCATTTTCAAGTTTTAACCCGTCCGTGTATGGTTTTCTTCCAACAGCGACCAAACAGTAATCTGCCTCAAAACTCACTTCTTCCCCTTTTTTGTTTAGGGCGGTAAGTGTTACGCCTTTTCCTTTGTTTTTAACGGCCTGTACCCGGTGCTCCAAATGGAATTTGAACCCTTCTTTTTTAAGGACTTTGGTGAGCTCCTTGGACATGCTGACGTCCATTGTTGGGATGATTGTTTTGGCAAATTCAATGACCTCCACCTGGGTTCCCAAACGCGCATAAACAGATCCGAGTTCAAGTCCAATTACCCCGCCACCGATCACCAGCATTTTCTTTGGAATCTCATTGAGTTTAAGTGCTTCGGTGGAGGTAATAATTCGCTTTTTATCAGGCTCCATTCCCGGGAAAAAATTCGGTTTTGAACCGGTCGCCAGGATGATATTTTTAGAGTCTATTTTTTGTGACTTGCCTTTGGCATCAGTGATTTCAACTTGCGTATTGGAAACGAAGGATCCTGTTCCGTGAAAGACATCAATATTGTTTTTATCCATCAGGAATTTGATTCCGTTACAAGTTTGGGAAACAACATCTTCCTTTCGTTGGATCATCTTTTTAATATCTGCTTTCACATTGGAAACAGAAATACCATGACTGTCAAAAGTATGTGTGGCATTGTGATAATGTTCCGAGGAATCCAGGAGTGCTTTGGAAGGGATACAACCCACGTTGAGGCAGGTACCACCCAGGGTATCGTATTTTTCAATCAAAGCAGTTTTCATTCCTAATTGTGCACAGCGAATGGCCGCCACATAACCTCCGGGTCCGGAACCAATAATCGTAACGTCGTATGAACTCATTTATCCGTGAATTTGCTTACAAATTTAGTACTATCTGTGATTCGATGCTTAAAAGCACAAAAAAAGTCGTCTGCCAAAAGGACGGACGACTTTTTTAAATAGACTCAAAATTGATTTTAGAGCTTCATGAATTTCACCGTCTCGGTAACATTACCGGCCTGGAATTTCACAACATAGGCTCCACTAATCAGATTTGATGCATTGATATTAATGGTATGTGTTCCTTTTGCAAGTTGCTTCTTGTTGTAAGAGCGCACTTCTTGTCCGGCAAGGTTGTACACTTTTACATTTACGTCAGAAGCTTTGTGCAGGTTGAACGAAAGAACTGAAACATCTGTTGTTGGGTTTGGATAAACCTTCAAATCCGTTCTTGATTTTTCTGCCTGTGGAGACAAATCATCACCGATGGATAGATAAGTACTGGATGCCCAAATTCCACGACCAAAAGTTCCCAGGTAAATTTCTCCTGGACGGAAACATCCTTCATCCCATGTTCTCCAGTTCTGACGAACTTCAAATACAGGAACATTTTCAAATCCGGCAGAAGCATCTTCCCAGCTGGAACCTCCGTTTTCAGAAACTCGTACTCCGAAAGCGGTACCTACAACAATCACATTCGGGTCTTCACGATCAATGATCGCATCATAACCGGCAACACCCAGATTATCCAGATTTGAGAAAGTCGGAGAAGCGGAAGTTGCGTTATTAGAACGCTGTACCGTACCGTTAAATCCAGCCTGAATAATCAACAGGTCATTCGGGTTGCTTTTGTTCAGAGCGATTCCTGAACAAGCCAGGCTTGAAACAGTTACTTTAGCTGTTCCGGCTGCGGTTGCTGCAGTTGCAAAATCAGCTTGCTGCGAATAGATTGATCCAAGTCCATCAATTCGGTAAACTTTGGAACCACAACTTACGAAGCAATGTTTTAAATCCGGAGTAAATTCGATGTCTACTCCTGTGTAACCTGCACCAAGTCCATTGGCAACCATTGTCCATTGTGCTGGTCTTGAGAAGCGGGCAGCATCACGTGTTCCCCAAATCTCTCCACCGTTTGCTGTTACGAAAACAAAGAACCATGATTGATAAGGATCTGCTACCAAAAGTGTATCCCAAGGAACATTATATCCTACCTGCTCTTGTTTCAGGTCAAATGTTTTGTTTGATCCAGGTTCTGGAGAAGAAGCGAAGTAATGATCGTATTCTGTTACGCTCAACACTTCAAACAAAGTTCCGTCACCTAATAAAATACTGTCTCCAACGTCTGGTGTCGTACCTTGTCCATCAGCATTATACTGAATGGTATAAGATTCCTGTCCCAAATCAACGTTGGCACCAGTAGCGCTGTTTTTAACAAGGTAGTCTTTTCGTGTCAAACTTGGATTGTGGTAGACAGTATCTTCATAATAAAGTTTCTTTGGCGCGACATAATCAATCGTATCACCAGTTGCCATACTTGGAACGCGTAGATCATCACCTGCGTTATAGTTTGCACGTGGATAGAAGATGACAGAGTCTTTTGAATTTTCGTCATAGTACTCGGCAAAAACCAACTCCGTGTGGAATGGGTGAACCGCTCCACCTCCGAGTCCAACATCTCCATAAGAACCTGGGAAATCTGGAATGAAAGCACTAGAAGAGAATCCTTTATCGAAAGATCTTCTAATGTCGTTGTTGTAAACAGAAGAGAAGATAATGTTCGGGTTGAAGAATGAAATTTCACATTCAAAACCGTCACCACCTCCTACTTCGCGGAAATTCTTAGCTCCAAACAAGCTGAAGTCATTGTAGAGTGTACCATTGTCCTGAGCACCTCCCATAACAGCTCCGTGCTTGTCCATAGCGATTCCGTAGAATTGAGTTACGTTGTAGCCACGGTTAGCAGGGTAGAAAGTTGTACCGTAGTCTTCCGACACACCGATTCCTCCGTCATTACCCATGTAGAAACGATCATTTTGATCCCATTTCATTTCGTGGTTATCAGCGTGTACATATTTATCGCTTGTCGGGCTCAAGAACCACTGTGACAATTGATCAAAACCACCAGCTGGAGGATTGTTCGAAGTTTGTTCCCATTCCCAAATATCAATTCCACCGATCAACAGACGTTCTGTATTTCGTGGATCAACACTCAAAATAGAGTTGTAAGTTCCCTGATTTCTGTAAATATCCAGACTTCCTCCATCGGAAGAACCGATGAATTGATTCCATGTCATCCCGTTGTCGTGAGAAACATCCATTCCAGACAGGTTGGCAACTGTACGAGAAGCGTAAACCGTGTAGTTACCCTGACTGTTTTTTATTGGAGAAATAGCATATTCAATTCGTCCGCTATGTGTTGGAATTTGTCCTGCATTTCCACCTGAAACATTGGTGAAGTTATCACCACCGTCATTCGAAACGAAAGTTCGGGATGCAACAGCGACAACAATCACTTGTCCATCTTTGGAAACCTGAAGTGCTGTACATGCACCAGGGTTCACGGTAATGCTAGTTACACTAGCGTCTCCAACAGTCCATTTTTTAAGTCCTTGAGAAGTGGCAAAGAAAACGCTGTTTCCCTCCTGAGGTGCCGCAACTTCGGTGATTCTGGTCATTGTCCCCGTCCCAGGAACAAGTACCCACTGATCACTGTTTGCCGTTTTGTAGTACAAACCATTACCGTCCCAATCTTCGTTGTTAGAACCAGTGGCAACAAATACGGTCAAATCTTCCGTTTGAGCCATCGATGAAATGTATGGCATTCCAGGGAAGGCATCATCACGCGTCCAATGATTGGCGGCGTCTGTTGATGCATATAATCCACCGGAAACACTACCCGCCCAAACTTTATTTGGGTCGTTTTTGTCGATCAGAATGGCTCTCGTACGTCCACCGATATTATCAGGACCAAGCTCTTCGAATACGATATTCGCTCGTTTGCGGTCTTTTTCAATAGCCATGATTTCCTGAAGTCTCTCTGGAGTAATGTGTTTTCCAGTTTCGGCATCCAGGTATTGCGCGGCCATCCACTTTTGTGCATCAGACCCTCCGGTTGTTTTCTGGAAGACTGACAAATCACTTTGATTGTAGACAGCTTCTGCTCCAAAATCTACCAGACTATAAGTCAGACAGGCTGCTGCAGCTATAAAGCCAACAGAGCCCAGCAGTATATTCTTACGCTTCATAAATGTAGTTTTTCCTTAAAATACTTTATAATAAAAGAGGTGCCAAAATACTTATTATTTTTAAATGCACCAAAAATCTAAATAATCTTTCTCTCTACGAAAATAAAGCCGATCGACTCCTAGTAGCAACCTTTTTTTGACAAAAAAGGACTTTTTTTTACAAGTCTAAGCGTTCTCACTGCTCAAAAATGTGCTTTTCAGCGTGATAAGATGATCGAACCAGGGGTCCACTTTCCACATAACGAAATCCCATTTGAAGACCGAGTTCCCGGTATTTTTCAAAACGTTCAGGCGTTACGAATTCAACAACGGGCAAGTGTTTTGGTGTTGGTTGAAGGTATTGACCTAAGGTGAGAATATCCACAGAAACACTTCGGAGGTCTTCCATGGTCTCAATGATTTCCTGATCTGTTTCTCCCAAACCGAGCATGACGCCCGATTTGGTTCGCATTCCTCCTTTTTTGAGACGGAATAGTGCTTCCAGACTACGATCATATTTGGCCTGGATGCGAACTTGTTTGGTTAATCGCCGAACTGTTTCGAGATTGTGAGATACGATTTCCGGAGCGACATCGATGATTTTTTGCAGGTTTTCCCATTTTCCGCCAAAATCAGGAATTAGGGTTTCCATGGTCGTGCCTGGAGATTGATGGCGGATTGCTTTGACTGTCTGAACCCAGGTGTCGGCCCCTCCGTCTGGCAAATCGTCCCGGTCAACGGAAGTAATAACAGCATGCTTGACCTGCATGGTTTTCACGGAATGAGCCACTCTTCCCGGTTCAAACTCATCGACTGGAAGTGGTCTTCCAGTTTTTACGGCGCAAAAGCCACAACTTCTGGTACAAATGTTTCCGAGAATCATAAACGTGGCTGTTCCAGCCCCCCAACACTCTCCCATATTCGGGCAGCTTCCACTTTCGCAAATCGTGTGCAGTTTGTGTTCATCCACGAGGGCACGAACTTTTTTATAGTTTTCCCCAATAGGCAATTTCACACGCAGCCATTTAGGTTTTTTGACCCGCTCAGTCTGCACCGCCTCCCTTGTTGCTTTATCTCCCATACCGCTATCTGCCTTCAAAATTATTGTGTAGCTTTACAAGCACAAAATTAACTAATTTATAGGGGAATGCTTACTTCCAAAGTGAAATATCTGGGGAACTTGAGAACGAGCTGTACGCACCTAAGATCGAATACGGAAATCATAACAGATGCTCCGGTGGACAATCAAGGGCGGGGAGAGAGTTTTTCTCCTACTGATCTTGTTGCGACAGCCTATGCGTCCTGTATGATCACCATTATGGGAATTCATTGTCAGGAGCATGGTATTCCATTTCATCATGCGGAAGCAGAAGTGGAAAAGGTAATGGGAAGCAACCCTCGAAAAATTGCGAAGATTCGATTAAAGATGGATCTGAGTGAGAACCATTGGGAAGAAGAGCAGGCCAACAGAGTTATTCGCGCAGGAAAACGCTGCCCGGTGGCACTTAATCTGGAAAACGGGCTCGATTTTGAGTTGGAATTTATCGTATAGTATGAAGGAAAAAAACCATCAGTCGAATAGAACTTGGAAAGCCAGGAAGGAAGATGAATTCATGATTTTTGGGGTTCACGCTGTTTTGGAAGCTATTCGCTCCGAAAAGGAACTCAATAAAATTTTGATCCAAAAAGGGATTCAAAAGGAAGTATTCCAACAGATCAGGGAAGCAACGAATGGGAAGGATTACTTCATACAATATGTACCGGTTGAAAAACTGAACAAGCTGACACAACAAAATCACCAGGGAATTATAGCTTACATGGCACCAATTGGTTACCATGAATTTGAACCATTGATCGATCGTTTGATGGAAGACGAGGAAGCTCGTTGTATTTTGTTTCTGGATCGATTGACGGATGTCAGAAATTTCGGGGCAATTGCACGAACAGCTGAGTGTATGGGAGTAGATGCTATTGTGATTCCGGCCAAGTCTTCTGTTCAGGTGACTTCGGATGCCATTAAAACTTCCTCAGGAGCTTTGAATCGAATTCCGGTATGCCGAAGCAATGTTTTAAAAGACAGCTTGTTTTATGCCCAACAAAGTGGGTTTCGTCTGGTGGCTTGTACGGAGAAAACATCTGTTCCGCTGGAAGAAGCAAATCTAAGAGGGAAGGTCATTGTGATCATGGGCTCGGAAGAGGATGGTATTTCATCGGATATCATGAAGATGTCAGATGTTCGGGCACGCATCCCGATGAAAGGAGATATTGCTTCTCTAAATGTGGGAGTAGCCACTGGAATGATTTTGTACGAACGTCAGAGACAGTTATCATATAAATTGTAAAAGATCAGGTGATGGATCAATATGAAGGAATCATTTTTGATTTGGGCGGTGTTATACTGAACATCGACTATGATAAAACAAGGTTGGCTTTTGAAGAAATTGGCCTCACGGATTTTGATGGAATTTATTCGCAGGCAAGCCAGAGCGGTTTGTTTGATGAATTGGAAGTCGGAGCCATTTCACCTCAACGATTTATCAACGAAATGTTGGAGCACCTGCCCGCAGGGACAAGTCCGAATCAAGTGGTGAGTGCCTGGAACGCGATGTTGCTGGATTTGCCGAAAGAAAATTTGGATTTCCTGAAATCCCTGCACGAAAAGACCCGAACTTTTTTGCTGAGCAATACGAATGAGATTCATCTACCGGCCTTTCATTCGATTCTTGAAAACAGCCATTCGGAATCAAGTCTTGACCCTTATTTTGAAAAAGTATATTACTCCTGCAGACTGCGCATGCGCAAGCCGGACCCGGAAACCTTTTTAAAGGTGTGCGAAGAGAATGGACTGAATCCGCAAAAGACCTTTTTTGTTGATGACAGTATCCAGCATGTTGAAGGGGCCAGAAAAGCAGGGTTAATTGCCCACCATCTGAGAGGAGGTGAACGCATTCAGGATCTATTTACTTAGATAACGCTCTTCGATTTCCCTGCAAATTTGATGATGATCAAACTTTTTGGCTTCCTGAGTAATTTGATTGGGATCAAATGATTCTTTCTTCTCTTTGAAAAGGACCATTTGTTTGGCAAGGTCGTCTGCCCGGTCAGTTTCAAATAGAAAGCCCAATGCGTCTTGATGAATCAGTTCCGGGGTCCCGCCTGAAGCACTTCCAATGACCGGTTTTCCATGAGCAAATGATTCTACCGTAACCATGCCGAAGGTTTCCGAACGACTGGCCATGATGACACAATCCACTGCATTGTAAAATTCGGATGGGTTTTCCTGAAAGTCTAAGAAATGAACTTGTTCTGACAACTTGTTTTCCCGGATGAATTGATGCAGGGAGTTTAGGTAAGAATTTGAAGCATCCCGGGTTTGTTCTCCCATGAAACAGATGGAAACATTGGGATCATTGACGATCTGGAGAGCCTGCAAAAGTAGGAGTTGTCCTTTGTGTGGATCGATGCGTCCAATGAGACCGAAAAGGAGTTGTCCCTTCGGGAGTTTGAGGCTTTCCCGACATGAATCCTGATCCAGTAAATGCTGTTCTTCCAGATTGATGGCGGAATGGAGCTGGCTAATTTTTCTTTTGTTGAAACCGGTTCGCTGAACTACCTGCTCCGTGAGATAGTTGAGCGGGCAAATCCAATGATCTATTTTTCGGTATCGGGCACGGTGAAGGAAACTTTTCTTATTGATCCCGATCTGCATTTCCATGAAATAGAGTAGCCGGAGCTTTCTTCCTACCAGTGTTTTTGCGATGGCTGCAATATTCAGATCTGTGCTGGCCCGGACGAAAAGGTGCGTGATTTTTTCTTCTTTTAAAATGCGGCCGAGTCGGAATGAAGCGGCCAGGTATTTAAAACGATGATGTTCAGCAATGATGCGAACCGGAATATTTGCTTGTTGTGCCTGAATAAGAATGGGGGAGTTTTCTTTGGCCAGCAGAAGAACTTGATGCCCACGCTGCATCATCCACAAACAGTTCCTGAATTGATTCATTTCAAGACCTCCCCAGGCGCGTGTACCACATAAATATGCCAGACGTTGTTTTGACATGATCATTAAAAAGGGGGAATAAAATGAATTTACTCCCCCTGTGAAAAAATATTATCTGGATTTATTTGCTAATCTTAATCGTGTGCTTGACTCCATCAACCATGGTGCTTACGAAATAGATTCCCGGAGAAAGTTGTTCCGTGTTAATCTCGTTTTGCCCCTGGAAGCAGGTCCAGTGATTAATCAATTTTCCTTGAACATCCCGAATTTCAATCTCAGCTTTGGATACGTCTTCCAACTCAACAACCAACAGTTGTCCGAATGGATTTGGGTAAACATTGATGCTCCCATTCTGACCATTGATCTGGATCACTTCATTGTTAGAGTTTCCGGTTCCTTCTCCAGGATTGAAGAGTCCTTTTTGTTTATTTGATCTGGAGGTGTTAAAGTCCTGAGCACGATAGGTGGCAGTACATGGCGCGGCTAAATCCAGCGTTACCAGGTAATCCAATCCGGTAGCACCACCAGGAGGTGTATCCGAAAATTTCGTTTGATTCCCAAAAGGAACACTTGGGCTTAGCACTTCCCAACCATTCTGGTCTGTAAAACGATGTACCACGTAATCTCCTTCTCCAATTCCTTCGTAGTCGTCCCAATACACATCAATAACTCCAGGAGTTGCAGAAGAGATGGTATTCAGGTGAAGCGTTTTATGAATAGGCGAAAGTGGTCCATGAACATCACAGAAGTTAACCGCCGCAATTCGATATCTCCAGGAACGTTGCAATGGAGAAGCGATTACATCGTTGAAAACGGATAGATTCGTGTATTGAACAGTGTCAATAAGCATGAATTCACCGGCAACTGAATTTTCACGGTAGATGTTATAATGAGAAATCTGATCTGTTTCCGGTTTTTCCCAAACAATTAAGTTAGTGGTCGTTTCTTCGTCAACTGTCACCACACAAATATCATTTCGTTGTGGAGCTCTGATTCCAATATGGAAGGACTTTTGCGAAAGACAGTTGGCGGTTGTAAGCACTGAAACAGTATAATCTCCACTACCGACGTTAAAGAGGTCCTCGCTGGTTTCTCCATTCGACCATGAGACGGATTTAACAGGATCTCCCTGCGGTGCAGGAGTTACTGAGATATCAATTCCACCATTGTCAATTCCACAATCGGCAAGAATGATCGAATCGGAAATGATTGCTCCCAGTTTTTCGTTGACAAAAACACTATCTCGTAGCATACAGTCATTTTCATCCGTCACTTCAAGGACGTACATTCCCTGGCCCACATTGGTAATTGATGGAGAAGCACCTCCAGTAGGGGACCAGTTATAAACATAATTTCCAGTTCCACCACTCACGGAGGAAACAACAGATCCGGTTTGCAGTCCACAATCAGTTTCCAGTGTGGTGAAATCAACAGCCAATGCTTCTGGAGCAATCAGTTTATAGCTTCTTTTGATCTCACATCCGGCAAGGCTGTAAAGTGTGAATTCATAGCTTCCGCCACCCAGTTGATCTGCCAATGGACCAAATTGCCCGGTAGACCAAACGATTTGATAGTCAGTTATTCCGGAGACACTGATATCAATTGATCCATCTTTCGAGTTATGACAGCTTGGATTAACCAGGGTTTCTGTAATCGAAATTTCACCACTTTCAACCGAAGCAAGTGCTGTTGCCCGACATCCATTGTCGTCAAAGGCGTAGGCATAATATGCTCCCGGATCCAGGTTTGAAATGGTGGTCGTTTCTTCTCCGGTACTCCAGAATGTGCTGATATTCGCACTGGCTCCTGCCACAACATTCAAGGTTGCTGTTCCGGTCGCCTGAGCACAATTACTTGGCGTTGTCGAAGTGGTCATGGATGGAGGGGCCAGCAAATTATAATTTGCCGATGTAGCCACAATACATCCGTTCACATTCACCGTATATTTCAGTGATCCATTCGAAATTAGGAGGGCACTTGCGTCAACGTTTGTCCCGTCGATGATTTGTCCATTTACTCTGAAAATACCACCGTCGTAATAATTGACAAGTTCACTTAAATCAACTTGTTTTTCATTGGTACAGAGCTTTACGGGATCACTTTCAAAAGCAAGGTTTAAAGGTGTTGTATTCCCCGTAAAAGTTCCCAAAGTGGCAAAACGAGTACTATATCCATCCGTAAATGTGATATTGATCTCATCGGAGCCACTACCGACCATTCCGTAGATTTTGAATTTTGAAACACCGTTTTCAAATCCGTTTGGTACGACCGTAATATTGGTAGTTGTTGCATTGGCACTTGACGTTCCGATGATATAGACGCGATCCAAATCATCATCCATAATTTCAAGCTGACCATAAATTTCGTTCATCTGGCCAGCACATAAACCTGAATTCGCAGCCAATGTAGCAGTTACGGCATAAGGTTCGATGTTCAGTACTTTCGTCGTTACAGTTGGATCACCAACATAATTGTATGACGCAACCAGGTGATTTCCATTGCTCGTTACCCCTAGCCGCAGCGAGTGACTTTCCAAATCCGTTCCCGGACTTTCCAGTTCAGGACCATAATTGTCCCAGGCAGAGGCACCCTGTGTAATATCTTTTTTGATCAACTGGAAAACATTATTCGGATTTCCGAGTCCGTCCGCACTATACCTAGATAGTATATAAGCGTATTGATTTCCGGATTCCTTGATCATATTTAAGGTATCCAGGTTGAATCCGGTAGTCGGGGCTGTTGCCGTGTTGATTGAAATCGTATTTCCGTCCAACGGTGCCTGGTAACTTAGGTTATTGGCATCTTCTGTACCATAAAAGAAAGGATTGTTGTTCTTGTTACCAACCAGAAGAAAACCGTCACGGTTCCAGGCAGCTCCATCTACCATGACTTCTCCGGTAGAACCTCCGTCATAGGCAAACATCGTCGTGATATCCCCCTTGATGAAACGTGTTAGTCTTACTTTGGTGCTGTAAACGCCGAAATAAACATCGGTATCCGAAGAGGCAATCTGTGTTCGGGCGAGCGAAAGATCCTGACTGGAGTTTTCTTCCATGTAAAGCCAGTCATTGGTAGCCGTTACGAATTCGATCCCATGTACCATGGAAGGCCCTGTGCCAGATGTGAACAAGACATAGTATTCGCCCGGATTTTTTCCGGCATGGAAATCCCAATTCTTGTTTGGATTCGTGAATGAATAGGAATTAGCAAATGGGGTCAACTGTGGACTGGATGCACTGATCTCGACGAAATTGAAACCGTTTGCATCGCTATAAGCGACATATATGATCCCATTTCGTTGTTCTGTTTTCACCCGGGTGACCACGCCGACATTCATGACGTCGATCAATCGCCAACTTTGTGTTTTGGCGTCGTACATATCCACAATGAGCTCATTGTTTCCCTGATTATTCTGGTAGTAGATTTGAAAAACATTTCCACTGACCATTTCCACGTCATAAACGCTTGAGTTCATTTGAGCGTTTTGTGGAAGAAAATCCCATGCCTGTGCTCTTAACAGGCTAATGGAGAGTAGTGTTGCAGTTAAAGTGATTAGTGCTTTCATAGGCCTATTGTTTTATTAGTTTAATTGTTTGTTCCTGTCCATTAATAATAGCACGTGCAAAATAGATGCCATTTGCCAGGTTATTCATTTGAATTTCATTTTGTCCTTCCACACAGCTTTGTGTTTTGATCAGTTGACCATGGATGTCAATGATGCTGACATCTACTCGTGGAGCTCCCTGAAGATCCAGGTAAACTAGTTGATCAAATGGATTTGGGAATACATTCAGAGAAACTTGTCCACCTGCAAACTCAAGCAGGCTGTTGTTTGAATGTCCGGTTCCCTGTCCAGGGTTAAACAATCCTTTTTGTTTGTTGGATCTTGAAGTATTAAAGTCTTGCGCCCGCCATACGGTAGCTGTACAAATCTCATCCAGAATAATCTCAACCATGTAGTCAAGTCCTGGTTCCGAGAATAAGGTATTGTCCGTAAAGCTCAGGATCGAAGTTGGAAGTGTGGCGATACTTTCCCAGCCATTGGCATCTGTGTATCTCCACAAGACGTATCCTGAGTAGGAAGTCCCTTCGTATTTATCCCAGTTGACCATCACTCCAGATGGACCCAGGTCAAATGTATTTAGGTGAAGTGTCTTGTGGTGTGTTGATAATTCGCTCTCCACTCCACAGAAGTTCACAGCAGAAATTTTATATCTCCAGGAACGGACCATTGGTGAGGCGACAACATCGTTGAAGACAGAAAGATTATTAAAGTCAACCGTATCGATTAATTGATACTCGTCAATTTGGTTGGACTCTCTATAGATATTGTAATAATCAATTCCTTCCGTTTCCGCTTTCTCCCAAACCACCAGGTTTGTAGTCGTTACACTATCCACCGTAACCAGGCAAATTTCCTGTGTCATTGGAGAAGCAACTTTGACATTCCAAATGTGAACAGCCGTACAACCCAAATCAGTTGTCAGGATACTCACGTAGTTTCCTTTCTCCAAATTACTAATGCTGGATGTGGTTTCACCATTTGACCATTCAATTTTGGAAACGGCATCACCATCGGCTGGGGTGACATCCAGGGAAACGCTTCCTGTTGCATCATTACATGCCGTCGGAACAACGACTCCTTCAACAACAGGGCCATTCTTCTCTGAGAGCATGAACGTGCTTTCTGTCTGACAACCGTTTGCATCACGTGTGACTAAACCATAGATTCCAAATGTCAGTTTGTCGTTTGTTTCACCGAAGTTTCCGTTACTCCAGTTAAACTGGTATGGAGCAGTTCCCCCGCTTGTTGATTCAACACGAATTAATCCATCGTTAATACCACAATTCGGATCCTGAGTGAAGATGTCGTTCACAATTGGATCTGGTTCTGTGAGGACAAAACTTTCTGTCACCAAACATCCGGCGTCATTGGTAACACGTACTTCATAGGTTCCAGCTTTCAGATTGCTGATTCCCTCTGTGCTTTTTCCTGTATTCCACAGGAACGTCAATGACCCATCCAATCCAGAAATATTCAGGTCAATGGCACCGTCTGTGAAACCATGACAACTTGGGTTTGTGACAACCGGATTCATATCGATGCTACTTGGAGCAACCTCGGTCACCGCAATTGCCCGACATCCTTTGGCATCTTCCACGTTGAAGTAATATGAACCTGTGGCCAATCCCGACACAGAGAAGACTTGTTGCTCACCACTACTCCAGTAGTAGGTGTAAGGTGCCGTACCCTGGCTAATAGAGGCTTCGGCCGTACCATTTGCGTTTCCACAATCGGAGCTGGTCGAAGAGATAGTGATCTGAGGTTTTCCGTTGAGGAGAATATTGATCGTATCTCTTCCTGAGCTACAACCATTCGCAAAAGATTCAACATAGTAGGAAGTTGCCGTACTGATATCTGGAGTCGTAAATGTAGACCCCTGGGCAAGCTCAGTTCCTCCAACAGCCTTGTCAAACCATAGAATGACAGGTGCTGAAGAGCTAGCTGCAAGAATCAGTTGCTCATGTTCACAAACCTCCAGGGTATTGGTCGTTGTAAGGTCCGGTTTTGGCACGACTGTTACCAGAACCTGATCTTTGCTCTGACAACCGTTCGCATCTGTACCGGTTACTTCAAAGGTATTCGAGCTGGTCGGAACAAAGGCTACACCATCTGTGACACCATTATCCCATGAATAAGTATCGGCTCCATTTGCACTCAATGTAATTGCAAGCCCTTCACAAATTGTTCTGTCTGTTCCTCCGTTAACAACAGGTAACTGATTTACAATTACCTCTACCTGATCAGTATTTTGACATCCGTTCGCACTTGTACCAGTGACGGTATAAACAAGTGTACTGGTTGGAATGAAGCTAACCCCATTATTCACAGCATTGTCCCAGATGTAAGAATCAGCTCCGGTTGCCGTCAATGTCACGGAAGTTCCAAGACAAACAGCCTGGTCGGTCCCGGCATCCACTACCGGAATGGTATTTACAACTACATCTAACTGATCCGTATTTTGACAACCATTGGCATCCGTTCCGATCACCGTATATGTTGCGCTGGTAGCAGGAACAAAGGAAACACCGTTGCTAGCGCCATTATCCCAACTGTAGGAGTCAGCACCAGATGCGTTAAGGCTTACTGATTCTCCTTCACACACGGTCAGATCCGCTCCGGCATTAACAGTAGGTAAATTATGTACGGTAATATTTAATTGGTCAGAATTCTGACATCCGTTCGCATCGGTTCCGACTACAGTATACGTAGCGCTTGAAGCTGGTGTGAAAGGAACATTGTCTGTCACGGCATTGTCCCAGCTATAAGAATCAGCTCCTGTAGCGGCAAGAGTAATTTCCGTTCCCAAACAAATCGTCTGATCTGTTCCAGCATTTACTGTCGGAAGCGGATTCACGGTAACAACTTCGGAAGTAGAAGAAGAAGAACATCCGTTTTCAGTAACGCTTACACTATATGAACCACTGCTCGAAACAGTGATTGATTGTGTCGTTTCTCCAGTCGACCAGGTATTTCCAGTAGCTGCAGAAGAAGTCAAAGTAACATTTCCTCCATCACAGAAGGTGGTTGCGGCGTCAGCTGTGATGGTTGGTGTTGCTGGTGCTCCTGGATCAGTAATATTGACAGTTAGAAGATTAGAAGCACAACCATCATCAAAAGTAAAGTTGTAAGTACCGGCTTTTAAATTGGATAATACAAACGGAAGGGTCACAGCGCTTTGAACACCTGTTTCGGTACCGTTCCATGAAAGGTCACCGATGCCACTTCCCAAAATCTGAATAGAGCCGTCATTATTTCCACAAGCGGAGGTCTGGTTGACGGTACCTGCTGTAATGACAGGAGTTGGATTTACAGTGACAACCGTTGGAGCAGATGAAGATGAACATCCGGCGATGGTTACCGTTACATCATAACTTCCACTGGTTGAAACGGTGATTGATTGTGTTGTTTCACCCGTTGACCAGGTATTATTTGTTGCACTGGAAGAAGTCAAAGTGACATTTCCTCCATCACAGAAGGTTGTTGTACCACTTACCGTGATCGTTGGTGTTGCTGGTGCCCCCGGATCATTAACTGTAGTGGTAACCGTATTGGACGTACAACCATTGTCGAAAGTGAAGTTATATGTTCCAGCACTCAAAGAACCAACAATATGTGGCAATGTAATGGCTGTGGAAGAACCACCACCATTTCCTGTCCAGCTCAGATTTCCAACTCCTGATCCTATAATTTCAATCGAAGCATCACTCGCCCCACAGGCACTGGTGTTAACTTTATTTCCAATAGCAATTGTTGGGTTCGGATTAACGGTGACATTAACTGGAACTGAAGTAGCTGTACAACCAAATTCAGTGACGCTGACGCTGTATGAACCACTGGTTGAAACAACAATTGAATTTCCTGTTTCACCCGTTGACCAGGTGTTATTGCTTGAAGCGGAAGAAGTCAAAGTAACACTTTCTCCACTACAAAATACGGTTGCACCACTTGTAGTAATAACCGGAGTGGCTGGCGCTCCCGGATCACTTAGTGAAGCACTGATGATATTCGATGCGCAACCGTCATCAAAACTTAGGTCGTAAGATCCTGCCGTAAGTCCTGTAAGAATATGTGGAAGGGAAACGCTAGAAGAACCACTTGTTGTCCCGGTCCAACTCAAGGTTCCGGTTCCAGTTCCGGAAATTTCGATGGATCCATCATTTCCTCCACAAGAAGAAGGATTTGTAATAGTTCCGAGCGCAATTGTCGGACTCAGATTAACTGTTACGTTAAGCGATGCAGAACTAGTGCTACATCCTGAAGTCGTTTCTGTCACACTATAGGTACCACTGCTCGTAACCAAAATCGAATTTCCTGTTTCTCCCGTTGACCAAATGTTTCCGCTTGATGCAGAAGAGGTCAGTGTAACAGAACCTCCGGCACAAAACACCAGTGGACCACTGGCTGTAATTGTTGGGATAGCGGGATTCGGAACAACAGTAATAGTTACAGCATCCGTATTACTACATCCGTTAGCATCAGTACCAGTTACGGTATAGCTTGTCGTAGATGTCGGAGTAAATGAGACCCCGTCAGTGATACCATTATCCCAAGCGTATGTACTGGCACCTGTTCCGCTTAATGTGATACTGCTTCCATCACAAATGCTTTGGTCTGTTCCTGCATTAACAGCTGGTTTTGAATTAACCGTAATCAAAATTTGGTCTACATTTTGACATCCATTAGCATCAACACCAGTTACGGTATAAGCTGTTGTTACGCTTGGGTTAACATTAATGTTGTTTCCAGCACCGATTCCATTATCCCAAGAGTAGGTGGTGGCCCCTGTGGCTGTCAAAGTATACGTATCACCATCACAAATAGATTGGTCTACGCCAGCGTTAATTGAAGGCAAAGCATGAATCGTTGCAACCACGGCAGTTCTTCCTGTGTTACAAGCCCCATCAGTGGCTTCAACATAGTAAGTGGTTGTTGCACTTATAATTGGAGTACTAAAGCTAGTTCCCGACCCCAGGGAAGTACCTCCTGCAGCAGCGGCATACCAGGAAATGGTTCCAGAAGAAGCGGTAGCTCCTAATGTTACTGTTCCCGTACCACA
>SBGX01000033.1 GCA_006226425.1 Bacteroidota bacterium | reverse complement strand
GATATTTTTGCCAATCCGACCATTCAACAGTTGGAACGGAAAATCCAGTCCAGCGAACAAAAGCAAAGCCTCGAAATTCCCAAAGCACCAGAACTCCCCTACTATCCGCTTTCAGCAGCGCAGAAAAGGATGTACCTGTTGCATCGCATGGCACCAGAAAGTATCGCTTACAATATCCCTTTAATCTTGGATATTCACGAAGCCATCAATCCCGAGCAGATTCGAGGAATTTTCAATCGACTGATGGAGCGACATGAAAGTTTTCGAACCCTATTTTTCCTTCACGAAGGCGAAGCTGTTCAACAAATCGTGGAGCATCTGGAAGTACCCTTTCAATTTGAGCAGATTTCCGAAGAAGCATTAGAAGCGAAAACTCAATCTTTTATTCGACCATTTGACCTGGGACAAGCTCCGTTGCTGCGTGTTGCGCTGTATCAGATCGATGACTCTCATTTCCGACTCATTTGCGACCATCATCACATCGTTTCGGATGGAGTTTCCATGGAAATTCTCAAGCGGGAATTTTGGCAATTATTATCTGGAGTAGAAATAGAATCAACCGAACTCCAGTACAAAGATTTTGCCTATTGGCAACAACAGCATATCGAATCCAAATCCTGGATCAAACAAGAAGCCTTTTGGCTGAAAAATTTCGAGGGAGAAATTCCGGTTCTCGACCTCCCCCATGATTTTGTCCGTCCTCCTGTCCAGCTATTCGATGGGGCTTCGATCCGCTTTGAGCTACCTAAAACACTCAGTATTGAGATTCAGGAACTCGCCCGCGAACTGGATCAGTCACTATTTACCCTGTTATTTTCTGCCTATCAAATTCTGCTCTCCAAATACAGCAAGCAAAATCAGATCATCACTGGAACTCCGATTGCCGGAAGACACTATCCGAACATTGACCAGTTGGTTGGATTATTTGTCAATACATTGCCGCTTAAAACCAATATTGATCCTGAATACAGTTTCATAGCACTCAGTCAGCAAGTCAAAACTTATTGTTTGGAGGCCTTCGACCAACAAGATTATCCGTTCGAACTCTTACTGGAAAAACTTTCACTCAAGCGCGACTTGAGTCGAAATCCTCTGTTCGACACCATGTTCATGTACCACCCAATCAATCGTTCGGAACATGACGCCAGGTTGGACACTTCATTGGTAGCCAACGAGCGCACCACGGTCAAATTTGATCTGGAATGCAATATTTCCGAGACAGAAGAAACATTTGTGATCAGTCTGGCATACAACACGCATTTGTTCCGGCCGGAAAGTATTGAACGAATGGGAAATCATTTTGAGCATTTGCTCAGGGAAATCGTTCAAAAATCGAATCATCCGATTCATGAACTTGAATTGCTGGATGACGAACAAAAATTCATGCTGCTTGCTGAGTTTAATCCGAAACCAGTACAACGAGACTTCATCTCCGTTCCAGACCTGATTCTTCAACAATTCCAGAGCAAAGGAAAAGAAACCGCTCTCCGTTATTCCGAGGGAAGTCTCAGCTATGAAGAATTACTTTCCCGAACCGCGCAAATGACCCACTTCCTCCAACAAGAATATGGGGTCGACTCGGAAACAAGCGTAGCCATTTGTTTGGACCGCTCTCCGGAAGCCATCATTTCCATTCTCGCCGTATTGTTTACCGGAGCACATTACATTCCGATCGACACGAGCACACCTACGGAAAGGACTCATTTCATGCTCAAAGATTCAGAGAGTAAACTCTTGATTTCCAATCAAAAAATTGATTGGGAGGGCACACAAGTTTCCCCGAAGGATCTGGATTTAACTTCCTATCCGATAAGACTTGAAACTCTTCTTCCTAATCCGGAGCAGTTGGCATACATGATCTACACATCCGGTTCGACTGGACTACCCAAAGGTTGTGAACTGACGCACGGAAATTTGGAACACTACATTTCCTGGGCAAATCACTTCTACTTTTCAAATTCATCGCCCGATTTTGCCTTGTTTACCTCATTGGCTTTTGACCTGACAATTACCAGCATTTTCTGTACATTGAGCCTTGGTGGTTGTCTACACATCTTTGGTCAGGAAGAAGAAATAGATCGTGTACTCGAGAAGGTATTTTCCTCTGAAAGCACTGTCAACACGATTAAATTGACTCCATCTCACCTGTCTTTGCTCGAATTCCTAAGAGCCGAGAATCTGAATATGCAGACAATTATTGTCGGTGGAGAAGCCCTGAGTTTGAACCAGGCCAAACTGCTTTTTGATCGAGTCCCTGAAGCACGTCTGTATAACGAATATGGTCCGACAGAAACAACTGTGGGCTGTATCGTATCCGAAATTACTCCAGAGACACGACAAATTCAAATTGGTAAGCCGATTGACAATACCCGAATATATATCCTGAACGATCATCTGCAAGTACAGGGGGTCAACATTCCTGGAGAGATTTACATCTCAGGGAATGGGGTCGCCAAATCATACCGGAATAGGGATTCACTAAATCAGGAGCGTTTCCTCCCAGACCCATTCACGCCTGGCCATCGCATGTACAAAAGTGGTGATTTAGCCTATTGGGACACCCAGGGAAATATCACCTATCTGGGCCGTAGTGATGAACAGATCAAAGTCAGAGGGTACCGAATCGAACCGGGAGAGATCGAAACACTGATCTGTCAAAAATCGGGCATTCAGGAAAGTTATGTGGCTCTTAGAAAAACAGAACAGGGTGAATTCCTCTGTGCTTATGTAATCGGTTCCTCCGAAAATATCAGGGAATTCCTACAGGACAAACTTCCTGAATACATGATCCCAACCCATATCATGGAAGTAGAGCGCTTACCGCTGACCGTCAATGGAAAAGTGGACATCAAAGCCCTCCCTCTCCCACAAATGAGTGAACGGGAGTATCTGGCACCTGAAACGGATACGGAAATCATCGTCGCCAAAATTTGGTCTCAAATCTTAGGAATAGACCGGCCAGGAAGAAACGATCACTTTTTCCACTTAGGAGGAGATTCTCTAAAAGCTGCGCAGGCTTCTTATCGGATTGAGCAGGAATTAGAAAAAACGGTCAACCTACGCATGTTCTTCGAAGCGCCCGTATTAAGTGAATTCTGTTTAAAGTTGGCGTCTTCCAGTGAGCTAAAAGAACAACTTGCGATCCCAAAAGCTCCAGATTTGCCTTACTATCCAAGTTCTCATGCACAACAGCGAATTTGGGTATTGAGTCAATTGGAAGAGGCCTCCAAAGCGTATAAACTTCCATATCTTTTCAGAATTCAGGGGGATTTGGATGTCCAACAACTAGAAAAAGCCTATTCCGAACTCATCCGAAGACATGAGAGTCTGAGAACGGTATTTATCACACACGATGGACTGCCCAAACAACAAATTTTGGAGGCCTCCAAACAACAGTTCAAACTCTTACATACCACGAACCGTGGAAATTTGGATGAAGTTGCTTTGGAAAAAATCACCCGGGCTCAATCCGAAAAAGGATTTGACCTGGAGCATGGTCCATTGATCGAAGGAGTACTTCATCACTTTTATGATCAACACATCCTGGAACTCAACCTACACCATATTATCTCAGATGGCTGGTCCATGAAACTTCTACTTCGGGAGTTGATAGGACTCTATCATCAGGACGATGCAGGACTGCCCGAACTAGACATTCAATACAAAGATTTTGCCTACTGGCTCCAGACCGAGGAGGGCATCGGACAGTGGAAAAAAGAAGAAGCCTACTGGCTGGATCAGTTCAGCGGAGAAATTCCGGTACTCTCTTTCCCGACCGACTTCCAAAGGCCGGCGATTCAAAGTTTCAATGGAGATTTTGTCCATTTTGAAATCGATGAGATCCGAACAAAAAAGATCCGCTCTTATGTAGAGAACAAGCAAGGAAGCTTATTCATGTTCTTGTTGGGAGCAATGAATATTCTGTTGCACAAGTACAGTGCTCAGAATCATTTTGTGATCGGAAGTCCAATCGCTGGACGTCAATTGCCTGAACTTGAAAATCAGTTGGGGCTTTACATGAATACCCTGGCACTTAAAACAGCACTTGATTCCAGCAGGGATTTCGACCATTTCTTTGAATCGTGTAAAGGCACCGTGCTCGAAGCGATGGAACATCAGTTGTATCCATTTGATCAATTGGTTGAAAAACTTCCGATCGAGCGGGATTTGAGTCGCTCGCCTTTGTTCGATATTTGCATCATGCTCCAAAACATTGAATTGGGAGATTTGGAATCAAAGGGAAACGCAGATCGTCACAACATCCAAATCAGTCATCTACCGGCCAATCATGAGGTCAGTAAATTCGATTTCACCTTTGTTTTTCAGGAAAGTGAGCAGGGAATTCGTTTTGACATCGAGTATAACACGGACCTTTTCAAAAGAAGTACCATGGAACGTATTGGGCACTTCTACCTGGATTTGACCGATTTATTGCTCCAGGCATCTGATACGCCCCTTCGGGAACTGGATTTAATCCCACACTCAGAACTTGATCTGTTGATCCACCAATTCAACCAGACCGAAACAACTCTGGAAGAAAAAAGCATCGTAGAACTGTTCTATGATCAGGTGCTCAAAGCCCCGGAACAAGTTGCCTTGCGTTACAAAGAACAAGCCTGGACTTATCAAAAATTATGGGACAATATCCAGCGTATGTCCACCCGACTCGGGGAACTTGAGTTGAAAACAGAGGAACTCGTCGGGGTATATATGGATCGTTCGCCGGAAATGCTTGTCGCACTTTATGCCATTCAACTGTCCGGTGGGGCCTACGTTCCGCTTGATCCTAAATTCCCAGAGGATCGGATCTCCTATATCCTGGAAGACGCTGGAATTTCGAAAGTCATTTGTGATCCCGAACTAAAGGAAAAAATAGCCGATCAGCAACGAACGCTAATTAGTGTTTCGGATGCCATTGCATCCACTAGTGAATTGCCAGAACCGAAGTGGCCGAGCAAGGAACAATTGGCCTATGTCATCTACACCTCCGGATCCACCGGAAAACCCAAAGGAGTCATGATTGAGCATCAACAGGTGAGCAATTTCTTCCTGGGGATGGACGAACGAATTCCTGTAGAGAATGGAAAATCCTCCTTGATCAACGTAACCAGTATTTCATTCGACATCTCTGTCCTGGAACTATTCTGGACCCTCACAAGAGGAATCTCGGTTTGTCTGGATAGTGCCGGTTTAAGGCCTCAGCAGGAAGAACAAATGGAAGAACTTGATCTCAAACCAATCGATTTCAGTCTCTTTTATTTTGCGAGTGGAGAAGAGAAAGGAAACAAATACAAATTACTCATCGAAGGAGCCAAATTTGCTGACCAGCATGGATTCAGTGCTATTTGGACACCGGAAAGACACTTCCACGACTTTGGAGGAATTTTCCCCAACCCATCGGTTACCGGAGCAGCTGTGGCGACGATCACAGAAAACATTCAAATTCGCTCCGGAAGCTGTGTTCTTCCACTGCACAACCCTATTCGCGTGGTAGAAGAATGGTCGGTGGTTGACAACCTGTCCAATGGTCGTGTAGGACTTTCCTTCGCTACCGGTTGGGTCAAGAACGACTTCAATGCTTTTGCGCCGGGCACTTACGACGAGCGTCATGATATGATGGACCGGGGAATTGAACTTGTTCAAAAACTCTGGCGAGGTGATTCGATCCAATTGGTAGAGGGTGGAAGTCAAACAAGTGAGGTCAAGGTGTATCCCCGACCTGTCCAGAAAGAACTGCCCATTTGGGTAACTGCTGCCGGAAATCCCGAAACTTTCCGGAAGGCGGGAAAAATGGGTGCTAGTCTGCTTACTCACTTGCTTGGACAAAGTGTGGAAGAACTGGCGGAAAAAATCAAAATATACAGAGAGGCCCGAAAAGAAGCTGGTTTTGAAGGACCCGGGCATGTTTCTTTGATGATTCACGCCTACATTGATGATGATCTGGAAGCTGCCAAAGAGGTCGCTCGAGGTCCCTTCTGTGATTACCTGAGAAGTGCCGTTGGACTCGTCCGAAGCTACGCCCAGGGACTCGGACAGGATATTGATGCGGATGACTTTTCAGAAGAAGACATGGACGCATTGCTAAATCATGCTTTCAACCGTTACTACAACACCGCTTCCCTACTCGGAACACCCGAAAGTTGTCTTCCGCTCATGAAAAAATTGAGTCAGGCAAATGTCGATGAAGTGGCCTGCCTGATCGACTTCGGGATCGATTCGGAACTGGTACTAGACAAACTCCAGCACCTACAACAACTAAAAAGCGAATATGAGGCGCTTCGGGACAATAGCCAGGAAGTGCAATCGACTTCTGGACTGATCCACAAGCATGAAATCACTCACCTCCAATGTACTCCGTCACTCATGAAAATCCTATTGGAGGAGCCGGATGCGAAGGAGAATCTGAGCAGTTTGACGACGGTCATGTTGGGTGGAGAAGCTTTGCCAAACGATCTTTTGCAGAAGATCAGAAAACAATTAACTGCCAGCATCCACAATATGTATGGTCCGACGGAAACGACCATTTGGTCCGCCACTGCCAATCTCACTGAAGCCGATCAGGTGATCATTGGCCGCCCTATTTCCAATACACAATTATTCTTACTGGACGAGTCACTCAACCCGGTTCCAATCGGGGCTATTGGGGAATTGTATATTGCCGGACAGGGATTGGCCAGAGCTTATTTAAATCGCCCTGAATTGACCGATGAGCGTTTCTTGCCCAATCGCTTTGGAAATGGTCGAATGTACCGTACAGGAGACCTTGCCCGCTGGGATGAAACTGGAAATCTTCATTATGAAGGACGAAACGATGACCAGGTAAAAATCCGGGGACATCGAATCGAACTCGGTGAGATTGAAAGTGCTCTCATTCAACTAGCAGGCATCAAAGAAGTAGCTGTCATCGCTGAAGGGCAGGACAACAAACAACTAGTTGCTTACCTTGTCGGTGATACGGAATTGGAGTCAGAAACATTGATTCAGGCATTGGAGAAAAATCTCCCTGAATACATGATCCCTGCCCAATTCAAGCATCTGGCACAGCTTCCGTTGACACCCAATGGAAAAGTGGATCGGAAACGTCTCCCCGGGATGGCTGCCAAACTTCTGAATAACACGACTTCTTTCGAAGCTCCACGAACAGAGAAAGAACTCATTCTGGCGCGAACCTGGAAGGAACTCTTAAACCTGGAACAAATTGGAATTGATGATAGTTTCTTCCGGGTTGGAGGAGACTCCATCAAGGCCATTCAGGTAGTCAGCAAACTCAATCAATTTGGTTATAAACTCGAAGTACGGGACGTCTTTAACCACCCCACCATCCGCGAACTGGCATTAAAAATGCTCTCGGGAGGACGACGAATTGATCAAAGTTTGGTGGCCGGGAACTATGACCTGACTCCTATTCAGCATTGGTTCTTTGAACATTATCCGCAGGGAGAATCCCACTACAACCATACGGTGATGCTTCGCTTCAAGGAGGACATTGTCGTAGAGTTTATTGAAAGAGCTATTCGGGGAATCTACGAGCATCACGATTTGCTGCGCTCACAGATCAAAACCAATGAATCAGGACAGGTCTTCGGAAGCATTTTAGAAGACATCGAATACAAGTTGGAATTTGTGAATTATTCGGAATCAGAGCAAGCTGAAGCGCAATTGCAGGAAAAAATCGCTCAAACTCAGGCTGCATTCCAGCTAGATGAGGGACCATTATTCAAGGTTGTTCTTTTTAAACTTCCGGACGGCTATCGTTTACTCGTTGTCTGTCACCACCTGATCAGCGATGGTATTTCCTGGCGAATCCTCTTCGAAGACATCAACCTCGCCTACCGACAGGCGAGCGAAGGAAGACAGATCAAACTTCCGCTCAAATCGGATTCTTTTGTCACCTGGTCCGAAGCCTTGAAAGAATATGCTAAACACGACTTCCTGATCCGGCAACGCGAGTACTGGACCAGAATTGTTCAAAGCCCATCACAAAAACTAAAAGTCGATCGGGAATTGGAAAAAAGCCTCGTTAAAGATCAAAGTTCTTCCAGAATATTCCTGGACGAACAATACACCAAAAATCTGATCGGGCCGGCAAACGAAGCTTTCCATACGGAAGTCAATGATCTGCTACTCACCGCACTGGGACGCGCGATCAAATCATGGAACAACAGTTCGGAGACAAGCATCATACTGGAAGGACATGGTCGGGAAGACATTCATCAGGACATTGATATCAGTCGAACGATTGGATGGTTTACCAGCATGTTCCCGGTATCCCTGAGCATCCCTAACAAAGATACCGGAGCGCAATTGGTCGCTGTCAAGGAAAATTTAAGAAGAATCCCAAACAAGGGAATCGGTTTTGGTGTATTGAATTACCTGAACAAATCACTTCCAAAAGCCATTCAATCCCCGGAAATTATCTTCAATTACCTGGGACAATTTGATGGAGACATGAAGGGAGAAGAGGGATTATTTGTCCTGGCAGATGAATCCACAGGAAGCGCCATCAATCCAGATGCAGAACGGCCCTATAAGCTTGAAATCAATGGAATGGTTTCAGGCGGAAAGCTTGAAATCTGGATCAGTTTTAACACGAAAGAATATCAGGATGAAAGTATTCAGGAATTCCTGGAGATCTACCAGCGGGAACTTAAGCTTTTGTGTGACTACTGCATGGGACAGGAACAAAGCAGCTATACCCTCAGTGACTTCACCTATGGTGATATGGAAATGAACGAACTCGGAATTGAAGAACTGGATGACTTATTTGAATAAACGATGATCACAAAAGAGAACATAAAATACTTCTACGGACTTTCTCCCCTTCAGGAAGGAATGCTTTATCACTACCTGCTGGACGAACAAACCACGGCGAATGTTCATCAGTTGTCCTATACTGTTCGGGGGCCGCTTAATCCGACATTGTTCGAAGAAAGCTGGAACAGAATTCTCTCCAGACACGATATGCTTCGAACCAATTTCATTTACAAAAAGGTCAAGAAGCCGATCCAATTAGTTCTCAAAGAACGCAAAGTGGAATTCCATCAGGAGGACATCTCCCAATTGTCGGAAACAGAGCAGGAACACTACCTGAACCAATTCCGGGAACAAGATAAAAAAAGAGGATTTGATCCGGGAAAGGATGTCTTACTTCGCATTGCGGTGATCCGCTTAAGTGAAGAACAACACCTGGTCATCTGGACCTATCATCACCTGATTTTGGACGGTTGGTGCATGGGTATAGTGATGGGTGAACTCATCCAGATATACGAACAACTCCTAAAAGGGAGTTCTCCTGAATTGCAAGATGCGATCAGTTATGGGGAATATATCAAATACCTTTCCAAAATCCCTCCTTCTAAGAGCAGGCAGTACTGGAAAAATTACCTGAATCACTATGAAGTTTGTGAAAGCTTTCCAAAGAAAAAAAACGATGCAAAAGAAAGCTATCGATACGCCAACCATCGATTTGAAATCAGTGAACAACTATTAAAACAACTTCAGGAATTTTCCCAATCCTGCAATGCCACGTTGAATGCTACACTTCAAAGTGCCTGGGGAATTCTGTTAGGAAAATATAATAATAATCAGGATGCTGTTTTTGGTTATACGGTATCAGGGCGAAATCCAGAGATTCAGGGAGTGGAGGAAATTATTGGACTGTTCATCAACACCATCCCCGTTCGCATCCATTTCCAGGAGTCAGAAAGAGTTCGGGAACTAGTCACCAGAACACACGAGGAGGCGGTAGAAGCACAAGCGTTTCATCACTCTTCCCTGGCTGAAATACAAAGTGTTTCTGGGGCAGGATCCAAACTGATTGATCACATCGTCGTATTTGAGAACTTTCCGGTCAATGAAAAAATAGAGGAAGAATCCAAAGGGGTTATCGAGATTGAAGGAGTTGAAATTTTTGAGCACACCACCTACGATCTCGCACTCACTTTTCTCCCCGGAAAATCACTTCGAATTCGGATCGAATATAATGCTTTGGTTTTTGACTCTCAAATTATCGAACGGATTGCTTCTCAGTTTACTCAGATCGTTTCGGCTATTTGTGAAAATCAGGAAGTTCGAATTAATGAAATTGAGCTTATTTCTCCTTCTGAACGCGAATTTCTGCTACAGGAATACAATCGAACGGAAAGCAATTATCCCAAGGAATCTGGACTGGCTGTCCTTTTTGAACAACAGGTTTTGGCGCATCCAGATAAGCTTGCCTTGCGCTTTGGGGCTGCTGAATTTACGTATGCCGAGCTCAACCAACGAGCCAATCAATTGGCCAATTATTTGGAACAATTGAAGGATGTGTCTGATCGACCTGTAGCCATTCTGCTACGTCGTTCCCCGGAACTCTATGTGGCCATCCTGGCTGTTTTGAAACTCGGAGCCCCCTACCTGCCTCT
>SBGX01000031.1 GCA_006226425.1 Bacteroidota bacterium | reverse complement strand
ATCAATGTGCATCAATGAAAGCGGATTGTTAAAATTAAGGCCTAAGGCAAAGGATCCGGTGTTTGTTAGTGAAATGCGCTGGAGGTTGTTGGTGACTATGTTAATTGGGACATTAACATTTGTTCCAAAAGTATTGTTACCAAGGTTAACCCCATTGGGTGGTGGTCCAGCATTGTTACCTCCTAATCTCCAGTTTTGAGAAAATGATGTTACGGCTAAAAGGCAACCCGCCATGGTCGTTAAAACTTTAATGTTGGGTGTTTTCATAGTTTAGTTTTTTAAGAGTTTGTAAAAGAAGTTCTGATTTTCAGACTTTATATTAATTAGCAAAAGTCCATTGCTAAAAGTGTTTATATCAATTTTATTATTTGCAGCTTGCACTTCCTTTTCGGAGTGTAACAACTGCCCTAATGAGTTGTAGATTAGGATCTGATAGGCATCTCCTAATTGGAGATTTTCAACGGTAATTTGATTTGTTGCTGGATTAGGATAAACATTAAAGGTATTTTGATTAAAAGGAGTGTCATCTATCCCAACAGAATTTACACAAGTGAGCGAATCCGTTGAGACACATACATCATCAATAAAATAGTATGAGTTACAGTATGTATTTCCATCCATAATTTGGATGTTGGTGTTAGGGTCATCAAAAAGGTTTCCAATAACGAAATACTGATATGCTGAATCAGCGACAAAAGTACCTTGTATTGTTGTCCATCCTGTAGAATCAGTAACCACCGATGGTGTGAAAATGTGAGCAGAATTTTTGATTAATGTTGTAGTTGGCATTGTAAATGAAGGCTTTCCAACACTAAACATTAAACCAATCTTATCAGTTGCACAATTACAAAAAATTGTACTGCTAATACTCAGACTGGTTTTGAATGAAATGAAATACTTAGTTCCAATTGTTAATGGACTACTAAGATATTGACCAATGTATTCACGAGAATCACAATAACTACTGTTATTGCAACTATATCCAAAGGTGTCATCCCCAGCAGTAAAGATTCCAACATATGAATCTCCTGTCGCTGGTTCTTGAAAGCCTCCCCAGTTATTAGGCACCCCTACATCTGGAGAAGACGAACACCTATTAAAATATTCAACAGAGCCGAATGCTTCCCAACCAACCGATAAGCTAAGTTGGTTGTCAGTTGTCGGACAACTTACAGTATCCTCAAATGATGGATTAGGAACTAAGTTCTGTCCCAGCACACTCATATTGAACAAGAAACAAAGTAAAGAGAAAAGAAAAAGTGTTTTTTTCACGGTAAAAGGGTTTAAGTATCATCTTGTAAGATACGAAAAAGAAACGAAGAGGAGTTGAAAAAGTTGGGGTGATTCATCATCTTTTACACTGAGATTCAGAGGTGATACCAGTATCCTTGGATTTATGTATACCTTGATTCTCGAAGCTTTAAGACCAGATCGAGTTAATGAATCTCGTACACGTAAAGATTGCCTTTTGCACCTTCACGAGGAATGGTCCCAAGTAGTTTGAGCGATGGATTTTTACTGGCAGTAATTTCAGAGTAAGTAAACAGATAGGCAGCTCCCATGGCTTTGAATTGATCAAAGTCGAAGCTCAGGTGGTTGATGTTGAGAGGAGGACTGTCTGGTAACTCCGGGCCAATTTCACTCGAAAAGGCATAACACCTGGAACCCCAGTGATCAAAATAGTCACGCAGTTTCGGGTCGCGATTTAATTCTCCCCGGATGGCCCGTCCAAATTGTTCCTTGTAAGCGAGCGGATAGCTTGGTAAGTAGGCGTCGAGGGTGTAGAACCTGTTGTACTGAGCCACGGCAGGATGAATTCCAACCGAGATGACCCGGTAGCTATGAGGTGCTTTGGCGATTAGTTTTTTGGCTTGTAGAAAACTCTTCTCGGCATAGAATTCCCGAAAAGAGTCCTTTTTTCGGTATTGAATCAATTCATGATAGGAAATAATGTAGGCCAATTGGGCGATCAATAGTGTCCCCATGATAAGCTTTCCGTATTTCAGCTTTCGGACCAGAATACTGGCAGAAAGTGCCAGAAGTAAATACCAGCAACCAGGGTGTAGGTAGTGGAAGCGTTGCAGCTGAATGGGAATTTTGTCGGTGATAATTTCAAGAACATGCTTGATCGGCCCGAAATCCTTGAGCCCGAAAAACAGGGAGGTGAGGATTAGGAAAAGAGCTATCCTACGGAATCGGGATGATATTTCCCGACGATAAAAAATCATGGCTGCGACGGGTAAAATCAATAGGGTGTGGAGGCTATGGGCATGGGATTGGCCAACCAGGAAGAACATCGCTGACTTGTTCAGTGCCGTTCGGAGGCTCAAATCGGGGGTGAGAAATGCGTTACGATGAGAAACCGGACTATCCAGAAACGCAATGATTGTTGGGTAATGACTCAGTAGGTAAAGGAGACTTAAACTTGACAACGCAAGGAAAAAGGGCCAGTTCATGTTCCGCTTTTTGAAGAAATCCCAGAACCAAAGCATGGCGAGTAGTATCAGCAGAAAGACTCCGCTTAGAATCAATGACGAGTGAAATGCAAATAAAATGATGATGAGCCAGTTATGAAATTGTTTTTCTCCCTGTCGAATATTTAGAAAGGCATATAGTGCAAAGGGGATTCCGCACACCGTGGCTGTAAAGGACCAAAAGGGGAGGAGGCTGAACAGAAGGGCACAACTTACGTTAATCCATCGGTCTTTTTCCTGAGGCAGAAAGTGTTTTTGAAGAAGTAAATAGAGTCCCCAAAATCCGATGAGACTGATCAGGAATTTGTTGACCACATAGCCCCAGTACATCCCAAAAAACTTGAAGATAATCAGAGGGAAATCATAATAGGGATAGATCATCGCATGAGGAAGACCATTCATGACGTTGGGGATGAGTTCATCCGGTGCCCCAAACAATGCCCCGCGATCTAATAGGATTTTGACCCAGGCGAGGTTGGAGTCCAGGTTGTCGTGAATCCGAAGGGTAGAATCTTGTCCCCACAGGACATAAGGCAGGTAGTACAATCCAATGATGAACATGGCCAGGGGAATCAGCCTTTTTTCGAAAGCTTTTGTACTAGCCATTCAGATGTTGTTGGATGGTTTGGATGATTAATTCCTGTTCTTCTGTGCTCAGCGTGTAATAAAGAGGTAGACGCAACAAGCAATCCGAATAATGATCGCTGTTTGGAAGTTGACGTTCGTCATGTTTATCCTTGTAATAGCTGCTTTGATGCAAGGAGAGATAGTGAAATACCGCTAATACATCCTGCTCCTTTAAGGAGGTAATAATGCTTGCCCGAAGTTGGGGAGTAGCACAATTCAAATAGAACATGTGTGCATTGTTCGTCGCGTAATCAGGGATGTTGGGAACTTGAAAAATAGTTGCATCTACAGAAGAAAATGCATCGTAGTAACGTTTCCAGATTACTTTACGACGTTCCTGGATGTCTTCAATGTTCTCAAGTTGGGCATATAGGAATGCGGAAATGACTTCGGAAGGAAGGAAAGAAGAACCAATATCTACCCAACCATACTTGTCAATTTCGCCCCGGAAGAAAGCGGCCCGATTTGTTCCTTTTTCCCAGATGATTTCGGCGCGACGAATAAATTGTTCATCATTGATAGCGAGCATTCCTCCCTCGCCACTCGTAATGTTTTTGGTTTCATGGAAGGAGAAGCAGGCGAGATGTCCGATGCTCCCGAGTGCTCTGCCTTGGTAGTAACTCTCAATGGCTTGAGCGGCGTCTTCTACGACAAAAAGCCGCTTGCGTTCAGCGATTTCCATGATCCGATCCATGTCACAGGCGATCCCGGCATAGTGTACAACTACGATCGCTTTCGTTTTGGGAGTGATCAGTGCTTCGATTTTTTCGGCGTCCATATTCGGATTGATCTCCGAACTATCAACAAAGATCAATTTAGCTCCTCTAAGAACAAATGCATTCGCTGTTGAGACAAAGGTATAGGAAGGAAGTATTACTTCGTCTCCGGGCTTAATATCAAGCAAAATGGCGGCCATTTCCAGCGCATCTGTACAGGAGGTTGTCATTAGACATTTCTTGAAGCCATATTTTTCTTCAAAAAAGGACTGACATAGCTTGGTGTATTTCCCGTTTCCAGAAATTTTCCCGGATTGGACCGCGTCATGGATGTACTCTGTTTCCTTTCCGGTCAGATAGGGCTTGTTAAAAGGTGTCTTCATGTAAAACGCAATCTGAATTTATCCAATGGAAAGATGGAAGTTCCGTCATCATCATAATATGCTTCATTGATTCGAATCAGGCCTTTTCCACAAACAATCACCGGGCGTTGATCCCGTTGAAAAATGACCTTGCCATAATTCAATTGACGTTGTATGACCTCGACATCATTTTCTTCCATTACTTCCAGGATTCTGATTTTTCGTCCGTTGATTTCCGAGCTGGCTCCCAGGTAGGGAGTTCCAAGCGCATCAACGGTCCGTCGAATAGTGGAAGCGTCCAATTTCCAGTCGATGCAGTAGTCTGCTTCATCTCTCCATAAAGAGTACGTGGCATCTTCTTCTTGTTGAGGAGTACCTTGCAATGATTGATTTTCCTGTAGTTGTTGGAAGAGATCATTTGCCAACTGCTGATAGAGCGGAGTGATGGCCTGAATCGCTGCCTCAATTTTGATTGGATAACTGATCGTTGTGTGAAGTTGTCCGAGAATTTTGCCCCGGTCGTATTCTTCGCTGGCAAAAATGGCGGTGACCCCCAGTTGTTTCTCTCCCTGAATCAATTGGTTGACCAATGGTGCAAAGCCTCTGTATTTCGGAAGTAGGGAATCGTGCAGAGTGATCAGTTGGGTGTTTTCTGAGAGAGGAATCATCCAGCGCCATGAAATGGCCAGTGCGTAAGAAGCGGTGAGTTCAAATTTCTCTGTTCTTTCAAAGCATTTTACCTGATGTTCTTCGGCCAGTTTTTGAATCTCGTTCGAATAATCATTTAATACGCGGGAATCTCTTCCCAAAACGATGAAGTCGATCTGTTCTGCTCCAAAATGAGTCAAAATCTCTTGTAAGACAGCGTATCCCTTTTCGGAAAGCAGGAAGAGAACGATCTTATTCATCCAAATTGAGTTTTTGGTGGACGATGAAGTTTGGGCGTTGTTTGCTTTGTTCGAAGGTCTTGCCCAGATAGATTCCAATGATTCCCAGGGTGAGGATAATGAGTCCGGAAAGGAAGGTGGTTGAGATAATAATACTGGTGAATCCCATCACCTGAATTTGGCCCGTGAAATAGCGATAGAGGTAAACGACTCCGATCAAAAAAGAAATGACCGACATTCCAAAGCCGAATTTAACGGTCAGGCGAAGGGGTTTATCTGAAAAGGCAATAATGTTTTTAGAGGCCAGTTTGATCAAACTCTTCCAGGAATAGGACGATTTTCCCTCCATGCGTTCACTGTGTTCCACGTCAATTTTTGCGCTATCAAAGCCGACCCACTGAACCATGGTTGGAAAATAGCGGATGTAGTCGTTCATGGAGAGTACCGCCTGAATCACCTGTTGGTGATAAATGCCAAAATTGGCTATGGACGCATCTTGTTTGGTATCTGTCAGGTAACCAAAAACGCGGTAAAAGATTCGCGAAGACAGGCGTTTCAAAAAGCTGTCCTGTCTCAGCTTTCGTTGTGCATAGACGATGTCAAAACCTTCCTGGCATTTTTCAAACAGACGTGGGATTTCCTCGGGCCGATCTTGTAAGTCACAATCCATGACGACGATCCATTCTCCAGAGGCGGCTTGTAAACCAGCAGTGATGGCATAGTGCTGACCAAAATTCCGACTCAGCTTAAGTCCTTTTGCTTTTGGGTCTTTGGAGCAGATTTCCCGAATGACTTTCCAGGATTGATCGGGACTTCCATCTTCCACCAGGATGATTTCATATTCTGGATGAATAGCGGAGAGGCTTTGGTGCAGACGATTGACCAGTTCAGGGACCAGTTTTTCGCCATAATAGACCGGGCTCACTACGGATATTTTCATCTGCTTTGTTTCTTTCGATTTCCCATATCCCTTCTGGAATCCTGGGATTTCAAGCACTAAAAGTAAGAAAGCTAAACGGAATTACCAATGTCACGTTTGGTAGCTCTTCTTACTGAGCAGCGTTTTTATCGAAGAGATCGAGGAATTTCTTCAGTAAATCAAAGTAAAGTGCAATGACCGAAAGGAACGTGATCACCCAAATAACAAGCATATTTGCCCAGAAAGTACTCAACTTGATTCCGAAAAGATACTTGGATGGGGCATAGAAATGCGCATCAAAGAAACGTTCGTATTTCGGATGCAAGTAGATCGGATCATCTTTCTGGAATAATTCGTTTTTCGATTCCACAATCTTAGATATTTCCATGCGATTGGTGACCAGATCGTGCAAACTTTCGTTTTCGTATTGTTCCTTCAGTTCCTTGTACTCCTCCTCACCAAAGTTCTGTGCCACTTTATCAATCTGTTCCGTACTCTCGTTGAACGTTTTGTTATACTGCTTTTTGATGACGTTCAGGAAGGTTTCAATGTTAAATTTCACCTCACCGGCATCTTTATGGTTCTTCAATTTTTCCAGCCCTGACACGCAGTCTTTACATTCCAGGTTGGCCCAACTTCGCTCTTCCTTCTTGATCTCGTTAACAAGCAATTTAATCGCTTTGTCAAAGTCCTTTTTACTGGTTTTTTTGTTGGTAATCAGGTCCAGCTTGTTTCTAATTTCTGGAATCCAGTAGTCACGTTTCCATCCACTCTGACTGCGATCAACCCGGTAATCATAGGTCTTTCGCTGAAACTCATTGTCGACGGCCTGTTCCACAATGAGTGCTTCATAAGCCCAACGGGAAACCATGATATTACCGATGATAGGAACCTCATTGGTATTCGAAAAAAGTGGGTGTAATTTCTCGAATTTTACGATCACGCCACTAAACAAGAGTTGCGGGATGATAAGTAGCGGAACTGTAATATAGATCACTTTGGCCGAGTTAAAGGCTGAGGAAATGTTCAGACCCATCACGTTGGCAACACAGGAGGTTGAGAAAAGAATAAACCAGTATTCAAGCCACATCCCCTTGATTTCCAGGATGAAATTCCCAATCGCTACGAAAAACATGGTTTGGATTCCCGAAATAATGAACATGATCCCGATTTTGGAGACGATGTAACTTGTTCGGGATAAATTCAGGAAGCTTTCACGCTTTAGGATTTTTTTATCCTTAATAATTTCTTCTGCTGCGACGGTCAGTCCAAGGAAAAGAGAAACGACCACTGCAATGAAGATGTATTGCGGAATATTGATGTTCTCGTAGAACACATAAGCAGCATCGGCCTTTTTGTTGTCGTAAAATTTTACAAAGAAAGCGAGAATCAGTGCTAGAACAGGGGCTTCCAACATATTGATCAGCATGTACTGCTTGTTCGACAGTTTGCTGAGAATATCCCGTTTAAAGAAAACCATAAACTGCTTCCATCGACTTGGAATCTTAGAGCTACTTTTAAGCGGACTCACTTCTTCTTCTGCAGGGTCTGCATGAATCCCAGAGTTCTGGAACTTTTCGTTCCATTCTTCCGGAAGTGTTTTTCGGAATTTGGTCAGATTTCCGTATTCATCCACCACCTTGGATTCGATGATGTTGAAAATCTGCTCCGGGTTCACATTTCCACAGGCGTAACATTCTCGTTCATCGGCATTGACATGATTGACATGCATCTTGAAATAGACGACGGCGTCGATGGGATTCCCGTCAAAGATGGGATAACCTCCCTGATCTAAAATGATCAGACGGTCGAACATTTTGAAGATGTCTGATGAAGGTTGGTGAATGACAACGAAAATCAATTTTCCCTTCAGAGCCAATTCTTTCAGGAGGTCCATGATGTTCTCGGAATCCCGTGAAGAAAGTCCGGAAGTGGGTTCATCCACAAACAGCACGGAAGGTTCCCGGATCAGTTCCAGGGCGATATTTAATCGCTTGCGCTGTCCTCCTGAAATTGTTTTTTCCAGAGGAGAGCCTACTTTCAAATGCATTGCTTCGTGCAATCCAATCATGGAAAGAAGATCGACTACTTTTTTGGTGATTTGCGTATCCGTCAGATCATTGAAGCAAAGTTTGGCATTGAAAAAGAGGTTCTGAAAGACGGTCAATTCTTCAATGAGCAGGTCATCCTGGCTAATGAATCCGATCACTCCTTCGAGTCTCGATTTCTCCTTGTGAACATCGATTCCGTTGATGGTCACCGATCCATTGGAAGGAGTGTAGTTCCCGTTTAGAACGTTAAGCAAAGTCGATTTACCAGCTCCGGAACCACCCATTAAACCAACTAACTTGCCTGATTGTTCGGTGAAATTCGTTTCGTGCAATCCAAGTTTGCCGCCTTTGAAATGATAGGTCAAATTGGATACCTTGAAGATCAGTTTGTCTTCGTTCTGATCGTTCAGGAATCGCGTGAGAACGTCACTGTAATAGATTGGCTGTGACTTGGATGTTCTGAGCGAAGATCCCTGGTTGAGAATATGGTTTCGATCGTTCGGAATGAACTGACCGTTCATGTTTAATTCGTCTGTCCCGAAGTAACGGAAAAACAGGATTTGGACACTTTCAATACGCAATACCCGGATGACGTTCTCAATTCCATCCAGAACAATTTGTCTGGCGTGCTTTAAATCCAGTGGGGTAGAAGTAATGTAAAGAAAACTTGGTCCATCGATGATTTCACTTCCCGGAATTTCCATGTATTCTTTCATGGAGCGGTATTCCAGGTTGTCAATGTTAAAGGTTTCGGCTACCGTATTGACAAACTCTTCTTCTTGTTCCGTTTGTAGCTCGTTGGCATGGATAAATTCGAAAATCCGAAGTAATACAATGAATTTTTGACGTTGCGTCAGCTCCTCGTTGATTTGTGAACAAATCCGGAGTACTTTCACCGAATTAAGTGAAGTCCTTTTTCTGCGTCCGTCCTTTTTGCTGGTTGTACTGTGGTGAGTTGCCAAAAACTCATCAAACATTTTAATATATTCCCGGACAAGTGAAGCATTGAGCTCTGTTTTTAAGAAGGATTCAATGATGCGTCTTCCATTCGAACTCTGGACATCGGGATTGTCCTCATTTTCATTGACGTCATCAACTTTGGCAATGATAGCGAAGAGCTGCATCAAAGCCCTAAATATACGTTCACTCATATTATACGGTCAAACTTGGAGTCTTTAATTTAGATTGATTTATTGTTGGCTGTATTATTTCTGAAATCCAATAAGCATCACGGCACACCCTGTCACCTTTTTGTCCAGATCCAGTTCCGTTTCAATGATGACCGGAAGGGTGGATGGAACTTTGAAATCCCAATATGGGGAGTTCTTATGGTTCCGATTGGAAAAAAGGATGTTGCCCTGAATATCGCGAATCGTGAAGATGACGTAGTCGTCATCACTACCCGCACTGGCAGCTATCCGGTAGGTGGAACCACCAAAAAAGGTTGTTTTGAATTCCGCTTTTTCCCGATCCAAAAAGGCCGTGTACACCTGACCGTCAGAGACAAATCTGGATTTTTTCTTCCCTTTGGATGACCCATTTTCCAGGTGATCGTGGCAAATATTGACAATCGACTCGCAGTCCTGAGCACTGGCCTGGATAGATGCCGATAGAATCAATCCGGTACAAAGAAGTTTTAAGGCTTTCATCATAGTAGTATTATTCGACAATTTTAGACCTCAGGTTGTTGATCTTCAGTGTAATCATGTTGAGTACGTTTGTATCAATCCTGATCTTGGTTTTGTGTCTGAACGTTGTCAGTTTTTTAGCTTCATTGGTTTCTGGTGCCAGGTAAGTGTAGTTCACCCGTACCATGTTAAACGTGAGCTTAAGGTCTTCCAGGTCGCTTAAAATTTCATCGTTGATTCCATCTTTGTTGTAAAGATCCAGAATCTCAATAATCGTAGTCAATGTCTGCTGTTGTTCACCAATTCGGCTGAGGATCTGCTCATTGGAACTAGTGCGATTCAACTGACAGGCAAAATATAATGATTCGATCCATCCACCTGTCAAGATCAGTACCGAGGTGTTTTTGCGATCATTGTTTTTTAGGAAATTATCCGCTTTCCGGAAGGCATCACTTACAATCCGAATCATCGAATCCTGATCACTGCTATTTTTTTCCAGTCGGTCCATGAAACTCTTGTCGAATGCACCTTCCAAACCGAGTTCTGTCGTGATCTTTTCGATTGCATTGAGGTACTTCAAAGACAGGGCATTCTGGTTGTACAGAGTCGCATATCCCATATCCGTACCGTAAATTCCCAGGTTCAGAGCCCGTCGTACTTCGGAAGTATAGCTATCTGCATTTTCAGGTGGATTGAGCAAGCCTCCCATGAAAGGAAGATTTGCTTCCTTGATCAACATGGACGTTTGCACCGGTGAAGGAATGCTGAAGATTTTTCCGTCAAAATTGGTGTTGAGTGAACTATTGGGGTCCAACACTTCTTCATCGATGGATTTTTCGACTTCCGGTTCTTTGGTCTGACAGGCCTGTAATAAGACCGTCACTACCACCAGAAGTGTTAAAAAAGGGCTCATACGTTTCATAAGTAACATCAATTGCGGGCGTGACTGGTAATTCTAATGGCTAAAAATAGGAATTTATTTGGTTAAAACAAATTTAGTCCAATTTGTGCTGTTTGTAGTCGAAGTAGCCATATACAACGATAGAATTCGTTTTTTCTGTTTAATTTTGACCTCAAAAAGCGCATGTATATCCGACCGAGACGAAATCGCAAGCACCAGGCCATCAGAAACATGGTGGAAGAATCTACTTTGGGGCCAGAGCACCTGATCTATCCACTTTTTGTTCAGGAAGGCAAAAACATCAAGGAAGAGATTCCATCGCTGCCTCAAAATTATCGGTGGAGTTTGGACACCCTTTTGCCTGAGCTGGAAGAATGTCTGGAGCTAGGGGTGAAGCAATACGTTTTGTTTCCGGCGGTTCGGGAGGAGTTGAAAGACCGGACAGCAAGTTATGGTCTGGATCCGAATAATTTTTACCTGGAGTATGTGCGCCAGATCAAGGATCGTTTTCCGGAAATTGTGTTGATGAGTGATGTCGCGATGGATCCCTATTCCTCGGATGGACATGATGGTCTGGTGGAAAATGGGAAAATTTTGAATGATGAGACGCTTCCTATTTTGACTGAGATGGCCGTTGTTCAGGCACAGGCAGGCTTTGATGTGATCGGACCTTCTGATATGATGGATGGTAGAGTAGGAGCTATTCGCGAGGCCCTGGATCAGGCCGGATATAGTGAAACGAGCATCATGTCTTATACAGCGAAATATGCAAGTGCATTCTACGGCCCTTTTCGGGATGCCCTGGATTCAGCACCAAAGGCTGGAGATAAAAAAACCTACCAGATGAACCCGGCCAATAAGCGGGAAGCACTGTTGGAGGCTCAATTGGATTTTGAAGAAGGAGCTGACATGTTGATGGTGAAGCCGGCGTTGTGCTACCTGGATATCATTCACCTATTGAAAGAACAGTTCCCATTGCCAATTACGGCTTATAATGTAAGTGGTGAATGTGCGATGATTCATGCAGCCGCGCGAAATGGATGGTTGGATTACCATGCCACTATGTCTGAGATGCTGCTCAGCATTCGTCGTGCTGGTGCTGATGGAATTTTGACCTATTTCGCCAAGGATTTTGCCCTTCTAAAGAAGTCTTGATAGGCGCTATTATTTAACCTTGTTGAGCGGGTGTTTGAGTCCGTCCCATTCGACCAGATGGAGCTTGACAGTTCCGACTGGTATTTTGGCTCTTACCAGCACCGGAATTCGGTTTTCGTCATCCGTAATCCAGAAGTTGAGATCGTTTTCTGATTTGAAATAGCGGCCTTTCTGTACCACTGGAATAAACTTTTTACAGTTAAACTTTCCCTTGCGGATATGGATCATTTCGTCTCCTACAAATTTAACTTTGAGTGGCCAGACTTCATCGTCCATGAAACAGTTGAATTCAAATACATCACCGACTTTCATGTTTTTGAAATCGAGGGTTCTAGCATAATAGAATGAGGAAACCATGTCCTGAATTCCGACCGGAACATCAAATTCCTTCCCTTCCCCATTGTTGACTTTGGATTGATGTTGTTGGAATTGGTAATCCTGCTCAATTTTATAACCACCTTCATTTACCCGGCGTTTGAACTGCCATGGAAAAACTCCTTTTTTATCCACGTAACTTTCGTAGACATCGTGAACCTTGTAAAAAGCACTGAATCCTCCCAGGGTTCTACCAGTACCTTTTAAGTGGATCATTTCCCGACCATTTTTCTTTTTCCCTGTGGGAAGTACTTCCATCACAGCTTCTCCGGCATCAATGAAACCATAGGTTACCCGATAGCGCAGTTTTTCCCCGATTTGAAAAGAATCATTTTTTCTAGCTGGCAATTTCGTTACTCCGGCACTACTAAGTACCCAAATAAGAGATGCCAATATTCCGAATCCTATTATACGTTTCATAACAGATCATTTATGGACATAAACTACAAAGGCTATGCCAAAGCTCTATTCCGTTAGGGAAAGATACGAAATTTAGTTGATTTCTACTTCCAGGAGCTTGGACCAGTTCTTTCCTGTTAGATAGATTTTTCCTGAGGATTGGTCGTAGGCAATACCATTGAGAACCTCACCTTGATCACGTCCTGCACGGGCGATCTCACTACAATCGATCTCTGCCTGAACCTTTCCGTTTGTCGGATCAATCACAAGAATGAAATCGGACATCCAAACATTGGCATAAATCATTCCCTGGATGTATTCCAGTTCGTTGAGCTTGGTCTTCGTTCCTAGTCGGTCACACACGGTGATGGTTTTGGTCACGGAAAAATTGCCTGGGTCGCGGAATTGAATCTGATCGCTTCCATTGGACATGATCAACTGCTTTCCATCATTGCAGATGCCCCATCCTTCACCGGTATAGCTGAATTGTTTTTTGATCTCAAAAGCTTCGAGATCATAGACGAAACAAGCACCTTGCTGCCAGGTTAGCTGGAAAATCTCTCCATTTAGAATAGTGATTCCTTCTCCAAAATACTGTCGATCGAGATTCACTTTTCTTCGGATAACCCCTGTTTGGCTTTCTACCTCAGCAATAAAACTCTTTCCATTTTGTCCGGTACTTTCGTAGAGCTTACCTCCGTGAAACTCCAAGCCTTGTGTAAAACTGGTCGGATTGTGCAAGTAGGCCTGCTTAACGCTAGCTGTTTGATGTTTTGGTTCAATATCAGATAGGATGCGGAGAATTCTGGTCTCGATCAATTCATTGCCACTAGCATCATAGGAAACTAGACTTAGGGTTCTAAATCCAAGAGGCATTTTTTTAGTGTCGAGCGGCCAGTTTACTTTCCCAGTCGTTCCCTGCCATGAATTCAGCAAGCTGTCTTCTAAAAACAAATCTATTTTAGAAAACCCGCTGGCAAGTGCTAGTTCCAACGAAACTTCCTCCCCATGAAGCGCGCTCAGGTTGGTGTTACTAACAAAAGTGCTGGCGTCTTTGGTCTTTGGGGATTCGACAGGCTCTGGTTGACGTAGAAGAGGTACGACCAAAAATGCAATTCCACAAATTAGAATGAGGGCAATAATAATTATTCGAAGGCTTTTATTCATAGTTGGAGGTCATTGATTTCACCGGCATTGATCATTCCATGAGAAGCCTGGTAAACGAGCTCTTTGTGGTGAAGTACCAGTACCTGTGGTGATTCATGTCTGACACCAGAAAGCTCAGCGACTAAATTGGAAAGCGATCGGTGATTGAGTAGATCGAGCATATAGATGGGCAGCTCTTCTTTTTCCTGAAATTCGGATTCAAAGCGGGAAAGAGCCATGCTGGAAATACCACATCTTGTGCTATGCTTGAATATGAGCGCATTGCCTTTTTTTTCAAAAAGTTCCCGGAGTTGTTCCTCTTGATTCAGGTCAATCCAGTTTAATTTATTCTTTCTTCCAAACAGGCCCATATCAGCTATTCACGGTATTATGCGGAGGTAAATTGTTTTAGAAAACGCAGATCATTTTCAGAATATAAACGTAGGTCATTAACCTTATATTTTAACTGAGCGATTCGTTCGATTCCCATGCCGAAGGCATATCCACTATAGACTTCCGGATCAATTCCCGAAGCTTTTAATACATTTGGATCAACCATGCCACAGCCTAAAATCTCAAGCCATCCAGTGTATTTACATACGTTGCATCCTTTGGTGTTACAGATGGTACAGGAGATGTCAACCTCGGCACTGGGTTCTGTAAATGGAAAATAGGAAGGACGTAAGCGAATCTGTGCTTTTTCACCGAACAATTCCTGGGCGAAGTAGAGCAGAATTTGCTTCAAATCAGCGAAAGAAACGTCCCGATCGATGTAAAGCCCCTCTACCTGATGAAAAAAGCAATGTGCTCTGGCAGAAATGGCTTCGTTTCGATAAACTCTACCTGGTGAAATGGTTCTAATGGGAGGTTGTTGATTTTCCATGACCCTGACCTGCACTGAACTAGTGTGGGTTCTGAGTGAAATTTCCTTTTCTCCTTTTTGAATGAAGAAAGTATCCTGCATATCCCTGGCCGGATGTTCAGGTGGGAAATTTAGGGCGGAAAAGTTGTGCCAGTCATCTTCAATTTCGGGTCCTTCGGAAACCGTGAAGCCAACGCGAGCAAAAATGTCAATGATTTCTCTTCGGACAATGGAAAGCGGATGATGGCTTCCAAGAGGAGAGACTTCCCCAGGTCTGGAAAGGTCCAGATTACTTTCCTGGGTTTCTTGTTCTTCCAGATGATCTTTTAGCTCCTGGTGCCGTGATTCTGCCAATTGTCTCAGTTGATTCAGGAGTTGTCCGACTTCTTTTTTTTGATCGTTCGGAACTGATTTAAACGCTGCAAAAAGCCCTTTGATCTTTCCTTTTGAACCAATAAACGCTATTCGAAACTGCTCCAGTTCCTCTTTGCTTTGGATGGGGTAATCCCGAATTTCCTGTTCAAGTTCTGCGATCTGGTCTTTCATCATCGAAAATCTTAATTGTCCGTGAAAACTGAAACAAAAACGTATTTTACTCGTTTAAGGGTTAAAAGTTTTTTTCAAAAGTAGTGCAATATTACAAATAATAGTGGTACTTTTGACTCTAATACGTATATTAAGTAAACGGCTTTTTTAGATCTATGAAACAGCTTTTAATTAGGAATTGGTGGAAGTACTCTTTTGTACTCTTTTTAGGCTTCATGCTGTACTCCTGTAAGAAGGAAGATACTTCTTTTGTTAAGATCTACGTCCGAAATCAAAGTGAACAATTGCTACCCAATGCAAAGGTTATTTTGATTGGAGATACCCGGGCCGTTCCTCCATCTATTGATTATGTTGACACCTTGTTTTCCGACAATGCCGGAATTGCTACTTTTGATCTGGAGCAATACTTTGATTTGTCTGGTAAGAAGGTAAATGTAGGTTACTTTGATGTACTGATCAAATTCGGTTCAGAACAAACAACCGGAAGAGTACGCGCCAAAAGAAATGTTACAGTTGTTGAAACGATTTACTTTTAAGAAATGATGAAAGCTTCTAAACTAGGACTTGTTTGCTTATTGTTGTCACTGGGGATGATCGGGTTTACCGGTTGTCGCAAGAAAAAGGATACTATTGCAAAGGTATATGTGAGTAATGCACTCGGAGGTCGAATCATTTCTGCTTACGTGGTTTTGAAAGGGGTTTCTACCACTTCAAAGACTTCAAGTTTTTCAGATACTGCATTGACCAATACAGACGGAGAGGCCATTTTTAACCTAAACGAGCTGTATAAGCTTGGGCAGGCAGGTGTGGCTGTGTTGGATATTATTTCCTGGAAAACAGGTACTCCGGCTAATGTCGGGGTGATTCAGGTGGAACAGGAAACCACTTCTGAAGCGCACGTCATTATCTAAATTTTTTCGATGTTTTTTTAGTAGTTGCGTTCACGCGCAGCTAGTCGGGCTTGGATACCCATGGTGATCCACATGGAAGCGTGATTGTTTCCAAGTGTTCTCTGAATGATCAATCTGGGCTCAACAAAGAATTCCAGATTTTCTTTCCAAATGAAGTAGCTACTTCTATTTCCCAATTGGAATTGGTGCACTTTTTGCCCGTTTCCAATAAGCACGCCAAATTCCTGGGAATAATTCAAATAGGACTCGTACAGATCGCCTCCGTAGGAAATGTTATTGGTGTCAGCCCCTTCCGGTTCAATTCCTTTCATGTACAATTGGATCCAGGTGTGATTTTGCCATTTTCCCTTCTTAAAAAGAAATTCTGTGTAGGATTCGACGAAATTACTTCCGAGTGGATGTGCTACCGGATTTCCCTGGTTCCCATAGTTCAGCATATTGTTGAGATGCGAATAAGTATAGGGTCTGGTAAGGTTGAGTTCTGAACGCACAAAGAATTCTTTGTCTCCATAGGTTCTGGCCCATTTATAACCAATTTGCACCCCATATTTATTGGCCCACCAGCGCGATCTATTAACAATTTGTGAAAGCAGGAATTCGTCCAGGACAAATTGACTATAGATCATTGAACGCTTCAATTTTAGTTGCATGTTCAATCCCATGATCACGTTGTCTGAAGAACCCAAACTGTATTCCTGAGGACGGTAAAAGATCAGTGGGTTCAGATATTCTGGATCGAATCCACGGTTATAAATGCTGTCTTTAATAATGTGGGTGACCGTCTCGAAGATGCCCATCGAAAAGATCTGCTTGTGTCTGAAGTTCAGAAAATGCGTTGAACTTCCCTTTGGAACAAAGTGTCCTGGTATCCCTTCCCGATGGATTTTTTGGATGAACTGGTATTCAAATTTCCAAACCTTGGCCTCCAGTTGAACAAATGGACCGGGAACTCCTTGATTCCCTAGTAAGAGAGAGCGTTCTCCCTGGCCAATAAAGTGTTGATCCAGTCCTCCGTGGAAACGTAGAAATCGATTAGGTGTGAAAATGATTCGGGCCCGAAGGTCCTGGTAGAGTCGTTGATCATCGCCAATTTCTTCCTCGAAAAAGGCCTGAGTTTTTAGCTGAGATCGGTAAGGAAGTATGCTGCCCTGATGATATCCGGCTCTCAGACTACTGATTACCTGTAATTTATTGGAGGTCGTTTTCCATCGATTGACGAGGAAGACACCTCCCTGGAGACTGATCCTGTCTTTTTCTCCGGCTGCCATTGCTTCTGGGAGGATGGTGTAGGAAAAGTTGCCATTTTGCTTCAGGAAAGAACTATCTGCATATTCGAGCAGGTTATTCCTATAATCGGGAACAATCCGTTTGACCGAATCCAGGGCGTGCAAATCCAGCTGGTGATTCAGTTGTCCGAAAGCCAAACTATTGAAAAATGCTATGATCCAGATATAACGCATGCTTAGAAATCAGAGTAATGATTGAGAACACTTACTTTAACCCCGAACTGAAAGAGGAAGTAACTTTGATCCGAAGAGTGGCTATCTAACCGACTTCTTAATCTCAAATAAATGTTCGGATTGTAATTCCGGTTAATTCGGTATCCCAATTCAGTGTCAACCAGCCAGGCACTTCCATTAGAAGGATTATCTGGTTTTTGGTCGGAATGAATAAAGATCGAATGTTGGGAGATTTGTTCATTGAGGTTCCCTGATTTTCCGAAATAGAGAATGTTTCTCAATTGTCCGTAAAAGCGTTTGTACTGGTAATCCGCGGCAAGGATGAATTCCTGAAAATCATTTCCTTTCGGATGACTGGAGCTGGCGTTGTAGTGCCCGTAGGCTAGCTTAAAATTTTGATGTGCGTACATGTCCTGAGGGACATAATTGTATTCCAGTTGAAAGTGTAGATTAGGAACTTTGAGTAAGTCGAAAATATGAAAACCACCCTGTGCCGCCAGGCGGAAATTAGATTCCTGTTCCATAGCAAGTTGTCCATAAAACAGTGCGCTCCGGCCTCTCCATTCTCCCTGTAATCCCATAATTCCGTGGAAAAGATCTCCCTTTAGAAATAAATCTGTATTCATGCCGGGAACCGGAACAAAGTAATTCCAGGGCAGCGCATGTTTTACGGTGGAATCCGCTCTCAAAAAGTTCCCTCCTGAAAAGAGGGCCAAATTGAGATTTGGTCGGGCCTGATAATTTAGGAAGAAGGCAGAGAATGCTTTGTGTTCATAACTCGGTTCAATGGCTTTGGTCGCAATTTTTCGGATCAGATTTTTCTGTCTCCTGAAAAGTAATTGGTAACTCCATTTTTGCCCCATATTTTTAAGGATGCGAATGTAGGGAGCTGCCACACTGTAGTCAGATAGAAGGAGCGAACGGTACCCGGCGCCAATAAAATGTTGTCCGTTTCCCCCCTCAATGCGCAAAGATGGATTTACCTGGAAGGAGATGTGTCCCATTGAGTAGGCGTAATCAAATGCACTGCCCTTGAAAATTTTGGTTCTCCCTGCTCCAGGAATAACTGCATTGGTTCGGTGATAGCTGTTTCCAAAATCATAAAGCTCTCCCTGGGAGCGGAAATGTGTACTCAGAAAAGTATTGTATCGCGACTGATTTTCAGCAAAAAGAAACTGAAAAGAGATTTCTTTTCCGAGATTTCCACTGGCAATAATTCCACGGGTGTTTTCAAACAAAAAGAGACTGTCCTGTCCCGAGAAAGAATTACCATAGGAACCATGAACCAAAGGACTGATGTACAGGTTGTAGTCCGGTCTTTTGACCTCAATCCAGTCCTGTTTAAAAAGCCACTGATGAAAGTCCACATAGATTTTAGCCGTATCTCGAATAGAATCATAGAGGGCAACCTGTGATTCATTCAAAGGGAAGAAAGTTGGGTGCAGTTGTGGGCGACTATGCTTGAGGGTCTCCTTTTTATAGTATTCATGTAATGGCAAAGACCTGTTTTGGGCCTGAATAAAGTAGCTTGAAAACAAAAACAATATGCCTAACAAAAACTTTACCATACGAGTTTTTCAAAGCTTTTTTGAAAGGCGGGACTAACCGCAATGAAATGGGGATTCAGCAAATTCTCTTTATTATAAATCAACTCTTCTCCCGTTTCCGCATTGATGACTTTTCCTCCGAGTTCATTCAGGATCGCTTGCCCGGCGGCCACATCCCATTCCATCGTTGGGGCAAATCGGGGGTAAAGCTGGGCATTTTCCAGGGCCAGGTCAATAAATTTCAGGGCAGAACCTTTGTTGATTTTTTGCCAGTTCCCCGTTTGTTGTTCGATTTGATCAACAAAATGGGCTGTTTTTCCTGAAAGATGAGAACGGGAGCTAATGATAGAGTGGTTTTCAATCGCGTTTTTCCGGTGAATTGTCTTCCATAAGTCGGGTGAATCGATTTCGGAAAAATGTAGGAGGTGGACTCCCATAGCTTTTCCTCCAAAAAGCAGAAGTTTTTTCATGGGATGAGTAATGACACCAAATATTGGTTTCTGTTCTTCTATCAAGGCAATATTGACCGCAAATTCGCCATTGCCCTTAATGAATTCTTTAGTGCCATCCAATGGGTCCACGCACCAATTTTGCTCCCATGAAGCACGGGTGCTCAGATCAGGATAAGCGCTTTCTTCATCTACAATCGGAATTCCTCCCCCTTCCAGTACAGCACGGATATGTTTGGACGAAGCGAGATCAGCTTCAGTAACTGGAGAGCCATCTGCTTTGTTGTGCGCCTGGAATCCCCGTTCACAATATTCGACCAGAATATTGGATGCGTCGATGGCCGCTTTGAGGGCTAGTTGATATGTTTTGTCAAGTTTCAATGCTCAAATATAATTCATATTGACCGGCTTTACTTCCCGGATGAATAAAATCAGGGAATAAACGAATATTTAGACCGCTTGAAAATGTGTAACTTTGGACCATGCAAAATACGGGTGGATATCGTTTGGTACTGGCATCAAAATCTCCAAGGCGTCAGCAATTAATGGAGCAATTGGAACTGAATTTTGAATTGCGAACCAAGAGCGTAGAAGAAAATTTTGATCCCGAAATGAATCCATATCAGGTGCCAGAGTACCTGGCTGGATTAAAAGCAGAAGCCATGATGGCGGAATTGGCTGCCAATGAATTGCTAATTACGGCTGATACAGTAGTCATCCTCCAGGGAGAAATCATTGGCAAACCGGAGAATGAATTGGCTGCGAAAGCTATGTTAAAAAGACTCAGCGGGCAGACACATGATGTGGTCACTGGGGTTCAGCTGCAAAGTCAGCAAAAGAAAAGCACATTTTCTTCCTGTACAAAAGTTCATTTCAAAACACTTTCAGATGAAATGATTGAACATTATGTGAAGACTTATCGGCCGCTGGATAAGGCCGGGGCTTACGGGATTCAGGAATGGATCGGTGCGGTTGGAATTGATCGGATCGAAGGTTCATATTATAACGTTATGGGACTGCCGGTGGCTCAATTGTGGGAGGAGTTAAAAAGATTTATTGATTAGCTATGATATTATATAATGTAACGGTAAGCATTGATCCTGAAATACAGTCCGAGTGGCTTGTTTGGATGCGCGAGATTCACATTCCGGAGGTGATGAGCACCGGCTGTTTTTCCGATGCCCGTCTTTCTCGGATTCAGGGAGAAGAGTCCGGTGGATTAAGTTATTCGATCATGTACTTTTCACCGAGTAAGGATTTGTACGAGAAGTATCAGCGTGATTTTGCACCGGCTTTGCAACAGGAACACACAGAGCGTTATGCAGGACGATTCGCTGCCTTTAGGACGATTTTGGATGTGGTCGAAGAGTTCAGGCAAGGATGACGGTACGCGCGAAAAAACATCTGGGACAGCACTTTTTGATTGATCAGCAGATCAGCCAAAAAATAGCGGATCAATTCGGAGCACACCAGGCATGTTACAAAGTGCTTGAAATCGGTCCGGGTACCGGGGCATTGACAAAGTTTTTGTTGGATCGGGAGGAAATTGATCTGCACGTGATTGACGTGGATCGAGAGAGTATTGCGTATTTGAAGGAAAATTTTCCTGACCTAAAGGGAAAGATCATCGAAGGAGATTTTTTGCGAATGGACGTGTCTAAGGTACTTGGGAATGATCCTTTTGCTGTGGTTGGTAATTTTCCATACAATATTTCATCACAGATTCTTTTTCGTTGTCTGGAACTACGTAATCAAGTGCCTGAAATTATGGGCATGTTTCAAAAGGAATTAGCAGAACGTATTGCAGTACGTCCTGGTACAAAGACTTATGGCGTAATCAGTGTTTTGTTGCAAACTTTTTATGACATTGAATATTGTTTTACAGTGAGCGAGCACGTTTTTCACCCGCCACCCAAAGTCAAATCTGGGGTGATTCGTCTGACCAGGAATAAACGTCAGACCTTGCCTTGCGACGAGAAGTTTTATGTCCAACTGGTCAAAGCCTGTTTCAATCAGCGGAGAAAGATGATTAAGAATACAGTGAAAGCATATTTAAAGGAAGCACCTTTTGAGCATCGTTTTTTGGAATTGAGACCGGAGAAGTTAAGCGTAGAAGATTTTATTGAATTAACCTGTGCTCTGGAAGAATATCGGAGTCAAAATGCCTAATATAGATTCTTCTCAAAAGCCCTTAAATACATTCGATCAAATTTGTATCTTTGCTCCCAATGTCATTGCAGAACGATCTCATATTAAGAGCTGCTCGGGGCGAACAGATAGAGCGCTATCCGGTGTGGTTGATGCGTCAGGCGGGTAGAATTCTACCTGAATATCGGGCAGTACGCTCGAAATTATCCGGTTTCAAAGAATTGGTGGAAACACCTGAGCGCGCGGCGGAAGTGACCATTCAACCAGTCGATTTGTTGGACGTGGATGCTGCGATTATTTTTTCAGACATTTTGGTGGTTCCGGAAGCGATGGGACTGAGTTATGAGATGGTGGAGAAGAAGGGCCCCTGGTTTGAGAAGACGATTCACGATGAGAGCGGACTAAAATGGGCGGAAAGTGATTTTGATGTAGAAGATCGATTGTCTTATGTTCTGGAGGCCATTAAACTGACCAATAGAGAGCTGAACGGTCGGGTTCCATTGATTGGATTTGCTGGAGCACCCTGGACCATTTTTTGTTATATGGTAGAGGGAAAAGGCTCGAAGACGTTCTCGGAAGCACGTAAAATGTTATACGCAAATCCAAGTTTGGCACACGAATTGCTTAAACGTATAACGAAGGTCACTATTCAGTACCTCAAAGCCCAAATTCGAGCGGGTGCACATTTGGTTCAGGTCTTTGATTCCTGGGCCGGAATTTTGGGAACTGAGCAGTATGCTGAATTTGGTCTGCGTTATTTGAAAGAAATAAGTGAAGCAATACAGGAAGTACCGATCACCTTGTTTTCTAAAGGAGCGATTACATCACTTCCGGCACTTTCCAAATTGGATTGTCAAACCATCGGGCTAGATTGGAATATGCACATGGATGAGGCAAGAAAATTGGTAGGAGAGGGAAGAACCTTACAGGGAAATCTTGATCCATGTGTGCTGTATGGCTCGCACGAATTGGTGGCGAATGAAACAAAAAGGATGTTAGATTCGTTTACCAGCTCAAGACATATTGTGAATCTTGGGCATGGAGTATACCCGGATATTGATCCGGACAAAGTAAGAACCTTTATAAAAACTGTTAAAGAATATGAAATCACAAGTTAAAAAAGTAGCTCTATTACTGTTGATCATTCCGATCGCTACAGTAAGTTATGCACAAAAGAAAAAGAAGAAAGGAAAAGATGTTGAACAAACCGATAACCTGGTTGAAAACGGAAGTTTTGAGTCAACAACTGGGAAGATCAAGAAGTTAGGAGCCATCGATATGGCGAATGGATGGTCTTCACCAACAGGTGCTCGTGCGGATCTTTATGTTCCAAATGACAAAGTTCCAGGAATTGGGGTTCCTCAAAATATCTACGGAAAGGAAGACCCGAAGGATGGAAGCAACTATGTTGGAATCGTTTCTTATTCTTACAACGATAAGATGCCACGTTCTTACATTATGACCAAGTTGAAAGAGCCTCTGAAAAAGGATCAGAATTATTGTGTGAAGTTTTACGTTTCCCTGGCGGAGTTGTCGAAGTATTCAGCGAATCAATTGGGAGTTCATTTCTCCAAGAAAGAGTTCAGTACGGATGCAAAAGCAAGTATCATTGAAGAAACACATGTTTTGCACTATGATAACAAGATCTTCAATGCCAACTACAACTGGGATATGGTGTGTGGAAGTTATACAGCCAAAGGAGGTGAGAAGTACCTGACACTTGGAAACTTCTCCAACAATGATGAAACGAAGCAGGAACGAAACAAAAAAGTGGCTGGTTTCAAAGGTTCTCCGATCATTGCGGCTTATTACTACATTGATGATGTGTCTGTCGTATTGCTTGAGGAAGGAGAAAAATGTGACTGTCCAACCGGACCAAAAGAAGAGGAGTTCTCAACGACTATTTATCAGCGTGCGATCCTCTTGAACGATGAAATGACACCGGCGGAAAAAGTAGAGGCACAAACTAGCTTCTTTGCTTTTGGTAAAACAATGCTGCAGCCAGTGGCTAAATCTTCATTGGATTTGATTGCAGATTTGATGAAAGAGAATCCGGAGATGAAAATCGAAGTAACTGGTTACAATGATGATCAGGAAGACAAAATGGCTCAGGAGAATCCACTTTATACAGACATGGATTTGAAACGGGTGGAGATCGTTGTTCGCTACCTGAAGGATAAGGGAATTGACGAAGCTCGAATCAAGAAGAACATCATGGGGTCAGAGGGTGAGAATCCAGAGATCAGAGAAGGTGATTCGGATGATTTGAAAAACGCGAAAACAAGACGGGTTTCTTACAAAGTGATCCAGTAATTATACAGGTTTTATAAATTAGAACTCCGGTCGCTTTTGGCCGGAGTTTTTTATGCAGTATGAAATTTCAGGTAGGAGAACGAGTCGGTTTTTTAAGTGATAGCGGTGAGGCAATCGTCCGGAAAGTGGTTTCAGAACAAGAGGTCGTCGTAGAAGATGAATTCGGTTTTGAACAAAGCTATCCAGTGAACCAATTGGTAAAACTCTATGGCAGTCCGGAATTGGAGCAAATGGCCATGGTCGGAAAAGATGAGGAGACTCCGGAGCAAAAACTCCGATATCAGGTGCGGCAGGAGCGATCAGGAAAGCCCCAAAAAACCTATTGGGAACTCGATTTACATATTGAATCCCTGATTGACGATCATCGTGGCTTGGGGAAGTTTGAAATCCTAAAGTTGCAAATGGCCGAGTTCAAGAAGTTTTTTGAGAAGGCAAAGGCTAGCAAAATGATGAAACTGATCGTCATCCATGGGATAGGAGAGGGAATCCTCAAGGAAGAAATCCGAAGTTTTTTAAATGGCCGCGATGGAGTAGAATTTTTTGATGCTTCTTACCAGGAATATGGAAAAGGTGCGACGGAAATTCGCCTTCGGGTCACGATGATGGATGATTAGTTCTTCTTACTCGATCAATTGGGAAATGAGTGACACAGAGAAGATTGTCAACAGGAACCAACCAATAAACCCTTGAAGAATCGCCATATATCTTGGCAGGCCTCGAATCGGGATTTCTCCAAACCCTAGGGTACTGAAAGTGTTTAGAGAGAGCATCAGGGCGTTGAGCATTTTAATCATTAAGTCGTACAAAAAAGCGAAGGCAAATAGAACGATCAGTAAGCTTGATTTCCAAAATTTCTTCCATCCAGAGAGTTCAAACCAGGTCCCACGGAGAAAATCGATCTTTTTAAGGAGCTTTGTAGTCATGCTGGTTTTGGAAATAGCCCAGGAATAGAGTATTCCAGCCGTTGAAGTGAAGAAACTGGGGACTCGCTTCCTTGTTTTGGAGATCAGTTCATGAAATTTTTCGTAGTTGGCGACTTCCTCCTTTTGATTTTCCATGTAGAGTTCGTGCATCCCCTCTGATCGATTCATGTAGTTCAGAAAAAAGCTGTACCGATTCATGATACGGTGTTTTCCCTGATCATCCCATGAATTGGGGAAAAGCAGATAGAACAAAGCAAAACACAGGATCACGTAGAGCGAGAAAATAATGGACTTTGCCGGATTGGTTCCGTATTCGGAGAAGTATTTCAAAAATTGGTTGATTCTCCATTGAAAGTAATTGTTGAAGCTGGGCTTGACTTGCTGTAAGTACTCATAACGTTTGGTTTCCAGATCCTTCATTTCGACGTAGATCATATTGGAAGTGGTCTTATCAAAGTTGGATTTATAGAAGTCATACATTTTTCCCAGCTGTGCTCGTTCTGAATTGTAGGCCTTGAAGTTTTCGTGGCGGAAAAGATTCACGTACTTCTCATAGGTAAACTCCTTTTCAGTAAAATTTCTCATCATCGAGGGATTTATCTTTCCCTTGGAGTTCAGGCGGAGCTCATAAAGTCTATCGAAACCACTCATGGAAAATAACTTGTTTTGAAATTGTTTCCAATCGATTTCATAATTCGTATTGAAGTGGTCAATCGCCAAACCGGCGTAACCGGAAAATTGATTATTGTCAATAATCAGACTATTGCAATTTTCGTGTGGCGTTATGTTCATCAAGAAGGCCGGAGAAGAGCACTTGTTTTCGCTGATTTCGATATTGCTCCCTGAAATAAACATATTACACCATTCAGCCGCACGAATCGTATTTCCCACGATATCCGTGAACTCCAGGTAATTAGCCTGATCCACCACCAAGCGACTTGAGGGAACTGCCGTCGGTGAGTTCGGTCCATAATGAATCGTATTGTGTCTGATGGAGAGCACCTTTTCCTGAACTCTGGAAACTTCTGATTGAGGAAGCCAGAAACCCACGGTACATCCTCCCAGAAGCTGATTGCTCCACAGTAAGAATATGTTCCCATCCTTTACATCATTTTCAGTTACCTCCGTTTTTACGACATCCAGTCTTCCATCGACAATACAATTTATCAGGAGGAAGCTACTTGAATTGGCGACACGAAGTGATTTTTTGAAGTGCAGGTTCCTTAAAGCCCCAAAATCTCCCACATCCCTTCCTAAAGACACTACGGGATTCTCCTCGGCCTGAACATTATTAAACCTGACGTGCTTATTAATGTCAATCATCCCTCCCTTAAAAGTTGATTTTTTGAACTTCCAAAGGTTCAAAGTGTGATCCTGTGTGATGCGAAAGTGCTGATCTGTTTTTGGGTCGAATCGAATGCGTGCATTCTCCAAACGGAAGATGCTATCGGGACAGTTGTTAATGGCATTTACCAGTTCCGAGAAGGTGTAGATACTGGGGGCACTTTCTGTTTCCTGGCTCCAAAGTAGAATGGGAGAGCTAATTCCAATGTAAAGAATGGTCAGGAATCGTAGACAATACCTGATCATGTTCATGCAAACAAGCGCTTCAGTCCTAAAAAGAGACTTTGTTCCAGCGAGTCGAAATGTCCATCCGCTTCAAAGAGTTTTTTCATTTCAGCAACCAGCGCCTGTGACTCTTCGTGGGAATAGTTGAAACGATTCATGGCAGAGCGGATTTTTTCGAGGTGTTGGTAGTCGTTGTCCTGCTCGAACTCCTCCAGCATCTTTTCGTAATGATCTCCACCCACTTTGGCAAGAATCATTCGGTGTTCTTCCTTGCTTTCGTTGAAATCTGCATGGGCACACCAAATGAGAATATAGGCATGTAAATCTTCACGTGTCCAGTCATTCGCTGAGTTTTCCATAAGTATCGTCTTGAATTGTGGAGCAATTTAACGAAATATTTTGGAATTTCTAAATCGGTTTTGACTCAACGATTGTACATAAATCAGACAAATTGACTGCTTTTTTGAATTGGCTTGAAAATTGATCTATCTTTGTGAAAACGGGGTCGTTTTTGGATTTGACAGCAAATGCGACGATCGAGTGTAAGCATGTAGAGCCTTGTGGTGAAGCTCTTTAATCCTTTGTCACAACACATAAATGACAACACGTCATACGCACTTGCAGCTTAATTAGTGGATCTAATCAAAGCTTAATTCCAGCCGAAGCACAGTAGGCGGAACAAGTTCCTCCACCCACGTTTGCGCCTGTTGAACAGGGATTTTGGAGGATCAATTTTTACAGGCTAGTTTGCTGCTGGTCCCGGGCAGCGAATGAAACTTAAGGGAATAAGTTGCCGTTTTGGGTGTTCTTCTCCAAGCGGTGATCGAAAATCAATGAAGAACTAAACATGTAGAAGCCTGGAGAGTTCTTTGTTTGGACGAGGGTTCGAATCCCTCCGACTCCACGAAAAAAAGCCTTGCAAGTATCGATCACTTGCAAGGCTTTTGTATTTTGAACAGATCTTTTCTAAACGTACGTTTTGTAAATTATTGAAATAGAGTCGGATATAAAACTTAATATTGGGGACTGTCGGAATATTCGTACATTGTGTGAAGCATAAAATCTTACAAGACTGAAACGCGCAAGATCATATGAGCAGTCTTGATTTAAAATCAATTAAATATGTCTAAAAAGAAATCATTGAAGAAAGACCTGAAAAAGGCACTAAAAAAAGTGGATGCAGCAAAGAAAGCTGCTAAAAAAGCATCCAAGAAAGCGAACAAAGTGGCAAAAGCTTTTAAAAATAAACAAGCCAAAAAGAAGGAGGTGAAGAAGGCAGAAAAAACGGCAAAAATCATGAAATTGCAGGTGAAGAAAGCCAGTAAAAAGGTGTCTTCAGCCAAAAAAGCATACAAGAAAGTGGCCTAATATCTAATTGAATAAAAAAGAGGCTTCACTCCAATGAGTGAAGCCTCTTTTTTGTATCCTTTAGAACTTATTTCATGAGCTCCCGGAGCTTCTTTTTATTTGCTTCGTAGGTGAAACTATCGATTACCGTTCCGAAGTTGGCTTTATCCTGAATTTGTGAAAAGAGGTGGGTAGCCATCTCAAATTTGGTTTCTTCAAAACTGAAAACAGCGAGAATTTGCAGGGCCTGAGCAGAAGTCAAACAACGTCCTTTCATCAGTTCCTTTGTCTTATTGACCATTTTTGATTTAAAGACCTCGTCCTTGATTTGTCTGGCGAAATCTCCTGCCTCAAATTCTTTGAGGGGCTGAGTACAATCAGCACTTCCAGAACCTCCTCCGTTTCCACCATCTCCGAGGTCGCCACCACCGGATCGTCCAATTTTGTTATGATCGAGAATCAGCAATTCAACTCCTCCAAGTGCAACTTCTTCTGTTTTCTCTCCTGGATCGATATCGACGGTTTTACCATTGCTTCCCTGTAGGGCATAAACCAGTCCAAGTCTTGGATTAAATGCCAGGGCAGATGAAGAAAGAAAGGCGGCGGGGCCTCCCATCGTTCCTGCTCCTAAAAATGTTCCATCGGAAGCTATCTTTGCAATGTAGGCATCATATTTTCCGGCGGCAGAAAAGTTTGTTCCCTTGAGCGAAAAACGTCCGCCATATTTACCGGAGACGTAGATGTTGTTTTGTGGATCAATCGCCAGGCCCCAGGCATCGTCATAAGCCGATCCACCGATTTGTACGAGCCATTTGTATTGACCGTCCCGACTGAATTTGGTGACGAAGGCATCCATCGATTGTGCCTGGACATACTGTCCCCCATTTCCGGGAGCAAAATTGTTGCTTCCCTGAAAACCCCCAGCGATAATGACGTCTCCGTTGCTGTCTGTTCTGATTGCAGGATTTGGGAAATTAGCTTGTCCCATGGATTGAACCCAAAGCAAATTTGCATTGTGATCAAGTTTCATAATGAAGCTAGCTCCGTCCGGGGCGTTCATTTGTTTAACACCGGAAGACATATCCAAATCAACTGATTTGGTGTAAAATCCTGTTAAATAGAAATTTCCATCTTTATCAACTGTAATTCCATTGATTTTATCCAGTTTGTCGTTTCCGAATTGCTGAGCCCACACAAAATCCCCATTGGGTTTTAGTCGCAGGAAAAAACCATTGTCAAAAGCTGTGTTGACGTTGGGAGTGGAAAGGTTATAGGTTCCTGGTCCCGGATCAAAGTCAACCCGGCTCCTAAAGGTTCCCACAACATAGATGTCGCCATCTTTTCCGATTTCAATTCCATGTCCGGACTCCCGGTAGGCGGCTCCGATTTGCTTGACCCAGACTAAATCTCCGTTCCTTCCCAGTTTCATGACAAAAATGTCTGGGTTATCATTGTTTCCCCGGGCGGTCAAAAGCATTTCTCCCGGACCTGGATCGAAGTCTGCCGTTTTCAGAAAAAATCCGGTCACATAGATATTCCCTGAGTTGTCAATTTTGGCATCCCAGGCTTGGATTCCGGTAGCTCCGATGAATTGCTTCACCCAAAGGAGTCGACCATTTGCATCCAGTTTTCGGATGTACAAATCACTTTTTCCCATCGCCTGAACCTTTGTTTCTCCAGGACCCGGGTCAAAGTCAGGGCTTCCATGAAAACCACCAAAGTCATAAATGTTACCGTGCTGGTCCGTTTGTACGACTGTTGTTCGACAGTTTGGCGCGGCGAAATGCTGCTTGAGAATCTGGGCCTGGTAGCTTGAAATAAATAAAATGCTACACAGTACCCCTGCTAATCTTGAGAAAGGCCAGAAATTCATAGATGAATGCTAAAATTTGATTTGATCAAATATAAAGATTCGAGAGGTGAATGGGGCTTTTTGGATGATTAAAGAATGCTTTTTTCTTTTGAAACACTGAAATCACTTATTAAACGCTTAAAAGAGATGATGCCTTCTGCAATTGATGGAATTAGTGTCCGTGGCAGTGCACTTCATGATGAATTCCTTCCGAATCAGTTGTGCCGTTTGCTTCGAGGTCTTCTAATTCGTCATTGCACTTGGTTCCCAGTTCAATCTCTTCGCCATTAGCACCGTCATAATGACATTCGTGACACTCATCTTTTTTGCAAGAGGATAAAATGAACATTCCAGAGATGAGAATGATTCCAAAATACTTCAAATTCTTCATGGTTTACTTGTTTTTAATTTATGATTTAACTGATAATTTATGCGCAAAAAGAAATTTCGTCCGGGGCTCGGCATGCTAATGTTTTTGAGCCTGGACAAATGGTCAATGTAGTTTGAGTTGAGGATATTTTTGCATCCGACATAGAAGACCCATTCCTGTTTCCCTTTGATCTGAAAACTCAGGCTGGCGTCCAATAGTTGGTATGATTGACTGGGCGTTTCCCTGAACGCCACTCTATTTTGAGCACCAATCAGCGCATGTTCAAGAACAAACTCATGAAGCTTCAGCTTTCGACCTTTCTCAAAATCAAGACGGAGGGTAGTACGAAGTCTTGGTTGAGGGATCATGGATACGGAACTGTCTTTGGATGCTTTAACGTCCAGGATAGACAGGGTGTTTTCAAGGTGGAGTTGATGCCAAAAGTGCGGGTGATAATGGAGAGCGAGATCGCCACCATATATGAGTACTTCAGGGGCTTGTTGGTAAGTAAAAAGGGGAATTCCTTCGATGATGGAGTCTTCCGGTTGGAGGTAGATGTAATCTTTCATCAAACTTGCGAAGGGATTCAAATGCAAGGTGAAGTGTTCAAACTCAAATTCGGTTCCCAAATCAATTTGTGTGGCCCGTTCGGGGACGAGTTGGGTCGATCCAATTTCATACCTCAAAGCACCGTGGTGAAAACCATTGGAAAGTAATTCGCTTGGGTGTGGTGCGCGAAATCCACTGGAAACCGTTGCACGTAGGATCCATTTTTCCGATTTTCGGACAGCTCCTGCGGAAAGGTTAAATCCGTCAAAGTTCTTTTGAATGGCTTCTTTACCTTTAAACTCATGGAGAGTTTGGATGTTTCTAAGATCGTAGCGAATCCCTCCCTGATAATTCCATTTTCCCAGTCGGTAATTAAGGATGGTGTAGATGCCATTATCGATCGTTTGTGCATTGGGGATCAGCGTGTCTTCCGGATGATCAATATTTCGATTGAATTGAAACATGCCTTGAACCCCTGAGATCAAATTCATGTTCTCATTGAATTGATGTTTCCATCGAAAATGATAGAGATTGTTCAAAAGGCGAAGATGAATACTGGGAAGGGTATACTTTTCGTCATGCTCCCTCAGCTCGTTTGAGGTAAATCCGGTCAGAAAAACAAAGTCATTTCCGGGGCGGAACCACTTGCTTTCAGAAGAAAAGTAGTGATTGCTAAAATGTTGTGCGGGAATTCGATAGACACGTTCCTGATTTGTAATTTGAAAAGTTTCAGGAGAGAAAATCGAGTCATGGGTATGCCCTGGAATCCCTGTGGTAAGACCATTGAACGTATAACGAAGGTGGTGGATTCCTTTTAGCGCTTTGAAGGTAATTGCACTTTTCAGTACAAGTTCGTTGAAACGACTGTTTTCAGCAAATTTACCATTGGGTAGGAGGTAGTCTGCATGATTTGTATAACTTGCTCCGAACGACCATCCTACTTTGTTTCTTCTTTCCTGGATCATAAAGCGGGAACTTCCACCCAGCGTGGCGGACTGCAGCAGTTGATCAAAACGGATGATTCGACTTCCTCGTGGTGGGAGTGGAGCATCGGCATAATAAATGACTCCACCGAGTGCATCGGCACCATATAGCAGGGAGGCAGGACCTTTAATAACTTCTACCGAACCAATTCCGAGTTCGGCCATTCCCATGCCGTGATCACCGCCCCATTGCTGGCCTTCCATTCGGAGTCCGTTGATCAAACTGACAATGCGCATTCCCTGCATTCCTCGAATGACAGGTTTGCTGATCCCGTTACCCAAACTGGATTGATAGACGCCTGGAATTTTGGCAATCGCTTCTCCCAGGTTAATTGTGGGAATACTGTTTAATTCGCTGATCTTGCGTCGTTCAATGTGAAAGGGCATTTCACCTTTCATTTGCCATTGATATCCTGGAACTGTGATTTCTTTGAGATCAAGGTGAATGGGGGAGAGTTTGATCGTAAGATTTTTCTCCGAACCTGTAAATTGTCTGACAATCCCTTCATAGCCGGAAGCAAAAAAACGGAGTTTGTAAGAGCCGGATTCGGGAACAGTGATACTGAATGAACCTTCCGAATCACATTCATGCATTTGGTCCGCTTCGTATGAATAGATACGTGCGAAGGGAATTCCCTCGCCATTCAGCGAGTCCACGATTTTCCCGGTAAGCGTTTGAGCCTTCAACAAAGCTGGAAAGAGAACAAGAGAGAAGAGAAAGATTCTAATTACAGTACTCATTTGTTTGGCGTCAATTCATTTTATGATTATTATTGCAACACATTTGCAAATGTAGAGATAAAAATCGTTGTTGCAACACATTTGCATTATTTTTCAATGTTTATTGACTCATGGCCAGAAAAACAGAAGCAAAAAGGGTGATTTTGGAGTATATCCGAAAATCGGAGAAGGCCGTTTCTCCAGCTGAAATTCATCATTCCCATAAAGAGTTGTGTGATCGGGTAACTGTTTATCGGGTACTAGACCGTTTGGTCAATGAGCATAAAATTCACCGCATTGTGAATACAGATGGGGTGGCTAATTACGCGGCCTGTCACTCTTGTTCAACTATGCACCAACATGATCATCTGCACTTCAGTTGTGAGCGTTGCAAGTCGGTGACTTGTCTGGAGAATGATCGGGTTGAATTTTCTGTTCCGAATAACTATGAGGTCAAAGAAGTCTTTTTTACCCTTTCAGGGCTTTGTCCAGATTGTTTGAACAAGTCCTAGTTGCCCCGGATCGATCGGATGGCAAGTCCCATGTGCTCCGCGACCAACCCGGCGGTTAGCCCCTCCATTCCCCATTGTTGAGCGACCAAATCCCCAGATCGAGCATGAATAAATACTCCTGCGACGGCAGCTTCATTGGGAGTCATTCCCTGGGCAAGCAGGCTGAGCAATAGGCCGGTAAGTGTGTCTCCCATTCCTCCCGTGGCCATTCCGGCATTTCCTGTCGTGTTGTACCAAAGCTTTCCATTTGGAAGGGCGATGGTGGTAAAGCCTCCTTTCAGAATGACAATACATTGGTATCTGGAGCAAAAACTTCGAATGAGTTTTCTGGTCGACTCGTGATTTTCAGATTTTCCAGCGAGTCTTTCAAATTCTCCCGGATGAGGACTTAAAATGCTGTTGGGCGGCAGGTGTTCAAGCCATTCAGGATTTTGGGCGAGGATGTTGAGGGCATCAGCATCCCATACCTGGGGCAGTTTTACCTTTTCCAGCGTATCTTTCACAGCAGAAGTTTGCTGTCCCCCAAGACCCAATCCAGGCCCAATCCCAAAGGCTGTAGATTTTTCTGGAAGTTCCGGAATGCTAGAAATGGCTTTCTCTTCTTCTTCTGATGTCTCGAGGATCATGGCTTCGGGGACAGCGCTTTGTGCAATACTTCGTCCACATTCCGGAATGTGAAGGGAGAGCAAACCGATTCCCGAATGAAGAGCTGCTTTGGAAGCGAGTAAACAGGCTCCCATCATTCCTTCACTTCCTGCTGCCAGTACTCCATGCCCGTAGTTTCCTTTGTGACTGAATCGCTCGCGCTTTTTTAGCAGTGGTTTGACATCGTCTTCCGTAAGCCAGTAATCGTCTGTCGGAACGTTTTCCAGAAATGTCTTGTCTAGCCCAATGTCCAAAATTTCCCAGGAACCCAGCGAATCTTGTGCTTCAGGATCAAAAAAAGCCAGTTTCGGAACCTGAAAGGATAGGGTATGGTTTGCCCAAACGGTGGGCCAGTTTTTTTGAAATGTGCCTCCTGACATTCCGGAAGGAATATCAATGCTGATCACCTGAGAGTTACTTTGGTTTAACACTTCGATCAGAGAAGCATATTTGCCCTCCAATTTCCGGCTTAAACCTGTTCCAAAAAGTGCATCTATAATTAGGTCAAATTTGTCGGGTAAAAAAAACTCGAATTCTGAAAGCTTTCCATCCGCATCCAACCATCTTTGGAGATTGCTTTCACGATCTGTTGAACCTGATTTCGAGTCGATGAAAACCTCTGGTTTTGCTCCCTGTTTATGGAGCATTCTGGCCAGGACCAATCCATCGCCCCCATTGTTCCCTGGTCCCACGAGTACAGCTATTTTCATGTTCGAGACTTCGGGAAATTTTGCTTTAATCCATGTGAAGAGTTTCGATGAAGCTCGCTCCATCAAATCAATGGAAAGAATGGGTTCTTCCCTGATGGTGATGGCATCCGCCTGTCTGATTTGTTCTGAGCGAAGAATTTTCATTTACCGGACCGCTGTTTGATACTTTGAAAATACCAAATAAATAGAGAGTCTGTCTTGTTTTATGTAAATTGAAAGCCTTTTTGAGTATTAATGCGCCTAAAATTCAATCAACGGACTTTTCAACTACTACTGATCATTCTTTCGGCTGAGCTCATATTTATACTTCCTTTTGTACTCCCTCGAATTTTTAAGCCAACTTTTCTCAAGGTATTTGAAATCAATAATTTGGAGTTGGGGACTTGTTATTCGCTTTATGGAATCGTGGCTTTATTCTCTTATTTGTTTGGGGCCTACTTTGCCGATCGTTTTCGCCCAGACCGACTAATGCCGCTTTCCTTGTTCTTGACTTCCCTTGGAGGTTTTTATCTGGTCACTTTGCCAGGGTATCACGAGTTATTGATTTTGTACGCCTTTTGGGGATTTACCACCATCTTTTTTTTCTGGGCGAGCATGATTAAAGCGACTCGCATATGGGGAGGGGAAGCAAAACAGGGTTTGGCGTACAGTCTCTTAGATAGTGGGAGAGGAATGGTTTCCGCACTGGTGGGAATAGCTGGCGTAGGAATATTTGGATTGGTGATGGGAGGGGCGGACGAAGGTCCGGTAGTTGAGAGTGCAAAAGCTTTTGTTCCGGTATTGATTCTCGTTTCTTCATTGGTTCTCTTAATGGCCGTTTTGAGCTTCTTATTTATGCGTACTGGAGTTTCGGGAAGTGATTCGATTCGTTTTTTGGGAACCATGCGAAGGTCCTTGTCGAATCCCGGCGTGCTTCTGTTGATGTTCATCGTATGTAGCGCTTATGTTGGATATAAAGTGACTGGCAACTATGCCCTGTACGCAAGTGATGTATTAAAGTATAATGAGGTGGAATCTGCCTGGGTAGGAAGTTTGGTCGTCTACTTGCGTCCGATAGTTGCTCTTGCTTTCGGCTTGTTGAGTCTGCGATTGAATGAAACAAGACTCATGAAATGGGGATTTTTCCTGATGACTCTGGGAGGATTGGTTTTTGCCTCTGGATGGATTGATACTTCCTGGGTGATCATATTTTATATGACGATGATTACTGGAGTTACGGGCGTCTACGGCATTAGGGCCCTGTACTTCTCCCTGGTAGCTCAATGTAAAGTGCCTATTGAACAGACTGGGACGGTAGTTGGACTGATCTCGATTATTGGCTTTACCCCGGATATTTTTGTCGGTCCATGGACGGGCTACTTGTTGGATCAATACCCGGGGATATTGGGGCATCAGTGGTGTTTTTTGATGCTTTCCTGCTTCTCCCTTTTGGGGTGGGGGTGTATTTGGCTGTTCAAAAGATTATAACTAATTTGTTTGCTTCCTGAAAGGAATTGCGTTGATGTACGTCTAAATAGTATAAGTACACCATCCTAAAGTAAGAATGAGCATTCAAAAAATCAATTTCAAAAACTCAGAAGGTCACTTGCTGGCAGCAAGACTGGAGTTGCCAGACAATCAAAAGACAGTTAGTTACGCTCTGTTCGCACATTGTTTTACCTGCAGCAAGAATCTGTCAGCTGTCCGTGCGATTAGTAGGGCGCTAACCAGTCAGGGAATTGCGGTATTGCGTTTTGATTTTACAGGTCTGGGAGAAAGTGAAGGTGATTTTGAGGACACGAATTTTTCTTCCAATGTAGGGGATTTGATCGCCGGAGCGAACTATTTGGAAGAGCATTATCGTGCCCCTGAATTGTTGATCGGTCATTCATTGGGTGGAGCAGCCGTGGTATTTGCCGCCAGGGAATTGGAATCTGTTCGGGCTCTGGTGACCATTGGAGCACCATCCCATCCACAGCATGTGAGGCACTTGATTACTTCAGGTGAGGATGAAATTAGGGAACATGGGAGGGCTGAAGTAGCCATTGGAGGAAGACCCTTCTATATCCGAAGTCAGTTTCTGGATGATTTGGAGACACAGAAAATGAGCGATGTGCTGAAGAATTTACGCAAAGCGCTACTGGTGGTTCACTCGCCACAGGATGATACGGTTGGAATTGAAAATGCACGAGAAATTTATAATCAGGCATTTCATCCTAAAAGCTTCCTGTCCATTGATGGAGCGGATCATTTATTGAGTCGAAAGGAAGATGCGACTTATGTTGGAATGGTTATTTCCGGATGGGCATCCCGATACATTCAGCAGCCGGAGAAGAGTCAGTTGACGACCGGGAATCAAGTTGTTGTGAGCATTGGAAATGAAGGTTTTACAACAGAAATGAAGGTGGGAAAACACAAGCTTTTAGCTGATGAACCGGAAGAAGTGGGAGGAGATGATTTTGGTCCTTCTCCTTACGGCTATGTGACAGCCGGATTGGGAGCCTGTACTGCCATGACATTGCGCATGTATGCTGACCGGAAAAAATGGCCTTTGGAAGGAGTCACGGTTCATTTGGATCATGGAAAGGATTACTGTGGAGATTGTGAGGATCCCGAATCAGCCGGAAAGCGAATTGATCATTTCGTTCGATACATTGAACTCAAAGGAGAGTTGAGTGAAGAACAGCAGCAAAAATTACTTGAAATAGCAGATAAGTGTCCGGTGCATAAAACCTTGCATCAGACGGTACAAATAAAGACATACTTAAAATAAGCATTATGAAAAAAGCCGAATGGAATGGAGTGGTACTGGCAGAAAGTGATCAGACCATAGTCATCGAAGGAAATCATTATTTCCCACCAACAGCAATCAAACAGGAGTATTTCAAAGAAAGTGAAACGCACACAACCTGCGCCTGGAAGGGAGAGGCCTCTTATTATCATGTGGAGGTGAATGGAGAGGTAAATCAAGATGCCGCCTGGTACTACCCGAAAGTGTCGGAACTCGCCAAGTCAATCGAGGGTTATGTAGCATTTTGGAAGGGAGTCAAAGTAACAGGGTGATGGATTTATTAAAGGATTTTGAATCCTGTAGGAAGTTAACGGAAGCGATCTGTGAACCATTACAGACGGAAGACTATGTCCCTCAACCAGTAGCGTATGCCAGTCCACCAAAATGGCATTTGGCTCATACCACCTGGTTTTTCGAGGAAATGATCCTCAAAAAATACCTGGATAATTATCAGGAATTTCATACGGATTACTCGTTCTTATTCAATAGTTACTACAATACGGTAGGTGAACGAACGTTTCGGGCGCATCGTGGAAACATGACACGTCCGTTGGTTCAGGAGGTGTATGCCTATCGGGCTTACGTGAATGAGCAGGTAGGAAAGCTATTGAAGGAAGCTATCTCCGATGAGTTAAGGGATTTGCTTGTATTGGGAATCAACCATGAGCAACAACATCAGGAGCTTTTGTGGACGGATTTGAAGTTTATGCTTGGACACAATCCCTTGTTTCCACGTTATAAAGAAGGAGCATCGTTGGTTGGAGATCGGAATGATGAGCAAGGTTTTATTCGGATTGAAGAAGGTATATATGAGGTAGGGAGTGAGGGAAAGACCTTTCATTTTGACAATGAAAAAGGAAGACACAAGACCTATATACAGACATGCGAAATTTCAAAAGCATTGGTCACAAATGGGGAGTATTTGGAGTTTATAGAAGCGGGGGGATATGAGACTTTTCGTTGGTGGTTGGATGAAGCATGGAGCTGGATCAATGAGGAAAATGTAAGAAGTCCTCTGTACTGGCATAAGATAGAAGGGAAGTGGTATTATTACACGCTGGAAGGGCTTGTACCCGTGGACCCAGATGCCATTCTGACGCATGTTTCCTACTATGAAGCGATGGCCTATGCGACCTGGCGGTCCATGCGCTTACCAACAGAATTTGAATGGGAAGTAGCTAGTGAGCAATTGGATTGGGGAAAACGATGGGAATGGACGAATTCGGCCTATTTACCTTATCCGGGATTCCAGGTGGCAGAAGGAGCCGTTGGAGAGTACAATGGAAAATTCATGGTGAATCAACAGGTGTTGCGAGGGGCGTCCGGAGCAACCAGTCCCGGACATAGTCGAAAGACGTATCGAAATTTTTTTCATCCGCATCTGCAATGGCAGTTTACGGGAATCAGATTAGCGAAATAAGATGATAGAGACATTTAAGAGAGATGTGGAAAGAGGATTGGGGGCAAATCCGAAATTCCTTTCATCCAAATATTTTTATGACAAGAAGGGAGATGAACTCTTTGTGAAAATCATGCATCTGCCGGAATATTACCTGACCCGCTCTGAGTTTGAGATTTTCAAGAAAAAAAGTGATGATTTGATTGATGGCTTTGATCTCGATAATCAGATTCCTTTTGAATTGATTGAATTAGGTGCTGGCGATGGTACGAAGACCAAGGAATTATTAAAAGAATTGTTGAAGCAAGATTACGACTTTACTTACAAACCGATAGACATTTCGAAACATGCCCTGGAGCAACTGGAAGGAAGTCTAAAAGAATCGTTCCCCGAACTGAAGGTTGAAAAACAGGTAGGAGAGTACTTTGAGGTACTGACGGATTTGAAAAATTCAGGAAAGAAAAAAGTGATTCTATTCCTCGGGTCGAATATAGGGAACCTAACCGATGAACAATCATCGCGTTTTCTGAAGGAGTTATCTGAGGTGATGAATGATGGGGATATCCTGCTATTGGGAGTGGATTTGATTAAGAAACAGGAAATTGTATTACCTGCTTATGACGATGCCTCCGGAGTGACGGCTGCTTTTAACCTGAACTTGCTGGAGCGGATCAATCGGGAGTTGGGAGCTAATTTCAATTTGGATCAATTTGTGCATGAGGCAGTCTATACGGAAGAGGAAGGGATCGCCAAAAGTTATTTGAAATCGATGGAGTCACAAGAAGTTTATATTCGCGCGCTTGATCGCACCTTTATCTTTGCGAAGGGAGAGCGGATTCACATGGAAATCTCGCGAAAGTATAATGATCGGATTTTGGAAAGAATCATGGAAGGAACTTCCCTGGAGGTGCGAGATAAAATCATGGATGATCGGGCCTATTTCGCAGACTATATTTTGGTTTTTCAGGATCGGGCATGAGACGTTTGGGATTGTTGGAACAGGGACAATTTTCCACCGCTTATTATAAATCGTTTCTGGAAGAAATGAGGAGTAGGGAAAACGATTCTTTTGAGATAGAGCATATCCCCTGTGACTTTGAAAGCTTAAATGTTCATTTACCTGATCAATTTCATGAGTTGAAGCCCCGCTTGAGGAAGATCTTGAGTGGCATTGATTTTCAAAGGTTTTCAGCAGTGATCATTCCAAATATGACTTTGCACCTAACGCTGGATCGTTTGCAGTTGGCGGAGTGGGAAGAATCAAAACTGATACATCCTTTCAAGGTAGCACTTCGCCGATTGAAAAAGGAAGGAGTGGAAGAGATTACCCTGGCGGGGACCAGACACACTTCAAATCATCCGGAGATCAAATCGTACTTCGAGAAGGGAGGGATAAATGTATGCTTTGCATCGGAAGAGTCTATTCGAGTTTTTGATGATCTGCGGCAAGAGGTGTATCGGTCTGGAGCAAATGATACTTTGAAAAAAGAACTCGAAGACGAATTGAGGAATTATCCCAATCCATTGCTGCTTTGTACAGAACTTTCCGTGATCGCTCCCAAAAACGTGTACGATTTGTCCAAAATGCAGATGGAAGAATGCTTGTTGAGCTGAGAAAAGAAGGTGGAATGAGCTGGCTAAACTTAAACATACTGATTTTTGTATCTTTGATTGAACCCTGAAATGATTTGTATGAATTTATACACTGTTCAAAAAGAGTTTCTAAAAAAAGGATTCCACTTTCCTGTTTTGGGATTGTTCTTACTAAGCATGATCCTTTCGTCCTGTTCGATGACAGAAAGTCCAAATGCGATGGTGAACCTTGTGCTGGAAGAGGGAGGAAAGAAATACGCATATACCCATCTGGGGTCCTTTTTGGCAGAGGAGCAAATAAAGCGAAACGAGAGTCCGACACTAATTCCAACTACCAGAATTTTTGAGGATGAAGGGAAATACTATGTTGCTCCCACGCAAATTAAGGCGATTGCCGAATTGATGTCCGGACAGTTCAAACGTCATGATTTCAAAGACGCTAGCTGTGATGGTTATTTGAGTTCAAATGATCAGGGGACATATCAGATGCAGACCAAGAGTAGAAGCACTGGGAAAATAGGAGAACAGGAAATCGAATATCGGATCAGTTTGAAGCACCCTGAAAAGGAAGAGCAAATGGAAATCGTTTGGTACCTAAAGACTCCTGGAGGAGGAGAACGAATTGGTCAGAATTGTGAAAAGAAGAGCCTGCAAATTATAGAGCATCCATATCCTGGAAAAACGGTCCTTTCTAGCAAAGAATTTTTGTTGGTTGATTTGAACAAAATCAGAGACTTTTTTGACCAAAAAATTTCCCTCAAGTTTGACCAGGATCAGCAATTGCTGACCATTCAGAAAAACTAGGACTTAGCGTACGAAGACCCACTCATCCTCACTGGATAACTGCTCCATGTACTGATAGCCGTCGTAGTCGAAAAGCTTGATGTCTTCTATCTGTTCGATCTTTTTGTCAGCACAAAAACGCGCCATTTTTCCTCTAGCTTGCTTGGCATAGGTCATTAAGACTTTGTATTCACCATTTTTAAATTCCTTGAACTGGGCGGTCACCAGTCTGCATTTCAACAGCTCGGGTTTAATGGCCTTGAAATACTCATTGGATGCCAGATTGAGAACAGTGTCCTTTTCTTCCTGATTCAAAAAATCGGTCAGTTTGTTTCCCCAGAAAGCGTAAAGGTTTTTGGTTTTGGGAGTCACCTGAAAGGAAGTTCCCATTTCCAGTCGGTACGGGTAAATATGATCCATTGGGCGAAGCATTCCGTACAAACCGGATAGAATGCGCAAGTTGTTTTGAAGATATGCTCTTTCGGAGTCATCGACCGACTGAATGTCCAGACCCCGATAAACATCCCCTGTAAAGGCATAGACGGCAGCTTTGTTGTTTGCTGTTTTTTCGGCAGGGCTTTCCCAGGAATCAAAACGTTCCTTGTTCAGTTGAGCGATGTCATCAGAAACTTTGTAAAGGGCCTTGAGTTTTTTAGCACTAAGTTTCTGAAGTTTTTTAGCCAGGGATTCGCTTTCATTTAAGAAATGGGGAATGCTGTGTTCTATTTGTGGATAATCCTGCTCCATCGAAATGGACTTGGCAGGAGAGATCAGTATTTTCATGATAATCTTAATTCCATTTAAAACTTTGTACCATCCGAAAAAGGTCCTTTTTTAAGTATTCCAGACTGGGTCTGAGCGAGTCATAGTTTGGGGCCTTATTGAGGTAAACAACTCCGCTGACAAAGTGCTTCGTCGAATCTGTTAGGTAGAACTGAAAAGGGGAGGCGACATCTCCCTGCAATTCAAAGAAAGTTCCATAAACGCGGTCATCTTTTCGGATAATCGTCGAATCTTCAATAGCCGTGGCCATGATCTTGTGCTCGTCGACTTTATTGATGGCATAATTGACGTACTCAGCCAATGGTTTATCCATTTCGATGAATGAAAAATACATCATGCCGTTCAAAGGTCCGAGATTTATGTCTTTGTTACAACTGACTTCTTTACTGTCATCAGGAGAACTAATCGTGTAGAGGGGAGGGAAGTCAAAACTATAGTTGCAATTGACTTCTTTGAATTGCTCATATTGGTGATCCGGTAAATCAAGTCGCAAATAGGTTGGCGGTTTCGGAACAGGAATATCTTCTGAGCAGGAGAACAGGAATATCCCAATCCCCAATAATAAAGTTATTTTCAATGTTTTCGTCATACTTGTTCACCTTGATTTACGGTCACCTTGATGGACTTAATCCGTCGCTTGTCCGAAGAAATAACTTCCAGTTTTACATTTCCAACTTCCAGGACTTCCTTGTTTCGGAGGATTCGTCCAGCATTTTCGATTAAGAAACCTCCTAAAGATTCGGCATCCCCCTTTTTGTCTTCGAAAAGATTTCCGTCAATTCCGGTGACTTTGTAAAAATCGATCAGAGAGGTCCTGCCTTCAAACACAAACTCATTTTCCCTGGCCTGTTCAAATAAGACGTCTTCTTCATCAAATTCATCAGTAATATCACCAATGATTTCTTCCAGGACATCTTCGAGCGTGATGATTCCACTGGATCCACCGTATTCGTCAACAACAACGGCCAGGTGCATTTTTTTAGTCTGGAAATCTTTGAGGAGATCATCAATTTTTTTGTTTTCGGGAACAAAGAAGGGTTTCCGGATTAATTTGGTCCAATCAAAATGATTGTCCTTCTCCATGTGTGGAAGCAAATCTTTAATGTAGATGATTCCGACAACTTCGTCAAAAGAATTTCGGTAAACAGGGACTCTTGAATAGCCAGCATCCAGGATGAGGCCAAGTACTTCATGGTATTTCGAAGAGATGTCAATGGCCTGTACCTCAACCCGGGAACACATAATCTGTTTCACATCCGTATTTCCGAACTTAATGATTCCTTCCAGAATTTTTTGTTCCTCTTCGGTGGTTGTGTCTTCTTTAGTTAGTGCCAGGGCTTGCTCCAATTCGTCCGAGCTAATCTTGATACTTCTCCTTTTTGCATACTTATTGATGAAGGTAGTTCCGTTGCTGAGAAAGCTTTTGAGCCAGCTTAATGGTGGAGTAATGCTCAATACATGCAGTGGACGCGCCATCAATTTCGTGAGCATGTATCCTTTCTTGGTCGCATAGATTTTAGGAATGACTTCCCCGAACATCAGAAGGATAAAAGTGATCAGAATGACCTCCACAAAAAAGCGAAGGGTCTCGTTGACATTGTGAATAGGATAAAGTTTGACAAGTAGACTACTTGAAATAATAACGATCCCGACATTGATCAGGTTATTGGCGATTAGGATGGTGGCCAGTAGTTCCTGTGGTTTTTCCAGTAGCTTACGAACCAGATTCCCTCGTTTACTGTTCTCTTCTTTTAAGTTGTTTTTATCCCCGGGACTCAGTGAGTAATATGCTACCTCGGAGGCAGAGACCAGTGCCGAACAGAATAGTAAAATGGCGATAACGATAAAAGAAATGATAATGCCGCTCATGCACTTAAAGCAAAATTAATTAAAAGGGCAGATCGTCTTCTTCGTCATTCATCAAATCCTGCACCGGTGGGGGCGGACTTGGAGTTCCCTCAGTACTGTAGCCGGTAGAAGATGCTTGACCATCTTCTTTTCTGCTCAAAATGGTCATTTCATCTGCCACAACCTCAGTCGTATAACGGGAGTTTCCGTCTTTATCCGTCCAATTTCTGGTTTTTAGTTTTCCTTCGATGTACACTTTGGTGCCCTTATGTACGTATTTTTCGACTACTTCAGCCAAACCTCTCCAAACAACAATGTTGTGCCAGTCAGTGATTTCACGTCGTTCACCTGTTGTTCGGTCCGTATAACTTTCCGAGGTGGCAATAGGAAAATTGGCTACAGTTGTACCATTTTCCAGTTTTCTAATTTCAGGGTCTTTTCCCAGGTTTCCGATCAGGATTACTTTATTTACACTTCCAGCCATTGTTTAGCGCTTTATACAAAAATACAAAATTAGCAGGATGAATGTAAGCCCTGTCTTTTCGGGGCCTTTTTTATTAGAAGTTATACACAGTTTTCCAATTCGTTCTGGACAAAACGATGCAGTAGTTGGGGGAGGGGAAACTTTTCAAGTTCGTTTAGGGGAACTTTAATCCAATTCTTATTTTGCCAAATGTCTTCATCCGGGAAGCTGGATGCGAGCCAAATGCGAGCAAATATGTGCTGATGACTGAGTACATGTTTGGGAAGTTCAAAAATATGTGTCTCCTGAAAACCTTCAATAGGAGCAGGAGACTTCTTAGGGGAAAGTACTTCTGAACGTTCTATAAGAGGAAACTGGAATAAGTGTTGCCAGATATCCTTTTTTGTTCTTTTCTCCAATAGAACATGTCCGTCTTGAAGAAACAGGTAATAATCAAAGTAACGCTTCCTTATTTTGGTCTTTCCTTCCTTCACGGGACGTGCCGTAACGGTGCCATTAGCTAGTGCCAGGCATTGATGGTTGAGAGGACATTCAATACAGTTCGGATTGGCCGGAGTACATTGAAGTGCTCCAAATTCCATGATGGCCTGATTGTAAGTGGAATGATCCTTTTGGGGTAGTAAGGATTGAGCGAGAGAAGCATAGTGTTTGTTACCAGGACCTGAATCAAAGGGGAGTTCAATATCAAAAAAGCGTCCAAGGACTCGATAAACATTACCGTCCACTACGGCTCGATGCTCTCCGAAACAGAAAGAAGCGATGGCTGCGGCTGTGTAAGGTCCGACTCCCTTAAGTTTAACGAGTTCAGTATAATTTCCTGGAAAAACACCATTCCGTTCCTTGCTAATCTGACGGGCAGTAAAATGAAGATTTCGTGCCCGAGAATAGTATCCCAGTCCTTGCCAGTCTCTTAGAACTTCCTGTTCATCAGCATTGGCCAAATGGTGAATATCTGGATAGTGGTCGATAAACCTATGATAGTAGGAGAGCCCCTGATCGATGCGCGTTTGTTGCAAAATGATTTCCGAAAGCCAGATGTGGTAAGGGTTTTTAGTGCTTCTCCAGGGGAGGTCTCGCTTGTTTCGTTGGTACCATTCCGTGATTAATAGGGGAAAATTTGTCATTCAGGCTATTTTTCAAATATTTTTTGCCAAAAACAAAAATAAAACGTTTTTAAATATATACTTTTGCGCTTGCAAAATTGAATCGAATACAAACATCTATAAATTTAATAGGGAAATGACAAAGGCAGACATTGTTGCTGAAATAGCCGCAGAAACTGGTTTGGAAAGAGCAGAAGTACTTAGAACAGTAGAAACTTTCATGACGTCAATTAAGACATCGTTGGCAGATGGGGAGAATGTTTATTTGAGAGGGTTTGGAAGCTTTATTGTGAAAGAAAGAGCTGAAAAAACAGGACGAAATATCTCAAAGAACACAACGATCATCATTCCAGCTCACAATATTCCGGCTTTTAAACCGGCTAAAACCTTTGTTGAGGAAGTAAAGTCGAAGGTAATCGTAAAATAGCCTGACTGGCTGATAGAGAATTCGTTAATTAACGATTTTTTTGTATCTTTGCAAGCCGCTTTTGACTAGCTAGAGCGGATTTTTTAAAGAGATTGTTTAATATTTAATATATAAGATTATGCCAAGCGGTAAAAAGAGAAAAAGACACAAGATGGCAACGCATAAGCGAAAGAAAAGACTTAGAAAAAACCGTCATAAGAAGAAAAAGTAATTAGCTTTTTGTTTTAACGGGAATAACTTAGTGAGTTTGGCTTGCTAAGTTATTTTATTTTTTTACGTCTTAAATTTTAGCTTTCGTGAGTTTAGAACTAATTGTTGATTCCAGACCATCTGGGATTTGGTTAGCTTTGTTGCGTGACGGAAGACTTGTCGAATTACACGAAGAGGAAGGAAATAAGGAATTTGTAGTTGGGGATATTTATTTGGGAAAAGTCCGTAAGATAGTTCCCAGCCTGAATGCAGCCTTTGTCAATGTGGGATACGAGAAAGATGCGTTCCTTCATTATTTGGATTTAGGCCCGCAATTCGCCTCTCTCAATAAGTTTACTAAAGATACGCTGCGCAACAAGCAGAATGTAGCAGATTTACAGTATTTTAAATCGGAAAAAGATATTCCGAAAGACGGAAAGATGGATGATGTTCTTTCCGCCAACCAATCCATTTTGGTACAGGTGGCCAAAGAGCCAATTTCCAGTAAGGGACCAAGACTCTGTGCGGAAATTACCCTGGCAGGGAGGTACCTCGTTCTGGTTCCTTTTTCAGAGAAAATTTCAATTTCCCAGAAGATAAAAGATCACGCAGAGCGGGATCGCCTTCGTGGAATTATGGAAACGATCAAACCCAAAAATTTTGGGGTGATCATCCGGACGGTTGCTGAGAATAAAAAGTTGGAGCAAATCGATCAGGATTTGACCAATCTGATCGATAAATGGAGTGAATTATTCAAGAATTTAAAAGGAAGTACTCCTCCCAAACGAGTGTTGGGAGAGATGAACAAAACTTCTTCGATTCTCCGGGACCTACTAAATGCAGATTTTACAAATATCCATGTCAACGATGGTGAACTGTATGATGAGGTTAGAGAGTTTGTGAGTGGAATCGCGCCGGGAAGAGAGAATATTGTCAAGCATTATGACGGTAAACTCGACATTTTTGAGCGATTTGGAATTAGCAAGCAGATCAAGACTTTGTTTGGGAAGAAAGTGCCTCTGCAATCTGGAGGTTATCTGATTATCGAGCATACCGAAGCAATGCACGTCATTGACGTGAACAGTGGAAACCGTAAGGGGGCTGATGGACAGGAAAGCAATGCCTTGGCAACCAATATGGAGGCTGCGGAAGAAATTGCTCGGGTATTGCAGTTGCGAGATATGGGAGGGATCGTTGTAATCGATTTCATCGATATGCACGATCGGGAGAATAACAAGGCCCTTTTTGATCATTTGAAAAAAGTCATGAAGGGCGATCGGGCGAAACACAATATTTTGCCACCATCCAAATTCGGTGTGGTCGAGATTACGCGTCAACGGGTTCGCCCGGAGACCGAGATCATCACGAATGAAACCTGTCCAACTTGTAATGGTACTGGAGATATTCAGGCATCGATCCTTTTTGCGGAGGAGATTGAAAACAATCTGAGCTTCCTGATTCAGGACCGAAAGGAGAAAGACATTGCCTTACTTGTACATCCGTATTTGCAATCCTATTTTCAAAAAGGACTTTTCTCACGTCAGGTGAAGTGGTTCATGAAATACAAAAAGTGGATTCCGGTCAGGGGAATGGCAGCACACCACCTCTTGCAATACAGTTTTGTAAATTCAAAAAATGAAGAAATTACCCTTTGATTTTCAAAGGGTTTTTTATTGCCTAAACAATAAAAAGATTCATGATCGGTTTAACATACGAACAGGCTTTGCATCGATTACAGAAATGGTGTGCGCTTCAGGATCGTTGTGAACAGGAGGTGCTGCAAAAACTAAGATCTTTTCAGTTGAAAGAGGAGGAGATTGCGAGGGTGATGGAACAGCTCCGAAAAGAGCGCTTTTTGGATGAAGAACGCTTTGCCCGTTCATATGTTCAGGGAAAGTTCAATCAGAAGCGTTGGGGAAGGATTAAGATCAGGGCTTATCTCAAACAAAAAAGCGTCCCGGAAAGTATTATCAGGGAGGCCTTTAGTGAACTAAGTGAGGATGATTACGAGGAAACAATAGCCTATTTGATTGCGCGCAAGGAAAAGGAGCTTGGAGGGAGAAAGGAAGATTTTGAAACGAAAGTGAAGATTCAGCGTTACCTGATGGGAAAAGGCTTTGAGTCGGAGCTGATTATTCGGAAGCTAGGAGAGTGAATATTAAATTGAAAACGAACGTTAAAATTAAAGGCCTCGGTTTGCCAGATAGAAATTAAGACTTAAATTTAACCGGAATAAAAAAAGAGCTTTGTCGAAGAGTCTGGTCATCATACCAACGTATAACGAAAAGGAAAACATAGAGAAGATGCTTCGACGCGTTTTTTCGTATCCTGAAAAGTATCACATATTGATTGTTGATGACGGTTCCCCGGATGGTACAGCGCAAATTGTCAGGAATTTGCAACAAGAATTCCGAGACAGCCTTCATTTGGAAGAGAGAGCTGGAAAGCAAGGTCTGGGTACGGCCTATATTCACGGATTCAAGTGGGGGATGAAACACGGATATGATTACATTTTCGAGATGGATTGTGATTTTTCCCATGATCCGGATGATTTAAGTCGCTTATTGGCTGAACTCACTGAGAATTCATACGATCTGAGCGTCGGCTCCAGATACTGTCGAGGAGGGAAAATTACAAACTGGCCAATCGGTCGGGTATTGATGTCTTATTTTGCTTCTATTTATGTTCGAATGATTCTCTTTATTGGAATCAAGGATACCACTTCTGGTTTCAAATGCTACAAGCGGGAAGTTTTGGAAAGCATTCAATTGGATCATATTCCTTTTAAAGGCTATGCATTCCAAATTTGTATGAAGTATGCCGCCTTAAAGCATGGATTTAAAGTCAAAGAGGTTCCGATAACATTCACGGATCGACAAGAGGGAACCTCTAAAATGAGCTCAGGAATTTTCAAAGAAGCTTTTTTCGGAGTTTGGAAAATGCGTAAAATGGACGTTTAATGAAAGATTTACTTATTCGGAATGCACGAGTTGTTAACGAAGGAAAAATCATTGAATCAGATTTGCTCATTGTTGGTGGACGAATTGAGCGTTTGGGACAGGGGCTTGAGACTTCTTCGAATGTAGAAGAGTTCGATGCCGGGGGAAAGTACTTGATTCCAGGGTGTATTGATGATCAGGTTCATTTTAGAGAACCGGGTTTGACACATAAGGCAACCATTGCCTCGGAATCAAAGGCAGCGGTGGCAGGAGGGATTACTACCTTCATGGAAATGCCCAATACGGTTCCGAATACGCTAACCATTGATCTCCTGGAGGATAAATATCGGATTGCGGAAAAATGTTCTCCGGCAAACTATTCATTTTACATGGGGGCATCCAATGAAAATTTGGAAGAGGTCTTAAAAGTAGATCATGAATGGGTTTGTGGAGTAAAAGTTTTCATGGGCTCTTCTACGGGAAATATGCTGGTGGACAACGAGCAAATCCTGGATGGTTTGTTCTCCCAGGTGGAGGGATTGATCGCTACCCATTGTGAAGATGAAGCGACAATCCGTAAGAATACAGAAGAAATAAGAGCTGCTTATGGAGAAGAACCTCCAATAAGTATTCACCCAATCATAAGAAATGCCGAAGCCTGTTACCGCTCTTCATCCATGGCTGTGCGTCTGGCGGAAAAATATGGAACGAGGCTGCATATCCTGCATATTTCGACAGCGAGAGAGTTGGAACTTTTCCGAAATGATCTTCCCCTGAAAGAGAAAAGGATTACTGCGGAAGCTTGTGTGCATCATTTGTGGTTTACCGATGCGGATTACGATTCGAAAGGCTCACTAATAAAATGGAATCCTGCTGTTAAGTCGCTGGAGGATCGGGAAGAAATATGGAAAGCCCTCTTGGATGATAGGATTGATGTAATTGCCACAGATCATGCTCCCCATACCCTGGAAGAAAAGAATAATTCTTATTTCAAGGCACCTTCAGGAGGGCCTTTGGTTCAACATGCTTTGCCAGCCATGTTGGATCAGGTGAATGAAGGTCGTTTTGATCTGCCCACCATGGTTCGGAAAATGGCTCATGCTCCAGCGGATTGTTTTCGTTTGAAGGATCGGGGATATGTTCGAGAAGGATATTGGGCCGACCTCGTTTTAGTTGATTTGGATGCGCAAACGAAGGTCGAGAAGAAGGATTTACTTTATGCATGTGCCTGGTCTCCTTTTGAAGGAGTGACTTTCAGAGGAAAGGTATTGAGTACCTGGGTGAATGGGGAACAGGTTTATGACGGAGAAAAGGTATTGGATCGAAATGCGGGAAAAAGAATTCAGATGATCCGATGAGGAAATGGACGTTGATCATAGTTTTTCTTGGAGCATTGTTTGCCTGTGAAACGAGCCTTGAAGTACCGGATGCACCGAAAGATTTAATTCCGGAAGATACCATGGTTCAAATTATGGAGGACGTGATGCTTTTAGAGCAATATATTCAGTCAAGGTACCCACGCCCGGATCAATTTGAACTCTGTCTGAAGAAATCAGGAGATCAGGTGCTGGAAAAACGAGGAATGGAATATGAAAGGTTTGATCGCTCCTTAAATTATTATGCGTCTCTGGATGGAAAAATGAAAGAGCTGTACTCCATGGTCATGACCAACATGAATCAGAAGGTGAATGAACTGCGTTCTCAAAGAGCTAAGAACAAACTGTAATTACCAGTTCTTGACAATTTCTACCGTGTCAAAGGCAATGGTCGTGATGGACTCTTCACCGAAATCACTCGGATTCTCAGACCAAAAGAAATAAGAGTAGCTGGTGTTCGCATCGTTGATGCAATAAAAAATGCTATCCTTGGTCCCATTAACAAAACGATCGGTGTCCGGGCAACAAAGTTCACAACCTTCTTTGCCATCTTGTTTGATGAAGCGTAGCTGGTCATCTGCGGAGGAAGGAGCCTGATTGATGAAATGTAGTTTTACCCAGGACTTGGCGGTTGTCTGGAAATTATAGGTATTTGTTTCGTTTACCTGTAAATCACCGAATGGAATTTCTTTGTCCACTTCAAAATAGTTGTCCTTTTTGATATGGATGAGGTACTTGATGACCGATTTTCGTTTAAAAGTGACATCGTAATTTCCACCGGCATCCAATGTTGCACTGACGATAGGGTTTCCAGAGATAGCGCCGTTACTTCCCAGTTCTCTGATTTCGATAATTCCTCCGTCCAGGCCTTTATTGAAGCTTAGGTCTGTCACCTTTCCCTGCATCCTGAATTCTAAATCCTTTTTTTTACAGGAGCCAAGTAGGATTACGCTCAGGATTAAAAAGTAAATTCTCATACTCAAATTTAATCTTAAACTGGGTTTTTAACAAATTGAATGTTAAAATAAAATTTAGATAAAAATTAGGTTCGTCCGGATTAAATCATATATTTGTTCTATTAACTATTAAATTATTGCTATTATGACGGAATCATTAGACGTAAATGAAAGCAATGCAGGAAAGCGACCTACCTTCCTGACAGTGCTATGTATTCTGACCTGGATTGGTTCAGCGTGGGGGATCATCTCCAGTTTATTTATTCAGGATCCTGGTTTGAAGGAGTACGCTGGATATTACTATTGGGTGATGTTGGCCTTGAACCTGGGAACATTGTTTGGAGCACTTCAAATGTGGAAACTCAGTAAAATGGGTCTTTACATCTGGACGGCATGTGAGGTAATCGCTGTCGTATTGATGTGGGTAGTTGTAAAAGGGTACCTTGGTCATATCATGGGGGATGCTGTTGAGGCTTCCGGAATGAATGACGAAATGAGTGCTGCTTTTGCATCAGCTGGTACAGCTGCTATCGAAAGTGCAATGAATTTTGCGTTGATTTTGGGATCTTTGTTCCCAGCGCTTTTCATTGTTCTTTACTGGATCAATGCAAAACATCTGAAATAATCAGAAGATTGATTAATTTTAAAGTCTGGCTGTTTAGGCCAGGCTTTTTTTATTTTTGTACCCGTGGAAGAACAACTTGATTTGCCTGAGAGTAACACCGGAATGCCAATGTTCCTGAAGGTGCTTTGTATTCTTACGTTTATTGGCACAGGTTTAGGGATTTTGGGGTCCCTGTACAATATCTTTACTTTTGATATGGCCCTGGAAAGTCTTGAGAATAGCAAGCGTATTTTTAGACGGGTAAACATGGGGTCGATTGATAGTCAGATTGTGGCTCTTAAAAAATGGGGAATGACTTCCTATTTGGCTACTCTGGCGGGAAATCTGCTTTGTTTATTGGGAGCATTGATGATGTGGAGACTGAAAAAGAATGGTTTTTATGTCTACGTGGCCGGACAGGTGCTGCCTTTGATTGGGAGTGCGCTGTTTGTGAGTAGCATTGATACCTCGGAAGGAACGATGTCTTCCATGGTGTATGTTTCATTTGTCTTTGCGTTGATCATTGCAATTGCATTTGGAACCATGTACACACTTAACTTAAAACATTTAAAATAAACTATTATGAGTGATATACTTGATGGAGGGTCTTCGTCGGAGATTCAGGGAAACAAAACCTTACCAAATGCTACGGCAACTTTAGTGCTCGGGATTATTTCACTGGCAACTTTTTGGCTTTACGGGGTCATTGGGATCATTTGCGGGATCATTGCTCTGGCATTGCATCCTAGAGACAAGAGATTGTATCAGGAAGACCCAGCTGCTTATCAGCAGTCATATAAAACCGCGAGAGCAGGTTACATTTGCGGATTGATCGGACTGATCATTTCAGTGTTGTTCCTGATCTTCGTAATTGCTTTCGTATTCATCTTTGTTCAGACAATGAACAATGCAGTACATGACTTTAGATAAGAGTCTTAATCGAAATAGGGAAGGGAGCCGCAATGCTCCCTTTTTTTATTAATATTGTTCTATGGAAACAAGTCGTTTTCGTGTTCTTTCAATAGCTGGAATCGCTACCGGGGTGGTGGGAATACTTTTTTGTTGGTACCTAAGTTGGGTGGCTGTTTTGCTTTCTCTTCCTTTTATGGGAATCTTTTTCTACCTGAGGAAAATTTACCAATCAGATCCCTTTGAATATCATGAGGCATTTCAATTGGGGAAACTGGCTTTTATTTTGAATGTTTTATCCCTGGTGCTAAGCATCTTCTTCATGCTGATTTACCTAAACTAAAAAAGGCCAGCTCTTGAGCTGACCTTTTTACTAAAGTGATATTCAATTTAGAATCTCCATCCAAGACGAAGTCCGAAAGAGTTCGTCATGAAAGCTGAATTGTTTCCAGATGGATGAATTGTAGTCGTTGTGGAGTTCACAGTCATACTACCATCTTTATCTTTCCATGAGTTAAACAAGAATCCTACCTCTGCACCAACGAATACGTTTTCAGCGAAGTAATAGTCAAATCCAGCACCAATATTCAATCCGAAAGTTGAATACTTAGATTCCATTGTTGAATTCGCACCTTTCATGTAAGAATCCGTATTTCCATCGTAGTTTTCCATCTCGTCATTTGTACCCCCCATTCCGATCATTACGTCAAGGAATCCGTATGGAGACAATCTGTCCATTTGAGAGAAGTGGTAAGCACCTCCGATGGCAATCATTGTATTAGAGGCCTTAGAAGTCCAAACTCCAACCGAATCAGCACTTGGATTTCCGTCATTTCCGTTTCCGTATGCATTTGTTACATCAGTTGCATTATCAAATCCTAATCCTAAACGAATAGAGATGTTGTCAGCAGCGAAATAACGAAGCTTAACAGATGGTGCGCTGAATGTTTGGTTTAATGCACTCAACGAAAGTTGACCCTCAAGAGAAAATGGATTTCCTTCGGTAGGTCTTTGAGCAAAAACAGCTGTTGATAGTGCAATTGCTCCAACTAATAGCGATAATCTTTTCATATAAACTATTTTTTTGGTTTGAGCTAATATACGGTTTATTTGATTGTCCGGTTACAAAAAAATATGAACTTTTTTCTGTTGATAATAACTTTTAACCAAATAGGGAGAGGACGTTAATTCCTCCACTTTTCGAGGTTGGTGGTCAGGGTAATTAGGTTGCTGTACCCTGCGGCTGAATAGGCGATTAATCCATAATCGAGAGAGAATCGTTTGAAATACATTCCGATCCCAAAAGAAAATCCAGCGATTCCAGGTCGTTCAGAAACCTTAAGTTCCTGACGACGATGATAATCAAAAGCTGTGCGAAGATGGAGGTTTTTACTGAAAATCAATTCGACCTGATAGCTGAGGTGTCTAAATACTTTTTCTCCAAAGCCGGGAAGTGTAATTGGGATGGTATCTCCTGTCAGCGGATCAATGTCCGGTCGTTGATTCGGGTCAGTATAGGTCAAATCAAAAGTATTCAGATGGTGCATTAGTAGCGTGAATCTAAAGGGGGCGTGTTTCACCTTATGTGCTACTGCAAGCTGTAATTCCCACGGTGTCAGACTTGGACTTCGGTCAAATTGCGCGCCCACATTTTTGAGGACGGCTGTCAGGAAAAAATTAGAAGCGGGAACTTCATAAGAAGCAGCCAGGTCAAAAGCCAGTCCCAGTTTTGTCTGACGTTCATATTGACCGTAGAGTAGATTTGAATTTACGCCAATGTGAAAGGCTGCTTGTTGATCTGGAGGCAGACTGTCGTTTTTCTTTTGTTTCAACGGAATTTTCTTGGAAGCTCCGATTCCAAAAATGAAATCTCCGGCATAGAGTTTCCCGGTAAGAATCCCGGCTTCGTCATAACGATCCATGATCCCGTAGCTGGAATATCTAAAGGAAGCACCCCAGTTGATGCTATCGTTCAATTTCCGACCATAACTGATCATACCCATGTTGATTCCCCCTGCCAACAGTCCCTGATTGACGCCTAAGTGACGATCCATTTTTTGATTGTACAGGGCTGGGTTTTGAACTCCCATATTTACATCCTGATCTCTGGAAGAGATGAAGTCATTGCCCAAAGCGGCACTTCTGGCGTTGAAAGGGAGGTCAAGTACAGAAAATGCTCCTTTACCTCCGATTTGAGCCTGGAGGGCCAACGATCCGATCAGACAAAGAATAACTCCGAGTATTTTCATGTTCCCTAGTAACGGATAAAAATAGGAAATATTCTACTAGGCCCGTTTTCCAATTTCAATGGCCTCCATGTTTTGGATTTGGGAACCATTGATTTCAAAACGGAGTAGGGTTTTGACTTTGTGAAATCCTTTGTAGCCGCAAGCTCCCGGATTGAGCCAGAGCATGTCGAAACGTGGATCCTTCTGTACCAGAAGAATGTGAGAGTGCCCGCAAACGAATATTTTAGGGACTCTTTTTTCCAGTTCTTCAAATACTTTTTGATTGTACTTTCCCGGGCGTCCGGCGATGTGAGTCATCAAAACTTCACAGTCCTCTACCCAAAAGCGTTCCGTCTCTTCCAGTTGGAGTCGGATTTGATGATCGTCGATGTTCCCATAGACAGCTCGAAGTGGTTTAAATGCCCGCAGTTCTTCAATGACCTGAGTGCTTCCGACATCTCCGGCATGCCAGATTTCATCTACTTCACTGAAATAGTCAAAAATTTTGGGATCCAGGTATCCGTGAGTGTCTGAAAGCAAGCCGATTTTTGTCACGACAAATCTTTGAAATACAAAGTAATGGAATTATTCCTTTAATTTTGTAGAAATTCACTGCGTGAAAGGAGATCAACTTGAAAATTGGCTGAACAGTCGTAAAAAGCGAAAAGAGCTATATGATCCTCAGAAACTATTCGAAGGAATTCGGGCGGGGGACAGGCATGCCCTGGCTCGCGGAATTACGCTCCTGGAAAGTAGAAGAAAAGAAGACGCAGAGGCCGCTGCACACCTGGTACGGGAGTGTCTCCCTTTCTCAGGGAATTCTATCAGAATAGGAATTACCGGAGTTCCGGGAGTCGGAAAAAGCACCTTTATCGAGTCTTTTGGACTCGAGTTGATTGAACGCAAGAAGAAAGTAGCAGTGTTGGCCATTGATCCAAGTAGTGAAAAGACCGGAGGGAGTATTTTGGGAGACAAAACCAGAATGGAACAACTTTCGCTTCGAAAAGAGGCGTTTATTCGTCCCTCGCCGGCTGGAGATTCATTAGGCGGAGTGGCTCGGAAAACAAGAGAATCCATTTTTCTTTGTGAAGCAGCTGGATTTGATGCAATCATTGTTGAAACAGTGGGGGTCGGGCAGTCGGAGACGAGTGTTCATTCGATGGTGGACTTTTTCCTGTTATTGATGCTTTCGGGAGCAGGGGATGAGCTACAGGGAATTAAACGAGGGATCATGGAAATGGCCGATTTACTGCTGGTCACAAAAGCTGATGGGGAGAATGAGAAGACAGCGGAAAAAGCACGCAGAACTTACCAAAATGCCTTGCATTTGTTTCCTCCGAACAGCAATAAGTGGACGGCTGAATCGATGAAGGTAAGCGCTTTTCGATCAGAAGACATGAGTGCCGTATGGGAGAAAATTGATGAATTTTGTAAACTGACCACGGAGAATCTTTCCTTTTCTCACAATCGGAAGAAGCAGGATTTATATTGGTTCAGAGAAAGCTTGAAAGAAATGATCCTGGGACACATTTACGGGATGGAAGGATTCCAGGAAAGAATGAATGAACTTGAGGCGATGCTTGGAGCAGGGCAATTGAGCTCATTTGGAGCGGCTGAAGAAATGTTTAAAGAATTCATATTGAAATGGAGAAGATAGATTTTAAACTGGAAGAAGGATCGGAGTACATTGAGCTGATCGCTTTATTAAAGGCACTTGGAATTGCTCAAACAGGTGGACATGCGAAAATGATTGTTGCTGAGGGGGAAGTACGTTTAAATGGAGCAAGGGAATTGCGAAAAAGAGCCAAACTGCGAGACGGAGATTTGGTGACAATTGATTCTTATGAGATCAGAATTACCGCTTAAACCATACAGATTATTGAGAACAAAAAAGGGGGCTTAAAGCCCCCTTTTTAATTTATATGATCACAAATATTAGTGGTGAATTTGGATCTTTTTCCAGACCGTTCCCTGCTCGGTTACAAATCGAATCTGATAACTTCCGCTGGCAAGTTCCTGAATTGAAATCTGCTTTTCGAGATGCTCCATTGGCACGTCCATGATTATTTGCCCCAGGCTATTGTAGAACTGAACACGCTCTATTTTGGAGTTGCCCAAATTTTTGATCGTGATTTGTTCTTTCGCCGGGTTCGGGAAGATTAGGAAACTGGCTGATTCCATCTCTTCAACACTGGCACAGGCATCAACAATGATATCTCCGCTAATGGTATTGGAACAACCATTTCCATCTGTAAATGAGTAGGTGATTGTATGAGAACCAACTCCGGCAACAGTAGGGTCGAATGTATTCCCACTGATACCATCTCCACTGTATGTACCACCTGAAGGGTCTCCCTGGTCAAGTGAAACAATGCCCTGTCCCAGACAAACTGTTCCGAAGTCTTCCAAAATTACCTGAGGAGTCGGATAAACGATCACGGTAATGCTTTTTGAACTAGATGTACAGTTGTTTTGAGAAGCGCTGACTGAATAAGTTCCTTCTGTTTTGACAACAATAGATTGACTGGTTTCTCCATTGGACCAGAACAAGCCATCTGCCACAGAAGAAGTTAAGACAACGCTATCACCTTCACAGAATTTGACTGGGCCACTAGCTGAAATAGTTGGAACATCAGGAGCGCCTGGATCAGAGAGCGACAGAGATAAGGTATTGGAAGGACATCCATCATTGAATACGATGTCATAAGATCCTGCTTTCAGGTTTTGAATGGTGGTTGGTAAAGTAGCTGCAAGCGTACCACCAGAAGTTCCTGACCATGTAATGGTTCCTGATCCACTTCCATTCACTGCAATTGATCCTGTGTTGGTTCCACAAGATGACGGGTTGATTAACAATCCTGCAGAAATTGTAGGAGAAGGTGTGCTGGTGATGTCTATTTGAGCAGTTTCCGAAACACATCCATTGATGACCGCATAAAGTGTGAAAGTTCCTGCAGTACTCACAACAATTGACTTGGTAGTTTCTCCAGTTGACCAGTGATTTCCTGTTTCCGAAGAAGAAGTCAGGGTCAATTCAGTTCCTTCACAAATGACGGTAGAACCATCTGTCGTGATGACAGGAGCAGTTGGTTGTGTGTTACTTTCAATGGTTACCTGAATTTCAGGCGAACTACAACCAGGTAGTGTACTGAAGTTGAATTGATAAGTCCCCACCTCCAGGTTATTGACTGTGAATGGCATATTCACACCAGTCATGCTTCCTGAAGAAGGCCCAGTCCAGCTTAAATCACCTGAACTAACACCATTTGCTGATATAACGACGCTTCCGTCACTACTCGAACAATCGGAGGCATTCACAAGACTTCCAGCAGAAATGACCGGTTTTGGTTCAACGGTAACCTGAATGCTCGCAGCTTCAGAAGTACATCCGTTTTCAATGCTTGTGACTGAGTACGTTCCGCTTGTACTAACCGTAATACTTTGGTCGGTTGAACCGTTGGACCACGTATTGTTATTTGCTGAAGAGCTTAAGGTAACACTGCCTCCTTCACAGAAAGTTGTTGGTCCGTCTGCACTAATTACCGGTGCTGATGGAGCGCCTGGATCATTGAGTGACAAGGTAAGCATGTTAGATTCACAACCGTCATTGAATACAACGGAGTAAGAACCAGCTTTCAGAGAGGAAATATTGAAAGGCAGACTGGTCGAAGTACTTCCAGAGCTGACTCCAGTCCAGCTGAGTGTTCCATTTCCACTTCCATTTACCTGAATGCTTCCGTCTGAATTTCCACAGGCACTAGGGTTAACAATAACTCCTGTCGTAATGATTGGTTTGCTGTTCACGGTGATTGTAATAGAAGCCGGATCTGAATCACAGCCGTTATCACTGATTAGAAGTGTGTATGTTCCTCCTTGCGCAACTGTAATGCTTTGAGACGTTTCTCCAGTGGACCACACGTTATTCACAGAAGAGGAAGAGGTAAGAGTTAAATTCTCCCCATCGCAAATGGTCGTTGAACCATTCGTTGAAATAGAAGGGATTCCTGGTTTGTTAGGGCTATCTACTGTTGCCTGCAAATCAGTTGCGGAACATCCGTTCTGATCCTGGAAGCTGATCTGATAACTTCCAGCCGCCAGATTATTGATCGTGTATGGCAAGGTAATATTGTTGGCACTTCCATTACCAGTTCCACTCCAACTGATCGTACCAGTTGCGGTACCATTAACCTGAATGCTTCCGTCGCTGGAGGCACAGGTACTTGTCGCAGTAATTGTTCCCTCGCTAATACTAGGAAGATCAAAGAAAGTGACATCCGTTACAGCAGATTGTCCAGAACATCCATTTTGGGTAACTGTTACAGAATAGGACCCGCTGCTGGTCACTAATAGACTGTCGTTGGTAGAACCGGTATTCCAAACATTGGAGCTGGCATAAGAACTGATTAAGTAGAGCTCTTCTCCAGAACACAAACTGGTAGCTCCAGAGGCGCTTACCGTTGGGGTAGGGCTTGATTTCACCGTGATGAACCCTGTTTTGGATTCCGTATCACTTCCGTTGGCATTGCTCACCGTCAAAGTGACATCGTAGGTTCCCGCAGTCGAATAACTTACTGTTGGGTTCGGATCAGTACTTGACGAAGGTGTACCTCCTGGGAAAGACCAGTTGTAAGAAGTTGGGTTACCAGTTACGACACTGTTATATGTAACGCTTTCTCCTTCACAGAGATCACTGACATTTTTTCCGAAGTTAGCCGTGGGAAGCCCACCCATTCCAGTAATTTCAATATTGTCAATGTAAAGTGTATTTCCGTATCCTGCGATGTTCTTAAAGGAAATAAGTAGATTACTTGCTGAGCTGTATGCACTTAAATCGATCGTTTCTCTTCTCCACTGACCAGATGTTGGAACAAATTGCGTGTTTAATGGTGCTCCGGTAGTACTAAGATCCATGTTGGATTTTGAGTAAACACTGGTGAAACTGTTTCCACAGTTATCTGAAACCAAAATCTCCAATCCGTCGAAATTAGCTGCATCATATGTGGTATAAGCCAGGTCGAAACTCAAAGTAACACTTTGGTATCCGGCGAGGTTTAATCCAGGAAGCCAGAATTCATCATTGGAACCACTGTCGTCAAAGCTGTAATTGTCAAAACGAACAGAGTTTCCGTCTGTTGGAGCCAAACCAGCTGTTGTTGTGTGCTCCCAATTTCCGCTTCCACCAGCATCAACGACATTCCAGTTCGCATTTGGAGGAAAGACCCCTGAGGTAAATCCTTCACTAAAAGGAAGATCCAGGCCATTTCCTGTCCCCACAGAAATATAATCAGTTTTTGTTTCGGTACTGGAACCACCTCCATTGCTAACAACGAGTGTGACGGTGTAGGTTCCTGCAAAAGGATACGAAACGGTTGGATTTGGAGAACTACTTGTATTCGGAGTTCCTCCAGGGAAGCTCCAGCTGTAAGTTAGGTTGTCTCCTGTTGATTCATCCGTAAAATTGATGGAGGCAAAAGGACAAATACTTACTTTGTCTGCTGAGAAAGCCGCAACTGGCGGATCAATGGCAGTAACTGTAATGTACGATGTTTTTGTTTCCGTATCAGATCCAAATGCATTGGTAGCTGTCAGCGAAACAGGGTAAACTCCGGCCGTGTTATAGGTTACAGATGGATTGGTTGCTGTACTGCTACTTGGTGTTCCTCCTGAGAAAGACCAGTTATATCCGGTTGGATTTCCAGTTGAAATATTCGTGAAATTCACTGATTGCCCTTCGAAGATGCTAGTAGGGGCACCAACGAAATCTGCAACGGGTGGTGAATTCAAAGAATAAAGATCTGATTCCCAGGTTCCGCGACCGTAAGTGGCGGCACGAAGCAAGCCAGTTGGGTAGTATATTTCCAAATCACGTACAACCACTCGTGGAAGTCCTGTCGAGAAAAACTGCCATGCTCCCAGATCGTTGTCTGTGTAATAAACACCAATATCTGTTCCTACGTAAATGGCGCCGTTCGTTGAATTATAATCGTGTACGACGGTATTACAAGGCACATTAGGAAGTCCGGATGATATATTGGTCCAACTGCTTCCTCCATTTGTTGTTTTGTAGATTTTGCTACTTGCACTGTATCCAGAGAAAGTGATCCAGGCAATATTTGGATCATCATCAGAAACGGTTATGTCCTCCGGCATGAGCGAGCTGATTGGTAAACCCGTAGAAATGTTTGTCCAACTGCTTCCTCCATTGCTCGATCTGGCAGCGCGATTCTGTTGAATGGCATAAATCACCTGATTATTACTTGGAGCGATATCAAATTCGAGAATGTCTCCAGAACCTCCTGGTGCACCCAACATCGTCCAGTTGGTTCCCTGATTGGTAGATCTGTATAGGTTCGATCGACCTCCGGCATAAAGTGTGGTGGCAGTCACTGGATCCTGATGCAATGGTGATTCCCAGTGTGCATTTCCAGAACCGGAGGGAAGATCCGTGTCAATCGGATCAAACCAACTTCCTCCGTTCGTAGATCTTTGATGCTGTCCGTACTGGTAAGAAGCATACATAACATTGTTATTCGTCCGATCGATGAGACAGTACATTCCGTCTCCCCCCATAACATTTGTCCATGTTCCTGAAGAAAACAGGTTTGAACCATTGTCCTGATGTCCTGCGATAATCAGGTTTGGAGAACTGGCAGACAGTCCTAATTGGTATTGCTGGGCAATAACCAGGTTAGAACTTAGGTCTGTCCAGGAAGAACCGCTGTTAGTTGTTCTAAAAATTCCGCCGTCATTCCCTGAGTATAGCGTACTTCCACTAAAAATCAGGTCGTGCTGATCCGCGTGAACATAAGGGGCATTGTCTCCCCACCAGTGGGCCACCAGAGACCAGGAGCTTCCTCCACTAGTTGATCTCCATATATTCACACCACCAACGTAGATTTCTTCTGCATTCGTGTGAGATGCTGCAATGGCCAGGTCGTACCAGGCTTGTCCTCTGGCCCCGGATCCGTCTGAATTGCTTGACAAGAGGTTTAAAGTACCACTATCGCGTTGGGTAAAGCTCGTACCACTGTTTGAAGAGCGATAAACCCCGAGCAATCCGTAATTGGTATTTTCCCCGATCACGAGGTATACATAATTGCTATTAGCGTTACTGACTGCGATGGCAATCCGAGCTACTTGTCCACTTGATGGTAAACCAGAGGTAATGGTGGACCAGTTATTTCCATTATCTGTAGATCGAACAAAAGAAGTTCCGGCTGCATAAATCGTGTTGGGATCGCCTGGTTTGAATTCCATGTCCTTATATGAACCAGTACGTTCAATTGTCCAGTTAGCACCAGCATCTAAAGAACGATAAATACCAGCACTTGTAGCGGCAATAATCATGTTGCTGTTCGTAGGATCGATCAATAAGCGGGAAATCGTTTTTTGCTCTGTAACACTCCAGTTCAGACCAGTAGTGTTCCAACTATTTCCACCATCAGTAGATTTCAATACCCCAACACTATAACTGTCTCTTGCATCACCATCCCCTGTGGCCAGGTACATGATTTGAGAATTATTCGGGTCAATCGCGATGTCTGTACAACCAATTACAGTGAGTTGATCTGTGTTTGAAGACCAGCTTGAACCACTGTTTGTACTTTTCCAGAGTCCTCCTACCGGTGCACCCACGAAAATGGTATTAGGGTTGGACGGGTCAAAGCGAACGAAATTGAGGCGACCGGCACCTCCATTTGTAGGTTTTCCTACCGGGCCTAAAGAAGTCCAGTTTCCGTTGCTGGATTTATTCTGATAAGCTGGATGCTCTTTTTCCCATTTTTTGAAATTTTCATAGGCCAATGAAGCAAGTTCCTTTTTTCCACTTGGATACACCCGTGGTTCCATAAACGCTTCCCAACGTTTATATTGCTTATAACCGGCTCCTTTGATGATTTCACGGTCTTTCCAATAATCATTGAAAGCTTTTTGAACGTCGTAAAAATTAACGTTCGGGTCATGCATCATCTGCACCCAATTGGCTGGTTGTTTTTTGTTGTTTTCCTGTCCGAAAGCGGCAAAACTGAAGAAGATCAGTAAGGCGGTAATAATTCGATTCATAAATATGAAGGTTTAATCTAGCAGTAAAGATACTTATAATTTATCACAGTATCACTTTTTTTGACTACCTGAGTGATCAAAAAAAATGCCAGAAATATTACTTCAAATCAGAACGAAATTAAAGTCTAAAAGTTGGTTCGGATTACTTGTTTTTTTTGAACTCTGTTAAACCGTCCTTTAACCATTGCTGGAATTTGGCCGGATCACGGTGGTTTTGATAGTCAGCGGACCCATTGTTCAAGTCTTTTCCATCCGGGCTTTGCATGATATAGTATGGTTGAGCGGCAATGTTATACTCATTGATCTGCTTCAGCATCCATTTGTCTCCAACCGTGCTTATTTTCCGCTTCTTACCCTGAATATCAACTGTTTTTTGATCTTCTTTAGGCAGTTCTGTTCGCTCATCTACGTGAAGAGAGACGACAATTACATCTTCTTTAAGGATGTCAATGATTCCAGGTTCTCCCCAAACTCCCTGTTCCATCTTTCGACAGTTGACACAATTCCATCCGGTAAAATCGACAAAAAGAGGCTTGTTTACCTGTTTGGCATAGGCCAGGGCGTCGTCATAATCATGGAATGCCATGATATTTTGTGGTCCCAAATGGGTTCCTGGTATACTTTCCTGTTCATGTCCGCCAGAATTTCCACCCCCACCGACTCCTAGCGGGGATTCTGCATAGTGATTGGGAGGAGGGAAGGCATTGATCAGTTTGAGCGGAGCACCCCACATTCCTGGAAGCATGTAAATAACAAATACGAGCACCAGGGTTCCAAAAAGAGTTCTTCCGACGGAAAGTCTTTCTATTGGCGTATCATGTGGCAAAGTGATTTTTCCGAAGAGGTAAAGGGCGAGTACCGCAAAGACTCCGATCCAAATAGCGATAAAAAGTTCTCGTTCCAGGAAGTGCGATTGCCAGGCCAGATCCGCATTGGAAAGGAATTTGAAGGCGAGTGCAAGCTCCAAAAATCCAAGGACAACTTTGACTGTGTTCAGCCATCCGCCGGATTGAGGCATCGAGTTTAGCCAGCCAGGAAAAGCTGCAAATAGTGCAAATGGTAAAGCAAGAGCTAGTGAAAAACCAAACATTCCAACAATGGGAGTAATTCCTCCAACACTGGCCGCTTCTACAATCAGAGAGCCAACAATTGGTCCGGTACAGGAAAAGGAAACCAGGGCCAACACCAGAGCCATGAAGAAAATCCCAATGAAGCCACCTTTGTCTGCTTTGCTATCTGCTTTGTTGATCCAGGAATTCGGAAGCCTGATTTCAAAAGCTCCCATGAAAGACACGGCGAAAACGATCAGTAAGGCAAAGAAAAAGAGATTGAACCAGGGGTTTGTAGACATCTCATTCAGAGAGGAGGCTCCAAAAACAGCTGTGATTACAACGCCCAATAAGATGTAGATCGCAATAATACTGATTGCGTAGATGATCGCATTTCTAATTCCCTGTGATTTGGTCTTACTTTGTTTGGTGAAAAAGCTAACCGTCATAGGGATCATTGGGAACACACAAGGGGTTAGGAGCGCCAGGAAGCCACTCCCAAAGGAAATGGCAAAAATCACCCATAGCGATCTGTTTTTATTTTTTTTGTCCTTTTTCGAAGGATTATTTTTCTCTTTCTCTGCAGAGTTTCCTGTCTCCTCATTAGCGGGTGGATTTTTATCTTCTTCTACCGATGAGGTTTGACTTGCGCCGGAATCTTTCTGCTCTGTATTTTGATCTGGGGTTTTCTCAGATCCTTTTTCCTCTTCGTTTGTTTTAGCTTCTTCTATTTTGGGGGAACAAGCTTTAACCTGAACGGTGAATTCCGTTTCATAGGGAGGGAGGCAATGTGTGTCATCACACGTTTGGAAGGAGAAGGTTCCTTTGATCTGAAAATTCTTTTTGGATAGAATCTTTATTTTTTGCTTGAGAAGGATTCGATTGCTGTGGTAATAAAGGTCTTCATCCGCCATTTCATCATGTTCAAAATGAGGTTTTGGCTCGGTAACTTTTCCGACAAGCTCATAGTTTGGATTGGCTTCCAACTTGACCTTGGTTGGGATGGAAAAACTTCCTTCCGGTAGGTAAAGGGCATAGATGTGCCAGTTCGGAACCATGGTGATCTCCCCAATGATCGTGGCTTCGCATTCATTTTGTTCGACCCGGAATTTCCATTGTACCTTGTCTTCAGGCAATTCTAACTGCCCTTGAACCTGGAGAATAGAGAACAAAGTAAGTAGGAATCCGAAAACGATTTTTTTTCGATTTCCGCGAAGGAGCTTTGTAGGAGAAAAATTATTCATGTGGGGGGATGAGTTTCAGTTTAAATTTACTTTCCTGTGGTGGCAGGCAAAGATCTTCATTGCAGGCCATATAAACAACACTTCCAGTGAGCGTGTCATTGTTAAGTACCTTGACTTTCTGTTCAAAAGTGACCTGATTTTCGAAAAAGCGCAGTTTAGCCTGGAAATTTTCGTCAAAGACTTCATCCGAAGGAGGTTCAGATACCTGACCTACCAACTCAAAAGCGTCTGATTTGTCAAAATAAAATTTTGTCGATGCCGGTCCGGCGTTTTCGTCGACGTGTAAACTATAGATGTGCCAACCCGATTCAATTTGGGCATGAATGGAGATGCTGGATTTGTCCTCCGACTGATGAATGCTCCAGGAAACCGGGTTTTGAGATAAAACCGTTCCTGAAATAGTCAGCATCAGGCATAAAAAAATCCTTTTCGTCTTCAAGTTTGAATTGATTTCGGGTTGAATACCTCAAAATTAGGAAACGAAAAGGATTGACAATAAACCCTGTTATGAATAATGCTTGCTTTTTAAAGGGCGAACAAGTGAAAGATTAATTTTTTAACTAGTTGATAATCAGTGTTAAAATTGAATTTTTTCAATTCTTGATATTGGAATCCAAATCCCGCCTTTCAGACAAATGTAGTTGGCTCCCGCAGCCCAAATGGTTGTTTGGACTTTTCGTGGCCCCTCATCATCATGAAAGTAGATGGTCACCTTGGTCCGGTATCCATTTCCAAGCAAGGTCGCCTGTTCGAGATGCTCTTGTAGGTCCGGGTGCTGATTAACCGTCATTTCCTTCCGGAATGACAGAGAAGGAACAGCTTCCTTTTCGATGGATTGGTAATCTAATACTTGCATGGTTTAAATGATTTGAAACACAGGAAGGTAAATAATTAATTTGGAATTAACAAATTTTTAATAAAAATAATCTGTGTCCAGATCTTCTCGGGGATCATTAATCTGTCCAGATAATTAAGCGTATATTTGCTGAAAATTATACACAATGTCAGAAAAATTGAAGGACGTGAGTTACAGCGTTGGAATGAGTGTAGCAGGAAGTTTGATTCAGCAGGATTTAGGTGAAATTGACCCGATGGTGTTTGCAGAAGCAATCAAAGATGTGTTTGAAGGAAAAGAACTACGATTTAGTCCGGAAGAAGCAAATCAACATATCCAGGAATACGTTCAGGAGATGAGCGAGGCGAAATATGAAGAACACAAGAAGGCTGGTGAAGCGTTTTTGGAAAAAAATAAAACAAAAGCAGGTGTTGAAGTGACTGCTTCAGGACTCCAGTATGAAGTAATTCAACCAGGAACAGGAAAAAAACCTGGTGCACAGGATACGGTTGAAGTACACTACCATGGAACCCTGATTGACGGAACCGTATTTGATAGCTCGATTCAACGAGGTACGCCGGCTTCATTTGGTGTTTCTCAAGTGATTCGTGGATGGACCGAAGCACTTCAATTAATGAATGAGGGAGCTAAGTACCGTCTGTACATTCCACAAGAACTGGCGTATGGAGCTAACCCACATCCAGGAGGTCCGATCAAACCATTTATGACATTGGTATTTGATGTGGAACTTTTAGCTGTTCGTTAATTCATGAAAAGGTATTTGCCGTTTTTGCTCGTTCTGCTGCTTGGAAGCTGTGGAGAAGAGAAGAAGGAGGATCAGCTAATTCTGGAAGGCTTTAAAGATCGTCTTTCCTATGCTTTGGGAGCAGATCATGCCCGTTCGATTTCCGAGTCGGGTGACCCAAACTTTCAGAAATACGATTTGAATTCAATTGTTCAGGGTTTTGAAGCAGGTTTGGGGAACGAGCAGGCTTTTGATGAGGCCTGTCAAAAAAGCTTAAAAGGGCTTTTCGGTGCGCAAGGGAACGAATTTAATGAGAAAGAAGTGAAATCCGGTTCTGCCTGTATCGGGAAGCTTTCTTCCATGTTTTTTACGGAAAGCTGGAAAAAGAAAAATGCCTGGGACCGTTTCGATATTAAGATTCTGGTGGCTGGTTTTGAGGCAGGACTTAAAAAGTCGGATAGTTTGATTCCGAGAACAGAGCAGGCGAGCATTATTCAGAACTTTATTGCGGATATGAACAAATTGAATGGTACCGCAATGATGGAACGAGCTTCGAAAATGGAAGGGGCAGAGCAAACTGCCAGTGGCTTGGTACTGATCCCGATTGTTCGGGGGAATGGACCAAAACCTGAGGCAAGCGATGATGTACTGGCACACTATATCTTGATCAATAGTCTGGGGGATACGCTTCAGAGCTCCTTTGAAATGGTGGAACAATACAATCAGCCGTTGACTGCTTTTTCATTGTTGAATGTGGTTCCCGGATGGCAGGAAGGATTACCTCTAATGCAAAAAGGAGGGAAATACCACCTTTATGTTCCGTTTAACATGGCATACGGAGACCAGGGGATGTACAATCCAAATACTGGTCGTTTTGATATTCAACCCTACGAATCACTCAAATTCTATATAGAACTGTTGGATTGCGGGAAAGCCGGGAGTTTGACAAAGTAGTTTTTAGTAAATTACTTTATCTGAGCCCCTCTTCATTCAACGTTTTTACAAAATGGAAGCCTTTGGGTTCGTAGCCTTGATTGTAGTAGAAGCGATGAGCCTGGAAGTTGTTTGTGTAAGCGTCCAGGCTTAAAATATTACAGTCTTCATACAGTGCCTTTTGTTCCAGGTATTCGGCCATGTATTTCGCAGCCCCTTGAGTTCGATGTGCGGGGTGCACTATGACATTGTCCATCTCCAGGTACTTTCCACACCATAACTTGCATCCGATCCAGTATCCACTTAGAGCAATACATTTGTCGTTTTGGAAAACAGCGATCTGTTGGTAGCCCAAATCAATCATAGGTCCAAGCATAGATGCGTAAGTTTTGGCATTCAAAGTAGGATACAATTGCTGCATGACGTCCAATTGTGTCAACATCTCCTCCATTGACTTTAATTCTTTGATTTCCATAGCTTATTTCAGCAGATGTTTCAAAAACAATTCGTGGATTCTTCGGTACTCATCGGTCCACGAGCTACTTTTCCGGAAACCATGGGCTTCGGCCGGAAACAAAGCGAGTTCCCAGTCTTTCTTTCCGAGTTCAATGAAGCGTTGAGAAAGTCGAACGACGTCCTGAAACTGAACGTTGTCATCAACCACACCGTGGAGCATGAGCAGCGGATCTGAAAGGTTTTCTGCAAAATAGATCGGTGAACTTCTACGGTATGCTTCCGGGTCTGTTTCTGGGTAGTTCAGGATGTTTGAGGTATATCCATGATTGTAATGGGCCCAGTCTGTCACTGATCTCAGGGCCGCACCACAGGCAAATTTTCCTGGTTCGGTCAGAAGTGCCATGAGGGTAATAAATCCTCCGTAAGAACCGCCATAAATTCCGACGCGATTTGAGTCAATTCCGTATTGTTCAATCAATAGTTTGCGTCCGTCCAGTTGGTCACTGAGATCCTTTCCACCCATGTGGCGGTAAATGGCTGTGCGACAATCCCGACCATACCCGTCGCTGGCCCGATAATCGATGTCCAGTACCGTAAACCCTTCGTCAACGAGTAGGTTGTGAAACATATATTCCCGGGAGTAAGAGCTCCAACGATTGTGCGCATTTTGAAGATAGCCTGCGCCGTGTACAAAAATGACTGCCGCTCCATTCTTCCTGGCTGATTCAGGCTGATAAATCCGGGCGTAAACTTCGTTTTCATCCCGTGCTTTAAAATGAATCACTTCCGGTTCTTTCCACTGGTAAGCCCGAAAAGCTTCCGAGCTTGATTGAGTAATTTGTTTACATTCCGTATTCGCTTTATTGCTTGCGATGTAGAGTTCCCATGGCTTGTTTTTGTAAGAATAGCGCACAGCGAGCTGTTTCTCATCCGGGCTGATGCTTACTTCGTGAAATCCGTCTTTCACGAGGATAGGGATTAGTTCACCACCTTTCGTGGGAAGTTTATACAAATCTCTATTTCCCGGATGACTCTTGTTGGCTTCAATGTAAAAATGCTTTTTGTCCCGGGAGAGTTGTACGGATCGGACTTCCCAGTTTCCCGAGGTCAATTGCTTTTTCTTTTTGGTGTGTATATGCATGCTATAGAGATGCGAGAATCCGCTTTCCTCAGACTGGAAATAAATGCTTTCTCCGTCTTCCAGAAAACCAAGAGTTCCCAAAACGAAGTTCCAGGAACTGATTCCGGGTCCACCGATCCAGGCTGGATCATGCTGATGTTCGAGTTCGTCGATCTTTCCGGTTTCCAGATCCAATGATACGATCCATCGATCTTTGTTGTCCTGACTTCTGACAATGAGTACGCATTGGTCGCCCTTTTCGTTCATTACCACTTCACTCATTACGATTCTTCGTGGTTTTGGGTCTGCAATTTTTGTCGGTTCGTATAACTCCAGGTAGGAGGCTTGTTCATCCAGTCCACTAAGATGACTGAAATCAACATAATAGAAACTGTCTCTCGATAGTTGATAAATACCAAGTTTATGCTCACTGTAATTGTTGATGCTTACTTTTTCTCTAGCCGGTTTACCCTGGGTATGGCCATCTTCAGTCAGGTAATCCGCATAAGTGGTTTCCTTGCCTGATTTGTATTGAGATAGGCGGTAGAGGACGTATTCTTCATTGGCTGTAAGTTGAATGTTGTTAACGAAGAAATTGCCTGAATAAATGGCTGTTGGGAAGGGGGCTTTTTCTCTTTCTCTGGTTTCTTTGCGCCATTTTTTTCTTTCTTTTTCGTCTTTGATGTACTGGAAGAGTTCCATTTGTTGTTCAGACAAAAAATCGCTCTCCTTGTCACCTTTTGTTTCCTGTCCTTTTTGGAAATTAGTGACTTGTTGAATACTGCCTTTCGACCGGTCAAAGCGGAAGAGATTTCCAGCCTGGACAAAGTAGAATAGCTGCTCGTTTTGGACAAAAACAAGCTCTCTCACGGGAGTGGAGCTTTGGTAGATTAATGTGTGTTTTTTGTCTTGTGTATTGAAAGCGTAAATGGCCCCACTTCGAATGTAATAGCGCTGACTTCGCCCATGTTGTTCAGGGTCTGAGAGATAGCTGTCCAAAATGTCCCTTTCGTAGGCTGTATGAACGGATGGCCTGCCGCTTTCCCAGTAAAATAGGCTGTTTCCCGGTTCATTTCCCGGATTCCAGCTGAAATAGATTCGCTTACTATCCCAGGACCAAAAGGCATTTTCTGGTTGATGTCCAATGAAATCGTCTCCCCTCATGATGTTTTCCAGCTTGAGCTGGGCATTTAAGAGAAGGGGGGTGAAGAGGATCAATGCTAAACTAAACAGGGCGATTCGTTTCATAATAAAAGAGTCTTTAGCGATAAAAATAAAGTTTTTTGAATGATCCGCCATGGAAGCAGGGAACTCACAATAACTATCTTTGTTCCCGTCGAAGAATGAAAATGCGCTTGTATATCCTTGCCCTGCTTTTTGTAGGAACCCTTTCAGCACAGGACCTGGTACTGGATGTCCGGATGAATCGGATGGATTTCTTTACCCACGTCGGTAAAGTCTATGGAAATTCCTGGAAGCAAGAGTTGGGGGTAGGTTTTGCTGTAAATCGCACAATCTTTCAACAAAGGATTCATCCAGAAGTTTATTACTTATTGTCCCGTCATTTGCTTCGTAAAAGGAATTTTGAAGCGGGTTTTTATGCTGGCTTTTATTCTTCGACTTATGAGTTACGAAAAGCGACACACAGCCGCATTTATTTTCAGGAATTTCAAACGGGACCCGCTTTAAAGTTTGGTCGCAGAAGAAAATTGCAATGTGATCTGGGCCTGGGACTAGCTTTGGAAAGTGTTACTGGAAGAAAAGGATACAATCATTACTTGTCTTATGCATATCAAATTCGTTTGGCTTATAGTTTGCCTCGTTAGTGTTGGTGTCCTTTCGGGTTGTCGCAAAGGAAATGCAAATCCGCAAGTGGAGTTGATCGGGCATGCCGGAAACGGATTGAACCGGAGTAATTCGCTGTATCATGCCAATTCTTATGAGGCAATTAAACATGCCCTGGAACTGGATGGTGCTTCTGGGGTGGAAGTAGATGTGCAACTTGGAGCGGATGGGAGTCTTTGGTTGTACCATGATCCGCAACTGGATTCGGAGACGGATAGCGAAGGTTGTATTTCCGAAAAGACTGGCGAGGAACTTTCAGGGATCACCTATAAGGGGATTCAGGGGGAGAACCTGTGTTCATTGAAGCGTTTGGCTGTCTGGGAAGGTCCCCAAAAGACCCTTTTTCTGGATCTGCGTCACCTGAATGCCTGCGAGAATCAATATGTTTCATCGGTAAAAATGCGTCAGGAGATAGAGGAACTTTTAGATGGCGGGGGCACCTACCGGGTGATTTTGATCACATCCAATGAAGCCTGGGTTCCAGAGTTGAAGAAGGGGCCCTTTGAAGTTTATTTTTCATCCCCTACAGTCAATTTTGCGAAAGAATTATTGCTAAGCTATCCGCAACTGGATGGACTCGTTTTGAAGAATAAAGCGGTGGAAAAGGAAGATGTGGACTGGTTCCGGGAACAAAAGAAAAAAGTTGCTATCTTCGAGGTGAGGTCTCCCAAGGGAATCCGGAAAGCCTTGCGCAAAGGGGCAGATTTTTTGATCAGTGATGATTTGCGGGCGGCCGTAATAGCAAAAGACAATGAGTAAAAAGCATAAAAACCGGGTGAATGTCGTTTATTCGACTAATCCGGACTTTCAATACGAAGACGACAATACAGAAGATGCGGAAACTCTACCTCCGGGCGAACAGAACTTGTATGTATCTCTGGATCACAAGCAAAGAGGCGGAAAAGAGGTGACGCTCGTCGAAGGGTTTATAGGGACGGAAGATGATTTGAAGGAATTGGGGAAAATGTTAAAATCCAAGTGTGGAGTAGGTGGAAGTGTCAAAAATGGCGAGGTGATTGTTCAGGGGAATTTTCGGGATAAAGTTGCTGATTTGTTGAGTCAGCAGGGGTATCGGGTGAAGAAGAAAGGAGGGTAAAAATAAAACCTGATCCTGTGTACCACTCACGCGCAAACCAAAAAACGCTTCAAAAACACAGAATCAGGTTTCAACCAAAAACAATAAAACTAGATTTGTAACTAACTATCTATGTACCAAAGATACGTGACTCTGGTCATGCTGCGAAATCAAAAACCTGAAGTGTTTAAATAATTGATTGAATGGTAAACAAATATATTTTTTCGGATGGATGATCAGGCCAGAAAGGAACTTTTAGAGCTGGCAAATGCCATGATGCCATTTGGAAAATATGAAGGAAAATACCTGGTTCAACTTCCCGAAGCCTATCTGGTTTGGTACAGACAAAAGGGATTTCCAAAAGGTAAATTGGGAAGGCAATTAGAACAAATGCTGGAGATTAAGCAGAATGGATTGGAAAAATTAATCTATCCTTTGATCAAAAAGTAAATCCTCAGTTATGGAATTAAACGGATTGTTGCATCAGTTGTAGTAGAAATCGTAAGGAACTAACTTAATATGAAAAAGATGAACGTGAAAAGAATGAGTCAATGTCTGGTGGTTTTGCTGTTATCATTGAGTGGATTGCATGCCCAGAACAAGGAGGTAAATATTAAGTCGAAATTATCGGGGGCTATTTTATTTTTGGAAGGTGCTCAATTGAATCGGGTTGCTCAACAGCAACTTTCTGCTGGAAAGCAACGATTGGTATTCCCAAAACTGACCAATTACATTGATCCCAACTCAATTCAGTTGCGTGCCTCCGGCGCGCTGACGATTTTATCTGTTTCCTTGCGAAAAAACTTTGAGGATGAACGTATTAGTAATGAGGAAATAGCACGTTTGAATAAAAAAATGGATGATTTGGACATGGAGATCATCAGGGTTGAAGATGCTTTCGAAATCTTGCGAATGGACCGGGAGATTTTATCTAAAAATACAGACTTGAAAGGGAGTCAGACTGGTGTGAAAGTGGCTGAGTTGAAGGAAGCATACTCCTTTATTCATGCGAGGATGATGGAGATTTCTCAAAAGGAAAGTGAGTTAGGGAAACAACTAGAGGATTTAAATCATCGCAAGAACAAAATTTGGCAGGAAATTGAGGTGCAGCGAAGCAAACCAATCATTCATTATTCAGAAATCGTTGTGGAGGCAGATGTCAAGCAGGCAGGAAAAGTCGATTTTACGTTTAATTATATGACGGATCGAGCTTCCTGGGAACCATATTATGATATACGCAGTGGAGGTGTTGGTGCACCGGTAAAATTGGAAGCAAAGGCCCTGGTTCGTCAGGAAACGGAGATTGACTGGGAAAAAATAGATTTGATTCTATCGACCAATGAACCTTATCAGAATTCAAGCGAAGTCGAACTGAGACCATGGATGCTTGATTATAATAGGTCCCCAAATCGTTATCAATTGGATCAGAAAAGGACGTATCAAGCATATAGTTATGCCGGACAGCGAATCAGGGGAGAGGTGATTGATCTGAAAACAGGAGAATCTATGCCTTTCGCTAAAATTTACTTTTCGAATTTTCCAGCAAAAACGGCCATGACAGATGCCACCGGGAAATTTGAAATAGACGTTCCTCAAAATCCGGGCAACCTCGTGGCTTCGTTCATGGGATATCGAAATAGAACCTTGGTGATCAATGCTCCTTATTTGAAGTTTTTCATGGACAGGAAGCCAGTTACCATGCAGCGCAATAAGTGGCGGGCAGACAAACTTGCAAAGGAAATTGAAAGCTCGAGAACCTATACGATGTACGATGCAGCTACCTCAAGTTCTATGGCAACGGAAGAAGTACAGGTAGTAGGTGCTAGAAGAGCAAGTGTGTTGAAGAGTGTCAATGGTGTCAGAGGAAAAAAGAAAGGCCGTCGTGATCTGAAAGATCAACTGGACGGATATGGCGAAGGACAGAATCAGGTAGAGGTTGTAGAAGAGGCAAAGGATTTGAGAGTAGAATATGCCATCCAATCCAAGTTTTCGATTGCAGGAAACGGAAGTGAGCAACGGGTAGCCATTCAGAATTATGACATGCCAGCAAACTATGAGTATCATGCCGTTCCTAAAATTGATCCAACGGTCTATTTGGTGGCTCAAATCAACGGATGGGAGTCCAAAAATTTGTTGAGTGGCGCCGCCAATATCTATTTTGATGGAACTTTCATCGGAGAGACCTATATCGATACCGAATCTACACGTGACACACTCAGCATTTCCATGGGGAAAGACGAAAAGATTCAATTAGAGCGCAACCGGGTCAAAGAACTCAGTAAGCGAAAATATATCGGATCGCGTCTGAAGGTAGATATCGCCTGGGAAATTATCGCCCGCAACAATGGTGGAGCCGAAATTCCATTGATCATCAAGGATCAGTTTCCGATTTCGGTGAATGCTGACATTAAAGTGAAGCACGGTGACATCAAAGGAGCAAAATTGAATCCACAAACAGGGATTTTGAGCTGGGAGATGACAGTGCCAAAGGGAAGCACAAACAAAGTCGGCTTCGACTATTCAGTTGATTCCAAAAAAGGAATGCGAATTTACCTGGAGTAATTCCTAGTCTTCGAAACGAAGATGCTTGACGGTGTGACCGTTGTCAATCAATTGACGCAGCGAGGAGATTCCAATCTTCAGGTGCATATCGACAAACTTGGAAGTTACTTTCTCGTCGCTTTTACTCGTTTTCACTCCTTCCGGGATCATCGGTTGATCGGAAACGAGTAGGAGTGCACCTGTTGGGATGGAGTTGGCAAAACCAACCGTAAAAATGGTTGCAGTTTCCATATCAATGGCCATGGCACGAATCTTATTCAGGTACTTTTTGAATTCATTGTCATGTTCCCAAACACGTCGGTTCGTGGTATAGCAAGTTCCTGTCCAGTAATCCTGTTCCATATCGCGGATCGTGGTGGAAATGGCCTTCTGAAGGGCAAAGGAAGGAAGGGCTGGTACTTCCGGTGGGAAGTAATCCGTACTGGTCCCTTCACCGCGAATAGCAGCAATTGGAAGTACAAAGTCACCAACGGCATTTTTCTTTTTCAATCCGCCACATTTTCCTAGGAACAATACGGCTTTTGGTTTGATGGCAGATAATAAATCCATACAGGTCGCAGCCGAGGCACTACCCATTCCGAAATTGATGATCGTAATGTTGTTGGCTGTGGCGCATTGCATTGGCTTTCCAATTCCAACAACAGGAACACCGTGCTGTTTGGCAAATTTTTCAACGTAATTTTGGAAGTTACAGATGAGAATATACTCTCCAAAATTCTCTAGTTTTTCTCCGGTATAGCGAGGTAACCAATTTTCTACAATTGCCTTTTTTGTCTTCATAATTTCAAATGGAATGTGGTCATTAAGTGGATCAAAGTAGACCAATGATCTGGGGGCAAAGATAGAAGTTTATTTTGAATTAGGGTAGATGAGACCCTCTCGGAGAAGAATTTGTTCTTCCTTCAACAGCGCCTTGTAGGAAGCTAAAATGACTGATCGATCCAAGTTCTTAAACGAATCAATTAGTTCATCGAGGGTCATAGCCTGCGCCCTTAATTGATCCATCATTAGTTGGCTAATTTCAACATTTTCCGGATGATGGCCTGCAAGTTTGCGAAGGCAATAATCACATTTTCCACAATCCTCGCTGTCCTGACCGAAATAGGCGATCAGAAACTTGGCCCGACAAAGATCGCTTTCGAGGAATTCCCGCATAACTTTCCAGCGTTGGATAGACTGTTTTTTACGTTCGTGGTAGATTTCAGCCTTCAGATTAAACTGACTATCCGGAAACCGCTCATGAGTGAGCGTAAGGAGTGGGAGGTCTGTTTTCCAGTTGATATCAATGACTCCGTTGTGCTCCAAATACTGAAGCTGTCCGGACAATTCACTTTCACTAATTCCCAATCGTTTGGCAAAGCTTTGTTCATCCAAGCGTACGAATTGATCAAAAATGCCTGTATAACTTCTACTGAGCAGTGTAATCAAGCCCGCAAGTCGCTCGTGTTTGATCTGAAAGTTGTAGAGTTCCCGGTTCCCAATCAGGAATTTGAGTGTGGTTGGATGGAAGAAATTCTCGGACAGGAGCAAATCTCCGTTCATTTCCAGAATTTTAAGCGACTGGTAGCTTTCGTAAATGTCCAGCTTAAATTGTTTGCAAAATTGTTTGATGTCAAGTGGAAAGGATTCGTTTTCTCCGGAGCCAATGGCAATTTTGAGGTAGTTGCACAGTGCTCGATAACAGTTTTTAATGACCTCCAGGTCAGGGAACTGTTTTTGGATGATTTCTTCGTTGGCTTCCAGATCCTTTTCCTCATAGAAAACAAAAGTCCTGGATTCTTCACCATCTCTACCAGCTCTACCAGCTTCCTGAAAATAGGCTTCAGGGGTCACTGGAAATTCGTAGTGGGCGACGAAGCGAACATCTGCTTTATCAATCCCCATTCCGAAAGCATTGGTGGCCACCATGACCTTGTTTTGGTTTGAAATCCAACTTTTCATCATGGCGTTCCGCTCATCGCTTTTCATTCCTCCGTGGTAAGTGCCCACTGCCACATTATTTCGCTGGAGCCACAAGGCCACTTCCTTGACCGATTTTCTACGCTGACAATAAATAATCCCACTTTGATCCTGAAACCTGCGACAGACTTCCAGAATTGCTTTGAGTTTGTTTCTAACAGGATAAACTTCATAGCTAATGTTCGGACGTTGAAAGTTTCCTTCAAACTTTCGCACATTTTTCAAACCTAATTGTAAAATAATGTCATCCTTGACATCTTCCGTGGCAGTCGCAGTCAGAGCCATGAAAGGAACATGTGGATGCATTTCACGCAATTGTGCAATTTTCCGGTAAGGAGGACGAAAGTCATGCCCCCATTCGGAGATACAGTGAGCCTCATCGACTACGATAAGTGCCACTTTCATTTGTTTGAAACGCTCTTTGAAAAGCCTTGTTTGAAGTCGTTCAGGAGAAGTGTATAGAAATTTGGTGTCCCCAAAACGGACATTGTCCAACGCGATGTCAATTTCACGATAACTCATGCCACTGGTGATGGCAATGGCCTTGATCCCTCGTTGGTTCAGTTGTTCTACCTGATCATTCATCAGGGCAATCAAAGGAGAAATGACCAAACAGATGCCCTCCCTGGCCATTCCGGGAACCTGAAAGCAGATAGATTTTCCTCCTCCGGTGGGCAAAAGAGCCAGTACATCGGCACCATTTATTGATTCGTCGATGATGTCTTCCTGAAGGGGGCGAAAGTTGTCATAGCCCCAGTATCGTTTCAATATTTCCCTGCTCTGCTTCATTCGGTCAGATCAAAAATAGGCAAAATAGAAAGGTCCGATTGTATTATTTTACTTGAAAATAACAGAAAAAAGCGGTATATTCGCGGAAAATTTCGTTTAGAGTATAAACTTATTCACATACCAATAGAGCATGTTACAGGATACAATCAACATTAAAATAAATCAGATAGAGGAGTCAAGAATCAACCAGGTTGATTGGGATAATTTACCGTTTGGGAAAGTATTTTCTGATCACATGTTGGTAATGGATTATGACAATGGTGCGTGGAAAACTCCTGAGATCATGCCTTTTGGAACCGTTCCTTTTCATCCGGCAACTTCGGCAATTCATTATGGTCAATCCATTTTTGAAGGCTTGAAGGCTTTTCGTGGCGCAGACGGTGAAATTCGTGTTTTCAGAGCGGATATGAATGCCAAGAGATTCAATGAGTCTGCGAAAAGAATGTGCATGCCAGAGATTCCGGTAGAAAATTTTGTTGAATGTATTCGCAAATTGATTGAACTGGACCGAAACTGGGTTCCGGATCGTGAGGGCTACTCCCTTTACATTCGCCCTTTCATGTATGCCACAGATGAGTTTGTAGGGATTCGTCCATCGGATAAGTACAAATTTTTGATCTTTACCTGTCCGGTTGGAGCCTACTATGCAGAGCCGGTGAAAGTAAAAATAGAAGAGTATTATACGCGTGCAGCAGAAGGAGGTGTAGGACGGGCAAAAGCAGCAGGGAACTACGCCAGCTCTCTTTATCCGGCAAAATTGGCTCAGGAGAAAGGTTTCCATCAGCTGTTGTGGACAGACGGAAAAACGCACGAGTACATTGAAGAATCGGGAACGATGAATGTCATGTTCCTGATCGATGGGAAATTGATCACGCCTGGGGAAGAGAACGATACGATCCTGAGAGGAATCACCAAGCGAAGCGTCATTGAAGTAGCTAAAAAATGGGGTTACGAAGTAGAAGAACGCAGAGTACGTGTGGATGAGGTTTTGCAGGCCATCCGGGATGGACGATTGACCGAGTGTTTTGGAGCTGGAACGGCAGCCACAATTGCACACATCGAGAAGATCGGTTACCGGGATGAAATTTTCGATCTTCCTGCGCTGGAAACACGTGAATTCTCCAATCGAATGAGTCGCTATTTAACAGACATCAAAATCGGTGCAGAGACTGATTCCTTTGGCTGGACGATGAAAGTGTAGTATCCTTTGTGGAATTGGCGTCTTTTTTTCATCTTAAAAGAAAAGAATTGCGAGTTCTACTTTTCATAGCGTTTAGTTTATTGTGTGTTGAGCAACTGAGTGCGCAGTCACGATGGTTGTCCGTGTATTGTTTTGATCGGGAGACCAAAGCCCCGGTTCGAAATGCACAAATCACGATTTCCATGGATTCAATCAAGCGATTCGGGTTTTCCAATTCGGATGGTGTTTCCGTACTTTCCTTAGGTTCATTCTCTGAAGAACTGGAATTGAAGCTTAGACACGGCTTTTATGAACAGGTACAACAAACAATCCAGCTAAAAAAACTCCGCTTTGATCAGGATACAGCTTTTCTGAAAATAGCTCTTGAACGGGATCGGACGCAACATCTTGCTGAAGTTCAGGTAACAGCTCCTGGGGTGCCAGAAATAGTTTACCAATCCAAAAAGTACAGTGTTTCGGATTTTGAATTCATGGAGAACGGAAAATTGCTTTTGTTGCTCTATCCGAAACGTCTGGAAAAAGGAGGCTTGTTGGCCATTAGTGAAACAGGAAAACTGTCTTCCACTTTTGAGGTGAGAGAAAAACCGAAAGAACTGGTCTGTGATTTTAGAGGGAACGCCCACGTCGTCTGCGAAAAAGGGGTGTACGGCATCCATTTATTAAAGGAAAAGATTGGTGTTTCGACCATAGAGAAGTCGTACTTCATGAAATACGTGTTTCCCATCATAGATACGAGTGACAGCAAATACTATTTCTCGAACTTCAATAAGGATTACCCTGCCTTTGATTACCTGATCTACGATCAGCTGGACTCCAGTTATCAGCGGATCATAGAGATCAAAGATGATCTGATGATGGAACTGTATCGTTCAGAGTACAAGTGGGTGGACGTAAGAACTAAATTGTGGGCTCGAAACCAGGAAATTCAAACAGGAATTGATAAGGAAATCTGGGTGGGGGCCAATTATTTTACGCGTTCCCTGTACTATAAGGAGTTGTATGCACCGATGTTCCACCGAAACGACTCCATTTTTGTCTTCGATTATTACCGGGATTATCTGTATTCTTTCGACACACTCGGGGCGAAGCAAGACAGTGTCGCTATCTTCCACCATTACCAGCCCAAGAAAAGTGGTTGGAAGCGAATGTTAGTTCAGGACAAAGACGACGGAAAAGTATATGCTTATTTTGAGAAAGACGGAATTTGTAGCATTCGGGAGGTGAGTTTAAAAACAGGGAAGTTGGGAAAAATTATTCGCCTGAAACACCGCTATGTTGATAATCTGGCAGTTTATGGAGGACAGATTTATTATATCTATCGTCCGTTTGAGTCCGCTCAGAAGAAGTATTTGTATCGCGTCACGATTCCCCGATAAAAAAAGAGTTGTCCTAAGTGTCACAGAATAAATGAGTTATATTTGTGGCCTTGTTTGCGAGGTTCAAATATCAATTTATCCTTTTTCTGGTCCTACTCAGTGGCTTGGCGCTGGTTTATCAGTTGTTGCAGTCAAATGCTGAAGCAGCCCGAAAAGAGTATGACACCCGTTTACTCGAAGCCCGTGAAGAGGCCGAATTACACATTCGGACGGCAATCGATGTGTATTCCACGTTGGTTTCATCCATACGTTCCTATGTGAATCATGCGAATAAGTATCCGACTGAAGATGAACTCTTTCATTTTTTGAAGGATTTGATTCGAGATACCCGCTTCCAGGATTCAATTGTGGTTTCCTGGGTGGATACGAACCAGGTTTTCAGGTATTCGGTGACCCCATTTCACATTGATCCATACCACCTTAAAGGGGTATCGGTGGTGAATTTGAGGCCTCCTCATGAAGTGGCGGCTCTCAATCGCCTGATGTTTGAGCCCGATATCCAGCTCTTTCCACCAATTAATCTCGTGGAGGGGTGGGCCGGATTTCCCTTTAATTTTTCGGTGTTCGACGAAGAAGAGCGTTCGAGGGGCTATTTCGCACCAATTGTGAATGTGAAATACCTGTTGAACCGAATTTATGCCAATCCAAAAAGTCAGGGTTACGTCTATCGTTTCTCCGTGAATGATTCCATCTATTTTAACCGGGAGAAAGTGTTGAATCGCTTTCATGAAGAACAAGGGAAGAAAGATCCGGAGGACTTTCGGAATTATCCTTATAAAGAACTCGATTTTATTGGCTCCGAGATTGATTTCTACAATCTCAAGATCAAGGTGGAAGTGGCTCATAAAGAAGCCTTTCGAGAGGATGTGCGTATTTCTGGAATGACCTATGCCTGGTACGTTTTACTGATCATTATTTCGGTAATCGTTTGGCTCCAGTACGTTCGTCACAGTCGTTTGAATGCCCAATTGGTGGGAACCCAGAAGAACCTGAACGAAAAGAATCAGGAACTAGAAAGTCAGGTCAATCAGATTCAAACGCTAATTAAGGAAGTCCATCATCGCGTTAAGAATAACCTGCAAATTATCGCGAGTCTACTCAATTTACAACGGATGAATGAATCCAACGAAGAGGTGATCAGGGCACTTCTTAAGAGTAAGAACCGAATTCAGTCGATGGCTCTGGTGCATCAGAAGTTATATGGCAACGAGCATCTGACGAATATTTACGTCAGGGAGTACCTGGAGCAACTGATGGGGCATTTGGAAGGAAGTTTTCTGGATGATCAGTATGCGGTAGAAAATAGCATTGAGGTACCTAATGACATGCAATTCGGAATGGACACGATGATTCCCCTGGGATTGATTTTGAACGAACTGTTAACCAATTCCTACAAGTATGCCTTTGAGGAGGGGAAAGTCAACTCGATCCGATTGAAAATCCAAAAAACGGAGGAGCATCAATTTGTACTAATTTATGCGGATTCCGGTCCAGGAATCTCAGAAGACATCGACGTGTTTAATAGTGGAACCCTTGGCTTGGAACTGATCACGATTCTGAGTGAACAAATTGGAGGAGAACTTCAATACTTACGTGAAAGCTCAGAGTTTAGAATCCTCTTTCGGGTTTAACGCTCAATTTGAGAAGCGAGGAGGTAGGTGACAGCCATTCGAACGGCCACCCCATTTTCAACCTGATTCAGAATAATAGATTGATCCGAATCAGCCACTTCCGATGTAATTTCCACTCCGCGGTTGATTGGTCCCGGGTGCATAACTACAATCCGCTTGTCCAGGCTATCCAAAATTTCTTTATTCAGACCGAATTGCATGCTGTATTCGCGCAGACTCGGGAAGTATTTCATTTCCTGACGCTCCAGTTGAATCCGAAGCATATTGGCAACGTCGCACCAGTTGAGGGCCTTCATCAGGTCGTGTTCTACCTTGACTTCCAGTTTGGCGATGTATTTAGGGATGAGCGTGCTCGGACCACATACCATCACTTCAGCTCCCATTTTCTGGAGGCAATAAATGTTTGACAGCGCGACTCTGGAGTGCAAAATATCTCCCACAATCACTACTTTTTTGCCAGAAATATCTCCCAGTTTTTCCCTGATTGAAAAGGCGTCTAACAAAGCCTGAGTCGGATGTTCATGTGTTCCGTCGCCGGCATTGATGATTCGGGCAGATACGTGTTGTGATAAAAAGTGAGCTGCTCCCGGGTTGGGATGACGCATAACAACCATATCCACTTTCATGGAAAGAATGTTGTTGACGGTATCAATGAGTGTTTCTCCTTTTTTAACAGAGCTTCCTGAGGCACTAAAATTAATGACGTCCGCAGATAATCTTTTTTGAGCCAGTTCAAAGGAAAGTTTGGTTCTGGTCGAATTTTCAAAGAAGAGGTTGGCAATGGTGATATCCCGGAGAGAGGGAACCTTCTTAATGGGACGGTTGATGATCTCTTTAAACTGATCTGCTGTTTGAAAGATCAATTCGATGTCCCGAACGGTCAGGTCCCGAATTCCCAGGAGGTGTTTGATGCTGAGTCTATCCATTTTCGTCCATCGAATATAATATGACCTGGTCCCTTCCATCTGTTTCCTGCCATTCCACAGTAACGCGTTCTGTGGTCAGTGAGTCCACTGTCTTTCCGACGTAATCGGCCTGGATTGGAAGTTGACGCTTAAATCTCCGGTCAATAAAAGTGAGCAGTTCCACTTGTTCGGGTCTTCCGAATGCAAGGAGGGCATCCATTCCAGAGCGAATGCTTCGTCCGGTGAACAGCACATCATCGATGAGCACGACCCGTTTGTTTTCAATGATGAAATCAATGTTCGTAGCGCTTGGAATGAGCGGTTTTTCCCTTCTTCGGAAATCGTCCCGGTAAAACGTTGTGTCCAGATTCCCGCATTTGACGGATCTATCGAGAATTTCTTCCAGATGTTTCTTGATTCTGGTCAATACGTGAATCCCTCTTGGTTGAAGACCAATCAGGACGGAATCGGTAAATTGATCGTGATTTTCAATGAGTTGATGACAAAGCCGTTTAATGGTCAAATCGAATTGTTGGGAATTCAGTATGACGTGCTTTTCCATCGGGCTCAAAGTTAAGGAAATATATTTAATCCGTCGTGCTTTGTCACCTTTATTTCAGTCGCCTGTAATGATCAAATTTATCTTTGATGAAAGTGACCAACTCCATGTCCGAAGCTGTCTTGAGCATGTTTTCGTCCAGATTCAGGAAGTGAATGAAATCTTCAAACTCATCTTCTGTCAGGTCCACAATGTCATAAGAAACATAGAGTCTGAGTAATTCTTTCAGCACTTTCACCTGATTGTCCCGGAATTCCCATTGGGCGACCATCCGTTTATTCTTTTCGCGCTGAGAGAAACGTTCATACAGTGCTGTAATTGGGCTTCGAAGTACTTCTATTCCACTGACCATCCTGGTTTCACGAAGGGAGAGGCTTTGACGTTCTTCCTTGATTTGTTTCAGGCTTTTGATTGGTCGGACTACTACCTCTTCTTTTTCAACGACCTTATTTTCAAGAATCAGGCGCACCTGCATTTGATTATTACTATCTGATTTTACCCGAAATCCGTAAATTGGATAGCCTTTGGTGGAAAGGTTGATTGAATCTCCCTCTTCAACGTAAACGGAAAAACTTCCATCCGGTTGTCCAAAAACGCCCCTGCCCGAGGTGCGGTTAATGACCATCAGGTTGTAAAAATTCTGTACCTGGAAGGTATCAACGACCTGTCCTCGGAGTAAAACTCGTTTCTGAGCATAACTCGTTCCCGAAAAACAACTGATCACCAGGAGTGCGGGAATCAAATAACGAAAGGCAGCTATCATCATGCTAAAATAGTTGCAAAAGTTGTTCCACATAGTGGAAAAGAAGTTATTTTCTGTTAAAAGTATTTGTTCTAGCTTAAAATCACCTATTCCAAATAGGTTCTCGCGCAGCTTAAATTCGTAATTTTGCAATATGCAGGGAAAACGCGTTGTTGTCGGTCTTTCTGGAGGAGTAGATTCTTCTGTTTCGGCTTATTTGCTGAAAGAAGCGGGCTATGAGGTGATTGGGATTTTTATGCGAAACTGGCACGATGAATCAGTGACTTTGTCTGATGAGTGCCCCTGGATTGATGATTCGAATGATGCACTTCTGATTGCGGAGCAATTAGGAATTCCCTTCCAGGTATTGGATCTCAGTGGGCCGTATAAAGAACGGATTGTGGATTACATGTTTGCCGAGTACGAGGCAGGACGTACTCCTAATCCGGACGTATTATGCAACCGGGAAATCAAGTTTGATGTTTTTCTGAAAGCCGCCCAGCAGTTAGGGGCAGATTACCTGGCGACTGGTCATTATTGCCGGAAATCGATGGATGAACAAGGGAACTATCAGCTTCTTTCCGGGAAGGACCCTTCAAAAGATCAATCCTATTTTTTGTGCCAATTGACACAGGAGCAGTTGTCTCAAGCACTGTTCCCCATCGGGGACCTGATGAAGTCTGAAGTTCGGGAAATTGCTCGAAAAATAGGACTGGTGACGGCTGATAAGAAAGATTCTCAAGGACTTTGCTTCGTAGGAAAGATCAGTCTGCCCATATTTCTTCAGCAACAACTAAAACCCAAGGAGGGAGCTGTGATTGAGGTGCCTGATGATCATGAGCAATTACTCCATTACCATGGACTCAAGGCCGACCGAGAACATTTGAAAGAATTAGTTGAACCGTATTCTTTCGTTCACAACGACGGACAGGAGGTGGCACGTCATCAAGGGGCCCATTTTTATACGATAGGCCAACGTAGGGGACTCCATATTGGAGGAAGACCGGAAGCTTCGTTTGTCATCGCTAGTGATGTAAAGAATAATCTGATTTTTACTGGGCTTGGAGAAAAGCATCGAGGACTCAATCGTCGGGCTTTGTTTGTGCGAACTGAAGACATCCATTATGTCAATCCGGCACATGAAATGAAAATAGGAGAGGAGCTTCGCGCATCCGTTCGGATTCGCTATCGTCAAAACTTGCAGAATGCAGTGCTTTTCAGAGAAGATGAGGGGCTGTATATTTTATTTGATGACTTGCAACGTGGTGTTACACCCGGACAATTCGCCGCTTGGTATCTGGGGGAGGAATTGGTTGGTTCCGGGGTCATTTATTCTTAATTGTAGCAAATATCAAAGTAGTCGCTGGATGAGTTTTCTGCTTCATCCGGAGCGCTTGCTTGGTCCATTAGTCGAGCTACCTCAAAAATACTTAGCTTACTGGAGTTTCCAGCTTGCTGATGATTCTTCAGACGCTTTTGAGCCAGTTCCGCCGGACTGGTGATCAATTTTTTTGTTTGAATTCGAAGTATCATATTGTCGTTTGTAAATTCTTCTTGCATCTGTTACGGAAGCAACTTTCAATAGGTTACTATTCAAGTCGAAAAAAAACAAGTGTTTCTTCGGATGAAAGCACCTAAATGCCTATATGTGAGCGGTATACGGAGTTTTGATTTTTTTGCAATTCTGGCCGGACAATATGTCTTTACTTCTTTTCGGAAATCCCGGGAGCCAGTTTCCAAACGCTTAATGAGGTGATCAACACAATACTCAATGAGCTTAATGGCATGAGGATTGCGGCTACCAAAGGACTCAATTGTCCGCTTACGGCAAAGCTCAATCCAACGAGGTTGTAAAGGGCCGAAAAGATCAGACAGACATTCATGATTCTCTTCGCAAAACGGACATTTTTGAGGTAGTCTGGTAAGAGAATGAGGCCGTGTCGATCCGTGATGGCATCGGAAGAAGGGCTGAAGTGTCCAAGTTCATCACAGATGGCAATTCCGGTCCAGGCTTCATGCAAGGCACCGGAGTCATTCAGCCCATCGCCAAGCATTAGTACCTTACTTCCTTTTGCTTGTAGGGCTTTTACATATTCGTATTTGTCCTCCGGACTTTGACGGAATTTCATGACACTTGTTTCCGGGAAGATTTGCTGCAATTTTTCCAGGTCCCGCTCCTTATCTCCCGTTAGCACGTGCAATTGGTAGCTTCTCAGGTGTTGGAGCGTGTCTTTTAGTTCCTCCGGAAATTCAGATTCGAAGATGAAACGTCCCTTGGAAGTTCCATTGATACTCAGGTAGGAGCTTACTTCTGGGCGGTCATTGTTTTGTTCGGCTCCGATCCAAGAGGAAGTTCCCAGACGCATACTGACAGATGCTCCACCGGGGCTGTGGAAGTTTGCTGAAATACCTTTTCCTACTTGTTCAAGGTAGTCAGACATGGTCCAGGGGGCACAGGAAGAAGAAGAACTGTCTTTCAGAATCCATTCCAGGATGCCCTGGGCATGGGGATGGGTAGAATTTTCGCATAGTCGACTAAGTAGACAGCGCTCAGTTTCATTCAGGGTTTCTTTTCCTTCGAAATGAACCTGTTGTCTGATGGAACTCAGCGTTCCTGTTTTATCAAAAACAATGTCTGTGCATTGGTTCAATTGTTTAACGACATCGGCATTCTTGAGGTAAAGGCCTTTTCTTCCCAGGAGTCTCATCATGTTTCCGTATGTGAAGGGAGCAGATAGTGCCAGTGCGCAGGGACAGGTAACAATGAGTACGGATACGACAACATGCATGACCTGACTTTGATCCAGGAAAAACCAGCTAACGGCGGAGATCAATGCAATGACCAAAACGGCTGTCAGAAAGTAACGGGAGATATTTCGCTGTTGTTTGTCCTTTTGAAGCTCTTCTTTTTGTGAACTACTCATGTTCCACATTCGGGTCAATTGGCTTCTTTTCGTTTTTTCGAGCACTTCAAAGCGGGCAGCCTGACCAATGATCTTACCGCCTGCGTATATGTGATCGTTTTGATGGATGTCAGCAATGACTGATTCACCGGTGACGAAACTATAATCAATTTGGGCATTTTCGTCCAACAGTATGGCATCACAAGGAACGATCTCATCGTTTCGGATGCGGATGTGTTCTCCGATTTCCAAACGATCAATTTCGACGAGTTCGGTCTCATTTCCTTTGCGAATCCGCTGCACGGCCACCGGAAAATAGGCGCTGTAGTCACGTTCAAAGTTCATGGCCTGGTACCCGCGTTGCTGGAACCATTTACCAATCAACAAAAAGAAAATGAAACCAGAGAAGGAATCCATGTAACCCGATCCCTGCTCATTTAAAATACTCCACAAGCTCTGTCCGTACAAGGTTATAATGCCCAGAGCCACCGGAACATCCAGGTTCAGATATTTGTTTTGGAGGGCTTTCCAGGCAGATTTGAAATAATCACTGGCAGAGTAGAGTAAAACAGGAATGGATACGAGCAGACTTAGATAGGAGGTGAAATTCCGGAAGGGTAGAAAATCTTCGGAAAGTCCCAGGTATTCGGGGAAAGTCCACAGCATGATACTTCCGAAGGCAAAACCGGCGATCCCCATTTTGTACAGAAAGCTTCGATCTGCTTTCTTTTGATTGGCTCCTAGACTTCCAAATCTTGGTTTGTATCCGATGGAACTAAGTAGTTCGGCCAGCTCAGAGAGCTTAAGTGCTTCGGGATCAAATTGGAAACTGGCCTCTTTCTTGGTGAACTGGATAAATGAGCTCTGGATATGCGGGTTGATCCGGTGAATATTTTCAAGGAGGTAGATGCAGGAAGAGCAATGGATGTCTGGGAGGTGCATGGTTACCCTGGCCCGATGTGCATCTTCGAAATCAATGTATTTCCTTCGAATTTCAGGGACATCCAAAAAATCAAATTCGTATGAATTTATTTTACCAGGTTTAGTTCCTGCCTGTTGTTCGTAATCATAAAATGCATGGAGGGAATGTTCCTCTAGTAGTTGGTACACCGATTTACAGCCATTACAACAAAAAGGATGCTCATCGTAAACGACCGTTTTTCCAACAATCTGATCTCCACAGTGGTAGCATTGCTCAGCCATAAACGGGGATCAAATTGCTTTGGAATACGTTTGATTGTCAATCTGGCTATGGTCAATATATTGATCAAAAGCTCGACAAACATTTCGAACAAAAGCTTCTCCTTCCTCTAAAACCCGGACTTTTCCATCTTCAATCAAAATCAAGCCATCCTCTTTGAGTTCTTCGAGTTGCTTTCGGATATTTGCTGTTAGTTCTGGATCGGATGGAAGCTCACTTTCATATTGACACATAAGATCCAGGATGTTCCTTCTGATTTGTTGATCCTGAGCACTTAGCAGATGTCCTTTAACAATGGGAACCTGTCCTTGAAGGGCAAGCTCCTGATATGTCTCAACCTTCTTCTCATTTTGAGCAAAGGCAAAGTAGCTATCCGAAATGGAAGAGGCTCCCAAACCAATCAATAAATTGTTTTCCTGGACGGTATAGCCCATAAAGTTGCGGTGCAGACTCTTGTTTTTGAGGGCAATGGCCAAATCATCGTGTGGAAGCGCAAAGTGATCCATCCCGATTTCAATGTATCCAGCATCAAGAAACAATTCTCGTGCTCCCTCGTACAAAGCCCTCTTTTCATGATTGTCAGGAAGATCACTCTCGTCAAATCCTCGTTGACCGTTTCCTTTGATCCATGGGACATGAGCATAACTGTATAGTGAAACGCGATCCGGACGCAACTGAAGCGTCAATTCAATCGATCGTTTGAAGCCTTGCCAGTTTTGTTTGGGTAAACCATAGACCAAATCGTGGGAGATTGATTTATAACCAATTTTCTTGGCAAGCTCATGAACTTGTTGAACCTGTTCAAAACTTTGAAAACGGTGAATCGCTTTTTGCACCGTTTGGTCATAGTCCTGAATTCCAAAGCTAACGCGTCGGAAGCCCCATTTATAGAGCCCTTCCAGGTGTTCTTTTTTTGTATGATTAGGATGTCCTTCAAAACTGAAATTGCAGTCATCCAATTGCCCTTTTTGTTTTCCGAGAATTTTCCCAAGCAAACGATCAAGTTGCTCCATGGAAAAGAAAGTGGGGGTTCCACCACCGAGATGGAGGTCATCAATATGAAGCAGAAATTGGTCGCTGTAAATCTGCCATTCATTCAACAGCGCATCTACATAGCCTCCTTCGACACCATGATTTTTGGTGATCCGTTTGTGACAACCACAAAAGGTGCACATGGATTCGCAAAAAGGAAGATGGATATAGACGGCCGTCTTGTTTTGCTTAAAATGAGCGAGGTTTTGTCTGACACTTTGGAGCCATTCTTCTTCCCCCATCGGAATTTGTTTCCAGTTGGGAACAGTCGGATAGGAGGTGTACCTGGGGCAGGGGATGTTGTATTTCTCAATCAGTGTATTCATGTGGCTCAACTTAGAATGACAAAGCAAAATTCTAAGTTTAAGGTACATAAAAAAATGACGGGGGTCAGTTTTGCGAAAATATCGTGGAGACAGTATTCAAAAGCATTAGCTTTGTTCCAGACATGAAAAAGAAACTGAATACCCTACTTGAAGAGATTGAACGTTGCCGAAATTGTCAGGCGGAACTACCGAATGAACCGAGGCCTGTATTGAGGGCACATGAAGATTCGAAGATCGTTTTGATTGGACAGGCTCCGGGAAGAGTAGTTCACGAAACGGGAATTCCCTGGAATGACCGCAGTGGAGACAATTTGAGAAAATGGATGAATTTGGATCGTGAACAATTTTATGATACCGAAAAGATGTCGATCATTCCGATGGGCTTTTGTTATCCAGGAACCGGTGATTCAGGGGATTTTCCGCCCATGAAACGTTGTGCCCCGGATTGGCATGGAGAGTTATTCAGACTATTGCCTAAGGTTGAATTGGTTCTATTGGTTGGACAATATGCTCAAAAGTATTATTTAGGCAAATCGTGCAAGCGCAATTTGACCGAAACGGTTCGAAACTATCAGGATTATCTGCCGCGTTATCTTCCCTTACCTCATCCATCCCCAAGAAACATTCGGTGGCAACAGAAGAATCCATGGTTCGTTCATGAGATTGTCCCAATGCTCAGGGAAGAAGTGAAACGCCTGTATGTCGGATAGCGAGTGTTGAAATCCACCCTAAAGGCTTAATTACAATGGTTTAGCCTGTTCATAAGTTTTATGAATCGGAATTGGGCCAAAAGATTGTCAAAACTATAATTGGCTATCTTTGCTTCCTGTAAAAGTACCATGTAGATGACTGTTACAATTGCTATATGTTTGTTACTTCTGCTTGCCTATGTTTTTGATATATCGGCACCGAAGACGCGAATTCCGGCGGTTATTTTGCTCCTTTTGCTGGGGTGGTGTGTTCGTCAGATGACTGGCTTTCTTCATTTGGAGTTGCCGAATCTGAATCCGGCACTCCCTGTACTTGGGACCATCGGTTTGATTCTGATTGTCCTGGAAGGTTCGCTGGATCTGGAGTTGAACAAATCAAAACGGGGAATTATTCAGCGCTCAAGTCTCGTTGCCCTGATTCCGATGCTAATTTTTAGTTTTGGTCTGGCCTATTTGTTTCAGTATTTGGGCTATGGTTCCTTCAAATCCTGCCTGACCAATGCAATCCCATTGGGAATTATTAGTAGTGCAATTGCTATTCCGAGTGCAAAAAGTCTGAGCTCTAAGACAAAGGAGTTTGTCACTTATGAAACGAGTTTTTCAGACATCTATGGGGTTGTTTTTTTCAATTTTGTTTCTTTAAACGAGCAATTTGACGCAGGTACCTTTGGTATTTTTGCATTGGAAATCATCATCATCATGGTCGTTTCCTTTGTTGCCACGCTCGGCTTATCCTTTTTGCTTAGTAAGATCAAGCATCACGTAAAGTTTGCCCCAATCATTTTGCTGGTGGTGTTGATTTATGCGATCTCCAAAATTTATCATTTACCGGCGCTGATCTTCATCCTGTTATTCGGTTTATTTCTTGGAAATATTGATAAGTTCAAGCAATTTAAGATTGTAAGAAGAATGCGGCCACAGGTGCTGAACCGGGAAGTGAAAAAGTTTACGGAATTAACGACGGAACTTGCGTTTTTGATTCGGGCACTCTTTTTCCTACTTTTTGGTTATCTCATCGAGACGTCTGAACTGTTGAATTTGGATACATTGTATTGGGCTGCTGGTATTACTGTGAGTGTTTACATTATTCGGGCAATTCACCTCAAAGTAGCCGGAATGAAATTCAATCCATTGCTGTGGATTGCGCCCAGAGGACTGATCACCATCTTACTTTTTCTGTCAATTCCGGCAAAACACCTCATTTATCCAGTGAATGAATCTCTGGTAACCCAGGTGATCATTTTAACCGCACTGATCATGATGGTTGGAATCATGAATGTCGATAAGAAGGCAATAGAAGAGGAGCGCAAGCAGAAAGAGGAGGAAAAGAGAAAAGAGCAGGAATCGGAGGAAAGCGAAGAAGACGATTTAGTTGGGTAAATGTGATGTAAGCAATCCAAGAACTAAATTGATTTAGAAATAGCTCGTTCCAACTTGATTTTTTATTTTTGATTCTGATTTATCATTAACAGATCATAATTACTACTTATGGGAATTAGAGCGGGTTTGACCAATTTGTTCGAGGAAGCTTTTTTTACGGACCTGAGAAACCGGGAATATGCCCGATTAAATCAACAGGGACAAATTTATCTGGACTATACTGGAGGAAACCTTTACGGAAGCTCTCAAATCTTGAAGCATAAGGAGCAACTTTTACGTGATGTATTTGGGAATCCACATTCGTCCAATCCTACTTCTCGAAGGGCAACGGAATTGGTGGATGAAGCCCGACAGAGCGTCATCGATTTTTTCCAGGCAGAAGATTATGTCTGCGTGTTTACCGCCAATGCTTCGGCGGCACTCAAAATAGTGGGAGAGGGTTACCCTTTTGATGAGCAAAGTTCTTTGTTGATGTTAGCTGATAACCATAACTCGGTAAACGGGATCAGGGAATTTTGCCTGAAACGAAAAGGACGATTTAAGTACATACCGGTTCAATATGAGGACTTGTGCATTCCAGAGAATGAGTTAAAACAGGCTATTTCAGAAGCAAATGCGGAGGCAAATAATTTGCTTGCTTTCCCAGCGCAATCAAACGTTTCAGGTGTGAAACACAAGCTTTCCTGGGTGGCGTATGCACAGGAAAGAGGCTTTGACGTATTGTTGGATGCTGCGGCTTTTGTTCCGACCTCTAAATTAGATCTCCGGAAAGTCCAACCTGACTTTGTATCGGTGTCTTTCTACAAGATATTTGGATATCCGACCGGAATTGGTTGCTTGCTGATTAAGAAGGATCGTTTTCATAAACTACAGAAACCCTGGTTCGCGGGGGGAACGGTTAATTTTGTTTCAGTTGGGAATCCTAGTTACTTTTTAGCTAGTGATCATGAACGTTTCGAAGACGGTACAATTAATTACCTGGATATTCCGGCGATTAAGATAGGTTTGGATCATATTTCTGAAATAGGAATTGACAAAATTTCAGCGCGTGTCAAATCGTTAACGAAAGCACTGATTGAACAGTTAAAGGAACTGAAACATGATAACGGACGATCCGTTGTGAGTGTTTTTGGACCCGATGAACTGGAAAAGCGAGGGGGAAATGTTATTTTGAATTTCTTTGATCCAGAAGGGAAGCCGATTCCATTTTGGGAATCCGAGCGACTGGCGAACGAACGAAATATTTCGATTCGGAGCGGTTGTTTCTGCAATCCAGGGATCGATGAGATTAACAATTGCGTGACGGCTGAAGAAACAGCTAAGTATTTTACAAGCAGGGATTTGGGAGATTACCATAAAATGGCAAGTATGCTCGGAAAAATGAGGGGAGCGGTCCGTGTTTCAGTAGGGATTGCCACTACCGGGGCAGATTTAGAAGAATTTTGTCGTTTTGTGGAAAGTTTCAAAAATGTAACGGTGGATGAGGTTTTAGCCAGGAGTTAATGGATCAAAATCTGAAAATCCACTTATTAGCAGTTCTTTTATTGCTTTCCTGTTTTGGAATTTCTCAGGAAAATATTGTTGTCATGCCCGGAAGCTTAAGGGAGCACTTGCATAACCTGACAAAAACACCTCAATTTCGGAACTACAAACACGTTAAACAATTGGATCGTACCGCCGATTATATACTCCAGGAATTTTCAAAATGGGCAGATAGTGTATATGAACAGAGTTATCTGGTCCATGGCGAGCGGTACCGGAATGTCATTGCCACTTTTGGTCCAAGAGACGCGGAACGTATTATTGTTGGAGCTCATTACGATGTTTGTGGAGATCAGGAAGGAGCCGATGACAACGCCAGCGGGGTGACTGGTTTGCTCGAATTGGCACGTTTATTTCAGGGAAAAAATCTTTCAAAACGGGTTGATTTAGTAGCTTATACACTAGAAGAGCCTCCATTTTTCAGGACGGAACAGATGGGAAGTTATGTCCACGCCCATGATTTGTATGAACGGAATATCCCGGTAAAAGGCATGGTGGTACTTGAGATGATTGGGTACTTCAAAGATGAGAAAAAAACACAGGACTATCCTTTGCGGATGCTCAAGGGGATTTATGGAAGCCGTGGGAATTATATCACTTTGGTGAGAAAATTGAATGGTGATGCATTTGAACGAAGATTTTTCCGAAAGTTCAAAAAACAAAAAAAGATCCGAACAAAACGTTTCATCGCACCAGCCACATTAACCGGGGTGGATTTTTCAGATCATCTCAACTATTGGAAGTTCGGATTTCCAGCCCTAATGATAACAGATACAGCATTTTACAGAAACAAGTCATATCATAAGGATAGTGATCAATTGGAAAATTTGGATTTAGAACGCATGGCAAAAGTCATTGAAGCATGCTTTCTAACACTGTTTCAAATTGCAAAGTGAAGCCTTCGGGAATAAGAATAGTTAGACAATTTTTATAATTTTGTTGCAAACGAGCCAATGATGGAATCAAATCACAAACATGTAACCTGTGCAAACTGCCTTTCCAGGAGAAATTCCTTGTTTAGTGAATTATCGGAAGATGATGTTCATCATTTGGATCATCATAAGTCTTGTTCCTTCTACAAAAAAGGACAGGGTCTGTTTTTGGAAGGAAGTTATCCGCGCGGGGTCTTCTGTTTGAATGAAGGAAAGGTCAAGGTGTATGCGCGTGGAGATGAAGGAAAAGAACAGATTATCCATATTGCAGGTTCTGGAGAGATCATTGGTTTTAGAGCTATGTTTAGCGGTGATCCGTACAAGGTATCAGCAACTACCCTGGAAGATTGCAATATCTGTTTCATCGGGAAGGAAGATTTTCTGAACATGCTGGATAGCAACCTGACTCTTCGAAACAACGTGATGAGAGAACTTTCCAGAGAACTTGGGGAACGTGCTGTTTTTATTACGAATCTGGCACAAAAGTCAGTTCGAGAGCGTCTTGCTTTTTCGTTGTTGATCCTCAACAATATTTACAAAGATGAAATGATCAATCTCTCCCGGGAGGATATGGCCAACTTTGTAGGTACGGCGACTGAAACCTTAATTCGTTTGCTTAAAGACTTCAAAGAGGAAGGCCTGATCGAAATTCACACAAGGAAAGTGGAGGTCTTAGACGCACACAAACTCATGAACATAGCTGGTAAATAATTACCAAACGGCTTCCGGGTATTTCCCAGGAAGGAATTGCATTTCACTGAGGATGTGCCCCATTTGTTCCGTATGAATTCCCTTTTTCCCTTGATAAGCATTCGGAATCGTTTCCGGAACGGCTAGTTTAGCAAAGTAGAAGATTTCCTGTACTTTTTGCATACAAAGCTCCTTAATCCGGCTCAAATTTGGGGCTACGTTATTGTTTAGCATTTCCAGGTCCGCCTCTGAGGGAGTGAAAAGTTCTTCATGGTGCGACCACATTCTTTCAATGGCTGCTATCATTCGCTGATGGGCCTCTTCTGTTCCGTCTCCCATTCGGATGATCCATTCCGAGCTTCTGCGGAGATGATACGTAACCTCTTTAATGCTCTTGAGGGCCAGGGCGCTCAAGAACTCGTCTTTGCTGTGCACCAATTCAGAGAAAAAATGAAAATGAAAATTGTCCATGAAGAATTGTCTGACCATCAAATGAGCGAAGTCAGGGTAATCCAATTCAGTCATGGTGCAATTAAAGAATTGCTCTTCGGTTCTCCGGTAAGCATAGTCGTCGGCAGTTCCGGTCCCCTTTTGAGAAGCTAACTCTGTGTAAACACTTTCGGCCAGCCCGATCAAATCCAATGCTACATTCGTATTGGCAAGATCTTCTTCCAGAAAAGGGGCGTTGCTACAATATTCACTTAGTCGATGACTGAGAATCAGTGCATTGTCAGCAATTTGAAGATAGAATTTTTCTTTATGCTCCATGATTACATGTTTTTAACCCCTTCCGGTAGATTATAAAAGGTCGGATGACGATAAATCTTATCTGTCGAAGGCTCTACAAAGTAGGCCTGTTCTTCCAGCGATAAAGCGGTGATTTCTTTGCTTGGGACGACCCAAATTCCGGTTCCCTCATTTCTTCGGGTATAGGTGTCGCGTGCATTTTGAAGGGCCATATTCTTATCAAAGGCATGAACGCTTCCCGCATGTTTAAAACTTTGACCTGGCTTTGACTGTATGAATACTTCGTACAATTCTCCCTGTTGATCGTTAGTGCTTTCCATGATTGTTCATTTTTTGCTGGTGAATAGCTGCTGTTTCCCTTACCCAGGCACCATCCTGATGGGCCTTGATATGGTGTTGAAGTCGTTGTTTGTTACAGGGACCGTTTCCGTTAATTACGGCGTAAAATTCGTCCCAGTTAATGTCTCCGTGCTGATAGGTTCCGTCTTCATTTAGACGAAGTTCCGGGTCAGGAACCTTTAGACCGATCAATTCGGCTTGAGGAATGGTCTTATTGATGAATTTTTCCCGGAGTCGATCATTGCTTTCCCGCTTGATTTTCCATTGGATGGCTTTTTCTGAACGCGGAGAGTCCGTATCGTGAGGTCCAAACATCATCAGGGAAGGCCACCACCATCTATTGAGGGCATCCTGCGCCATTCGCTGTTGATCCTTTGTTCCTTCCATCATTCTCCACATGATCTCGTATCCCTGTCTTTGATGAAATGATTCTTCTTTGCAGATACGCACCATGGCTCTGGAGTATGGACCGTAGGAGGTTCGTTGCAGAGATACCTGATTGGTAATGGCTGCGCCATCTACCAGCCAACCGATAGCTCCGATATCTGCCCAATTAAGAGTCGGGTAGTTAAATACGGAAGCATATTTGGCTTTTCCTTCGTGAAGCCAGGAAATGAACTGTTCACGACTTACACCCAGCGTTTCTGCAGCAGCATAGAGATAAAGTCCGTGTCCTCCCTCATCCTGGATTTTGGCCAGCAGTATTTTTTTGCTTCGAAGACTTGGTGCCCGGGTGATCCAATTCCCTTCCGGTTGCATCCCGATGACTTCGGAATGAGCGTGCTGGGAAATTTGTCGAATCAAATGCTTCCGATAATCTTCAGGCATCCAATCATTGGGCTCGATCTTGATTTCGTTCTCAATCTTAGCTTCGAATTGTGCAAGTTTTTCTTGCTCGATTACTGCTTGAACTGTCATAACACTCCTATTTTCAGTTACTTGCAAAGAAAGAGTAGAAGAGGCTTCCCCGGAATGATAGCTATCAAGTCAAAACATGATATTCGTCATATTTTACACTTTACTCGTTTAGACCAACCATTGAGCCTTTTTGAGGATGGACGGTTTGGATTTTCATTATATTGGTCAGGTGAGATCTCTTTTGATAAGTCTTTTTTTTCTATTCTTTTTGACTGAAGTTTCCGGACAAAAGATTCTTGAAGGACTGTTGGTCAGAAATGGGGAAGTAGTTGCCAATGGGAGAGTGTATGTTAACAATCGTTTAGTTGGGGAATCTTCTTCAAAGGGGAGTATCAAACTAGCTGTTCGGAATCAGGATTCCATTCAGTGTTTTTGGGGGAATTTTTCTTCTTCGGTCTGGCTTGTTCCCGCCAACGATCAGGATACTATTCGACACGTTTTTGAATTGGATGAGAAAGTGCAGCAATTGGAAGAAGTTCGGGTGGAACGAAAACAACAAGTGCTGACAGTCGGAAGATTGAACGAACATTTGTTGGACTATGAATTAATAGGGGAGAATGACCTTATTCTGCTGAAAAAAAGAAAAAACCAATACTTCTTAAGTCGCGAAAGCTTTGAAAAAATAGAAAATGAAGTCTCTCTGAATTTCAAGCCGGAATCATTTTTTCAGGACTATTTGGGAAATTTTCATATCCTTTCAAAAGACAGCATTTACCAGGTTATTTTAGATCTGGGGATTGGAATCTACAGAACTTATCCTATTGGGGACTACAAACGATTTTTGCAAAAGACGATTGCTGGAGGAGATCATGGGATTTATGCTTATGACTACAGCCATCATAACCAACGCTTTTATCTACTTTACAAGGAATCGGGAAAGGCGACCGAAATTATATATTACTACCGCGATAGTGTGGCTGAGTTGGTTGCCCGGAAGGAGTATAATTTGCTCTTGTCACTATATCACGCTTCTGTTCCGGAGGAGGCAAATATTATTTTGAATGGTTTTTGGACCGGAGATGTTGTTGAGTTAATGAATGTGGTTACTAAATCACAACTCATATGGTATCGTTCTATTCGGAGCCTTCCGTTGAACATTGTTTGCTTCGATCATGGAGCGGAAATCTTGTTGTTCGACCTGGAGCAAAAAAAACTCTTGTTTTTTGACAAATCACAACAAAAGGTCAATAAAGAACTTCAATTGAATTGGGATAAAAAGGGGAGAGTTAGTGTTCAAAAGGATCCTTTTAGTTTTGGGTATTATCTGGAGATTAAACGTAATGGAAGCTCCTCCTTTTTCGAAGTGAATTTGGGCGATGCAAGTCTAAAGTCGGTAGGGGAAAAGTCGAATCCCGAGCATGTCCGACTCAAAATTAGAAATGGGTTCCTCTATTATTTGTACGATCACAATAGTTTCAGAAAGCTTTCCCGAAGAAAACTCTAGTCCTCACAACTTTCTTTGCTGTGGCAACAGCTCATTTCCACTTCAGGAGCTGCTTTTTTGTTTTCGATGGCCATTTCCTGATGTTTCTTCAGACTGATCTTCGGGCTGAGGTACGGAATATCCAGGTTTGCTCCGCGGAGAATGACCAGGACTCCAACCAGGGTGATGAGGTAAGGAGACCACTTGGAAATTTTGGTACGAATTCCACCTGAGAAACGTTTGGCGGCAAAACCAACGGCCATCATTGCGGGAAGTGTCCCCAGTCCAAAAAATCCCATGGCCATGGCGCCTCCGAAAGGATCACCACTCAAAAGAGCATTCATTAAAGCCAGATAGACCATCCCACAGGGAAGGATTCCGTTCAGGGCACCTAAACCAAAAAGTTTCAGGCGGGATTCCGATGCCAGCAGTTTTCCCATGTACTTACTTGAAAATTTCCTTAGAAAGTCCGAGATGGGTTGAAAAGCTGACATATTACTGAATTTCCTGCTCCAGGCAAAAAGAATCAATAGAATTCCGGCGAGGATACTCAGTATTTGAAGTACTCCAAGCAATTCAATACTGATCCCAATAAAGCCAATAAGCACTCCCAACAGGGCGTAAGCACTGATTCTGCCGAGATTGTATTGAAGGATTCCGAGAAGGGTAGAGGTGGTGCTTGAGCGATTGACCGGAATGGCCAAAGCCAGTGGGCCGCACATGCCCAGACAGTGAAAACTGGATCCGATCCCAAGAATAAAGCTTGTCCAGAAGATCATCATTTGACGTAGTATTTTCCAGAATTCAAATATTCCTTTCCATTGCCGGCCGCCCGAATTTTATATTCGTATTGTCCGGGTTCCAACTGTTTTCGATCAATCAGGAAGGTTTTGGTATCGTTGATCTCAAAAAGGAGATCCTTTTCGATATCATTCGGACGGTAAAGTTCCAGCTTGTAAGACGTGACCCCTTCAATTTCGGGAAGTTTGACGCTCAAGTGTTCTTCTCCCAATTCAAAGGCCACTTCAGACTGACTCTGCTGCCAGTTTTGTCGGGCCAAAATCTCACTTTCGTAGGAAATCTCCTGTTCATAGTAGTTTTCGCTGACCAAATCGATGCGATTCGAAAAGAAGATGACAATCAGTACAACAATGAAACTGATAAATAAGCCCATGGCTAATATGATTCCTTTTCCCCAGTTCATAGCTCAAATAGTTAAAGTTACAGGAGCGGACCTATAAATTTGACTTCTGTTTCTTCCAGAAGTTTTCCGTTCCCCCAAATTTGAACCTTAATCATGCGTTTGCCTCCAGAGATATTCGATACAGGCATTTTCATGATAAAGCGTTCTTTCATTCTTTTCTCTTTGTCCAATTTCATTTTTTTGACCACCGTTTTGATGGAGCAATCCTTGCAATCGGTCGTCAACCTGATGTTGAAATCATGGCGGGTTTTGTTCGTCATGTTGATCTCAAAAATGTTGGAAATCTGTTTGTCGTCGGTGATCTGGAAAGTAGATCCGCGCTGTCTCAAAATGGTTGTTTCGACATCTTTTCGCGTGACCAACAGGACGCCAAGAAGTACCATTAACAGGAACAACAGGAAGGTATAAGCTTTCACCCGACGGGTCCATTCAAAACCTTTACGTTCCGTGATTCCTTTTTCGGACACGAAGCGGATGAGGCCTTTTTCCATTCCGACCCCTTCCATGATGTGATCACAGGCATCGATACAGGCCGTACAGTTAATACATTCCAATTGCGTTCCATTCCGAATATCAATTCCGGTCGGGCAGACGTGCACACATTGTTTGCAGTCGATGCAATCTCCTTTGCTCGTTTGACTTCTGTCTTCCCCTTTTTTAAATTTTCCTCGATTTTCACCTCGCTTGTGGTCGTAGGCGACAACCATGGAATTTTCGTCGAGTAAAACTCCCTGCAGACGTCCGTAGGGGCAAATTGTCGTACAAACCTGTTCACGCAACCAGGCAAACACACCGTAAAAAACGTAGGTGAAGATGATAATTGCTATGAAACCACCCCAGTGTTCTCCGATGGGGTCTGTTGCGATTCGCCAAAGTTCATCTGAACCAATGATGTAACTCAAGAAAGTATTGGCAATAATGAAGGAAATCAGCCAGAAAGCGACGTGTTTTCCTCCCCGCTTGAGTATTTTCTCTGTGTTCCATGGCTGAGCACTCAGCTTTTTTTGATGGGTCCAGTCTCCTTCGATCCAGTATTCAACCCGTCGGAAAAGCATCTCCATGAAGATGGTTTGCGGGCAAACCCAGCCACAAAAAATTCTTCCATAAATAATTGTAAAGAAAATAACGAAAACCACTCCAAGAACAATGGCGATGGCGAAAATATACAAGTCCTGAGGCCAGAAAACCTTGAAGAAAATGACAAACTTCCGCTCTACGACATTGAAGAGAAAGAGTTGTTCTCCATGGTATTTGATGTGGGGCGAGGCGAAAAGCAGGAACAGTAGAAAATAACTGACCCATTTTCGGTAATTATAGAACTTTCCGCCCGGTTTTTTAGGGTAAACCCAAATACGTTTACCCTTTTCATTAACTGTTGCTATATGGTCTCGGAAGGTGTCTTCACCGTCCTTAAGTGGCTCATCCATACTATTTATTTTTCGATAATATCCCCTTCGGGCTCTTTCCCTTTGGCTTCAGGCAAATTGAGCACGTAAGAAGATACTTGTTGTATCTGTACCGGATTCAGTTTGGAGGCATGTTCCGGCATTCCTTTTGGAGTTCCTTTTTTAATGGTTTTGAATATTTCTTTGATGTCAAAACCGTAAATCCAGTTTTTATCTGTCAGGTTGGGACCAATGTTTCCTTCTCCAGCTGGATTGTGACAAGTGACACAGTTTGCATTGAAAATGGACTTTCCGGCAGAGAGGTCTTTGGCATCTGTGAGCATGGTAGCAGAAGTTTCATCCACGTTCATGGCCATTTTTTCCAGGTAGGCCTTGACATCGATTTCTGCTTGCTTCACTTCCTTGTTATAGGCTTCGATTTGAAGATCCGAAACGCCAATGATATGGTAATTGAACAAATAGACGAAGGCAAAAACAATGGTTGCGAAGAATCCCCAAACCCACCAGGGTGGAAGGTTGTTGTCCAGCTCCCGGATTCCATCGTATTCATGGTGTAACATGATTTTTTCCTCTTCCTCAATTGGAACGGCATCTGTCAACACCCGGTTGATGTTTTGAATAGCGGACGGTTCTTCCTGAACTTGTTTTTCATCCTTGGTCATGCGCATAAAATGGTTGAACATATTGCGCAGATATAAAACGACGCCCAGCAAGATGATATTTATAGTGAGTAGTAGGTAAATATCACTGCTTTCCACGAGTAACCAGGGAGTCCCTTCGGGAGCTCCTTGCGTTGCCCCCCATTTCATTGCCAGAGCGTCGTTTCCAAATGTCATGAGACCAAATGTCACAATGACCAGTAGTGTTTTTAGTCCGCCATTTGCTTCTCGTTCTTTGATCTTTTCTTTGAAATACTCAGATTTCACCAGGGAGATAATAGAGTTCGACAAGAGTAAAATGGCTATTAGGAGCAAGAATGTTCCGGTAATCAATGCATAAAAGATGTTGAGATTGTCCTTGTAATTCGGAACAATTGTTACCGGAGCATCTCCACCGGAGGCTGCAGTTGCCGCCGGAGCAGGTGGGGTGTAGTTATCGATGTAGTCCAGAATGGCATCGATTTCTTCGTTTTTCAGATTTTGAGGAGTCATAGCCGTTGGACTGTATGCGTCTGCTTTTGCAGCCATGCTACTTTTTCCGCTGGCAACCAAGCCCTGTGGATTACGAACCCATTCATAGATCAAATCTCCCTCACCGGCGTCAATCCATTTTTGTTTAGCCCCCTTGAGGTGTGGACCAGTCGAATTTTTGTCGACCAGGTGACAGGTATTACATTTGGCTTTGAATAACTGTTCTCCCTGGGCCAGCAATTGAACAGGCAATAGTGGAAGAATTAGCCAGATGGTGATGCGAACTAAGTTTTTCATAACGTATTTTTTGTTTGGGTTCGACTTTCTTGCTCGTTTTCCAGTGGAATTTCACTTAATTCCTGAATGCGAGTCTTCTTCATTCGAAGCACGTAGGCCAACATGAAAGCGAAGAAGGTCACAAAAATCAGTAGGGAAATGATCGGGTATATTTCGATCCCGTCAATGGTGGTCATATGATGTTTGATAAATCGTAACATGCTCGTTTATTTAGTGTTAGAAGACGCTGTATTCATTTTTTGGATATCCATTCCAAGTCGTTGCAGATAGGCAATGATCGCCACAATTTCACTGTTTTTGATCGTATTGATTTCCTGCTTGACATTCACACTCTGCAAAATTTCTTTTGGTTGGTTGTTGACAATATCCGTGGCAACTTCCAGTGCTTGTTTTTCAAGATCTGCCAGTGCTTGTTTTTCGTATCCTTCCGGATATGGAACCCCAAGTGTTCTCATAGCACCGATTTTACTTTCGATCAGACTTTTATCCAATTCATTTTCTTTCAACCAGGGGTAAGCTGGCATGATGGAGCCGCTGGAAATATCTTTCGGACGGATCAAGTGCTGATAGTGCCAGTAGTTACTTCTGAGTCCCCCTTCGCGGGCAAGGTCCGGCCCGGTCCGTTTAGACCCCCATTGGAATGGGTGATCATAAACAAACTCTCCTGATTTAGAGTATTCTCCATAGCGAGCCGTTTCAAAGCGGAGTGGTCGGATCATCTGAGAGTGACAGTTGTAACAACCCTCACTGATGTAGATATCACGTCCTTCAAGCTCAAGTGGCGTGTATGGTTTGACCTGAGAAATGGTTGGTACATTGCTTTTGACGATCATGGTCGGAACAATTTCAACCAATCCACCGATGGCTACTACCAATAAACTGATGATCATAAACTGTACTGGTTTACGCTCAATGGTACGGTGCCAGTATTCGCGACCAGTTTCAACCTGTACATTCTTCGTAACTGCCGCTTCCGTTTCTTCGTTTGGAATCAGTTTTCCGGACTTCGCGGTACGAATCAGGTTGTAGAACATCATCACAGCTCCGGAGATGAACAACAATCCACCAATAGATCTAAGGATATAGTATGGTTTCAGGGCATCAACTGTTTCCAGGAAGTCTTTGTACACCAAAGTTCCATCCGGATTGAAATCCTGCCACATCAAACCTTGCATGAATCCGGCGATGTACATTGGAATGGCATAAAGAATGATTCCCAGTGTGGCGATCCAGAAGTGTTGGTTAGCCATTTTTTTAGAATAGAGTGGTGTTCCGAACATTCGTGGGAATAGCCAATAGAGCAAACCGAAGGTCAACATCCCGTTCCATCCCAAACCACCCACGTGAACGTGTGCAATGGTCCAGTCTGTAAAGTGAGAGATCATATTCACATTCTTCAGGGACAATAGTGGTCCTTCGAAAGTGGCCATCCCGTAACAGGTAAGGGCAACTACCATGAACTTTAACATGACATTGTCACGCACACGGTCCCAGGCACCACGAAGGGTCAGCAATCCGTTTAACATCCCACCCCAGGAAGGAGCGATCAGCATCACGGAGAATACGACTCCTAAACTTTGAGCCCAGTCAGGCAAAGAGGTATAAAGCAAGTGGTGAGGACCAGCCCAGATATAAATGAAGATCAATGCCCAAAAGTGAATGATAGACAGTCGGTATGAGTAAACCGGACGGTTAGCCGCTTTTGGAACGAAGTAATACATCAATCCCAGATAAGGGGTTGTTAGGAAGAATGCAACGGCATTGTGACCGTACCACCACTGAACAAGTGCATCCTGTACTCCGGCATACCAGCTATAACTTTTCAGGAAAGAAACTGGTAGTTCGAAAGAGTTGAAGATGTGTAGGATCGCTACAGTTACGAAGGTGGCAATATAGAACCAAATGGCTACATAAAGGTGCTTCACACGACGAACAAGGATGGTAGCAAACATGTTGATACCGAAAACAACCCATAGGAGCGTAATCAAAATATCGATCCACCATTCCAGTTCAGCATACTCTTTCCCGGTGGTAATCCCAAAAGGAAGGGTCAGTACCGCACAAAGAATGATAAATTGCCAACCCCAGAAGTTAATGTAGCTCAGTTTATCACTCCACATCCTGGCTTTTAACAGTCGTTGCAAAGAATAATAAACCCCCATAAAAATACCATTCCCAACGAAGGCAAAGATGACTGCATTGGTGTGGAGAGGTCTGATTCGTCCAAAAGACAGGAAGCTGAAGCCCAAATAATCATTGAAAAATTCCGGAAATGCCAGTTGCAGGGCGGCTATTAGCCCAACAAGCATCCCAATGATCCCCCAAATGATGGTGGCATAGGCAAAATTCCGGACAATCCGGTTGTCATAACTAAACTTTTCGATTTCCATGTGTTGCTTTTTTTTGTTCGGATTTCGTTTCATCATCGAAGAGAATTCTGATCGATGGGCTGTAGTCATCATCATACTGTCCACTCTTTGTAGCCCATAAAAAGGAAAACAAAAAGAAGAGGGCAATCAGCAAGCTTACAATCAACATCAGATAGATAATTCCCATAGTGCAAATTTGATTTTAGAAGCCTATTTAAATAATGAGTTGTATTATGCAAAAACATGATTCTTATCAGGTTTTTTGAAAGCCCTTTGTTTTAGAGTGTTTCAGGGGTGTTCGTTACTGCTTTAAGAGCGAAATAGTTATTTTATTTTCGCTTTTTTAAAACGGAACCACTTTTTGAGAACGAAGAGGAGGATCATGTTGAAAGAAACAAGAAATTGATAACTTTAGGAAAACACTTTCTACTGCATGCTGAACAAAGATCAGGTATATGACTTTCTGACCCTGTTTCGTTTTCTGAACTTTGAGGATATCTATAAATTATCCCGCCTTGCCAGATACCGAAAACTGAAAGCGGGAGATCTGTTCATTGAATTGGGCAGTGAGAAAAGGAAGGTTGCTTATATCCAACAAGGAATCATGAGGGCCTATTTTATCCGGGAAGACGGGGAGGAACGTACCCACTTTTTTGCCAAAGAGAAGGAGCCAATCGGGTCGATTGAAGTATTGTTGGAAAACCAAGCATCAACCCAGGTGATTGAGGCGCTGGAAGATTGTAAAATTTGGGAAGTTGATTACGATTTGTTGCAGGATTTTCTCGATCGACATCCAAAATTTGAAAAGGCCAGGAAACACATGTTGCAGGATATGATTGTCAGGAGTTCTAAGCGGATCAAGTCTTTTGTGGTCAACACTCCGGAAGAAAGGTATTTGCATCTGCTTGAACAGGGAGATATTGTTGGGAGAGTGCAAGACAAACATTTGGCTTCTTTCTTAGGAATAACGCCTGTTTCACTTAGTAGAATTAGAAAACGTTTAGCAGAAAAAAGTTCTGCCACTTAACTTTTGTTAATTGACCCAAGCCCGGGAATGGAGACATTTGTTACAGAATCAAATCAATCGATTATGGAAACCTATGTAATTAAATTTTTAAGTATCCTGCTCACATCCGGGCTCCGTTATTTCTTGTTGGCAGGAATTCCTTTTTTACTGTTTTATTTTTTGTGTCGAAATCGTTTTAAACGGAATAAAATCCAATCCAGAGAGGCGAAAAGGACAAACTTTGTGAGCGAGATCAGAAATTCGCTCATGACCATTCTGGTTATCGCCGCCATAGCCAGTCTGGTGCTTTTTACACCATTTCGCAAGCTAACACTGGTGTATGATCAATTGAGTGATTATTCTCTTTGGTGGATTCCCCTGAGTGTGATTGTAGCCTTGATCATTCAGGACACCTATTTTTATTGGATGCACCGAATCGTGCACAAACCCAGATTTTTTCGAAAGGTTCACTTGACCCATCATCAGTCAACCAATCCTTCACCTTGGACATCCTATTCATTCGATCTGCTGGAAGCTATTTTGGAAAACATGATCCTACTGATTTTGGTATTCATTCTACCGATGCATCCATTGGCCTTGATGTCCTTTGGCTTACTAGGATTTTTGATCAATGTCTACGGTCATTTGGGCTATGAATTGATGCCTCGAGGCTTTCGTCGTTCCATCTGGTTTCAGGTTCTGAATACTTCGGTGTATCACAACTTGCACCACAAAGATTTTCATGGGAATTATGGGCTTTATTTCCGTTTTTGGGATCGGGTCATGAAGACTGAGCATCCCGATTATGTGGCCACATACGATGAAATTCAGGAACGTCGTTTTGGGAAAGACTCGCTTGTTCGTTCTGGATGGTCTCGTGGAACGTGGTTGCTGCTTCTACCATTGATGTTATGTTCGTTTAGCGGTTCTGATGGAGCCGATCGAATCCTGGGGAAATGGATTTCGGAGGGGGAGAATGGCAAAGCCGTCGTACGAATCTATCAGGCGGATAATGGGAAATATTATGGAAAAGTCCTACATGCCCTGGATGCACAAAAACAGTTGGAGCTTGAGCGAAAACTGAAGGAGAAGGGGAAAGAGTCCCTTTCTATTCTGAAAGGTTTTGTACATGCCGGAAACTCGACCTGGAACAAAGGAAAGTTATATGTTCCAAGTAGAAATTTGCAGGTCAGTGGACAGCTTCAACTCATGAAATCAGGAAAATTAAAAGTGACCGGAAGCTACTTTGGGGTAAGTCATACCTACTTCTGGACGCGCTATCAACAATAATCAATCATTAACAATAAACACTATGAAAAGAACATTACTGCTGGCAACTACTTTATTATTAGGGGCCTCTGTCAAATCTCAAATCACCTATACCTCGGATAATTACGCTGCGGTGAGTGATAGTTTCCACATCAGTGTCGCCAACTCGGGATTTGGTGCACACGATTTTACGCAAAGTGGTGCGAATGTGAACTGGGATTTTTCCGCATTGGGACTGAATCAACAAAAGGACCAACGTTTTTTAGATCCTTCATCCGCAGGATATAAGAGCAGTTGGTGTGTCAATGAGGGGATCATCATTGGTTGTAACAGCCAGTTCGCAGCTTATACCAATCTAGGACAATATGGGTTGGATTCAGTCACTTTGGGAACATTGAAGCTGGCTAATGTGGTGGATCATTATCAACACAATGCCAGTGCGCTAACCTATCAAATGCAGGGAGCAACGATCGAGGTCGGTGGAATTCCGATTCCTTTCATTACGGTCTATGAAGAAGCGGATACCATTTTTCGCTTTCCGATGAACTATGGAGATAGTTATACTTCGAAAAGTAGTTACAAGTTAGATCTGAATTCATTAGGGGTTCCTTTGAGATATGATGCCAAGAGAAGGCGAAGCTACGAGATCGATGGATGGGGAAGCTTGAAAACACCATACGGGGATTTTGCCTCAGTTCTGAAGGTAAAAACGATGGTTTATAAGACAGATACCTTGTATACAGATTCACTTACCGTACCAATCACGGATACCCTGGTTAGTTATGAATGGCTCGATTCCGCTTATGGAATTCCTGTTTTAAAGGTAGAGGGAAATCTTATCCTGGGACAGGAAGTGTATACGAAAGCAAGTTATATTGATGGATTGCGCTGCATTGCACCGACTCCGCTATTCGTTTACTCTCCGTTGGTGCTGGAGTTGGACTCGCTTACCCAGCAGATAGATGTAAAATTCACGAATCTGAGTGCCAATGCAGATGTTTCTGCCTGGAATTTCGGTGATGGAACAAGCTCTCAGGATCACTCTCCGAGCCACACCTATCATTGTGCTGGTTTATATCTGGTGAGTTTGACCGTGACGAATCAACTGTGTAACCCCGATTCATCGGCGACATTGAATCTGCCATTATATATCTCGGATTCAAATAATCTATTGGTTCATTACCAAAGCTTGCAGGCATGTGATTCAGTAATGCTCCACGGAAACTGGTATTATGATTCGCAGCTAGTGACGGATACGCTTTTCGGAAGTGCGGCAAATGGTTGTGACAGTATTGTAGTAACTGATTTACAGTTGGGAAGCGTGATCTCGCAGATTATGGCATCAGGTGATAGTTTACTAGTGTCACCTGCTTACGACAGCTATCAGTGGTACAGTTGTGCGGACCAACAAGCTGTGGCTGGAGCTACTTCTGCTTTCTTCCTGCCTGGAGATTTGGCAGAATATTATGTGGTAGTGACGTCCGGCGCGTGCTCATCAACTTCGTCATGCATGGCCCTGGAAGGAGCTGGGTTGACAGAAGAGGAAATCTTCCATTTCACGATTTATCCGAATCCGACCAAGGATCATTTAATGATTGAGATGGATGGAATTGAAGCGGGAAATTATGAATTGTTAGGGATCGAAGGGAAGCTTATCCGCAAAGGAAAGATAGACTCCCCGCAAACCAAATTGGATTTAAGTACGTTAAGTAGAGGGAGTTATCTCTTGAAATTAAGAAGTTCCGGAACGGAACAAATAAAGAGGTTCCTGAAAGAATAGCAAGGGAAGCCCGTCATCGACGGGCTTTTTTATTTGACCTGCATAACAAGTTCGGAGAGCTTTATTTTAGGACTTCTGTCGGAGCTGATGAAAAAGACCGTACCTTTGCCCTCAATTTTAGAATATTATGACCTTTAATGAATTGGGGCTGAGGCAAGAAGTGCTGAGGTCAATTGAAGATCTGGGCTTCGACTCTCCAACACCTATTCAGGAGAAAGCAATTCCTTATCTTTTACAGAGTGAGAGTGATTTTGTAGGGCTGGCACAAACCGGTACAGGTAAAACCGCAGCGTTTGGTTTACCCTTAATTAGCAATATTAGTAGTGATACCAAGGCTCCGCAAGGACTTGTTATTTGTCCGACAAGAGAACTTTGTCTGCAGATTTCTGGAGATATGAAGAACTTTGCCAAATATGATTCGGGTATTTCGATTGTTCCTGTTTATGGTGGAACAGATATTAAAAAACAGATCACTGCTGTCAAGAAGGCTTCGGTGATCGTGGCAACACCGGGACGTTTAGTCGATTTGATCAAACGAAAAGCTGTTCGATTGGGAGAAGTGGAATGCGTGGTGCTTGATGAGGCAGACGAAATGTTGAATATGGGTTTCAAAGAAGATATTGACTATATTCTGAACGAAACACCGTCGTACAAAAATGTTTGGTTGTTCTCAGCAACCATGCCCAAAGAAGTAGCGCGGATTGCCAAAAATTACATGGAGAATCCGTTGGAGGTTTCCATTGGACATAAAAATCAGAGTAATGAGAATATTGATCACGTTTATTTCAGCGTGAAAGAGAAAGATCGTTATGCAGCATTAAAGCGTTTGATCGATTTTAACCCGAATATTTTTGGACTGGTATTCTGTCGTACGAGAAGAGAAACTCAATCGGTGGCAGAAAAACTGGGAAGAGACGGATACAATGCGGAACCTTTGCACGGTGATTTGTCACAGGCACAGCGGGATAACGTGATGAATCGTTTCCGAAACAGAACATTACAGTTGTTGGTTGCTACGGATGTGGCAGCTCGTGGAATTGATGTGGATGACATCAGTCACGTGATCAACTACAACCTACCAGATGACATTGAGAATTATACCCATCGAAGTGGTAGAACCGCTCGTGCCGGAAAACAGGGAGAATCACTGGTACTCATAAATACCAAAGAAAAGCATAAGATTAAGGCGATTGAAAAGCAATCCCGTGTGAGTTTTTCGGCTGGAGCTATTCCACATCCGGAAGATATTTGTGCGGTGCAGCTTTCCAAGTTGATCCAACGGATCCAGAATACGAAGGTGGATGAGGACAAAATTGCTCGCTTCCTGCCAGGAATCATGTCAGATTTTGAAAGTCTCAGTAAAGAAGAGGTAATCAAAAAAATCATTTCAGCAGAGTTCAATCGCTTTATCGAGTATTATGAACGTGCTGGAGATTTGAATGCGAATTCCGATGACAAAGAGCGAAAAACCAAAAAGGAAAGAAAATCGGGGGATCATGTTAGAAGAACCCGCTTCTTTGTCAATATGGGAAAACGGGATGGATTGAACCCTGGAGGTCTGTTGCGTTTGGTATGTGACGAAACAGGATTGAAATCAGATAGTGTTGGAAGAATTGATGTCATGCCTTCCTTTAGTTTCTTTGAGGTAGATGAATCAGAAACAGACATGGTGTTAAACCAGGTGAATGGTTCGATCTACGAAGGTAAAAAAGTGAGTATTGAAGTCACGGACAAGCGAGAAGCCAAAAAGAACCACCGTAAAAGAGAACGTCCTTCAAGAGGAGGTAGACATGGACACGGGCATGGAAACAGCAATAGCAACGGAAAAGGAAAGGCTAAAGGAAAACGCCAAAAAAAATAATTGAATAGTAAAAGCTCCAGTAGGAATGGAAATCAGAAATATAGCGATTATTGCACACGTAGACCACGGAAAGACGACCCTGGTGGATAAGATGATCGAAGCAGGAAATGTGGATGATGAGAGAAATCGCCTCTCCGGAGAATTGATCATGGACAATAATGATCTTGAACGAGAGCGTGGTATTACAATCGTATCTAAAAATGTATCTGTACTATATAAAGGAACCAAGATTAATATCATTGATACTCCGGGACACGCCGACTTTGGAGGGGAAGTAGAACGGGTATTGAATATGGCAGACGGAGTTTGTTTGCTGGTGGATGCTTTTGAAGGACCCATGCCGCAAACGAGATTCGTACTAGGGAAGGCCCTTTCTATGGGATTGAAGCCTTTGTTGGTGGTTAATAAAGTGGACAAGGAAAATTGTACGCCGGACGAAGTTCATGAGAAAGTATTTGACCTGATGTTTGAGCTGGATGCCAATGAAGAGCAATTGGAATTTCCAACCGTTTATGGTTCGGCGAAGAATAACTGGATGTCCGACGATTGGAAAAAGCAAACGGATAGCATTACTCCGTTGCTGGATATGATTTTAGATTACTTTCCACCGCGCGAAATTCCAGAAGGAAACACACAAATGCTGATCACATCATTGGATTATTCCTCGTATGTAGGTCGAATTGCTATCGGACGATTGACCCGTGGTGTATTGAAGGAGAATCAACCGATTATTTTGGCGAAATCAGATGGCCGAAAAGAAAAGCATCGCATCAAAGAAGTTTTCGTATTTGAAGGGATTGAACGAAAGAAAGTGTCTGAGGTTCAGGCGGGTGATATCTGTGCTATTACGGGGATGGAAGGTTTTGAAATCGGAGACTCTGTATGTGATGCGGAACAACCTGAACCATTGCCAACCATTAAGTTGGATGAGCCTACGATGAGTATGCTCTTTTCAATCAACGATTCACCCTTTTTCGGAAAAGAAGGAAAATATGTGACGTCACGACACATTCAGGATCGTTTGACGAAGGAGTTGGAGAAAAACCTGGCTCTTCGAGTTCAGGATACAGATAAGGCTGACAAGTGGATCGTTTATGGTCGTGGTGTATTGCATTTATCCGTATTGATTGAAACGATGCGGCGAGAAGGCTATGAATTGCAGGTTGGGCAGCCACAGGTAATTATCAAAGAAGTGGATGGGGTAAAATGTGAGCCGGTTGAAGAGTTGACCATTGATCTTCCGGAAGAACACAGCGGAACAGCGGTAGAAGCCGTTTCGAAGCGAAAGGGAGAGATGAAAAATATGACTCCGAAAGGGGAACGTATGATCATCACTTTTGAAATTCCGTCCAGAGGAATTATTGGTTTGCGAAACTATCTGTTGACTCAAACGGCTGGAGAAGCAATCATGACACACCGTTTCATTGAATATCAACCATACAAAGGAGATATCGCGGGACGACAGAATGGTTCATTGATTTCATTGGAACAAGGGACATCTATTCCTTTCTCACTGAACAATTTGCAGGAACGAGGAACCTTTTTTGTCGCGCCAAATGAGCAAATCTACGAAGGTCAGGTGATTGGAGAAAACTCCAGAGCCGGAGATCTTTGTGTGAATGTTACCAAGACAAAGAAACTGACAAATATGCGTTCTTCGGGAGCAGATGATAAAGTTCGTTTGGCACCTCCGAGAGTTTTTAGTCTGGAAGAGTGTCTTGAATTCATTCAGGGAGATGAGTATGTGGAAGTAACACCTCAAAGTCTTAGAATCAGAAAAATTCTTTTAAAAGAAACAGATCGCAAAAGAGCTGGAAGATAATCCGGCTCGAATCCCAATTGTTGATAAAAAAATCGCTGGAGTTTGCTTATATAACGATTAATCGACTAATTTTGCCGTTGTACTAAAACTCTACGCCTTACTTTTCTGGGTTAGTATCCCATGAAAGCCTGTAAGATCCTTTAGTGGACAAGCTATTTTCGTCGCGATCAGGTCGATCATTCAAAGAATGATTGTTGACGAATAGATGAAAAAAACCAAAAATCTAGCGATTATGAATGTTAAGAAAAAAGGGGAGGACAATGCCTTGTTCTCACCCGGAAGGTGGATAAAATCCGCTTTCATGGCAGTTTTGTTTCTGCTCTTGCTACCGGTCGCTTTCGGACAAAGTATTTCAGGAGACTTGCAAGTCTGTCAGGGAAGTACCGAAAGTTATCAGGTTAGTGGGGGAGGAAGCTATGACTGGACAGTAAACGGAGGGACTATCATAAGTACTTCCGTCGGAGTATCACAAATCGATGTTGAATGGGACGATTCCGGAGCCGCTTCGATTACGGCAGTTTCCGGTGCGACAAGCATCAGTGAAACAGTAAATGTACTCGAAGTTCAGGAACCAAGTATCGCCGAAACAAACGGTGTACTTTGTAATTTTCTCACCGGAAGAGGAAAAGTAATTATCCGGGAAGATGTAAAGGCACAGGATTCCAAATTGGAAGGACAAGTTTTACTTACCAGTGCGGCAAATGCATGCATCTATACCTGTGAAAATTCCACTTATACCTACTATACACCGGAACATTCGGGAAGTACGTATGAATGGACAGCGATCGGAGCGAGTTCTGTTAGTTCAAATGGAAATGAAGTTAGTGTAACCTGGGGAACCGAGGGTTCTGGTGTTTTGACCGTGGTTGAAACAAACGCAAACGGATGTGAGACAACGTCTTCTTCCTGTGTGCAGATCATGCCGGCACCATCCGCTGAATTTACGGCGATTCCTGCTCCTGAGAACGGAGTCATTACCATCTGTAGAAACCAGTCCGTCAATTTTATTGATCAATCCGAGGGAGCTGTAAACTGGAGTTGGGATTTCGGAGATGGTTATGGATCTTCTCAGCAGAACCCAAGTCATGCTTACGATACACCGGGAACTTATACAGTAACCCTTACCGTAAGTAACGGTTTGAGTAATCCAGTTCCAATCAAGGATGAAAATTATAATCAAAACTACTATTTGGCGGATGTTTCCTGTAATTGTACCAGCACATATACATTGACAGTAACCGTTTTGGATGCAGATGCACCAGTGATTGAATGTATTTCGGCAATTTGTGGAAACGAATCCGAAAGCTACTCTACACCAGCTGATTGTGATCAGTATTCCTGGTCTGTCATCGGAGGAACGATTACCTCTCAGGATGGAAGTAACGTAACCGTTGATTGGGGAGACAATACTTCTGCCCAGGGGTATATCACACTTGATGTTGGTGATTGTCCAGGATATTGTCCGGTTCCTACCACTGAAGTCATTCCGATCATACCAAGTGCTACTGTCATCGATGGTGAAACCTTGGTTTGTTACGGTTCGGCACATGTTTACAGTGTTCCTCAGATGGCCGGAGTCACATATACCTGGTTAGTGCCAGGAGGAAGTGTAATTGCGGGACAGGGAAGTAATCAGATCATGGTTGCCTGGTCTCCAACAAACTACACAGAAGGAACGTACACGATTAGCGTAAGCTATGAAAATGAGTTGCTTGGTTGTTCTGGAACTGCGGAATTGGATGTTTATTTGGCACCTAGCCTCGATATCCTGAATGAGAACCGCGCGAAAATCTGTGTGAACGGAACCAATGGAAATACCAGCGAGCCAATCACTTTGATCAATGCATTTACAGAAGATCCTGTATCAGGTAATTGGACGGTGATTACACCAAATGGACAAGTACTTCAGGATGTGGTGACCAATTCAAGTACATTCACTGGATTTACTTATAGCTACGGTGCGGGTACCTATACCCTGATTGCCAGTGCTGTGAGTGGAACTTATTGTAATGGGGAAGTAATTACTACGGTTATAGTACGTCCGGAACCAGCAGCAGCAACTGCAATCACAGGAGCAGATTTTGTATGTCCGGGAAGTACGCAGACATATAGTGCTGTTTCCGCTGAGTCAGGAACTTACAACTGGTCGGTGACTGGTGGAACGATCACCAGCCAAAGCGGGCCTTCTGTAACTGTTCAATGGGACAATTCAGGAATTTACTCCCTGAGTGTCAGTATTACTAGTGTTTATGGATGTACATCTCCGGTGTACACGAGAGAAGTTAGTCCTTATTCACCAGTTCAGGCACCGACTATTTCCGGAGTAAATGAAATTTGTTTTGGTGGTGAATCTACGTACACTTATGCAGGGAGCGCGATTCCAGGAGTTAGTTATGAGTGGAGCGTAAGCCCGGAATCATTGGGGAACATTATCAGCCCGGTGAATGCTAATAATGCACAGATTTCCTGGGCAGACGGAAGCGGAACAGCTACTGCAACAGTTATTTTAACAACGACGGATCAGTGTGGAAATACAGATCAATCAACATGGAATGTAGAGCTTTCTGGTTATGAAATTGATTTTGCGTTGCCAGTGATTTGTCAGGACAATGAATTCAGTGTTTCAGCTAGTGGAACTATTACTCAGGAATGGAGTTTTGGAGACGGAACAACTTCCACAGATGCCACTGCGAATCATACCTATTCTGACATCGGAACCTATCCGATTACGCTGTACGCAGTTAATACAGCAGGGTGTGAGGCGAGTGTTACGAAGTTGGTGACAGTCAATGCTGCACCGATTGCCTTGATCACTTCTCCAGATGATTTGGAGTATTGCCCAGATGAGGAAATCTCTGTACAGTTGGAAGCAGTGAACCCAAGTGGTGGAACTTTCAGTTATGACTGGTACGTTAATGGAGGAACAACTCCGTTTTCAACTACCAATCCAACGACAGTGACTACTGCAGGAACCTATTACGCAGTATTCACGAACGAACAAGGTTGTCAATCAACTTCAAATGAAATCGTTGTTCGCATCGTTTCATGCGGAGGCGGAGGTTGTCCAATGGAAGCACATACAGCTGATTTCAATCATACGATTGATCCGACGAACTGTAATACAGTAAGCTTCACACCGAACAACTCTTCTAACATTTATCCTGTTTCATGGTCCTATAATAAGGATGGACAAGGATTTGTGTTGATGTCCAATGCCATTAGTCCGACCTATACATTTAATGAAGCGGGATACTATACTATCCGAATGGTCTATCGCGGACCAAATGTAAATGGAGTTCCGGGAGATTCAGTCAATTGTTATATTGATAAGCAAATCTTCCTGCCAATCGCGGCGGACTTTAGTTACGGTTTTGCATGTTTAGGAAATGAATACCTGACAGATTTGACCGATGAATCTGTATTCTTTAGTCCTGAGAGTATCGCCACGCACAATTGGATTGTTGATGGAACATCAGAGGCTACTACTCAGGATCACTCAACATCCCTGACCCCTGGAAGTCACACAGTGACGCTTGAAATCACAAGTTCACTGACAGGAAATACCTGTTTGGCAACAAAAGAAGTGTTGGTGCCAACACTTCCAGAGGCTTCCTTTACGCACACAGCAGCAGCTTGTCCGGGATCTCTGGTAGATTTCGCAAGTACCTCCACAGGAGATAGTCTGGCACAGTGGAACTGGACGTTTGGAACGGGGATTCCTGTTTCTTCATCAGAAAACCCAAGCAGACAATTCAATGCACCGGGAACTTATGATGTGACTTTGACCGTGACCAACCTGTACAATTGTTCAGATGTGGCAACCGCAACGATCGTGATTGATAATCCTGAAAATGGGACCATCACAGCGAATGGGCCGCTGGAATTTTGTGAAGGCGGAAGTGTTGTATTGACTGCTCCGGCAGGTAGCAACTACCTCTGGTCAACAGGAGAAACAACTCAGTCGATCACGGTAAGTGAGAGTGGTGCCTATGATGTTACATTGCAGGGAAGCAACGGTTGTGAGTATACTGCTGCACCTGTTACCGTGACCGTACAGCAAGCTGGTTCAGTAGCACTGGATGGCGATGTTGAACTTTGTTCAGGAACGCGTACGATTGTAACCGCAACAGCAGGATTCTCTTCTTATACCTGGTCTTATGATGTCCAGCCGTATGACGGGACTCCGAATCTGACGTATACGACATCAAGTGCGATCTTTAACCGCCTGTTGGGAGCTGGAACCTATCAGATTTCAGTGATTGCCCACAATGCCAATGGTTGTAGTACGCCTGAGGAAGTGATTGAAGTAACAGTCATTGAATCACCGGCGGAGCCAATTATTTCAAGCAATGATCCATTGTGTGAAGGGGAATCCAATGTCCTGACTATTTCAAATCCGGTGATCGGAGCTGAATACTATTGGAGTACTGGTCAAACAGGAACCTCGATTACAGTTACACAAGCTGGAACATACAATGTCACTTTGGATGTAGGAAACGGATGTCCGGTTCAGGCGAGAAGACCTGCATTGGTTAACTCGGCGCCAGACGTAAGTTTCTTCATGAGCGGTTGTTATGAGTTCTGTAAGGACGAAGCACCGATCATTTTGAATGGATCGAGTGAAGGAATCAACTACTGGTATCAGGAAAACGGAACCTTTGATACTTATTTGGGTGTTGGAAATACCTATGCCGTCTCTGATCCAGGGTCATATTATGTGATCGTTAAAGGAAATACAGGATGTACTGCAGAAACAGGTCAGTTCCAGGTAGATTTCTTACCATTGCCTGATGTACAGGTTCATGTAGATCAGGATCAGTATTGTGAAGGATCAGAAGCTGTTTTAACAGCTGAAGGTGCGGATAGCTACGAATGGTACCAGGAAAATGATGAATACTCCTGTACCGGAAACGAGTTGTTGACGAACCTGACAGGTTTGACAGACGCACTGGCACAAGATAATGTGCTTCACAGTGTATATGTGAGTCCAACAGTTGGAGAGATTGATTTGGTTAATAACTCAAACTACAATCCCTTCCTGCCTGTTTTTGAGCCATATATCTCAGTGGATGCTGATATCGTATGGTCAATTTCACCTGGTTCATCGGTTGCTTACTGGTACATTTACAGCCAATCCAACTATGACTCCTATGTAGAAATGGAATTAGACAAGAGCACCGTTGGTGGTGGTTTGTTTGATTTCAGTACCATCGCGACTGTTGTTTCGGTAACTCCGGATCCGAATTACCTGAATCCGGATGGAACGACCAGCCATTTCATTGTGGAAGCGCAATTGGATGATAACAGTATCGTTCAGATTCCAGGAAAAATGTATCAGGTTCTTGGTTCTGGTGGTTTCTACGTTGGAAGCGAGGAAATGATCGTAGGAAGTTGTACGAACTCAACGTTCCTTGGAACGGGTGAGAGCATCACGCTTCAGCTGGAAGGAAATACAACTTACTATGTAGTGGGTACGAATGATGAAACAGGTTGTTCTGCTACGGTAGAAGTTCCTTTGAATGTATCTACAGATCATGCAACAGCTACCATTGATTGTTGTGAAGATGAAGCAATCTGTGCCGGTGATCAGACTTCGATTGAAGTTCATTTCACAGGAACTGGTCCCTGGACCTTTACTTACACGGATGGAATGACACAAAATACGGTGACAACGACTTCGAATCCTTACATCATACAGGCAACACCTTCCATGACGACAACGTATACGCTGTTGTCACTGACGACGGAAGACGGAGCTTGTACGGAAGTTTGCGGAAAAGCAACTGTCGGGGTAACACAGTGTACTCCAGTGGTAAGTACCGGAAAAGGGAAGAAGGTCAAAGATTGTTCTGAAAACTGCTTCAATACAACTGTAACGGATGTGGTTGAGAGCGGAGAGAACTGTCTGACCGTGACGATGACAGTAAGTTGTAACAACAGCTGTCAGTCTGCACTGTCTCATTACTCCGTATCTGTTCCTTGTGGTACAATTACAGCGATGAGCAATAGTTTAGGTTATCAGATGTCAGGAGTGAATCCAGATCCGACTTCCGGAATCTCAGGATTCAAAGTGGATAATATCCAGGACTTCTGCGAGGATAATCAGACGAGCGAGCTGGTAGTGAGTTACACAGTATGTACGACCGAATCTGATTGTGGAGGAGGTTTCTGTCCGCCGTTAGTGGCCTACAAAGCAGGTAACTGTGTGAACTATGAGATCGCATCTGTTCCTAATTCAGCCATGAAAATCGAAGATGGAGATGATCAACAAAGTCTTCATACAGATGTACAATTGAATGTGTTCCCGAATCCATTCAGTACATCAACTAGATTGGCGCTGGATGTTCCGGAGCAGACAGAAGTACTGATGGAAGTGTACGACCTAAATGGCCGTAAATTAGTGAAACTGTATCAGGGAACCGTATCTTCAGGAACGACTGTTTTTGAATGGGATGGAATCTCTGATCAGGGAGAACAGCTTCCAAATGGAGTTTACTACGTAAAATGCAAGGTTGGTGACAAGTATCAATACTTGAAGCTAATGAGAAACCGTTAATCGATTTCCTTGTAAAAAGAAGAAATCCTCCCATGAAAGTGGGAGGATTTTTTTATTCATGAACAATACAGTAAAAAGGACTAATCACTTGTCAGACCAACCACTTCATGACATGCTTCGTTTTACATGGAGATCAATGCAAATGACCGTATGATTAAGTTAGGCTCTATATTGCTGTTTTTGATTTCTTTAGCAGAATTTGGAATCGGACAAGATTTTCTTACCAGAAGGCAGGTGTGGGATTTTGAAGTTGGTGACATTATTCAGTATGAATACCATCATAAAAACTTTGGTGGTCCATCCTATACTTTTACAACATATTTTACAAAAGAGATTTTGGACAAGCATTGGTCAATCGGACAAGACACGGTGATCTATCAAATAAGTACGTTGGAGTATCATTTGAAGTCGTATCCAGAAGATAGCGCCTCTGTTAAGGAAAGTATTGAAGATTTGATCATCACAAATTTGGATGTCAAGGCTCGTTCATACGATAATGCCTTGATATTGGACAGCTGCGATCATTTGAGAGATACCATGATGGTAGATGAAGAATTTTGTCAATTACCAATGTGGATGATTGATGATAATGTTATATATGAAGATTTTGATTATGTCATGAACTGCTTTGAGGATGATTTTTCACAGTGGTGGTATTATCCTGGATTAGGTGGATGGTATTACAATCATTATGATGCACATTATTGGGATCGGGGGAATAGTTTGGTGTATTTTAAAAAAGGAGAGGAGGAATGTGGCTTTTATGTCAATTATCCCCCGGAATTGGGATTAAAGAAGTTGAGCGCTTTCAAGGGGCCAAGAATTTTGCAAAATCCAGCGCAGGAATATTTGAGTTTTACCGATATGCAAGGAAATTATTCCTACAAAATTATTAATTCAAATGGCCAGTGTTTGCTTCAGGGACAAACTGAAAATCAAAGGATTAATCTGTCTAAAATTGACCCGGGATGCTATTTTGTTGAATTGAATCTCGATTTTGAGAATCTATGGAGAAAGGTGTTTTTTAAAATGTAGATAGAGAGTCTATCTCCTTTAAGACAACCGCGTATTTCTAGTTATCAGAACCATGATCTAACCATTCACACTGTCCCCAACAAGTTCGCAAATGGGCTCCTATTTTGGCTGGATTGTTGGAGGATTCAATCCTTGAAATTTTATCCTGGATAAAAGAGTATCCTCTTCCAGGTCCACTACTGCCTCCGTTGATTGTTGGTTCGAAGACGAGCAGGCCGTTTTTTCGTGAAATGTGAACATTTCTGGCATCTTTCATTTGAGCTTTGATCGATTTGAGTCCGGTGATGTGTTTATATTCCTGCTGAATTTTCTGATACCTCGATCTGCTAATTTCCCTGACTCGATCCTGGGATAAATCCAGATGCCTGACGACCAGTTCCCCGAGTTCCTGATCGGAAATTTCACTTTTGACAAAACTCAAGGTATTTGATCTGATCCATTGACCTGATTTGAGCTGGTGATGCGTCTCGATTAGAATTCTATCCGGATAGTGAATTGCTCCAACTCCACTTTCTTTGTGGGTTCTAGTGAAAAGTCGTGTTAAAAAGTTCATGGATCGGAAATATCAGCTATTGGCTCGACCAAATTAGATAAAAAAAGCCCGTATGATTTCATACGGGCTCATTTCTTTATTCGTAAGACGAATTATCCATTCATCACGAAAGTGATTCCGTTAATGGTCACTGTAAACACTTTATCGCAAGTTCCGTCACCATAATCAATGATTCTTTTCAATTTCCCAACTGGTGTGAATTCAAGAGTTCCTTTGGTCACAAAGGCACATCCGACTTTTACCAGGAGTGCATTGGTAATGACTGCTTCATAGCCCTCACCAGTGGTTGAGGTTGCTGTGGCACTTCCGGTGATTTCGTATTCATCGTCAAGGAAATCTCCAAGAGTAGCGACCCCGGCAGTCCAGGTACGAACGCGGTTGGATGTATAACTGTAAACATCACCGTTGGCTAGCGTCGCCGTACCATCCACTGAAATAGTGAAATATGGTTGCATATTAGAGTTGAGTCCTTCATTCGTGACAGACTTACTTCCTTCGATTTTGTTATCATCCACGTAATAATCCACAGGAGTGTGTGTGATTACTGTACCAACATCCCGGTATTTACCGGTGAAAGTGGTAACGATCTTTCCACGTCGTTGTTTTCCATCATTACAGTCGCAGTTGGCCGCTCCCCAATCGATGGTGATGGATTTCGGACTGCTGGTTGTGTCAATTGAAATCACAACATTACATGGCTCACGAGTGTACATTCCAGCTTCATAAGCATCTGGTGGAACAACTTTTACTTTCGGGCTCTTATAATAAACCATTGTACCAGTAATCGCCTGATCTGTCATGTTGGTCATATCATCAAAAGAGCTTTCGATGATGGCGTTCGCAATTGGAGAATTGCTATCATTGGTTTGGGTTTCTTCCGGTGGATTCTCTTCTTCCTTTTTACAGGCAGCTACGACTAAAAGTGCCGAAACGAGAATTAAAACATACTTTTTCATATCTAATTTAATTGTGGTTATACTCACCAAATATACAAATTAAGTGCCAACGAAATTCTGTCCAATAAAAAACATTAACGATTTTACAATTAGGGACTTAGGAGATTGAAACAGCTTTTCACAGATGCTATGGAAATAAGCATTAATTTTGAATCATGACGCAATACGTTGTGGTAGATGTCGAAACGACGGGTGGAAGCCCGAAGTCAAGTAAAATAACGGAGATTTCCATGTTTAAAACAGATGGGGAACAGATTCTGGATGAATTTACCTCACTGGTGAACCCTGAATGTCAGATTCCGGAGTTTATTGTTCGTTTGACTGGCATCCACAATGAGATGGTTGAGAAAGCTCCCAAGTTTTTTGAAATCGCGAAGCAGATCATCGAATTTTCAGAAGACTGTGTCTTCGTGGCTCATAATGTCGGCTTTGATTACGGAATGCTCCGGAGCGAATTCAATCAGTTGGGTTTTGATTTCCGGAAACCCCACCTGTGTACAGTTCGGAGTGCGAAATACGTGCTTCCGGGGCACGCTTCGTATAGTCTGGGTAAACTCTCGAAAGAACTGGGGATTTTAATCAATGGAAGACATCGGGCTCGCGGAGATGCGATGGCGACGACTGAACTTTTTCAGTTGATCTTTGAACGGACGAAGGGAGAGTTATCTAAGTTCATTCACCAGGAGATCAATCCCAAGATCCTACATCCGAATTTAGATGTCCAGCAATTGGAAGAGGTGCCGAACAAAACAGGGGTATACCGTTTTTTTGATGAGACAAATCGGCTGATTTACATTGGGAAAAGCAAGCATATCAGAACACGTGTGCTTCAGCATTTGAAAAATGCAAGTACCAAAAAGGCCATTGAAATGAGGCAGGAAATCTGTCGCGTCGAATATGAGTTAACTGGATCTGAGTTGATCGCTCTATTGATGGAGTCCCAGTTGATTAAACAACTCAAACCAAGGTTTAACAGAGCCTTGAGGAAGGAACGATTTCCTTTTGGACTATTTTGTTTTTACAATGAACAGGGATATTTACAATTTTACATCGATCGGGTTTCAAAAAGAACAGACCAGCCCATCGCAACTTTTGGGAGCAAGGTCGAAGCAGTTAATTTTCTCACGAAACAAGTGAAGAATCATGGCCTCTGCCAGAAATTGGCCAACTTGTACGCGACTAATCAGGCCTGTTTTGACTATCAGATCAAACAATGTTTTGGTGCGTGTATTGGGAAGGAAGCACCGGAAACCTATAACGCGAGGGCAGAGTTATTGGTTGAGCAGTTGAACTACGAGGAAAGTAACTTTTTCATTTTGGATAAAGGAGCAGTACGTGGGGGGAAATCAATTGTCATGATTGAAAATGGGGTGTATCGCGGATATGGCCAGATTCCCTATTATGCATTGAGGAGTCGTTCACGACCGAGAGAATGGGAGCGCTTCATTCAATATCTAAACGAAGACAAGGATTCCCGAATGATTATTCAGCAATTCCTGAGAAAGAGCTCTGAGGTGGATTTGGTTCCTTTTTAATCTTTCATCCAGGCAAATAGGGTCATTCGCTCCAGGTTTTTGCCGTTGGCAACCAGGCTTTTATCCGTGGCTGTTTTACCTCTGATCAGGATGTATGACCAATTCTCTTTTCGGGCGAGAATCTGGTAGACACTTCCGGCTTTATAAGTAATGATAAAGTTCTTCTGGGAGAGGGGAGAAGCATCTTCCGTAATCAGGCTATCCGACCAATAAAGGTTTTTGTCATCGGAAAGACGATGAAACTGCTTTTCAAAATGGACTTCCGAAGGAAAGAAACGTCCTTTCATATCCTGATCGCGTCCCAGGAAATACTTGCTGTGTTTGTGGATTTTGCCGGAGAGTAATCTCAAACGAAAAATATTGTGACTCATCGAGGAACAGCAAGGATATTTGTGCTGATAGAGGACTATTTCCTGCGTATTTGGATGAATCTTGTAGGCCAGCCAGTGTCCGACTTGTTGATAGATTCTTAGATACTTTCCCGAAGACAGTTGTTTGGTATAGATTTCACAGTACTCTTTGTCATCTCCTTGAATAGGGTAACCCTGGAACAAGAGTTCAGGAATGCTGTCCCGATTCAGATCGATGAGTTGGAAACTGGATTCGCGTTCTTTGTAATAGTGTTCAAAGCTGGCTTGTCCATCAAAGCTGAGACTTCCTTCATGTTCGAGTTGTTTCCGTTCAAAAAGTGCTTGTACAATTGACTTCTTAAGTGCCTGATCGTTCCACGAAAGGGATTCGAAATCTGCGCTTCCCCCGTGAACAAAAAGTTGGTGATCAACTCGGGTCATTGTGACAGAAGCCTGACTATTTAGGCCGATTAGAGATAAAAGTGCTATGGATAGAAATCGAAGCATATTGGTTTCGTATAGAAGACGTAAATTACTTAACGAAAGTTGGTTTTCCAGATTTCAACGTAGGTATTGGAGTTCCGGGGATTCATTCGATGTAAAGTTTCATCAATGAAGCTGGGATGAATTTGTTTGACCATTTTCATCTGGGGATAAATCTGCTTGAGCTCAGCAATTCGTTCCTCAAGGCGTTCATTTCCGTTGAAGAAAACATAATCGTGCGGATGGCTCAAATAACTGTTGACATCTGGGAAATGCTCTTTGCTTCGTTCATTGATGGTAAAGTTCCATTTTCCAGCATAGAAACGGGGGAGAAGGTTAGGGGCTGTTTCACCGGAAGATTCCATGAGGATGTGTTCATTTCCCTTCACTTTTCCATAGAGATAGTACATAGAATCTATTCGGGTCTTTTTAGTCGGAGCCACAGATACAATAAGTAATAAGGGGACATTGAGGACCCAGAAGGATACCCAGCTGATTTTCCAAAATTTCTGCCAGCCCTTTTTCTGGATGAGAAGTCTAATTCCCAGAAACACCAGAATGAGTACAATGGGAAGGATGGTTAAAATGAAGCGCTCCTGGCGATTGGGGAAAATAGAGTGAAAAACAAGGAAAATGAAGGTGGGTAGAAACAAGACCAGGTATTTAGCTGAGGCTCTGAAATAGGCGATCAGTGCCAGAATTCCAAAGGGAATGAGTAGCAATCCGAATAGGACGTAGAAATACATGAAATAGTTGGTGTTCGACATGTATTGGGTACCCTCGTTCATATTGTAGTTTACATAGGCCAGGAATTCAGCGAAAGGATAACCCCAAATAAAATAGTCAACGAGTCCTTGAGTCAGACTAAAGGCAATTAAGAAACCGATCGTATAGAAGATCACTTGCTTCCAGGCACCCCGGAAGAGGTAATAAATTCCGACCCCAATCGCATACAGTGCAATTTGATAGCGGATCGAGATAGCAATCCCAATCAGAATTCCAGCGACCAGAAATGAACGTTGACTTTGTTCTGTAGAAAGACTTTTCCAGGCACTCCAAACGACGAATGGGATGCTGACGACTTCAACCAAATTCCGAACCGAAATAAAAGGGACAAACCAAAGCAGTGCCCAGGTCCATGCGAAAAGGGCGGCTGTTTTTCGATCGGATAGCTTTTCAGTAATTCGAAAGCCAAAATAGATGACAAGCAAAGAGAGTAGTGCATGAGCCAGGCGATTGAAAAACATTAACAATTTTGGGTCTTCCAGGCCAACAAATTTGAGAGTCTTAAAAAGCAGGTAATTTGAACCTACGTAGGTGAAGCTGTGTCCTTCTGGTGAGCTTCCGGATTCTTTGTTCCAGGGAAGCCAGTTGTTGTAGTCTCCTCCATCCACCCAGGAACCAGAGGCTTCAATCACCAGGAAATGATCGTCGTGCATCCCGTATCCTTCTGAAAAAAAGCAGGAAACAAGACGGATCGCAAAAGCGACGATCAAGATAGTTTTGAGAGAAGTAAAGGAAAGCTTACTGAGCATGACGGAGCATAAAAAAAGGCCAGTAAAACTGACCTTTTAAAATTATTTTTGACTGGATGATTTACTCTTCGATTTTTTGATGGTGATGGAGAGACCATCTCCTTCACTGTTTACATCCATTTTTATTTGATCTCCTTCACCCAAATTGGCTTTGATTATTTCCTCTGCCAATGGATCCTCAATAAGCTTCTGAATAGCTCTTTTTAGCGGTCTGGCGCCAAATTTTTCATCGTAACCTCGATCTACAATAAAGTCTTTGGCTTTTTCGGTCAAATCGATCTGGTAACCCAGGTCGTTGATACGACCGTATAATTTTTCCAGTTCCAGATCAATGATCAGGTGAATGCTTTCACGGCTCAATGGCTTGAAGATGATCATGTCGTCAATACGATTCAGGAATTCTGGTGAAAAGGCCTTTCTGAGGGCGTTTTGAATCACCATTTTACTGTTTTCCTCTTTTTGATCGGATTGAGCCTTCGTTCCAAAACCAACTCCTGTCCCAAAGTCGGCTAATTGACGGGCGCCGATATTGGAAGTCATGATGAGAATAGTATTCTTAAAGTCAATTTTTCTTCCCAGACCATCTGTCATGTGTCCGTCATCCAATGCCTGTAGCAAAAGATTGAAAACATCCGGGTGTGCTTTCTCGATTTCGTCGAGCAGAATAATTGAATAAGGTTTTCTACGAACCTTTTCGGTTAATTGACCTCCTTCTTCATAACCAACGTATCCCGGAGGTGCTCCTACCAGTCTGGAAATAGAGAACTTCTCCATGTATTCCGACATGTCAATTCTGATCAGGGCATCTTCTGAGTCAAAGAGGTAGCTGGCGAGTACTTTAGCAAGTTGCGTTTTTCCAACTCCTGTTGGCCCCAGGAAGAAAAAGGAACCGATTGGTTTGTTCGGGTCTTTCAATCCGGCGCGGTTTCGTTGGATGGCCTTAACTACTTTTCCAACGGCCTCATCTTGTCCAATGACCTTTCCTCGGATATCGCTGGCCATGCTGACCAGTTTACCACTTTCTTTTTGGGCAACACGGGTAACCGGGATGCCACACATCATGGAAACGACTTCGGCCACGTGATCTTCTGTCACGACAACGCGCTTAGCTTTGCTGTCCTCTTCCCATTTTTTCTTTTCAACTTCCAGTTGTTCCTGGAGTTTGCGCTCGTCGTCACGAAGCTTGGCAGCCTCTTCGTATTGCTGAGACTTGATGACCTCATTTTTCTTGGTCTTCAGTTCCTCGATTTGTTTCTCGATCTCGACAATTTCCTTTGGAACTGAGATATTGGTGAGGTGTACGCGCGAACCTACTTCATCCAGGGCATCAATGGCCTTATCCGGAAGGTGTCGATCGGAGATATAACGATCCGTGAGTTTCACACAGGCTTCAATAGCTTCTGGAGTGTAGGACACCATGTGATGTTCCTCATATCTCTCTTTAATGTTGTTCAGAATTTGGACGGTCTCACTAATAGAGGTTGGTTCTACCAGTACTTTTTGGAATCTTCGTTCAAGAGCACCATCCTTTTCGATGTGCTGACGGTATTCGTCTAATGTCGTGGCCCCAATAGCTTGCATTTCACCTCGCGCCAGAGCTGGTTTGAACATGTTGGAGGCATCGAGGGAACCACTGGCACCACCGGCACCAATAATCGTATGGATTTCATCGATAAAGAGGATCACATCTGGATTCTTTTCGATTTCCTGCATGACAGCTTTCATTCGCTCTTCGAACTGTCCTCTGTACTTGGTTCCTGCAACGAGGGAAGCTAAATCCAGGGAGACGATTCGTTTGTCAAAAAGAACTCTGGAAACTTTTCGCTGAACAATGCGGAGCGCTAGACCTTCGGCGATCGCACTTTTCCCAACTCCGGGTTCACCGATCAGGATGGGGTTGTTTTTCTTTCGACGTGACAAAATCTGACTTACACGCTCGATTTCTTTTTCACGACCGACGATCGGATCCAATTTTCCTGCCTCAGCCATTTTTGTCAAATCCCGACCAAAGTTGTCCAGTACTGGCGTCTTTGATTTCGGGTCACCTGTTTTCTTTGCAGAGGAGCTGAAGCTGTCCCCGTCTTCTTCAGAGGCTCCAGGGAATTCGGCCCGAGGAAGTTTCTTTTCAGTTTGATTTCTCATAATTTCTTCTAATTCGTCTTTTACGTTTTCGTAGATCACACCATATTTGTTGAGTAGGGCACAAACTGGGCTATCTTCCAATTTAAGAATGGCCAGGAGGAGGTGCTCTGTTCCGATGACCGGACTCTTGAACAATTTTGCCTCCAAATAAGTCAGTTTGAGTGCTTTTTCAGCCTGTTTGAGTAAGGGGATATTGTTTCCCATCAGATTTCCTGAATTTCCAAGTGTTTTGGATAGGCCCGACTCCAATTCCTGACGAATCTGATCCAAATTCAGGTTGAATTCATACAGCACTTGCATTCCAGTTCCTTCCCCTTCTTTTAAAAGGCCCAAAAAAAGATGCTCCACACCAATGAACTCATTGCCGAAACGAACGGCCTCTTCCTTACTGAATGTGATGACATCCTTAACCCTTGGTGAAAATTTTGCTTCCATTAAAAATGCACTACTTTAAAGCTAAATAACTACTTTTTTATATCTAGAACAAATATATATCGGTAAAATTGTTAATAACTCGCTAAAAAAGCCCATTTTCCACAGATTTTTGTTTATAAATAGGGCTTGCTAAAGGCTATTTTTTCGCTCCGATTTCGCTAAATTCGTCCCTTGCTTTTTGAATAAGCAAATTTTGTGCTAAAAAAGAAAAAATGACAATATGGCAGACGGAGAGAGAATAATTCAAATTAACATTGAGGATGAGATGAAGTCAGCCTACATTGATTATTCAATGTCGGTAATTGTATCTCGTGCCTTGCCGGATGTTCGGGATGGTTTTAAACCTGTTCACAGGAGGGTATTGTACGGTATGCAGGATTTGGGGGTTTATTCCAATAGGCCTTATAAGAAATCTGCCAGAATTGTAGGGGAGGTACTTGGTAAGTATCACCCGCATGGAGATAGTTCTGTTTACGATACCATGGTACGAATGGCCCAAACATGGTCGTTGCGTTATCCCCTGGTTGACGGACAAGGGAACTTTGGTTCGGTGGATGGTGATAGTCCGGCGGCCATGAGGTATACCGAGGCAAGGTTGCGAAAAGTGGCTGAAGATATGCTCGGAGACCTGGAAAAGGAAACGGTTGATTTCTCTCCGAACTTTGATGATAGTTTGGAAGAGCCAACGGTACTTCCAACCAAAATTCCAAACCTGCTGGTGAACGGTGCTTCCGGAATCGCGGTAGGGATGGCAACCAATATGGCACCGCACAACTTATCTGAAGTAGTGGACGGATGTATTGCGTATGTGGACAACAAGGACATTGAGGCAGAAGAACTGCTTCAGTATGTCAAGGCACCGGATTTTCCGACAGGAGGGATCATTTATGGTTATGAAGGAGTTCGGGATGCATTGCTGACTGGAAAAGGTCGGGTAGTGATGCGTGCTAAAGCAGAGATCGAAGAAGTTGGAGGACGTGAGCAGATCATTGTGAGCGAAATTCCATACCAGGTCAATAAAAGTGAATTGATTCGACGTACGGCTGATCTGATCAACGATAAGAAAATTGACGGAATTAGTGATATTCGAGATGAATCCGACCGAAACGGAATGCGAATCGTTTTTGAATTGAAGCGAGATGCCATCTCCAATGTCGTATTAAACAAGCTGTATAAGTTCACGGCACTTCAGACTTCTTTTTCAGTGAACAATATTTGTTTGGTGAATGGTCGCCCGGAATTGTTGAACCTGAGAGGAATGATCTCGAACTTTGTGGATTTCCGTCATGAGGTGGTTATCCGCAGAACGAAGTTTGATCTGCGTAAGGCCGAAGAACGAGCACACATCCTGGAAGGATTGATCATTGCCTCTGATAACATTGATGAGGTAATTCAAATCATTCGGGCCTCGAAAAGTCCGGATGAAGCGCGTGAAAACCTGATGAAACGTTTTGAATTGACGGACATCCAATCACGTGCGATTGTTGAAATGAGATTGAGACAGCTGACCGGACTGGAGCAAGATAAATTGCGTGCGGAATATGCTGATTTGATGGAGCTGATCGCTGATTTGAAAGATATTTTGGCAAATGAGTCTCGCCGGATGGAGATCATCAAGGATGAGTTGGTCTATGTGAAGGAAAAGTATGGTGATGAAAGAAGATCAGTTATTGAATACTCTGCGAGCGAAATGCGCATGGAAGATCTGATTCCAGATGAAGAGGTGATTGTGACCATTTCACATGCCGGATACATCAAGCGAACAAATCTGGCAGAATATAAGGTTCAGAATAGAGGAGGAATGGGATCTAAAGGCTCGACGACGAGAGATAAGGACTTCCTGGAACACCTCTTTATGGCCACCAACCACAACTACTTGTTGATCTTTACAGAGAAAGGTCGTTGTTTCTGGATGCGTGTCTTTGAAATTCCGGAAGGAAACAAAACATCAAAAGGTCGTGCGATACAGAACCTGTTGAATATCGAACAGGATGATAAGGTAAAAGCATACGTGAAGGTCAATGATCTGACGGATAAAGAATACGTAGACAATAATTACATCGTGATGTGTACGAAACGAGGGGTGATCAAGAAAACTTCTCTGGAGGCATATTCAAGACCGCGTGTTAATGGTATCAATGCCATTACGATCCGTGAAAATGATGAATTGCTCGAAGCAAAACTGACAGATGGAAATAATGAGTTGGTGATTGCAACCAAAGCAGGGCGGGCTATTCGTTTCAATGAGTCTACCGTTCGTCCGATGGGACGAAATGCTTCCGGAGTTCGAGGAGTTACACTACAGAACGAGCAGGATGAAGTAGTTGGAATGATCAGTGTGCAGGATACGAGTGAAACAGTGCTGGTTGTTTCCGAGAAAGGATACGGAAAACGCTCTTATTTAAATGATCCGGAAGACGGTGAGCCGGTTTACCGGGTAACGAACCGTGGAGGAAAAGGAGTCAAGACGATTTCTATCACGGACAAGACAGGACCTTTGTTGGCGATCAAAACGGTGACGGATGAAGATGATTTGATGATCATCACCAAGTCGGGAATCACCATTCGAATGCACATGGATGGTATTCGCGTGATGGGACGTGCCGCGCAGGGAGTAAGATTGATTAACCTGAAATCTTCTGCGGAAATTGCAGCTGTTGCCCGAGTGCCAAGATCAGATGAAGAAGATGAGGAATTAGAAGGAGGAGAAGGATTTGAAGGGGATTCTGGCACGGAAATTGACAATGATGCTGTGGAATAAGTATTATTTTTGCATCTAGGAAAAAAGAAAAATTACATGATGAATAGAAAATTAGTTGGAGCAGTTGTTTTTGCCACCGTTTGTTGTGCGGGGATTGTTAGCGCACAAAAAGCAACATTAACTTCTGCGGTACTGGAGTTTAGAAATTATGGAACCGCTTTACGTAAAAGCAATATGGACGGAGCCAAATCAGCATTGATTAAGGCAAAAGAATATATTGATGCAGCAGCGAAGCACGATGAAACGAAGGATAATCCGAAAATGTACTATTACAAAGGAGAGATTTATACGAGTTTCCTGACGCTTTCGATGGTGAGCAAAGACATGGAGTTTGCTAAGAAAGCAGGAGACAACGTTTTCGATGAGGCGATTGCAGCGTATAAAAGTGGGTATGAAGTAAGTAATAAGTACGATGGGGAGATCAAAGAGTCCATTTACAAGAAGAAAATGGAATTGGAAGGATTGACCGGAATGCTTTATGAAGCTGAAAAATTTGGTGAGGCTGTTGAGTTATACGATACGCAGGTGAAATTGTCAGATGCCATTGGAGAGGTGGATACGCTGTCTATGTTCAATGCAGGGATTTGTGCCGAAAAAGCTGGAAAAAGTGCAGTAGCTGGAGAGCGTTATGCGAATTGTGCCAAATATGGCTACAAGGCTCCGGAAATTTATTCTATTGCCTCTTCTGTTTTGAGAAAGGCTGGAAAAACAGCTGACGCCAAAGCAGTTATTGCAGAAGGAAGAAAAAAATACCCATCAGACCGAAACATGTTGTTGGAATTGGTGAATGCCAATTTGGATGAGGGGAATGCGGAAGCAGCTGAAAAAAGTTTGCAGGAGGCGATCTCGGCAGATCCAAACAACAAACAGTTGTACTATGTAATTGGAACGATTTACATTGACATGAAGAAGGATGCTGAGGCAGAAGCTGCCCTGAATAAAGCCATTGAACTGGACCCGAATTATTCGGATGCGCAATATCAGTTGGGAGCTCATTTGGTAGGAGTTGCTGGAAACTTGAAGCAAGAGGCAAGCCAGTTGAAGTTTGGTGACCCTAAGTACGACGAGATGATGGCTAAGAGTGATGAGTACTACAAAAAATCTTTGGTTCCTTTAGAAGCTTACATTGGTAAAAACCCAAATGACAAGGATGTTTTGACGATCTTGTTCCAGATTCATAAGAACCTGAAGAATACGGAGAAAGCATTGGAATACAAGCGTCGCGCTGACGCCCTGTAGCAGTTAAGAGAAGCTTTTTGAAAAGTCGCCTGTCATTGAGAGGCGACTTTTTTATTTCCCTTTTAGGGGTTTTTTAATTGTGGTCGGTCATATAATTAACCCAATTACTAAACCTATGAGTACTAAACATCAATTATTGCTAAGTGTCCTGATTTCTCAGGAGCAAAGCGATCCTTACCTGAGTCTTCCTCCATTGAGGACTACTTTCATTGAAACCATCGGAAAGGAACTTTTTTCCATGACTCAGTTAATTCAGGAGCATGAGCGCTATGTGAGTAGCTGGTCTGGAAGTGTTTCCAGCGGACCAGTGGCCTATGAATTCTACATGCCTTTGAAAGATGATCCCTTCATTGACCTGACCCTCAACTTTGATTTGAAACAAGGGGCAAGGGATATCTTGTTGAATCTCGAATCAGTGTATCCCAACACGATGATTCAGCTCTTTGATCGAAATGGAGAAGTATTGGAAAGCAGAGAGATGGAAGAAATTCAGGACAAATTACACCTGGCCTGCTGCCGCAAGGAATCGTATTCGCTCCGCCTATCGGATCATTATGAGCGACTCGATCGCATTCGGATTAAGAGAAGTGCATAAAGCTTTCTGTAAGACTGTGCTTTGACAGCGTATTTTCCTTAGATTTAAAGTTCAAACAATAACAGGCGCAATGGAAAGTAACTCCGTTGTGCTTGTTAAATTTGGTGCCGAAATGATGAGATTAGGAATTCATCGGCAATAAAAAAAGGTGTCAGGAGTTTAAATGGTTATGAAGGGAATAATTTTAGGCTGTTTTGTCTGTTTATTCTGCTATGGGGCTTTTTTCGCACAGGACTCTGGCGAAAAGCATCCGGATAGGGAAGAATTCCTTGAAAAGGGACAGTTTTCTGTTGGAGTCCGAACGACTACCAGTTTATTTGGTCACGATAATATTCCCGGACTTGGAGTTGGAGGACAAATGCGCTGGCAAATCTTCGATTTTATGAATACAGAGTGGTTTGCGGATTGGATTACTATAGACCTAAACGGAGCTGGAACCAGAAACAATGCGCATATCGGATGGTCAGTGATGTTCTATCCCAAGCAACTAGGAAAATTTGTTCCTTACGCAATCGCAGGGCATTGCTTTGATTTTGCCAAAGTTACCCCGCTAAGCACCCCATATCTTAATCGCTCTGATGAGGTGAGCAAACGATGGAGTTCAGCCGTTCAGACTGGTTTGGGAGCTCATTATATTTTGAGAGATGGCTTTGATATTAGTCTTCAGGCGCAATATATGCTTCATTTGGGAGAGCATCTTGAATATGAGTTACAAGAAACCCCGACGGGATATCACCTGGATACGCACGAGCATGGTGAAAGCGTTGGCCTGGAAGGGCATATTCTTCTGACAGCAAGTTTAAATGTAAGGTTGGCCGATCTATGGTAGTAGGTAGAATACTGATATTATTTGCTATGTTATGGCAATCGATGATTGGATTCACTCAAACCAAAGATGAAAGAGATTGGATGCTTGATGCTACCCTGACTTTTGCTCCAGGACTTATTTCCGAGAATACACGTACGATTCAATTGCACGGATATCTTGGGTTTATGAGAGACAAAATACGTGTTCGGGGAGATGGATTTTACTATTTGTCGGCCTTTGGAGATCGCCCCAGGTTCAGCATGAACCATCAATTATACGCAGGGGCCTTATATCATTTCAGCACCTCAAAATTCCAACCATACCTTGGTTTTCAGCCCGGCATAGCCATAGCTCAGTCTTCCGAATATGCCACTTTACTCAATGAATCTAACGGAGAAACGGAATACAAGATTGCTGCAAATCCTGTCGGATCGGGAATAGCGGGATTTGCCTATTATGGAGAAAAGTTATTTTACCTCTTTTTCGAAGGACGATACATTTTTGGCAAGCACAAAAGCAATACTTATCCAGTCTTTCTCGATGAGTTTAGACTTTCTTTTGGTTTAGGCTTCTTTTTTGGACGTTCATCAAATTAGGAGGCGAGATCACCGTACAAATCATAATGATCGGCACTAGTGATGTGAACCATGGCAAAATCTCCCAGGCGAATGTAATTCTGATCTGTTTTTTTGACCCAAACCAAATTGTCAACTTCCGGGGAATCGAATTCAGTTCTTCCGACAAAGTGATCTCCCTCGACGCGATCAAATAAAACCCGCATTGTTTGTCCGACTTTTTGCTGGTTCAGTTCGTAGCTGATGCCTGATTGGAGTTCCATGATGGCATTGGCTCTTTCCTGCTTGACTTCCGCGGGCACATCATCTTCAAATTGATAGGCGTGTGTATTTTCTTCGTGACTATATGTGAAAACTCCGAGTCGTTCAAATTGCATTTTTTCTACAAAATCGTACATTTCCTGAAAATCGACCTCCGTTTCTCCGGGATATCCGGCAATCAAGGTGGTACGCAATGCTATTTCAGGGATTTTCTCACGTATATCGCGAACCAATTGCTCCGTTTTTTCTCTGGTGATTCCCCGACGCATGGCCTTTAGCATATTGCTTGATCCATGCTGCAAAGGCATATCCAGGTATTTACAGACTTTCGGGTTGTTTTTCATGACATCAATCACATCCATCGGGAATCCTGATGGATAGGCGTAGTGGAGACGAATCCATTCAATTCCATCTACCTCACTAATGCGTTCAATGAGTTCGGCCAGATTTCTTTTTTTATAAATATCCAGCCCGTAATACGTTAGATCCTGTGCAATAAGCATCAGCTCTTTGACTCCCTGAGCGGCCAATTCTTTGGCTGACTGAACCAGTTGTTCAATGGGCGTGGAGACGTGTTTACCGCGCATTATTGGAATGGCACAAAAAGAGCAGGGGCGGTCACAGCCTTCCGCGATCTTGAAATAAGCATAGTGACTTGGGGTTGTCAACAAACGCTCTCCGATGAGCTCATGTTTGTAATCCGCTTTTAGGGTTTTAAGTAGTGCCGGAAGATCCCGGGTTCCAAAAAAAGCATCGACCTCAGGAATTTCCTGCTTGAGATCATCTTTATAGCGTTCAGAAAGGCAGCCGGTCACATATAGCTTATCGACGGCTCCTTCATTTTTGGCTTCGGCAAAACGCAGAATAGTGTCAATAGACTCCTGCTTGGCATGATCGATAAAACCACAGGTGTTGATGATGACAATTTCAGAATCATCTTGTTGAGCCTCGTGTTCCACATCGAATTTGTTGGCTTTCAACTGGGACATCATCACCTCCGAGTCGAACAGGTTCTTGGAACAGCCCAGGGTGACCACATTGACCTTATTCTTTTTGAGCGTCTTTGTTTTCATGTTGCAAAGTTAGGACAAAAGCGGGAACATTAGAGCAAGATCCAGCTCATTGCGAATATCAAAATCATTCCAATCAGGTTGAGTAAAAAACCTGTTTTTGCCATTTTACGAATGGTAATTTGCCCGGAGGAAAATACAATGGCATTGGGAGGTGTACTGATCGGTAACATAAAGGCAAAGCTGGACGCCAGCGTAATGGGAACACAAATTTGAAGGATCGGAAAGCCGAATTCTTCCGCAAAGGCTGCCATAACAGGTACCATGAGAGTTACGAGGGCCAGGTTAGAGATGATTTCCGTAGCAAAGAGGGCGATAGCAATAATCAGTAAAAGAAGCAGGGCATAGGGGAGTTCGCTTAGTCCGGCCAGCGAATTAGTGAGCCAATCAATAACCCCACCTCGTTTCAACGTATCGGCCAACGCAAGTCCTCCTCCAAAAAGCAATAGAATACCCCAGGGTAACTTTTGGGTATCCTGCCATTCCAGCAGGTTTTTTCCCGTTTCAGCGGGGACAAGAAAAAGTAACAAAGCACCTAAAATAGCGACATTGTCGTCCCGGTAAGCGAATCCCAATGCGCCGATAGGACCTTTGAAACACCATAAGAATACCACTATCAAGAAAACAATTAATACCCTGATTTGGTATTTGTTCCACGAGTCCTTTTCGAGTGAAAACTGGTGTACTTCCTCTTTACGTTCTTTTCCCAGGGCAATCAAAATGTAACCATAGGCTAATAAGATCATCAGACAACAAATTGGAAATCCAATCATAGACCAGTGTAGGAAATCAATTTCAATTCCGTAATTCTTCGATAGAATAGAAGCCATTTGCAGATTTGGAGGAGAACCGACGAGGGTCCCGACACCGCCAATACTTGCTCCGTATGCAATGGAAAGAATCAGAAACAGCGAAAATTTGCTACCTTGTTCCTGTTCCGGGAGACTTCGAATGACCGCCAGTGCCATAGGAAGGAGCATGAGAGCTGTGGCCGTATTGGATACCCACATACTTAGAATTGCCGTGCTGATCATAAAACCCAAAATGATTCTGGATTTACTTCTTCCGATGATTCGGAGAATACGACGGGCTATCTGCACATGAATCCCCCATTTTTCCAGGGCAAGGGCGAGCATAAATCCTCCCAGGAAGATATAGACCATGTGATTCCCATAGGATTTGGCCAGGATACTGGCGTCGATCTTTCCGTCAATATCGAGTAAGCCTAGAGGACCGGAAACAATGATCGGGATGAGGGCTGTCAGGTAAATGGGAATGACTTCCAGGATCCAGAAATAGATCATGATTCCACCAACGGCAATGGCATTCCAGAACAAGGAGTTTCCTCCGGTGAAGAGAATCGTTCCGGCAAAAGCCAATAGGCCGATCGCAATGATCAGGATTTTCGTACGCTGATTTCCCATAGAGGGGAACTGATCAGTTTACAGTTTATTAACGGCGTCCAGGAAGTAGTCTTCCTTGGCTTCAATCGCTTCTCTCAAAGGAGCATAATCCTTTTTGGTTTTGGCCGTCTGCACTTTTTGAATCAGGTCGAAGTGGAAATCAACCGCTTCCTCGATCAAAGCATCACTGGCTTTTTCTTTTTTCGGATCGGACAATTGAATATGATAACATTCCTCAACGATGAAGTTGACCATATTGTTGAGGTATTTCTTAAAATCTTTTTTGCTAGCCATTTGCTTGTGTTTTAGACAAAACTAGTAAAAAAGGCCTTTCATCTGACTCCTATCGGAGATTAATGGAGCCGGATTCGGTGCTGATCAGAACATCGATGGAACCGCTCTCGCCCAGATTGATGCTTCCGCTTCCTCTGGAAAACTTTTGATCTCCTTTTTCCAGGTTGATTTTACCATGATGAGAGTTGAGTTTACACTTCAAATCTTTCAATTCGTTTTCCAGTTGCAAATCAACGTTGCCAAAGGTCGTGTAGATTTTGGCGTTGTCTTTTAGGGATATTTTCGTACCGTTAAGACTTCCCGTATTCAGTTCTGCCTGGAGATTCCCTTCGATGTGGGATAATTCTACCTTGGAAAAATCAGAGTCAATGCTTAAGTTGCCGATCAGATGATGAATTTGGATCTTTCCTGATCCTCCTTCAATAGTCATATTTCCCTGGTGTTGTTTGACTTCTACCTTGCCGAATTCACAATTTATTTCTGTGTCTCCAACCGTTCTTTCCAGCCGCATCTGCCCGGAATTCCCTTCAATCTTCAATTTTCCCTTGGCATCGTAGAGGTGTAGATTTCCGAAACCAGCTTTAAGGTCAATCGTTTTCGATTCAATTTGTCCGAGTGTTAGATGTCCGCTCTTGCATTGAATGGATGTCCGTTCGTTTTGAATTCCTTCCAGTTTGGAACTTCCGAATTCATTTTTAAGTTGAAGGTCTCCATGGAGAGATTTGGCGTTGAATTTCCCGGAGTTCATTTCGCAGGAAACAGGACCATTAAATTGTTCCATCGTGACACTACCGAAGTTATTGTCAATTTTAGCCTGACCGGAGCATTCAGTAAGCACGCACTGACCACTTTCAGCATCCAGTTCAAACTGACTCTCACAAGCGCGAAGTTCAATGTTTCCAAAGTTATTGTCAATTTTCGTGGATGAATTGACAATGCCGCGAAGGTCTACCAGACCAATGTCATTTTTGATGTCCAGATCAATGTTTGGAGACATACTAATCGCCAATTTGGCGCGTTGATCCCTGTCAAATTTGATTCGACGCTTTTTGCGATCATATTTCAGATCGATTTGAAGATATAGGGTTTCCCCTTTCAGGTTACTGGAATATTCAAAATGGATGTCTTTATCTTTGAATTCTGCCAGTTGGTGCTGCACCTGTACTTCTTTTTCGGCTCGATTGGAGGTGATCAGAATCTCACACATCTCACTCTCGATAATAATTTTTCGAATGTTCTTGAAACTTTCTTCCGGACCATTGGAAATCACTTTTTCAGGTCGCTGCGGAGAAAAGGATATCAATGGAAGTAATGAAGATTGATTCTGACTGTATTCAACGCCTGCTGCATTTTTGTAGGGGAGTACCGGATATGTTTCCGAAATCTGGAATGATTGTGAAGAAACTGTTTCTTTTTCGTTGATTTTTTTCCTTGGGTGATCCTTTTCAATTGAAGTTTTTTCTTCTTTCGTTTCGGTCCTTTTTTGATCGTCCACAATGGCTAAAACACTTCCTTGTTTGGGAGCTTCATTTGGTGACTTAAGGGCCTGGTATCCACCAAGCACTACACTTGTTCCAAGTACCACACCAAGAAGCCATTTACCCATTGATTTATACTTTAACTTATTTGTCCATTGTCTGAATGTTTCCGGTTTTTGAATCACTGCTACCATTGGAGCGTGTCCGAATTGAATACTTGTTTCCATATCGATTAATTTATCTTTTAGAGATGAGTTGCCCTGCTCACTGATCAGCAATTGATTCAGCAAATCGCGGATTTCACGGTCGGAGATATTGCCTAAATTACTCTTCATAAAGCCTTTTTTTAATTTGTTCCTTGATGCGCTGGTAATAGACCTTGAGCTGTTTCTCAGGTTTGTCAACGAATTCGGCAATTTCTGCGTATGAGCGTCCATCGCTGCGCATCAGGACAAGAATTCTTTGCCAATCTTCCAGGGATTCCAGAATTTCTTCCAGTGCCAGGAGTTTAGGATGGGGTTTGGATGCTTCCTTCGTTTCGGAAGTCCCAAGTTGTCCGACCCGATCTTCAAGCGGAACCTGGATCAGCTGTTTTTGATCCCGGAAGTGATTTTTGATATAATTAATGAAGGTGGTGAAAACAAAAGATCGAAACTTATCCTGACTTTCGAACTGATATTTCGGGGCGACCTCCACAACCCGATAGAGCGTCTTATAAGTTAGGTCCCAGGCTTCATCTTCGGGGAGTTTCCAGCTATGTTTACCGTAGGCACAGAGTTTCTGTCCATAACGTTCATAGCATTCGGAAAGAAAGTCTTCTTTGCTGCGAATCTTTTTCTGAAATAAACGTTCACCCAATTTTTTCACTTTGTTCACTTCACTGGTTATAATAGCAAACACAAAGTGGTAACATTTATTCTAAAAAAGTCTGAGAATACAGGAAATCAAAGATTTGCTGATCGGCAGAACCGAACTCTATTTTTCGGCGTTGCATCATTGCTTTTGCGGCTTCGATGGCCTTTTCTTTTTCAAAGGGAACAAAACCGTCTGCGCCTCCCCAGGAAAAGGAGGGAATGAATTTTTTGGGGAAATCTGAGCCGTAAACGTTGGATGAAAAACCGACGACAGTGGCTGTGTTGAACATGGTATTGATACCACTTCGCCCGTGATCTCCCATGACGAGTCCCATGAAAAGCAGTTCCGTCTGAATAAAGTTTCCTTTTTCGTATGAATAAACCCGAATCGGACTGTAGTTGTTTTTGAGATTGGAAGAATTGGTGTCGGCCCCCAGGTTGCACCACTCTCCAATGAGCGAATTTCCGAGGAAGCCATCATGCCCCTTGTTGGAATATCCCTGAAAGATCACATTGCTGATTTCACCTCCGACCTTACAATGTGGGCCAATGGTCGTTGCGCCATAAACTTTAGCTCCCATTTTGATGGCAGCATGTTCGCCCAGGTAAAAAGGCCCTCGAATCAATGATCCCTCCATCACTTCGGCATCTTTTCCGATGTAGACCGGCCCGGAAGCAACGTTGATGGTCGCGGCCTGTATGCTAGCACCTTCCTCGATGAAAAGCTGTTCTTTCCCTCCAATCAGGGTGTTGGAGGCGGGGAGTTCCTGGCTTTTTTTGTTTTTGGTGGCTAACTCAAAGTCCTGCCGAAGAATGTGGTCGTTTTGCTGGAAAAAATCCCAGAGTTGTTCCAGTTTGATTGGGCTTCCATCGTACTGAATTTCTGAGTTGCTTCCGTTTCCGCATTGTACAATCACTTTTCCTCCAAGGGTGAGACCTTGTCCTTTATCCAGTATTTTCAGGGCCTCTGCGAGTTGATGATCTGGAATCACGGAGGCATCGATGGTATAGTCAGGAGACTCACACCTTGGAAATTTTCCTTCTAGGTAACTTTCCGTCCGAAAAAAAATCTCTGCTTCAGGAAGTAGGAGTTTCCAACGTTCCAGGTTGGTGAACATTCCTACCCGAAGAGCTCCAACAGGTTTGGCAAAGGTCAAAGGTTTGAACCGTTGATGGAATCCGGAGTCTGAAAGCGCAATTTTCATGATGTCGATTTTTCGGAAATGATCCACAAACCTATAAAGGTTAACAGACCGTTCAAGATAAGAATTTCGTAGCTAAACTGATAACCGAAGAGCAAAGTACTGGAATATTGACTCAGCAGGTAACAGAGTGTAGGAATCAGCACACAGATAATTGGAACCAATTGATCTTTCAATTTCCTTTTTGTGAAAATCCCAAATGCGAAAAGACCAAGCAGCGGACCGTAGGTATAGGCGGCTAGTTGGAGGATTAATGTAATGAGGCTAGAGGCCTGCAGACTATGTGTGACAATGACAATGATCAGGAAAATCAAGCTAAAACCAAGATGTGTGATCCTTTTCAGTCGTGCCTTTTCCTTTTCATCGCTTCGTTCTTTAAATCGTAGAAAATCGATGCAAAAACCGGTGGTTAATGCAGCCAATGCGCTATCGGAACTGGAGTAACTGGCGGCAATGATTCCCAGGAGGAAGAAAATACCTGCGACGACCCCAAAATCATCAAATGCCAGTGAAGGAAATACGCTGTCGGTATTGATGGAGCCGTCCGTCAAACGGGGTAGCTCAATTCCTTTCTCCTGAGCATAAACATAGAGTGCCCCGCCTAAAATCAGGAAAATAAGATTGACCACTACCAGGATAGAAGTGAAAGTGTAGACATTTTTTTGAGCTTCTTTCAGATTGCGACAGGTCAGGTTTTTTTGCATTAAATCCTGATCCAGACCGGTCATGACAATGGCTAAAAACATTCCTCCGAAGAACTGCTTGGGAAAGTAGGATTTACTCAAAGGATCGTCCCAAAAGAAGAATTGGCGAATACTCTTTCCATCGTGCTCTGTCTGACCAATTCGTTCATACAGTTCAGGAATACTTAGATCCAGTTGATTTAGAATGATGATTCCGCATAAGATCACGGAAGCGATGAGGAAAAAGGTCTGTATGGTATCTGTGATCACAATCGTTTTGATACCGCCCTTATTCGTATAGACCCAAATTAATGTGATGCTGACCAGAGCGGTTACCCAATAAGGAATATTTAAGGGATCGAACAGAAAGTATTGGAGAACATTGGTTGCCAGGTAGAGTCGCATGGCCGAACCCAGCGTCCGGGACAAAATAAAGATCGCAGCACCGGTTTTGTGACTGACAATTCCAAATCGATCGAGTAGGTACTCATAGATCGAAACGACATTCATGCGGTAATAAATAGGCATCAATACTTTGGCAATGACCAGATAACCGAGTATATAACCCAAAACAACCTGAAAATACCCCATCCCTGAGTTCCAGACGGCTCCGGGAACGGAGATGAAAGTAATCCCCGAAAGCGAAGTTCCAATCATCCCGAAAGCGACTAAAAACCAGTGGCTTTGACGATCTCCGGTAAAAAAAGTATTGGTACTGGCTCCTCTGGAAGTCCATCGGGAGATTACAACCAAAAGCAGGAAGTAAGCTAAGATGACACTGACAACGAGAATAGGAGACATAGCGTAAAATTCCTTCCAATATTAAGCAGAAAAAGTAAGAACGCTAGGAATCTTCCTCATTTTTTAGTCTCTTTTTGTTGAGCTTTTGGTTCAGGAAGGAAAGGGCATTCTGAATATAATCATTCAGATCAGGATTCCATCGAAAAGCGTACACCGGCAGTGCAAACAACAAGGAAATAATCAAGCTCTTGAAACTGATACTTAAGAAGGGATTGTCAATGAAGTCTGGAGAAATTTCGAAAATTGTGATCACGGCAGTTGCCAACAGAAATACTTTAAGTTGTCCACTTTCAAAGGGGTGTAGTTTGTAGAACAGATAGACAAAGATCAGTCTGCCCAGGTTGTAAAGCAAATAACCAATTCCGGTGGCGATAGCGGCTCCCGAGATTCCGTAGATGGGGATCAGGAGGTAGTTTAAGAAGAATACGAGAAGTATCAATCCACCCGTAAAAATCAGGTCCAGACGGTATTTTTTAGAAGTGATCAGGATGTATCCATTCAGTCCGGCATACGTGTCGATCGCCCTTCCCAACAAGAGGAATAGGAAGGCCCAAACTCCTCCCTGGAACTCAGCGGGAAGGAAAGCAAAAAGAGCATCTTTATTGCACCAAACGAGCATTCCAACAAATAGGGCTAGAATCAGGGAGATAGAACTGAATTTTTGATAGAGGTCTTTTAGCTCAACCATGTTTTTTTCTTTCCAGTATTGGGGGACGAGTGGTGCAGAAATTCGGTAAAGAGCCTGATAGGGGATGAACATGGCGCTCAGGAAATAGAGAAGAGTCGTATATACACCGGTTTCCGAAAGCCCTTCGTAATAAGCTATCATCAGGGAATCCAGAGTAATGACCACCTTCATTCCAATAGAATTGGTGTAGGCAAACAAGCTGTAGGAGAAGATGATCTTTTTGAACTTGCGGGAGATTCGGAAAGTACTCTTACGGAAACGGATTTCATTGCTGGTAAAGAGGTAAATAAGCAGTACAAAGGCTGGAATGAAATAAATGAGCGTGTAGGAGATCAGAAAGTCATTGAAGTCAATCCATTCCCAGAGAGCCATGAATAACAGGATCGTTGTGAGTAAGCGAAGTCCAAATTCGTAAACGAAAACAGCCAGTACATTTTTAAAAAGTGCTCTCAAATAACTTGAAAAGACTAAGAAGAGAACATTGGCAATCCCAATTGGAATGATCCAAAAATAATAATCTACGAATAGTTCTGAATTCCGGCTGTAGAAGTTGACCACGGTGCTTTGGAGTACAATGGCTAGCGTGGAGAAGAGGAGAATCCCCCCAAAGACAAAAAGCACATTCAAAAGCAGGAAGCCCTGTCGCCGATCTTCCTGATCCTTGAAAAAAGGTAAAAAGCGTAGGATGGCATTCATAGCCCCCAGATTGGAGAGGTGGGCAAATAATAAACCGACTCCGAGAAGGAGGTTGATCAAACCGTATTGTTCCGGTTCAAAGATGATCAGGAAGAGGACTCCTTTATTCAGGTAGCCCAAAGCCATCCCCAGGTAATTGAGGATCATGGTTCTCAAGGCATCTTTCTGTATAAATCCCATACAATTTGAATGATCAGAACAAATATATGCAAAGTATTGAGCCAGTGTTCAGACCTTCTGGAAATGTTCTTTTGAATCAATAAAGTGATGAGACCGAAAAGCAATAGTATGAGCGGTCGGCATCATTGGTTAACAAACGTTAATTTTGCAATGATTAAACTTTTTGCTGTTTACTTTGTCTAATTCTTATTTAGAGCATCGTCAGTTCGAAAAATCATATAATGAAATTGATAAAATTAAGTTCGCTTCTTTGTTTGCTTCTTCTGTCAACCACAGCTTTTGGACAAACAAAGATGTCAGTGGAAGGTACGGTGTATGACTCAACCGGAGTCAAGGCCCTACCAAATGCCGTAGCGATGGCCGTTCGGATTAAAGATTCCCTCCTTCTAGGTTCAGCGAGAACGGATAAGGATGGAAAATTTCGTCTGGAAGGTTTTGCCGTTGATACTTTCTCATTGATCATTGACCACCCGCTTTACGACGATAAGGTCTTTTTTATGTTTGGTTCGGAAGAGAATAATGAAATTAAGATCCCATCGATCCTGATGCCAACGAAATCACAGGAATTGGATGAAGTCATTATTTATGCGAATAAAGAAGCCGTTTTTTATCGGGGAGATACCCTGGTGTATGTGGCAGACTCCTTTAAAGTGCATGATAATGCGGTCGTGGAAGATTTGTTGCGCAAACTCCCCGGAATTGAGGTGGATGAGAATGGAAAGATCAAGTCTCAGGGACAGGATATCAATAAAGTGCTCGTGGACGGAGATGAATTTTTCGGTGCTGATCCAACCATTGCTACGAAGAATCTGGGAGCCAAGGGGGTTGAATCTGTCCAGGTGTACGAAACGGAAAATGAAGAACGAAAGGATGGGGAAGATGAAAAAATTCAGGTCCTTGATCTCAAGTTAAAAGACGCTTATAAATCAGGCTACTTTGGACGAATATCGGGAGCGACAGATATATCAGCGACCTCCCTTTCTAACGGGAATAATTTCCGCCTGGGGGATTCTTTCTATGAAGGAGAGGTTCTGTTTAATAAGTTTAATGGCTCACAGAAGTTTTCTGTCTTTGCCTTGAGTTCCAATACGCCACGTTCTAATTTCGGTTGGAACGACATTCGTCAGTTTGGTCTGGACAACGAAACTTCGAATGGAAACCGTTGGGATCAGGGATCAGCAGCCAACACCAGTGGAATTCCTCAGACAATGCGGGCAGGAATCTATTACTCAGATAAGTTTGGAAAGAAGAAAAAAGCCAAGTTGAATTTCAATTATTCCTTCTACAACGAAAAGCTGGACGCGATCTCAGATAGTCGATCACAGTACTTCCTGGCGGATACAGTTTATTCAACAGAAGATTATTCTCGTCAAATTAATGAATCACAATCACATAGAGTAAACCTGGATTTCAAAGCACCGCTGGATTCCATGACCACGATTCGGATTAAGCCTTCCATCAGACTGGATTACGCCTTGAATGAGCAGTTGGATAGTACTTCATTCATCGGTTCGGATGAGGTCACTTCCCTGAGGACTGTGACAAACAATAATTATGATGCGAACGCTTATGAAATCAACACACTAGCTTCTATTGAGCGAAAATTCAAAAAGAAGGGGCGCGAGGTAGAGTTGACCTACAAATTCAACAAGGATAATAGTGAAACGGATGGAAAATTGTTGGCAACCAGCGCATTCTTGAGCAGCCCGGTTCCTTATGTGGATTCCGTGGACCAGCGCAAGATCAATTACTCCAATTCCAGAAGACACGATATGGAGTTACGCTATCGTGAGCCTCTTTCCAAAACCTGGAGAATTGAGCCGGAATATCGCTATGAGAATGGCTTCTCCTCGCAGGATCGTTCCACTTTTGATCGCGCGGGAGAAAGTTACACGGCTTTGAATGATAGTTTCTCCAATATCTTTGATACCTACTCACAACAGCATTGGATCGGAACGAAACTGGTTTACGAGAATTCGAAACACATGATGTCTTTCAGAGCACTTGTGAGAGATATAGAAATCAAAAACAATAACCGAATTACAGATGCGGTAATTTACCAGGATTTTACCAACTTCTTGCCAACCTTTGATTACCAATTCCGTCCGGCGAAAAACAAGCGTTTTGGAGTGAAATACCGAACAGCTTCCGATCAGCCATCCATTAACGATTTACAGCCTGTTCCGGATAACTCGAATCCAAACTCGATCCGAATCGGGAATCCGGATTTGAAACCGAATTATGCTCACAACGTGGAATTGAGTTTTAATTCCTGGGAGGTCTTTTCAGGACGATTCATTTGGTCCAGAGCTTCCTTGTCGGTGATTGATAATGCCTTTGCAAACAGTACTTCCTACGATATCTACGGACGTTCGATTTCACAGACGGTGAATGTGGATGGAAATATTTTCGGAAATGTCTTCGCCGGAGCTAGCTTCCCACTTTACAAGCGAGTGATCAGTCTACGTCCGAATGTGATTAGTATGTACAACAAGTACACTAACCTGATCAATAACGAGGCAAATGAAACGAAAACGTTGACTGCTGGAGGGGGATTGCGTTTGAATTTTGAATGGGATTCATTGCGTTTCGAGATTTATAACAACTATAATTACAACAGTTCTCAAAGTTCATTGAACCGAATTTCGAGTGAGCCCTATACGACGCAGAATTATGGGTTTACTTTCCGATGGACTATGCCAAAAGGATTTGTTCTCTCAACAGATGGTCGATACACCATTAATGAGCAGCCGGGAGAAGGTTTCTTTGATATCAAATATTTTGTCTGGAATGCGGAGTTTTCCAAGTCTTTCCTGAAAACGCAAAACCTGATGGTTTCACTGGTTGGAAATGACATTCTGAATCAGAACATTAATGCTGCGAGACGAATTACGGCAAACGTGGTGACGGATAATAGAACGACCATTATTTCCAGGTATTTTCTGTTGAAGGCAACCCTTCGATTTAATAACAACAAAACACAACAAAAGGATTATGAAGGCTGGCATTAAACTAGTGATGGTCATGTTGTTCCTGTCGGGAACACTTACTTCTCTTGCACAGATTACGTCCGGTAGAATTGTTTATGAGCGCCGAACCAATTTGAAGAAATTGTATGGCAATGTGCCGCAAATGAAGCGCTTTATCAATGAAGAGAACAAAATCAAAAAGGAACAATTTGAATTGTTGTTTAATGATACTTGTTCGGCTTTCCTTCCAATCGAAGACCCGAATATGGAGAGAGGGATGATGTCCTGGATGACCCAAAAGAACAAGACCTATCAAAATCGGAGTCAGCAAACGCAGATGATGATCATGGATATGTTTGGTCAACAAATTTTTGTGGGAGACTCCATTGATCCGAAGAAGTGGAAAGTAACGGAAAGCAAACGCTATATCAGCAATTATCATTGTCGCAAAGCCCTCTATGAGAAAAATGATACGACCAGAATTTATGCCTGGTTTGCCATCGATATCGAGCCCTCGGTCGGACCAGAAGGAATTACCGGCTTACCCGGAGCCATTTTGGGTCTGGCTACAGAAGATGGTGGGATCGTTTATTTTGCCCAGGAAATTCAGGTCCTGGAACCCAAAAAGGAGCAGCTTAGCTACACCACAGGTAAGAATGAAGTATTCACAAAAGAAAGCCTCGTGAAAAGTATTGAGGAGCGCATGGGAGGAAATAAATGGGGAGGAAATATGATGGATAATATCTTCCGCTGGTAGCTTAGCACTTAGCGTCTCAGGTAGCGTTCGAGCAGCTGTTTTTTGTCTGCTTTCCCGTTTTGATTGAGGGGAATCTCTTCTACAAAAAGAATGTCTGAAGGGATCATATAGGGAGGAAGTGTTAGGCTTAAATCCTGCTTGATCTGCTTCAAATCCAGACCTTTTTGCTCTTCGTTTTTGCTCAATTTGACCAGACTCACAATCTTTTTTACAATTCCGCCTCGTTTTAGTGCGATGGTTTCACCGTGGAGCACATAATCCAGGTCATTGATAGCCCGGGAAATTTCATTGAGTTCGATCCGATAACCATGTAACTTGACCAGATCGTCGTTGCGACCATTGAAGAAAAGTAGCCCATCTTCAAGATAACCCTGATCACCTGTTCGAAAAGCACGTAAACCGTCTATATTCGTGAATTTTTGCTGATTGAGTTCCGGAGCATTCAAATAACCCGTCGAGACATTGGGCCCGACAATGATAATTTCTTCATCTTCGACCACTAAATGACTTTCCGGTTTGGAATAACCCACAGGGAGGGGATTGTAACGATCAATAATGTCCTGATCAATTTCGATGATGGTAGTTGCCACAGTGGCCTCTGTCGGACCATAAGTGTTGATGACCTTTGCATGCGAATAATTATTAAGCAGGTTTTTGGCAAGATCATGAGGAAGTACTTCCCCGCAAAACAGGAAGGTTTTGAGTGATTGAAGTCGTTTTTCCTCTTTCATTCGCGAATAAATCAGTGCAAAAGAAGGAGTCGAGACCCAAACGCTTCCCTGATAACGTTGAACGCGATCCATGAGCAAATCCGGATCGGCATAGCAATTTTTGTTGTTTAAAATGATGGATGCCCCGAGCGCTCCGAAAGTCATCACTTCAAAAACAGAAAGGTCAAAACTGAGGACCGCTGTATTCATGAAGACATCATCGGAATGAAAGCCAAAGTCACTGGTCATCCATCGAGTGAAGGATTGAACGGCTTCGGTACTGATTTGAACTCCTTTGGGCTCTCCGGTACTGCCAGAGGTAAAAATGAGATAGATAAGTGGATCATCCGGGAGTTTTTTTCGATAGCTTACCGGGAATTTCTGTAGAAGTCGCGTTTCCTGTTGGGAAAGCATAATTTCTGTACAGACAGCTATATCGAGTGGAGTTTCCGTAGTATTTAGAATAAGTTCCGATTGGGCAATAGATCGAATCTTAACGACTCGTTCTTTGGGATAGACAATATCAATTGGAATGTAAGGGATTTGGAGCTTAATCATGGCATAGACCGCGACCAACATATTCGCACTCTTGTGCCCATAAATGATGACTGGTTTCTCCAGTTCTGTCAGCTGTTCTTCCTGTAGAAAATGACAAAGTTGATTGACGCGCTCAGAAAAAGCGTCCCAGCTCAGATCAAAATCATCACCAGAAACCGCCAGTTTTTCTGGATTATCATTCAATTCGATAAAATCCTTTTGCGTGAATGAAAACTTCATAATCAGAACAAATTACCACTAAACAAATAAATCGAAAAGGCGACGAGCTGGATCATGATAGCAATCGATAACCAGCGAACTCCCGTTGAGGATAGATTTCCAAAGAAAACATCCTTTTTCGTTTTCTTGCATCGGTAAATGTAGTAATTGTGCACTACAGAATACAAACCGAAGAGCATCCCACTTAGGATATAGTGGAGTTCAAAGCCATTCCAGAAGCCCATCAGTGTGAAGGTCAGGAAGAGGGCCAAATTTTGCCGCTGGATGGGATTCAATATCTTTTTACTCGTAAACTCCTTGAAAAGTGGTTTGAAAAAGTAATCTCCCAGCCAGTCTCCCAGACTTTTGTGCCATTTTTTCCAGAATTCCTTGGGATTGACAGATAGAAAGGGGCGATCAAAGTTGATAGGAACATCCAAACCGATAAAATTTCCGAAAGCGATGGCGAGAAGCGAATAGCCTGCAAAGTCGAAAAAGAGGTAGAAGAGGTATGTGTACATGTAGCTGACATGATATAGCAAGCTTCCATCGTCGTGCAGTTGGCTTAATCCAAAACGAAAGATGGCCTCTGCGATGATATACTTGTAAAGTACACCCAAGATAAGTCGATCCCAGGCTTTGGCGTAAAAGGACAGAGAAATCTGTTCATAGGCCTTTGCTACGTCAGCTTCGAACCTTCTGAAACGATCAATAGGGCCAATTAAAAGGGTAGGAACAAAAGCCGTGAAATTGAAGAAGGCCAGAAGGGATATTTTTTCTGTATTTCTTCGTTCATCGATATAGAGGCCAATGACTTTGAATACCATGTAGGACAGCCCGGCAATCTGGAAAATATTTTGGGCATTCAGCATCAAATCCGATGCGTCTTCGGAAGGAAACAAAATGACTGTTTTCATGCCAAAGATCGGAAGAGCTAACAGTAACATCGGTAAAACGACGTTATTGCTCTTATACCACTTTCGAAGGGCCAGGAACGCGACGTAAAGATAGAGAATCAGCACTGCCAACTGCAAAGGTTTGGTAAACAGAAAGACGATGTAGCTTGCATTGAATGCGGCCAGCACCCATGAATAAGGAAGGCGGTCTTTTAATGTCAGTTTAACCAGGAGAAAGAAAAGCACGGCTAATCCGGCGAACTGGAAGAACGCAAGGGAAGAAAAGGGGAGTGTGCTGTGCAAATCCAAGACTAAAACTGTTGGTAAACGAAATTGACGCTTGATTTCGGATTGAGTTCCCGATCCGGATGGAGGATGCTATCCAGATTTGCTACATAGAGCAGTACATAGCCCAGAATCAGCAAAAAGTAAATGATGCTATGTCGAACAAATTTCTTCTTATTCATGGTAAGTCTTTTGTAGGAAACGATTCACTTTCAACCAGCCATAGTCGCCCAGGTGCATGATATCGTTGAGCGTTCCCGCGTCGTATTGACTTTTTTGATCTACGTAAAGATTCAAGCATGGAAAACCGATGCTTTCGATGGCCTTTTGCATCTCATGAATCAAAGGCCGATTTACCGATAGATTTTCGTAGTGGTAGGGGTTCAGTGGCTGAATGACGAAACTGGCATCCGCACGCTGTTCCCGAAGCAGTTTAAGTAGCATCATGAGATCAGACATTTCGACTGATTTCGCAGGATCGATCTTGTCGACGTGGCCTTTCTTCATTTTTCCTCCTTGTTGTTGGATGAATTCTGAGAAGTAAGTGTTGCTCACATACAACTGGTTATTGGTCACCGAAGCATTAAAGTCTTGTTGTAGTTTTTTGAGACGAGTATCATAGTCAAACTCGTTTGAAGCCCTTTGTTTACGTGTCTCCTGAACAAGCTCTACGGCATAATTCGGAGCCGGAATAAAAGTGTTTGCCAAAAGTTTTTTTCGGATCATGGCTTCACCTCGTCCTGGAAACTGACTCGAATGGAGTAGGTATAAATCACGCAGTTTATTGATACTGTGGGAAGGACTGTTGATCAGGTCGTATTGCTTGTCCAGGTATGCCCCGATATACTCTTTATGGACTTCGGAGATCGTTTGATCGTGCCAGATTTTGTTCAGAAAGTTTGGTCGGACAAATTCAAGAAAAGCTTCGATATTGGTGCCTTCGGTCTCAAACCACCCCGGACTCAAAATAATGCAAATTTTGGATTCATGCAGATGCTCCCGGGCGCTCAAAAGTGCACAATACATACTGAAACTCTGGTGAAAGGCATGACCAATCCCGAGGGCAGGAATACCCAAACTATCCGGGAGAAAGTGATACGGAGCATAGGGGGACTCGGTAAATTCGGAGGAGCCAAACAGGGTAATCTGATCTTCCCTTTGAAGACTGGCAAACAGGTCAATTTCCGCTTGATTTCCAGAAAGCAAATTGGCATACAGGCCTTTGGTTTTTTGCTGTTTTCCCTGGATTTCCAGAGCCACGGTTTTGGTGCTTTTGGGAAGGGGGAGAAAGATTAGAAGAAGAGTGACAGCGCCAGCCGCCATCAGAATAGGAAAAATATGATAGAAAAGAATCCTTCTGAACATGCTCAGAGTTACTTTTTCCGTTCAATATAGCTCATGATTCTCGAAACGGTCTCGAAATTACTTTCCACAATTTCATCAAAGGGAACCTCAATATTGAACTCTGTTTCAATTTCTACGGCCAGTTCAACAATCGTGATGGAATCCAGTACTCCGGACTCCCATAATGAATCATCAGCCTCTACGCGCTGAAAGGCAATTTCTTCAATTTTGTCGATCAAAAAATCTTTCATTTCCGTCATTGAATGGAAGCAAAGGTACGTATTAATTTGCTGCTGGTGACGGAAGTTGGATTTGATCGTATCGCGGAGTCAGAAGCGAAAGAACCAAGAAAGCATGGGGAGTGGAAAAGTAAAGCTGCTCCCATTCTCCCATATTGAAACCCCAGCTATTGCGACTTGGAAAGCACTGAACTCGTTCTTGTAAAAACGCATCCCGGGCATAATGTATAAAACGGTGCTTCGTGACTTATTCGTTTTACTCACCGTGGCAACGTAGGGGGCCGGAGGTAATGGAACTCCTGTGTTGGGGTCATAATTATTGGGGCCTCCTGTGATTTTCGTAGTCGAATTACGAGTTGTTCCGATACCGATCATAGAATCAAAAAAGAGGCTTGCTTTTTGAGTAAGTTGGAGGATCCCGGCAAACGAAAAAATGGGGGCTTTATGAAGACGTTGGTTGGTTTTGTACGGGATGATTGGGTATTCATATTGGGTGTAGCTTGATCCATCTGAAGAAGTATAAACGGTTGTCTCACCCGTGTACACTCCTGGAACGGGTTGCGTTCGACGACCCGCACTGAAATAACCATATCCGGCCGAAATGCTCAAGTTGTTCTTGCGTCCTCCGTAGGTAAAGGTCCCCCAATGCAATCCACCAAATCCTTTGAAAGCATTTAGGTAACCACTGCTTCCAATCATACTTCCGATCGAAAAGTTAATTTTTGGATTTTTTGTTCCAAAACTATATTTTCCTGCTCCGATGAAAGGACTTCCGATCCAGGTCGTCATTAGGCCAAGATTGAGGCGATTGTTCACGGCAAAGTGGATTTCAGGACCAAAAAGATTGACAAGTGCGTAATGGTCCCTGGAACGAATAGGAAGTGCATTGTTTGTAAAGGCATAACGTGTTGTAAAGGGATTTTCTTCCGCGATAATTCCATCTTTCATTTGTTTGTGGTCTGATGCTTCGATCCGGGATATTGATTTGATCTCGGATTTGCGAATATATATTTGACCAATGGCTCTGGTGTCCAGCAAAATTTCCCGTCCGTCATCCTTCAAAATTTTTCCAATGTACTTTGTCCCATCGCTTTTTTCTACCAGGTATACGGTTGTATCGGCATTCAGGCTGTCAGCCTGGGAGAGTAGAAGTTGATTCGAGTACAACGCCAATAAGAGCAGTAAGAAAATCCGTTTCATAATTTGTAGTTTGCTATCTAATGAAGATACGATTTAATCGTGAGTTGAACAATGATCTTCGTTGAAAGCGGTATTTTTTTATGAGAAGGGAATCGCCTAAAGATTATATGGTTAAAGCTTGAAATTTAAGGGCCGAACAAGCTTCACATGGAGGGTTCTGCTCGAAGGGACTAAACTTTAACACCGATGAGACAGACATCATCCAATTGTTCCAAAGCCCCTCTCCATTCGTCAAAGGCCTTTTCTAATAATATCTGCTGTTGTTCCATGGATTCATGCTTGACAGATAGAAGCAATTTCTTCAGGTTGGACGTTTTCATCTTTTTTCCTTTGTCTCCACCAAATTGATCAGCATAACCATCACTAAAAATATAAATGGTATCGCCTTTGTTCACCTTTATTTCATGTGTCGTAAATGGCTGAGCGACATCCACCTTCCCGATAGGTTGTTTATTGGCCTTGATTTCTTCGATGACATCCGAATCGTTCCGAATGATCCACAATGGATTATGTGCCCCGGCATACTGCAGGGTATCCGCTTCTAAGGAACATAGGGCAATATCCATCCCGTCTTTGACATCTTCTTCACTCTTTTCAAACTCCTGTATGACAATCTCTCTGGTCTTATCCAGGATCTTTCCTGGGTCGGTTAGATTGTATTCTTTCACACTTCTATTCAAGCCATTGTTGCAAACAACACTTACCATGGCGCCTGGGACTCCATGTCCCGTACAATCCGCTGCGGCAAACAATACTTTGTCTTCTTTATGTGCCAACCAATAAAAATCTCCGGCCACGATGTCTTTAGGCTTATAAAGGATAAAGCTGTCCTTGAGATATTGCTTCACCAACTTTGATGGGGGCAAAATGGCTGTCTGGATTCTTTTGGCGTAACTGATCGAATCTAAAATCTCTTTGTTCTTTTCATCAACGAGTGCTTTCTGTTTTTCAATGACCCCTTTTTGTTTTCTTGTTAAAACAAATCTTTGTGCAACAATCCCCAGGGCAATTAATACAAAGATCACCCCTCCAATTAACCAGTTTCTTTGCTGCTCACTTCGCTTTTTTTCAGAAGTAATTAATTTCTTTTCTGCTTCAGCTTTCTCTACTTCAAGTCGTTTTACATCACTCAAATACTTCGATTCTGCATCGTTGGCCTGATTTAGTGCGTCATCATTAAAAATGGAATCTTTATACTGGATATATTTTTCGTAGCTTTCTAAGGCTCGAACAGTGTTTCCCTGTTTTTTTTGAATCTGGAAATCGGCAAAATAAACCTCTTTAAAGAGGAGCATATCACCACCTCTTTTGGCACAGATAAAAGCTTCATCCAGCCATTTGTTGGCATTTGAGTAATCTTCTTTTTCCGCGTATAATTCGGCCAGGGTATACGGTATTCGACCATTTCCATAAGTCCCCTTTAATTCTTGCACCAATTTTGCTGATTCCTGAACTAATGAAATCGCTTCATCAATTTTGCCTTGCTTTCTATGTATATCTGCGAGTGCTTTCAAACTATTTAACAGCCAACTTTTGTTTTTTGTTTTTCGCGCCAGCTCCACAGCATCACTTAGGTGAGCTTTTGCCTCCTTATTCTTCTCTGCATTCGAAAGCATACAGCCTAAATTATAGGCTGCCAAAAAATGATAACGGTCACTATCAGTTGTTTTATAGTAATTGCTAGCCTTACGCATATACTCGACTGCCTTAAAGACATTTTCCTTTCGGTCTTCCATCCAGCCCAATAAGTCATTGCACCTGGCCTCAAGGAGTTTGTAATCCTTTCTTTCGGCTAATTCCAGTGCTTCAAAAACATTTTCGGATGCTGACGCCAAATCCCGGGCCTTAAAAAACTGAATTTTAGCCAGGGCAAGAAGGCTTTCTCCGCGTAAACTATCATTGAGAGCGCTATTGTTGACGCGTGTTGTCAGGCTATCAATAGCATGTTTAACGTCCGGATTTAGGTTTTGAGAGTAAGATGATACGAAACAAAATAGGAGAGGTATGTACAGGGCTATTTTTTTCATCTCAAGTAAAAGTAAATAAAAAAAGCCGAAGCTAAACTTCGGCTTTTTTATTCTTTGGTAGCGGGGACACGACTCGAACGTGCGACCTTCGGGTTATGAGCCCGACGAGCTACCAACTGCTCCACCCCGCACTCTATTCATTCAATAAATCGGTCATTGAATGCGGTGCAAATATACACATTTTTTAGGAATGAAGGATTGGAATCACAAAAAATCAAAAAAAAAGTGGCAATTGAAACTAAAAGCTAAAAATGGGTGTATCTTTATCCATTGAAACAAAACATAAAGCAAATTCAATGTTTGACAAAGACGAATTCAGAAAATATGCAACGAAACACATGGGCCTGAATAGCATGCATGTGGAACATTATATCGAATCATCACTGACCCCTTACATTATTGAGGAACGTCAGTTGAATATGACTCAAATGGACGTTTTTTCGCGTTTGATGATGGACCGGATTATTTTCCTGGGAACGGGGATCAATGATCAAGTGGCTAACATCATCAATGCGCAGCTATTGTTCCTGGAGTCAGTAGATGCTAAAAAAGACATTCAAATTTATTTGAACTCTCCGGGAGGATCTGTTTATGCCGGTCTGGGGATTTATGATACCATGCAGTACATCCGTCCGGATGTGGCAACGATTTGTACAGGAATGGCGGCTTCCATGGGAGCTGTATTGCTGTGTGCCGGAGCAGACGGAAAACGCTCAGCTCTGAAGCATTCCAGAGTGATGATCCATCAACCACTGGGGGGAGCGCAGGGACAGGCTTCTGATATCGAGATCACAGCTCGTGAGATTCAGAAATTGAAGAAAGAGCTCTATGACATCATCGCTTCGCATTCCAAGCAGGATTACGAAAAAGTATGGCAGGACTCTGATCGCGATTACTGGATGACGGCTGGAGAGGCGAAAGAATACGGGATGGTAGACGAAGTTTTGCTTCGCAACCCGAATTCCTGATTCGTGGATAAAAAGAACTAATTAGAGCGCAGCGCTAACGTTTTGTGCTGAAGAAACGTTGTAGAGAGGAGAAGTTATGCCAAAGAAAGAACAAACATCGTGTTCCTTTTGTGGAAGACCACGGGACCAGGTTGGGATTTTGATCGCAGGTCTGTCGGGCCATATTTGTGAAAGTTGTATTACCCAGGGATATTCCATCGTTCAGGAAGAATTTCAAACGGGAAATACCGTTCCAAATGCCGAGCAGGAGCAGGAATTGCAATTGAAAAAACCCCAGGAGATTAAATCCTCGCTGGATGAGTATGTCATTGGTCAGGATGACGCGAAAAGAACCTTGTCAGTAGCAGTTTATAACCATTATAAACGTCTAAATCAGCAGGATGATCCAGATGAGGTACAGATCGAAAAATCGAATGTGATTTTAGTGGGAAGAACAGGGACCGGGAAAACCTTGTTGGCCCGTACCATTGCCCGTATGCTCAATGTGCCATTTTGCATTGCTGATGCAACCGTATTGACCGAAGCCGGTTATGTAGGGGAAGATGTGGAAAGCATTTTATCCCGTTTGTTGCAGGCAGCGGATTACAATGTGCAACAGGCAGAGAAAGGAATTATTTTCATCGATGAGATCGATAAGATTGCTCGAAAAAGTGACAATCCGTCAATAACCCGGGATGTCTCTGGAGAAGGGGTGCAGCAGGCCTTGTTAAAATTATTGGAAGGGACCACCGTGAACGTTCCACCTCAGGGAGGAAGGAAGCATCCGGAGCAAAAGATGATCCAACTGGATACGAAAAATATCCTTTTTGTCTGTGGGGGAGCCTTTGACGGCATTGAGAAAATGATTGCCAGAAGAATTAACAAACAAACGATCGGTTTTGGAACCGGGGAGCAGATTCAAGTGGACGATGATAATTTCCTAAAATACATTAATCCAACAGATATCAAGACCTATGGTTTGATTCCGGAATTGGTTGGACGTTTTCCATCCTTGACTTACCTGGAACCATTGGATGCAGCAAGTTTGAAGCGAATTTTGACAGAACCGAAGAATGCGCTGATTAAGCAATATCACCGCTTGTTTGATATCGATGGAATCAAGCTGAGTATCGATAAAGGCGTACTCGATTTCATTGTGAACAAAGCGATTGAATTTAAGTTGGGAGCCAGAGGTCTGCGGTCGATCTGTGAAGCTATTCTTACGGATGCGATGTACGAACTACCTTCAGCGAATGTAAGTGAGTTCAGATTAACCTTGAGCTATGCCGAGGAGAAATTCTCGAAATCCAAGATTGCCCGTCTAAAAGCAGCTTAATAATCGTCCTCTGAATCCTCGATTTCTTCCGAAATAGTCGGTTGTGAGCGTTCTGGAGCTTCAAAGAAGTTATCCGAACCGTCCTGTCTGTTTAGTAACAGTAGGTAGAAGCAGGAATTTACGAACAGGATAATGACTGAAATCTTGTCAAAAGCCGTGGTGTCTTCCAGGTAAAAAGTAGAGCCGAGGAAGAAAATCATACTCCCGTAGTAGCAAAGAATGGCGGCCAGTAAGATGTAGAAAAAGACCTTCTTTTTTCGCCACATAAATACGGAGGAAACGAATACGGCAATCCAGTAAAGAATACTCAATCGATTGAAATTGAGTAGATTGTTTAAGAATTGAGATGGATCATAGCCCAGAGCAGAACCACGATTCAGGATCATGACCTCTACATTGATATGCTTCTCGGAAAGGATAATCTCGCGCATGTCAATGGCAAAAAAACTAAGAAGGTGCCAGATAAAGAAGACCACAAAAATGAGCAAATGTAAGTACACCATGATCCGCATTGGAAGCGATGGATTGGCCACGCCATAGATCAAACGTTTAATGGACTGTAGGATTGGAATGGGGCTACTGAAAGCCGTTTTCTTTTCCTGATATTGCTCCGCATTCATGAGCTACGAAAGTAGGAACTTTGTTTGACATCACGGAGAAAAAATGCACTTGCAGAAAAAAAATCGAAAAATTACTTTTGTTCCTAATGAATCGGTCTGACTACCTGCGAAGTACTCCCTTTCTGGATTTTGAATCCGAAACGATTAAAAGCTACCTGGAAGGAGTGACACTAGTCCCGAACGAGCGGGAAATGGCGATCATCCTTTATGAGAAAGTCCGGGATGATTTCCTGTATGATCCATATCATTTGGATTTGAGAGAAAGCGCCATGAAGGCCAGTGTGGTAGTGAACAAGAAACGAGCCTGGTGCGTTGAAAAAGCGGTGCTTCTGGCGGCCTGTTTGCGTTCCGTTGGAATTCCATCTCGTCTGGGTTTCGCTATTGTAACTAATCACATTGGAGTTGAAAGACTGGTGAAGTATCTCCGCAAGGAAGAGATCGTTTTTCACGGCTACGTTGAGGTTTTTTTATCAGAGAAGTGGGTGAAATGTACTCCGGCCTTTGATCAACGAGTTTGTCGTCTGAGTGGGGTGGATGTACTGGAATGGGATGGAGTTCATGATTCCATGTTTCAGGCGTACGACCGAAAGAATCAACGCTTTATGGAGTATAAACATTTCTATGGAGAATTTGAGGATTTACCCATCCGTTTGATGCATCAGGAAATGAAAAAACATTACCCGCATTTGTTTGAAGGAGCGTGGAATCAAAAGGAGTTTTCCTTCTTCCATTCATCACAATTGACCGACTAAATTTTTAGATTTTATATTACTTTTACTGAATGATGAAAGCAAACGTATTCAAAACCACCTTGTTTCTGCTCTGCAGTTTATCTTTTGGTGGACTTCTGAAGGCTCAGGAAGTTCATTATGAACTCCGAATGGAAAAGCCTCAAAACCACTATTTTCAGGTAAAAATGGAGATTTCAGGAGTGAAGGACCGTGAAATGGAAGTGAAAATGCCCGTTTGGGCACCAGGTTCGTATTTGGTTCGCGAGTTTGCAAAAAATGTCAACTTGGTCATTGCCAAAGATCAGGACGGCAAAGAACTTCCTGTTCGGAAAACAAATAAGAATACCTGGAAAATAACGAAAGGTTCAGCTAAACGAGTTACTGTTAGCTACGAAGTGTATGCCTTTGAACTCTCAGTTCGAACAAGCTTTTTGGATGCCAGTCACGGTTTTGTGAGTGGAACAGGGGTGTTTATGTATTTGGCAGGTGCCACTGAAAGGGAAGGAACGCTTACCATTGTCCCGCATACATCATTTAAAAAGGTGACCACCGCTCTACCTCTCGATGAAGGAAAAGGAGCATTTAACTATCGCTACCGGAATTATGATCAGTTGGTGGATTGCCCGATGGAAATTGGAAATCAGGAAGAATTCGACTTTGAGGCATCCGGTGTACATCACCACGTCGGGATTTACGGACCTGGAAATTATGAGGTGGACCGTCTGAAGAAAGACATGGCCCGCATCGTGGAGTCGGAGACAGCTGTATTTGGTGAGAATCCGAATAAGGATTATACTTTTATCATCCACAACGTGGTCAATGGACAGGGAGGATTGGAACACATTAATTCAACCACCTTGAGTGTGAACCGATGGACCTATCAGGGGGCTGCGTACAAGAACTTTTTGTCTTTAGTGGCACATGAATATTTTCACTTGTGGAATGTGAAGCGTATCCGACCAATAGAATTGGGACCATTTAATTATGACGAAGAAAATTATACGGATCTTTTATGGGTGATGGAAGGATTCACTTCGTATTACGATGAGTTGATTCCCCTAAGAGCCGGATATTACACGGAAGGGGAGTACCTACGTAAGCTGAATAGTACCATAAATTATGTGGAGGGGTCCGTTGGAACGCGAGTTCAACCCGTGGCTCATGCCAGTTTTGATGCCTGGATCAAGGCTTATCGCCCGAATGAGAATTCGGCGAATACGACCATGACTTATTACAGTAGGGGAGCGATGTTGGCAGCATTACTGGATGCTAAAATTATTGCCAAAACCAATGGAGAAAAGTGCCTCGATCACTTTATGCAGAAGCTCTACAAGGATTTTTACAAAAAATTGGATCGCGGTTTCACAGTTATTGAATTTCGGACGGCATTGAAAGAATTCATGGGAGAGAACATGGATCAGTTCATTGAGGATTTCGTCTATGGAACAAAAGTTCCTCCATTTGAGGAATATTTCGGGCCGATTGGCGTGGATGTAAAATATACGGGAAAGGAAGAAGCAAGTTTTGGAGCTCGAATCAGTGAGCGATCTGGGAAAGCAATTGTCAATCGAATTCGGGCAGGTTCAACGGCTGAAGAGATGGGCTTGAGTGTGGATGATGAAGTGATTGGCTTTGCCGGATATCGTGTTTCTGCCAAAGAGGTAGAAGGCATTTTAAAATCATTGAATGCGGGGGATGAGATTAACCTATTGATCGCTCGAGATGATATTTTACTGGAACTAAAAGGACAAATGGGCCTTTACGAGCGTCCGAGCTACCATTTTGAGTTTAAGGATGGAGAAGCTTCGGAGAAGTTGCGAGCATATTGGTTAAGAGCACAATAGGAATCACAAGATGTTATTGAGGGGGATTATTTGGGGTTATTGTTTGCTGGGTGGCATAGTGCTTGCTCAAAGTAAGTTTGAGAATGTGCGTCTGGAACGACCAAGAAAAGCGAAGTATGATTATGCCCAAAGTGAACCTTCTATAGCGATCAATCTGAACAATCCAGATGAAATGGTGGCCGGATCAATCGTCAACGATTTTTACTATTCCCTGGATGGTGGTAAGAGCTGGAAGAGCAAATCACTGAAAAGTAAATATGGTGTTTGGGGAGATCCTGTGTTGCTTTATGACAAGCATGGAGCAGCCTATTATTTCCATCTGGCCCAATACAAGGGTGTTTTCATAGATCGAATCGTTTGTCAACGTGCCGAACAGACAGGGAAAAAGTTTACGAAAGGGAGTTTTCCCCGCCCGAATGGAAAGAAGGCCCAGGACAAGCATTGGGTGGCCTATGACCATCAAAGGGATCGGCTCTACCTGACCTGGACACAATTTGATCACTATGGTTCTGAAGAACCAAAAGATTCATCGGTGATTCTTTTTTCGGCATCGGATGATCAGGGACAAAGCTGGTCGGAACCCGTGCGCATTTCCAAATGGGCAGGGGATTGTATCGATAGCGATGGAACGGTGGAAGGAGCTTACCCGACGGTAGATCGAAAAGGGAATCTTTTTGTCGTTTGGTCGAAAGATGGAGGCTTGTACCTTCAGCAATCCAAAGATGGAGGCAACACCTGGCTCTCGGAAGAACGAAAAATTCAGGAACTGGAAGCAGGCTGGGATTTGTCCGTAGAGGGGATCAGTCGCTGCAATGGATTTCCCGTTTTAATTGCAGATACGAGTGGAGGAAAACATGATGGAAGATTATACCTCAATTGGTCGGATCAACGTTTTGGAAAAGGAAATACGGATGTTTTCTTGAGTTATTCGGATGATCAGGGACAAAGTTGGTCCTCGGTGAAAAAAGTGCACGAAGATCGTTTCGGTCGGGAACAATTTTTTTCTTCGATGGCCCTTGACCAGACTACCGGAAATTTATACGTACTTTACTATGATCGAAGGAATTATGATGATTTGCGAACGGACGTTTATTGCAGCTATTCTAAGGATGGAGGCAGTAGTTTTACGGATGTCCGCATATCAAAATCGCCCTTCATTCCGGATGCATCCGTGTTCATGGGAGATTATACGGCAATAAGTGCGAGCCAGGGGAGAATTCGCCCTATTTGGCCGCGAATGGATGACAAAAAGATCAGTTTGTGGATCGCAATCATAAATAAAATAGACTAGGAAAGAGATGGAGATAGCAGGAAATATAGTGGACGTGGTGTCCAAAACGATTCGAAAGGGAGTGGTGACCGTTGAAGGAGGAAGAATTGCTTCCATTCAGTATCGGGAGGTTAGCGAAGATCAATACATCATGCCTGGTTTTATTGACGCGCACGTGCACATAGAGAGTTCCATGGTTGTTCCCAGTGAGTTTGCCCGTTTGGCGGTCTTGCACGGTTCGGTGGCAACGATTTCTGACCCACATGAAATCGGGAACGTACTGGGAAAAGAAGGTGTTCGTTTCATGATCGATAACGGAAACAAGGTACCGTTCAAATTCTATTTTGGAGCGCCATCTTGTGTACCAGCCACCAAGTTTGAAACAGCCGGGGCAGAGATTGGACCTGAAGATATCCGCGAAATTCTGGGTTGGGAAGGAGTTAATTACCTGGCTGAAATGATGAATTTCCCCGGAGTTTTGAATAAAGATCCGGAAGTGATGGAGAAACTGGCAATCGCCAAGGAAATGGGGAAGATGATCGATGGCCATTTACCGGGAATCAAAGGAGAGATGGCTAAAAACTATGCGGCAGAGGGGATCACAACTGATCATGAAAGTTTTGAATACGATGAGGCTCTAGATAAAATCAACTATGGGATGAAAATCCTGATCCGGGAAGGAAGTGCGGCCAAGAATTTTGAAGCCCTGTGGCCCCTAATAGATGAGTATCCGGATCGCATGATGTTCTGTTCGGATGACAAGCATCCAAATGACTTATTGGTTGGGCATATTAACGAATTGGCTCGAAGAGCGGTGGCCAAGGGCTGTGATGTGATGAATGTCCTGCGCATGTGTTCGTACAACGTCGTGAAGCACTACAACATGAACGTTGGATTGCTTCAAGAGGGCGATCCAGCCGATTTTTGTATTGTCAAGGACCTCAAGGACTTTGAAGTGACGCATACCTACATCGAAGGAGAATTGATGGCAGAGAATGGAACGAGCTACATTCAAAGTGTGCCGGTGACGCCGATCAATCACTTCAATTGTGATAAGATCAGCGCCGATCGATTGGGGATCACGGCAGATACGGATCAGGTAAAGGTCATTCGGGTAGATGACGGACAATTAATCACAAAAAAGGAAATTCGGAGTTTACAGGCAAAAAATGGTTACCTGCAAACAGATGTGGAGCAGGACGTACTTAAATTGGTGGTCGTCAATCGTTATCAACCGAGTGAACCGGCACGCTGTTTTGTGACCAATTTTGGCTTGAAGTCAGGAGCTATTGCGAGCAGTGTGGCACACGATAGTCACAATATTATTGCCGTGGGGACGAATGACGAGGATCTTGCCGAAGCAATTAATTTATTAGTTGAATCAGAAGGAGGAGTTTCCCTGGCCAATGGAGAAGAAAAGATGTGCGTGGCACTCCCCGTGGCCGGTTTGATGTCGCATACGGACGCCTATGAGATTGCAGCAGAATATACGGAAATCGATCAAAAGGCGAGAGCATTGGGATCTTCGTTGGGAGCTCCCTACATGACCCTCTCTTTTTGTGCTTTGCTGGTAATTCCGGAATTGAAACTGAGTGATCTGGGGCTCTTCGACGGAGTGCGTTTCGAATTTACTTCCAATTACGCGGAGGTAAAGGTATAGGCTGTTACTTATTTTGGACTGAACGGTTCGAGCAATTTTTTTGATCATTTTTTCTGTGCACGAAAGCCGCAAAGGGCAATCTGGTGTAGGCAATCTTCCTTTTGTTAAATTCTTGGCTTTGGTCTTGCTTTTTTGTATCTTTCATGATGATACTTAAACCTTTTGCCGTGAAAAAAACGCTTTTCTTTTTACTTTGTTTCTGGTTCAATGTAAGCTTGTTGGGGCAGAATTTGGTTCCTAATTTTGGATTCAATCAAAATACTGACTGTCCTACCACAGGCGACCAAGTAGATTTTTGCACTGGTTGGAGTAAATATTGTACCAGTGGTTTTACGCCCGACTACTTCAATGCTTGTGCCCCTGCCAATACAATGAGTGTTCCAAATAGTTTTTTTATTTATCAACCTGACCATCGAAATTGTGGTGGATATATGGGATTGGTAACATGGAGTCAAACAGTTGCAAACGAAAGAGAGCATATTGGCGTACAGTTAGGTCAAACTTTGGTAATTGGGCAAAAATATTATCTTTCTTTTTACACTGTAAGGGGAGGATTTAACGATAATAGTGATAACCCATCCAATAATATAGGAATGCGATTATCTACCGTTTCACATACTACTTCTAATCCTGCTCCCATTAATAACTTTGCTCATCTGCGTTCTGCTACAATAATTAGCGACACTGTTAATTGGACAAGGGTTTCAGGCAGTATTGTGGCTGATTCTGCTTACCAATATTTGATGGTAGGCAACTTTTTTGATGATGCCAACACAGATACAACAACTCTTAATTGTGGTAGCTGTATAAATTATTTAAGCTACTATTTGATTGATGATGTTTGTATAAGTACTGATTCAAGTCTTTGTAATGGAGGCATCGATGCCTTGCCTTGCACGGCTTCTATCGAGGAATACGATATTAAAAATCAGTTCTCGTTTTATCCTAATCCAGCTAATGATTTTGTTACAATTATTAGCAATTTGGAAAAGACTTTCGATATAGAGTTATACAATGCCGTAGGGAAGTTACTTTATGCCGAAGAAAATGTGAATGCAAAGAATTTAAAACTGGACATTAGCCAATATAACAATGGTTTACTCTTTGTTAAAATCAATTCGCAAAATAATCAATTCATGTATAAACTTTTAAAGCAATAAGACATGAAAAAATCAGTATTCGCTGGTGCGATTGTTTCAATAGTGTTGGGAACAATAGCAAACGCACAAGTTACAACACCAACAAATTTATCACCCGCTGGAGGAACTCCTTTTCTTGGATGGAGTGGTGCAGGTCCAGGAGGAGCAAGAAACCTTGATATTAGGAACAATTATAATCTTCCAATCAACTTCTTCACCAACAGCCTCCAGCGCATTTCACTAACAAACACCGGATCTTTTGCCTTAGGCCTTAATTTTAACAATCCGCTTTCATTGATGCATATTGATGGAAATGGATATAATAACGGCGAAGTCTTCCGAACCGATGGTCCTGCAGCCACCTTAAATGCCTGGCGAATGGAGACAGGGGGAGTTCCGAGAGCAAGCTTTTATACAAGGACAAATAACAATGTATTTATAGAGACGGAAAGCGACAATGCTATTTTTGGAGTAATTACAGGTGGTCCGACATTGGCTACTGGATTAAGAATGCTGGTTAGAAATGATGGAAATGGTGGAGCGAATGGGCGTACTGCTTTTGGGGATGATTTGCCAGAGACTTTCAATCCACAAGATAGATTGCATTTGCATCACGTTACAGGAGCTTCCAACGTACGTATCCGATTTAGTTATGATGGTACAACTACAGACGGAATTGACAATGTTGGTAGCGGAGCACTAGACGGAACCGTGATAGGGATAGATGTAAATGGAGAATATAGAATCATACAGCATGAGGATCGACCTATTCGCTATTATATTCCTGATGCAGGAGTAAAAACTGGTGTTCCAACAAGAGCTATGAAAATAGTTCCGGGAGGTAGAACTTACATCGGTCAGGGGGATCCAGTTCTTTCAAATCGCTTTAGTATCGAAAGCGTTTTAACTGGCACAGGTCCCGACGCTACTCCAAGTGGTTTACGCCTGGTCAATCTTCCATCCACAAGTGCAACGGTTGCGAACCCTGGAATTGGGGTATTGGCGGTAGATCAAAATGGCAATGTGATCTATGTAAATCAAAATAGCGGAATTGTAGGCACGGCGAGCAATGGGGTATCCATTGCTTCTGCTGGTGCAAATGCAGGAGATGTTGTTTTCGGACAGCGCTTTGGTGAAGCTGGGAACCCGGGAGAACTTTATTCAAATCGAGAAGTTCCTTTGAATGGAGGAACAATCCTATTTACTGATAATGGGAACGGTACCTCTTTTGCATCCAACGTGAATCGGATTGGAATTGGAATTGATCAAAATGTCAATCCCCTTGCCAAACTTCATTTATTAGTGGACAATCCAGGTACAGGTTTTCAGGACGCAGCACCAGCGGTTATCCGGGCCGAACATATTTCTACTGCCGCTCCAAATAAATCGGGTGCGGAGATTTTGGTTCAAAACGGAAGTACAATCAATGGGATGACGCTTGATGTTAATAGTGGAACTCTAAGAACAACAGGAATTGATGTGGAAGTAGCAGATGGTGCTTTTGTAACTGGCTTGAATGTTTCTGCATCTGACGGGACAAATAGAAATGAAGGTGTAATCTCTGTGTGCTCCGTGACAGGAACGAACTATAACTCCGGTCGATCGGTCGCTTTTAACGGTGATGCTTCTGGTTCAAGTTCGGAAAATTTTGGTTGTTTCGTGACTGCTGGAGCCCTAACAAACAATAGTGCGACAGTCAGAAACTATGGAATCTGGGCCGTTACCAGCGGGAACGCCTTGGAAGCTTTTGGAGGCAGATTTCAGGGAAACGGTGGTACGCTAGCCAACTATGGGATACGAGCTGGCACACAAGGAACGGGAGCTACTGATTTCGCAGGCTATTTCGATGGAAATGTTTATGTCACAGGGGTTATCTCGCTACAAAACGGAACATTGACGCTTTCTGATCAAAACTATAAAACGGATGTAAACCCCATTCTGAATGGAAAGTCTCTCGTTGATCAGCTCAATCCGGTGTCCTTTTACTTTGATACCCTAAACAATGATGGCTTTAGATTCGCATCAGGAAAGCATTACGGTTTTGTGGCCCAGGAGGTAGAACAGATTCTTCCGGATTTGGTCATTGAGTCTTTAAAAGCACCCGAGTATGATAGTCTGGGTAATCAGATAGAGCCAGCCCATCCGTACAAATCCTTGAATTATGACGGTTTCATTGCCATCTTAACACAAGCCATTCAGGAACAACAAGATGAAATTGATGATCAGCAAACCGCAATCGACAATCAACAAGTTGAAATTCAAGAAAAAGATTCCTTGATCAACGACCTAAACGCACGTTTAACCCTGTTAGAAAACTGCCTGGCAAATGCTTTCCCAAACCTGTGTAGCATGAATCAGGGAATGATCCAGCAAAATGATTCGGAGACGCAGGACAAGATCAAAGTGGCCATGGAATTGGAATTGGTCAACGATCAGGTGGTGACACTCTCGCAAAATGTTCCGAATCCCTTTGCGGAGTCCACGGAAATCAGTTATTTTATTCCGGAGTTAATTCAGGAGGCCAAAATGCGCTTTTTCAATCAGCAGGGCCTGATGATCAAGGAGGTGATCGTTAAAGATCGGGGGAATGGAAGCATCCGTGTCTTTGGACAAAATCTGAGTGAAGGCGTCTACAGTTATCAACTGGTCGTGGATGGACAGGCAGGAATCACGAAGAAGATGCTGAAACAATAATTAGTGTTTTGGGGAACTAAAATCAGTTCCAAAAGCCTCTTGCAGAAGTGTTTCTCGTTGAAGTGGAATCGGTTGATTTGAAAGCAACTTGAGTTGTTTGTTCCGGAGGACTAAAAAATGTTCGGAATAGCATAAAGCGAGTTCCAGGTCGTGCGTAGACTGGATGATACACCTGTTTTCTTTTTGAGCCATTTGTGCCAGGGTTTCCAGGACGCGAATACGATTGGGGTAATCCAGGTAAGCCGTTGGCTCATCGAGTAGAATAAGTGGGGCTTCCTGAACAATGGCCTGGGCAATGGATAAAATTTGACGTTCACCGTCACTCATTTGGCTCGTATCCTGATCTTTTAAGTACGAAATAGTTAGTTGATCAAATACCTGATCAACGCGCTGACGATCCTCAGGATTCAATTGCCCCAGAAAATTGGTGTGAGGAGCACGGCCCATTGCGACGTAGTCCCATCCTTTCAGGTGCTGCACCCCATTGAAACGTGAAGGAACGAAAGCGAGTGTTCTGGCTCGTTCCTGGCGATCCATTTCGTGAATAGACCTTCCTTCCAGACGAACAGTTCCCTGAAGTAGGGGGACTTCATTCAGGATGGAATGAAAAAGACTTGTCTTTCCCGTTCCATTGGCTCCTACCAGGCTATATAAGCCCTGTTGCGCGAGTTCAAGCTCAGGAATTTGACAGAGAAGATGAGTGTGACCGATATGTGCGTTGGCAAAGTGGAGCATCAAAAGCGTTTCAAAATAATCCAGACGACTACCGGAGCACCAATTAGCGCTGTAATCGCGTTCAGCGGAAGTAACAGAAAGGGTTCAACATAAATGATTACCAGGTCACAGATCAATAGTGTAATCGCCCCGAAAAGGGCTGATCCAAGCAGGAGATAGCGGTGATCTTTGGTCCGATAAAGTTGCCGGACAACGTTGGGTACGGCCAGTCCAATGAAAGAAATTGGGCCGCAATAAGCAGTGATCAAACCAGCAAAAACGGAAGCCACGGCAATTAGAATCATGCGATTCAGGGCGATGTTTGTTCCTAAAATTCGCGCTTGTTTTTCACCGAGAACCAATAGGTTCAGAGGTTTGATGAGAAAGATCAGAGAGGCACAAGCGAGCAGGAAGACCAGGAAAAAAAGGCCTAGTTGTTCAAAACTGTTTTGCTGCAGGGAGCCAAAACCCCAAAGTAGATATGACTTCAGGCGCTCGGCATGAGTTCCTAATTGAATCACCTGAATGACAGCACTGGTGAAGCTTCCCAGCATCATCCCAATAAGTAGGAGTGAGATCGCTGAGCGTACAAAAGCCGAGAAAAACAGGATGAGCAAGCTGAACAAAAAGGCACCAATCAAGGCAGCAAAAACAAGACTGTGAGCGGTGTTCAGGAGTTCCCACCCGGAAAGAACTGCCAGGGCAACAAAAAGACTTGATCCTGAACTAATTCCTAGTACCGAGGGACCAGCCAGGGAATTGTTGAAGTAAGTCTGCATGAGAAGTCCGGCAATGGACAATCCGGCTCCGGCCAAAATGGCTGTCACAGTTCGTGGAAAGCGAATTTCTCTGAAAATAACTTCCTGAGTATTGGAAATATCAAAATCAGTCAGGGATTTCAAAAGAGTCTTAAAATCCCAGTCCCAGGAGCCGTTGAAGAGATGTAAAAGCAACAACAGGATCAACAGACCGGACAATAAAGCAAAGAGATAGCTTCTTCGCATGAACGTTATTCACTGATTTTCCGGTAAAAATACAGTTTCTTTTCCGGAATCTTCCCTCGATGGATGATTTGCATCAGATCAGAGAGTACGTGATGTGGTTCAATGGCACTGTATTCCCAGAAGCGGTTGGGGTCATGGGTATAGCAGTATAGTTCCCCATCCTGAAAGGCCTTGAAATAGGCGTATTTGGAGTTGCTTTGAAGCATTTCCTGCTTGCTTTTGAATTGAGGGTTGATCCATACCGGGACGTCTCGCCATCCCTCCAGAACTTCTTCGAGGTTGTAGGCAGCACTTCCACTTCCCGGTTTGACGTATGCCTTGTAATTTGCTCCCGCAAGTTCATATAGTTCCGCGTTGAAACTTTCGGCAGCCGGCATGTGCCAGTGGTCGCCATAGATGGAACCAGATAGAAGTCGTGGGCCTTTGGGGAGCTTTTTGGACTGAATAATTAACCCTTTATAAGCTTCTTCAATTTCCTGTAGGTAATTTTGGGCGGCTTCCAATTGATCGGTCAGGGCTCCAAAGAGAATAATCCATTCCGCCTTTCCAAGAGGATGTGCTTCGCGCCAATCGTAGATGGGCAGGCAGTGAACCCCTAGTTGTTCCAGCTTTTGAGCTTGGGCCGGTTTTTGACCAAAACCATTGTATAGAAGAATTTCAGCTTGTCGATAGACTCGTTCCGGATTCAGTTGGTTGATGGAGGGGACTTCCATGATTTTCCCCTGTTTAAAAGCTTCTTTGACAAGGGGATCGTAAACGTATTCCATAGATGACACTCCGCTAATCGTCGTTGATTCTGATAGTTTTGCCATCATTCCGATGCTGGTGGCACTCAGGACGATCGCGCGATTGACTGGTGTTTCAATGATCGGCAGGTGATTTCCCTTTGGTGCTTTTTGGCCCCTTGGGAGGAGCAGGTAGCTACTGATTTCCTCCGGATCGTCCGGATTGATGATTTCCAGTTTGTTGTAATGATCATAGGACGTCAGTCGGAAATGCTTGGCATATTGGCAATTACTTTGTTGCTTTTGAGCCTGTTCAGGAGAATTGCCCTGACAGGAAAGAAAGAGGAGCATTATTGCCAGGAGGCTTCCAAAAGAAGAGAAACGATTTGTTTTCGAAAACAAAAACATCCTATTGCCTGCCAAGTTCACCATTTTTCCAGGATCGAATGAACGAAGCCCAGGAGTATGGATTCAGAAGATTGTTCACAGGAGACTGCCCCATGGTATACAATCTGGTATTTTGCTGATTTTGTTCCCAGCCGGCTGATAGTGATGCGTCGCTGGACATACGGGCAGCCACAAAGGCCAGACTTTCTCCAGAAAGCTGTTTTTGAGCTCTTCGCAAGGCATCATCGTAAGGCTTCATTTCCAGGAAAGCACGTGCAAAGTCTTCCCGGGAAGGCCAGGGATAAACAGTAACTGTAGGGAGATTAATGGTGTCCTGATGCATCATGTGGATGATCGAATAGCGATTGTCGGTCAGGGTATCCGGCACAATGAAAGAACTTGTTTTATAGCCGTAGTAGCTGAACATGAGTGTATCTCCAGGAAAAACTACCATGGAGAAAAAACCATAGTAATCAGCCACGGTACCGCGCTTACTTCCCCGATCATACACGGTGGTAAAGGGCAATTGCTCCAGACTGTCACTTGAAACCACCACTCCTGAAAGCTGGATCAGCCTCACACTGTCTTTTTCCTGCCCGAAGAGGGCAGAAGTCAGAAGGAGTATTGAAGAAAGAAATAGTACGCGCATCATAGGACAAGTTTACGATTTTCCCCTGAAAAGACATGACATCACACTGTTAAAAAAGACTAATGGATCAAAAAAGCCGATCTACCCACAATTTACTGTTTAAAAAAAAGAAAGTTCGGGCAAAATTTCCCGTAACCAAAGCCGTTATTTTGTATTATATCTAATTGGGTACGACTTTTGTTATAGAACAGAATAATCAGAAAAAAATCGAAATAAATGGGGAAAATTTACCTTGCATTACTGGCGTTGGGATCGGTCTTATGTAGTTTTGGACAGGAAGAAGATGAATCGTGTTTGGCCCCGCCCAAAAAAGTTCTTAAACTGATTCAGGCTGGACAGAATGCCGGTACTCCTCAGTTGGCAGCAGAGAAATTCTCAGAGGCCATGAAGGAGGCTCCGGATAACGCCATGGCTTATTACGAGTTTGGGATGTATGCCTATAATCAGGGTTTATCTTTTTATGAACGTCAAATTCCGAATCAGGCCGCCGGAGACCGGAGTTTTAAGAAAGCAGAGGCCCTCCTGAAGGAAGCCCTTTCTCATTGTTCCGATTATCACGCCAATTGCAGCTATTATCTGGGAGTCATCAATTACAATCAGAATGAGGTGGATGAAGCGATTAGTTATTTCAAGCAATTCCTGAATTACAATCATTCGGATATGGGACGATATTCTGAAGATCACGACAAAAAGTTGCAGGATGTACAGGCCGTGATCAAACAATTGGAGAGTGATCAACAGTTGAAAACGAAGGAAGTCCCCTTTAGCCCGGTGATGGTAAAGAACGTCTGCACGGCAGATGGCGAGTATTTCCCAATGATTTCTCCGGACAATGAGTTGATGTTCTACACCCGGAAACTGGACCGCCGAAATCTGGGAGATATGGTTTCCAATGTGGTGGAAGAGTTCACTTTTTCAGAACGAACGGATATGGACGCTGAATTCGATCGTGGAAAACCCTTTAAGAAACCATTTAATGATGGCTCCTTTGCCAGCTACGGTGCGGCAACCATGTCTGTAGATAACAAAGAGATGATCATTTGTGCCTGTAAAAATGAGCCAGTCAGTGGGAGGGATTACATGAATTGCGATCTCTACATCACCGAATTTAAGCGTTCGGGAACCGGAGGGAATGATTTTGAATGGACTCCACTGGAAAATATGGGGCCAGGAATCAATACAAAAACCGGATGGGAAGCACAACCGACACTTTCAGCCGATGGAAATACCTTGTTTTATACGGCCCTGAGACCGGATACACAAATGGAAGATATTTACATGGCTACCCGGGATGCAGACGGAGCATGGTCGGAGGGACGTCCAGTTGATGTACTGAATACGGAAGGAAAGGACAAAAGTCCCTTCTTGCATCAGGATTCGGAGACTTTGTACTTCGTATCTTCTTCTTCGGACAAAAGAAAAGGTATCGGAGGCCTTGATATTTTTATCTCGCGGATGAAAAACGGAAGTTGGGATACACCCGTAAATATTGGTTATCCCATCAATAGTAAGGCAGATGAAATCGGGGTGTTTGTATCCACAAACGGGAAACTGGCCTATTTCTCTTCACGTGTTGGTGGAGATTGGAATATTTATCAGTTCGAGTTGTATCCGGAAGCACGACCAAAGCCAGTAGCGATGATCAAAGGAGATTTGAAGGGGGATGATGGAAAGCCAGTGTCCGATGCAACCATTGAAGTAGCCTACGAAGACGGGAAAGTGGAGAAAGTAAAGGTGAACGGCGATGATGGGAAGTATGCGGCGATCGTAAAGTTGGACAAACCACAGGATGTGATGGTGAGTGTGAAGAAAGAGGGACATGCCTTTGATTCCAAGCTGGTGACAAAAGAAGATTTGACCGCAAAGACGGTAGTTCGGGGGAAGAAAATGGATGTAAAACCATTGAAGGAAGGAGAAGCTTATACGATCAACGATATTTTGTTTGAGACCAGTTCTTATTCACTGACAAAGAAATCCAAGTTTATTTTGCAGCAATTTGCCCGCTTCCTTCAGGAAAATGAGTCCATAACCATTATGATTCAGGGACATACGGATGACGTCGGGAATGATGCGGAAAACATGAAATTGTCCGAAAATCGTGCCCAGTCCGTGAAGAAATACCTGATCGAATTGGGAGTGGAGGGAAAACGCCTAAGTGCTAAGGGATTTGGAGAAACACGTCCAAAAGTGCCGAACAAGGATTATAATAGCCGGGCGATTAATCGTCGGACCGATTTTATGATACAAAAATTGTAAGAAGGTGGCTGCTAGGCTTGCATGTTTGCTAAAACGAGTTATTTTTGTACAAAAATTACCACAAAAGCATGTTTTTTACCGAGGAACATCAACAATTCAGACAAGGTTTTAGAGATTTTCTGCAAAAAGAAGTAGTACCACACATTGAAAAATGGGAAGAAACCGGGACTATTGACCGATTTATTTGGGAAAAGTTCGGTGAAATGGGTTATTTTGGAATTAATTGCCCGGAAGAGTACGGAGGTTTGGACCTCGATCTTTTCTTTACGGTCATCTTTTTGGAAGAAATGCAGCGAATTCATTCGGGAGGTTTTGCCGCAGCCATGTGGGCGCATGCATACCTGGCAATGACGCATTTGAAAGCTGAAGGTTCTGAAGAAATCAAGCAAAAATATTTATCGGCGAGTATCACTGGAGAGATGATAGGCTGTTTGTGTATCACAGAACCATTTGGAGGTTCGGATGTGGCAGCCATGAGAACTACGGCCGTACTGGAGGGCGATGAATACGTGATTAACGGGTCCAAAACTTTCATTACCAATGGGGTTTACAGTGATTATCTGATTGTTGCCGCTAAAACGACTCCCGAAAAAGGAGCCAAGGGAATCAGTATTTTCCTGATCGATCGGGATGCTCCGGGAATTTCTTCTTCCAAGTTGGATAAACTGGGGTGGAGAGCTTCTGATACGGCAGAAATTGCTTTCGACAATGTCCGGATTCCCGCATCACACCTGATGGGTGAGAAGGATAATGGATTTTTCTACATCATGCAGCATTTTGCGCTGGAGCGATTGGTAATGGGAATTAATGCACACGCCCGGGCTGAATACGCTATTGAATATGTACTTCAGTATATTTCGGATCGTAAGGCATTCGGAAAAAGAGTGGATGAGTTTCAGGCGATTCGTCACCGGATTGCAAAAATGGCATCGGATGTCGAGATTGTCAAGACCTTCAATTACGTGACGGCCAAGCGATTGAATGACGGGGAGTATGTTGTGAAAGAGGCGAGTATGTCCAAGTTGAATGCGACCAGAATTGCAGATGAGGTGATTTATGATTGCTTACAGTTCCTGGGAGGATATGGATACATGGAAGAGTACCCGATGGCTCGTTTGTTGAGAGATAGCCGCTTAGGGCCGATTGGAGGAGGTACTTCCGAAATCCTTTGTGAGATTCTTTCCAAAATGATCATCGACAAAAAAGATTACAAGCCAGCTACTTAATAGTTTCTGGAATTGATAAAACGATGGGGTAGGTCAGGGATAAACGACCTGCCCTTTTTTGATCCATTTTCCCCAGGTAGGGCTATATCCGTGGATATAACTAGTCGGGAGTCCATTCTTATTGATCATAGGTCTTTCCTGGTTGGCCCATAAAAACAGGCCTCCGTAGAGATTTTCCACGTGTTTGAAGTTTTTTTCCAGGAGTCTTTTTCCAATTTTTTGACTTCTGGCACCAATGGAGCAGTAGACGATAATTCTGGCATCGCGTGGAATCCGGTTAATCGCATCCCAATCCAAATGATCATAGCCTACATACATTGCTCCAGGGATGTGGCTGACCTGAAACTCTTTCTTTTCCCGAATATCCAGGAAGTACACATTTTCATGGTAGAGGAGTTTCTGTGCTTTTTCAGGAGAAATGGTCTTAAAATCTTCGTCATAGAAGCGATGAAGCATTTTTTGGTACTTGGGGTCGACTTCCTGCCCGAAAAGCGTAGAGATCAAAAAAAAGATGCCCCAGAAGAGCATCCCTTTTTGTAAATATGATGTGTGTTTAATCATTAATATTCCATTTGTAGGTCATATAGCTGATTTTCGCATTTGAATTGACCTTGGTCGAGCTGTACTTATTAATGAACTTGATCAGGTCACCAAAATCTTCGCTGTACCATTTAAACAGTTCGGAAACCTGCACTTCATCGGCTGCAACTTTGTTTCTTTTCGTATCAGACAGAAACTTCTTGGTGTATTGATTCAACATCTGATCGATATTGGAGCTTGTAATAGCTTTATTGGGCAAGATCGGACAGGAGAAGGAGGCACAGTTGATCACAAAGTGGATTCTTGGATCATGAAAGCCTTTTCTGAGCTTGGTGTTCTCAATGTCATTCAGAGACAGTTTTTTTCCTCCGATCTCAATCCACTGATGATCCCAGGCAGATTTTCCGTTAAAGGATAGATCGCGAATACTTCCAATTGGATATTTGTCCGAAACCAGTTTGATCGTGAAAGCATTGTAAGCATTGATCCAGTAGGCCTTTTTGTCTTTAGCCGACCAGGAGCTGGTGGGAGTATGCTCTTTCAGATCCGTCAAATAGGCATTGAGTTTCTCTTTGTCTTGCTTAAAGCCTTTGTAGTTCACTTTTCCTGAACTGGAAACGTGTTTTTTCAGGAGGGCAGACCAAGCATCATGGTTTGGTTGTGCAAACAAACCTCCTCCGATAAGTAGTGTGGTTAAAAGTAGTATCTTCTTCATTTTATTAGTGCTTTGATGGTGAATATACAAATTTGATACCAAACTTAAAACTTACGGCAAACAGACCAGGGTATCATAGAGTGGCGCCAGTGCAACCCAAATACCGAGCGCGCCTCCTTCAATATTTCCTGGGATATTGGCGGGGGAGGCAAAGGGGCTTCCTCCACTACTTAGCTGCACGTATTTTTTCTCAAAAAATTCAAAGGCGATCTGATCCATCTTCGAGAATTTGATCACCACCGTATCTCCTTTGGCATAATATCCCCGGTATTCCTCCGGCAAACTTTCGTCATCAAAGGACATCGGATTTTCGTACCAGAAATCGAAGGTAAGCCCATTAATGAATTCATCGTCAAATACCGGATTGAAAGTTCTGGTGAATCCGGCATCGATAGGTTTTCCTTCGCTATTTGTGTTAATTCGCCGGACTTCCCACTGGTAAGCGTCCTTGGTGTTTCCGGGATCGGTAAAGGTGACGTAGGAGTAGCCGTAATCGGGGAGTCCCTGGGCGGCTTTCCAGTAAACGCTGTCAAAAACCGGAGCTGTCAACATCTGACTAGAGGAAGTGTACGTTTTCCCCTCATATTGTACTTCCAGTTCGTAGGTAATTCCCTGCTTCCCGAAAATATTCGGATCGAAGCTGGTGTAGGCACATAAATGATACTTACTAAGTTCTGATACCGGCAAACCGAAAGCCTCCGCGGCGAGCTCTTCCATTCCAGGAGGAAGATTGTCTGTACAAACTTCAATCATGGGATATTTGACACTTCCATCGCTGACGGTGACTTGTGCTCCCGACACAAAGCTGCCAAGAAAAGATTGGATATCGGTTGGTGCATAGATGTCTTTAGATTTAGATAGTAAGATAAACGGTGGCTGATCCAGTTCGATGCTCCCATCTACTACCAATTGTTCCTGGTAGCCGGGAATCTCAATCTCCACCTCTTTTTCGCAGGACACAAAGGTCAGGAGAAAGCCGGCGAGTAGGAACAGTAAATGATATGGAAGTTTCTTTTTCATGTTTAGAATTCAAAATTCCAGGTAATGCTGGGAATAATCGGAAAGAGGGTGACCTGTTTGACACTGATTTTAAAGTCTCCTTCTAGCAAATCTCCATCATTGTCAATGTACAAAAAGTATGGATTGGCGCGATTATACATATTGTAAACGGAAAAGCTCCAACTGCTCTTATAACGTTTGGGAACCTCGATGTGCTCATTTTTGACAGGGTCATATACCTTTTTTGTGTCTTTGGCATACCAGGTAGCGGCTAAGTCAAAGCGATGATAGTCAGCCATACGGGTCGCATTCCGTTCTCCATAATGAAAAAGCAAATCTTGTCCCTGTAAATACCAGCTGGAAGGGAGGGTTAAGGTATTTCCGGTAGCATATACGAAACTGGCTCCAAAGGTCCAACGCTTATTCAATTGATAAGAGGCCACCACAGAAAGATCATGACGTCGGTCGTATTTGGCTGGAAAGGGATCCATCTGAAGCTCTGGGAAATAGCGTTCCGTTTTGGACCAGGTATAGCCGATCCAACCGGTTAGTTTCCCTCGTGTCTTCTTGAGGAAAAATTCGGCTCCGTAACTCCATCCTTTGCCAGTCAACAGTAGATTGTCCGTATTGTCGTTTACATTGTCCTGGGGAAGCGCTCCATTCTTGTATTCTACCAGGTTTTGCATGGACTTATAGTAGACTTCGACAGAACTTTCGTACAGATCCTTCAAAAAATTCCGAAAGTATCCGAGGGAAGCCTGCCAGGCTTTTTGAGGAGGAGCGAGGTCGGTGGCAGGAAACCAGATGTCCGTTGGTAGCGAAACGGCACTGAGCGAAGTGAGATGCACATATTGGTAGTTGTACGTAAACCCGGCTTTAAGGGAACTTTTACTGTTCAGGATGTACCTGGACGTGAGTCGGGGTTCCAGCCCGTGAAAAAAGCGAATCAAGTCATTTCTGCCGTAAACGATGGTGCTATCCTGTCCATTGACCGACCCGTTGATATAGCGGGTAAAGGGGCCAACAAATTGATAGGTGCTGTATCTCAGGCCTGCATTCACCCGAAAGTTGTCGCTAAAATCAATTTCGTCGGTGATATAAATCCCTGATTCATGGCTCTTGATCTTTTGGGCAAGGCCCGTATCGAAAACAACGTCCTCCTGTGAAGCAGAGACGCTCGTGGGGATGAAGGTATGAAAGAGGTATTCCGCTCCCCATTTCAATTTTTGACGTGTGTTCACATGGTAGGTAAATTGCGTCTTTCCTCCGAGGTCTTTGATGCCTGAGAGGAGCTCAAAACGAAAGTTTTCCTGTTCCGAATCAAACTTAAATTCATAGTTCGTATAGTTGGCGATTACGTTGACAAACAGTTTGGGAGTGATGATGTGATTCCATCGGATCGCTGCAATTCCGTTTCCCCAGGGCATACGGACAATGAAATCGTCTCGTTTATTGTTGTAGGTAAACTGATCTTTCCCATAATAGGCACTCAGAAACAACTTGTCCTTTTTTCCAAGTCGGAAATTTGTTTTGAAATTAAAATCGTGGAAAAAGTAGCCGGAACCAGCAAATGGTGATTCGGACGGGATGAGGCCCTTCATCAAAACGTCAATGTATGTCCGCCGGGCAGAAAGGAGAAAGGAACTTTTGTTTTTGACAATGGGGCCCTCTAAACTCAGGCGAGATGAAATAATTCCAAGTCCCCCTTTAACTCCGAAACGTTGGTTATTTCCCTCATTCATTCCCACTTCCAGTACGGAAGAGAGTCGACCACCGTAATTGGCTGGAATTCCCCCCTTGATCAGGTTCACATTTTTAACGGCATCGGCATTGAAGATGGAGAAGAAGCCAAACAAATGGGAGGCATTGTACACGTGGGCATCGTCCAACATCACCAGGTTTTGATCGGGGCCACCACCACGAACGTAAAAGCCCTGTCCGCCTTCACTGGCCGAGTTAACACCTGGAAGTAGCTGGATGGCTTTGACAATGTCAATTTCCCCCATAAAAGCAGGAAGCGTCTTGATTTTATTGATGTCAAGATCGATTTGTCCGATTTTGGAATTTTTAAGTTGTCCCTCTTTTTCGGCGGTGGCCTGAACTTCGTCCAGTTCCTTCAATTTGCTTTTCAGTCTGAAATCTACCACGCGATCCTGATCGAGTTCAATGACTTGCTGAATACTGTCGTAGCTGTAGGCACGAACAACAATCCGATATTTGCCGGGTGGGAGAGAGAGGGTGTAGTAGCCGTCCGTATTGCTCAGGACTCCGATGTTTTTGCCTTGCACGGAAACTTTGGCGCTGTAAATACTTTCCCCGGTTCGTTGATCCTGAATTGTTCCAGAAAGATTGTATTTCTCCTGGCCAAAGGAATAAACGGAGCTTTGGAGCAAGGTAAGTAGCGTTATCCAAAGAAGATGTTTCATGGAACTTCTAGGCCTAAAGTTAGTCTTTTGTGCCCGATAATTTTATCTTTGGTAACGAACTAATCACAAAAACTATGAAAAAGAGTTACATTACGATTATTGCTTTGAGTGCTTTGCTGTTTTCATGCGGACCTGATCCGGAATTGGTGGCAAGTGGTGTCAGCCATACTTGTGCAATCAAAGATCTTCAGAAGAAATTAGAAGAGGACCCTACCAATGAAGAGCTTCAACGAGATTTAAAGAACAGAGCGGAATATTTGGAGTCGGTTATTAACACAGCCGATGAAGGAGATCGTGCAGCTCTGGAAGATGCCATCAAGGAAGCTTCTAAGAACTGTAATTAAACTATTTTATTAGTTTAAACTAAATTACTCTTTGGTAAATTCAATCCAGAATTCCTTTCCAGATCTGGGTTTGATCGATCTTGGGCAAATTTCCAGGTGCTCAATTTTAAAGTATTTGCCAAAGAGTTCTTCATAGTGTTCCCGACTTCCTCCGTAGGGAGGACCTTGTTGATCCAGGGGAAAATCAAATAACAGTCCAATCAACTTACCGCCGTTTTTGAGGAGTGTGGAGGTATGACGCACGTATTCATCCCGTAATTTCGGATCAAGTGCACAGAAAAAAGTTTGTTCAATGATGACATCATACTTGTTTTGATGCTCAAAGTAATTTGATTTAACTATTTGTTTTTCAGGAAATTCAGGATTTCTTTTTTTGAATTCGTTCAGGGCCTTCTCGGCATAGTCCAGCACAACAACATGGTGAAATCCCTGTTGCCAGGCGTATTCGGCTTCATAGGCCAAACCAGCACCTGGAATTAGGATGTTAAGATCTTTATTCTCTTGGGCATCCAGCCAGTGACGGATTGGATCCGAGGCACAGCCAATATTCCAGCCTGTTTCCTGTTTGTGATAGCGATTATTCCAATAATCTGCGTCGAGTTGAGCCATTGTCGAGTTGAGTCATTAAAGGATAGATTCTCCGTTTAAATCAGTCGTTAGTGCCGAACTCATGTAGTCAAAATAGGGCCGGATGGTTAAATAGCTATCAATAACTTTGTCTTCAAAGTCAGGGCTAAGTACTTCGGCATCACTGAAATGTCTGATGAAATAGAACTGCTTTTTGCGAATCAGGTCAATGGCCTTACTTTCTTTGTCGAAACCTTTGGGGGCGGATTTTAACTCGTCCCCTTGCATGTCTCCAAAAGTGGTTTTAAACTTCGGATTGGACATGATTTCCCTGATTTCGCTATCATCCATGTCAAATTCCATTCGAATTCGTTTCAGATCCTCCGGATTGGGAGCATAAAAGCCTCCTCCCGCAATGGAGTTTCCGGGTTCTATGTTCAGGTAGTAGCCACCTCTTAGTGCTGCAGTTGCGCGACTAAAACTTCCAGCGAACCGGGCTTTAAATGGAGTTTTGTCGGCTGAAAAACGAACGTCTCGATAGATTCGAAAAACCTTATATCCCTCTATCTGATCTGTTTCGTTCATTCGGTTTTCAACAGATTGGAAGAATTCCTTGGCTTCCTTTTCATGCTTTTTGAATTCTTCTTTCCTGGGGTTGAACCAGTCTCTGGTATTGTTTTTCTTCAGTGCACTTAAAAAAGCGAGATTTTCCTTAGATATGTTCATAGCTTTTGTTTTATTCCCGGTCTAGTTCAGCGTCCGGTACGACATTTAGTTCATTTTCAGTAGCCGCAATGGTTGTTGCAACGGTAGCATCTCCTGTTACATTCACCACTGTTCTCAGCATGTCCAAAAGTCGGTCAATGGGCATAATAAAGGCAATCCAGGCTGGATTTAGACCGACGGAGCCCAATACAATCATGAGCATCACAAGGCCGGCGCTTGGAACTGCGGCGGAACCAATGGAGGCCATCGTAGCCGTGACAATAATCGTTAGCTGCTGGCCGATACTGAGGTCAATCATGTGAATTTGAGCCAGGAAAATGGCTGCAACGGCTTGATAAAGGCTTGTACCATCCATATTGACCGTAGCTCCGATCGGCAGCACAAAACTGGTAATCTCTTTGGATACTCCGATGCGGTCCTTGACACATTCCATCGTCACCGGAAGGGTGGCTGCACTGGAACTGGTCGAGAATGCCAGGAACTGGGCAGGACTAATACGCTTGAAAAAGCTTCCGTATCGAATCTTGCGTTTGGCGATGGTCATGATCAGGCTCGGATAGACAGCAAAAATCATGATGAGCAGACCAACAGCAACAACGAGACTATAAACTCCTAAACTGGCGAAGAGCTCTAGGAGTTTACCTGGGTCATCTTTGGCCATTTCCGAAAATTTTCCAGCGAGCAGGGCAAATACGAAGAATGGCGCCGCTCGCATGATGACATCTACCATTTTGAGAAAAACATCATTTAGACCTCCGATTACTCTGCTAACCGGCTCTGCCGAAGAAGTAGGGATAAGCAGCAAGGTCACCCCAAAGAAAATCCCGAAGAAGATCACCTGGAGCATGGATTTATTGTCTGTCAGTGCTCCAAAAAGATTTGATGGAACCAGGTCCACCAAAGCTTGTAGGGGACTGGCATTTTTTTGATCACTAACGGCACTTTGTCTCTTTTGGAAGGTCTCGTCTGCGGCTAGTTGATCTACATTCGTTTGGTATTCTTTCCTGGCTGCTGCAACCTGTTCACTATATTTAGGATCGCTCAAATAGTGTTTGCCATCCTTGATTTCATTCCCTTGTTCAGCACACCATAGCTCATACTGAATTCGATTCTTAATGAGTTGTTCTTCTTCCAGGTATTTCCCCGGTTTAATCAAATTGACCAGGATCAAGCCCAGGGAAACGGCAAAAAGTGTGGTCACCAGGTACAGCCCAAGTGTTTTGAGGCCCGTTTTACCCAGTTTACTGACATCTTTCAGGTCTGAAACACCTTTGATGATGGAAAAAAGTACCAATGGAACCGCAATCATCTTTAATAAATTGATGAAAATGGTCCCAAAAGGAGCGATCCAATCAAGTGTGAACTGAGACCAGCCCAGATAACTCGAAAGAAAGGCCCAAATGATCCCAAGGAGCAGACCGATAATGATTTTCCAGTGAATGGCCATTGCTTTTAATTTAGCACAATGATAACCACAATTGCTTAAAATGGCAATGAATCGCTAGAAAATCACCGGGTTCAGAAACTGGCCGACTGGAATTTGTAGTTTAAAGCGGCCAGCTGATTCGCATAAATTCCATCCAAAAACTTTAGTTGAGATTCCAGGTAGTCCAAATCCCGCTGATTTACCAGAAAAAGCGAGCCTTCCCCTTCCTGAAACAGTTTGATTTCAGCTTGTAGGAGGGAACGGTAGTTTTCCTGATTTTTTCGAAGCAACTCGAGTTGATTCAGGCTAACGTTCCACTGATCACCGGCCATTTCAATTTTGTTTTGGATTTCGTTTCTTTTTTGCTTGATTACTGCCTGTTGACCGTCTATCTTCAGGCGGGTCAGCTTGACATCGGCACGCTCCTTTCGGGTAAAGGGAGCATAGGCCAACTGGGCGCCAATGGTGTAATTTTCGGTCAGCATTTGACTCTGAATGCTATTGGGGTTTTGCTCTTGGATGTAGCGGTATTTCAAGGAGAGTTCTGGTTTCAGGTTCTCCCGTTTCTGTCTGAGTTGCACACCGTATTGTTGGAGTTTAATTTCTTTGGATTTTATTTCGGGGTGCTTTTCAGCCAGTTCAGACGGAGAGGGTAGCAGTTCATTTACTTCGACTTTTTGGGTTCCTGTGTAAATTTCCGGTCTGCTTGTTGAATCCAGTTCCAGAGGGATCATTCCGTCTTGCCACAGAAAGACTTCCAGCTTGTTTTTTTTGTTCTGCAGTTCCAGTTGGGCCTGAGTTAGCTTTAATTGTCGGTCGGTTACCTGGATGCTCGCTTTGAGCGTATCAACAGCGGGTAGATCACCAAATTCAAAGCTTGATTTGATTCCTTCGAAGCGATCATTGGCATTTTTGAGTGCTTCTTGTAGGATGAGTTGCTTGTTGTAGGCCTTATGCCATTCCCAATAAGCGGTTCCGGCTTCCAGAAATAATTGGTTGATCATTAACTGTTGTTCAAAAACACTGGCTTCAAGGAGTTGTCGGGCCATTTTCAGTTCAGCTCGACGTTGATCAATGAACATTCCTTTCCCCAGTTGCAGGTTGAGTCCGGCATGCCAGAGTCCGGCGTTTGGGGTACTGTTTTCGGGATTGATTGCGAAACCGGTATTATTGGAGTAGCCGGCATCAAATTCAAGTCCGAACCAACTCGGGATTTTTAAGCCGGAGTGCAGCTGTTGGTAGTATCGCTTTTGTTCGAATTGCTTTTGACCGAAATCTCCATACAATTTCGGATCAAATCCGGCTTTTGCCTTTTTGAGATCCAGTTCTGCTCCTTTTCGGATCAATTCGGCCTGAAAAGCAATCGGATGATGTTCTCGCACCAACTGCATATACTCTTCATAGCTGAATAGCGTCCGGTCTTCTCCCTGTCCCATTAAAAGAAGAGGGGCGAGGAGTAGATATATGAGTATGATCCTATTTTTCATCTTGTGCTTTTTGAGAATTGTTGCCGGTATAATATTCCGGCGGGAATCCATTGATTTTTCGCCAGAGCTCGTACCAGATCGGAACATCTTTTAGCAGTAGCATATTGGAAGTTCCGGCTCCCACACGTAAGGCTTCTGGCCAGGTGGGTTGACTTGGGTCAGCCTGGATCAAAACACGGTATTTTCCATTTGTACTGATATGGCGATCGATGGCGTAGACCTTGCCTCCAAAAGTTCCGTGGCTGGCATTGGGCCAACCGGAGAATACTATGGCTGGCCATCCGTCAAATTGGATCCGAACTTCGTTTCCTGGATGAACGAGGGGGAGGTCAATGGGCTCGACAAACATTTCGACCGCCAGTTCATAGTTTTTAGGAACGATCGTGAGTATTTTGCTCCCTTCCTTGAGGATTTCCCCGATTCCGGCAGAGATCGTTTGAGTTATGTAGCCGTCCTGTGGCGCAGTGATAAAATAAAGTCCCTGTCGAAACAGATAATTGGCGTACTGATTCTCCAATTTGTTAATGTCCGTTTCGGCAGTCAGGCGATTCGTTAGGCTGTTCATCTTTTCAGACTGGATCTTGGCATAATCAGCGTCGAATTTTTGCCTCAATTGCGCTTGCTTCAATCGCAGTTTTTCGAGATCATTCTGACTATTGAGCCATTTGTTGCGTGCTTCCATCTCTTTGGCTCTTGTTTCTTGTAATTTGAGATTTCGGCTTTCGAAATCTGTCAGTGATTTGAGTCCCGCCTGATAGAGGCTGTCCAGGCGCCGAAAACGATATTCAGCTGTTTTGAGTTGGATTTTAGCTGCCTCGTAGGAGATACTATCATTTTGTACCTTTAATCGGGTCTGCTGCAACTCGATGTTCATTTGAGAAATGGCTGCATCCCGAAGTTGTCTTAAGCTTTGTTGTTGATCACTTTGGGTCTTTATTTTTTCATCATACGCTTTCACGGAAGCATTTTTCAAATCGATTTGCTGGTCCGTACGTTGCAGGAGTTGTGGATCGAAGTATGCATCTTTGATTTCGGAAATTTTCAGGACAGTGTCTCCCTTTTTGACAAAATCTCCTTCCCGGACATACCAATTCTCAATCTTTCCGGCAATGATCGAATTGAGGTGTTGCGGTCGTTGCTCAGGAAGTAAGGTCGTCACTTTACCATGGGAACGGATATTCTGGGTCCACGGCAGAAATAGAATGACGAGTGTAATCCCAAGTACTGAAAAAATGAGCCTTCTAAATACGCGTCCAGATCGCTTTTTTTCCAATCGCTCCAGGGTAGAGAAACGCTTCTCTCTAATTTCCTTGGAAACTCTGTTATGAGAAATATTTAGCATGCTTATTTTTTTGAAATGATTAATTGTTGATCGCTGACCTCCACAATCATGTCAACGAGTTTTTCCACTTGCGGATCATGTGAAACAATGACCAGTGTCCAATTGTTTTCCCGATCAAACAGAAAGCGCATAATGTCCTCTCTTTCCTTCCCTTTCAGTGAAGTGAATTGATCTTTAATCAGAAGCAGTTTTGGTTGATCCACGATACTTCTGGCCAGGATCAGTTTGTCGGCAATGCCACCCGAAAGGAGTTTTCCCTGGTTTCGGATAATGCTTTGATACCCATTGGGTAAGGAGCTGATAAAGTCCTTAAGTCCGAGTTTCTCAACGACCCATTTTACGCGATCCAGTTTGGCATTTGGCCTTCCCATGGTGATATTGTCGAGAATGCTTCCTTCGAACAACTGTTCTTCGGTCAGACAGTCTCCAATGCGTGAGCGCAATTGATCGGGAATCAGGTTTCCTGCCGGAATATCATTGTAAAGAATGCTTCCTTTTTGCGGTGTAAAGAGGCCTGAGAGCAGGTACAGCAAGCTGCTTTTGCCTTTTCCACCATTTCCCCGAATCAGCACTCGTTTTCCTGCTTCGATATTCAAAGAACAGTTTTTGAAGACTGCTTCAGGTGCATCTGGGTAGGAAAAATCAATGTTTTTGAGCTCGACGCTCATGGCACCGGCTTCATCCAGGGAGGAAGTTTCCATCCCAACATTTTGCTCAAGCTCCAGGTCACTTACCTGTCCTAGTTTTTCAAGGGAACTTAGAACATCATAGACGGTTTCAAAGCTCAGGATCAATTTTTCCACGGAATTCAGTACCAAAAGAATAATGATTTCGGCCGCAACGAACTGACCCACGTTCATTTGCTGATCGAAAACGAGGAGTCCCCCAACGATCAAAAGTCCTGCTGCTACCAGAATCTTGAAGACAATCATGAGCCAGTACTGGGTCACCAGCACCTTGAAGTGGGATTCTCTGGCACGGATATAGTGCTCGGTTCTTTCATCGGCTCCTTTCATCGGCAGGTCAGTGATTCCGGCCAATTTGAAGCTGGTGGCCGTTCTGGCAATTTCTTCGAGCCAGTGGGCGACTTCGTACTTGTGCTTGGATTCTTCCAGGCTCGTTTTGAGTCCTTTTTTCGCTGTCAGTCTGAAAATGGTGTAGGCGAGTACAATAAGAATCAAACTGAATACAATGAAGAAAGGATGGTACATGGACAGTAAGAGTAGCCCAAAAAGCGTCTGGATCGAAGCCGTTGAGAAGTCGATCAACATTTTTGAGAGTCCTTTCTGAACAGAAATTACGTCAAAGAAACGATTCATCAGTTCCGGAGCGTAGTGCCGATAGAGCGCTTCCAATTTGATGCGTGGCATACGATAGGCAAATTCCAGACTGGCTCTTGCGAAAATCTTCTGTTGAAGGATTTCGGTGATCTTCAACTGCTGTACCTGCATGATCCCGGCTGCCAGAATTCCCAGAATGACAAAACTGACCAGGACGATCCAGGAGGTACTGATCTGTCCACCCTGAATAAGGTTCACGATGGCTTGGATTCCAATTGGAAGACTGAGGTTAACCAATCCGGAAAACAAGGCGTACAAGTAAACGTTTTGGATCTCTTTTTGATCCGGTTTGATAAGTGCCCAGAAACGCTGTACCGGACTCATGGTATTGTTAGACATAATTTTTGAGTTAAATGAATTACGGTGGCCCGAGGGGCCTGAATCACTGGAAAACTATATCTGTTCGGGAGGAGGGGTAGGAATACTTGAATGGAAGTGAATAGAAGTGAATTGATCTTTGGTGTTTGAACACCGAATCTTTTCGATCAGTTGCTTCTCTTTGAAAGAAATAGATGGGGCAATTGCTTCCCAGTCAGATTCCTCCGATTCTTCTCCATCATTGATGTCATCCTGTGCCTCTAATTGCCATTCAATGGTTTCCTGAAAGAAGGAGACACTTTGATAAGTCAATTTAAATGAAAGAATCAAAAGCAGCGAAAGGGCCATGAGTAAGCGTGACCAGTTCCAGTTCGTGTATGTGGATGGACGACTCATTTAATTTCGTTTAAAACAAGTTCCTGGTAAAAATGAGAGATGGCGTCCTCGTCGTCGCAGCAGTCTGTTAATCGAGGGAGGTGCTCAGCAAAAAAGTGTTGGTGATTCGCCCCCTCAATAACAGTCGAAACAAGCATGTGCGGGTATTTGAAATCCGGGTTGATTTCTGTGATAATGTCAGAAACCAGTGCCACCAGTCTTTTATAGGGCAGGAAGAAGCCCAGTTCATTTTCGCTATCTACCTTTTTGTTGAGGTAAATTTTGGAGGCCTCAGAGATCACAATCCGATTTAATTTCACTTCATTGATCTGTGAGAAATTGGAATCTTCGGTGATTTTTTCAGTAAGGACACTGACGGCCCGCTTCAGTCTTTCTTTGGGGTTTTCGATGTTCGCCAGGCGCAGATGCATGCGGTACTCCAGCCAGCCCCAGTACCAAAGAACCAGGTAGACCAATAAGTGGTGTTTGCTCTCAAAATAGCGGTAAATCGATGCCTCTGTGGATTGAATGGAAGAAGCCAGTTTTTTAAACGTGAAATCTTCAAAGCCGAGTTCATCGATCAGGTCAATACTTCCTCTAATAATCTTTTGGCCAAGCTTACTGGACTCAGGAGATTTCAGATAAACCTGTTCATTTACGAGGATACTTATGTTGCTTTGAAAATTCAATTAAGTTATTTTGCTTACAAATATAATAGTAATACTATCTATTTTGCAAATTTTTATTTCAAAAAAATGTTAAATGCATAAAAAACCCGATCCTTGTTTGGATCGGGCTTCTTTGCAACGACTATTTGCATGATGAATTCTAAAGTCGTATCGGGTTTAATTGAAAGTGACGTTTACGTTAAATGTTGTCAAACAATTATGAAACCAATTTTCTTAATCATTACAAAACTACATAATACTGTTGCATTGGGAAAGTGCAAGAAGCCTTTAATTGATGTATGACTACTTTCAATTATTAAATGGTAGGAAATGGCGGTTTTTTGATGGGTAAAGTCTGAATAAAAAAGGGAGCGTGCAGGAAGAGCGCCGATTGAGCATAAAAAAAGCCTCACATTTCTGTGAAGCTTTCAATGAGGTGGTTAGCCAATTTGTACGAGTTTGACGAGGAAGGAAATTCAAAATTTCTTATCTCGTTTCTGTTTTTATGTGGTCAAGGCAGATTTACTATAGTAAATAGGGTGTTAATACGTATTGATAAATTCTGTTTGACTATTTAAGTTTGAGAATGTCATCATATAGCCCCAAAATTTTTCGAGTAAATAGTAGAATGTTCAAGACTGGTGAAACCAAACAGTTTATCGAAACATTCATGAACAATTATAATGCTGAGCATGGACTTAAATACGATCTTGTTGAAAGTGATTCAGTAGCAGGAGAATTTCAAATACTACAATATATTAACAGTCCGAGTTTTAAACCGCCCTCTTGGTTAAGAATATCAAGAGAAGCTGCTAAATCTAATCAATTACAGGAAGTAAAAAATAAAAATTATGCACTTTTAATGTTCTTTTTTTCATATACGGAAATTTTCGTTATCACAGGAGGGCACTCGTATAGAATAATTGAGGAGATAGTTGACTATGATTTTGGATTTAGTATAGTAGAGAGATTGATTGATCCTAATAAAACTGAAATTCGATCTTTATCAGAGAGGGGGTTCGTGGGAATAGAACTAGCCTCTAGTAGATTCTTTAGGTCTGATTTTGTATTTCATGATAATGATGATTTTGGAAAATTTTATAGAGGATTGGAGGCATTTATTGACGAAAAAGCACTTTCTAGATTGGGAGTTCAGACGGAAAGAAAGAAACTACTGGTTAAAGGCGAGGCTGGCTTCAAAATAGACACTTCTATTAATTTGGAAACCATTTTGAATAGAATTTCTAGGCTATCCAAATTGTTGAAGGTAGAAGTGGAACCAGGATTTGAAATTAATCCCTTTAGAAATGTAAGGTATAAAGAATTATCATCTTTTGTAGTCGAGCCAGAAAAGTTTAGAGACAGAGAGTTAGAAAGTGTTCTAAATGAGATGCTATTTAAGCAGTACTATAACGATTTAAACTCTCCAAAACTTGATACGGAAATATTCCATCCTTCCCTAATTGAATATTTGAATAGTTCTGTAATTTATTTGCAGAGGGGTAGGGAGCGATTTAATGTTAACACAAATCAAAAGATCTATCTGAAAACATTGCTTCGTCCGTTTAACGTAGATACTTCCTCTATCAGATTTGACACATTTGTGGAATGGATAACTAGGATGAGGACAATTATCAAAAATGAAGATGTTGGCACAGAGATTTCAGATAGAAAATTGTCAGAATGGTTGTCCGGTGAAGTAGAGTTTAATAATACCCGTTATATTAAGTTTGAGAACATTTGGTACACTTATTCTTCGAATTTTGTTAGCAACCTAAATTCCAGACTAGATAGTATGTTCGAAAGGATAGATCTAATAGAATTACCTGATTGGAAATCTGATGAATCGGATTACGAAGAAGATTATAATAGATCATTGTTGTCTAAATTTGATTCGGGAATTATGGGGGATACGATTAAATATAGGAACATTGAATTGGCAGATTTTATTTCTAGTAATGAAACTGAAATGATTATTTACCATGTTAAGAATGGTCTTGATCGGAATTTAAGAGTTCTTCAAAGTCAAATTCTTAATAGTGCCAAAGTTATCTCGGAAGTCAGGATTTCCGATTTTGAGCAACCGGCAATCAAGAATTATTTTGAGCGCGTAATCAAATTCTCTGAAAGGAATGGAGGTAGAAGAATTGGTTTTGATGAATTTAAAAACAACTATTTAAAAAAGGATAGTCTTAGGTTCGTATTTGCCTATGCAACTAAGAAAAAAACAACAGGGAAACACGAAATTTTGGAAGAAATAAAGTCTACCAAATCATCAATAGCGAAGATATCTATTTTACATACTTATTATACTCTTAAGGCTAAGGATATTAGAATGTCCATCTCTAAAATTTATAGAGAGTGAACTGGTAGATTTGAATCTCTACTTGATAGCGTTTCTATGTCAAGTATGATATGGTTTGAATTGAATCAATATTGAGGGTAAAAAAACTTAAGGGTATAAGGCAGGTCTCGAACCCACGACCTCCGGAACTAAGAATCATGCGTAGCATGGTGAAGACCGAACAAGGATCTGAAAGATCTTATTGTGAGGGAGGGCGAAGGCAGAGTGCCGATTGTACACAAAAAAAGCCTCACATTCCTGTGAAGCTTTCAGGGTGGAAGATGGGTCTCGAACCCACGACCTCCGGAACCACAATCCGGCGCTCTAACCAACTGAGCTACAACCACCGTGTTTATTCCAATCAACCATGTTTTTTGGAATTGGTGCACAAAGATAGGCAAATTTCTTTTTCTGCTTCAACAAAGACATTTTTTTTTTGTATCTTTAATAAAACGGCAAAGAAACTACTTATGGGAGCGAAAGAAGCCCTTGTGGCTGAGTTTGAGAAAAGAGTATTTCAGGAGAGTTACGTTCGAATTTTCAAGTGCTTGTCCATGCTTGAAGAAGAACAACTTTGGAAGCAACCAAACGCTCAGGTGGTCCCCATTGGAAATCTAGTCATCCATTTGTGTGGCAATGCGCGTCAATGGGTGCTATCTGGTATTGGAGGGGTTGAGGATAACAGAGATCGTCAGCAGGAGTTTCGGCCACAGGACAATATTCGAAAATCAGATCTCATTTTTTTGTTGGAGAATTTACGAGTGAATATCCGCCAGACTTTAAGAGAAATGGATCCCAAATGTTTGCAGCAAGAAATGATGATTCAGGGCTTTCGAACCACCGGTTTCTCGGCCATGATCCATGTCATCGAGCATTTTTCCTATCATACAGGGCAGATTACCTTGCTGACCAAATGGTTGACGGGGACAGAGACCAAGTATTATGATTCGTTTAATCTGGACTTGTTAAACTAATCCTATTTGATTCGGAGTTTGAACAGTGTCTCGGCTCCGATTGCCGCTTCCAGTTGATCGCCAATTTGCACAGGTCCCACACCGGCAGGAGTTCCAGTGAAAATTAAGTCTCCAATCTTGAGGGTCATGAATTGAGAAACGTAAGAAATAATTTGATCGATGCTAAAAAGCATGTCCTTCGTATTTCCCTGCTGAACCAGTTCTCCGTTTTTGCGAAGCGAAAAGTCAAGCTGATCCAAATCCAGTGTTTCTTTGTTTAAAAAACGTTCGGAAAGGGGGGCACTTCCGTCAAAACCTTTCGCAATTTCCCAGGGCAGCCCTTTTTCTTTACACTTGCTCTGGAGGTCCCGGGCCGTAAAATCTATCCCGATTCCAATCTCCTGGTAGTAGGTATGTGCATGTCTTTCCGAGATGTTTTTCCCGAGCTTACAGATCTTTACAACCAGCTCGCATTCGTAATGGAGGTCCTTTGTGAAGTCGGGATAGTAGAAAGGATTTTTTTTAGGAAGCAGTGCCGAGTCTGGTTTGAGAAAAAAGACAGGAGCTGTTGGTTTTTCGGCTCCCATTTCTTTGGCGTGGTCCGCGTAGTTTCTTCCGATACAGATAATTTTCATTTCCTGTACTTGTTTTGAAGCGCATCCAATTTATCGGTGAATTTTTTGGGCGAAGCTTCCTCATATTTGGATTTTTTAATCCGATCCACTTCTTCTTTCAGCTTTTGTTTGGTGAATTTGGGGAAATCCGTTCCTTCTGAAATAAACCAACCGTAATATCCTGGTTCTTCCTGCATGACTTGTTCAACACTTTTCCCCTTGTGTTTTCCAAAATTGTAAACGACATGGCCATCTTTATTTCGGGCCAATCTTCCTGCAAAATCGACTTTATCCAGTCCGGAACCTTTTGAAAAATCGGAGAGGAAGTCCACGTTGGCTTCCAGGTTGCTATATCGCTCTAATTGTGCAAATAACACTTCCATCGTCGCCAGGGTATCGTCCATGGCACTGTGCGCATTCTCGATTTTTTTATCGCAATAAAATTTGTAGGCAGCTTCCAGCGTTCGCTGTTCCATTTTGTGGAAGATGTTCTGGACATCTACGAATTTTCGATGCGAGAGGTCAAAAGTATCGTCCACACGCAGTAACTCTTCCGCTAACATAGGGATGTCAAACTTATTGGAATTGTATCCGGCCAGATCGGCATCTCCAATAAATGCCATCAGTTTTGGGGAAAGTTCCGCAAATAGGGGAGCATCCTTGACTTTTTGATCATCAATTCCATGAATATCGACGACTTCCTGAGGGATTGGAATCCCTGGATTGACAAGGGAATGGAATTCTTCCCGGGAACCATCCGGATTTAGTTTGATAACTGCAATTTCGACGATGCGATCCTCCGAAATATTCAGACCGGTAGCCTCAATATCGAAAACAGCAAGAGCCTTGTCTAATTGCAATTTCATATTACTCCAGTTTGATGATAATAAATTCTGTACGTCTGTTCAATTGGTGCTCTTCTTCGGAACATTTTGACTTTTTCCGTTTTTCACAGGCACAATTGTTCAACAATTTTCGTTCACCATATCCCTTTCCAAAAATTCGTTGTGGATTGGTAATTCGCGACTTGATGTACTCTGCGGAGGAAGTTGCTCGTTTCTGAGATAATTTGTCGTTATACTCCATTTTACCACGACAGTCTGTATGTGAACCCAATTCAATCTCCATTTTTGGGTATTCATTCATGATTGCAACGATCTTATCCAACTCAACGGCAGCATCCGGACGAATATTGAATTTATCGAAGTCGAAGTAGATTGGATTGATCTCGATAATTTTACCCAAATCAGTTCCGACGGTAACCTCTTTGTTCGCAATGACAACTCGTTGCGTATCCAATTTGATGATTTCCATTTTGTCTACGTCAAGTAAGACTTCCCGGTAAATTTCATCATATTCTTTGCTACAGTCCGTTGAGACATTCTCTTTATAGAATTCAATTTCTCCATTGGAATGGTGAAAGACCAATTCATACTGTCGACAAGGCTCCAGGGCACTATAAAACAAACCGGTTCTCATGTTTGGGAACACGGTTCTTTTGATACCGTCTCCACAATCCAGGCAGTTGACGGTGATAGCCATATCTGCAGGGAAAGGCTTGTTGTCGACCGTTTTGATCATTCCCTTGAATACCGCTAGTTGATTCAGTCCAAGGAAGTCATTTTCGATCTCATAAATATCCTTTTCTCCATATCCTCCCTTTCGGAAAGAGGTCAGATATCCTTTCAATCCATTCACCGTAGTGGTGTAGAAGAGATCGTCATTACATGAGTTCAATGGATAACCCAGGTTGAGTGGAGTAGACCAGTTATTGTTCTCATCTCGAATCGTTAGGAAAACGTCAAATCCTCCCATACTCTTCGGACCATTGCTGGAAAAGTAAAGTGTTTTATTATCAATGGCGATGAAAGGAGATTCCTCATCGTACTCAGTATTGATATCTGGTCCAAGGTTTTTGGGACGACTCCAGCTTCCGTCTGGAAGACGAACAATTCGGTAGATATCTCGTCCGCCAAAACCACCCGGGCGGTCAGAGACAAAATACATGTTTTGTCCATCCGGAGTAACAGTACAATGTGGTTCCCAGTATTTGGTGTTCACCGAACGGGCTTCAAACTGCTGTAGCTCCTGGAATTTATTTGTTGAGAAATCCGAATAATAGATATCCCCACCACCAGTAATGTCCTGATAAACGTAAATCTTACGTTCGTCGGAACTTACGGCAATCGTGGCTTCGTTTTGCTCTGGCACACAGAATTCCAATTTGATCGGATCCATCCAGGTACTATCAAAGTCAAGGTAGCTGACATAAATATCTTCCGGGTGCATATTGTTTCTCGGATCAATATACTGGTTGGAAGAACTGTCCGGCCATTCACGTCTGGACGTAAAGTAAAGAGCAGAACCATCCAGCGAAATGACAGGAGAATATTCGGCTGTTTCCTTATTCACGACGTCACCGATGTTCTTAACCCGGTAATTTTTAGGGTTGGCAATCAATCTTCTGGCTACCTGACATTGTTGAAGTTTCAATTTGGCAAAAGGAATCAAGGTAGATTCCGTTTTACTCATGTCCAGGAATTTCTCGTAGTACTTGATTGCTTTGTCGATCTGCTCGTCCAGGTGATAACATCTGGCCAGGTGGTAGTAAGCGTCAACTGCCGCACTTTTTTCCCGGGCGGAGTACATGTCAAAATTGATGGAAACATCTTTCACGGCCTTTTCCAACATAGGAAGGGCGTTGACAAAATCACTACTCAAATCCAGATAAATGAATCCCCGTCTGTAATTGTAATTCGAACTTTCCGGGTTGATTTCCAACAAGCGATCGGCAATTCGACCGGCATGATAGAAATAACCTTCCAGAAGCATCCGGCTGTTCTCTGTAACTAATTCAGCTTCGGAAGCTGTTTGAAGTACCTTTTCCAGTTCTTCTTCGGTGTACTGAGAGAATGCAAGGAACGGGAATGTAGCAGTAAGTATCCAGATCGATAAGCGTTTCAGCATCATATTTTGTTTTTTAGTTAAAACCAGGAACAAATGTCCTGCCAGGATTAAAATTCCCTTTTCGGATCAAATTGTTCCAGATAATCGGCCACTCTTCTGACGAACATTCCACCCAATGATCCATCAACCACTCGGTGGTCGTAGGAATGGGACAGGAACATTTTGTGTCGGATTCCGATAAAGTCACCTTCCGGAGTTTCAATAACGGCTGGCATCTTACGAATGGCTCCAACAGCCAGGATAGCTACCTGAGGTTGGTTGATAATAGGGGTACCCATCACGTTTCCAAAACTTCCAACGTTTGTCAATGTGTAAGTTCCTCCTTGGATATCTTCCGGTTTCAGTTTATTGTTTCGAGCGTCGTTTGCCAACTGATTCACGGACTTGGTCAGTCCTGTCAAATTCAATCGATCCGCATTTTTGATGACCGGAACAATCAGGTTTCCACTTGGAAGAGCGGTGGCCATTCCAATATTGATTTCTTTTTTACGGATAATCTGATTTCCATTGACAGTCACGTTGATCATCGGGAAGTCCTTAATGGCCTTCGCAACGGCTTCAATGAAAATAGGAGTAAAGGTGATTTTCTCTCCTTCACGTTTTTCAAATTCCTTTTTCACCTTGTTTCTCCAGTTCACAATGTTTGTCACATCGGCTTCAACGAATGAAGTCACGTGTGGAGAGGTTTGCTTGGACATCACCATGTGATCTGCGATCAGTTTACGCATTCGATCCATCTCGATGATTTCCTCATTATCACCAGCTACATAGTTGCTTACTGCTTCCTGTGTCTTAGGGGCATTGTTGGCTGGAGCCTTTTGAACTTCAACCTGTGGTTGCGGTGCAGGTGTGGTCTGGCTTCCTCTGTTTTCCAGGTAAGACAAAACATCTTTCTTCGTAACACGTCCGTCTTTTCCTGTACCATTCAATTGATCCAGTTCATTCATGCTAATACCTTCCTTGCTGGCAATGCTTCTAACCAATGGAGAATAAAATCTATTTCCTGATTGGCTTGAAACACTTTGCGAAGGAGCACTACTTGCCGCCACGACGGGTGCCGCTGCTTTTTCTTCAACAACTGCTGCTTTTTCCTGAGTCGCCGCTGGAGCTTCTGCTACCGTATCACTTCCGTCTGTAGAAATGATTGCGATGACGTCTCCCACCTGGGCAACATCATCTTTTTCAAAAAATCGTTTGATTAGCACACCTTCTGCTTCTGAAGGGAGTTCGTTGTCTACTTTATCTGTTGCCACTTCGACAAGCGGTTCATCAAGTTCAACGGTGTCACCGACTTCTTTAATCCAATTGGTAATTGTTGCCTCGGTAACACTTTCTCCCATTTTGGGAAGTCTGATTTCTATTTGTGCCATATATAAAACTAAATGAAGATCTTGTAATTTGCATGCAAAAGTAGTTTAAAAAATCCTATTTTGCTACCTCCGATCGAGTTTTTTCCAGGCTCGTTTGAGAACATGGATGTCCTTCAGGATATTATAATCCCTGGCGTAGATAAAGTTCAGTTTATCAGTTGTTTGATCATCCTGAACATGAAGTTGTTCCGAGAGGAAGAGGATTCCTTGTCTGATTCTCGGTAAAAGCCGGAAATTTTCGTTCGGACGATCCTGTACGGAGTATCCGACCAGTGTTTTTTTGCCGATAAAGCAATGGAACATGTTCTTTACGAATTGCCATCTTTGCTGATACCAAAAGAGTAGAATGGGGCTAAAGAGGAGTCCCAAAAAAGAGACAATGATATCGAGGGTTCGCTTGAGTCGCTTGTTGAATGGTTTACTGATTTCGTTGATGTCTACGAAATATAAGTCTCCGGCAGAATGAATGCTGTTACTTCCAATCAAATAACTGCTGTCGGGTTGAGCGATTTTGAAATCAAGATGGTCGTCTTCCAGTCGGATCATCCATTGAATAATGTCCTGCACAGCGATGTCCCGGGCACAAAAAATGATTTCATCAGCTTTGTAGTTCAGGACCAATTGGTCTAATTGACTGAGGGTTCCTGCTTGCGAAGCCTGTTTTTCCTGTTCAGGGGAAACGCTCAAAACAAGCTCTGTTTTTCGATTGATTTGTTTCAAGACCTGTTCCACCCGTTCGCATTCCTTCTCAGACCCAACGATCAGGAAGCGGGAGTTGGTGCGTTCATTGAGTCGGAATTTTTTTCGGACTGTAAAATGCAGGTAAATCCGGCTCAATATGTAGTATCCAATGACCCACCCGGTACCTACCAGGATATAGAGTCTGGAGAATTGAAAAGACTTGGGAAGTAAGGCATAAAAGGCCAGAATCACGAAAGTCCCGAAAAGTGTTCCGGTTAGAAAACGGGATAGTTTTTGTGGGAAGTCATAGGAGCTGGCGTAAAAATTGGTCATCAACCAGATAAGCGCGTAGGAAGGAATCGCATAGCGGATGAGTTGTTCCGGAAACTGGATGTCCATTTGCAACCAGTATCTTGTCAGAAGGAAAAGTCCGGTGAGGATGAAAGCGTAATCGACTACTGGCAGGAAAGCCCTTTTTACAAAGCGTGCTCCAATGGCGAGTCCAGCCCTAAAATAGATCGCAATATTGATCAGAAAAGAGAACAGGAAGGCGTGATTTTTGGAAAAATGCTTTTGAGCAAAAATGACCATGGCCCGGTAGAAAACAAATACGTAGTTCACGGAACTCTTTTTGGTGCTTTCCCCTTTGTAGTGAATAATCCTTGTCTCTGGGAAATAGTAGTTCTTGGATCCACTCAATTGGATACGATAAGAGAGATCGATGTCTTCTCCGTACATGAAAAAGGTTTCGTCCAGAAGTCCAATTTCATCCAACACACTTTTCCGCATGAGCATAAAGGCTCCACTGAGAATATCTATTTCGGCGGTCTCAAATTCGGAAAGGTGTCCCAGGTGATACCTGGAAAAAATACTTGATTTCGGAAAAATCCGGGAGAGACCAAAAATCTTAAAGAATGCGACAGAAGGAGTAGGTAGCCCGCGCTTGGATTCTGGCAAAAACTTCCCTTTTCCATCGATCATTCGCACCCCCAATCCACCTGCGTCTTCATGTTGGTCCATGAAGCCAACGACTTTTTCAAAGGTGTCTTCTTCGACGACGGTATCCGGATTAAGCAATAGGATATGGCGACCACAAGCTTGTTTGATCGCCTGGTTGTTTGCTTTTGAAAAACCCAGGTTTTGCTTGTTGGCAATCAATTTGACCTCCGGAAAACGCTCACGAACCATATTGACTGACTGGTCAATGGAGTTGTTGTCTACGACAAATACTTCTCCTTTTACTTCGCCCAACGCATTGAACACTGAATTGAGACATTGCTCCAAAAAGTACTCAACATTGTAGTTGACAATGACAATTGATATATCCGTGGAATCCTTCAAATTGAACGTTAATCTGCGATGGCGATACAGGAAATTTCAATGGGAACATCCATGGGAAGACGACTTACCTGAACGGTTTCCCGAGCAGGAGGGTTTTGCTTGAAGTATTCACTATAAACCTCGTTTACTCGTACAAAATCATCCAAATCTCTTAGGAAAATGGAGCATTTGACGACATGTTCGTAATTCATACCTGCTTCCTGCAACAAGGCACCGATGTTCTTCAGAACCTGATGTGTCGCTTTGTCAATCGACTTGGTGACCAGTTCTTTTTTAATGGGGTCCATGGGGATTTGTCCACTGACATACAGGGTGTCTTTTTTTAGGATGGCCTGACTGTACGGGCCTATAGGCGCAGGTGCTCCGGGTATTTGAATAATTTTTTTCATGCGTATATTTGCCTGTTGCAAGTTTACTAAAATAAACGGAAACTCGTGAAGGTACTCTTATTAGATAGCTATGATTCCTTTACTTACAATCTGTTTCATTATTTGGAAGGTTTAGGGACAGAAGTGTCGGTATTGAGAAACGATGAAATTGACTGGGATATTGTTTCATCCTGTGATCGAATCGTTCTTTCTCCGGGACCGGGATTACCAGTTGATGCCGGGCAATTGATGGAGTTGATTCAACGCTACTGGTACTCGAAACCGATGTTAGGAGTTTGTTTGGGGATGCAGGCCCTGGCCGAACATGCGGGAGATGAATTGTACAACCTGACTAATGTGCGCCATGGGGTTTCCAGAAAACTAACGCAATCAAATGGGAGTCTTTTTGGAGGACTGGGAGTAGGTGAAGAGGTGGGGCTGTATCATAGTTGGGCAGTCCGTTTGAAAGTGGGATCTCCTTTCGAAGCGTGTGCGTATGATTCGGATGGAGTTTTGATGGCGATCGAACATTGCGAGCTCCCATTGTTTGGTGTTCAGTTTCATCCGGAATCGATCTTAACTCCTCACGGGAAGGAAATGCTGCAAAACTTTTTAAAGTCTAACTAACGTCGCTTGCCACCCTTTTTTTTCGGTTTTCCGTACTTTTCCTGTTTGATTTTTTTCCAGTTCTTCCGCACATTGACCTTTTGATTTTTGGCCTTTTTTTCGTGGAATGCTGGTCCCGCATCTTTTCTGCTGGGAGTTTTGATGTCCGGTAGTACCATTGTTTGAACCGGTTGTTCTTCCGGGATTAACTCTGTTCGGAGGGGGAGGTATTCTGGTAGTCGTTGTTCAATCTTAGGGGAACCTGTAAAGTCACAAACTGCTTCCCAGCGTTCAAGTTCGAAATCAGAGATCAGTGTGAGGGCCTTTCCTGCTGCCTGAGCTCTTCCGGTTCTTCCAATTCGGTGCAAATAGATTTCGGCCTGATCCGGAACATCCAGATTGATGACCAATGAGACTTCCTGGATGTCAATTCCGCGAGAGATTAGGTCTGTAGCCAAGAGGATATTGCTCGTTCCCGTTTTAAAGTCTTTCACCGCATTGAAACGATAATTTTGAGACTTACTTGAGTGAACGATACCAATTTGCAGTGCTTCGTTTTGCATTAATTCCTGATGGACAAGATCCGCCAGTTTTCGGGAACCAACAAACAAGAGGATTTTTTTGGAGGCCTCTGATCCTTCAAAAAAACGCTTCAAAAACTCAATTTTTGTGTAGAAATTTGGAACCCGGATATAACTTTCTTCAATTTGATCCAGTGGAGTTCCGGCCGGTGCCGCTTCCACTTTCAGTGGACGAATCAGTTCTTTTCGAGCAAGTTCCTCGATTTCTTCAGAAAGTGTCGCCGAAAAAATGAGACTTTGTTTCTTTTCGGGGAGCAGTTCTAAAATAGCTTGAAGCTGCGGTCTGAAGCCCAATTCAAAGAGCTCGTCTACTTCATCTATGATCAGCTTTTTGATGTCTCGAACCGACAAATTTCCATTCAAGATATGATCCAGTAAACGTCCTGGGGTAGAAACGAGTACATCTAGCCCAAGATTAAGCTCGTCTGCCTGGGTTCGAATGTTCACACCACCGTAACATCCACGGACTACCAAATTCTGATAACTGCTTAATTTTTCAACTTCCTGAACTACCTGAACCACGAGTTCACGTGTTGGAACGATGATTAAAATCTGGGGATTGCGGCTGGACGTGAAATTCCATTGTTGAAGTGCGGGTAGCAGGTAGGCCAATGTCTTTCCCGTACCCGTTTGGGCAATACCAATCAAGTCGCGCCCGGACATGATAGGGGCAAAAGCACTTTCCTGAATTGGGGTGCTGATCCGAAGGTCCAGATCGACCAATGCTTTTTGGATGGCTTTGTTCAGGTTGAACTCCTCAAAATACTTCATAGACGGGAAATGCTTTGTGCAAAGGTAGTAATATAGATTTGGAGATACTTAAAACGAAAATTGATAATTTGGACTTTGGAAAAGAACCTTTCATCCAAATTTTTAGAGATCAGAATCCTTAGAATGTTAATTTTGTTTGCAATGAAAAGGTGGATTTTAACATGTTTCGCTAGCCTAATGGCCATGATGAGCTTTGCACACAGCTATTATTTTGCTTTTGCAGAGATTGAATATAAGCCAACAGAAAAGCGGATCGAAGCGACGCTGACGGCTTCCATTCATGAGATGGAAGATGTGTTTAAAAGTAAGAAATTGGTTAAAAAACACCTGGAGGGAATGTCCCATAGTAAGGAAAATTTAAAAAAAATTGAAGCAGAACTGGGAGCGGATTTTTACCTGGTATTAAATGGCGAAAAGGTGCTATTGAAATTACTTGATTTTGAATGTACGTTGGAGGGGAAGATCAACTTTTATTTGTACCGGGATGAAATTGTGCTTCCAAAGGAGGCAAGTTTTTTAGTTTTTAAAACCCTGATGAAAGCATACGAAAATCAGCAAAATAAAGCTAGTTTGATTATTGGAGATCATCGTCAAACCATCGTATTCCTTAAGAATAGTGAGAAACAAAAGATAAACTTATGAGAAACAGAGCCAATATTTTTTATAGTCTGATCGTCTTATGTGTTAGTGGAACAAGTCTTTGGGCTCAAAACAAATTTGCTCAATTGGACATGGAGTTGCCGACACCTAATTCCTATCGCAATGCATCTGGAGGGCCTGGACATGCTTATTATCAGCAGCAGGCGGATTATAAAATGGACATTCGTATAGATGATAAAACACAGCGATTAAGTGGTGAAGAGGTGATCACGTATCGGAATAATTCCCCTGATCGTCTGGAATTCCTTTGGTTGCAGTTGGACCAAAACCTCTTTAAGCCTGATTCGGATAGTAAATTGATCCGGGTGGAGCGCATGGAGGATTTCAGAAGCATAAAGAGCCTGACCAGAAGAAATTTTGAGTATGACGGTGGTTTTAAGGTGGAGTCTGTGGAAGAAACTTCCGGAAGAGCCATGAAGTACTTTATCAATAAAACAATGATGCGTATTGATCCGGTGAAGCCATTGGAACCTGGGCAAAGCATTTCCTTTAAGATCAAGTGGTGGTACCACATCAATGACCGCTCCAAGGTTGGAGGACGTTCTGGACTCGAGTATTTTGAGGAGGACAAAAACTATCTCTATACGATTGCACAGTTCTTTCCGCGCATGTGTGTGTATAACGACGTAGAGGGGTGGCAGAACAAGCAGTTCCTGGGAGCTGGTGAATTTGCCTTGCCTTTTGGAGATTACGAAGTGAAAATTACGGTTCCGGAGGATCATATTGTAGGAGCGACCGGAGAACTTCAAAATGCTTCTCAAGTGCTGAGTTCACAACAAAGAGATCGCATGAAGCAGGCCATGAATTCGGATCAACCGGTCATGATTGTGACGCAGGCGGAAGCGGAAGAAAATGAGAAAGAGCAGTCAACAGGCAACAAAACATGGGTCTTTAAAGCAAAAAATGTTCGCGACTTTGCCTTTGCGAGCTCTCGTAAATTCATTTGGGATGCTCAGGGAGTAGACATCGGTTCCAAGCGCGTATTAGCCATGTCCTATTTCCCAAAAGAAGGAAATCCCTTGTGGGAGCGGTATTCGACCAAACTGGTAGCTCATACAATCAAGACCTATTCCAAATACACGATCGATTATCCTTATCCGGTAGCGATTTCTGTCCATACGAACCGGATTGGAATGGAATATCCGATGATTTGCTTTAATGGGGGAAGACCTGAAAAAGACGGAACCTATTCTGAAGGGACCAAATATGGGATGTGGGGAGTTATTATCCACGAAGTAGGACACAATTTCTTCCCGATGATCATCAATTCGGATGAGCGTCAGTGGACCTGGATGGATGAAGGACTAAATACCTTTGTTCAATACCTGACCGAGCAGGAGTGGGAGCGGGATTACCCATCAAGGAGAGGACCGGCCAGATACATTGTCGATTACATGAAAGGGGATCCAAATAACATTGCACCGATCATGACCAATTCGGAATCCCTGTTCCAGTTTGGGAACAACGCATATGGAAAGCCGGCTACTGCTCTGAATATTTTGCGAGAGACGGTCATGGGAAGAGAATTGTTTGATTATGCGTTCAAGACTTATTGTGAGCGATGGAAATTCAAGCACCCAACACCGGCCGATTTTTTCCGAACGATGGAAGAGGCTTCGGCTGTTGATCTCGACTGGTTTTGGAGAGGATGGTTCTTTACCACGGATCATGTGGATATCGCCCTCTCGTCAGTCAAACATTACCAGTTGAATACGCACAATCCGGAAGTTGAAAAAGCCTTCCAAAAGAAGCAGGATGATGAGCAGGTGCCATTCATTAAAACGGAACGGAATAAGAAGGATATTCCACAAACAGTGAACGAACGGGATGCAAATATTGATGATTTCTATGCAAAAAGAGATGTTTATGAAGTGGATGCGCTGGACAAAAAAGAGTACGAGGAGTTTAAGAAGAAATTAAGTGCTGAAGAGTTGGAGTTACTCAATAAAAATCAACATTATTATGAAGTAAGCTTTGAGAATATTGGTGGATTGGTAATGCCCCTGATCGTGAAGGCTAATTTTGCTGATGGATCTCAGGAAACGATCCGGATTCCAGCAGAAATTTGGCGCAAGCGTCATGATCAGGTTTCCAAAGTGTTTGTTTTTGATCAGGAAGTCGTTTCCCTGGAACTTGACCCGCTTTTGGAGACCGCAGATACTGATTTAAGTAATAACTACTGGCCGACCAGATCCATTCCAAGCCGTTTTGAATTGTTTAATGAGCGAAGGAACTACGAGAATCCGATGCAGCGTCAAAAGAGGCTACAAGAGTAGTCAATTGGAGTGAAAGAAAGGGATTATTTGGATGTATTGGGCTTTCAGCAATGGACCCCGATGCAGGAAGATTACTTGAGGGAGACCTCTCCATACACCATGCTTTTATCCGAAACAGGAAGTGGGAAAACACTTGCTTTTTTGGTGCATTTGCTGAAATTTCATCACCTGAGGGAAAAATCGGGCATTTTAGTTTTGTCACCGACCAGGGAATTGGCCATGCAGTTGCATGAAGTACTGCAGTCACTTAGGTCAGGACTTCGAAGTGTTTTGTGTTACGGAGGACATTCGTTCAAAGATGAGCAGGATCAGTTGCAGGCCCACCCGGAAATTGTGATAGCGACCCCAGGGAGAATGTTGGATCATCTGAGAAGGAAGAGTCCTGGGTTGGAAGCTTTTGATCAACTGGTTTTGGATGAATATGATAAAATCCTGGAATTGGGGTTTTATGATCAGTTGGAAGATATTCTGGGGTACATGAATGGATTTGAGCAGATTCAGTTGGTTAGTGCCACCGAAATAGAGCGACTTCCGGATGCGCTGAAGACGTATTCATTTGTCCGGAAAGATTATCGGGAGTCAAAGGAAGAAGCTTCTCGAGAGATCAGTTGGATTCGTTGTCCGGATCAGGATAAATTCAGGGAGTTATTGAATCTATTATGGATGTACCAGGGAAAGCCGGTGATGGTTTTCTGTACCCATCGGGAGGCTGTTGATCGCATCTCGGAACATTTGTGGGAGGCAGGGAAGAGTCACGCTGCTTTCCATGGGGGATTGGAACAGAAAGTAAGAGAAGAGAGCATTATTCGTTTTAACGAAGGGATCGCGGATTGTCTGTTGTCCACCGATTTAGCATCCAGAGGACTTGATTTGGAGGAAGTGGCCTGCGTCATTCACTATCAGCTTCCAGGCAATGAGAAGGATTATATTCATCGGAACGGAAGAACTGGAAGGATGGGGAAGGAAGGGAAGGTACACGTTTTGCTTACAGCAGAAGATCAGCTTCCTGAATACATGGAATCCATTGAAGAATTGAAACTCGATCCAGGGCAGGAATCGGGTTGTTTTGAGACGCCAAAATTAGACTTGTTGTACCTGGATTTAGGCAGGAAAGACAAGATTAGAAAAATGGACATTGTAGGAGCCCTGACAGGAAGTATTGGAGTTCCCAATGCGGCCATAAAGAAAATCCTGATTCGGGATCGATACAGCTACCTGGTCGTTGATCGGGACGGTTTCGGACCGTACCGGAAATCCTGTCAAAAAATGCAAATCAAAAAGAAAAATTGTAGGCTCAGGAGTTGTCGCTAAATAGGTTAAAACCTACGATAAAAAGGGCTTAATAACAGTTGACTGTTAATTAGTATTGATTCGGATTTGCATAATTCTCAAAAAATTACTTTATTTTTGGTAAGCTTCAAGGCAAAACTATAAAACAATCAACATGAGCCAGAACATCTACATGGTACCCCACGATTTTACTCCGGTAGGGGATGCCGCGCTGAAATATGCGATTAGTTTAACAAGTAAAGTAAGAGTAGATATCGTTGTGGTTCATATTGTTCCAGATAAATCCAAATCGAAGCCTGCTCTTCAAAAAATGGAGAAGATTGTCAATGAGTGCAATGCTCCTTCTTACGTCAAGGTGGAAGGAAAGATTGTTGTGGGGAATTTTTTGGAGGATTTGGGGAAAGTAGCCAAAAAGCAAAATGCCCAGTTGATCGTCATGGGAACACATGGATTGACCACTTCACAGAAATTATTTGGAAGCAATGTGATTAAGGTGGTGACCAGTTCGGAAGTGCCATTTTTGATCGTTCAAAAGAATACACCAATCAACGAAATCAAACGGATTGTAGTACCGATTGATATGACGAAGGAAAGTCTTCAGATTACCAATTTGGCAGGAGATATTGCGAATATTTTTAAAGCCGAGATTCACGTGATAGCGGAGGATGAACGCGATGAAATTCTTTCCAGAAAGCTTTCGAATCGAATCTCATTGGTTCGGGATCAATTTGAAGAGCGTGGACTCAATGCAGAGTTTAATATGGTTAAAAAGCGAGGGTCTTTCCAAACAAAAGTGTTGGAATATGTAAAAAAGAATAACGGTGATTTTATTGCCTTTGCATATCATTCTGAAAGCCTTTTTGCGGTGTTTGATACCTTCGCGTCTAAATTGATCGTCAATGACATGAATGTTCCTTGTTTGGTGATCAATTCCAAGTCTGCTTCCAAGCTTTATTTTTAAAATTTCATGTTGTATCTGGGGCAGTATAATGAACTGCAATTGTTGAGGTTTACGAGTGTCGGGGCCTATTTGGGGAATGATGAAGGCGATGAAGTCCTGTTGCCTAACAGATACGTGTCAGAGGAGTTTCAGGAAGGAGATCAATTGCGTGTATTTGTTTACCTGGATTCGGAAGAACGACCTGTGGCAACCACGGAAACACCAAAGATCGAATTACATACTTTTGCTTATCTTGAGGTGACAGATGTCAATCATCTGGGAGCTTTTCTGGATTGGGGTTTACTCAAACAACTATTTTGCCCATATCGGGAACAATTGGTCAAAATGGAAGAAGGAAAATCGTATTTGGTTTACCTCTACCTGGATGATTCTACCCAGCGATTGGTTGCTTCTGCTAAAACGAGGCGTTTTCTGGAGCGGGAACGAATTGTCGTAGAGGAAGGGGATGAAGTTGATTTGCTGATCACTGATCGTCATGAATTGGGGCAGCAGGTCATCGTGAATGATACCTATGGAGGGATGATCTTCAATTCATATATCTCAAGACCCCTTCTTCGGGGGGAGCGTTGCTCAGGCTATGTTTTGAACGTTCGGGAAGATGGAAAGCTGGATATTGCTCTGGAAAAGAAAGGCTATGCCCGAATTGAGCCGGCAGCTGAACAGATTCTGGAAAAACTACGTGAGGCTGGCGGGCATCTCCCGGTAGGTGATAAATCAGATCCAGATGATATCCGTGAGCAATTTGGCCTAAGTAAAAAGGCTTTTAAGCAGGCACTTGGAAACCTCTATCGAAAGCGAATGGTTGATATCGAAGGAAATTCGATCCGACTCATTCAATAGTAGAACTCCAATTTATCAGATTGAATTATTTCAAACGGAAGTGTTTTTCCGCTTCTTCGGCGATATAACCTCCGATGGCCAGCGAGGCTGTGGCAGCAGGCGAGGGGGCATTCAATACATGAATGGAATTTCCTTTGTATTCGATTCGGAAATCATCCCGGGTATCTCCATCCTGACGAAGAAGCAACGCACGTACTCCGGCCCTTCCCGGTTTAATGTCATCCATCGTTAAGTCTGGAATCAATACCTGCAAAGTTCGGAGGAAACGTTTTTTAGAGAAGGCCCGTCGGTATTCGTCAATTCCAAATTTCATGTTTTTAAAGAACAACTTCCAGGTTCCGCGATACGTCAATGCATCCCAGGTGTCCCGTAGCGAAAAATCCGTTTTTCCATAACCTTCTCGCTTAAAGGTGAAAACAGCGTTCGGACCGCATTCAATATCACCATTGGTCATGCGCGTGAAATGTACCCCGAGGAATGGAAACTCTGGGTTAGGAACCGGATAAATCAGGTTTTTTACTTTGTGTTTGGCCTGGTCCGTCAGTTCATAATAGTCACCCCGGAAACCAACCACTTTTTCTTTGAGTTGAACCCCATCCTTTCGGGCAAGGCGGTCAGCTTGAAGTCCGGCACAGAAAACCAGATTTTTGGCCTGAATTTCTACTTTGGAAGTTTTAATGATGGAAAAATCCTCCTTTTTTTCAATGTCCATGACTTCGTGTTCCAGATAAAGCTTACTTTCCTCCTGAATTTCGAGCGCCAATTCAACCATTTTGCCGGTTGCTCCCCGGAAATCGATGATCCCTGTACAGGGAACCCAGATTCCGGCAATACCTTTCACATGTGGTTCGATCTCACGAATCCGTTCCGGTCCGATTTTTTCAATTCCTTCAATTTCATTTTGAATCCCGTTATTAAAGATTTTCTCCATGAAGGGAAGTTCGCTTTCATTCGTCGCTACAACCACCTTTCCACAAACATCGTGATCAATGCCATGTTCTTTGGCAAAAGCCACCAATTCTCTCCGTCCAGCCACACAGTTTTTGGCTTTCAAAGAACCGGGTGTATAATAGAGTCCTGAGTGGATAACCCCGGAGTTGTGCCCTGTCTGATGATCAGCGAGCAGTTTTTCCTTTTCGATCAAAGCAATTTTTAGTTCGGGGAAACGCTTCTGCAGCTTGTATAAGGTCGCAGCTCCAACAATTCCTCCACCGATAATGGCTATATCATAGGTCATATCCAACAAAATTTCCTGCAAAAATAATAATTAGTTGCGTAGCTTTTAGTCCTTTCCAAAGGAGTGGATGTCGTTGTGATTTTCTTCAATCTCATCCTTGACTTGCTTGATGCTCTGGGCGAGGATAAATAAATCTTGTGTGGCATGAGTTCTGAGCCAGATCCAGGCCTCTTGATGTCCTTCCACAGCCAGCGCGATTTGAGCGAGGAGTTCAAAGTCATTCAAATTCAACCAGCGTAATGCTTTTTCGTCTCCTTCTGCAGCATGGATCATGGCCATTAATTGGGCGTATCCGTTGTTCATCAGCCACTCTCGTGCTTCTTGTTTTAGTCGGATGGCGGCGCAGGCCATATTCAATTCATCAAAGCCATTGTCCTTGAGGTACTGGGCTAATTCTTCATTTCCTTCAATGGCTTTGGCCCAGGCCAAAATAATTTTTGGGTGATAGTTCACATTTTTGAGTGCTACCTTCTGAATTTCTCCTGCTTTCTTTTTTTTCCTTCGATTGAAAAGTCCCATTAGTAATAAAAATAGTAAGACAACAATATGGCGGCGATGATTCCAGCCAGGTCAGCAATGAGCCCCATTCCAACGGCATAGCGTGTTTTTTTGATCCCAGCTGCCCCAAAATATACGGCCAGGACGTAAAAGGTTGTTTCCGTACTCCCTTGCAGCGTGGCTGCCAGTTTGGTCTGGAAACTATCCACCCCAAATTGAGGGATTAACTCAACGAAAAGTGCTCTGGCTCCACCACCACTTAAGGGTTTCATCAAAGCTACTGGGAGGGCATCGACAAATTCTACGTATTTCAGTCCAATGGTCAGGAACAACCAGCGAATACCGTCCAAAAGTGCTTCAAAGGCACCCGAAGCCCGAAAAAGGGCAATCGCCAGCAACATGGCAATCAGGTAGGGGATGATTTGTACAGCGACCTGGAAGCCTTCCTTGGCTCCAGAGATAAATTCTTCATACAGGTTTACTTTTTTCCGAATGGCCAGCACGAAGAATAAGCCAACAATCCCGAAGAGCAATGCATTTCCGCCAACATCGGTGACGATCTGGGTATATTGAGGGTAGTAATTCAGCCCAATTAGTAGTGCAATCAATATACCGGTCATACTACCAATGTAGGCCATAATAACCGGGTCGATCAGTTTAATTTTTTGTTTTAATGCCACAGCGGTCATTCCAACTAGAGTGGAGCAAAAGGTAGCCATGAGAATAGGGAGAAAAACCTGAGTTGGGTTGCTGGCCTGGTTGCTGGAAAGAATGGCCAAAACACTGACTGGAATGATGGTCAATCCGGAGGTGTTCAGAACCAGGAACATGATTTGTGCATTGGAAGCCGTATCCTTTTTCGGATTGATTTCCTGAAGCTGCTTCATGGCGGTTAAACCAATGGGGGTGGCGGCATTGTCCAAACCAAGCATGTTGGCGGAGAAATTCATCATGATGGAACCCACAGCTGGGTGATCCTCCGGTACATCCGGAAACAGTTTTCGAAAGAGTGGGGCAATCGCTTTCGAGAGGAGTTTTACGGCCCCTCCTTTTTCACCAATCCGCATAAATCCTAACCAGATACACATGGCCCCTGTCAATCCGATGGCAATTGTAAAACCAAGGCTGCCGGCATCGAAGAGGGCATCGGCCATTTGCTTGAAGACCTGGGTGTCCTGATAAAAAAATAGTTTTCCCAGGGCGGTGATTAGGGAAACAAGAAAAAATCCAATCCAGATTTTGTTCAACATTCAGCTAATATCGCTATTATTTTGGGCTGTTTTTCGCCGAATTGAAGCAAATATTAACAAAGTTTTCAATAAGCAGTGTCCCCATATTTCCGGAAACTTCCGGGTGAAATTGAACGCCAAAAAGAGTCTTGCTTTCGTGTTCCATGGCTTCATTCACACAAGCATCAGATACAGCGAGAAGTTTGAAATCCGATGGTACGGAGATGTTTTCACAATGATCTTCCACCATCTTAAATTCAAAAGGAAATTTGTCGAAAAGCAGACTGTCCTCAATTAATTCGATCGTTTGCCAGTCCCGATCATCCTTTTGTCGGGCGGCGTAGGCGCCATGAATCAATCCAAGAATTTGGTGTCCGAAGCAAATTCCAAGGACAGGTTTGGAATAGTCCTTTATCCAGGAAAAGGCCGTTTGATATGGTGATAAATCGATTTCGGTGACTAGAATGGGAGCCCCTGAAATGATAACACCCATGGCCTGATTCAACTGCTCTTCCGTAAGATCAAAAACTCCGACTGTTTGGTAATCACAGCTCAGATCAACCGCATATTCGATGGAGGGAACTTTGTTGCTTCCGCAGTCGATGATCAGGATCATAATTGTAAGATTCCAATTCCTTCTCGAATTACTTCAATGTCCTCTCCGGTGCAATCAACCACGGTGGATGCATACAATTTCCCTGGTCCACCGTCAATGATCAAATCTACCTGCTTATCAAAGCGTTCATATATTTGATAGGGATCTAAAAAGTAATCCATGATGGTGTCTTCGTCATCGTGAAGCGAGGAAGTCACCAGGGGAGTCCCCATGGCATCTACGATGGCTTGAGTGATCGGGTGATCCGGAATTCGAATCCCGATCTCTTTCCGTTTGGAATCAAATATTTTGGGAATTTCGTTATTTGCTTCCAAAATGAAAGTGAAAGGTCCCGGAAGGTGGTGTTTGAGAACTTTAAAAACAGGTCTGGATAACTGTTTGGTATAGCTGGCTATATCCGAAATGTCAGAGCAAATGATCGAAAAACGCGTTTTATTCAGTTTTTGATTCTTGAATCGCGCCAATTTGCGAATAGCTTCCCGGTTACTTGCATCACAGCCAATACTGTACACTGAATCACTTGGATAAATGATCAGACCTCCTCCCTGAAGGATGTCCACTACCTGATTGATCAGGCGTTGATCCATGTTTTCCGGATTGATCTCTAAAAGCATCGGATGGCGTTTTTAGTATCCTTGATACGTCTTGTAAATAGTTGCCTTATTGTCTTTCCCCTGGGTAACCAGTGTATTTTTGTTCAGCAGGGTAATGATCAGTTCCTCAACAATAGTGGTGTCCTCCCGATTGTGTCTAAGGACAAGCTTTTTCCCATCTCGGAATTCCCACTGACCTTTGCTTCTTTCGGAAATTCGGCTAAATCCTTTTTGATTGAATTTGGGGTCAACAAAAGTGTCGTATAAAACAAAATATCCACCGTCCAGGATGGACAAAATGACCTGTGTCGGTTGGGATTTTAAGTCAATTTCGGTTTCCTTATCGTCTTTCTTTTTGTGGGTTTGTAGTTTCCACTTTCCGACGATCGGAGTTTCTTCCTGTTCATCAACAGGTTCTTTTTTATTAGGCTCTTCACCACAAGCCCCTAAAACGAAAACAAATAGGCTAAGAATGATTCCGTATTTCATGGGTTAAAAGTAATAAAAAATGGATCAATACTAAAATATTTATTTTTCCCAAACCCGGCAGCTAATAGCCCGATGATCAGAAAAAACGCCCTTTTGAATCTGAAAGTCCCCGGATTCAAGTTTTTCCGAATGAAAGATATAGTCAATCCGCCCAGCTGGCACTTTTCCGGCATAAGTACTTCCCCAGCCATAGGAACTGTTGCGAAAGGCATCTGTGAAGACGTTGTTGAAGCGATTATAGGTATAGGACATGGGAGGTGCATTAAAATCTCCGCATAAAATAACGGGGTAGGGAGATTGTTCCATGTGTTCAACCACTTTTTTTGCCTGGTCTGCCCGGATACAGGAAGCACGATGTAGTTTTTTTAGAAGGATGGGGATATTGGATCGCGCATTACCGGTCATGGCCCGGTCACCAAAGAGGGCGTAGTCATCCTGTTGAAATTTAATCGACTGAAGATGGGCGTTGTACACTCGAAATGTATCCTGATCCCGAACGATATCTGCAAAAATGCAGAAATTGTTCGTTTGAGGACCATTTTCCTCAAAATCGACCTGTCCTTTAGTGATCATGGGATCCTTGGAGTAGATGGCCACTCCAAAGTAATTTCGAAACCCGGGACTAAAAGACATTCGGTTGTGTGAGTGTGCTGCCTGAAGCAGGGTGTTGAAGGTGTCCACGCTGGGAAAACCAACGGTATGATCCTGGTAATAGAATTCCTGCATGCAAACGACATCCGCCTGTTCTCGTTTCAGGAAAGCAAAGATGGAATCACGATTGGCATGACTGGGATCTTCTTTGAGGGCGTAGATATCAAATAGTCGAACGTTGTAGCTTAGTACTTTCAGTGCTGTTTTTGGAGCTTCTTCACTATTCAGGGCGATGGCCGTAATTCGAAAATGCAGATTTCCACCTAGCAGTATGAAGAGCAGGATATAAAGCGCCCATCGACTTTTCATGATGCCCCAAATGATAAGCAACAAGAGGTTAAGGCAAATGGCAATGGGATAGGCCAGCCCAAAAAAGGGGAGGAACCAGATGGTTTCAGGGTGCACAAAAGGAGCCAGGTAGCTCAACCCGAGCGCCAACAAACCGAGAACCGTAGTGATTCTGAGTAGGTTGATAGGTTTAAAGATGCTGAGGAGCTTACGAACCATTTTTATCACTTTGCCTGAACAGGAATTCTTTTTCCGCCTTGCTGAGGGATTCGTATCCCGAACGGGATATTTTGTCCAGAATGGCATCTATTTTTTCCTGTCTTCGCTTTGCATCGACATTATACTCTTCATCCGTCTTCTTTCGGGCTTGTTGATTGTAATTAAAGCCACTTTTCTTTTTCTTTCGTTGAGGATTCTTCTTCCAGAGCTGTACGAACCAATTCTCGAGTCGTGCAATAAAATTTCGGGAACTCATAGGCTGCTGCGCCGCCAAAATTCCGATGATCGCACCTCCCAAATGAGCAAAATGTGCCGTTCCATCATCCGCTCCCAAATTGAGAATATCCAACATCAGATAAATGATTCCGAGGTAGATGATTCTAAGCTGGAAAAGTCCGAAAAAAGACAGGGGTAAATTGGGCTTATAGAAGGCTAATCCAATGAAAATAGCCATGATGGAACCCGATGCTCCCAAAACGACGCTTGGGCGATAGAGTAAGGCAGGAAATACCGCATGAGCGACAATCTCAAGGATTCCCCCGGCGATTCCCCCGATAATGTAAACGCTTAAAAGTCTTCGGGAGCCAAAATAACGTTCAAAAGCCTGTCCCATGAAGAAAAGCATCAACATGTTGAATGCGAGATGCATGAATCCTACATGAGAAAAGATACTCGTAAAGAGTCCCCAGGGACGAAACAGGAAGGAATTGAAATCGGTTTCAAGCGTGAATAGCAGGGATACCAAATCAAAGAGATCACTGCTTTCCGTGAGCCGTCCGATCACACTGATCAGGTTGATAAATAAGAAGACAAGTACATTGATGAAGATAAGCTTCATGTACATTCCACCTGATCGATACTGGTGTTTTAATTCGTCTAAAAAACTTCTATCCTGCATGGTTGAATCAATAAAAACTTCCCCGATCAAACTTCCGGGAGATAAATACGTAAGCGATCCCGATTGCTGCCCCTGAAATATGTGCCAGGTGGTTGACATTATCTCCGATCACCGGATTGAAGGTTCGGTATACTTCGTAGAGGATGTAAATTCCGATCAGGTATTTGGCCTTGATAGGGTAGGGAATAAAGAGCAGCATCAGTTCGGTATTCGGGAAAAGAATAACAAAGGCACCGAGGATTCCAAAAAGTGCTCCGGATGCTCCCAAACCGGAAGAGAGGGATAATTTGATGTACCCAATCCCTTCGGGAAGGTGATAAGGGACAAGGTTTGGATCCGGACTGGCAATTCCTTCTGAGCCCGCAAAGTATTTATACTCCATGATGAAGTCGTTGATCTTGCTCAGATCATATCCCATGGCCACCAATTCGTTTTTCAATTGATAAACCTGGATTCCATAGTAGATATTTTCTACCGCAAAGGCTCCAATTCCGACAATGAAATAGAATATGAAAAATTTCTTGGCTCCCCAAACCTGTTCCAAATGGCTCCCGAAAATCACCAGACCGAACATGTTGAAGAAAATGTGTCTGAAATCATGAGCCGAGTGCATGAACATGTGCGTCACGATCTGAAAGGGCTCAAAAAATGGCGTCCCAATGTAATGGGAGGAAAAAAGATCAAAGAGATTGATCACTCCGGTGCTCTCGAACCAAATCGAGACGAAATAAAGTAGAACGTTGATGATCAAGAGGTTCTTGGTGACCGAAGGCATATGACTAAAAAATGAGAACATGTCCTAAAATTGCTTTAAATATTCTTCTTTCCGGATGGTATCCAGAATGCGTTTGCCTGTTGCTGTGTACTGATGTTCTTTACATTGAAACAATTGTTCAATGAGATGGTTTGCCTTGCTTTCATTCCATTTTTCATGCGTTCTGGATCCTGCACTGGCAATGGAAAGAATAAATTCATGGGCCAGTTCTCCTTTGTCTGGTTCCCCGTGCATGATTTGAGCATTGATCTGTTCGATGCAATTCGTTCCCTGTTCCTGGTCCAAGGGTGCGGGAATTCCTGTAAAATCAATTCCTTCTTTGCTTTCTTCAAAGACGAAGCCCAGACGTTCGGTCGTTTTTCGATTGCTCAGCCAATAAGATTTCACGGCCCCCTGAAGCTCAGCCTGAAGTGGAAATAATAGCTGTTGGGAGGGAATCGGTTGACTCAGGAATTGCTGCATGAGTTCGTCATAAAGCACTCGTTCCCGGGCCCGACGGATATGTACAAACAGCAATCCGCTTTTGACCGGGCTAATGATGAATGGATGCTGAAAAATGAAATGCTTGGAAGATTCGCCCTCTACCGGCAAATCCAGTTGTTGTTGCTGTTCAGAAGCTTCTTCTTCCAGTTTGTAGAACTGCTCCCAATCTTCTGGTGAGCTTTGAGGACTCCCGAATCCACTTTTTCGGAGGGCATCGGACTGAACATTTTTGATCCCGCTACCACTGGCACCACCTAGTGATTTGCTTTGGAAGGGGTTGTAGTCCGGATTGACCTTGATTTGCGGTTCTACCGGAATCTGCTTTCGACTTTCCCAGGGCAATTCAAAACTATTTTCCTGCTCAAAATCCAGGCTGGGGCTAATGTTAAATTGGCCAAGACTCTGCTTCACACTGCTCTTAAGTATGGCGTAAATTTCCCGGTCGTTTTCAAACTTGATCTCCGTCTTATTCGGGTGTACATTGACGTCAATACTGGAAGGTTCAACGTCCAGAAAAATGAAGTAGGAGGGGTAGGTTTTAGAGGCTAGCAAATTGTCGTAGGCCTGAAATACGGCATGATTGAGATAAGTATCCTTGAAGAAGCGATTGTTCACAAAGAAAAACTGTTCTCCCCGCGTCTTTTTAGCAAACTCCGGTTTTCCAATGAAGCCTTTAAGGCCAACCAGGTCAGTGTGTTCTTCAATCGGGATCAGACGGTCATTGTACGCTCTACCGAAGAGATCGACAATTCGTTTGCGCAGGTTTGATTTTTCCAGGTGGTAGAGTAACTGGTCGTTGTGTGTAAACTGAAAGGAAATTTCTGGGTGAGCAAGTGTAATCCGGTGAAATTCATTTTCCAGGTGCTTCAGTTCTACCGGATTGGACTTCAGGAAATTACGTCTGGCCGGAACATTGAAAAACAGGTTTTTAACAGCGAAAGAACTACCAGGCTTACAACTCACCTGACTTTGATCCGTGATTTCACTGCCTTCAATCTGGATACAGGTTCCAAGTTCTTCTCCCTCCATTCGAGTTTGCAGGCTTACCTGGGCAATTGCCGCGATAGAAGCCAGGGCTTCTCCACGAAAACCTTTGGTCTTCAAAGCAAAAAGATCTTTGGCGTCGTTGAGTTTGCTCGTTGCGTGTCGTTCGAAGGCCATTCGGGCATCTGTTTCCGACATCCCCATACCATTATCAATGACCTGAATCAGGTTTTTACCGGCATCTTTGATCCAAATCTCAATTTTATCAGCTCCCGCATCCAGTGCGTTTTCAACAAGTTCCTTCAATACGGAAGCAGGACGTTGAATCACCTCTCCGGCCGCAATTTGATTTGCGATGTGTTCGGGTAAAAGTTTAATCACGTCACTCATGTCTAATCCAATTGATGAACAATCGTAGCTTCTTTTTGTGTTTTGGCATTTTGTCGGAAAATCAGGAACCCGAGCAAGAGAATCGCCAGGATAATCAGTACCACGCGCATATTTGAGCGGGTATTTTCCTTGGCTCTTCTTCGATCACGTCCCCAGGATTCAGACAGATTTTGTCGGAGCATTTCCTTTCTTCTCAATTGGTCATCTTCTGAACTGACCTCTTCATCTGCTTTGGCCCGTTCAATCATATGTTCAAGACGTTCTTTCCGCTCATCGTAATAACGGGGCGAAAAATGAAACCTCTTGTGAGGCGTAACCTTGGATAGAAAACGTATCTTCATACTGATCTGGGCTCAATGAACAAAATTAACCATTTGATCGGGATTAAAGAACGCAAAGACTGTACCTTCTTTGGAAAGGCTGACAAAATTGCAGTTTTCGTGACAACTTTAGTTTTCTCGCGGATCGACAGGGAATTCAGAAATGATTTCGTATTTCTTTCCCAACTTCTGTAAAAAATACTTCCAGGGGTCTTCGATATCCACGTTCATCACCTCTTCGGCGGAGTCAACTTCTGCGACGACCCAGGCGTTGTTCTTAATTTCTTCTTCGAGTTGTCCGGCTTCCCATCCCGAATAACCCAAAAAGAAGCGAATTTGGTGTTTTGCAAGGTGTTCCGGCTGGATGATTTCATAGAGTTTCTGAAAGTCTCCTCCGACATAAATTCCCTGATCGATTACCAAATCATCTTCCAGCTTGTTCTCAAGGGTGTGAATGAAATACATGCTGTCTTTTTCCACGGGTCCGCCAATACTGATGACCGATTTCATATCAGGGAAATCCTGGTTCAGGCTTTTTAGCTCGACATCTGCATAATTGTTCAAAACAAATCCAAAACTTCCCTTTTCAGAGTGTTCACACAGGTAAACAACGGAGCGCCCGAAGTACATATCTTCGGAGAAAGGATCAGAAATTAAAATTCGCCCTTTTTTCGGAGCGAGTTGATTCTCAAAGCTTATATCGAGTATCTTTTTCATGCAGCTTATCGTCTCACTATTTTTTTGCTTTTTACTTGTTTCACTTCCCCATACTTTTTGAACACTCCGGAATCAAATTTCTTTTTATTTCCGATAACAATCAATTGAATGGATTTGTCCTTGATATGTTCCTGTTGAAAACGAACGATCTGATCGAATGTCAGATCTTGATAAAAGGGCAACAACCCTTTGTTTGGGTCTTCCGTTAGACCCATTTTTTTCCAGGAATCAACCTGCCAGATCAGGTTTTTGAAATTCGGCTTTGCGCTACGCGAAGCAGAGATTAAATTGGATCGGATCGCTTCAATTCGCTCTTTTTTAGCCGGCATGTTTTGCATTAGATCGTACATCACTTCCAGGGCCTCCGGAGTTTTATCTCCCTGGCATCCAACATACGCATAAAAGCGGTTGTGATATCCTGGTTTTTCTCCCAGACCGTACATGGCGCTGGTTGAATAGGCGAGGGAACGGAATTCTCTGATTTCCTGAAAGACCAATGAAGACATGTCACTTCCAAAATAGTTGTTGAAAGCGTTGATGATACCCATTTGCTCTGGATTCATTGGAACACCATCAATCAGGAACATGATTTGTGATTGGACTGCTTTTTTATGATGCGTAAAATAAACACGGTTTTTGTCAAAGCCTTGCTTGGTGCGATTGAAATGTTCCAACCTCGCTTTGGTCGGATTGAACTCAGGAAGGAGTGTTTCCAGTTCTTTCTGGATCTGATCTCCGGACTTAGATCCCACGTAATTGATTTGGATTCCGTATTGGAGTGATTTATCGTAAGAAGCAGCAAGTTCCGCCGTGCTTATTTTTTTAATTTGCTTGGAACTAAACTGTCGGAGTTCGTATGAGTCCTGACCATACAGGGCATAACTACTCAATGCCTGAAGAAGGGAGCCTGGTTCCGAAGTACGGAATTTACGCTCTGTTTTAATCTCCTGAGCCATATTGCTGATGGCTTTTGAATCGTTTTTAAAGTCTCTCAAGAATTCCTGAACGAGTGTCATAGTTGCTTCGAATTCAGAATCGAGTCCATTGATATTCAGGAAGAATTCTCCTGCACTGGAAGCAAAATTCATTGATGCTCCTTTTTCAAAGAGGGCTTGTTTGAATTCCGTGGCGCTCATCTTTTCCGTACCTAGCTTGTTCAGATAAGTTGGAAGGTAGAAAAGGAGAGAATCGTGATCCGATCCAATTCCCCAGCTGATTCGCAGGTTAAAAATGGAATTAAAGGGGTTCTTGACACAACGTAATTCGACCTGGTCTTTCAGCTTTCGCTGATCAATATCTTTGTCAAATTGGACAAAACGTCCCGAAATTTTGTTGTCTTTGGTCTGCTTCCATTCTTCATAGAATTTGGAGCTCTTTCCATCTTCCGGAATCACCGGTTCAAACCCTGGTTTGTTCAGCTTTTCGTGTTTGATGGATCCTCTTTTGGAATATAATGTCAGGTAATTAGGACCATAATACTTATTGGCTGCCGAAACAATATCTGCTTTGGTGAGTTGCTTCAAATGTTCAAATTGCTTCAAATGGTCCGTCCAGTCAAGTCCGGATGAAAAGGCATTAACTAACAACAGTGCCCGATCTTCGTTGTTTTCCAACTGTCGTTCGAAATCTTTGATCAGGGACATTTTCGCTCCATCAAAAAAGGATTCGCTGAAAGTACCCTTTTTCAGCAGCTCCAATTGCTCATCGACAAGCTTTTCTGCATCCTGGAATCCCTGTCCGACAATTTTTGGAACAGCAAAGAGGACAGAGGAACCGTAGTCGTTGTAGGCCACTGGCATCATTCCCGCGTAGTTCAATTTTCCTTCGATGGATAGGCGGTCCAACAGACCTGATTCTTCTTCATTGGACAAAAGATAATGGACAATCTCCATTTTGTGATAATCAGGATGATTGAGGCTAGGGCTTCGGTAACCGCGGACCAGGACCTTGATAGGGGTCGCTTTAATCGTTACTTTTTCATTCCCCTGGAAATCGGCTTCCTGATAATCTGGAAAGCTCGGAACTTCTCCCCGACGCCAGTCAGAGAAGTATTTTTTGATCAGTTCCTTAGCCTCGTCTGTGTCAAAATCTCCCGATAGGACAAGCACCATATTATTCGCCACGTAGTACTGCTTAAAGTAGGCGTACATTTTTTCAAGGGAAGGATTCTTTAGGTGTTCCGTATGTCCCAAAATAGTTTGTTGTCCGTAAGGATGTTTTCTCCAGAAATTTTTGGCGAATTCCTCAAAAATGGCAGAGAAAGGGGAGTCCATACTTCGATTTTTTTCTTCATAAACTGTTTCGAGTTCGGACTGAAACAATCTAAAAATCGGATTTTCGAAGCGATGATCATATACCTGTAACCATCTTTCCAGTTTGTTGGAAGGAAAGGTGTTGTGGTAGGCTGTGAAATCTTCTGTGGTGAAAGCATTGACATTTTGTCCTCCGATCTCGGAAAGCATCCGGTCCATTTCGTTCGGAATGGCGTATTTCCCAGCCTGGATAGACTCTTCGTTGATTTTGCTCTGAATTTCCTGTCGTGCTTCTTCGTTGCTTGTCTTCCCAAGCTCCTCATAGAGGGCTTTGATCCGATCTAAATGCACTTTTTCCTGTGCGAAGTTCCAGGTTCCCAACTGATCAGTTCCTTTGAAGAGCATGTGCTCTAGGTAATGGGCAATTCCCGTGGCATCGGCCGGGTCATTTTTACCACCTGCTTTGACGGCGATTACCCCAAAAATTTGAGGTGAGTGATGGTTTTCCGAAAGCATGACCGTGAGTCCATTGTCCAGTTTAAACTGGGTGACTTGCAATGGGTCTTGCTGGGAAAAGGAAGCAAAGGTGGCAAGAATAAAAGGAAGTAGGAACAATCCTGTTTTCGAACGATGAGGCTTGCAAAAAGAAAAACGTTTAATCATTGGATTCTGTTTTTTTGGAAAATTTAATCACTGCACCGAGACCAGCACTCCAGGCCTTTCCGGTATTTCGACCGCTCAGGGTATATGAACCATTTAGGAAAACACCCCATCTGGGCCCAATTCCCCGATAGATGGTGCCTCCAACACGTTGATAACTGGTAACGAGTTCTCTGAATGTAGTGAAAGGAACACTTCCTTGATAATCTGCATTTCCATCACCTTCCTGAAAATCGAACCAGGCATCATAATACCAGTTACTTTGTGCCAGTCCCAGTTTGACAGAAAAGGGAAAGGAAGAGGGGACAGGGTCCAGGCTGTAGTTGTAGCCGCTTTGACTCTGGATGAAGAAACCATTTCCGAGCATCCATTGAAAACCAAGACGTGGAATGATTTGGATAGCACGTTGTCCAACAGCCTGACTCGTTTCCGTTCGATAATTGGAAAGGGGAAAGGAGCCTCCGATTCCAGCAAAAGCAGTGAATTTCCCTTGCTTAATATTCAAATTGAGTAGAGCGAATTTACCCATGAAACCAAAATCCTGTAATTGACCGTTGATAACCGGAATGTTTGCCACTACGTCAATTTTTGGATGGAGTCCGTAGGCGGCATAGATACTGTTCGCCTGGATATTTCGTTCGAGATTAATGAGATTTCTTCCCGCGTAATATTGTTTGGCTTGCTGGTAGGAAGCAGAGACGGCCAAATCTAAATTTCCTTTGCCTTTGAAAAAACCATCGATCAGTCCCTGGGCGAGAAGGCCTGAACTCAAGAACAACAAACAAAAAAAGAAGCAAAATTTCATAATTAATCTTTTTTACCCAAAAGTAAACGAAAATTGACTTCATTGGTAGGAATCTCCTTCAGATTCCCGATCAAAAACAGTGAACGCTCAATTTTCTTTTGAGAACTTTTTACCTGATTGACATAATAGATGATATAACGTCTCATTCCCAGATTTAGTTCATGAAATCGTTTATCTGCTTCCGGGTCCTGTAATAAAACCTCCTGAAGCTCTTCCGGAAAGGGCATTCCATATTCGGAGCGGTCCTTTCTTAATTTAACCTGAACATGATCTCCGATTTGAAGTCCCATCTTTTTGAGGAGGGCTGATTTGATGCTGATATAAGCATTTTGTTCTCCCAGGGCCACAGATCCTGCCTGCCATGGCTCACAGTCATCGATTGCAATCCAGAAACGTTGTTGGTAAACGGACTTGTCATCCTCGTCTGCCAGTTCCTGAAGAACATCGTAAGGGATTACGATGTGCCTCAATTTTAATTTTTCCAGGAGGTAGAGCTCCGATTCAAAATGGGCTTCCCAGGAGTGGTGATCAGTGTTTACATGAGACATAATTTCATTCGAATAATTCGTTTAGCAGCCTGATCGACGATTGTTTTAAAATTGGGGTCCTGATGATATTTGTTTAGTATTTCAAGGTGTGTTTTTGAAGCATTGACAGGCATCAGAATTACATCACACCCGGCCTGTACGGCTTGAATGTTGCAGTTCGGAATGTTGACGACTCCCCCCATATTCATGGCGTCAGTAACGATCAGGCCCTTGAAATTCATTTCATTTCGAAGCAATTCTGTCACAATTTTGTGGGAGATGCTGGCGGGCATCCCTTTCGTGTCGTATTGCCGATTGTTTTTAACGGCGATGTGGGCAATCATGATCGATAATACCCCTTTTTGAATGAGTGGAGGATAATTTCCTATTTCTTTCAATTCCCCGTTAATCACCTGAAGAGATTTATGGGTATCTCCTGAAACCAGTCCATGGCCAGGGAAGTGTTTTGCGGTTGCGATGATTTGTTGATCCTGACTCTGCTGAATAAACGCCTCCGACCAGGGGATGATATTTTCTGTTTTTGCCCCAAAACTGCGGTATCCGACTGTTTTGTTGGGAGACATATCAACGACCGGGGCGAAATTATAGTTGATCCCAATCTCTGTGAGGTCCCTGGATATTGTATCCGCGCAATCCCGTACTTCCTGAATACTCTTAAGCTGATTGGCCTTTTTGACGGTTCTGGAACCAATGATTTTTCTGTTTACTAAACTAGGTTCGGCATCTGCTGAATACAAAAACGGGAGTTGTCCCAGGCTTAGATTCGTCGAATCGAATTCTTTGGTCCAGTTTGAAAATTGCTGTTTTGTTCCGTTTAGTAAAAGCAGACCACCAATTTGTCGTTTTTGGACGAGGGATCGGATTGTTTCTTCCGTCTGCCCGTATTTTCCGATGGCAGGCATGAGTAGCTGAGCCACAATGGCGGTATCATCGAGTTGGTGGAATATTCGTTCTACATCAGATTCCAATTGCTCATTCGAATTCAAAAAATCTTTCAGTGAATATCTGGATGAGGGAGCTAAGGCTTTTTCATCCTGTTCCGGATCATGCTGATCAGAGTGATTTTCATTTGTGTGTTGACCACAGGCCTGAAGAAGAATGGAAAGGAAGACGAATAAAAAGGAAAATTTGTTCATTTCGGGACTTTGATACTCAAAAATAAGGATTCACCATCTTTTGGTCTGCCTGATTCGATTCTTTTATTAAGAATAGGCTGTCAATAAAATTGAATAACTCGGCTAAAACGTTTTTTTGTCGCACTTGTGTTTTTCATACCCAGGTTTTTTCAAAAAGGCTATTTTTGCGGCAAATAATAAACACTAGAAAGATGGGATTCATTAAGGAATTTAAAGATTTTGCAGTGAAAGGAAATGTGATGGACCTCGCGATCGCGGTGGTGATCGGTGGTGCCTTCAGTGCAATTGTAAAAGCTCTTGTAGATCATATCATCATGCCTCTAATTGGTGTGCTTATGGGGGGGAAGGACTTTTCGGGCTTGACTTATCAGTTCGGTACAGCAACGGTTAAATATGGAATGTTCATTCAATCGGTAGTCAATTTCATGTTGATCGCTTTGACGTTGTTTATGGTCGTCAAAATGATGAACAAAATGAAGAAAAAAGAAGAAGAGGCTCCGAAAGCTCCACCTGCACCTTCGAATGAAGAGGTATTGTTGGGGGAAATTCGTGACTTACTAAAAAACAAATAATCCATGCATTTTAAAAGTATTTTAATTGTCGGACTGCTTGCTGTAACTTCAATTCATCAACTGAGTGCTCAGGTGACGGAAGGGGAGGATAAAATTCGAAAAAAAACGATTAAGGATACTACACTGGGATGGAAAAAGGGGGGAGTGATTAACCTGGGAATGGCTCAGGCAAGTTTGACTAATTGGGCTGCCGGTGGAGAGAGTTCGATTGCTTTTAACGGACTGGTTAGCCTCTATGGTCACCGCGTAGCCAAAAAATATGCCTGGGAGAATTACCTGGAACTAGGTTATGGACTGTTGAATCAGGGGAATTCGGATCTTTGGAAAAAGGTAGATGACCGAATCGACTACACCTCCAAATATGGGCGTAAGATCAAGAAAAGCTGGTACTATGCGGGCTTGTTGAACTTTAAAACGCAATGGACAAACGGATACAATTACCCGAATGATTCAGTGGCCATTTCCAAATTCATGGCACCCGGATATCTGTTGGTTGCTGTCGGGGCAGAGTACCGACCAAGCAGCAATTTCACACTCTATATTGCTCCATTCACATCCAAAAATACTTTTGTACTGGATGAGAGATTGTCAAATCAGGGCGCATTTGGAGTGGATTCCAGTAAACGAGTTCGCTCTGAATTCGGGGGGTATCTGAGAATGTCATGGACGAAGGATTTGATGGAAAATATTCGTTTCCAGACCAAATTGGAATTGTTCTCGAATTATACGCACAATCCTCAAAACATTGATGTGAGTTGGGAAACCTTGCTGAGTATGAAGGTGAACAAATACATCAGCGTCACCTTGGGAACTCATTTGTTATACGATGATGACATCGATATTTCAGTTGACGAGAACCGGGACGGGGTAATCGATGCCGTAGGTCCAAGAGTTCAATTCAAACAAGTGCTGAACGTTGGATTCAGCTATAAATTTTAGGAATCAATTACACATAAACCCTAACCGGGAGTGTCTTCGGATGCTTCCGGTTTTTATTTTAGATCAAAAAGGTTCTCGACTCCAGGCCATCTTTCGGCTGTAAAACCCTCCGCGTATTTGGCTCCAATGGGACGACCAAACTCAGCCATGCGTCCCCGGATAAAATCAAAGAAATCTTCTCCGGAAATTGGTGTTGCCGGTTCTTTGGAGTTGGGATCATAGAACTGTGTCTGATAAGCTTTGATTGTCTCAATCTTACGATCTACGTAGCTGCTAATGTCCACTACGAAATCCGGCTGGATATAGCGATCCTGGATGTAATGATAAACGGCTTTGGGACGATGAGCTTCTTGCTTCTGTCCTTCAAAACTGGTCTCAATTTTTCTCAATCCAGATAAAAAACAGGCTTCCGAGGCCAATTTACTTCCTTTTCCATGATCGGTGTGTCGGTCATGAACGGCGTTCACCAGCACGATCTCCGGTTGAAACCTCCTCACTTGTTGGATGATCTTTAAAAGGTTTTCCTGGCTATGCTCAAAGAAGCCGTCAGGCATTTTCAGATTGACGCGTGCTTCGATTCCCATGATTTCGGAGGCTCGTTCTGCTTCGGCGTAACGTGTTTCAATGGTTCCTCTTGAACCGAGTTCTCCCTGTGTTAAATCGACGATTCCCACACGTTTCCCCAGGTCAATATGTTTCATAAGCGTGCCGGAAGCAGAGAGTTCTACATCATCCGGATGGGCAGCTATGGCAAGGATATCGAGTTTCGTGTCCATCAATCAAGTTTAATTGGCCTGAATCCACTCAATAATGGCAGGGTCGTCAGGCTCTGTTTGTGAAGGAAGCATTCGATCAACCTTTCCATTTTCATTGATCAGGTATTTTTGGAAATTCCAGCTTACTTCGGCTCCCGTTTCGGCATATAACCATTGGAAGAGTGGGTGTCCCTGTTCACCCAAAATAGCGATTTTCTCCATGATTGGAAAACTAATATCGTATTTGTCATGACAAAAAGCGCTAATTTTTTCTCCATCTCCGGGCTCTTGGGCACCAAAGTCATTGCAGGGAAAAGCAATGATACTAAAGCCTTTGTTCTCATATTTTCGGTAGAGCTCCTCCAATTTTGCATATTGCCTGGTGAAGCCGCATTCAGAGGCTGTATTTAAGAGTAAGATTTTTTTTCCTTTGACTTGATTCCAGTCAAATGGCCGTCCGTTGATATCGTTTATCTGAAAATCAAACAGGGTCATCATAGCGCTGTATTTTTTGTTCGGTAGTTTCTAAATCTGATATATGAAATAAGGCTGTACAAAGCAAATATACCTACGGTAGTATAAATCCATGTGGGAACTTCTGCCAATCCTTCTCCCTGAGCATAAGAATGCAATCCGACAAGGTAGAAGTTAACTCCGAAAAATGTAAATAGGATCGCTCCATAGGCCCAAAGAGAGACCAGGTTGAAAGTAAATTTCCCATTTAATCCTGGGATATATCTTAAGTGCAGAACAATGGCGTACACCAGTACGGAGACGAGGGCCCAGGTTTCTTTGGGGTCCCATCCCCAATACCTTCCCCAGGACTCATTGGCCCAGACTCCACCGAGAAAAGTACCGATGGTGAGCATGAACAAACCAAGGGTAATCGTCAATTCGGAAACATACGTGATTTCGTTGATGTGGGCACTAATACGTTCTCCATTTTTAGGGGAGCGAAAAATGTACAGGTTGAGATTGAGAAGTCCCAGAATAGCTCCCAGTCCCAGGAAGCCATAACTTCCAGTAATGATAGCCACGTGAATCATCAGCCAGTAGGATTTTAGGACCGGTTGAAGGGGGGTGATCTCCGGATCTAATAAATTCAGTTCGGTGACAAAAATCATTAGGAAGGCCAAAATCGCTGTTCCGGCAATAATGACCGGATTCTTTCTGGAAAAAACAAATCCTGCCAACATACTCACCCAGGCTATGAATACAACTGCTTCGTAGCCATTACTCCAGGGAGCATGTCCCGAAATATACCATCGCATGATCAAACCGGCACCGTGATAGACAAAGGTAATTCCGATCAGAATCATAAATGGAAGTGAAATTTTGCGGAAGCGTTTTTCACTTTTTACGGTAGGTTCAATGAATACGCGCAGGAAGAAGATGATTAACAGAATGAATCCAATGCATAGGTACAAATACATACTGTTCTTGAAAATATTCATCTTGTTGTAGCGAATTTCCATGTTGACATGACTTTCGCTTGGTACAATGTCTTTTGCAATTTCCCGCTGCTCACGTTTGATGTTGGTCAGGCGCTGCTCTGCCTCCGCCCAATTGCCATTCTTACTGGCTTGATGAATGGCGTCCAGGTATTTGATGGTCTCTACAAAACGTAGAGAGTCTCGCTGCGCAAATTCGGATCTGAATGGAGAGAACCAGGTGTTGTTTTGTTCATCCATGACCGGCATGATTTTAAGGTAGCTCCAACTCAGAAAGGCTGAAAAAACTTCAAAACGTTCTACTAATTTGATCAATTTCTTATCAAATTCACTTCTTCTGGATTCCAGTTTTTGGTGAGCTGATTCATACTCTTTGATCCATTTGAAAGCCCCTGTTTCCCTATTGACAAGTTCCTGGAAAGAAGCGTACTTGTCAAGTTTTAATCGCTCGCGAAGGGCCTTAGGTACCTTGATGAATTTTTGTTCGATCCAGTAAGGAGGATACATGTGGACACTCATGATGCTTTGAATTGCACCATGACCTTCGTATTTACTGGATCCGTGAACTTTTCTCAATAATTGATCACAAAGCGTGTGCATGGGGATAATTCGTCCCTGAAAATCCTGCACTAACAGAGATGAAAGCTGTTCTTCATGTTCATCCGAGAGAAAGAAATGTTGTTTGAGTTCTCTGCTTTCGTGTTCATGAGCATGTTCTTCAGTCGAATGCTCATGATCGTGCCCCTGATGTTGATCTCCACTAGCTTGCGCATTGAAAAGATTAAAACATAGGAGTAAGGCGATCATCCCAAGTTTGGATTCTCTTCGTGCCCTGGATTTTTTGATTTTGTCCAAAAGTTCCCGGAAACGTCCTACCGGTGCGAAAAGAGACATCAGCATTCCAACTCCCATTAGTAGGTAGCCCAGGTAAGTAATATTGGTTCCCCAAAAGTCATAGTTGACGCTCAATTTCGTTCCTTCTTCATTTTCCGGAGTTGCCGGATTATCCAGTTCATAGCTGGATTGGAAGAGACGGTATCCCTGGTAATCCATGACATGGTTCATGAAAATTCTCTTGTTCTTGGTGTAATCGTTCTTTTCATCGATGAGCGTCAGTTCGGATGCATAGGAAGAAGCCGACTGAGATCCAGGATAACGATCCAATTGGAAGTCGCGACATACGATGGTAAAGGGGATTTCTTTTACGGTTGAACCATATTCCATGGCATAATCCAATCCTTCAAACTGAAAACTTACGGTGTTCGGAATTGCGTTCATTCCTCCATCAAGGTGAACAATTTTACTTTTATTGCCGTCCGTAACTTTCAGGGTCAGTCGATCCAGTCCCTGATCTTTTTTACCGGAAGGAAGCTTGTAAAGTGCGGTGTTTCGAAGTTTTTGTTTGTAAACAAATTGTTGTCCGCCACATTGATAAAGTGTAGTGCTTAATAAGGGAACAGCGGAGTCTGTCGGAACTTGTTGGTATAAACTGTCTGATAGTTCCATACCACTTTGTCTGGCCGCCTGCATGATTGACATGGGAAGGTAACGGATCGGAAGTTTGGATTGGATATAGGTTTCTCCGTCTCGCTCGATCAATTCAATTCCGGGAGGAGCATCTTTGATCTCATAAGAAAGAGGCACATCTCCGACCATGAGTAGCTTTCCTTTGGACAGATAATTGGAATTCATTCCGTTACTGACGATCTCCAGGACGTGCCCGGGAATACTGTCGTGCTTAACCAGACTATCGATTAATTTCTTTTGAAAGTTGACATAGCTGATTGTAATAGGGGTGCGATGCCCTGGAAAAAGAACTTCGGTTTCAAAATCATTATTTGTCTCTTCCGAGAGGAACTTTTTGTCATTGAAAGTGTATTGCATTTTATCATCGTGGATGCGCACAAAGAGATGTGGATCACTGAGATAAATGAAATTAGAACTCTCACCTTCACGAATCATCATCAATCCTTCGAAACTGAAGAAACGAGTGATTCCGGCTCCGAGCAGGATGATCAAAAAAGCCAGGTGAAAAGAAAGCATGGCCATTTTTTGCCGCTGGAACATGCGGTATCGGAAAATATTAGCAATCAGATTGATTCCCAGGTAAAGGAGGAGGATTTCGAACCAAAGTGCATTGTAAACGATGATTTTCGCCGTTTGAATGTCGTACTTGGATTCCAAAATGGTTGCCCAGCCAATAGCTGATAAAAAGATAAAAAGACCAACCGCCATGGCGCGCATGGAAAACAGTCGGTTAAAGAATTTCTCCATTTCGAAGTGCTAAATAGAAAGTGCGGTAAAATTAATCAAAATAGCGTCATAAGAAAAAGTTATCAATCATATTACCAGAAGAGGGAGGAATAATTGTTGAATTCTTGTGGAACAAAAAAATATGACTATCTTTGCAGCTCGAAAATTAATTATTAATAGGGGTTTCGGACCCCAAATAATAAACATTATGGCAACAAAAATTAGATTGCAAAGACATGGTAGAAAGGGAAGACCTTTCTTTCATTTGGTAGTAGCGGATTCGCGCGCTAAAAGAGATGGTAAATTCATCGAAAAACTAGGAACGTACAATCCAGTTACAAATCCTGCCACGATTGATCTTGATTTTGATCGTACCCTGAACTGGGTGCAGGAAGGTGCAGAAATGACAGATACGGCAAGAGCTATTTTGTCTTATAAAGGAATTTTGTACAAAAATCACCTATTGAACGGAGTGAAGAAAGGAGCTTTGACTGAAGCTGATGTTGAGAAGAAATTTGACGCATGGATGAAGGAAAAAGAAGCTAAGATTACTTCAAAAACAGAAGGTGTTTCCAAAGCTCAAGATGAAGCGAAAGCAGCAGCTTTGAAGGCAGAAATGGAAGTAAAAGAAGCTCGTGCGAAAGAACTCGAAGCTAAGAACGCACCAGAACCAGAAGTAGTAGAAGAGGCTCCTGAGGCTGTAGCTGAAGGGGAAGAAGCTCCTGCTGAAGCAAGTACAGAGGAAGCTGTTGTGGAGGAAACTCCTGCAACTGAAGAGGCTCCTGCAGAAGAAGCTCCAGCTGCTGAAGAAACTACTGAGGCCAGCGAAGAAGGAGAAGAAAAGGCTGCCGAATAATTTGAAAATGACTATTCTGTATGGAAAAACAGAATTGTTACCAGTTAGGATATATAGCGAAACTTCACGGATTTAAAGGTGAAGTTTCGTTGTTTTTGGACGTTAGTGATCCAGGAGAGTACGAGGAGGTGGAAAGCCTTTTTATTGATATCGATGGTAATCTGACGCCCTTTTTTCTGGAACGTTATCAATTAAATCCGAACAAGAACTTCGCCCTGATTAAACTGGAAGGAGTTGATGAGGAAGCAGAGGCCAGAAGGCTGCTGAAAAAGAAGGTGTATCTGCCTTTGACAGAACTTCCCGAATTGGGAAATCAAAATTTTTATGATCACGAAGTGCCAGGATTTTTGTTGGTAGATGAAAATCACGGTGAGGTTGGGAAAGTGGTTCAAATTATTGATTTGGCTTCCAATCCCCTGATTCAGGTAGATGCTAATGGAAAAGAGGTGCTGATCCCACTGGTAGATGGTCTGGTGCAACTAGTGGATCGAAAAAATGCTAGACTATTGGTGAGTTGCCCGGAAGGTCTGTTGGACCTCTATTTGGGTGAAGACTAGTTCCCTTTTTTGGCAGTTAATGTCAGACGAATCATCCAGAAAGCAATGCTCATAAGTACGGCCAACAGGGTGATGGGAGGGAACCGAAAGGGCCACGGGCCATTAAACCATCTATCGTATCCCATCAGAAAAGGGTGTAGGCTGACAATCAGAAAGCCCCATTTTCCAAGTTTCAGGATTTTTTCTCTTTGTGGACTTTTCAAACTGATTTGATCGAGAGAAGTTAGTAAGACCATTCCAAAAATCGCCAATGCCATGATAGCGACTCCGATCGTGCACATTCCCTGAAATGTCCAGGAATTGTTCGAATCATAGAGGAAGGGATATCTGGAAGGCTTAAGGAGAAAGACACTGAGAATAACGTGTGTTGCTGCAATCAAAAAACCAGTCAGCCCAACTTGTTTTCGGTTCAATGATCTTTTCCGCCACCAGGATACCGGCAGGATACTGATCCCAATCAGAAAAAAGGACATCCAGGACAAACTTTTATTCCAGACATAAATGACTTCTTCATAAGGGACTCCTTTTCCCAGGTGATAACGTACAAATGAGTAGGCATAAAACAGGAAATATACCCCGAACAACCTGGCTTTCATGCTCATTGTTCGTATTCTATATTCCATAGATAGAGTCCGTGTGCAGCAGCGGATTTACCAGCTTTTGAACGGTCTTTGGCCCGGATGATTTGCTCAAATTCTTGTACCTGAATTTTTCCTATTCCCACTTCCAAAAGCGTTCCAACCACGGCTCGTACCATGTTTCTTAAAAAGCGGTTGGCGGAGATTTCGAAGTAGATATTTCCCTCTTCCTCTTTCCATTGTGCTTCAAAAACGGTGCATATATTCGTTTTAACATCTGTGTGCAGTTTGGAAAAAGAGGTGAAATCCTGGTTCCCGACCAGAAATTGTGCTGCCTGATTCATCTTAAGCACATCTAGAGACTGGGGGTGATAAAGGCTCAATTGCTGTTTGAATGGATTTTTCTTCCGGTGCACATAATAGCGATAAGTTCTTCGAACGGCATCGAAACGAGCGTGAAAATCGGGCCTACTTTGTCTGATATTACGTATCGCAATATCATCCGGAAGCATTCTGTTGAGTTTGAATAACAAATCCTGCTCTTCATAATGGGAGGCAGGAAGATCGACGTGCAGGAAATATTGATGGGCATGTACACCTGTATCCGTCCTACCACAACCAACTACCTGTATGTCAAAATCCTGAAAAATTTTATGTAGACAGTCCTGAATGACCTGTTGAACAGAAATCTGTTTCGGTTGAATTTGCCAACCAAAGTATCTGCTGCCATTGTATTGCAACTCGAAAATATACCGTTTCTGGGGAGTTTCACTCACTTTAATCGCCCTTGCTCATTTATTTCGAGCTCACTAAATTAAAAAAAAGAAACATTTTTAGATTTTTATGTAACCTTGGCACAGCATTTGCGTTAAACAATCTAACGGATCAATTATTAACATCTACAGGTTAATAGCTTAAAGGCGCTCGAAAGGGCGCCTTTTTTGTTTTTGAGTATTGGCTTTAGGGTTCGTAAATGCGTAGAACACAGGTTTCGTAAAGCAGTTCGTCTTCTGTTGGAACCGCTTCGTCAGGGTTGTTGGTCCAAAACTCCCAAACACCTCCGCGCAATTTAATCCAAACTAAATTATTGACCTTATCCTGCCAAAAACGAGCTCCATTGGATTGAAGGACTTCCTGTAGATCATTTGCTTGCTGATAAACTTCATAACTACCATAAGCTTGCATTAGGACGATGGGATTGAGGTTCCCGTTGAATTGAATGGCGATGACCTGGGTATCATTTGTGTCCAGCATGTTTTCGACATTCATCTGGAAATTTGTAGGTAAGGAGTCTTCTTCGGGAAAACTCAATTCGTAATAAGAGTCCGGGGAGGTTGCAAAATCCCGCATATGTTGAAAGGTGTATTCCGGGAGTGCCTCAGGAACAGTCCAGGTAGCGATTTCCTGGAATGTGGAGTCCAGTCGTCGAACATGAATCCCCATGAGATCAAAGAAAGGCTGATTTTGAGGTGCTGTATTACCAACTCCATGGAGTACAAAACCTTCAAAGCCATAAAATGGTCCCGGAACCGAAACCCCACCAGAAACATTTACTCCAGGGGCCACTTGCGTGACGGTTTTGCCATGTGTCAGGAATGGCGTATCGTAAACGAAATAGTTTGAATCTGGTCCCCAGTTTCCATGTGGATCCCAAAGTGCACTCGCCAGGGTGAAATAGTTGTACGGAGGCATGAGTTTGACTCCTGGATGACAGTCAATAATCACGTTGTTTGTGTTTCGGATTTGACCCTTTTCCACAGGACGGATATAGTAATCATCTGTCGAAAAAACACCACTTCTTGTTTGGACCAGGGCCGGGAAGTGATAGACGAGGTTGTTTTGAATATCGAAAGTGCTGTGGTAAGTCGCAAATGCAACAGGATGCGAATTGGCGTGCCCCGCCGAAAAATCAGCTTCTGCCGGACGATCGGTACCATTCATTAAATGATTCAAACTCGTTCCGATCACGAGACAGCGCTCAATCACACCACCACTTCCAGAACCAGCAAAAAATCGTCCGCAATTATCAGCAGATATAATCTCAGAATTATCGGGCCAGACTGAACGGTCCCAAATGCCGTTACTACCATTTTTCCAGAGCGACAAGTTTGACAGGGAAAAACGCAGCAAGGTAGGGAATGGATATTGAATGTCCCTCCCATCGGTGGTGGAAATATATTGATAGGGATAGGTGTTTCCAAGGCTGTCTATCTCTACATTGTCCAGCATGATCCCTTCCAAACGGTTAGATTGTGCCGTATTATGGCTGAAACGTCCAAAACGCAATCTACTGGGATTGATGATGAACCCATCTTCTGCCAACACCTGGGTACTTTCTCCCCATGGTTGATTTGGAAAAGTTAACCAAAAACCATTAGTACCACAATCAGCAGCATGATTATTCGTGACTGTATTATCGGGATTACTGATCCAGAAACCAGAAGCACCACGTTGTCCGACTTCATGTTGTTTCAGGGCCAAATTCTGTGGCAAGTTGGGATTGCGCACGTGTAACACGAGGTTACTGTCAATGAGATTTCTTCGTTCAACGGCATCTTCCGTGAAAATGCCGTGTCCTTCTACATGATAGATAACGTTTTTCCGAACTTCCAGGCCATTGGTGCCATGAATGACGATTCCCCGGTTTCGAGATTCATTAATCACGGAGTTTCGGATGTATTGCCCTTCGGCATCACCCAGTGTTTGGGGACCACTGTAGCTAAGCATGTGCCAGTGGACGGGGTAGCGACGAATTCGCCCTCGTTGACCTCCTCTTCTGATTTCTACTCCGTCAAACCTGGCCTGCGCATTGCTTCCCATGATCATAATGTGGGCTCCAAAGGCCTGTTCCTGCCACAAACTATCATCGGGCGCCTGAATGACTATGTTTCTGCTTAAGTGTCCAACGACAGCCCTTTCATCCAGAATTCTAGGGGTATGTGTACTGTCTGTATCAGGGATTGGAGGAGAAATAAGCTGATTGCTATCTAGGGAAATTCCATTTGACCCGGCATATTGTAGTAGTCCCCATCGATGTGCGAGTAGGGCTTCTGAAAACTGAAGCTGATTATTAGCGATGTTGGTAAGTGTAAGTCGCTGACTAACAGAATTTCCGTTGGCCGCTTCGTAATAATCCGTTGGACCGAGTACGATTTGGTCTCCGACAGACCAATCAGTTGCTTCAATGAGTTCAATCTGGGTGCTTCCTGCATTGGCATGTGCTGCAATTTTGGTCCAGACCTGTTGGGGAGGAGTCCCATGCAGTTCAAGTTGTCCTCCCATCACGAGGATACCCCGGGTTCCCATGTCCATAATGCTTTGTTCTGAATCAGACCCGGTAAGTGTTATCAGAGCTTGTTCTGCAAAGGGAATTTCATTGCTGCCAATCTGTAGCCGACCCTGTACCAGGACATAGTCACTTTGCAATTCGAGATCGCGATGCATGAACTCTAGAATTCCTCTAATTTCGAGTCCGCTGAGTTGGGCGGTGTTTTCGTCCAGTAAAATGCGCCTATTTTCAGGAATCTGAGCCAGTTCTCCATCCTGGGGTTTCATGCCGCTATTCCAGGCATCATTGTCTGACCAGTAGTACGATGGAATTTCGCTAGCGAGTTGAATCGTGCTCGAGAAATAAGGATCACATTGTTCTTCCTGAATCCTTGATCGAATGTAAACTGGAAGCTCCAGGGTATTGACAACATGGATATAAGAACTGTCCTGAGCCCCCGGAATATCCTGCCAGTTAATGGAATCACTGGATAGCTGCCATTGAACCGCCCCTCCGTTGGCCTGACACATCAGACGAATGGTATCCTTGTGGATCGGTTCCAGCATGAACTGGGTACTTGCGGTAAAGGCGACCAGTAGAAAGAAGACCGTAAGAAGTTTTTTCAGACTCATGGAATGATGCGGAGTTTATGCCGAAGCCTTGTTTCATTTGTATAAAGACATAGGATATATGTCCCGGCAGGGATGGGGGACGAGGGACAAATTTGATGTTTGCTAAACTGAATTTTTTCGTTGTGAATTTCTCGACCGGTCAGGTCTAATAACGTGATTCGTTGAATTTGCCCTAGATGTTCAAGAATGAAGCACTGCCGTGTTGGGTTTGGATACACTTTAAAATCATCTACTTCTGCTTTTTCTTTTACGCTTAAAGGACCACATGGAGAATCCGTACTTAAATCGACATGGTAGTTTAGTTGCGAAAAACATGTACCAGTGGAAAGTAAGAACAGGAAGAGCAAACGTTTCATCGTCTTGGCTAGTGTTAGATCATATCTAAAATAGTAAAATTTGGATCGGACTGCAAATTTTGGCCTGATTTTAGCATGAGGGATCAAGTTTTTACTTATTTTACAATCTAAAATGAAGCGTATGAGAAAATTTACCACAACTTTAATGATGCTAACTGCTTTTGCTTACGGAGCGGTGGCTCAATTTTTTGATTATAGTAAGCTGAATCAGACGTATACGCCTCTGAGTGGGGCAACTGAAATCTATAAGGACAGTGTTTGGGAGGATCCTGATTTTTTTGATATCCTTTCAAATCCAGCTTTACACATGCCTTTAGGCTTTGAATTTCAGCACAATGGTTTTACACTGGATTCGATTGCCATTTATTTTGATGGGATCGTGTTTTTGACGGACAGTGTCGGGGAGGCCATTACTTATGAGGGAGATGGTTTCAGCGTGACAGCTAATCCAAACATTGTGATGGTGCCTACCTCTCTTGATATCGTTGACCGACAAATTTCGAATTCCGGTTTCTCCAAGATTAGTTATATGACGGAAGGAAATGCGGGAAGTCGCATTTTTAAGATTGAATACGATCAGGTGGGCTTGCACCGTGAATATGATTCATTGAAGACAAACACTTCGTTTATGTCATTCCAAATTTGGATTCATGAGGGAACGAATATCATTGAATACCATTATGGTCCACAGAATATCAGTGATGATTTCTTTGTAAAAGAAAATACGGTGGCACTTGCCGTGGCGGTTCCCTTGATTGATTCATTGTTGACAGGAATTACATTGTCTGGAGGACCAGGGAATGAAATGGCCGATTATGTGAACAATACCAACCTGGAAGTAATTTCCAATGATTATTCCGGAGTGGCCGGAGATGGGGTGGTTTATCGTTTTGCACCACAACAGAATGTATCTGTTAAAGAAAAAAGTGCAAAGTCCAACTGGAGCTTGTACCCGAATCCGGTTCAACGCGGAAAAGATGTGATGTTGATGACCAGTCCGGATGCTGAAACTTATGTCTTACTGGATATCCTTGGAAAAGTTAGAGCGCAGGGCAAAGTAGTTGAAGGGAAGATTAGTTTGGGAGAGTTGCCACGTGGACAATACATTATGATGATTCAGGGAGAGCAGTCAAGTATTAGCCGCAAGCTGATTGTTCATTAATCATCTGAGAAAATAATTCAATAAAAAACCCGTGTCGAAACGACACGGGTTTTTTATTTATGTATGATTGAATTCTAATAGATTGCAGGAAAACGCTGTGGATTCGCTTCATGCATCATCTCGTAAACTTTCTCAATGATGTCCTCAATATTTGGTTTGGAGAAGTAATCTCCATCCGTTCCATAAGCAGGTCGATGATCTTGTGCACTAAGTGTTTGAGGAGCGCTGTCAAGACCGAAATAAGCTTCCTGTTCGACCAGAATTTTATCCAGTAGATAGGCCGTTGCCCCCGAGCTCACATCTTCATCCACAATTAGCAAACGATTTGTTTTGTCAATTGATTTCTTAAGATCATGATTCGTATCGAAAGGAATCAAGGTTTGGGCATCAATGAGTTCAACTGAAATCCCCAATTTTTCCAATTCCTGAACAGCCAAAGCACAAAGATTAAAAGTAGAACCGTATGAGAGCAGTGTAACGTCGCTCCCTTCCTGAACAGTTTCAACAACTCCGAGAGGCGTTCTAATTTCACTCAGATTTGAGGGCATTTTTTCTTTGCTTCGGTATCCGTTTAATGGCTCAATGACCAATGCCGGATCGTCACCTGCCATCAGGGTATTGTAGAATCCTGCTGCTTTGGTCATGTTTCGAGGAACACAAACGTGAATTCCACGCAAGGCATTAATGATCATTCCCATGGGGGAACCGCTGTGCCAGATTCCTTCTAAACGGTGTCCTCTGGTACTCACAATCAATGGCGCCTTTTGCCCCCCTTTGGTCCGATATTGTACGGTGGCCAGATCATCTGACATCACCTGAATTCCGTAAAGAAGGTAGTCCAGATATTGAATTTCAGCAATTGGTCGCAATCCACGCATGGCCAAACCAATTCCCTGACCGATGATAGTACATTCACGAATTCCAACATCGGAAACACGCAATTCACCAAAAACTTCCTGAAGTCCTTCAAGGCTTTGATTTACTCCTCCAATGTGCCCTGCATCCTCACCAAAAACAAGTGATTCTGGATATTTCTCAAAAATTTGACGGAAGTTCTCCCGAAGAATGACTCGTCCGTCCTCCATATTGCTCTCATCGGTATAGATCGGTGCAACTTCTTTGATCAGAAGTGGACTTTGATCTGATTCAGAATAAAGTGTTGAGCTGTATCGTTCCCAGTTAATTTCCAGTTGCCCCTGAATCCAAAGTGCCAATTGTTCTCTGGAAGGAATATTTTCTCCTGCTACCATACGCAATACTTTGCGTGCAGTTGATAAGATATCTTTGCGGATGGGATCAAGTCCTTTTTGAAGTTGCTGAATTTCCTGTTGAATTTCTTCTCCGCGACTGGACTCATTCGCTACGGCACTCATGAATTGAATAGCCTCCTCTAATTCCTTTTTCAGTACATCTGTAAAGGCTTTCCAGGCGTCATTTTTCTCTGTTCGAACTTGTTTCTTGCATTGTTCACGAATGGCATCCAGCTCTTCTTCCGTAGCTAGCTTATTACCATCTGCTTCAAAGGAACAAATCCAGGACTTAAATTTTTCGATACAATCGAAGTCTTTTTCCCACTGGAGTCGTTCGGCAGATTTGTAGCGTTCGTGCGAGCCTGAAGTAGAGTGCCCTTGCGGTTGATTAACTTCTTTGACATGAACCAGAACCGGAACGTGTTCTTCTCGGGCTACTTTGACTGCTTTTTGATAAGTTTCTACCAGGTGTGGATAATCCCAACCTTTGGTTACGAATATTTCGTATCCTTCAAGTTCTTCCGTTCGTTGCATACCAGAAAGAGCTTCCGAGATACTTCCTTTCGTTGTTTGTTTTTCCCGGGGAACTGAAATTCCATAGCCGTCATCCCAAACGGACATAACCATTGGGATTTGCAATACACCTGCAGCATTAATGGCTTCCCAGAAAGGTCCTTCGGAAGTACTGGCATCTCCAATAGTTCCAAAAGCAACTTCATTTCCATTATCCGAAAAAATCTGGAAAGCGTCCAGGTTCTTTAGCTCCGGGTGATTTCTGTAAATTTTAGAAGCCTGAGCCAATCCAACCAATCGGGGCATTTGTCCCGCAGTAGGAGAAATGTCCGCTGAACTGTTCTTCTGCTGCATGAGATTCTTCCAGTGTCCTTTTTCATCCAGGTTCCGCGTTGAATAGTGTCCTCCCATTTGCCGTCCGGCTGATTGAGGCTCCACCTCCACGTCTGTATGAGCGTAAAGTCCGGAAAAGTATTGTTGAACGGTCAGTTGACCAATGGCCAGCATCAGTGTCTGATCCCGGTAATATCCTGAACGAAAATCCCCATCCCTGAATTGTTTCGCCAGGGCGAGTTGAGCCAATTCTTTCCCGTCACCGAAAATCCCGAATTTCGCTTTTCCCGTCAAAACTTCTTTTCGACCAAGCAAAGAGGCCTCTCTAGAAAGGCAGGCCAGCTCGAAATCACGAAGGACTTCTTTACGGAAGGTTTCAAAATCGATTGCGGTATTTTGGATGTCTGTGGATTCTTTCACGCTACTTGAAATTTGTGCAAAAATAAGGAAAAAAAGGCGAAAATAAAAGCCCTGTAAATGAGCCATATCAACGCGTTTTAAGTCATTTTTAGTTATGTTTGTACTTTCAGTATTTACACGAATTAAGTTATGTCAGAAGATAATAAAATCATTTTTTCCATGGTGGGGGTTTCGAAGACGACCCCGCAGGGAAAACAGATCATTAAGAATATTTACCTTTCCTTCTTTTATGGGGCGAAAATTGGAATTATTGGTTTAAATGGTTCCGGTAAATCCACGGTCATGAAAATCATTGCCGGTCTGGATCAATCATACCAGGGAGAAGTGGTCTTTGCTGATGGGTATTCCGTTGGTTATCTCGCACAGGAGCCTGAATTGGATTTAAAGAAGACGGTTCGCGAGATCGTGATGGAAGGGGCTCAGGAAACCGTGGATATTCTTAAAGAATATGAGGAAATCAACAATTCCTTCATGGACGAAGAAGTGTTGAACGATCCGGACAAGATGGAAAAACTGATCGCCCGGCAGGGAGAGGTGCAGGATAAAATTGACGCACTGGATGCCTGGGAGTTGGATACGAAATTAGAGCGAGCAATGGACGCATTGAGATGTCCACCCGATGATCAGCTGATTGAAACGCTCTCTGGAGGGGAGCGTAGACGAGTGGCTTTGTGTCGTTTGCTGCTGCAAAACCCAGACATTCTATTACTAGATGAGCCGACCAACCACCTGGATGCCGAATCGATTGATTGGTTGGAACAACACCTTCAACAGTATAAGGGAACGGTGATCGCTGTAACCCACGACCGGTACTTCCTGGATAATGTAGCTGGATGGATTCTAGAGTTGGATCGCGGGGAAGGAATTCCGTGGAAAGGAAATTATTCTTCCTGGCTGGATCAGAAGTCCAAACGTTTGAAAGAAGAAGAGAAGCAGGCTTCCAAGCGTCAGAAAATGCTGGAGAAAGAGTTGGATTGGGTGCGTATGAATCCGAAAGCAAGACAAGCGAAAAGCAAAGCCCGTTTAGCAAACTACGACAAGTTGTTAGCCGAAGAGTTGAAGGATAAAGAAGCAGTACTTGAAATTCCAATTCCGAATGGTCCGAGACTGGGAACAAATGTTATTGATGCAGAACATGTAGTCAAGGCATTTGGGGAGAAGTTGTTATATGATGATCTGAATTTCAAACTTCCACCGGCGGGAATCGTTGGGGTGATCGGGCCGAACGGGGCTGGTAAAACGACCATCTTTAAAATGATCATGGGTGAATTGGCACCGGACTCAGGTAGTTTTCAGGTAGGAGATACGGTTCAGATTGGTTATGTCGATCAAACTCATGAGGACATTCATCCGGACAAAACGGTATTTGAAGTGATTTCGGGAGGCAATGAATTCATTGAGATCGGAAAACAAAAAGTCTCATCCAGAGCGTATGTTTCCAAATTCAATTTTCAGGGATCAGACCAAAATAAAAAGGTTGGTGTTCTTTCGGGAGGAGAGCGAAACCGTCTTCATTTGGCTATGACGCTCAAAACTGAGGCCAATGTGCTTTTGCTAGATGAGCCTACCAACGATATTGATGTGAATACGTTACGAGCTTTGGAAGAGGGGATTATGAATTTTGCCGGATGTGCCGTGGTCATTTCTCACGACAGGTGGTTCCTGGACAGAATTTGTACACATATCCTGGCATTTGAAGGAGATTCACAGGTGTATTGGTTTGAAGGATCTTATTCCGACTATGAGGAGAATCGGAAGAAAAGACTGGGGGATGAAGGTCCCAAACGAATTAAGTATCGTAAGCTAGTTAAGTAATTTTTGTCTGTTTTCCGTTTCAAGCAATTTGAGATCAGGCAGGAAAGATCGGCCATGAAGGTCGGTACGGATGCACTGGTTTTAGGCGCTTTGATGTCCAAAAACCAGAAAGGAAGTGGATTGGATATTGGCAGTGGGACGGGAGTTCTGTCTTTGATGATGGCTCAGCTCAATCCCGAGATGCATGTAACGGCCATTGAAAAAGATCAGGAAGCTTATCGAGAATCATGTCAGAATGCAGAAAATAGCATGTATCAGGAACGCATCAAGGTTTTACATGAAGATCTGCTTGACTGGAATCCGGGTGAAAAGTTTGATCTGATTGTGAGCAATCCACCGTTTTATGAAGCGGGTTATGCTTCCGGTGAACAGAGGCGGGATTTGGCAAGACAGGATGTCCATCTGCCACCTGAAGTATTGATCGACAAAATAGCCAAATTACTGAGCGATTCAGGAAGCGCCTTTTTAATTTATCCCCATACGCAAAATGACCGGATTGTTTCCTGTATTAAAAGCGAAAAACTGATTCTTAATCAGCGCACGATCATTTATGGAAAAGTAGATGTTCCAGGACGTGTGGTGTTTAAGTTTTCAAGGATTCTGGAGGCTCAAGAGGATAAAGAACTGGTAGTTCGGGATGAATTTGGGCAATACACCGAAGCATATATTTTGCTTACTCGTGATTTTCATGCCACAGACCTCCGAAGCCAGTTGAAAAAACGAAAGAATTAGGAAGTCAATAATCCGTGTTTATTGAAGTACTCCAGGCTCCAATTTTGGTCGGAAGGAAGTAATTTTACAAAAAAACACATACAATGACATTTGACAATTTTCAAGCATTATTTGACGAAGTTCTTTCCGGAAGCATGACAACAAGTCCGTATCATGAAGAAAAGTACCGGAATTTTGTAAAACTGAATAAAAGTCGCCAAAACCGCTGGTTAAAGACGATAAAAGTTCCGGATGATCTGGTACGAAAACTCGATTCACTTCAGGCGAAGCATTGGGTATTGATTACCGAGCCCTGGTGTGGTGATTCAGCGATGATTAGTCCGCTAATAAAGCGTTTAGCAGATCAGAATGATCAAATCAAATTAGAGATTCAACTCAGAGACGGTCAATCGGAGATAGACAAGTATCTGACGAATGGAGGAAAAGCCATTCCCAAACTAATCATGCGAGACGAATCGGGAAATGATGTGTTCGTATGGGGCCCCCGGCCACAAAAGGCGATGCAATTTAGAAAGGAATTGGTGGAACAAGGCCTGGAAAAGGCAGAAATCGACGAAGCTCTGCAACGTTGGTATAATGAAGATAAAGGCGAAAGTTTCTTCGCCGAACTGGAAGCTATGATGTCCGCAGATGTAAAAGTGTAGGGCATGGAAATTTATTTAGCAATTGCTTATGGACTGGCTTTGGTAACAGGTCTGGTCCTGGGCACATTAGGAGGGGGCGGGTCCATCCTCATTTTACCCATATTGGTTTATTTAGTTGGGATTGATGCATCTGTAGCAGTAGTGTATAGCCTGTTCATGATCGCCGGATCAAGTTTGGTCGGGAGCATTAGTCATTTTCGGATGGGCAATGTGCGAATGGAATTACTGCTTTGGTTTGGAATTCCTTCGATCGTTTCAGTTTTGTTAACTCGTAGGTATCTTTTTCCTATTGTTCCGGAGAAAATCCTTGATCTTGGAAGTTTCGAACTAACACGTTCCATCTTAATTTTGGTCTTGTTTGCTCTGTTGATGCTTTTAGCTGCTTTCTTCATGCTGCGCAAAAAGAAAACTCCAGGGGAAGTGGAGCAAAAATCGACAAAGATTACCTGGGGACCATTGGTACTTCAGGGAGTTTTTATGGGCTTTGTGACCGGATTTCTAGGGGCTGGAGGAGGTTTCCTAATCGTACCTGCTTTACTGTTTTTTGCGGCTGTTGAAGTACGTCAGGCGATCGGAACTTCCTTAAGTATCATCGCTTTGAATACAGCATTTGGCTTCCTGGGGTCAATTGGAACTGTTTCGATGGATTGGGGACTTATTTTGCCTTTCTCGGCATTGATGATCATTGGAATTTTGCTAGGGGCCCGTCTTTCGAAGGGCCTCAAGCAAGATCAGTTGAAGCGCTATTTTGCGTATTTCATCCTGGCAATGGCGCTTTTTATGTTGTCTAAAGAGTTGGTTTTTAGCTCTTAATTAGCTATTCCGATAATCGAACCAGCTTCATATAGCGATTCGTTTTTACGGCATGGAAGGTAATAGTGTCTTTCCAATCGGAGGCTACGGCATAGGGTGAGCCTGAAATTAGAATTGTGTCGTTTCGAACGAGGTAATCCAGGGTGAATTTACTCCACGTAACACTATCCGCACGGAACTCCCACGTAGATTCTTTCGCCATTGGCTCACAATTTTCGCCATTGGAGTCACATGACTTACCGATTTGAAGCCATTTCCCCAAAATGAAATCTTTCATTTCAGCTTTCGCCTGAGGCTCAACTTCCTGCTGCTCTTCCTCTTCATGCACGACTTCATTTTCGTGATCCGCATCTGTGGTGGCTTCACCACAGGCAAAAAGAAGCAGGGACGAAGCAATAATTAGGGCACTTTTTTTCATGTCATTTTTTTGAAAAGATAAGCATTTTTCATTGAATAAGTGGGGGACATTGGCCACGAGTTGTAATTTTGTTGTTGAACCGAGTGGGGGGAGCGAATAGTTTCGTTGTCTTCTTTTTAAGAAGTTCAGAAAAGACGTTTGATATTGGACCGAGCTCAAGAAATAACTCAGGAAGAGTTAGCTGAATGGTTCCGTAGTTATTACACGGACCTGTGTCGCTATGCGTATACCATTATGCAGGATCAGCGGCAGGCGGAGGATTTGGTCCAAAGTTTATTCGTGCGTCTTTGGGAAAAACGCAATGAGTTGCACATCAGGGAGAATGTAAGAGCGTATCTCTATCGTTCAACCTATCATCATTGCCTGAACGAGATCAAACGAATAAAAAGAAGTCGTATGCAGGAAATCAGTTCAATAGAGGATCGGTCACCCTCAACAGAATTAGCTACAGACCTGGTTTTAAGTGGAGAGCTTGGGGAGCGAATCGAGCGGGGGCTGGAACAGCTCCCAGAAAAATGTGCAGAAGTTTTTCGACTCAGTCGCCAGGAAGAATTAAGTTATTCAGAAATTTCTGATCGGCTTGATATCTCTGTTAAGACGGTAGAGAAACACATTGGAAAGGCGCTTAAAATACTGAGGAGCGAATTGCAAGAGTATTTGCCGGAATTTTTAATCCTTATCATCTTGAATTTATGGAAATGAAAACATGGAATAATTCGGAGATGGAGGATTTAATCGTTCGCTATCTCAAGGGGGAAGCTGCTCCGGAGGAGGCCATGAAGCTCGACGAGTGGAAAGGTTTGAATGAATCAAATAAAGAATTGTTTAGAGATTTTGAACGGGTCTTTAATTTAAGTCACGGATTAAGCGATTTTCAGGATCCTGATTTGCTTGCTTCCTGGGAGGCGATCCGAAGCAGATTGACTGTTGATCAGGAAAATAAAGCAAATGGGAAAATTCGATACTTGAGATTGGCGATGGCTGCCGCAGCTTTCGTGGGAATTATACTAATGATCGGTTTTTTGTTCCGATCCCCTGATCCTCAGGGACCATCGGGCAAGAAAAATATTGCCAAAGAAACTCCAAAAAAGAATCAAGAATTGCTTTTGGAGTCTGGTGAAAAAGAAAAATACTTCGAATTGGATGATCATTCCCGAATTCGTTTGAGTGCGGGAAGTTCTGTGCATTTGGACGATCATTATGGTCAACGCGATCGAAAAGTATCATTAAAAGGGAGTGCAAGCTTCGAAGTAGAGCATGATGAGGAAAAGCCTTTCATGGTGCAGGTGCGTGAAATGGAAGTATGGGACTTGGGAACGGTTTTTCATATTACCACTAAGGATGACACCGTAAAAGTGCTGGTGGAAGAAGGTTCTGTTCAGTTGAAGTTGAATAGTCAGGTATTAGACATGGCCGCCGGAGATAGTGCCTTTTACGTGATTAGCAGTAGCCTGATAAGTCGCTATGCCAAACCGGATCAACGTCAGGATGTTGTCTTCCGCTTTGACGGAACCAATTTGAGTGAGGTAGCTGATGTGCTTGGCAAATTCTTCCATCGCAAGATTCGTGTAATGAACCCGGAAATTGAAAAATGTCCTCTGAGTGTGACATTCAAAAATGAAGACCTGGCGACGATTTTGAACATTATCAAGGAATTATTGGATGTTGAGATCAAGCAGGAAAAGGATCAAATTGGTATTTATGGGAAGGCATGCAACTGATTTGAATAAATTGTTTTTGGGGCTATTTTGCCTGATCCTTTTTCCCTTTTTATCGATTGGGCAGGGAAAGATTCCCCCTCTGGAACGCCCTATGAGCCTCGAGCTGAAGGGGGAGTCCACCAAAGAAGTCCTTTCGAAAATGGAAAAATTGGGAGGATATACTTTTGCCTATCGAACAGATTTGGTCCCGGAAAATGATCGTCTCGTACGTTTTTATAAAGATCGCACCACACGTGAAATTTTGGATGATCTTTTTCAAGGGAAATTAACGTATAAGGAACGGGGAAACTATATTGTGCTGAAGCCCGGAGCAAAAGTAGAAGATGCTGGCTTGAGTATCAGTGGATACATTGTAGATGCACAAAGTGGAAGAAAAGTGACCTATGCCAGTGTGTTCGATTCTTTAAGCTTGATTTCAGCCGTGTCGGATGAATACGGATATTATCAACTCGATTTTAAAAAGAGAAAAGAACTGGTATTGACGGTCCGGAAAGAGGGCTATCGGGATACCAGTTTTAATTATCGGGGTAGCGGTCATCAGCTGTTGACCATCGAATTGGAGCCACTTTTACAGGAGGATTCGGCTTTGAGCAAGCGCTTATCAGGGAACTTAAAAAAATGGATGAATCGACTGCGTGAATTTGAGCTTTCCGAGGAACAAAAGGCGAATATTTCCAATTTCAAAGAGCGCATTCTAAGAAGGAGCCAGGTCTCATTGCTGCCGTATATTGGAACGAATGGAAAATTGAGCGGGATTACCGAGGTAGACTATTCCTTCAATGTGTTGGGAGGTTTTAATGGAGCTGTCAGACGGATGGAAATAGGAGGGCTTTTTAACATGGTATGGGATTCTGTTAGCTATTTGCAAATAGCCGGAATATTTAATCTGGTGGGAGGAAAGCAGCAGGGACTTCAGATCGCTGGAGTTACGAATTTGAATGACGCAGATTTTATGGGAACCCAAATAAGTGGGGTTCACAATCGCGTTCGTGGAAATTTGAGGGGAACCCAGATCAGCGGGGTGTATAATTCGGTAGGAACAAGCTTGAGCGGAATGCAGATTGCAGGACTTTGGAATCGTTGTGGTAATGGATCCAGGGGAACTCAGATTTCTGGATTTGGAAATGTGGCCGGAGATCAATTTCAAGGACTTCAATTGGCCCCGATAATGAATGTTGCACAGAGAATGAATGGAGCTCAGCTCGCACTATTCAATTTTAGCGATAGCATTTCAGGAACACCTTTCGGTTTGTTTTCTTATTCAAGAAAGGGGCTGCACCAATTAGAATTGGGAGTTAATGAAGCCTGGCCATATCAGGTGGCATTTCGGACGGGTGTAAATTCGTTTTATAACATTTTTAGCTATGCGCTGCGTTTTTCCGGGAAGGAATTGACCCACTGGGGATTGGGGTACGGATTGGGGAGTTCTGTTCGTCTGGGACGGAAAACAAAGATTTACCTGGACCTTCAAAGCCAATTGCTTCGCGCCTATCAATTGGGGGGTAAAACACAATTCCTTCATTCTGTGAATATGGGACTTAACTGGCAGTTGAAGCGAAAACTGGCATTTTTCATAGGTCCTTCTGTTCGACTTTTACAATCACCAATGAACGCAGGGAACCAGTTTGAAAGACTCTATGATTTGGGGCCATATTCAAGCATTTTTGAACAGTCTAAAAATTACAATTTCAAGGCCTGGTTGGGGATTCAGATGGGATTCAGATTATTTTAATTGTGAGGTAGGGTACTTCTTCATTTCGTTGTCCTAAGAGAAAGGAACATTAAAAATTGAAATGATGAAAAGTAGTTTATTATTGAGTTTAATCGCAGGGGTATGGTTTACGGCATCTTGCCAGAAAGAACGGGTGACCCCCTCTAGTGAAATTACAACGGAGATCCGATACGTAAGTGATTTTACAGGAATTGAAGTTTCGCACGGATTAGAGGTGGAATTAATCTTTGAACAGGGAGAGCATGAAGTGAAGGTAGAAGCCAATTCGAATCTTCACAAGTACATTCTTACGGACGTGGTTTCAGGAAATTTAAGAATTCGAATGAAAAATAACGTTCGAATCAAGTCACATGCAACGATTCATGTATATGTCCGAGTTGAAAACCTTAAAGAACTTGAACTTTCGGGAGCGGCACATGTGGAGGCTAAAAACGCCTGGAAAGGGGAGGAGCTTGATCTGGATTTATCGGGAGCAAGTTTCTTCACCGGAGAATTTGATGCTAATTCGCTCCGAATCGAACAAAGTGGAGCTTCTACTGCATCTACCTGGGGAAAGGCAAAAAAGCTGGATGCTGAAGTATCTGGTGCGAGTACGCTGAAAGATTACGGATTCTCTTGTGATGATTTGAATATCAGGATTTCAGGGGCAAGCCAAACATCGTTGACCGTGAACAAAAGTCTGGATATAGAAGCCTCAGGAGCCAGTACTCTGAATTATAAGGGAGATGGGCAGATTGATGAAATAAGTATTTCTGGAGCCTCCAGAGTCAATAAAAAATAAGAGTGTAAATAGAATAGTCGATATCGTTCATCTTTCACAGCATTTTCACTTGTATTGAGAGATATAATACTCAAAAATGTTATTAGTTGAGTGAAAAAGTGTGAATATTTGGATGTAGTTTTTGCTTTTCCTGATTTGAACATATTTCAACCTCATTTGTTATGTTAGAAGAAAGGGGGCAGAGCAAAGTTTTGTTTGGTATTAGATTATAAATTGCTAATTTTGTATCAAATAAGTTTTAAAAACTCTACTCCTTTTCCCTAACTTATCCTAATGTTGTAATTGATTTTGTGTGATGAATCGGATTAAAGAAGTACTTGAAGAGAAAGGTATTAAGCAAACTTGGTTAGCTGAAAGGTTAAAAAAAAGTTACAATATGGTGAATTCTTATGTTCAAAATAGGAGACAGCCGAGTTTGAAAATATTGAATGACATTGCGGATATTTTGGACGTGGATGTTAGAGATTTGCTTGTCGGAAAGAAGAAGTAAATAGAAGGATTACCACCAGCAGACAAATGATTTGTGAATTTTTTGTTCTGAGTCCATCCTCCAATAGAGAAGACTTTTTCTGTCGTTGATAGATGTTTGAGCCAAGACCATAAATTCCCGGTAAGTCAACCAGGGAGCCTGTCTATGTGGGGTATTGATCCAGTCGCGTTTTTCCAGGATATGGAAACGATCGTTGCTGAATTTGTATAGTTCTTCCAGGCGATAGAAGTGCCCCCTGATACATTTATTGTTGATGGAATGCTGTTTGGAAATATCGAATTGCTCCGGTGTAAATAATTCTGCCAGAAAATAGGAGTATTGGGATACTTGTAGTTCTTTCGGCAGATTCAATTTGGACTGTGCTTCGGGTGATTGAATCAATGGGAATTGTCGGTCCCGGATTTTCTGAACCTTTTCTGCCAAACTATCCTTTCGATTCGGACCAATCCAATAGGGGATTTCTGAGTGCTCGAATTTCGCGTCGTAAAGGTAGAATTTGTAGCAAATTTCCAGGTGGATTATTCGTTCGCCCTGCTTGAGAATCACATCTAGTTCCCCAAGTGTTTGTTGCTCCGAGTTGATTTGAATATTAGCTCCCAGGAAAGTATAATCCGGATGCTTTTGAAAGGACTGAATAATCGCCTGTTCTGCCATGATCCCCAGCCGTTTTCCACGGATTAGACTCCAATCAGAGATGTGAATGGGAATTTGTTCCGGAAATTGATGAATACCGTGAAAATCTCCGTTCCAAAGGAAATGGGAGGCGTTTAAACCTTCCTGAAAGACTGTTTCTTCCATTTGTAGGGAGAAAGAAAATTATAGCTTAATCAGTTTTTGACTTATTAGAATTCTGCCTGATTCGTTCAATTCGATGAGGTAAATTCCTCTCCGCAAATGCTGCAATGACAAGCGGTAAGTGGAATTCCCAATTTGTTCGATCGGAACGGAAACGCTCTTTCCACTGATGTCTCGTAAATTAATCCGAGTGTGTTTATTGACACTTTTAAGCTGGACAATACATTCATCAGAAGCCGGGTTCGGGGCAATCCTAAATGAAATGTTGTTTAACTGATCAATAGAAAGAGTGGTGATTTCAATCTCATTGGAAGCCTCTGAAAAGCAGGTACCGTCGTCGACGATACAGTAGTAGAATCCATTAAACGCAGGAATGTAGTAGGGGAGAGTAGCCCCAACAATTTCTCCATTTTGATCATACCATTGAACATGGAGTTCTGTATCCACCAATAAACTATCTCCCTGCTGCGTGATCACCGGAGTGACCGGGTTCTGCCCAACGTTGATCTGGATGCTTGAAATTTCACTGGCCCCGCAAGCATTGGAGGCACTTACTTCGATTGTTCCACTTTCCGCATTTTCAGGGTAATCAATTTGCACGGAGGTTCCTCCACCAGAAACAAGTGTCGTATTCGGTGGCAAGTTCCATTGATAAGAAGAAGCTCCGCTTACGGCATTGATCGAATAGCCAAAGGTACCATCCGGTGCACAAATGCTCTCGGTACCAACAATTTCTCCTGGCTTGCCAGGAATTTCAGTATCCATAAATACAGGAAAGGTCTTACTCGTCCCATCTCCACAACTGTTTGTTCCTTTGACGGAGAACTGAAGTGCGGGACTTTCGTTCATCACAATTTGAGCACTGGCCTGATTATCACTTCCGACAATGACCCAGGCTCCTGGGATGGACCAGGTGTAGGTATCCGCGAATTCACTTTCGCAGGTGACGTTAACCGTATCTCCGGCACAAACGCGATCTGGCATCGAGACAAGTACAGTTTGAACCGGGAGCGGATTGATTTGGATACTTTGAGAAATAGGAGTTCCCGTTCCGCAACCATTGATGGCCGCTACCGAAACGTTTCCACTGATTGCCTGTTTCGTGAAGTGAACGGTGATGTGATTGCTGTTATCGCCCTGAGTGATATTAGCTCCATCCGGAAGTGTCCACTCATAGCCCAAAATATCAGTCATTGGATCAACTTGAAATTCAATACCGGCGGTTCCCTGACAAACTTCAAATGTTCCACTCAGATTACTAGGTTGAATAGGAGGGGAATTGATAATGGTAACAGCTAATTCATAGGCTTTGCCAGATCCACAAGGATTGATTCCCTTGACAGTGATTACACCGTCCTGAGCAGAACTTCCAAAAAGAACAGTAATCGTGTTGCTTCCTTGTCCGGAAGAAATCGTAGCACCTGCTGGCACTGTCCATTCGTAGCTATCTGCATTGAATAAACCAATGGTAGAGAATGTTTTGCTAAAACCTCGACAAGCTTCGTTTCCACCAGCTATGCTATCTGCCATTCGTGGAGGATGGAGACAATATTTGGAGATAAAGAGGTCTGCGGAACCGTTGGCTGTCATGTTTTTGGTATCGGCTCCCAGGTCAAAGTCTGCTGTGAATAGAAAAGCACCTGTTCCATAGATGTTTTCATATTGATCGATTCCAATTGAATAGCCCTGATCGCTGTTTGATGCTCCGATGGCTCCCGCCCAGGCAAGTTGTCCCAGGCTGTCAAGTGTCACGTAGAAAATATCGTTCAGGCCCTTGCCAGGTAATTGCAGGGTGTCAGGACCCGGATCAAAATCAGAAAAATTATCTGCAGAAAAAGTTCCAATACAAGCGACTTGACCATGTTGATCAACTTTGAGAGATCGCACACTTTCTTCACTGCTTTGGTCGTCACCTCCCATTCCGGCAACCCATAAGAATTTACCCAGAGAATCGTATTTGGCAACAAAGGCATCTGTGCTTCCCCGGGGAGAAACAAGTCCGGCGGCATTTTCATAGTCGAAGTAGGTTGTTCCGGAGGTCCCACCGACATACATGCTATAATCAGATCCGATTTCGATGTCAAAGGGTGCTGTCCAGGAGCCGCTCAGACTAAAAGCCCAGTCCAATGTCATGTCACTTGAAAACCTCGCAAGGAAGCAGTTGTTCACATTTACCTGATCAGGACCGGGATCGATGTCAAAGGTAAATGCACGTCCTCCCAGGTAAATTCGCCCCAAATCATCAATTTCAATGACCCGACAATTTTTGGAATTGAAACTGGCAAATTGGGTATTCGAAAGGTAGTTCCCGTCTGAGTCGTATTTGACGAGAAAAATGTCATGATCAATCCCATCGACGTTCACTGTGTTTCCCCCGCCCGCATTGATATTGGCGATATCTTTGATATTCATGGGAACATACACATTATTGTCCTTGTCAAGTGCTAATTGGTAGGCCGAAAATCTTCCGCTTCCAACTGCCCCGCGTGCCCAAAGGGCTTTACCCTGTGGATTGAATTTAGCTACAAAAATATCTTCCTGATCTTGTCCTGACCCAGTCAATTCAATGGTTCCGGATCCTGTTTTGAATTTAATACTTAGTTCAAAAATTCCGACCATGTAGACATTGCCATCAGCATCGGCTACGATTTGACTGATATCGATGAGTCCATTGGTGACACTACTCATGTGGCTCGACCAAATTTCATTGCCATCGGCGTCGAATTTTCCCAAAAAACCACCATCAGAAGCACCTGCAACATAGTGAGTTCCGTCTTCCATGACAACAATGGATTTGCCAACGTCAATGTTTAGTTCCCCAACAACTCCGTGGCCAATGTGATTGGACCAGATGTATCCCTGACCATAGCTCATAGAAAAATATAGTAGAGAAGCGGATAATAATAGTGGAACTTTTCGAAAGGGGAATAGAACGCTCATGGCTTGTGATTAGGATTGATAACAAATATAGGGATAATCAAAAAAAATATGCAATTTAGTTCTCCAATAGATTGACTTAACTGATTCAAAATAGATGGTTTATGGCTTATGATGAGTTTTTGGCGGATCGCATACGAAATTGCCTGAAAGAAAAAAATGTGGAATTCTCTGAACTTCGGATGATGGGCGGATTGTGTTTTAAAGTGGACGATAAAATGCTTTGTGGAATCCATAGAGATAAAAAACTGGATGACAATTTATTGATGGCTAGAATTGGAGAGGAGGCCTATGAGCAGGCCATCGAACGGGAAGAGTGTCTTCCCATGGATTTTACAGGAAGGCCGATGAAGGGCTATACTTTCGTCACGCCTCAGGGATTTGATTTGGAAGACGATCTCGAGTACTGGATACAGCTTTGCCTGGATTTTAATCCTCAAGCCAAATCAAGCAAAAAACGTAAAAAATAAGGTGCTATCAGGCCGGTGACTTCCAATAGATGATCCGGCCGTCATCACCGGCACTAACGAAAGAATTTTCTGATGTTTTCAGCAGGAAATTGACGGAATGTTGGTGTCCTTCGTCTTTTCGTTCCATCTTTTGGAGTACCTTCCAGGAATCACAGTCCCAGATTTTAATGGATTTGTCCCGACTGGCTGAGGCCATGTATTTCCCGTCATTCAGGAAGCAGAGACTATAGATGGCGTAATGGTGCGCTGGAATTTCCTTGAACAGGCGGTAGTTAGTTTCGTGTTTTTCCCATATTCGGATGTGGGCATCTTTTCCGGCACTGATGATTTTTCCCTCATGGTCAATAAGAAGTTCATTGACTCCTCCCTCATGTGCCCTCCAGTTCGTCAGTTCATTCAAATTGTTCATATCAAAGATCCGAATAAAACCATCCTGACCAGCCAGGAACAACTTTTGATCGTGTAACTTGAGACTTCTGATTTTTCCTGTATCCAAAGGAAGGAAGAGTTCTAATTTAAAATCCGGAAGACTCCAGATGGCCAGGTTTCCTTCCATATCTGTGGTGTATAGCTGCTTTAATTCCTGGTTTTCAAGGATGGAAAAGACCGCGGACTGGTGGGCTTTTAGATGTCTGATTTCCTGTTTTTTGAACTGGTCGATAATGTGCAAAGAGCCATTACTCAGTCCCATACAAAGGAGATTTCTGTCAGTAATTTCAACCAATCCATAGATGCTGGCATCGCAGCGAATGCTGAATGCCTCCTGTTGGCCGGATTCCAGATTCCACCTGGCAACGAAACGGTCAGCCGCTCCAGAGTAAATAAAAGGAAAAGAACCACAAAGGGTATAGACAGCACCGGAATGCCCTTTTAATTCAACTTGAGGGCGAAATAACATGCTTTATTCGTCGTCGTCTTCTACTTCATCATCACTGGCCACCTGTTTCAGTCGTTCAGCGTAGTCTTGTGGAAGAAATTCAAAGAAAGTATCACCCCGCAATCCAAGTCTCAAACATTCCAAAGGAATGATTTCGTTCGGTGCAATGTTTCCTAAATTCACATTTGCTCCGAATAGCTTAATAAACCAAACCTGTTGATTTTTCTGAGGGGCTTCCCACAAAATATCTTCCGGCTTGACCTTGGCGATGATCTTGTTAATGAGTAGAGTATGGGCCGTTCCATTGGGTCTGAAGACCCCAACGTTTCCTGATTCACGTCCCTCAGCAATCACCTTCCAGGAACCTGCCTCGAGTTCGGAAGTCATCATTTTGATCCATCTTCCCGGGCTAATAAGAATCCCGCTATCTTTGGAACCAACCTCTGACAAAACCGTACGGTCTTTGGACATTCGGTTGATCAACTCACATTTTTCCTCGTGATTGATGATGATGGAACCATCTGAAATTTCAGCCAGATCCAATCCGTACTCATCCAAAGTTCTTAAATAATCATTGAATTTACCGCGAGCATAAAAAGCTTCAAATAGTGTTCCTCCAAAGTAGGGACGAATTCCATGGCTTTGATAGAGTTTGATCTTTTCTTTTAGGTTTTTGGTAACGAAGGAGGTCCCAAATCCAAATTTTACTACGTCCGTCAGGTGTCCACTGGCCTCAATGAAGTGCTCTGCTTCACGTATTCCCAGTCCTTTGTCCATCATCATGGTGACTCCTTTGGATCGTGGTTTTTCGGCTCGTTCCGGTATATATGGAAGATCAAAATTCATGTTATGTCTTTAGTTGGCGAACAAATTTACTATTTTACTTTCGTTTTGAAGCTCAGGGTAAAGAGTAAATAGGTGTTTGGCTCTTTTTTCATCTTCCGAAATGCAGTAAATAAGGGTGCTCAATGCTTCTTCTTTTCGGTTGAGCTGCCATAAAATGTTGACACGGCACAAATTCTTAACAAATTCCATGCTTTCAGGGAATTCACTTTTTTCAGTAAAGTGAAGTGCGTCAATTAATGAATTTTGTTCGGAAAGAAACTCAACGTAATCAGTGAAGATATCTTCATTTTCGGGATCGAGTTCGATAGCGAGTAAATAAGCTTCTTCAGCTTCGTCCAGGAGTTCTAACTTTTCATAAGCTCCTGCCAGGACATGTCTGAAGCTTCCGTTCGTTGGTTCGAAGTCAATGGCTTTTCGGATCAATTGAATCGCATCTTCTGTCTGGCCTTCCAAATCCTTGACGATTCCCAGCCCTAGCCAGGCTTCCGGAAGTTCCGGGATGAATTCAATGCTTCTCAAGTAGTAATGCCGGGCGAGTTCCAGATTTCCCAATTGTTCCTGACATTCGCCGATATAGCAGAGGGCCAGACCATCTTCTCCGTCAAGTTCCATACACTTTTCAAAGTATTCGATGGCCGTTTGGTAACGCTCGAGTGAAAGACAAGCATTCCCCAGATTGAAATAAGCGGGAGAGAAACTTTCATTGATCACGATGCAGTAATCGTAAGCCCAGATCGCCTTTTCATAATTTTCCTCCTTGGAATAGGCATTTCCCAGATTGTACCATGCCGTGAACGAATAGGGGTTTTCATCAATGAAGTCGGAATAGCATTTGATGGCTTTTTCGATTTCTTTGGTATGATCGTAGCAATAGGCCAGTTCGTAAATAGCCCCTTCGTTCTTCGGATTTTGATGGATTGCCTCCTGCAAAACCTGGATGGCGGATTGATAGTCTCCCTGTTGCTGATATTCCATGGCCAGGTCCAGGTAAATTTCATCCTTGTCCTCAATGTCGGAATCATTCAGTGCCTCCCGAAAATATCGAATCGCTCGTTTTGAATCTTTTAGCTGACTAAAAATGGAAGCCTTGGTGAGATTGAATTCACAACCGATCACAGATGTTTGCTCATACTCATTCAGCAGACCCAATGCTTCTTTCAGTTTACCCTGGGCGGAAAGTGCCTGTGCTTTACGAAGCAGGAAAATGTGGTTAAAAGGAAATTGACTGATTCCGATATCACAGCAGGTAGCAGCTTTGGAGTACGAACTATGGATCAGGTAATGGTCAACCAACATTTCAATGCGGTCGGCATCCATGAATCCGAATTCCTCTCCCTGTAAAGAGCGTTCAAAACGCTCAATGTCCTCTCTGAAATCGCGGTCGAATTCTTCTTCGTTCTCTTCAAACATGAAGTACTGACTTTTTAGCTTACAGAACTAAATGTAAGCAATTCGAAGCAGATTCCGAAAATATCTTTTCAACAGAAGTTTGTTATTCTGCTCCGAAAATACGTTTACAAATTTCGATTAATGTCCCTTGGCCGCCAAATAACGCTCGGCATCCAGGGCGGCCATACATCCTGTACCAGCGGCCGTAATCGCTTGTCGATAAGTTTTATCAGCAGCATCTCCGGCAACAAATACTCCGGGAACATTTGTTTTACTTGTTCCTGGTTGTTCATATTTGATGTATCCGGTTTCGTCCAGGTTGATGTAATCCTTGAAAATATCCGTATTCGGTTTGTGTCCGATAGCTACAAAAAATCCGGTACATGGGATGACCTTTTCTTCTCCGGTTTGGCTGTTTTTCACTCGTGCACCGGTAACGCCATCGTCTCCCAGTACTTCAACCGTTTCCGTATTGAACAGGATTTCAATATTCGGAGTGTTTTTGACTCGGTCTGCCATGATCTTGGAAGCTCGGAATTCATCCCGACGCACCAACATAGTCACTTTCGTACAAAGTTTTGAAAGGTAATGAGCTTCTTCACAAGCAGAGTCTCCGGCCCCTACGATCACAGTCTCCTGACCTCTATAGAAGAATCCGTCACAAACGGCACATGCTGAAACTCCGCCCCCTGATTCCAGGAACTTTTGCTCGGAGGGAAGTCCGAGATATTTGGCTGATGCTCCGGTAGAAATAATCACCGTATTCGCATGTATTTCATGACCGTTTTCGGTCCAACATTTCAGAGGTTCTCCTGAAAAATCGACTTTATCAATGAATCCAAAACGAATATCGGTTTCAAATCTCTTTGCCTGTGCTTCGAGTTGAATCATCATTTCTGGACCAGTAACGCCATCCGGATATCCAGGGAAATTTTCTACTTCATTGGTCGTTGTCAATTGTCCGCCTGGTTGCATTCCCTGATACATCACAGGCTTCATATCGGCGCGTGCTGCATAAATGGCAGCGGTGTAACCAGCTGGTCCTGAACCGATAATCAAACAGTTTATTTTTTCTACGTCGCTCATTGCATTTTATAATTTCAAAAGTGAAGCAAAAATAATGTTTAAATGGGTCTCGTTTTCAATTTGTTTATAATTAATGGAAAATAGCTTTTCACGTATTGGCGATCTCTGGATTGTCTTCCCGCTTATTTTGATTAACCATAAAAGATGCCTATTTTTGTAGCCCCAATTTTGAAGCATGATTGACACGGACCTGTACAAAGCCAAGACCCTGTATCCATTTCAAAAAGATACTGTGGAGGCCATTCTTAAAGAGTTTGAAGAACAGGACAACCGATTTAATCTTTTGTTTCAGTTACCAACCGGGGGAGGAAAGACAGTGATCTTTTCGGAAATTGCGCGACGATACATAAAACATTTCGAGAAAAAAGTATTGATTCTGACTCACCGGATCGAATTGTCCGTGCAGACTTCCAAGCAACTTTCGGCAATTCGTGTTGAAAATAAGATCATCAGCAGCGATGTAAAGAAACTGGATGAGGACGAGGATTACCCTTGTTACATTGCCATGGTTGAAACCCTGAACAACCGTTTGCAAGACGATGAAAACTTTATCGAAGGGGTTGGATTGGTCATTGTGGATGAAGCGCATTACAATAGCTTCCGGAAGATTTTTCAGTATTATGAGTCGGCCAATATTTTGGGGGTAACAGCGACTCCTTTGAGTTCCAACAAGGCCCTGCCGCTCAATGATAATTACGATAAACTGTTGGTTGGAGAGTGTATCTCTTCTTTGATTGATAACGGGTATTTATCTGACGCAGAGACATTTACTTATGATGTAAATCTGCATGGATTGAAGATTGGATCGAACGGTGATTTCACGGTAAGCAGTTCAGAACTGGTGTATGGAAACTACTTCATGCAGGAAAAATTACTGTTTGCCTATGAAGAGGTAGCGATCGGAGATAAGACGCTGATCTTCAATTCTGGAATCGAAACGTCGATTGCTGTGGAAGAGACATTCAAGAAAAGAGGGTACAAAATCAGACACCTGGATTCAACCTTCAGTGATCGGGACCGTAAAGATGTACTGCGCTGGTTCAAAGAAACCCCGGATGCCATTTTGACTTCCGTCGGAATTTTGACAACTGGTTTTGATGAGCCGACTGTTGAAACCATAATCCTGAACCGGGCGACAAGATCGTTGACGCTTTACCACCAGATGATTGGACGTGGTTCCAGGCGGTTACCGAATAAGAGCCGGTTTAAGTTGATTGATCTGGGAAATAACGTTCGTAGATTCGGACTTTGGCAGGATTACATTAACTGGCAGGATGCATTCCGCTTCCCTGATCGTTTCCTGGAGGCAAGACTCTCAGAGGCCGATGACATTGAGTTTGAGGTAGAATTTGAGTTCAACAAGCCTTTGAAAGAGCGTTTGAATGTAGAGATGCTGGAATCTTTTGATATGAAAGAGATCTACTATGAATGTATAGATAACAACATCAAAGGAAAACAGGCAGTTGATTTATCCTTGGAAAATCATTTTCAGGCAATTCAGACAGCGGCAGAGGACTTATATGATGGACTTGATTTGCTGGAAATGCTTCAGGAACATGTAGAGCATCGTTTGAAAGCTTATACCAAGTGTATTTCAAAAAGTACTCCGAACTATTTTAAGTTCTTGCTGGAAACCTACAACCGGAAATTAAGACAGAGACTCCGAAACGAGTTGGACGACGAATAAACTCAACGTTTTCGGTCCGGGTTGTTTTTTAGGAAACTTTTCCAGTCATTCGAACCACTTTTATTGTGTTCTCCAATCCCTTTTGAGAAATGATGACAGAGTGCGACGGCTAATCCGTCCGTGGCGTCCATGTATTTGGGCATTTCCTCAAATTTGAGTAGATTTTGAAGCATGGCTGCCACTTGTTCTTTGGAGGCCTGTCCGCTTCCCGTTACTGCTTGTTTAATTCTACGCGGAGTGTATTCCTCAAATGGAATATTTGATTTCAAAGCGGCAGCAATGGCCACTCCCTGGGCTCTTCCCAGTTTCAACATGGATTGAACGTTTTTTCCGAAGAATGGAGCTTCAATGGCCATTTCATCCGGTTTATACTCTTTAATGAGTCCGTCTACGCGTTCAAAAATGCGTTTGAGTTTGTCCGGATGAGTTGGAAGTTTGGAAAGTTGGATGATCCCGAAATTGAGTAAGTCAAATTTTTTACCTTTGACATGGATGATCCCGTATCCCATGACGGTTGTACCGGGGTCAATACCAAGGATAATTTTGTCCGAGACCATGTGAAAGTTGGAATTTTGACCAAAGCTATAAAAAATAAAAAGCTCCTTCTCTTTTTTTTCAAAATTATCCTGTTTGCTGGGGTCATCTATCTGCTTTGTGAGCAAATTTCGACACTTGATGCTGATAAACTGGCGATCATTCAGGTCGATTTTCGCTATGTGGGACTAGTGGTTCTACTGATGTTTGTGAACTGGTTTTTTGAGTATCTGAAGTGGGAAGTCGTCCTTCGATCCAGTAGGGTTGAAAGCCCTTTTCGAATTCGACTTCGATCTTTTCTTTCTGGGATTTTAACGGGATTCGTAACGCCCAATTTACTGGGAAATTTTGTCGGTCGGATGCTGTATTTTGAGCCAGAGAAACGTCCGGAAATTGTCAGTCTAACCTTGCTTGGAAATGCGTCCCAATTTATTTCGAGCATTCTCTTCGGAATCCTTTCCCTGTTTTGGATTGGAATTCCCAGGCTTCAGGAAGTAAACCTGATCTACATTTGGGGAGGAGCTTCGATTATTTTTGGAGTGATTTTCTACTTGTATTTGATGCTGAAAAAACTGCCTGCTTTCATGAAAAATTTGAGCTGGTCTGTTTCCTTTTCACGAGGACTCAATACTTCCATGGTAACCAGGTTAAAATTACTGGTGCTGAGTTCTTGCCGCTACCTTGTTTTTTCTTTCCAGTTCGTATTGTTGCTCCATGCCTTTGGAGTTGAAATTGATTGGAGCGCTTTCGGATATGTTTGGCAGGTTTATTTGTGGTCCACTTTGCTACCTTCTCTTTGGTTTGGGAAATTACTGATTCGGGAATCGATGGCACTTTGGGTCTTTTCAGCTTATACGGAGAATCTGGAAGCTGTTTTACTGGCATCAGTTTGTTTGTGGGGAATCAATCAGGGGGTGACCGCCCTTGTTGGGCTTCCATTCTTTCAATTTAAACCAGAGCGGACATGATTGTTGGTGGATATTTGATTTTTGCGTTCTTGTTGCTTTACATTCATCTACTGGGCGTTTCCCGAGCGGGTAGACCACCCCTGAAGGAAAGGGCATCCATCAGGACAGTGGAAGTTTCGGTATTAATTCCATATCGGGATGAAGAAAAAGCACTGATTGAATTACTCAAATGCATTCAGAGATTATCTGTGAAACCGAAAGAACTCATTTTTATAGACGATCATTCGAGTGATCGAAGCTCAGAATTGGTTGAAAGCCACGAATTTTCACTACCTGTTAGGCAGTTAAAGTTGGGGGATGATGAAGCAGGGAAGAAGCAGGCGCTTAGAAAGGGAGTAGAAGAAGCTTCTGGAACATACATCCTCACGTGGGATGCTGATATTCGCGTTCCAGCCGATTATTTCATGCATCTGGAAAAGGAGAAAGCCTGTGATTTGCTGATTCTTCCGGTGACCATGTGTAATTCCAGGTGGTTTTCTCCATTTTTTGAACTGGACTATGCCTACCTGTTTAATCTCCATTGGGGGCTTTCCGGATATAACCGACAATTGACCTGCAGCGGGGCAAATCTCTTGTTTTTAAAATCCTCGTACCTGGAGTCCTCGACAGATTTAAGTCATCGGACGCATGCCAGTGGTGATGATCTTTTTTTGTTGAGTGATTTTATCCGGGATGATCGTACTATTGAGACCTCTATGAAGTCGGAACTGGCCGTCTGGACGTCATTGCCAGGCACGTTTATGGAGGTGATTCAGCAACGTTTGCGTTGGTTGTCGAAATTAGGAGGGGTCTCGAACAGAACGATGTTTTGGATGGCTTTATTGGGATTGATGTATCATTTGTATCCCATCCTGGTCATTTGTTATAATCCGTCGCTTGCCTTCATTTTGCTGATCAAAATTGTCTTTGATCTCATGATGTTCATTCCGTATCTGAGGCGCTTTTCGAGAGGAAAATTATTGGCCTTTGTTCCCGTTTTCAGTCTGTTGTATCCGCTTTACTTGTTAATTCTTCCAATTTCCCGCATGTTTATGAAGCTATCGTGGAAGGGGCGGAGGATCTAGAATGATTCAAGGCCGCTGATGCACAATGATTCCACCGAGCAGAAAAAGAGCTATTAGGGAGAAAAACAGATGATAGTTAGATCCCAGACCTTTTTGGATTTGCTGTCCTTTTAGCATTGGACGGGCTTCGTTTCCTTCAATTTTGTAATGATTTCCGGGACGTTCCAGCTTTTGCTTCCCCCTTTGGAGGCTGTCAGTGGGATAAATAATTCGTTCCTGTGTTTTGATGTCTTTTCGTGGAACAACTTGTCCTTTCGCATGAACACGTTTCATAGATTTCTGATCCTTGGCCAATCTTTCCTTGTGAATAACATGTTTTGTATTCGTTTGAATAGGAATTTTGGTATGCACCTGGTGAGCCTCCTTAAGGCGACGTTCCCGTAGTTTGACTTCTTCGTCAAAGTCCATGCTGATTATTCCCAGGTTAAAATTTTCTGTAAGGAATTCGCTACTACGTACACTACTGTGGCTTTTCCAGGCAATCATTTTGGTTTGGGCCTGAAACTGCTGTCCGATACAAAGGGTCAAAAGGATAAAGACGTACTTTTTCATGATTTAAAATTTTCCATTCGGTACAGATGGCTTTCAAAAGGGTTCATTTGCCTGGATCATTTTTTTTCTTAAATTTCAGATGGAAAAAACAAACTCTACAGTTCCCGGGAATCCGTCTTTTCGGCCAGAGGGTATCTGTAACAAGGACCTATGAAAGAATTTAAAGCTGAAAAGTTACTGGAAGAATTGCATGATGAGGAAAACATCAGGAAATTGCCGGAAGCTTATTTGTACCGACGAGTAATTCTCGGTTTTGACATTTACAAATACAGTCAGTTTCCACATGCCGAGCAAATCTATGTGCCGGTGGTTTTGGAGCATTTGTATCAGAAAACCTGTCAGAACTGTTTGGATCATGAAGCCTTTCATTTTCATAAGTATGGAGATCGCATTGAAGACTTTCGGAAGAATTTTATTAGTACGGGTGACGGAGGTTTTCAGTTGTTTGAAACACCTGTGCAGGCCATTGTGTTTTCCCTGTTCTTCCAGGCGAATGTTATGCGTTTTGTATCAGGCTCTAGTCCTGATCCGCTGTTGATGAAGCTCCATCCGATCATCCATACCTTTGAGTTGCGTTACGCTATCACTTATGATCATGTATATTCCTACAAACGAAACTTCTATGGCCCGGCGATCATCAATAATGCCCGAATTCTTTCCAGGGATAGTTTGAATCGCTTGCTGATTGATTCCAATACGGTTCTCTGGTTTATACATCATCTCAATTCGATTGAAAATTTACTGGATCTGGACAAAAAAGCATTTTTACAGACTGCGTTTTACAAGGATGCCGATCCGGGACAGAGTTCTTATTTGTTTAACAGAAAGGGGAGTTTTATTTCTGTAGACATCCTGAAAATTGGTCAGATAGAAGCGAAGACGCGTTCATTGGATATTTATAACCTACATATTCAGGCAAAACTTTCTCTAAAAATACGGAAACACGACTATCAGATTTTTGTGACCACGTTAGGGAATTTGAATACTTCCGGGATTACCTAAATCTTCGTATCTTAGTATGATGGGCATTAAGCGAATTTTATTTCTGGGAAGTGCTTCTCTGGTATTCTTATCGGCCTGTGCCCAACATTTACCCCAAGAGGTCCCTTATCAGCGCGATCCAGAAGTTCCGTCCCTGGATTTGCTCCAGAAAGAGGTGAAACAAGATCTTTCGGCACTGCGATCAAAACTTGTTGTCGATGACAAAGGAATGGGGGAGTACATCTATTCACTGAACGGTAAAGTGTATAATGGTTGGGTGGTCCAGGTGCTTCCCGAAAATGAACATAAATACCGCTTTATGCATCTTGATTCTGGTTGGGTAGACTGGCAAATAGGCTATTATGCCAGCGGAACACTGGATTTTGATTTTCATCAGAAAGATGGTTTTTCACTGGGAAGTGAACGCATGTGGTATCAGGACGGAAAGCCATACGTTGATAATTTTTATGGGGGCCTTCATCAGAAAGAAGGATTACAGTCCCGATGGTATGCTTCCGGGCAACTGGCTTATCAGGCTTTATACAAAGATCAAAAAACGGTTTACGAAGTTTCCTTTGATGAGCAAGGGAAAATAACGGAACGACGTGGGGAGTTGCCAGAACTCTGGAGTAAATAATTTTCGCTGAACGCAATCGGATTTCGGTTGTATGCAGGTATATGATGGCAATTTTCAGAAGTACCTGGTGGCGAAGTTCGATGTATGCTTTTGCTCTGTGGATGAACATTTTTGTTTTCCTCTATATAAGCAGCTTTCCGGTGGGATACACGCTTTTTCATGATCCGGCGTCTATTTTTCTGCCCTTCTATCGGTACCTGGCATTGTTTACGGCAGAGCATGTTTTTGGAATCAGTGAATCCGGACATCTTCTGACCGGTTTTGAATCGGATTCAACGCTACTCTATGTCCATTTGTTTAACTTGCTTATCATCGCCCAATTGATTGCAATACTGTTCCATTTTTTGCTTCGAAGAAAGATCTCCATATTGAAAAAGTGGGTGTTTCAAATCGGAACGTATTACCTGTCTTTGCAGTTATTAATGTACGGTTTGAATAAGGTGTTTAAATGGCAGTTCTTCTTGCCTGAACCCAACACGATGTATACGCTGGTTGGTGATCTTGACCCGGATCTACTTTATTGGACGACCGTAGGAGCGTCATACGAATACAGCCTGTTTTCCGGTCTGATGGAAGTTATTCCAGCACTTTTGCTATTGTTTCGGCGGACCCAATTATTGGGCTTAATCATTGCATTTGGAGTGTTGATCCATGTGTATGCAATCAATATTTCGTTTGACATTTCGGTTAAAGTTCATGCCGGATTTCTGCTTTTGTTGTGTGGTTTTCTACTGCTTTCCTATCGTTCTGTGTTGGCGGTATTGTGGGGAAGAGGGCAGGAGACTCTGCCGGATGAACAGCTATTCTCAAATTTGATGAACAAACCTCGCTATTTTCTACTCAAATTCCTGCTTATTGCCACACTGATTGCTGAAAGTACGGCGCCATATCTGTTGTCAGGAAATTACAATGATGACCTTTCTAAACGTCCGATCTATCACGGCGCATATCAATTGGAACCCTTCGGAGAACACATGGTACAGCCATGGAAACGCCTTTATTTTCATCGCCGTCATTACCTAATTGTAGAAAATGAACGGGGGGAGAAAACGGATTTCCCTTATCGATTGAATGAGCAGGCGGATACCATTGAATTCAAGACTGACTACGGGTACAAGTCATATCGAATTCAAATGATTTCACCAATAGAATTGGAAATGGAGGACGTGCAGTCCAAATTGAAAATTTCCATGAAGAGGCTACCCTACCGGGAGATGTCTCTCTTACGACAAGCCTTTCATTGGAGCATTGATTAAGCCTTAGAATGGCAGATCGTCGTCTTCTTCCTGAACGTTTGTTTCAACATTCGGGCTGGCATTGGTACTTCCACCCAAATCCATGTCCGAAGGACCTCCAGCAGGCATTCCACCTCCAGCTCCGACTTTATCAAGTCTCCAGGCGTCCAGTGAGTTAAAATATTTGACTTCTCCCTGCGGATTTGTCCATTCACGACCACGAATATTGAAAGAAACCTCGATTTGGTCGTTCACGTTAATCCCGTCCAACAGAGAGCATTTATCCTGTACCAATTGGAACAAAATATCCTGTGGATACATGGAAGAATTATCGGTTACAACGAATTCTCTTTTTGAGAATTTATCCGATATCTGAACAGTTGGGTTAACGACTTTAACGACTCCTTGTAATTTGAACATAATCTTAATTGTTAAAGGACAAAAGCGTCATCCATGCTTCTGTCACCTGATTTTCACTTAAACGTTTTTTAGCTTCCCGGTGGAGGGCCTGTTCTAACTCGACAGCTTGGTCTTCCAGTTCAATGAATAATTCACTGAGTTCAAGAAGCTTGTATTCATTCACTGCTGTTTCATCGGGCAATTCTTCGACACTTGCGAGTAAGCCCAGGTCATTTGCAGATAAAATTTCACTTTGTAGTATATCCGATGGAATTTGATCAAAACCGATTCCAATGGTTGTTAGTGGTTTCTGAACTTCAAACATGGAATGCTCATTTGCATGGCAATACCAGTTACCCCCCATTCGAGAAACCAGATTGATTTTTTTCTGATCAATCCTTCCGGCTTCGTTGAACAATTCTTCATTCACATGAATCCGCACAACTTCGCAAATAATGAGGTTCCCGGCACCACCACCATCTCCAAGTTCAATGACCTGATTGACTTTGCATTCAAATTGAACAGGGGATTCCAGAACGCGAGAAGGAGCCACGACCTCCGATTTGACGGGAGTAAAGCCGGATTTCACAAACTCATTTACCTCCGGTGGGTAAGGAGAGCTACTCAAACTCATTTGCTGAACCATGTCCATGGTAACCACATTAATGACCACTTCAGGAACTGCTTTTACATTGTGATAAGTGTCTTTTTGTAACTTGGTTCTTCCACTTCTGGCTGGTGAAAAAACCAAGATCGGTGGATTGGCACTAAAGACATTGAAAAAGCTAAATGGTGAAAGGTTCGGAATTCCATCAGAACTAATGGTCGAAGCAAAAGCAATCGGTCTGGGACCCACGGAACCCAACAGGAGTTGGTGAACTTCCGGTATAGCAAGCTCTTTTGGATCAATCGACTTCATCTTTTGCATGGGCACAAAGATAAGGGCTTTTTAAGTCAATTGAAACCTCTGTTTAAAGGAGTTTTGAACAATTTTAAGAAAGCATCCCCCATTTTATATTGCCCTGACCCATAAGGGTAAATAAGTGACTAAGATGGTCCGATATGTGACTTTGTCAACCGATGAAAAATAAAGCGGTATCTTTATAAAGTTGTGGTCCGAATAAAAAGGATGAACAAATGGAAGTGAGATGTAGAGTAGCAAATTTGAATGATTTGGGCAAGATGCAGCACTTGTTTGTGGAAACCATAAAAAGTACTTGTCGAAACGATTACAATCAGGAACAAATTGATGCCTGGATAACTTCGGTAAAGAATGTGGAAAGGTGGAAATCTTTTTTGGATACACAGTTCGTCTTGATTGTAGAAAGGGATGAGGAAATGCTTGGTTTCGGTTCTCTGGAAAATGGAAATTATTTGGATTTTCTCTATGTTCATAAAGCCTTTTTAAGGCAGGGGATAGCTAGTTTAATCTATGAAAAATTAAAAGCCGAATCATTGAAGCGAGGTTTTGAAAGTTTGTCCTCCGATGTCAGTAAGACGGCCAGGCCATTTTTTGAAGCGAAAGGATTCAAAGTAATCAGGGAAAACATAAATTTGGTAAATGGTGTGGAAATACGGAATTATCGTATGAGCCAGGCGTAGCGTAAATAAAATCACAATTCGAAATCACTTTTGGGATGTTGTTTTTATGAGTAGGCTAGGATCAGATATGTAGAGAACAAAGAAAGAATGTGTCTCGATAGCAAGGGGCCTGTAAAAGTGGAGCTTCAATGCCAGAAAGAATAAATAAGGAAGAAACAGCGATTCGAACAAGTTATTTCAGTGTCATCGGAAATACCAGTCTGGCGCTCATTAAGGGGCTAGCCGGTTTCTTTGGCAATTCTTACGCACTGATCGCAGATGCCATTGAGTCAACGACAGATGTTTTTTCATCTCTGTTGGTGCTATTTGGACTAAAATATGCTAAACGGCCTGCTGATGAGAATCATCCTTATGGTCATGGGAAAATAGAACCACTTATTACATTTTTGGTGGTTTCGTTTCTGGTGACTTCTGCCACCATTATTGCCTATGAAAGCATACAGAACATCCAAACACCCCATAAAGCCCCGGAATCATGGACTTTGATCATTCTCGTAGGGATTATTCTTTGGAAAGAAATCTCATTCAGGATTGTCCTTAAGAAGAGTAAAGAGACGAATAGTTCTTCGCTTAAAGCCGATGCCTGGCACCATCGAAGCGATGCCATTACTTCGGTGATGGCCTTTGTCGGGATTTCTATTGCCTTGATTTTTGGAGAAGGCTATGAGACGGCAGACGATTGGGCGGCATTACTAGCTTCTGGCTTCATTATTTATAATAGCTATCTGATTTTTAGGCCGGCTTTGGGTGAGATTATGGATGAACACCTGTACGATGACCTCCTGGAAGAGATCAGGAAGGAATCACTGGAGGTTCAGGGGGTACTGGGAACAGAAAAATGTTTCATTCGCAAAGCAGGAACCAGCTATCATGTGGATTTGCATGCCATCGTAGAAGGAGAGCTTTCGGTTCGGGAAGGACATGAAATAGCACATTGTTTGAAGGATCATCTGAGAGCGAAAATCCCCAATCTAGGTCATGTTCTGATTCACATTGAACCGGATTAAAACCCGGAAGCATTCAACTTCCGGAGTTCTGATAAAAAAATGTTGAGTGCTTGTCTACCTAGCTATTACTGCTGATTGCTCAAAAGGCGTGTCGAGCTTCCGTGCCTGGTTGATTTCCGCAATTAAGTCGTCCTTAGTCGTGATGTTCCAGGCAGTTTCGAAAACGGTTCCCCAGATATTTAATACCTGACCGGGCTTCATGTCGACTTCACAAATTAAATCCCAGGAAAAAATGCGATTAATCTCGGCGCGAAATTTCAATTTGGGATGCCATTTGACTTTTTCAAACCAAAAAGGTCCAAATTCAGCTTTACCCCACCATCGACCATCGGTATGTATGTACTTCCATTGGGCATGATAGAGACCTTTGTGATAAAAATAACAGAACTCGTCTGTAAGAGCTTCTTCCGGACTCATTTGAAATGCTTCCGATTCTGATACCAGTGTAAATCCGTTTGCTTCGGGATCATCACTGTTTAGGTTTTTAAAATGATTCATAGTTGAGTTTTTTGGTAAACCTAAAATAAGCAACTATGTCTCCTAAACCCTTATTTTACTAAATATTAGGTAATCGTACTTAAGGAAACAGGTGTTTATTCCTGACGGAGGAACTATGACTGATGAGTTTTCAAGACCTCCCGAACACTTCCATACTTTAGAAGTTCTTTTTTAGCGGTCTCATAGTCTAAATCCAGTTTTTCCTGAATCATTCTGACTCCCCGGTCAACGAGCTTGTCATTGCTCAGCTGCATATCTACCATTCGGTTTCCCTGGACGTGCCCGAGTTTGATCATGAGGGAAGTGGAAATCATGTTCAGAACCATTTTTTGAGCAGTTCCGGACTTCATTCGCGTGCTACCTGTAAGAAATTCAGGACCAACCACCGGGCAGAGGTTGTGTTGAGCAAGTTGAGACAAAGGACTTTCAGGATTGCAGCTGATTCCAGCAGTAAGAATTCCTTCTTGATTGGCTTTTTCAATACCTCCCAGTACGTAAGGGGTCGTTCCGGAAGCAGCGATACCAACTAAAATATCTGACGTTCCGATTTGATATGCCTCGAGGTCCTTCCAGGCCTGGTTTCGGTCGTCTTCTGCAAATTCAACAGCCTTTCGAATGGCCTGGTCCCCACCAGCGATCAATCCGATTACCAGGTTATGTGATACTCCAAAGGTAGGAGGACACTCACTCGCATCTAAAATTCCCAGTCGTCCGCTTGTTCCTGCTCCGATGTAGAAAAGTCGTCCTCCCTCAGACATCCGAGTAAAGGCCTCATCGACAAATTGGGAGATGTCGTCCAGAATAGCACCTACGGCCTCATGAACTTTGGCATCTTCCTGATTTATTGACTGGATAATCTCCGAACTGGACATCTTTTCCAGGTCGTGATACAGACTTTCTTTTTCGGTTATCTTTTTCATCTAGGTCAGGAAAGCAGAAATTTGTTCATTGGAGTCGATGACTACTTCGACGCGTTCCTGAAGGGTTGTGGACAATGAAAGTCCTACGAAGTCACATTTTATGGGATACTTCCGGTGTCTTCGATCCACGAGTGCGACTGTTTTGATTCCGGCAACTTCCAATTGTAGAATGGGGATCAGCGCATATTGCATCGTTCGTCCGGAATTCAATACATCATCAACGAGTACACAAAGAGTTTCCGATGGATTTTTTGGGCCATCCAGAATAAGAATGGGGTGTTTCCCCGGATTTTCTTTATTGATCTCCAACTTACTCAGTTGAATTTCCTGTTGTCCATGCTCTTCCAGCAAAGACTTAAGTAGTCCGGAAAGGGCAAAACCATTTCCCTGAATGCCAATCAGATGAATATTCCTGAATTCCGTACTGTTTTCAAGCAACTGATAGGCTATGCGAAGCATTTTTTGCCTAATCTGACGGTTTTCCAGGATGTGTTCTTTTTGAGACATATTCTAAAATAGTTCCTGAAGTTCCTTTTTCAAATATTCAATAGTGATCTCCGTTGGAAGTTGTCCAACTTCAGCACAAATTTCCAGTATTTTTGAACTTAAATCCATGCCAGTCGCTGTATCTCCCATCTGACTCCCAGCCAGGTTAATAATTTTGATCGTTTCTTCCTTGGAAGTTCTGACCATTTGCCATCCACCGGGTGAAACAAAGATTTGTTGAGCTACATTGTGGTCATATTCTTCCCGAATCGTTTTCAAAAGATCTGCCTGAAGGGCCTTAGCAGGAAGTCCTGGATTGTGCAACCTCATCACAAGCGCCATAGGCGAAATTCGTTCCATCAACAACACAGCGCGTTGATATGCCTCTACACGACTGGGAAGAAAGAATTTTTGACGTTCTTTTCTCAGTTCCAGTTGGAGGCTTTTTATCTCTTTGCTTTCCTGCTTTCGGAGGAAGTAAATGGTCGTCATTAAAACGCCTCCGGCAGGGAGGATAATCAGGGCAATTTGAAGAAGGATATCCATGTTTTGACTATTTGAGCAAAATTAGAAAATATTTCGGCTTGTCTGCGCATAACGTAGGTGGATCAATTAGTTTCATTTTTTGGGTGTTGCGAGTGTTGTGATCCGATATACGGTGATTAGCTGATCTTCCCAAATTTTATAGAAATCGATTGTTTTAAGCCGTTCTTCCAGTCCCTGATCCAGATTCTTTTGTAAGATCAAAAATTGATATCCTTCCCGGGCTTTTTGACTCAACTCCTGAGTTGGTTCCATGAGTGGCAGATGGAAATTACTTTGTCCCCGAAGGTTGAAATAGTAGAGCGAAATATTTGGACTTTGATCAGGCACACAAATGACAGCTGTCTGTCGATTAATTCCCAGTTGTCTTAATTGCTTCCGATATTGTTTGAGGGGCCAGCGGAGGGAAGAATCATAGCGAAAATACTGGTGGAACCCAAAGGAATAGCGATCTACCAAATGACTTTGCAGCTTGGCCATTCCTTTCTGAATATCCAGATTCCTGGCCACAACATGTCCGGAGCCGATCACAACAGAAGTGTATGCAAACAGCTGAAAAAGTAGGACGGGCCATTTCGTCGAAAGTCGGCTCAGGTAGTAAGCTGTTGTAATGAGGTGAACGGTGATATGAGGAATCAGATCAAGTAAATAATAATCGTGATTTTCGAAACTCATAAAGAAGACCAGGAAGTAAATAGTGGAACTTCCCATTAAAAGCAAGTGAATCCATAAAACCAACCAGTTTCTATGACGAATGATCTGATAAAAGTTGAATAGAAACAGGATGCAGAAGCCAAACCAAAAGACGCGATGTTCAATTAAAATCCAGTGGTCTTTGAATCCGCCATTCCAAACAGCCTTTATTTCTTCGGAACTATGCGCAAAAACGCTGAAAGATTCAAATAGTGAGGCTGCGGCAGATTCATGATTGTAGCCGTTTAGGTAGTGCGTCCAGAGATAAATAATTCCCAGTCCTGCGAATAAAAGCAAAAGGGGAAAATAAGGTGTCTCTTTGCGTTGATACCAGCGATAAAGTAGTATAAACAGGTAGATAACAAAGCTGAAGATGAGCGTAATCTTTAGTAGTCCGGACAGGCTCAATAAAAGGATAGCAATAAGCAGGTGTTTTTTTGTCCCTTCTTGATCATAGCGATAAAAGAAATACCAGGAGAGAAAAGTGAGTCCGATGGCAGCCGTATTGGGAAGTACATTCACCGCATAATGTGATAAGACGGGAGAGGCCATGACCAGGGCCAAAACGGCAAACAGGAGCGGCTTTCTAATTTTCAGCAAAGACATCCCCTTAAAAAGTCCCCAAAGTCCGGCGATCAGAAAAAATAAATTAAGCAATCTGGGAGACCAAAAATTTTCCCCTGTAAGTTTCCAAATCCAGGAGTCAAGATAGTAGATGATCGGAAATTCTGTTAGAGAAACATCTCGCATGGCTTCGCGATAATCATTTGTTCTTGGACTTAAAAGAGCTTGACCATCGTAGAAATAATTCTGTACGATGGAAAGGGAATCACACTGCCGCCAAATATGAGACCCTGTGGGAGCAAGCTTGATTATCTCAAACCAGTGCATGAGTAGAGAAAGTCCCAGTAAGAAAAGGAAAAACTGAAAAGGAAGGCTGTTCCTGAGAAGTAAATTCAGCTGATGTCTCATTGTTCGACTGCTAAAATAAGGATTAATGCAAGAAGTCAGATGAGCGCGAACAAGCTATGATATTTTTATTATTTTTGATCCAATATCAACGCATAGAAGATCCGTTCATGAACTTTGAGATTTCTCATTCCAATCAGTACTCCACCGTTACAAGTAACGTGGATAAATTGGACGCAACAAAGGCCAGCGAATTAAAGAGTGAGTTCGTTTTACTGAATAAAAAAGGAATCAACTCAATCGTCCTTAATCTAGGGAAAACAAAATATTGTGACTCTTCTGGATTGAGTGCTATTTTGGTGGCAAATCGGCTATGCAAGGATTCGAGCGGAAAATTTGTGCTTTGTGGTCTCAATGCAACGATCATGAAATTAGTTTCCATTGCTCAATTGGATCGTATTTTTACGATTGTGGATACGCTCGAGGAGGCACAAGCCTTTATGAAAGAGAAATAAAATGCCTTTTTCTTTAACGATTCTGGGTTCCGGAGCCGCCTTGCCGACTTCGAGAAGAAACCCGACAGCTCAGTATCTGAACTGTAATGAACGGCATATATTAATCGATTGTGCGGAGGGAACACAGGTGCAATTGAGAAAATATGGAATTAAGTTTCAGCGCATCAGTTTGGTGTTAATTTCTCACCTTCACGGAGATCATTATTTTGGTTTGATTGGCCTACTGAGCACTATGAATCTGTTGGGGAGAACGAAAGAAATTCACATTTTCGGACCTGAAGAATTGAAGGGAATCATTGAGCTACAGCAAAAGGCAAGCGGACACCGTTATGCATTTTACATTCATTTTCATCCAACGAAGAATGACGGTGCCGAGCTGATTTATGAAGATCGATTTATAGAAATCACCAGCTTTCCTCTAAAGCATCGGGTAAAAACCTGTGGCTTCCGGATTTCGGAAAAGCAGAAAGAATATACGATCAACGGAGAACTGTTTAGAGAGGATCAACTTTCGCTACAAGCCATTCCCTTTTTTAGAAGGGGAGAAGATTATCAGGATGAAGAGGGACGCTTGTTTCCAGCTTCCAAATACACGTTTCCTCCGAAAAAATCGGCTTCTTATGCTTATTTTTCTGATACGGCTCTAAATATGGATAATGTCATTCATGCCCGGGAAGCAGATTTACTCTATCATGAAGCGACCTTCACACAGAGGCATGCAGAAAGGGCCAGGGCGACCAGACACGCTACTGCCGGACAGGCGGCAACTTTTGCACAGGCGGCGGGAGTAGGACGTCTACTACTAGGACATATTAGCTCGCGCTATGCCGATTCGGAAGAGCATGAACAGGAAGCTCGTGCTATTTTTGAAAATTCAGAAGTCGTCGAGGACGGATCTGTTTATACCTGTTGATTAGGAATTTAGTTTCGCGTAATCAGCCAGGAATTTTTCAAGTCCGTTATCTGTTAAAGGATGTTTGGCCAGAGCCATAATGGCACTCAGTGGGCCAGTCATGACATCGGCACCAATCATGGCACAATCGATGACATGCATTGGATGTCTAACAGAAGCTGCCAAAATTTGAGTATCAAAAGTATAGTTGTTGAAAATGGCTTTGATTTGAGCAATCAAATCTACCCCGCTAGTCGAGACATCATCCAATCTTCCAACGAAGGGTGAAATATAAGTGGCACCTGCTTTGGCGGCCAATAAAGCCTGCCCGGGAGAAAAAATCAAGGTACAGTTCGTCCGAATACCTTTTGATGAGAAATATTTGATCGCACGGATGCCATCTGCGATCATAGGAACCTTTACCACAATATTTTTGTGCAAAGCAGCAAGAACTTCACCTTCCCGAATGATTCCCTCGTAATCTGTGGAGATTACTTCTGCACTTACGTCTCCACCAACAATGTTACAAATATTGACATAGTGTTGCTGGATATTGGATTCCCCTGCAATTCCTTCTTTGGCCATAAGTGAAGGATTGGTAGTAACCCCGTCCAAAATCCCCAAATCATTGGCTTGTTTAATCTCTTCTAAATTTGCAGTATCAATAAAAAATTTCATAATATTCTGATTCTAAGTTTAACGTCTCTTCAAAACCTATTAAAAAAGGAACTAAAAAAAGGGTAAGCTACTTTCATCGCACCGCTCAACCCCATACCTTTGCTACGTTCCCGTCCTGGAGGATTCTGAGGGAGCTGGTCGTGAAAGACTTACCCCGGCGCAAAACTACGAACATTTTTAAAATTACGCAAGGAAGCCATGCATTGCCTATTTATTTGTAATTTTGAAACTCCAAAAAAAGGACCATTATGATACTTTTTCTGAATGATATTGCGGGGTCGGAAATACTACTGATTTTGGTCTTTATCCTGATGTTTTTCGGTTCCAAGAGTATTCCGGGAATTGCCCGTACTTTTGGGAAGACTATTCGCCAGATCAAGGATGCCTCACAGGATATTCAGGATGAAATTAAACGGTCCGGTGCGGAAATGAAAAAGGACCTGAACCTGGATCAATTGTTGGAGCAGGGGGATAATCTGGAAAAGGAAATCAGAGAACCGGTCGAAAAGTTCAGTCAGGAAATCGATGACACGATGCGCTACAACCGATCCAACTATTTTTACCAGCGTCAGCAGGAATTACAGAAGAAATCAGAAGGAGAGGAAGTAGAGAAGAACGATTCTCCGGAAGAAGGAAAACAGGCGGATCAGGAGAAAACAGAAAACAAAAGTTAAAAATACATGTCAGTAAGAACATTGGAACCCAAAGCAGTTTGGGGATATTTTGCAGATTTAAATGAAGTTCCCAGAGCATCAAAGAAAGAAGAGCGCGTACGTGCTTTCATGAAGCAATTTGGAGAATCCTTGGGGCTCGAAACGCTTGAGGACGCCATTGGAAATGTCATTATCAAGAAACAGGCAAGCCCAGGAATGGAGAATCGTAAAACGCTGGTGATGCAATCGCATCTGGACATGGTTCATCAGAAAAACAGTGATACCGATTTCGACTTCGATACGCAGGGGATTGAAATGCTTGTCGATGGGGATTGGGTGCGTGCGAACGGAACCACACTAGGAGCAGATAATGGTATGGGAGTAGCTGCGATTATGGCTATTTTGGCTTCGAATGAAATTTCCCATCCTCCGATTGAGGCCCTTTTCACGATTGACGAAGAAACAGGGATGACCGGGGCGATGAAACTGGACCCCAAAAATATCTCAGGTAAAATTTTATTGAATCTGGATACCGAGGATGATGACGAATTGTCTATTGGATGTGCCGGAGGAATTGATACCAATACTTCTTATCGTTATAATGAAGTTCCCATCCAGGAAGACTCCATTTCCTATGAAATTCGAATCCGTGGTTTGTTGGGAGGACATTCCGGAATGGATATTGACAAGGGGCGCGCGAATGCCAATAAATTGATGAATCGAATCATCTACCAGGCTATTTCCTTAATGTCTGTTCAATTGAGCATGGTCGATGGAGGAAGTCTTCGAAACGCTATTCCGAGAGAGTCAACGGCTCATTTGTCCATTGTAAAATCAGATCGCGAACGATTTGAAGCACTGATGGAGCGGATGCAGGAAACATTGAAGAAAGAATTTGAGAGCATTGAGACAGAGATGCAGATCGAATGGAATACGATTGAAAATCCATCGGGTGCCTTGAGTTACGAAGATTGCATTAAGATTGTGAATGCCATTTATGCAGTTCATAACGGAGTATTTCGGATGAGTCCGGACATTGAAGGTTTGGTGGAAACCTCTTCTAGTTTGGCGAGGATATTGATTCGTGATGGAGAGTTTATTAGCCAGTCGCTGCAACGTTCCAGTGTGGAAAGTACGAAAGATGATGTGGCAAATTCGATTCGTTCAACCTTTGAAAATATGGGGTGTGCGGTGGTTCAGACAGGAGATTATCCAGGCTGGCAACCAAATCCAAATTCCGAGATTTTGAAATTGATGGCAGATCTGTATCGAACAAAATTCCAGGAAGAACCGCAAATCAAAGCCTGTCACGCCGGATTGGAATGTGGTATTTTAGGGGCTCATTTTCCGGAAATGGATATGATTTCCTTTGGACCAAATATTCGTGCGGCACATTCTCCGGATGAGAAAGTACAAATCTCTTCGGTGCAGAAATTTTGGTCTTATTTGCTGGACGTAATGAAAAGTACCCCGGAATCTTAAGAATGAGACTCTCTTTTTCCAAATATGAAGGAACCGGGAATGATTTCGTCATGATCGACGGAATTCATCAGGAAGTTCCTGAACTTACAGCGGAAAAAATCAGTTACTTGTGTGATCGAAAGTTTGGAATCGGTGCAGATGGACTCATTGTATTGCGTAAATCAGATAACAGTGATTTTTATTTGGATTACTATAATGCCGATGGTTCTCAGAGTTTCTGTGGAAACGGAGCCCGATCTTCCGTGATGTTTGCACGTCAGATTGGAATCATCGAAGAAGAAAGTTGTTTTGAAGCAATTGATGGAATCCATCGGGCCGAGATTCAGGGGGCCGAGGTCGCACTGGAAATGTTAGCGGTCCATTCAATGGAGCAACTTGATAAAAATCACTTTGTACTGGATACCGGATCACCTCATTATATCAGTTTTCGGAACAATTTGAAGGATGTGGATGTTGTTGGAGAGGGAGCTCGAATCCGCTATTCAGCACCTTATCAGGAAGCGGGAATCAATGTCAATTTTGTAGAACTTTTGGGCCCCAAAGACTTGATGGTTTATACCTATGAACGAGGAGTGGAGGACGAAACCTTGTCCTGCGGAACGGGAGTGACTGCAGTAGCGCTGGCGTATGCGAGAAAGAATGGTCTATCAGGTGAAATGGAGATTGCTTTGACAACAAAGGGAGGCTATTTAAAGGTTCGCTTTGTGAAGGAAGGTGAAAGCTTCGATCCGATTTATTTAATTGGGCCTGCTAAATTTGTATTTGATGGTCGCATTGAGCTTTGAAAGAATAAGCGCTGAAGAGCTTATTTCGCTTAGGCAAGAAGCCTTGCTTTGGGTACTTTATGCTGATCGAATTCCCCCGCATATCGGTATTTCCCAGGATGCTCTGTTTTATAGTCTCAAGGTAAGTGGAAAGGATTTGGGAGTCCCCGTGGACCAGATGATTCGTTTGCTTGAACGAAAAAAAATCCCGGCATTGATTTATCAACTTCATGAAGAACGAAGTCTCGATTTGAAAGAAGTTTTTGCTCAGCAGGAAGAGATCATTGCGGGACAAAGTAGCTGTCTAAGTCCGATTCTGGAAGTACTAAGTGAACGAAAAGAATTGTGCCTGATTTTTGATCTGTTGGAAGAATTAGAGGCAAAGGGACGAATCAATCGCGTTTTTGGACTAAATTTACCGGAGTCATATCAGGGAATTCCAGATTATGATCATGAGTCTGTCGAAAAACGGATTGAAGAGATTAGAAATGCTCAAAGGTAAACGCGTACATTTAAGAACTCCCGAGATGGAAGATGTTTCGGACCTGATGCGCTGGGAAAATGATCCTGAAAACTGGAAAGTGTCGGAAACTCAGAACCCATATACGGAAGAAGAAATTGAGAATTTTGTAGATCGGAAAGATACCCTGGAGGAAGATGGGCAGCAACGCTTCATCATTTGTCGGAACGAAGATGTAAAGAAGCTCGGAACCCTGGATGTATTTGATGCAGAGCCAGCAAAGGGAAAATTGTCCGTTGGCGTTTTAATTGCAGATCCTGATGAGCGAGGAAAAGGATATGCCAAAGAGAGCTTGATGCTAATGGTAAGCTATTTGCAAAAACAGAAGGTATTTGAACATCTGATCGCCCATGTACAGGAAGACAACTCGGCCAGTAAAAACCTGTTTGAATCCTGTGATTTCAAATGGATTGGGACGAAAGAGGCCTCCCGGCAGAGTAAAGTAGAACAAATCAACGAACGAATCTATCAACTATGTCTAAATCCATCGTGAAAAAGCTGATCATCGGGGCAGTCATCCTGGTAGGCCTGATACTAGCCTGGCCGAAAATCAGTTTGTATCTGGCCGGGAACAGAAAAACACTGAATACGGTAGAGACCAGTTTTTTCTTTGAAGAAGCAAGTGGACTGGATGGCCTGGTTCGGAAACTGCAAGAGAAGAAGATTATAGATAGTCCGGATGACCTGTACCAGGTAGCTGAATATAAATCCCTGAACAGTGAGAAGTTGGCTGGAGGGAAGTACCGAATTGCCCCAGGGACAAAGTATCGGCATTTGTTGAATGGTTTTACTAAAAATGCCGCAGGAAACGGAAATGCTGAGCAAGAGGTCAATGTGGTCTTTAACAATTGTCGGGACATTTATGACATGGCGTCCAAGGTAGCTCAATGCGTACAAATGGATAGTGCCAGCCTGGTGAATTTCATCATGCAGGATGAGACCCTGGCCAAATATGATCTGTCGGATGATTTAATTGGAGTTCTTTTTGTGCCGAATACCTATCGTATGTACTGGGATGTAAGTCCGGAACAGTTTGTGGAACGCATGCACAAAAATTATCAGGCCTTTTGGACTCCGGAGCGAAAACAGAAAATGAAGCAAAAAGGCTTCCGGGAAGCCTGGGAAGTCGTTACCCTTGCAAGTATTGTCTATGCAGAACAAGGGAGACATTCCGAAGAATGGAAGACCATAGCTTCACTCTATTTGAATAGGCTTCGGATTGGGATGAAACTGAGGTCGGATCCTACTTTTCGTTTTTGCTGGGGAGATGCTTTGAATGGAGTACAGCGATTAACTTATAAACATCGGGATAAGGATTGTCCTTATAATACATATTTGTATGAAGGATTGCCTCCCGGACCGATCAATATGCCTCCAATCAAGGCTATCGAAGCTGTATTGGATGCGCCCAAAACCAATTATTTCTATATGGTGGCACAACCGAACTATTCGGGAAAGCATTATTTTTCAAACGATTATGCAGGCCATTTGAGCAAAGCAAGGGTCTATTCAGCCTGGTTGAAGAAGGAAGGAATTCGTTAAAATGTTCCAAAAACAAAAGAATGCTTTGAAATTAATACCCAGGTATTTAAATTTGTACCATGGAAATTGGAGAAGCGATCAAAAGTAGGTTCAGAAGTCCTATGCATAAAGTGGTGGTCAACATCCGCTACACATCTAATTGGTTAGGAGCCAGACAACAGGAATACATGGATCAGTTTGACCTGACCATGCAACAATTCAACATTTTAAGGATTCTGAGAGGAGCTGGAGAAGCTTTGAACATCCATACTGTGAAAGAACGAATGGTCGAAAAGTCCCCGAACACAACCCGTTTGATGGATAAGTTGATCGATAAAGGATTGATTGAGCGGGTGCGTTGTGAGAAGGATCGGAGAGTAGTCTATGTAAATATTACACAAAAGGGACTGGATATTCTGGCCAAAATTGACGTCGACTTTGATGATGAATTTCTGTATATCAACAAATTAAGTAATGAAGAAGCTGAAAACCTAAGTCATCTTCTGGATAAATTGAGAAGTTAAGATGACTAAAGCTTTTTCGGATACATTCCGTGCAAATGGATGGCGGGTATTGCTCGTACTTCTGTCCATGATATTATTGAATACCGCATTTTCGCAGAAAAAACCAGAGCGAATTGGCTTGTTGGTTGGAAAAGTGCAGGATTCAATATCCGGAGTACCTGTCCCATATGCTTCCGTTCGTTTGTTTGCAATTAGTGATTCTACAGTTCGTGCTGGCGTCTATACGGATGAAAAGGGAGAAATTAAATTGGATGAAATCCCTTTGGGAGATTACTACATTATCATTAGTTTCTCGTCTTATCAAAAGAAGCTGATCTCAGGAATTAATTTTACTAAAGAGAAGCCACAGCGAATTTTGGGAGATGTATTATTAAGTCCTGACACACAAGATTTGAAAGAAGTTCGGGTGCGTGCCGAAAGGGATTTGTTGGTAAATGATATCGACAAGAAAGTGTATGACGTCAGCCAGGACCTTTCTGTTCAGGGGGGCTCCGTAAATGATGTCCTTAATAATGTTCCGTTAATCGACGTAGATCAGGACGGAAACATTTCTCTTCGTGGAGACCAGAATGTCACGATTCTGATCGATGGGAAGCCGAGCGCCCTTTCAGGGATGAGTGGGCAGAGTTTACTGGATGCACTTCCGGCAAGTTCCATTGAACGGGTAGAGGTGGTGACCAATCCTTCGGCTAAGTATGATCCGGACGGAACATCTGGCATCATCAATATTGTCTTGAAAAAGAATAAGTTAAAAGGAATTAATGGAAATGTGAGCCTAACGATGGCTACCGGAACGACTACCAATGGTTCTGCTGGATTAAGTTACCGAAATGCCCGTTTCAATCTCTATGGTACGTATTCCTATCGAAGATATACGGGAGAAAGAGGCTTTGAAAGTAATTTGTTGCGCGAACTGGAAGACAGCACCTTTGTGTTGGATCAGTTTCGGAACGGAACAGACCTCAATGAAAATCACACACTTCGGCTGGGAGCAGACTTCTATTTGAATGACCGGAATACCCTGGGATTTTCGGTGACTGGGAATCAGGGACAGCGCGTGCGTTCCGGCTTACTGGAAAACCGGGTGTTTGACCAGCAGAATGCGTTACAGCAAAATTGGAACAGAGGCTCTTACGATCCTTCGGAAAATCAGAGTGGAGACCTAAGTTTGAGCTATACGATGGATTTCAAGGAGGGGACAGGAAATTGGATGACAAGTCTCAATCACTCCGTGGGAATGAATCAGGTGCAGGGGTTTTATGAACAGGATTACTTGCTGATCAACGGAGCAAATGACGTGAGAAGAGACCTGGTCCAGCGTCTTGAAAACAAAGGAGATAACCAATTGACAACGATTCAGTCGGATTATATCCGCGCTTTGAAACATCAGGACAAACTGGAGTTGGGGGCGAAGGTTATTTTAAGAAATTCCGGGATCGATACCTATTCGGAAACCCAGGATAGCCTCACGGCAATTTACTATGAGGACACACTTTCCAATTTTGTCTATAGCCTCGGAGAAGAGTTATACTCTGTTTACGGAAATTACGGTCGTGAATTCAATAAATTGAAAGCACAGGTAGGTTTGAGAGCCGAGCATGCCGTTCAGGATCCAGTCCTGGAGAGTTCCTCCATCAATTATCGAAAGGAGTTTAATAACCTGTTCCCTTCGGCTTTTTTAAAGTATGCGCCCAATGAAGTAAATGAGTGGAGTATGAGTTATAGCAAGCGAATCAATCGACCTCGTTCGGGTCAGCTCAATCCATTTACAAGTTATGCAGACCCTTATAACCTGCGCCGAGGGAATCCGGATTTGAATCCCTCCTTCATTCATGCATTCAATGCTGGTTACAGCCTGAATAAGGAGAAAATCAATCTGACTGTCGGAGTCTTTTACCGACTTAGCAACAATGTGATCTCCCGGGTCAAAGAGTTCTATGATAACGGAGCAACGGCGGTAACTTTTGGAAACATTGATCGCAATACGAGTTGGGGACCTGATTTTGTGTTGACTTATAAACCATTGCCCTGGATGAAGCACGTATTATCGGGAAGTGGAAATAGTATCCGCTATCAGGATGAAAGTTCCGGTTTGGACCTGAATAACAGCGGTTTTTTCTGGAATGTAAAATATACCGGACGTTTTGAATTTTGGAAAAAGACGATGAGTTTGCAACTGAATGCGAACTATAATTCAGGAAGGGTAACGGCACAGGGAAATATTTTGCCACGTTATGTAGTCGATATTGCACTGAATAAATCCTTCCTGGAAGGAAAATGGAATTTGGGCTGTCGTCTCTCAGATGTATTCAATACAAGGGAGTTCAATATTGTGATTGATCAACCCGGTAGCTATCAAACCTTGCGCTTTAAGCAGAATACGCGCAGATTCTTCGTGACCCTGAGTTATAAATTCGGGAAATATGAGTTGAAAAAGGATGCAGGTTCCGGAAATGAACAGGGAGGAGGAGACTTTTAGTGTCCTGTCTCCAGGGTGATTTTAACGGTTCCGGGAAAGTTACTTGCGTGACGAATTCCTTTCTGCAATAAACTTTGATCCAAAGGTCTTACCTTCTTTTGCTTGCCCTTGGTCATTCTGATAAGTTGGCTAATTTGTGTCTTCATGGCTTGTTGTTTAGTACTAATATAAACAAAAGCCGTACCAATTTATTGTACATTTATTATTATGCACGCATAAATTGATAAATGGGTGCTTTTAGAGATTAAACGGGAATAGCCTACTCAAGTGAAAGTATTCCGTACTTTTCTTTCTTTCCAATTCGAAGGATCATGGTGAGTTCCTTTTTATCCGGATTCAACACAAATTTCTTGGGGACGGCGAGGGCTTCCGTTTCCTTGCGACCGAAATAGCTTTTTCGCGTGTAGTCTCCGTTTTCGAGATCCATTTCCACCAGGGCCACCGTATTTTTCTTTTTCCGATAGTTGGCAGTAAATGGAGCATCGCCAGTTTCATAGATACCACTCGACTCGTTGTAATTTTTCAAATTGTCATTGAACATGACATAAAGTTTCCCTCCTGTAACGAAAGATGAAAAGGAACTTAAATAGCCATCGTCGTTTGCAGAAACCTGTCTTTTTGGGATGTCCTTGATCCACATGATTTCCCCTCCGGGATTGATCTTATAGACTTTGATGTCTTCGTAGTGATAGTAATATGTGGTTGATGAGCGATTGGTTTGCTGATCATAAGTCGTCACCACGCGTACATAATACCTTTCGATCATACCAATGAGACTTCCATCTTCCAGTTCATACAGGTCGCGAATATCGAATTGGTGAAGGTCGAGCATACTACGCCCCTTTTTCTCCAGTTTTTTCTCACGTTTCAAATCCTTTTCGGTCCAATCATCCATGTCCGAAACTTCATAGAAGGGTTTCCAGGAACGGACCAGTACTTTCTTGTTTTGATAATCGAATTTATAGAAGAAAGCTCCTTTGGTGCCTCCTTTTTTATTCCCATAAAGTCCGGTAAATGTCAGGATTCCTTGTTCATTCGATCCGATCGACAGGTCTGAAATTCGCTTTTCATCCTCCAATTCGAGGTCAAACTCCTCCATTCCTTCAGGAGTGATGTGGATGAGAACTACCTTCTCAAGATTGTCAAGGGATTTGAATAACTTTCTGCTGTCATCGTCCTTATACACTTTGGCCGTGAGGAAGTAATTTCCGTTGTTGGAGACATGATTATTGGTGATAGTCACCAGGCGAGAGGGGTAGGGTAATTCGTATTCTCCCTGGGAGATCAATTCGAATTCATCCGAATATACCCGGTAGCCAAAGCGGTCATGCTCCGTTTTAGAACCGGGGATTTCATAATCGATGCAGAAAAACTGTTTGTTGGCCGAGAAATGAATCCAGAAATCTCCTTTGCGCTTTCGCTGGCGTGGCATTTCATACGAAGTAATTTCTTTTGGTAATCCTATTGGCTCACAAGCGGAACTGTACTTTTGATAGTACATTTTATGAACCCCGTCCTTTTTATCTGAAATAAAAACGATCGGGGTGTTTTTGATTAATTCAACCTGTTCAATGATTCCAAAACCCCGATCAAGTTTGGGAGCGACCTTTCCCTTGGCTGTTTCCTTGAATCCGGAATGGTTCGTCAGATATAGGGAAGAATAGAGTCTGGTGCCTTGATAACGGGTGGTGTAAAAATCGGAATAGGCAACCGGATAAACACGGTTTACATGTCCGCCGACCCGCATCAATTCACTCCATTTGATGTCGAATTGGGCCACAGTATGATTATACGCAACTAAAATAAAAAACGCAGAAACGAAGAATTTCATATAAAGGAGAACTTGAGTATGTCTAAAAATAACAAAAATAAAATTCTTCGAGCCCCAGTTTTTGTGACTTCTAGTTCAAAGGCAGTAAACCGTGCTTAACGTTGTTTCCTTGCATGAATATCATCATCATAACATTGCTTCCTCGATTAATTTGAAATTTTCCTGGGAATGCAAACATCTTATGATCATTAAAATCAAAAAGGGTTTTTCGCGTATATTCTCCATCCGTAAGATTCATTTCAACTTCGGCAAAACTATACTCCGTTTTTTTAGATTCGGCAAGGTATAATTTCTTATTAAGATGGTATAAGCCGGAGGACGAACTGTAATTTTTCAAATTATCATTAAAGAGGAGATATAATTTACCATTTTTAATAAAGGAGACAGCAGAATTATATCCCGTCTCGACATCAATTTCCATTTGTCTTTTTGGGATGCTTTTCACCCATCGCAGGTCACCTTGTACATTCATTTTGAAAACGCGAAGATCATCAAAATGGTGCCTTGTGGTTGTGATCGTACTATTACCGGCACTTCTTGATGTAGTTGTCCTGTACTGGTTTTGCATAACCCCTACAATATCTCCATTGTCAAGTTCATTACAGCTAAGCACTTTAAACTGAAATTGAAGGCTAGGTTTTATCCTTTTATCCAGCATATCTTTAGGGGTTTTGGTCTCAATAAATATTTCCTCGTCGGATTCATGAGCATCCCTGTAAAATTTCCAGGAGTTTACAATAACGTTTTTGTTTTTAGTATTTAATTTATAGATGAAAACCCCTCGAGGTAAAGATTCATCCTTTTCTTCTCGATCTCGAACTTGAAAAATTCCGCTTACAACAAGCTCGTCACGTTCGTTTAAGTAACATGAAAAATCGGTTTGAGAACTTTTAATATCCTCTTTGATTGAAGGCGAAATATCATACTGCTTAACGCCGTCTTTCGAGAAGTGAAAGACCATTATTTGCTGTACGAATTTCTGTCCCTTAACAAGGCGATTTTTTTTCCGATCACTATCCTTAAAAATTTTTGCAAGAACAAAGTAGTCTCCATTGTTGGCTAGAAACCTATAGGAAAATTCCATTTGCTCTTCGCTAAAGGGAAACTCAAACTCTCCTTTTCTGAATGATTCTAATTCACTGGAAAAGATGTTATAGCCAATTCCATTATTGACCTCTTTTGAACCAGGAATATCGTAGTAGGCACATGTAAATAGACCGTTTTCGGAAAAGGTGAAATGGAAATCATCCTCAAGTTTACTCTTTTTTTTAGATGGTTGATATTCCATCAATTTTTTTGGACCTCCAATATTTTTACAATTTCCCCCATATTGTAAGGAATACAATGAAACGTTTTTTCCCTTTTTCAAGGAAAGAAAGTAGGTAGGTTTTTGATTTATAATGGCTAAGGTTTGAATATCTCCTTTTTTACCCTCAATTTCAAAATTGACTTCTTCCTCATTTTTTAATTTAAAATCAGAATACTTTTGTAAGTATGTCTGTTTTTTTTTGTAATCTACGGCAAAGAAATCTGTTTTGGAAACCGGATAAAAGAAACCGAAACTTTTCTTGTATTCCATGGTCTCACCCCATTTTATGTCATGTTGTCCAGTGACACAAACTGCCTGTATAACAAAAAGTGATGTTATTAACGTGTTTTTCATTCTTTATTTTTTGGTTACAAAATAGTAAAAAATCAAACAAGTTCGATCCCGGTATAGTTTTGGGGTGTAATCCTTTTCAGTTCTTCTTTTAGGCTATCCGAGACGTTTAATTCCTCAATGAAGCGGTGTACACTTTCTTTGGTGATCTGTTCGTTTTTCCGGGTCAGGGCTTTAAGCGCTTCGTACGGTTGTGGGAAAGACTCACGTCTTAAAACCGTCTGAATGGCTTCGGCAACCACGGCCCAGTTTTCTTCCAAATCCTGATTCAGCACTTTTTCGTTCAAAAGTAATTTGTCCAGACCTTTTAAGGTCGATTTCAGCGCAATGAGTTGGTGTCCCAGCGGTGTTCCGATGGCCCTCAGAACTGTAGAATCCGTGAGATCCCTTTGCAAGCGTGATACAGGGAGCTTGGCGGCCAGATGCTCTAACAATGCATTCGCGAGCCCTAGATTTCCTTCCGAGTTTTCAAAGTCAATCGGGTTGACCTTATGTGGCATGGCGGAAGAGCCGACTTCTCCTTCTTTGAGTTTTTGCTTAAAGTATTCCATGGAAATGTACGTCCACAAATCCCGGTTCAGGTCAATAATAATCGTGTTGATTCGCTTGAGGCAGTCAAAGAGGGCCGCCAGGTTATCATAGTGTTCAATCTGCGTAGTCGTCTGGCTGCGTTGTAATCCCAAACGCTCATTGACAAAGTTATTCGCGAAGGAAATCCAGTCCTTTTCAGGATACGCAACATGATGCGCGTTAAAATTACCAGTTGCACCACCGAATTTGGCAGAATACGGAATGGATCGGAGTTGTTTCAATTGAACGTCAATACGTTCCTGGAACACTTTGAATTCTTTTCCCAGCTTTGTTGGAGAGGCAGGTTGTCCATGCGTTTTGGCCAGCATGGGAATGTCTTTCCATTCGCGTGAGAAATTTTCCAGTTTATTCGCAAGTTTTTCCAGAAAAGGAATGATCACTTGTTCCATCCCGTCTTTCAGGGATAGGGGAATACTGGTGTTGTTAATGTCTTGAGAAGTCAGACCAAAGTGTACGAATTCCAGGAGTTCGCTTTCACCCAGATCTTGTAGCTTTTGTTTGACAAAATATTCAACAGCTTTCACATCGTGGTTGGTCACCGCTTCCTTTTCCTTGATCCATTGGGCATCTGAGATATTGAAGTTTCGATAGATGTTCCGAAGTTCTTCAAATCGGGAAGAAGGAAAGGAATCAATGGGTTTTGTTCCGGATTCAGCAAGCGCAATGAAGTATTCTACCTCAATCAGTACCCGATATTTGATCAGGGCAAACTCTGAAAAATAGGCAGCCAACTCACTGGTTTTAGTACGGTATCTCCCGTCGATGGGAGAAATAGCCGTCAGGTCTTGCAATTCCATAGACAACATTTTTTTGCAAAGATAATTATTCCCCGAGGATTTGTTTTTCAATTAATGGGAACAATGCTTATTTTCGCCTGTGCGTTTCGCGAAGGAATTTTTCAACGGACTGTATTATTGCTGGGAGGCTTTGCTTTTTATCCGGAAGCATAAGCTATATTGGTATGTGATCTTTCCGGCTATCTTGATGCTTGGAATCTACCAGGCCGGGAACATGATCCGTTCGCACGTTTTTACCAGTGATATTTCAACGATGAACGATATTGTTTGGTACCTGATCAAGCTTTTTATCGAGATCTCCATCGCTATTTTATTGATGAACTTTTCCAAGTACCTGGTGGTTGCATTGTTATCTCCTTTGCTGGCTTTCCTTTCGATGAAAACAGAGAAACTGATTAGCGGAAAGACCTATGATTTTGACTTTCAACAGTTGATCTCAGATATTAAGCGAGGGGTTAAGATCGTCACCCGCAATTTCATGTGGTATTATTTCTTCTTCGTAATTATTCTGATCATCGCTTTCATTGGCTGGGAGAATCCACGAGAAAGCCCGGTGTTTTATTTGACCTACCTCCTCGGGTTTTACTATTATGGTTTCAGTTTTATGGACTATGTGAACGAGCGTCGAAAGTTAAGCGTTCATGATAGCATCCTGTATATTAGGCGTCATCGGGGACTGGCAATCGCTTTGGGATCAATTTATTCCTTGATGATTCTGGTTCCAGTAAATCTGTCGGCACTGTTTGACTGGCAACGGGTGACAGAGGCTCCGATTGATGTGATCAGTCAATTTGTCGTCCACTTTTCTCTGTGGATTTGTGCTTCTTTTGCTCCGATTTTGGCGAGTGTCGCGGCTACGCTGGCCATGGTCAAATCCAAGATGGAATAAATCAAGGGGAGCTGTCAGGATTTGGCGCAAATTGCTATTTTTATATCCTGATCCGAAAAACATCAAGAATGAAGTATGTATTAGTGCTGAGCGTCCTGTTCAGTTTTTCTTTGTTCGGGAGAAGTCATGTAAACCCACTTCCGACAGATTCCAGTACAAGCCTGATTAAGAGAACAGCAGCTCTCTTATTAATTGAAGAAGGAAAGAATAAGTTTTTTGCCGGTAAGTACCAGAATTCCCTGAGAGATTTCATTGCTGCGGGAATCAAAGACAAATATAACCACCTGGTATATTTTTGGCAGGGGAAGTGTCATTTTGAGATGGACAATTATGGGGAAGCCTATGAATTGGTACTCAAGGCGGAGGGGATGAGTAAGGAAGAACATTTGGATGTAGTCATTCTGAAAGCCTTCTGTCTGCACCGTTTGGAAAAGATTGATGAAGCGAAGAAATTGTACGAGTATCTGGCAACTAAATTGCCTAAGACGCGAATGAATGATTTACGGATTGAAGTGATGATCGCGTCCTGTGATTATATTCTGGAACAGCAAAAAGCAGGAAAGAGCAATAAAAGAAAAGTACTTTCCCAAGCTGTGAATTCGGAGTTTAGTGACTATGCCCCGATTCTCATTGATGGAGGGAAAAAACTGTATTTCACCTCCAGAAGAGAGAACACTACCGGAGGAATGAGTAATCCGGACGATGGTCAATACTTTGAGGACAACTATGTGGTGGTTTGGAACGAACAGACAAAGGATTGGGACAGTCTCAGCAATGATATGTATCGCCTGAACTCCAATGGCTTTGATTGTATCTCGTGGTTGTCTCCCGATGGATTGAACGGATTGATGACTGTCAACAACACGGCGATTGATGATGCCGAAAAACCAACGATGAGTTCGGACATTTTTGAGATTGTGCTATCTAACAAGGGTAAATGGCAAACGCCTAAAATGATCAAAAACAAATCGATCAATACATCGTTCTTTGATGGTGCCGCAACCATGACTGCAGATGGAAACCGGATGTATTTTGTGTCGGATCGAAAGGGAGATAAAAGCATGACAGATATTTACATGGTTGAGCGTTCCGGACGCAAGTGGGGAGAAGCGGTTCCGGTTTCGGATAGTATTAATACGCCTTATATGGAAACAACTCCTTTCATTACTCCGGACGGGCGCTACCTCTTTTTTAGCTCTACTGGGCATCCGGGAATGGGCGGTTACGACATTTTCGTCTCAGAAAATCTAGGAAATACCTGGAGCAAGCCTGTGAATCTGGGAATAGAGATCAATACGGTAAATGATGATACACATTTTCAATATTACGCCAAGCTGAAAAAGGCACTTTATGCGGGAATTAGCCTGGACGAATTACGCGGAAATATCGACATCTTTGAGTTGGACATGAAGCAGATCAAGCTTCCAATCGAGGAATGATAATAAGAAGAAAGATTTTGTGAAAAGAAAAAGCCCGGTAAAACCGGGCTTTTTTCGTAGCGCGGGGGAGATTTGAACTCCCGACCTCTGGGTTATGAATCCAGCGCTCTAACCAACTGAGCTACCGCGCCATCTGTAGAATGCGAAGCAATTTTAATTGTTTCGCGGCTGCAAATATAGCATTTTTTTAAATTAAGAAGAACTACGAACGGTCTTCTTCAAATAATATTTTTGTGTAGTGTTTTAAACTTCTCAAAATCAGAGAAAAGAGCACGGCGACCACCAATAAAATCAACTGAATGTTGGTCACATTTGCTTCACCACTTGCAAAGAGATTCTTGAAAAAATCAATAAAGACAAAGCTGATGATAGTCGCTGAAATTCCAGAGTATTCGCGACGTAGGATGGTCTTGAATGAAAAGGGAATTTCTGCCTTTTTATAGTTTTTAAAACTTGGGATGAAAGCGGGAATCGTAAGAGACCAATCCAGATATTCCTGTCCGAACTTCCGTTCCAAAAATCGCTCTTCCGCAAACATAATTCGCTCATAGTAGACCCAGAAAAGCAGACTACAAATCACGATAAACCAAACGTTAAAGGTGTAAACGATGATCCCGATCCACATGAAATAGTTTCCAAGATAGAGGGGGTGTCTTAATGTCGAGTAAATTCCACTTGTATTCAGAGCATCCGCAACCTGTTCTTTCGTATTTCTACCAGAGGTGGCTTTGTGACTCGTTCCAATGGCAACTGCTCGGATGTATTGCCCCAAAAAAGAGAGCAAGACGGCAAAAATGGTCAATCCCCATTTCAGCTCCGGGTATTTATCAAGGAGTGAATAGTCTGTAAAATAAATAACAGGAACAGCCGTTAAAAACAAGATCAAAGGGAATTGTCCCCGGTATCTGAACAGAAAGTTTCCACTGCTTTCGAACGTATGAATTAAAGCCATAATTTGAAATAAACTTAGATGGCACTGAGACCAAATGACCTGCAAAACTACAAATTGAAGCTGACATAGAAATAAAAAGTTGAATGGGTAGAGTAATTGGGGCGTTATGAGGAGAACTTTTTAGCGCTTATGAGGGAGGGAAGAATAACGGCTAATTGAAAAGATTTGCGTATCTTGTGCGGCTGAATTCGCCTACCTGAGTGAGGCACATTACCTATTTAAGAATACATGAAGGAGAAGATAGAATTGGAATTTTTGCTGAAGACTTCGGTGAAAGTGTTCGAAAACCTCATTTTTACGGCTAGCGGTTTATCCGAATGGTTTGCGGACGATGTCAATATAAAAGACGATACTTTCAGTTTTATTTGGGATGGAAGTGAAGAAGAGGCACGCCTGATCAGTAAGAAGAATGGTTCTCATATTCGTTGGAAATGGTCCTATGACGAGGATGAGGAGGAAGATTATTACTTTGAGATCACTTATAACATTGATCCGATGACCAGGGCACTAATTCTGAAAATCACTGATTTTGCGGAAGACGGAGACGAAGATGAGGTTAAAATGTTCTGGGAAGCCAGCATCGGAGAGTTGAGGAGAGTACTTGGAGCATAATTCGGCCTATGTTCAAGCGCCTGTATATATTTAGTATTCGTTCTTTTACGGGCCCCTTTATTATTACATTTTGTATTTCCATGTTCATGTTGATCATGCAATTTCTATGGAAGTACATAGATGATCTGATTGGGAAAGGAATTGATTTTCTGGTGATTCTCGAATTGTTCATGTACGTTTCAGCGACCCTGATCCCTCTGGCTTTACCTTTAGCCATGCTGCTTTCGTCGATCATGACAATGGGGAACCTGGCGGAGAATAATGAACTAACGGCTTTAAAGTCAGCCGGATTGTCCCTGTTTCGGATTCTAAAACCTTTGACCGTCATCGTGGTGATTTTGGGCTTTTGCACCTTTCTTTTTGCCAATTTTGTTATTCCGGTAGCTAATTTAAAATGGAGAGCGCTGATCTATGATATTCAGGAAACAAAAATAGCTACCATACTTACTCCGGGAACCTACAGCTCCGTGTTGGACGGGTATTCCATTAAGATTTCCGAGGGAAATGATCAGGAATTTAAGGACATTGTGATCCATGATCACAGCAGTCCGAATGTGATCAAGACTGTGAAGGCGAAATCGGGAGAAGTGTATAAATCTGAAAGTGGCAATTACCTTTATTTCAACCTGAATCAGGGAGAGGTAATCGAAGAACTTTTTGTCAATAATCGATCCGAGATGTTCCGTTCCGGAAGTTTTTATCCTGGGAGAAGGAGTTCATTTAAACAGGCGAGTTACAAGATTGATATCCGTGGATTTACAATGAGTCGATCCAATGAAAAATTATTTGAAAATCAGTACGAAATGTGGAACGTTTTTCAGATTTCAAAAGCAATGGATTCGATTCAACGAAACGCCAGAAAAATTCGGAACAATTTTTTACTCTCATTGAAAAATGAGCATGCCTATTTGAGAACGAAGAGTTTGAACGGGATTACCGAAAGAAATATGCATTTGCCCGATTCATTGGCGCCCAAAGAGGCGATAGACGTTGCTTCCATCAATGATTTGGATAAAATTCGTGCGTATGAATCAGCGGTGAGCAAGATTCGGAGAGTGAATCAGAATTTGGATGGACAGAAAGAATTCATGAAGACCTTTGAAAAAAGTATTCGCCAGTTTGAGATCGAGTTCCATCGCAAGTTGGCCTTGCCTGTGGCCATCGTGGTGCTCTTTTTTATCGGAGCCCCTCTGGGAGCGATCGTTCGAAAAGGAGGCTTTGGTGCCCCGGTGGTCATTGCAGCACTCTTATTTCTAGTCTATTATGTGATTACCGAGTTGGGAAGCAACCTGGCTGAATCGGGAACCTTGAGTCCTGTATTAGGGGTCTGGTTGGCCACCTTTGTGCTGGCACCGGTGGCATTTATATTGTTGAGAAGTGCGGCGATGGACTCACGTGTTTTTGATAAAGAAACCTGGAAAAAAATGTTTAAGTTTGGCTCAAAATGAAAGTACTTCACGTAACAAATAAGCCGATTTATCCTACCAATGATGGCGGGCGACTCGCAATGATGAGATTGTTGCAGAATATGCTTCATTTGGGGTATGAAGTCAAGAACCTGACGATAGAAACCCCAAAGCATCCGTTTAAACAGGAAGAATTTCCTGAAGACGTGATGAACAAGATTCAGGCTGAGGCCGTTTTCATTGATACACGAGTTCGTTTTTATCGGGTATTTCTATCCTTGTTTTCCGCCAAGTCATACCAGGTACGCCGATTTTATAAAAAGAGTTTTGAAGAACGTTTGATCAGTACCTTACGGGAAGACGATTACGATCTGGTTATCCTGGAAAGTGCATTTTTACTTTCTTATCTAAAGGCAATCCGAGCAAATTCGGATGCTCGTATTCTGGTCCGTACGCACAATGTGGAGTACAAGTTGTGGAGACAGGCTATTAAGAAGGAAAGATCTATTTTCAAACGTTTCTACTATCGCAAATTGGCGAATACGATGAAGCGTTTTGAATTGAAATACCTGAATCGGGTCGATGGAATACTCAGCATTACCGTGCAGGATCACGATTTCTTTAAACGTCGGGGAATTAAGACGCCCATGACGGTGATTCCGGTCCACATGGAGCCAAACAACGATTATGAGGTAGACTATGATAATCCTGATTTCTGTTTCGTTGGTTCCATGAATTGGAAACCGAATTACGAAGCCGTCAAATGGATCATCAAGGAAATAGGTCCGGAGTTGTACAAAATACTACCGGAAGCACGCATTCACATTGCCGGTTCGAACATGTCGCGATCCATGAAAAAGCTGAAAAGCAAAAACCTGGTCATTCATGGTCGGGTAAAAGATACACGTGAGTTCATTAGTAAACACGGTACAATGATCGTTCCCTTAAAATCAGGATCGGGAGTGAGGATCAAGATTTTGGAGGCTTTAGGCGTCGGGGTGCCGATCATTTCCACGGACAAAGGAAAAGAGGGGATCGGAATTCATACTAAGAAGCATTTTTTGTCTGCGAATATGGTAGAAGAATTCCTGGTACAGATGAAATTTCTTTACAAAAGCAAGGAAGAAAGAATCCGTTTGGGGAACAATGGAAGAGAATTCATCAGGGAAGATTACGGACTAAACAAAATATCTGAAAAGCTTAGTGCCTTCATCAGCAAAAAAATACTCTAAGAAGAAACTGGTCGTTTGTTTGTCTCGTTTTCCATACCCGATTGAAAAAGGGGATAAGTTACGGGCTTTCTACCAGATCAGGGATTTATCGGCCTATTTTGATATCTATCTGCTTTGTACCTCCGAGCATGAAATCAAGACGGAGTTTTATCAAAAACTAAGTTCCTATTGTAAGCAAATACATATCTTTCGACTGCATCCATTGGTCAAATGGTGGAAGTTATTTACCGGATTGTTTGGACGGAAACCATTCCAGGTACTGTATTTTAGTCAGGGACAAATCCAACGAAAAATAGGGTATTTACTGGAGGAGATTAAACCCGATCATATTTATTGTCAACTGATTCGAAGCGCTGAGTACGTGAAACATTATCATAATTGTCCGAAAACGCTCGATTTAATGGATGCTTTGTCAAAAGGGATGGAACGTAGGATTGATCAGGCGGGATGGTTTTTCAAGCCTTTGGTAAGGGAAGAAAGTAATCGACTGCTCAATTATGAACGGAAAATCCTGAACTATTTTGAATATGCGACAATCATTTCTGAGCAGGATAAACAGTTTATTTATCATCCGAATAAAGAAGAAATAGAAGTCATTCCGAACGGGGTAGATGACAGCTTTTTCGAAGTTCCGGCCAAAATTGAGCAGAAAGAGTACGATCTGGTTTTTGTCGGAAATATGAGCTATGAACCAAATGTGGAGGCAGCTGAAATTTTGGTGAAGGAGGTGCTGCCGATTCTGAAGAAAAAAAATCCAGGGATCAGCTTATTGATTTCCGGGGTGAATCCCAGCAAGATTGTACAGGCATTGGCGAGTGATTCCGTCCATATTGGTGGTTGGGTGGATGACATCCGAACAAGTTATCGATCGGCCCGGGTATTTGTCGCTCCCATGCGCATTGGTTCCGGTATGCAAAACAAATTACTGGAAGCAATGGCATTGGGACTTCCCTGTGTAACAAGTAGTTTAGCAAATAATGCCATTCTGGCCGAATCAGAGGAAGAGATTCTGTTGGCTGATGATTCTGAGGAAACAGTCAAGCAAATCGAAAGACTGCTTCAGAATGAAGAATTGTCCGCAAAAATTGCCAAAAAAGGGAATCATTTTGTTAGGAAGAGATACAATTGGAAGGAGATCAATCGGGGCCTGGCTAAAATGATGAATCCAGAAATTGAATAAGGGGTGTTTCGGCCTCCCCTGAATTTGATAGAACTCTCAAAAAAGCGTATTTTTGCACTCAAATTGAGTGCCGTGGAAATAAAATTGAACACCATTGAGGAAGCCATTGAGGATATCAAGGCTGGAGGGACCGTCATCGTTGTTGATGACGAAGATCGTGAGAATGAGGGGGACTTTGTTACCGCTGCCCGGAATATCACTCCGGAATCAATCAATTTTATGGCCACTCATGGTCGTGGACTCATCTGTGTACCTCTGGTTGAAAGCCGCTGTGAAGACCTGGAACTGGACCTGATGGTCAAGGCAAATACAGCCTCGCATGAAACACCTTTTACCGTTTCCGTGGATTTGATTGGACATGGTTGTACGACTGGAATTTCGGCCAGTGATCGAGCGAAAACCGTTCATGCTCTAATCGATCCGGCGACGAAACCGGAAGACCTCGGGAGACCGGGACATATCTTCCCTTTGAAAGCGAAAAAAGGAGGGGTGCTGAGAAGAGCAGGGCATACAGAAGCGGCAATTGATCTGGCCAAATTGGCAGGATTTGAACGAGCCGGAGTGATTGTAGAGATTTTGAATGAAGACGGAACCATGGCGCGACTTCCACAATTGGTAGAAATTGCACGGAAGTTTGATATGAAAATCATCAGTATTGCCGACTTGATTGAGTATCGTTTGATGCATGATACACTCATCGATCGACTGGTGGACGTCAAAATGCCAACGAAACTGGGAGATTTTAAGCTAGTGGCGTACCGGGAAAAAATTTCCGACAAGGAACACCTAGCGCTGATAAAAGGAGAATGGGAAGAGGGAGAACCAATCCTTGTTCGGGTTCATTCATCTTGTATCACTGGAGATATTTTTGGATCTTGCCGATGTGATTGTGGTCCACAGCTAGAGAAGGCAATGAGTATGATCGAAGCGGAAGGAAAGGGAGTGATTGTCTATATGAATCAGGAAGGTCGAGGCATTGGATTGATCAATAAACTAAAGGCATATAAACTGCAGGAAGAAGGATTCGATACCCTGGAAGCCAACCTGAAACTCGGATTCAAAGGCGATGAACGCGATTATGGGATTGGAGCTCAGATTCTTCGGGATTTGGGGGTGAGCAAAATGCGCTTGATGACTAACAATCCAACGAAGCGAACCGGATTGGTTGGTTACGGATTGGAGATTACTGAGAATGTAGCGATCGAAATTGAAAGCAACGAGCATAACGAGTTGTATTTAAAGACAAAAAAGGACAAAATGGGGCATACCCTCAAGATGACCAAAGAATGATGCTTAAAGCTTCGGGAATATATAAGCGTTTTGGAGATCTGGAAGTCCTGTCAGATGTAAATCTCGAAATTAAAGAGGGAGAAGTGGTTTCTATAGTAGGTTCCAGCGGTGCCGGAAAGACCACTTTACTTCAAATCTTGGGAACCCTGGAATCACCAGACCAGGGAAGCGTACAGATCAATGGGACAGATCCTTTTTCACTTTCAGAAAAGAAGTTGGCCCGTTTCAGAAATCAGGAAATAGGCTTTATTTTTCAGTTCCACCAATTATTGCCGGAATTTACGGCATTGGAGAACGCGGTCTTGCCTGCACTTATCAAAGGAGATAGTTTGCCGGAAGCTCAGAAGAGAGCAGGTGAACTTTTTGACTTGCTGGGAATCTCGGCAAGATCTGGACACCGTCCGAAAGAACTTTCAGGAGGAGAGCAACAGCGAGTAGCAGTGGCGCGCTCACTGATCAATCGGCCAGCGGTTGTATTTGCGGATGAACCTTCGGGGAATTTGGATTCAAAAAATTCAGAAGAATTGCATCGCTTGTTTTTCGATTTAAGAGACCGTTTTGGACAGACATTTGTCATTGTGACTCATAATGAAAGTTTGGCCAATATGGCTGACCGTAAACTCGTGATGAAGGATGGAAAACTGCTGGCCTAGATGATGACCGAGGAACTTCTGAAAGAATTTCTGGAAGAAAAGGCAGATAAATACAATCATCCCGATTTTGTTCAGAGCGACCCCATCCAAATACCTCATTCATTTACCCGCAAAGAAGATATTGAGATCAGTGCGTTTCTGGTAGCAACTATTGCCTGGGGGAATCGGAAGAGTATCATTCGCAGTGGAGAGAAACTAATGACTGTAATGGGTGCAGCCCCATACGAGTATGTCATGAATTATGAATCCGGTCGTAAAATTGACTTCGTTCATCGGACATTCAATGCGACCGATCTTGACTTCTTTTTCAGATCCTTGAAGAACCTATATGAGCAGGGCGGATTGGAGAAAGCGTTTTCGGTAGAAGAAGGAGCGATGAAAGAACGGATCATAGCCTTTAGAGAAGCTTTCTTGTCCGTCGAACATGAGCAACGAAGCGAAAAACATTTGTCGGACCCGTCCAGAGGTTCTGCTGCGAAGAGAATCAATATGTTTTTAAGGTGGATGGTACGGAAGGATGGTCGGGGAGTAGATTTTGGGATTTGGGATACCATCCCCACTTCCGAATTAATGCTTCCATTGGATGTGCATACGGGGAATATTTCCAGGAAACTGGGATTACTGAAGAGAAAGCAAAATGACTGGAAAGCTCTGGAGGAAATTCAAGAAAGTTTGAGGGTCTTTGATCCCAAAGATCCGGCCAGGTTTGATTTTGCACTTTTTGGTTTAGGTGCCTTTGAGGACTTTTAATCCTTGATATTCTTTAAAATATTGACTGGCTAAACTTGTTATTTGGCGGATACTCGTATCTTTGAAATATGAAATTTGAATATCCGGCTTTCTTATATGCATTGCTGCTGCTGAGTATTCCGATTATCATTCATTTATTCAATTTCCGCCGTTACAAAGTACTTTATTTTTCGAGCTTACAATTTGTGAGACAGCTTGAAGAAGAAAGTAAATCCACCAGAAAACTAAAGCACCTGTTGGTCTTGATTTCCAGATTGCTGGCCATCACCTTTTTGGTACTGGCCTTTGCACAGCCATATATTCCGCTTTCCAGTGAGACAGATCGAGGAAATGCCGTGCTGGCCATCTATGTTGATAATTCATTTTCCATGTCTCAAAAAGGAGCGGATGGAAGCTTGCTCTCCATGGCCAAGGAACAGGCTCGAAAACTGATCGATCAGGCGGAACCGGATAGCAAATTCATGGTGTTAACCAATAATCTGGAAGCCTTTGAACAACGTTTGTTGACAAAAGAAAATGCACTGGATCAATTGGATCGCATCGATTTTTCTCCCCTAAATAAATCCATGGGTGAAATCGTCAAATGGATGAATGAAGGAGTCCAAAATGCGGGAGAAGAAGGGGGGCAATATATCATGCTTTCCGACTTTCAGCGAAATCGCTTTCAACTGAAGACCTTGCCCAAAGATACCCTCGGAATGTACTATCCGATCCAGTTGGTGCCACAGGTTAGTGAAAATGTAAGTGTGGACTCTATTTGGTTTGCCGATCCGAATTTTAAAATCGGTGTGAAGAATGAATTAAATATTCGACTAAAAAATCACCAGAATGAAGAATTGGTGAACCTGGAGTTGCAACTGAACGTCAACGAAACCAAACGGGACGTGTTTGTAGACCTCGCACCAATGGAAGAAAAGGTGGTCACGATTAATTATACAGACCAGGAAGCGGGAATAAAAAAAGGCCTGGTGCGAATTAACGACAAACAGGTCCATTTTGATGATGATTTTTACTTTTCCTATGAAGTCAGCCCTTCATCTGGAATTTTGATCGTGGACGGAGAAGATGCCGTTCCCAATATCTCGATGGTTTATCGATTGGATAGCTATTATCAATCGGAACAGGTTCCACTCAGTGCACTTACGTCCGCTGCTTTTCGAAACAAGGATTTGGTCGTTTTAAATGGCTGGAATCGATTCAGTAGCGGTTCCGCCGAATCATTAATCCGCTTTGTTAAAAATGGTGGAAGTTTGCTTGTGTTTCCGGGAAAAAACCTCAATTTTTCTGAATACAACGCCTTTGTTAGTCGTTTGGGAGGCCCGAAAATATTGAGACAGGGGGCCAAAAATACGCGGATCAAGTGGATTAACTACGAAGATCCATTCTTCAAAGGAATGTTTGATCGCCGTCCGGACCGCTTGAATATGCCAAGTATGAAGAAGGCCTATGAAACTTCGGGAGGAAATGCAACATTTACGGAGTTGATCCGAATGCAGAACGGTATGCCGCTGTTACTTCGTTCCGATGATCCATACAGGTGTTATTGTTTCATGGGGTCCCTGGATGAAAGTTTCGGAAATTTCACGGCGAACGCCCTTTTCTCATCTTTGCTACTAAGATCGGCGGAATTGAGTCAGCGAAAATACCCGGTTGCTGTGACTATCGGGGAGGAAGCCTGGTTCCCGATCTACAAGGTGCCTGATAATGAAGTGCCAGTACGTCTGAAATCGGAAGAATTGGAGTTTATTCCAGAAAACAAGGTGGAGAATGATAAAATTTTGATCGCGGTTCGAAAAAATTCAATGAATAGCAATCTGAAAGCCGGATTGTTTGAAGTAAGTAAGGGAGAAAAATTAGGGTATATGGCCCTGAATTATGAGCGAAGTGAATCAGACACCAGAGCCATGCAAAAGGAAGAGCTTCTGACGGCTTTTCGGGAACAGGGAATCCGACAGATTAATTACGCATTGTTCAGTGATGAAAGTCGTGCAGGCTTTATTAAATTGAGCAAAGACAGGGAATTTTGGCGTCTTGCGATCTTGTTGGCGATTCTGTTTTTACTGATAGAAATGGCCTTATTAAAATGGATGAAAGCTTAGTTATGAAAATACTGATTAAACAAGCCAGAATACTGGATCGAAATTCAGAGTACCACGGAACTCAACAGGATTTGTTGATTCAGGACGGGGAAATTTCTGAAATTGGTCAGATCGGGGAAATTGCGGATGCTGTTTTAATTGAACGTCCTGGGCTTTGCGTGTCTTTGGGATGGACTGACCTTAAGGCAGATTTTTGTGATCCAGGACATGAATATAAGGAGACCATTCAGGGAGGTTTGCAAGCGGCAGCTTTCGGAGGCTTTACGCATGTTCAAACAGTTCCGACCACCATGCCTCCAATTGATGGAAAAACACAGGTAGAGTATCTGTTGTCCCGGGCAAGCCAAGAGGTTTGTCAACTTCATCCAGCAGGGGCCATCAGTGTCCGGTGCAAAGGAGAAGAACTAGCGGAATTGTACGATATGAGTCAGTCAGGAGTGCGGTTCTTTACAGATGATGACCACCCTGTTTCTGCTGGGCTCGCTCATCGGGCTCTTTTGTATTCCCGGAATTTAGGAGCTAGGATTATGCTCTTTAACAGCGATCCTTCTCTGGCTCATGGGGCACAGGTAAATGAAGGAGAAGCATCTGTTCGAACAGGTTTAAAAGGAGATCCTTTTATCTCCGAGTTGATTCAAATTGACCGGAATCTCCGTTTATTGGAGTATAGTGAATCAGCGCTTCATTTGACCGGAATTTCTTCAGCGGAGGCACTTCCCTTGATCGAACAGGCGAAATCAAAAGGGCTCAATGTAACAGCAGACGTTCATGTTGAGCAGTTGCTGTTCAATGAAGAAGCAGTATTCGAATTCGATCATCACTACAAATTAAAGCCTGTGTTGAGAAGAGAAGAGGATCGCCTTGCCTTGATTGAAGGCGTTAAGAAAGGAACAATTGATAGCATTGTTTCGAACCACAGACCCTCGGATCAGGAAGATAAATTAGTGGCTTTTGATGATGTCAAACCAGGGAATATTACCCTGCAGTTGATGTATTCGGCTGTTCAGACAAACCAGATCTTATCGACCGAAGAATGGCTAGAGGTAGTTGCTGGGCGGAATCGTCAACTATTGTTGGGAGAGCGTGGAGAAATCAAAAAAGGAATGGTGGCTGACCTGAGTTTGTTTTGCCCGGATGAAAAATGGATTCCTGACCAGCAGAATTTAAGATCATCTTATCCCTGCACACCTTATTGTGGAAAAGAAATGAAAGGGAAAGTAGTGGGGGTAATCAATAATCGTAAATTGGCCCTAGTAGAATAAGAGTAATGTCGAATAAAAAATCATTTATTAGTCACTTCTGGCAGGAGAAAAAAATGGTTGGGTCGATGACCCCCAGTTCGAAGTTTTTAGCAGAAAAAATGCTGAAAAACATTGATTTTAAGCATTGTAAACTGATCGTTGAGTTGGGGCCCGGGAATGGCGTTTTTACTAGAAAAATTCTGGAACAGCTTCCGGAAGATGCCTGTCTGATGATCTTTGAGTTAAACGTACATTTTTACGAACTGCTTAAGAAAGAACTAGATGATCCTCGGGTGGTACTCATACATGATAGTGCGGAGAACGTATCCAAATACGTTCAGGAAGCTGGTTATCTCTGTGCCGATTATGTGGTGTCCTCACTTCCATTAGCAAATATGTCCCGAAAAATTTGTGAGAAGATCATTCAGGAATCATACAATATTTTAAAGAATCACGGAAAGTATATCCAGTTTCAATACTCCTTGGTTTCCAAAAAAGTACTGGATGTGTTCTTTCAATCGGTTCATTTATCTTTTACACCGTTGAACTTTCCTCCGGCATTTGTATACACTTGCATCAAGGAGAAATAAGAATGAACAGTTCCGTGTTCAAAGTTTTCCATTGCATCGCATGAGATTAGCCCGTATTTTTGTCCCGTGATTGATACATTCAAACATAAGGGAATGCGAAGGCGCCTGATCACCGAGTTGGGGGAGAAGGGCATTGTACAGGATGAAGTATTGAAAGCCTTTGATGCGATCCCAAGGCATTTTTTCCTGGACCTTGCATTTGAGCAACAGGCATACTCCAACATGGCTTTTCAAATCGGTGCTGGTCAAACTATTTCACATCCCTACACGGTAGCTTTTCAGACGCAATTGTTAGGTTTAAAGAAAGGAATGAAAGTTCTGGAAATAGGAACAGGTTCCGGCTTTCAAACGTGCATTTTGTGTCAGATGGGAGTTAAAGTGGTCAGTATTGAACGCCAGCGCGAACTTTTTCTAAAGGCCAAGCAAATCATTCATCATTTCAACTTCAATCCCAGGTTGATTTTCGGAGACGGTTACAAGGGAAATGAGTCTTTTGCTCCCTATGATCGCATTCTGATTACCTGCGGGGCACCTTTTGTCCCGGATGCATTATTGGACCAGCTCAAACCCGGAGGTGTACTGGTTGTTCCGATTGGTTCATTGGAAAAACAGGAAATGTACCGAATTACGAAAGGGGAGGATGGAAGTCTGACGGAAGAAACTTTCGGAGATTTCAGTTTTGTTCCGATGCTGGAAAATGTCAACAAGTAGTTACCTGAAGTGATTTATTTCAGGAGTTTATAATTCTGGTAACTGAAATCCAAACCAGCGTATTTTTTGACTGCCTTTTTAAAGCGATCTTTCAGACTAGTACGATTGTAGGAAATGTCGTAATCAAATTTCCAGTTTTTTTCGTCGATTCGCGCTTGCATAACTTTTGGGTGGGTTCCATCAAATTTCCCTAATTCCTTAATGTGCGCGAGGTAGTCGAAACTTTCGGCCTGTGCAATATTTTGCTCCATCCACTGGTCGTCGTGCCACAACTTGTGAAAGCTTTCCTGTTTTTTTTGCATGGCTTCTGGAGCTTTGACCCAGCCATAATGGTAAACATAAGCATCCAGGGCTTTTACGCGAAGCAGATCATCTGGACGTTTTCTGAATCCCTGGGCATCCCGAAATGAAAAAATATCGTCCCGCTTGCGGACAATGCGTATTTCACTATGATACCATTTGGTGGAGGTACCTACATAATCGTAGGATCCATAGAAGTGGAGGTAATTGAAAAGGAGTCCGTCCACCTGGGGATTATCCAGGTGTTCCTGCATTCCGGCACGAATGGCGTCATGGTATTTTTCATGGATCACCTCATCTCCCTGGATGTAAAAGGCCCAGTCACTATCCTGGGAAATTTCTGCAAAAGCCTTGTCTGTTTCAACGGCCAGGACTCGACCACCTTCCCGTAGAGAATCGTCCCAAAGGGTGTCAATGATCCTTACTTTCGGGTCAATGGAGGCTATCAGTTCACGGGTGGCATCATCCGATTTTCCAACGGCAATTACGACTTCGTCACAGAGGGGAAGAATCGATTGGATTGCCTCTACAATTGGATAATCGTAGGTAATCGCGTTCCGAATAAAACTGAATCCACTGACTTTCATAACTATATTTTGTCCACAACCACTTTATAGGTCGGATCTTCCAAAATGTTGACTTCGATCAGGTCGTCCGCATTTTTGAGCAATTGGCGACAATCCGAACTCAGGTGCCTTAAATGTACCTTTTTTCCAACTTTCAGGTAACGTTCGGTAATTTTATTGACGCATTCAATTCCGGACATATCCACAATTTTGCTTTCTGAGAAGTCGATAATCACTTCTTCCGGATCATTGGCTACATCGAATTTTTCCTGGAAAGCAGTTACCGACCCGAAAAAGAGCGGACCGTATATTTCGTAGTGCTTGACTCCATTTTCGTCTACATGCTTACGGGCGCGAATACGCTTGGCATTTTCCCAGGCAAATACAAGGGCAGAAATAATGACGCCACAAAGGACGGCAAGCGCCAGATTGTGAAGTAGGACAGTCACAAACATCACCGTCAGCATAACGAAGATGTCTGAGTTGGGCATGCGCTTGAACGTTTTAAGACTGGCCCATTCAAAAGTTCCTATGGCGACCATGAACATCACTCCGGTTAAAGCGGCCATCGGCAATTGCTCGATGATCGGAGCGCCCCAAAGAATAAAACTGAGTAATCCAAGTGATGCGACAATCCCTGACAGGCGTGCACGTGCCCCTGAAGAAATATTGATTAAACTTTGTCCAATCATGGCACAACCTCCCATTCCAAGTAGAAAGCCAGAGGAAATATTAGCTGCTCCCTGCGCAACACATTCTTTATTTCCACTTCCTCTCGTTTGGGTGATTTCATCAATGAGGTTCAGGGTAAGGAGGCTTTCAATGAGTCCGACACCGGCTACGATGAAGGCATAGGGAAGAATGATCGAAAAAGTTTCCCAGTTCCATGGGATGGAGGGGATTTGTGGAATAGGAAAGCCTGCAGCCATCGTTTCCCCGTTTCCAAGGGTGTCAGCGACCACTTTGGTTTCGATTCCGAATCCCAGCACGATGGCTGAAACGACCAGGATAGCTACTAAAGAGGAAGGAATGGCCTTTGTAATGCGGGGTAGTCCCCAAATAATGAGCATGGTGAGCAAAACCAGTCCAAGCATGATCATCAGATCATAGCCTTGCATCCAGTTTCCTTCAATTTTAAAGGAATCCAACTGCGCCATAAAGATGACAATGGCCAGGCCGTTCACAAAGCCAAACATGACCGGATGAGGAACAAGGCGAATGAATTTTCCAAGGCGGAGCAATCCTACAATGATTTGGATGATTCCAGCCAGGATGACAGTTGCAAAAACATACTGAGTAATTTCATCGACACTAATTTCCGGATGTGCTTTGCGAATGATGGCGATCATTCCGACATAAACGACGGCAATGGCACCAGTGGCACCCGAAATCATCCCGGGACGACCTCCCAGAATGGAAGTCACAAATCCAATCGTAAAGGCGGCATACAGACCCGTGATCGGAGAAAGTCCTGCAATCAAAGCAAAGGCAATTGCTTCCGGAACGAGCGCCAGGGCAACCGTCAGTCCGGAAAGAATTTCATTTTTATAGTCTACTTTTTGCTGAAGATCAAACAGGTTGAAGTATTTTCTCATCTCAATAAGTCCAGTTTAAGGGCTTGTACACCCGTTAAAAAAGGCACAAAGGTAATGATTTCCTCAGGACCCCTTTGGATGGAGTGGTGACTTATTAACAATTTGATCACTTTCGGGCTGGAATCGCCCTGAATTCGTATTTTTGTAGTCCTAAAAACAAAGACAAAATGAACAATTGGTTTACGGTTAAAGTAAAATATACGAAGCAGTTGGAAAACGGAACGTTTAAGCGGGTTTCGGAGCCTTATCTTTTGGCAGCCATGACCTTTACGGATGCGGAGGCTAAGATTTATGAAGAGTTGGGTTCGGTGATCAGAGGAGAGTTCATTGTGACAAACATTGCCCGAACTGAGTACCACGATATTTTCCATTATGAGGACAGCGATACCTGGTACAAATGTAAAATGTCCTACGTTGCGGAGGATGCGGATTCTGAAAAGAAGAAAAAAGTATCTCAGAATTTCCTGGTAACAGCACATTCTGTTAAAGAAGCCTATGAAAGATTGCAGGAAAACTTGCAAAGCCTCATGGCTGATTATGATATCCCTTCGATTACATCCACTCCCATCGTGGACATCTTTCCGTTCAGAGAAGAGATGGACAAGGAGATTTCCCGTCGTCCAATGACTGAAGAAGAGGAGGAGTCCTATCAGGAAGGGAAAGGAGTCGTTTTCTCAGCTTCAGGAAGTGATGTTGACGACGAAGATGAAGAGGAGGAATTGGAAGAAGCAGATAGCGAACTGGAAGACGATTTCGAGAACTAATTCGGAACCAAATGAATGATTTCCTGAAAAAGATGCGTGACGATCACCATGAGTTTGACCGGGGTCAACTGGAAGATCAATACGGAAAGAATCCCTATGAGCTGTTTCAACAATGGTATGATGAGGCACAGCACGGAGAGGTTCTTGAAGCTAACGCATTTGCTCTGGCGACAGTTAATTCAGAGGGCTTACCGAGTTCCCGAATTCTGTATTTAAAGGAGTTGGATCAGGAAGAATTTGTTTTTTATACCAATTATCAAAGTAGAAAAGGAGAAGAATTAGCTGCTAATTCACAGGCATCCATGCTTTTTTTCTGGCCTGAGTTACAACGCCAAATCAGGATAGAAGGAAAAGTGACCAGAGTCGCTGATTCCTTAAGTGACGCTTACTTTGCTTCACGTCCGCGTGGAAGTCAGATCGGAGCCTGGGCTTCTCAACAAAGTCAACTGCTTACTTCTCGTCAGGAGTTGGAAGATCGCATTGCGGAATTAGAAAAACAATATACGGGTGAAGTACCTCGTCCACCTCATTGGGGTGGCTATGCACTGAGTCCCGAAAGTCTGGAATTCTGGCAGGGAAGAGCATCTCGTCTGCACGATCGAATCTATTTCGAACGAAAAGGAAGTAGTTGGGATGTCTGTCGTTTAAATCCATAAACCAGGTACAAATTGGATCAGGAAACAAAAATTGTCCGTCTCAGTAATGGGATCAGAATTGCTTATGTCCATGTAGATTCCATCGTGGCACATCTGGGAGTGACTATTCTGGCCGGTTCCCGTTATGAAGAAGACCACGAAGAGGGACTGGCACATTTCCTGGAGCACTGTATCTTCAAAGGAACGAGTAAAAGACGCGCCTTTCATGTTCTTTCCCGCCTGGATTCTGTGGGAGGAGAATTAAATGCGTTTACAACCAAAGAAGAGATTTGTATCTATGCCTCTTTCATGAAGGAGCACTTGCATCGAGCATCGGATTTGATCTCGGATATTATTCAGCAGGCTACTTTCCCGGAAAAGGAATTGATTAAGGAAAAGGAGATTGTTCTGGATGAAATCAACTCATACCTGGATGCCCCGGCTGACCGAATTTTTGACGAGTTTGAAGCACAGATTTTTCAAAATCATCCATTGGGCAATAATATTTTGGGAACCAAAGAAAGTGTTTCTGGTTTTACCCAACAGCACCTGCTTGAATATGTCAACAAGCATTTCCGGGCAGAGAACATGGTGATTTCCTTTGTTGGAAGCATTCCCTTGAATCAGCTGGTCCGACGTTTGGAGAAGGATTTTGGAACGATACAAAAAGGTGCCGGGAGACCTGATCCGAGAACTTTTGAAAATTACAGACCCAGTAAGAAAAGATCTAAGGAGGCCAATTTTCAGGCGCATGTGGTCATTGGGAGTCTTGCTCCGGGATACCGGGATGATCGTCGGAGGGGAATGACGCTGTTGTGTAATCTTTTGGGAGGGCCTGCCCTCAACGCCCGTTTGATTTTGTCAATCCGTGAAAAATATGGTTACTCATACAATATTGAGGCGAACTATTCCCCTTATGCGGATACAGGGTACTGGAGTGTTTATTTTGGAACTGATCAGAAGTATCTAAAAAAAACACTCAGCCTGGTTTACCGGGAGTTGAGATTACTGCGGGAAAAACAGTTAACTCCGGGACAACTGAAAGGGGCCAAGGATCAACTCAAAGGACATTTGGCGCTCTCTCTGGAAAATAATTCGGGATTGATGCAGGGACTTGGGAAAAGTCTGCTTCTTTTTGATCAGATTGATACGATCACGGAAATGTACGAGGAAATCGATCGGATCACAGCAGAAGAACTACAAGAGATAGCTCAGGACTACTTCGATGAGGCAAAAATTTCCGAGTTGATTTACGAAATTTCCTAAGAAATACAGAGCTTTTCGATAATTTCCAATTGATCCGGGTAAGAACTGGCAAGATCCTCTTTATTCATCAGTTCAAAATCAGAGAAATCAAATCCGGGAGCAACGGCACAGGAAACGAGGGAAAAGCCGTCTGCGTCCATCACGGTCGAACCGAAGATAGTGTCTTTTGGAACCATAAAGTAAGGATAATAACCAGCTTCGATATCATTTCCGACAATGTGTTGGTGGTGCCCCATCATGTCCAGGGTATGAACAATCAACGGACTTCCTCCATGATAATACCAATGTTCATCACTTTTGATGCGATGAAAGTGAGAGATACTTTCGGAAGTCAGCAGGAAATAGATGGAGGTTAGAATGGAACGTTTTCCTCCCCGGATCATTTCTTCGGATCGGTATGTTTCCCGGTAAAATCCTCCTTCCGGATGCGGTTGCAGGTCAAGGAGTTTGACCAGTTTTTCCATTTCTTTTTGCTTGCGACTATCCATAGTTGAGAATGATTATTGATCAATGGGGCCTTTGTTGAACTGGATACCTTTGTTGGCCACATTCGGGAAAAAGTACCTCAAATCTACGGATAAATATCCTCCGCTAAGTTCCCCTAATCCTATTTTTTTACTTGCGTTAACATGTTCATACACAGCTGCAACCGTATATATCGGGGCAAACGGAACTTTTCCGGAAATCCCAACATAATAAAATCCACTTTTCTTGCTTCGCCATTCGAAACCGAGATTGGCATTCACTTCCAGGTCAAATTGACGGTTTCTTCTTCCTTCCGCTATGAACAGGTGTTTGTCCTGAGCAATCACACTTGAACCTACATTGGAAGGGTAGAAGACCAGTGAGGTTCCCAGGGAAGCGTTGGTGAATATTTGTTCCGAAAGCTGAATGTAAATCATGGCAGTAATCGGAATGTCGTAACTGATAATGCTTAAATCATTTTCAGCCTGTAAGCTGGAGTCAGGAAGCTCAAAATCAATTCGGTAATTCCGTTTCACCTGATTGATTCCTGTTTCGAGACTAATCAGTTTGCTGAGTCCAACACGGACAATTCCTCCGAAGGAATAGGAGGGACGTTGATTAAAAACACCCACAAATCCGCTGTCGTTGACCGTGATGGAAGATTTACTCAGAAAATCTCCGGGAACAATAGGTTTAAACTGAATCCCGAAATAAGAAGGGAATTGTTTGCGGGTGCTTTGAGCGTACAGCGTACTTCCGACAATAAATAGGATGCCTAAACAACAGCTAATGTTCAAAAAGAAGGACCGCACGAAGTTTCTTAATTTAATTTTTCCATTCTGTTAGGTATTCCAGCGGTTTTCGCTGTCCGTCGGGCCATTCTGATTTAGGATACCCCATGTAAAAGAGTCCTAAACATCTGTCTTCTTCCTCCAGACCAAGGAAGGGAAGGACATCCTCACTGTAAATCGGCCCTGGAGTTGACCAAAAACCACCAATTCCATAGGCGGTGCAAGTGAGGTGCATATTGTGAATAGCACAGGCGACCGCTTCGATTTCTTCGATTTCCCGAATTTTTCTGTTGGGATCACGTTTCATACAAACAGCGACGACAACCGGTGCTTGTTTTGGACGATTCAGCATTTTAGCTAGTTTGCTGTCCTTTTGCTGTTCTTTTGGAGTGATTTTAAGATAAGTTTTAGCCAGAAAATCAGCGAGTTCTTCCCGACTGTCTCCCTGAAAGACAACGAAACGCCAGGGTTGTGTATTTCCGTGTGTGGGAGCCCAAAGTGCATTGTTCAGGATTTGCTCCAGTTGATCGCGTTGAATTTGCCGTTCACTGTAGTTTTCCGGATAGACGGTCCTTCGGGATCTGATTAAATCGGTTACTTCGGAAAGATTGAATTTCATGTTGATACTTTAGTCGATTTCATAAACCCCAATGTCCGGGGTGTTCACTGATCTGGTATTGCCTTCCAGATCCAAAGGGGTACTGTAAAGACTATTCCCTTTATTACTTAGGGGGGATGAAGTCAGAAAGTGGAAGTCGTAGGCTGTAATATCCGTAAACAGTGGGTCCGCATTCCAGCTGATCTGCTCGAAAATGCTGCCACTACTGATGCTTTCATTTTTCAGGACGCAGTTCTTTACCTCAAAATTGAGTGAAATACCCTGTTCCAATCCGATCGTGTCAAGTACAAATTCATGTTCCTGGTAACCGTAAATTACGGAGTTATAGATCTTTCCATCCACATCTCCTGCCAATGTGATTCCATCTGTGTTGAAATAATTCTTGACCGCAAAGGCAATCTGTTCTTCATTGGAGTTGGCATAACTCAAAAGATCACAATGACGAATGCTAAAACTTCCTCCTGCCAGCGAGAAGAATGCGTGTCGTCCATTTTTTGCAATCAACGTATTTTCCATATTGATTTTGGCGCCGGCATAACTAAATACCCCATAGCTGGCATGGTTAAATAGCCTGGAATTAGTCAGGGTCAGGGAAAATTCTCCGGGAGCATTGGCAGGATTGTTTCCTGTTACATGGATTCCGGCAGTTCCGTTTTTGATTAGAGCATGATCAATCTGAGAAGGGAGGCAACTATCCAGGTAGATACCATACCATTGTCCGGCCACGTCATCGTAGAAACTTTCCAGGCGATCTCCTAGAAATTCGACTTCCTTGCCCTTTTCACCGTTCACAATCAAACGCCCTCTTTTGACAAAAAGCAGGCTGTTCTTATGAAAGTGGACTTTGGCGCCCGCTTCGATCGTGAGCGTTTTGTCTTCCAGTACAAAGGATGCATCATACACGACGTGAGGTTTGTCTGCTAACCAAACACCGTCATTTTCATCCAGGTGATGAAAGTAAGCATCCTGTCCCCAGGCCGCTAACTTGACATATTGATCCAGGCCGTTGCTTCTAAATCGTACCGAATCTTCGATGATCAGCGGTAAATTACTGCCATTTGGATCGAGTGTTACTTCCGCAAATACAAAAAGGCTGTCACCACCAGGGATTTCAATGTCTTGAAACTGGGTCCCGGACAGTCCGTCAAGGTTAATGCGAAAAGGGGATAAACCACCCCCCATTAATTGGACTTCATCGATTTTCAGGAGTTTATTCTCCCGGTTGTAAATCTTAAAATGAAGGGTGGTCGATCCAATACTTGTAAAAACGGTGTCAAATAAGAGCGTGTCAACGGAGAATTCTAGGTGACCCTGGGAGAGCGTCAGAGGCTTTTTACAGCCTTGTCCACCCAGGACAATGATTCCTAAAATGAAACAAATCAATACGGTTCGAAATCCTCTCATGTACTCTCTAACGCTGCAAAGAACGCAATTATTTTACTCAGTTCAAAATAGCTTCCGGAGCTAGAATTTTTTTCTTAACGTAAGGATAAAATTCCTTCCCGGGGCGCTGATGTTTGATGAAAATACCCGATAGTTTTGGTCGAGGATATTTTCACAGGCCAGGTTCACGCTATACTTACTGGAAAGTGAATATTCCATGCGTAAATTCAGCGTATACCAGGCCGGCATTCCATAGGCCGTTGCATTACTCAGGTTATCTTCTCCAGATACCTGGTTATAATCCTTCAGCCTTTTCCATCCATTGTACATCACAAAGAACTCGCTTCTAAAGCGTTTCAATTTCAGTTCCAATCCTGTTCTTCCGAAGAGTGGTGGGATGTGATCTAATGGATAGGCTGTCGAATCTGTTTTAATTCGGGCATACGTATAAGTCAGAGAGCTATTCAATGTAACGCGTCGCCCGATATTCGCTTTGAAGTTAGCTTCGATTCCCCAGAGGTAGGCTTGTTTCGCATTTTGGGCTTTGACCACCCGGCTCATGACACCGTCATATAAGATGGAGTCGCTCCCATTGAATTGATCTGGTAAGGTGGTGATCGCCTGATCGTAAATGGTGTAGTAGCCTGTTACGCTCAACAGGGAATTTCCGTGGAATTCCTTGCTGATGCCCAATTCAGCATTATAGGTGTATTCCGGTTTAATATCCGGATTAGGGACAACGATTGTTCCGGGGGAAGAATCGAAGACTTTGCTGAGGTCATCTACATTCGGAGTTCGATATCCTGTGGACAGGGTAGTTCGGATTCGCCAGTTCTTGTATGGACCGTAAATCAGTGCCAGCTGACCATTCATTGCCATGTTTCTTTGCTGGATATCATTGAAAGGAAAGGGAAAGAAGCTTTTGTCTATGAATTTTGCTTGCAGGTCGTTGTAATTAAACCTGATTCCGTCATTCAATAACCATTTTTCATGAAATCTCCAGCTATGTGTAACGAAAAGTGCTCCGTTTTGGACCTGAGAACCACCATCTGGATATCGCGTATCTAAGGCAAAGCTCTCCGAAGTGAGAATATTGGTCGATACGGCACTTGAATTGACCCAGTTGCCATAGTATTCCAAGCCATAAATCAGATCGTGATTTCCGATTTGCTTTTCGAGGTCATAGTTGAGGGAAGCAATGTTTAGATGCTCCGTACGACTGCTCAAAAAGTCTTTTTGATATCTCCGGGTATTTCTACTTTCCTCGACGTCCTGATAGGCCAGAATAAGTCGGGCATGGTCGTAAAGTCTCGTTTTATTGTCGAAATCAATGTGATATGAAGCAAGCATTCTTTTTTGAGGCCCATAGTACCAGTCTCCGTATTTGGGATCACTGCCGCTCATTTGCGTGAGTCTGTCATACCTGGGGATATCCGAACTGGTTGAATACTGAAAGTTGATGACGTGCTGAATATTTTCTCCACGAAAGGCCAGTTTCTGAAGCAGATCGTATTGTTTGTAGCCCGAACCAACCTGTACGTTGACGTCCTCATTTTTGAAGGTACTATCCTGATTATTGACCCGTTTGACATAGAATTCACGCTTCCCGAAATCTCCATAAAAAGGATTTCGAAGGGCTCCTTGTCTGAGATCTCCAATATCATTGTACGTAAATGCGGTGTAGGAAGCCCATTTTTGTGAGCCTAGCATCAGTTGCGCATTGGCTCCAAAAGCTTCACTGGCCGAGCTGTAACGGGTATACGCTGCCGTTTTCACTAGCATTGTTTCACTACTTGAAAATTGAGGCGATCGCGTTCTGAAATGCATGACTCCTCCGAGGGCATCACTTCCGTAGATGACGGAGCCGGGACCGAAGATGATTTCAACCTCATCCAGCACAGAATTATCCAGGGTGATGACATTTTGAAGGTGTCCGCCCCGATAAATCGCATTGTTCATTCGAACCCCATCCACAACGAGTAAAACCTTATTGGTCTCAAACCCCCGGATGATGGGGGAGCCACCTCCCAACTGGCTTTTTTGCACCATAACGCGTCCGCTTTGCGCAAGCACATCAGCTGTCGAATATTGATTCATCCGCTCGATGTCGTGAGCTCGCAATTTCTCAACGTCCTGGGAAGAATTTACTAGCTTGTCCTCAAAACGCTTGGAACTCACTGTCATTTCAGCATAGGTGATGTGGATGCTTTTTTCATTCAGATAAATAATTCCGCCCGGATAGTTTTTGAGTTCCGAAGCTGGAATCACCAGGGGACTATATTCCGGATGGCTAATGAACAGACTTTGGTTGTTTGTCAGTTCCGGTATCGTTAAACGACCGGATTCATCACTTTTTAAGATGACATTTCCGGGTTTAATGGTCGTTTCCACCCCTGCAATTTGCTCTAGTGAGATTAGGTTCTGGAAACGAAGTTCTTTTTGTGCATATATATGCGACGTGACCAGGCCAGATAAGAACAAGCCCAGACACATGAGTTTTAATTTAATCATGTTGTAATTTAGTTACGTAATTCAATAAGAGTGCGAGCGAGATACCATTATCTGTATCTCTAAAATGAATTACGCTTCTGGAGGCAGAGAATCGGTGTGTAAATGACCGGTTTTCGTTCGGAAATTTTCGAAATCATGATGAATTGGATCGGAATCTCCATGAAATGGCTGTTCTATCGACAAGGAGGCTGATTGGCAAATGATTGGTAGGTTCAAAATGGAAAAAACGGTTCCAACCGGATTCTCTTTGCCAGAATTTCCCAGGTTGCTATCTACAAAACGATTCAGATTGGCAAAGAGCATACTCTCCTGAACGTCGTCAATGCAGTATAATTTCCAACCTCCGTGGGGAAGTTTTCTTCTTCGAATGACGTCGAAAAAGTGTCCCTGGCGTTTGAATTCATTTTTCTTACACCATTGTAGCTTGGAATAGCTTCGTTGATCGAATTCGAAAACCCGAAGTTGTGATTCCGAAACCCCATGCTTTATATAGGTTTTCAGTTGTTTTCGTATCTTCGTTTGTTCAAATTGATAAAAGACGGTAAAGCCCAGAATCTGTACTATAAGCAGACTCAATAAGATGAAAGCTGAACCGCGACGAAACATATTTCAAAAATAGAGATTTAATTCAGTTTTCGGATGCCACAGACTCAAAATAAATTACCAATCACTAAAAGGGTTCGTTATAGCACCATGGGGTCGGAAAAGGCAAAACATTTGATATATGTGTTGCACGGATACGGGCAATTAGCTCATTTTTTTATTCGAAAGTTTCAGCTTTTGGAGGAGCTGGGTTACTATGTGGTAGCACCTGAGGGGATGCATCGGTTTTATCTCCAGGGAAGTAGTGGACGGGTAGGAGCTTCCTGGATGACCAAAGAAGATCGCCTGACCGATATCGAGGATAACCTGGTTTATTTGGATCAGTTGCATCGCCACATAACGGAGCAAAGAACATTTGAAAGCGTTAGCTTATTGGGGTTTTCACAAGGGGGAGCCACAGCGGCCAGATGGTTCGGTCAACAAATGAATGAGATAGATCACTTGATTCTATGGGCCTGTGTCTTTCCAGATGACATGAACAAACATTTTCAGGAAGATTCGAATTTTTCAGGGCGAAAGACCTTTGTACTGGGAAGTGAGGACGAATATTACAATGAGCAACAAGGGAAAGAATTGTGTGCCTACTATGAAGGCTTGAAATTTTCCATACTTTTATATGAAGGAACACATAATGTGGACCCCGAAACACTGAAAAAAATAGTTGAACAATGAGAAAGGGACTTTTGCTATTGCTATTTGGCTTGCTGATACTAAGAGCTTGGGGGCAGGAAAAAGGAGATAGCCTGGATGTGAATGAATTGGGGATAGATGGCTTTGTGCATGCGTCTACTCAGGGAGGAACATTTGGTTTCGGCTTGAAGTATGCATTCGTCCGGAACAAGGATTTTGCTTTTGGCCCTTCGTTGAGGTATCATCGTAGTTGGAGTAATTATGCGGGAGTACGAACAAGTTTCAATATTTATGGGGGAGGTTTCTTTGCGCATTATCGTTTTCGGAATTTGCTTTTCGCTGGAGGGGAGTTTGAAGTGTTAAAAAGTCCGTTGAATTTTACAATCTCCAATTCAATCACTAATTGGGTCCCAACGTTTTTCGTTGGTGGTGGTTTTTCACGCTTGTTTGAGCCAACAAGAATTCGATTGAACGCCGGGATGTTCTATGATTTGGTGAATAGTCCAAATAGCCCCTTCCGCTTAAATTATGTAGCCAAAAATTCAAATGGAATGTTGTTGCCGTTTATTTATCGTATTGGTGTGTTTATTAAGTTGGATTAAAAGTTGAGTTTATCTAGTTTAAAATATTGTTTTTTAGCTGTTTGCGTTTCTCATATTTTGCATGTGGAATCACAAATGGAGTTACGTGAATTGAGCCCGAATGTACACATGTTCACGACTTACAAAGAGCTTCCAAAATGGGGAAAGATCCCAGCCAATGGCTTGTACCTTGTGGGAGATTCTGGAGTTCTTTTGATAGATACACCTTGGGATCAGAAACAGTGTGAGGGGCTTTTGGAAATTATTTGGCATCGACACAGGAAACAGGTGAAATATGCCGTGGCGACCCATTTTCATGATGATCGAACAGGAGGCCTGGCCGAAATGAAAAAAGCAGGAGTCAAGACCTACTCGAGCGAACTCACGAGGGCCTACTGTAAAGCGCAGGGGGAAGAAATGGCAGAATACTTTTTTCGAGGAGATACGACTTTTAATTTGGGAAATCTAAGGGTTGATGTGCGTTTTCCAGGGGCCGGACACAGTCCTGACAACCTTATTGCAGCGATAGAACCGATCGGGATTTTGTATGGCGGCTGTTTTGTCAAAAGCCTGGAATCCAAAGGAATTGGTAATTTGTCAGACGCCAACTTGAAATCATGGAAGAAGGCGATGAAGTGGACCAAAAGAAAATACGGGAATTATCGTCTGGTTGTCCCGGGACATTATGCCGTTTCCGGACCTGAGAATCTGGATCATAGTTTGAATTTGATTCAGGAAGAAATTAGAAAACAAAAAAATGAAAAGAAGAAATTGGATTAAGCTGAGTGCATTGGGAGTAGTTGCGGGAGCATTTCCTTCAGGAACAGCTCGAGCGGGCAATTGGTTATCTGGAGAACGAGAAGTGCAGGGAGCCCAGATTATTTCTACCTGGAAACATGGTATGGAAGCAAATCAGGGGGCATGGAAGTCTCTAAAGAATGGAGGAGAGGGATTGGATGCCATTGAAGCGGGTTTGAAAATTACGGAATCTGACCGAAGCAATCGCAGCGTCGGGATTGGTGGGATGCCGGACGCAGAAGGACATGTCACCCTGGATGCCTGCATAATGAACTCGGATAGTCGTTGTGGAGCAGTTGCTTATTTGGAGGGGATCGCTCATCCGATTTCAGTAGCCCGAAGTATTATGGAACACACCCCACACGTCATGCTGGTAGGAGAAGGGGCAAGGAAGTATGCAATTAGTAAGGGAATGGAGCAAATGCAGGCACCGCTTCCTGAAGTACAGGAGAAATATGAGGAATGGTTGAAGGAACAGCAAGCAAAGAAGCCAGAGATTAACCATGAAAATCACGATACGATTGGAATGCTCATCCGGGACGCACAGGGAAATATCTATGGAGGCTGTACGACCAGTGGTTGGGCATATAAGATGCCCGGACGTGTAGGAGATTCGCCAATCATTGGGGCCGGATTGTTCATCGATAATGAGGTCGGAGGAGCGGTAGCCACAGGCCTGGGTGAAGCGATCATTCGAGTGGCTGGAAGTCATACAGTGGTTGAGTTAATGAGACAAGGCTGTAGTCCACAGGAGGCGTGCAAAGAGGCAGTAAACCGAATTATTTCAAAACATTCGGATATGGAAGGATTACAGTGTGGCTTTTTGGCAATCAATAAAAAGGGGACTGTAGGAGCCTATTCGGTGTATAATGGCTTCAATTTTGCCTATACAGATGAGAAAAAACACGCATTGATTGACGCAGCGCATGATCGCAAATGGTAGCTTGATTTTGGTCAGATATTTGCACGTATTTCTATTGATAATAGTCATGTCAATGAGTTCAACAATGATTGGTCAGGTGCTCACTTGGAAGATGAAACATGCTGTTTCGGGGCAACTGTTGGAAGTTGGGACATCTGGTACGGTGCAGTCTACTTTGCAGAAACACAATTATCAGGCGGATCCTTTTTATGGGGAAAATGAAAAGGAGTATCAGTGGGTAGAAGGGCATGCCTGGGAGTTTTACAGCGAATTCATGCTAGATTCCGTCCAGATGACGAAGGATCATGTGGAATTACATTTCCCTTCGCTGGATACTTATGTGACGATTTATCTGAATGGGAAGGAATTGGCCCGAACTGAGAATGCCTTCCACCCACATCATCTGGGAATAAAAAAACTAGCCAGAATTGGTTTGAATCAATTGAAGCTGGTGTTTACCCCTCCGGTGATGTTTCATGCGAGTGCTTACCGCAAGGGATATAAGTACCCTGCTCCGAATGATGCTGGTGAATTAATGGTGGCACCCTTGTGCAGAAAACCTCAATACCAGTTTGGGTGGGATTGGGCGCTTCGAATCAATACGATGGGACTCTGGAAGGCCGCGAGTCTGAAATGTTACAACGAGAACCGCATCCGCTTGGCAAAAGTGGAAACCAAGAGTTTAAAAACAAATAAGGCGACGATGGAACTCTTTGTTCGTCTGGAACATCTGCCGGAGAAGGATTACAAGGTATCCATGAGCCATCTGGGAAAGGAAGGGATCCGCATTGGGAAAAAGGAGAACCGCCTGGAATTTGAAATTAGCGATCCTAATTTGTGGTGGCCACGAGGGTATGGGGAGCAGCATCTCTATCGCGACACGGTGATAATACATGATGATTCGGGGAATGTCATAGACTCATGGCCTTTGATATTTGGGGTGAGAACGACTGAATTGGTGCAGGAAGATGATCAGTGGGGGACCAGTTTTTATTTTAAAATAAATGGCCATGCTGTTTTTTGTAAGGGAGCTAATTTTATTCCGCAGGATGTATTTCCAGAGCATGTGACCGAGGAACAAACCAGGCATCAGGTGGAAATGATGAAAGAATCCAACTTCAACATGATTCGTGTTTGGGGAGGAGGATACTACCAGTCCGAGGCATTTTATCAGGCTTGTGACGAAATGGGAATCCTGGTATGGCAAGATCTTATGTTTGCCTGCGCGATGTATCCGGGGGACGAACATTTTCTGGGGCTTGTTCGCAAAGAGCTGTCGGAAGAGTTGCCCCGCATGGCCGGACACCCTTCCGTAGTGTATATCAATGGGAATAACGAGGTAGCTGTGGCCTGGAAACATTGGGGCTTTCAAATCCGCTATGCCATTGGTCGGAGGAAACAGAAGAAAATAGAAGCTGCTTATGAGGCTATTTTTAAAAAGCTGGCTCCCGAACAGGTCGAACAATACACGTATTTACCGTACGTGCATACATCGCCACTAAGCAATTGGGGAAAGGCGGAGAATTTCAATCATGGGACCATGCATTACTGGGGAGTCTGGCACGGACGAGATCCCATAGAGGATTTTGGGCTCAAAACAGGGCGTTTTAACGCAGAGTACGGCTTCCAGTCATTTCCTGAATATGCTACCTTGGAGTCTTTTAGTGAAGAAAAAGATTGGCGACTTAAGTCTGACGTGATGAAGCATCATCAGAAGAGTTACGTAGGAAACGGGATGATTAAAAAGCACTCGGATATTCTTTATGGACAGACAGATGATTTTCGCCGGTTTGTCTATTACTCTCAGTTGACTCAGGCCAAAGCGGTGGGAATTGCGGTGGCAGGCCATCGTTCGGATGCACCGAGATGTATGGGCACGCTCTACTGGCAGTTTAATGATTGCTGGCCGGCACCAACATGGTCAGGAATTGACTATTTCGGCAACTGGAAAGCACTCCAGTATGAAATGAAAAAGGATTATGCCGACGTAGCAGTGATTGAGCGTGTTCGGAAGTTGGGAGAAGGACAATACTTGTTGGTGTATGACGGAAAGGCCTCTTTTGTTAGTGAAATAAGCTATGTGGCACATGACCTGAATGGGAAAGAACTTTTTAAGGGAGAAGAAAGCATTCAGATTGATGGACCCTGGCTTCAGGAAGTGGCTATGAAATCGAAAGACGATGCCTTTAGGGAGCAAAATTTTGTATTGGAGATCAACTGGATGAATGAACTGGGAGAAATTCAGTGCCGGAAGTTCTTTCATGAACGGGAAAACTTTGAACGCGCATCCGAATCCCAGGTGGAAATTCTGCTGGAAGATGTACAGAATGACAAAGCAAATCTGGTATTGAAGACAAGTGCCTTTCTGGCAGATTGCTGGATTTATTCCCAGCAGGGAGGAATTCGCTTTTCCGAGAATTTTGAATCCTATTTGCCCGGGGAATACAAGATTGAAATTCATTTTCAGGAAAAACCTGATTTGAAAGATTTTCAGGCGATTTGGAGATAGTCATTATCCAAAATTCGGTCGGAAAGAGCCTGCCTGGATGCTCTGCCTCTTCAGTAACTGAATGATCTGTGCCCGGTGATAGTTCGAGTGAAATAAAATTTGCATCAAAATATCGGCGCTTAGTCCCTCGGTTTGGACTTCGTCTTCCAGGTAGTAATGAACCTGATTGAAAGGAGCCTGATGTTCCAGGTAGTTGAGTGTTTGTTGATAATTGTCACGGGCCAGGCGCTCAAAGTGATAGGGGGAATGGGAGTCCCACCAGCCAGATTCTTCAATTTGCTGATATAGGCGACAATTCCAGATGTGATGAGCGTTGAGGAGATGTGAAAATTGCTTTAGAATTTCCTGATCAATTTGATTTTCATGTGTTTCCAGACTCCGAAGCAAGTGTAAGTTGGCTTCCAGATCCTGTTCGAAGTACTTGAAAAAAAGTGCTTGTAGATTCACTTTTAGAGTTGCTTGAGAGCTGCTATTGTTTGAGTTGGAGACTCCGATCCGAAGACAAAACTTCCGGCAACCAAAACATCAGCCCCAGCATCCACCAGGCGCTTTCCGGTATCCAGGTTGACGCCTCCGTCAACTTCAATCAATGCCTTAGAATTAATACGATCAATCAATTGACGGCACTGTCTGACTTTTTCGACGGCCTGTTCGATGAATTTTTGACCACCAAAACCGGGATTCACTGACATGACCAGAACCAGGTCAAGGGATTCGATTACATTTTCGATCAGTGCAACGGGAGTGTGCGGATTCAGAGCGACTCCAGCTTTCATGCCAGCCTGTTGGATCGCTTGAATTGTCCGATGTAAATGGGTACATGCCTCGTAATGAACAGTTAAAACCTCTGTTCCCAGGGCAGCGAAATGTTGAATGTAGGCATCCGGGTTTTGGATCATAAGGTGCACGTCCAATGGTTTTTTGGCCGTTTTTTGCAGGGCTTCCATGACTGGAAATCCAAATGAAATATTTGGGACAAAAACACCGTCCATGATGTCCACATGAAACCAGTCGGCCTGGCTCTCGTTGATTAATTCAAAATCCCGTTGCAGGTTTCCAAAATCACAGGACAAAATAGAGGGGGCGATGCGTACAGACATAAGTTGTTTTCGACAAAATTAGCACAATTTTTTAGTACTTTTATGGCCCATGGATTTTAAGCTGCAAGCCGAATTTGAACCCACCGGAGACCAGCCGGAGGCAATTGATCAACTAGTAAAGGGATTGAAGAGTGGACAGGACTTTCAAACCTTGTTGGGAGTGACTGGAAGTGGGAAAACATTCACCATGGCCAATGTGATCAAGGAGTGCAAAAAGCCAACATTGATCCTGTCTCACAACAAAACGCTGGCGGCGCAACTTTACGGGGAGTTCAAGCAGTTCTTTCCGGAAAATGCCGTGGAATATTTTGTTTCTTACTACGATTATTATCAGCCAGAAGCCTATTTGCCAGTTACGGATACTTATATTGAGAAGGATTTGTCTATTAATGACGAATTGGAGCGTCTGCGTTTGTCTGCTACATCAGCGCTGTTGTCAGGAAGGAGTGATGTGATTGTCGTGTCATCTGTTTCCTGCATTTATGGAATCGGGAATCCGACCGCTTTTTCGGAGAGTATTATCTCGATTCACGAGGGAATGAGCATCAGCCGGAACAAGTTTCTACACCGCCTGGTGGAGAATCTATATTCCAGGGCGCATGACGATTTCAAACGCGGAACTTTCAGGGTGAAAGGAGATACGATTGATATCTTTCTGGCTTATGCGGATTACGCCTTACGCGTTGAGTTTTGGGGAGATGATATTGAATCAATCAGTACGATTGATCCCCTGAACAATTCGCGAATTGAGAAGTTAAAGGACATCAATATTTATCCGGCAAACATCTTCGTATCCAGCCCAGAAACGCAGCAAATTGCGATTCAGCAAATTGGGGAGGACATGGTGAAGCAGGTAGCGGCCTTTAAGTCGGAGGGCAAGTTGGAAGAGAGCAAGCGTTTGGAAGAGCGGGTTAGTTACGATATGGAAATGATCCGTGAACTGGGCTATTGTAGCGGTATTGAGAACTATTCTCGCTATTTTGACCAACGTGAGCCGGGAAGTCGGCCTTTCTGTTTGATCGACTACTTTCCGGATGATTTCTTGTTGATTGTCGATGAAAGTCATGTGACCATTCCGCAAATCAGAGCCATGTATGGGGGAGATCGTTCTCGAAAAGTGAATCTGGTGGAGTTTGGCTTTCGCTTACAGGCAGCATTGGATAACCGTCCGCTGAAATTTGAAGAATTTGAATCACTGATGAATCAGGTAATTTATGTATCGGCCACACCGGCAGATTATGAATTGGAGAGATCGGAGGGGGTTGTGGTAGAACAGGTGATTCGCCCGACAGGACTGTTGGATCCTGAGATCGAGGTACGTCCAAGTTTGAATCAGATAGATGACCTCATTGAAGAAATACATATCAGAAGGGAGCGGGATGAACGGACGCTAGTAACGACATTGACGAAAAGGATGGCGGAAGAGCTGCAAAAATACCTGGATAAAATCGGGGTGCCCTGCCGCTATATTCACAGCGATGTAGATACGATTGAACGAGTAGAAATCCTGCGACAACTGAGATTGGGGGATTTTGATGTGCTTATTGGAGTAAACTTACTCCGCGAGGGGCTGGATTTGCCAGAGGTTTCATTGGTGGCCATCTTGGATGCAGATAAAGAAGGTTTTTTGAGAGATGAACGTTCTTTAGTGCAAACGGTGGGACGGGCTGCGCGAAATGTGCGTGGAAAAGTGTTGATGTATGCAGATAAGATCACGCAATCAATGCAGCGAACAATCGACGAAACGAATCGACGACGATCCATCCAGGAAACTTATAATGAGGAGCACGGACAGACCCCGCAGCCTTTGATGAAATCGCGTGATAAGATCATGGAATCGACCAAGGTGGCGGATGGAGATATTCATGCAAAACGTCTGGATGAACGGGAAGAGGCCAGACAAAACATGGTGGCAGATCCGTTGGTGGCCTATTTGAGTGAAGAACAGTTAAAGTTGCTGGTAGAACAAACCCGTAAAAAGATGGAAGCCGCAGCGAAAGAATTGGATTTCATGGAAGCCGCCAGATTGCGCGATGAAATGCGTGCCTATGAAGAACAATTAAAGAAAAAATAAAGATGAATTTGAAGAGTACCCTGGGGATTTTGAGACTTTCGGCGATCCTGGAAGGAATTTCCTATCTATTGTTTGCGATCACGATGCCTTTAAAGTATATGTATGATATGCCGGGGCCGAATATGGTTGTAGGGATGATTCATGGCTTTTTATTCATTGCATACGTACTGATGGTGTTTGTGGTTAGTCGCGAGCATAAATGGCCTTTGACAGAACAATTTTGGGCTTATCTGGCTTCTTTGCTGCCTATTGCCACTTTTGTGGTCGATCACCGGATTTTTAAAAAATACGAAAATGATTTAGGGGGGAAATAGGTACTTATCTGTCATTGTAATAGAGAACATCTAATTTTTTGAGTTCAATGCATTACACTAAACGACTTATACTTGCCTCATTTCTATTTATTTTTTTTAACGCTAGAGCTCAGGATTTTTCCCTGACAAAATTTGGTTCGGAAAGTCACTATGTAAATAGTCTGGCTACTTCAAAGGTTTATCAGACTGTGAAATGGGATAGCCTTTCAGTTGTAGGTAGTGATTCGATTTATAGTGTTGCAGGCTCGTACCAGCCAATTGTACCATACGAAAGCGCAAATGAGTACCTGAACTTAAGTTGCTGGTTTGGAAGTACAGATAATCTTTTTAGAGAAGGAAATTGGTTGGGTAAAAGTGCTGTTGTCTCAGCAGATGGAAAGACTTGCATAATTAATGGAGAGAGCGATTCGATTTGGGTGCAGAATCAAGCTCAAAAAGGAGAGAGTTGGGTATTCTATGGGCCGGCGTCGGATACGCATTTTGTCGCGTCGGTGACGAATGAACTTCAGGATACTGTTTTTGGAAAGGGACAGATAATCAAGGAAGTAACACTCATTTGTAAGGATGGAAGTGGAGTGCTGGTGCCGCACATCTTTAATAACAGAAAGTTTGCTCTTTCCCAGGATTTTGGATTAATCAAGAGTTTTTCCTTTTTCTCTTTTCCGCATGATACGACTTATTGCGATTTGATCGGGCTTGATGCATCACAGGGAGATCATCCCTTGTCAGAAAGAGAATTATATAATTTTAACGTAGGAGATTATTTTCGTTATTCGATCAGTTATAAGCTCTCAGGTGATGAGAGTATTACGCGAAGTTTGATTGAAAAGAAATATATTCTTGCAAAAAAGGAGTACGAAAACAAATCGTCTTATTTGGTTTGTATTGATCAAGAGGGAGTTGAGAATCTTTGGGGCGAAATAAATCCCATAAAATCTACCAAAATAGTTAAGGAATCATATGATAATTCAATTGAGGTCTCAAGAGGAGAAAGGGATATGTATGGATACATTGCAAATTATTGGGAAGCAGGGAAAAAGCATTTAAAAACGAGGAAGTGCGCTGAAAGTACTCTTTCTATGGAAGAAATGAAGACGGAAGGAATAGGATTGATAGAGATGAAGGATTATCTTTATGATGGGGAGCATATTTCAGAGAACGAAAAAAATCTGCTTGAGTATAGTCAAGAACTATTTCAGGATAGTCTTTCTTTTGATGCTGAAAATCTAATAGGACACAGCATCATTCTTTTGGACTCCTGCAGTGCTGAGCTTGCGTTTACATGTTCATTTGATGAAGATGACGAGTTTGCTTTGGATTATTTATGGGATTTTGGAGATGGAGCTACTGCAAATGGGCGCACGGCAACGCATGTCTATGGAAACTATGGAGCCTATATGGTGACAGTAAGACTAAATACGCCGGGAGGAAATGTTTATCTCCGAAAAAGGATAGAAGTTTACCCCGAAAGCAATCCAGAGCTAATTTTGGCTGAAGTTGACTCGTCGTGCCGGAGTATTGATTTTCGCCTTGATATAGCAAATGGGATTAATTCTCTTCAGTGGTTTTTCCCAGACGGAACGGTGTCCGATGAAGAAGTTTCGACTTATGATTTAGTTAGTTCAGACAGTTTGAAAGTCTCCGCTAAATTTTTGTGGAACGGTTGTCCGCAATTAGTCGAGGCAGTAGTATTGCCGCAGATTGATCGTGAAGTTCGGATTGAATTCGTTTTGGCAGAAGAATGCAATGAAGTCATTTTTTTCACGCATACGTCCCCGGATATAGATTCTTTGAAGTGGACTTTTGTAAGTAATGGTGTCCTGGAAAAGTTTACAGAGGACACAGTTATTTATGCATACGAAGGCCCTCTGACAGCAAATCTAACCGCCCATTATGGAGTATGTAATTCCAAAACGACAGAATCAATTGGTGGGGTGGGTGATTTTTACTGTTCATCCGTTAATTGTGCCGCGACAATAAACCCTCATCTTCAAGATGAAAGAATGAGTTTCTTAGAATTGTATGGAAATCTATGGTATGATGAAGCGGGGCAAGGTGAGACATGTGTACAGCAATTATTGCCGACGGATGAGGAATTTCAACTCTTGGTAACGGCAGGCAAGTCAATTGATTCGAATTATTGGGAAGGAGCAAAGGTCAGAGTATGGTTGGATCGAAACTGTTCAGGGACCTTTGGTGAATTGAATGAATTAGTTTTTACGGGAGAGACAAAACCATTTGACAAGTATGAAGGGCTAGCGGAAGATACTTTTAAGGTAATCATCCCAAACTTTAACCTTCATAAATCAAAAAATTATAGAATGCGAATCTGCGTCAATGGTGGAGGAGGCTTAGCTGGTTGTACCGGAACAACATATGATTATTTGGTTAATTTTTACGGAGAGAATGTGCTTTCTTTGCAGGAATTGACAGAATCTGAGACGAACATCACGCTTTATCCGAATCCAATTGATGAGCGACTTTTCTTTAAGGGAGATGAAATTCCTGATTTTGTAGAAGTTTGGAGTTTGGACGGAAAGTTAGTCTGTAGCCGAAAAATTGAGTCCAATTTCGTCGAACTGGAAACATTGAAAGGCGGCTTGTACATGGCCCGAGTTTTCCGTGGTAATGAACAGTTGGGAATTTTTAAAATCATTAAGAATTAGAGACTGAAATATTTTGCCTGGGGTGACGGCTTCCTGTTTATTCATGGGATTTTGTTAACTTAGGCGCAATGGATAAGCGGAAGCGAATTGAGGTGTGTTTTACACCTGGAGAGTATCAGTACTTTAAGGATGAGTTTGAAATTGTCGTAGTAATCGATGTGTTGCGAGCTACCTCGGCTATTTGTGCAGCCTTTGAACATGGGGTAAAAGCCATTATTCCTGTTCCTACCGTTGAGGAGGCAATGGAATATAAGAAGCAAGGCTATTTGGCAGGTGCTGAACGAAAAGGACAAATTGTGGAAGGCTTTGACTTTGGAAATTCTCCTTATACCTACATGAATGCAGATTTTGAGGGGAAGGAAATCGTGCTGACGACCACCAACGGAACTAAGTCATTGGATGTGGCCAAAGACGCCGAAGTGGTGGTGGTGGGGTCCTTGTTGAACTTACAGGCTTTGAGTGAATGGTTATCGGAGCAGCATAAGAATGTATTGTGTCTTTGTTCTGGGTGGCAGGACAAATTTAATCTGGAAGACACGATTTGCGCCGGAGCTATTTCAGAGTATTTGATCAATACGGGAAGATTTACATCGAATGAAGATTCCTCCATTGCGGCAAAGTATTTGTACTTATCGGCCAAAGACAATTATCTGGGGTATTTGAAATCGAGTTCGCATCGCAGGAGATTAAAGAATTTGAACCTCAACGAAGACATTAAATATTGCCTGACCCCTAATCAGGCATCGGTGATACCAATTCTAAAGGATGGGAAACTGGTTAAATTATAGAATTTACATACCCATTGGTATGTTGCTTGCCTTATTGCTGAGTTCGATGCAATGGGGACAGGAGCATGCTGCTAAATCAGCAGCATGGGGATTTTTTGGCCACAAGCGAATCAATCGGGTAGCGATATTTACTTTGCCTCCTGAGATGTTCGGCTTCTACAAGGAACACATTGAATACATCACGGAGCACGCCGTGGATCCAGATAAAAGGAGGTATGCGGTGAAAGGGGAGGCGGAGTGCCATTACATCGATATCGATCACTATGCTTTGCCCGGACAGGATATTTTCGATATCGTCCCCAGAACCTGGGGTAAGGCGGTCGAAAAGTTTGGAGAAGATACCTTACATGCCTATGGGATTGTACCCTGGAATATTCAGTTTGTCAAAAGAAAATTGCAGCGTGCTTTCGAGAATAAGAATGTGGACCTGATTTTAAAGTACTCAGCAGATTTGGGACACTACATTGGAGATGCTCATGTGCCATTGCATACCACGGAGAATTACAACGGTCAAATGACCGGACAGAAAGGGATTCATGGTTTGTGGGAAAGCCGACTGGTCGAAATCAACGCGGAGAACTATGATTATTTTATTGGAAAGGCGTCTTATCTAAAAAGACCTCTGGATTTTACCTGGGATGCCGTTAAGCAGTCTCATTATGCGTTGGATTCTGTGTTTAATTATGAAAAGGAATTGACCAAATCCATGCCAAGTGATCGAAAGTATAGTTATGAGCAGCGTGGAAATGTCACAGTTAAGACCTATTCCAAAGAATTTTCTCAGGCTTATCATGAACGCCTGAACGGGATGGTAGAACGTCGCTTAAGAGCAGCTATTCTGGCTGTAGGTTCATTTTGGTATACCGCCTGGGTAGATGCCGGGCAGCCCGATTTGAATCAGTTGCAGCACACTCCTGCTTCCGAAGAATTACTTCGTGAGATCAAGGAACTGGATGCTGAGTTTCAAAAAGGAGTCTCCAAGGGGAGGGCTTGCGATGCAGATTAATTAAAGAAGTTCAATCACCCCGGCAGCACCCTGACCAGCCCCAACACACATGGTTACCAGTCCGTAACGTTGATTCCGCTTTTTCATCTCATTCATTAACTGTACCGTTAACTTGGCTCCAGAACAACCCAACGGATGTCCGAGGGCAATCGCTCCGCCATTAACGTTTAGAATTTCTGGATTAATGTTCAATTGACGACACACGGCAAGGCTCTGAGATGCAAAGGCTTCATTCAATTCGATTTGTTCAATGTCTTTCAAGCTAAGTCCGGCCATTTGAAGTGCCTTGGGAATGGCGTCTACGGGTCCGATCCCCATGATTCTTGGTTCCACTCCAACGACCGCATAACTGCGTAGTTGCGCCTTAGGTTGAAGTCCTAATTGTTTCATCAGTTTTTCTGACATGACAATCGTAAATGCTGCACCATCAGATGTTTGAGAAGAGTTACCTGCAGTAACACTTCCTCCTTGTGCAAATACAGGTCGGAGACGTGCCAGTCCTTCCAGGGTACTTTTTCTGGGGCCTTCATCCGTGTCCATGACAAACTCTTTGACCTGGCGTTTCTCGTTCTCATCCAGGTAGATGTGCTCCACTTTGATGGGGACAATATCTTCTTTGAAACGCCCCTCTGAAATAGCCTTGAGTGCTTTTTCGTGTGAGTTTAAAGCAAATGCGTCCTGATCATCCCGACTGACTTCAAACTGTTTGGCGACAGCTTCAGCCGTGAGTCCCATACCCCAATACCAGTCCGGATTCTCCTTACCAACTTTCGCATTGGGGACTATTCGCCATCCTCCCATGGCCATGACAGACATGGATTCGACTCCTCCGGCAATGATACAGTCGGCCAGTCCGGCTTCAATTTTAGCTTTGGCAATGGCAATTGTTTCCAATCCGGAAGAACAATAACGATTGACCGTCATTCCCGGCACTTTGTCCGTATTTAGTCCCATGAGCGAGATCATACGTCCAATATTCAGTCCCTGTTCCGCTTCCGGAGTGGCGTTCCCAACGATCACATCGTCCACCATTTCGGGGCTTAGTCCTGGAGTTTGTTCCATGAGATGTCTAATGACCGCTGCAGCGAGGTCGTCTGGTCTGGTAAAACGAAAACTACCTTTGCCTGCCTTTCCTACGGCACTTCTAAAACCATTAATGATATAAGCTTCCTGCTTCATATACGCTTCTTAATTCGATTAATTTCTCAGTATTTTTCCTGTTTTCACCAGGCTTTGTAGTCTTTCCAGTGTTTTTCGCTGTTGACAAAGTTCCAGAAAAGTCCTCCGTTCCAGGTCCAGCAAATATTGTTCGGATACCATGCTTGGCTCAGAGAGATCTCCTCCGGCCAACACATTTCCAAGTTTTTCTGACATGAATTTGTCATGATCAGAAATATAGTTTCCCGAAAACATGGAATTGGCGCCAACATAAACGATTCCCAATGCTTCCTGTCCCAGGACAGTAATGTTTCGCTGCTTGATGGGCATTTGATAGCCTTTTTCGGCAAGTTCCAGACAAGCTTGTTTCGCTCTTTGCAATTGATGCTGTCGACTCATCACAAATTCATCGGTTCCTGCTCTTAAATAACCTAATTCAAAGGCTTCTGCAGCAGAGGTAGATACTTTCGCCTGCCCGATAGTCAGGAAGCGGTCTCTAAAACGATTGATTCGGATGTCGCCGTCATGTAATTCCTCAGAAAGACGCTTGGCAAATTCCTTGGTACCTCCACCACCCGGGATCAAGCCGACGCCAAATTCAACCAGTCCCATGTATAATTCGGCGTGGGCAACGACTTTGTCAGCGTGCATGGCCATTTCACAACCACCACCCAGACACATATTGTGTGGGGCAACCACGACCGGAATGGAACTGTAACGAAGCCTCATCATGGTGTTTTGGAAGCTTCGAATGGCGAAATTAAGTTCGTCGTAGTCCTGTTCGGCAGCCATCATAAAGATCATCCCGACATTGGCTCCAGCAGAAAAATTCTGTCCCCGATTAGAGATGACCAGTCCTGAATAAGACTTTTCGGCCAAATCAATGGCTTTATTGATCCCGGCAAGCACTCCGCCACCAATGGTGTTCATTTTGGTTTGGAATTCGAGGTTCAAAATACCGTCTCCAAGGTGAACGAGGCTGCAATCCTGGTTTTCCCAGAGTTTTTCCTGGTGATCGAATTGATCCAGGGAAATGAACCGCTGTTGTCCAGGGATTAGCTCAAAACCGGAAGTTTGCTGATTGTAGAAGAATTTTCCTTCTGCACGGAATTCATAAAAATGAGTAGTACCGGACTGAATCATACTTTGAATCCATTCAGCAGCCTGATTGCCGGAAGACTTAATTAAGTCAAGTCCTTTTTCCAGTCCCAGGATGTCCCAGGTCTCGAACGCTCCCATTTCCCAACCAAAACCAGCTTTGATCGCATCGTCGATTTTATAGATTTCATCGCTAATTTCCGGGACCCGATTACTCACATAGGCAAAAAGACCACCGAAGAATTTTCGATAAAAATCTCCCGCTTTTCCCGGACTGTTTAGGAGCAATTTGGTGCGTTCCTTCAGATTGTCAACCGCTTTTACCTGATCGAGAATCGGGAAGTGAACTTTGTTCTTGGAACGATATTCCATGGAATCAAGGTCCAGGCTTAGAATTTCAGATTTACCCGCTTCGTTCTTTATTTTTTTATAGAATCCCTGCTTGCTTTTTGAACCCAACCACTTGTTCTCAATCATTTTGTTGATGTAGGCTGGAACCTGAAAGAGCTGGTTTGCTTCATCATTTGGACAGGCCTTTTGCAGGCCATTGGCCACGTGTACCAGCGTATCAAGTCCAACGACATCACAGGTTCTGAACGTAGCTGATTTAGGTCTCCCCAATACAGGTCCGGTGAGTTTATCAACTTCCTCAACACTTAGCTCCATTTCAGTTGTCAGATGGAACAGGGACATGATGGCATAGACTCCTATTCGGTTGGCAATAAATGCCGGTGTATCTTTACACACGACGGTCATTTTTCCCAGGAAGCGACTTCCAAAGTCTTCCATGAAGGAAATAATCTCCGGATTGGTAGTTGGTCCGGGAATCAGCTCCAAAAGAGGTAAATATCTGGGGGGATTGAAAAAATGGGAACCGAAAAAATGCTGCTGAAAGTCTTCGCTTCTACCGGCACACATGGCCATCATAGGGATTCCAGAAGTGTTGGAACTGATTAAGGTTCCTGGTCGCCGATGAGTTTCGATCTTTTCAAAGAGTCCTTTCTTGATATCAAGATTTTCGATGATCGCTTCAATGATCCAGTCACAATCTGAGATAGAGCCCAAATCTTCTTCAATGGTTCCCAGACGAACGAGCGAAGAGAGTTCCTTGTGATAAAGTGGGGAAGGAGAAGATTTCAGCGTTGCTTCGAAAGCGTCCCGAACAATGCGTTGCTTGAAACGTGGGTCGTCCTGACTCATTCCCAGAGCCACTTCTTTTTCGTTCAGTTCTTTGGGTTGGATGTCCAGCAAAATTACTTCACATCCGGCATTGGCCAAATGACAGGCAATTCGGGAGCCCATGACTCCGGATCCTATGACAGCCACTTTTTGAATATTTCGAGCCATATTACGCTTGTTTTTCCATATTTTCTAGTTCCGATTCGATGAATTCATCTACCTTTTGCATGACTTCAAAGTAAACCTTCAGTTTATTCTTAGGGATAGAGGAGACCAAACGATCGTCAAAATCCAGTACGACATCCCGGGCAATTCTTCGTTTATCCACTCCGAGTGGAGTCAGGAAGATGAGGACTTTCCTTTTGTCCTTTTTGTCCATTTCCCTACGGATGAGTCCGTCTTCTTCCATGGTTTTTAAAGTTCTGGACAGACTGGTAGGTTCCATCCCCATTTTCGGCCCCAATTGCGTACTTGGAATTCCTTCTTTGGTAATCATCAATAAGATATAGCCAACCGAGATCGAAATATCGTAGTTCTGAGACTTTTGATTATACATTCGTTGAAGCTTATGCCAGTTCTGTCTGATATAAAAATCAATGGTGATTCTTTGAGATTTATCCATCGTTAGGTGATCGTTATTAGCTAAGATATGAAAAATAATGCACGCACAGTAAAATAACGTGTTCCAGACCAAAAATAGTAGGAATCGTTTACACGAATTTATTTTTTTTGGAAAATCACTTTTTTAATTCAGGAAATTGTTATTTTTGCGCCCTAGTTCTTTGAACCGGTGAGATGGGTGAGTGGCTGAAACCAACAGTTTGCTAAACTGTCGTACGGGTAACCGTACCGGGGGTTCGAATCCCCCTCTCACCGCGAGAAAAAATAAAACGAACAGTTGTTTTAATAAAATAAAACCTGTAGTTTTGCGGACTCCTTTTAAGGAGTTATCGGGTTCGGGGTGTAGCGTAGCCCGGTTATCGCGCCTGCTTTGGGAGCAGGAGGTCGCAGGTTCGAATCCTGCCACCCCGACAAAGCCACCATCTTTTTAAGGTGGTGGCTTTTTTTTAGTACGACCGGTCGCGTAGCTCAGCTGGATAGAGCATCTGCCTTCTAAGCAGACGGTCATAGGTTCGAATCCTATCGCGATCACCCAGAAAAAACAAGGCTTTCAGAGAATTCTGGAAGCCTTGTTTTGTTTAATTGCGTGTTTTTTGCGTGTATTTTACTACTTATGAAACATGCTATTTAGGGTGCGTCGATTCATTTCGAGGAACCTTAATATACTTGAACGACTATACCGAATGATCTTCCCAAATTGGCTGAATTCAATTTGTAAGTCGTCCCGCAATTGTTGTAGTTTGCCTCTACTTTTGATCCCAAGAAGCCTTTTGGCTTCTTGTTCATTGATCCATTCCTCATGTTTGAAGTAACGTTCAGCGTTCTTGTATATCCGAACGCTCAATTCATCGATCAGCTTGTAAAAGCTCTCTTTTTCAAAAACGATAATATCCATACTTAACATCTCCTTTCTTGTTTAATTAACTTTTCATAATCCAATTGTTTTTAGCTTTGAGTGTTTCCTCTAATTTTTCTGTTTGAATGCTCGGAAAGAGTACCCTGCTATATAGTAAAGGCTTAAGGTTTTATAGTTCTTTGTATCAGTATTGCGTCTCATACTACAAATAACTTTGAAATTTTGATTTTTCGTTTCCAAAAGACAGGATTGGTAAGGAAAATGATGTAAATTGATGTCCCTGTTCGTGTGACGAAATCTTTCCTGATTGAACCGTTTTTTGTCCAAACCATCTATTTTAAGCTAATTATTATTGGAATTATATGCTTATTAGCCTTTCTATTCTTCAAAGTAAACGTCCTGTCCTACAACAAAGATGTAACTCGAAAATTCATTCTACTACTCATTTCAAAGCTTAAACAAACCAAAAAAATTCAAGTCAAAAATATAAGAGATGGAAGTTTAGTAAACGTTCCTATTTCTTCTATACAATATCTCAGATCGGATAACAATCATATTATTGTTCATCTGGAGGATGGTCAATGCGTAGAGTCACGCATAACGCTCAAAGTCGTTTTGAAAGAACTAAATAAACTTTCAGATGATTTTCTTCAGGTGCATCGTTCGTACATAATCAACAGAGGTAAAATTAGTGCCAAACACTCACAGTTTATCATGTTGGGTGATGACAAAATTCCTATTGGGAGAGTATATAAAAAGGACATTTCCAATTTAATTTAGAGGGTAACACTGTAGATACCCCAATTTTTGGGGTATCTACAGATATTCCTGATTCAAAATGTATTTTTAGCGCTATTGGTATTGAATAATCAGGCTTGTATTTGGTCTCGCTTTGTGAAGTGTTGAAAATGAAATATTTCTATCTTTGAATCTGAAAAATTCTACTTTATGAAAACTCTCTTTTTTATTTCGTCACTTTTATTAATTCTGAATGTTGATTCGGATGAATTTGTTGATGGCAATGGAGCCATTTGGACCTCGAAGAATCTTACTGTTTCAAAATTCAGGAATGGAGATGAGATCTCGCATGCAAAATCGAACAAAGAATGGATGGAAGCTTTTGACAATCAAACACCAGCTTATTGCTATTTTGATAATGATGAAAGCAATAATGAAAAGTATGGGAAACTTTATAATTTCTATGCAGTAAGGGATTCTCGAGGTTTGGCTCCAGAAGGTTGGCATGTTGCTACGGATGAAGAATGGAAAATTTTAATTGACAGTCTTGGTGGAAATCAAAAAGCGAATTACAAATTAGCAAATAATGGCTTTAAGTTCGTTCCCGGAGGATTTAGAGATGTAGAAGGAGAGTTTTCAGGTGGGGGATGGAGTGCATTGTTTTGGACTGCAACTGTAGATTTTAGTTTTATGTCGTTTAATCGACAGTTATTTAGTGACAAAGAATCTTCCATATCAAAAGGGAGTTCTCATCATGCAATGGGAATGTATGTCAGGTGTGTGAAGGATTAGTTGAGAGGAGGATAACACAATTTGATTAGAGAATAATATTTTTTGGTCAAGTATTGAAGGTTTTTGTGATCTGATAGAATCAATCGTAGGTGAATCATGGACAAATCCAATGGCTCGATATTGAAAATGAATAGAGGACGAGCCAAAATCCATGTTTTCCATTTCACTGAATTATAAACCAGGCAACCTATCCGAATTTTATTTGTCTCTTATCTTTGTGCTTCAATGATAAGGGAAAAAAAATACATTCCATTCTATTTGACGATTGCGGTATTTGTAGCGATCGGGACATTCATATTAACACAATTTTTTAGTGGAACTTCGAGAGAAACGTCCGATTTAATTTATTCCTATGAAAAGCCGCTGTTGGGACTGGGGAATGAACAATTGATCGATTCAGCCAATCAACTTTATGCAAGCGGAAAATTTGTTCACTCCAACCAGGTGTTGGAAGTCCTAAAAAAGCGGGCTTATCAAGAAAAGGATACGGCAATAAAAAGGAAAGCGTGTTTTGGTTTGGCCAAGAATTATAGACGGATGGAGTTGTTCAAAAGGGCCATTAGAGAATATGATGAGGTGTTGCAAGATGCTCTTCCCATGAAGAATGAATCACTTATCGCAGAGCTCTATGACAAGAAAGGGTCTGTATATCTGTCAATGAAAGATTTGGACCGTTCCATTGTCAATTTTCAAAAAGCATTGGATCATAGGAAGAAGGCGAAACTAACGAATGAATACACCCAGTCCTATATCAATTTGGGGGTCGGCTTCCTAGAATCCAACAATTACGAGGTATCGAGTACATATTTCGAACAGGCCATTACACATTTGAAGGAAATGCTCAGCTCAAAGGTAGGAGGGAGAACCTATAACAAAGTGCTGTGTTACAATAATTTGGGAGTCATTTATCAAAAGGTTGGAAAGTTTTCTCAGGCTAAGAAGGCGTTGGATGAAGCGATGAAAGCAAGCATTGAATTAGGAGATGACTATTTTTTAAGCGCGACGAATAATAATCTGGGGAATTACTATCGAAGAGTTGGAGACTATCAGAATTCGGAAGCCTCATTAAAAGAGTCGATCAAACTGGCTAAAAAGATCGATTCGTATCAGATGAGGAGAAATTCACAGATGGATTTGGCAAAAACATTTTATCAAAAGAAGAATTATCAACAGGGTTTTGAGCTGATAGAATTGGCCAATGAAGATCAGGAAGAGCGCATTAACAGGCTCCATCGTGAAAATATAGCGAACATCGAGAATGAATTTGAAAGATATAAAAGAAAACAGGAGTTGGAACAGCTCAAAATCAGGAAGGATCAGGTAGAACGTGAAAAGAGAATGGCTCTGATCGGAATTTTCATCTTGTTGCTTTCAGCTTTTTTTATTTTCTATTTGTTGCTTCGGAACCTGAATAAGACCAAAGAGTTGCTATTGTTAAAAGAACGGGAAAAGAAGATGTTAAATGAAGAAATTCAGAACTATGCCATTTTCATTTCCCAAAGGAATCAAGTGTTGGATCAATTGACCGTGGATCTGAGGAATATGGAGCGAAAATTACCTGATTTGATCGGGAAAGAGGAACTGAATGATGTCATTCATGTAATTAAATCGTTTCAAAACAACGCTTCGGAAAACAAAGTGCTGGAAGAGAAAATGAAAGGGTATAGCAGCGAGTTCAGTATTCGTTTAAGAGAGCGTTTTCCTGAGTTGTCGAATAGAGATGTACAGCTTTGTGAATTAATCCTACTGGACTTGACTTCGAAAGAAATTGCTGCCATGCAAAATATTGAGTCCAAATCGGTGGATATGGCCCGCTATAGATTGCGAAAAAAATTAAAAATAGAATCGGATCTTCCTTTAAGAGATTTCTTGATGAACCTGTAAAGTTGGTAGTTACAGAAGGTGTAGAGATGATGTAGAGGTTTAGATTTTTGCCCTTTTTGAACTTAACGCGTTCTTTGATGAAACGCAAAAAAAATGAGAACAAAAAGAAGCTTAACGTTAGCTTTAATTCTGGCACCAATTATCGTAGTAGGGCAATTTAACTGGACAAAAGTTCATGATGTTCAGTATCCCGTTGGAATCAGTTTTGATCAATCAGATAATCTATGGATGGTTAATCAGAGCGAAATTAGCTCGGTAGACGGGCAGGGAACAGTAACAGATCATTCTTCAAACTGGATTTCAACCAATATGGTGAATCTACTCCTGGATCATCAGGGGCTTATTTGGGGAGGTGGTTATGGTGGTATGACGGCCTATGATGGAAGCAATTACACAAATTATTCACCCGACAGTCTGAATGGTTATTCCGTCTACGATACGGAATTAAATGGTCAGGATCTTTGGTTAGCAATGGAAAACGAAGGCGCTACAAAGTACGATGGTCAGAGTTGGGTGTTTTATACTGCAAACGATGGATTGAAAGGAGATTACTTTACATCAGTTTCAAGCGACCAAAACAAAAAGATTTGGTTGACAGCGCTTATCTTTAACCAGGCTCCCGTTCAAAACGAGGCGGTAATCAATCATTTTGACGGGAGTACCTGGACTTCCTATGGAAAGAGTGATGGGATTCAGATGACAGAAATAAGCTGTTCTTTTGCGGATAGTAAAGGAAATGTCTGGGTCGGAGGAGACGCCTTGTATCGTTATGATGGCAGTTCGTGGAGTAAAGTCAATAACTTTCCTGATCCTTTTGCAACGAAGGTCGGAGCAATTGGAGAAGACATGAACGGAAATGTTTGGATTTCCATGTTTCAGGGAGCCAGCTATGTGTTCGACGGATCGAATTTCGTGAATGCCAATGCACCCAAAACGTTTTCCGGAAGGGTAGATGGCTTTGCTTTGAGTAGTCAGGGAACCTTTCATGTTTGCCTGGAAGATGGGGTTTATGCAGTTTCCGATCCGTCAACGTCCATCGTTGAGAAAGAAATTGAAGGACTTTCTGTTTGTCCCATTCCGAATGAAAGACAATTGGATGTGCGATTGGAATTACCGGTGCACAAAATTCCATTCAGCATAGTTAGTTCCAATGGAGAGCTGGTTCACACAGGTTTTTTGAATAAGGGACATAATCTTATTTCCTTAGCTCCGTGCGGTGAAGGTGTCTATTACCTGCATTGTGGAAATCTTTGTCAGAGCTTTTTGATTCAGGGATGGGAATGACTCGCTTCGGTACATATCGTTTATTTATTCTATTTCTGATAGGATTCGGAAGATCCGCTTATTCTCAATTGCCCCCGACCACTCACTCAATTTCTCCCTGTGAAGTGTGTGTGCCCAACGGATGGAACTTCATTGTACCTCAAAGCTCTCCGGATATTGCCAATACGATCAGTTGGATTTTTGGAATTACCTATCAAACTTCTCCGAATGGGCCTCTGATTAGCCCTGTTCCTGCGACTCCGGAGGGAGATCAATCCTGGGTGGCAGCAAGTCAGGGGTCCATTTATACAAATTACGCCGGAACTATTGATGAGGAAGGAATTTATACGGACTTGTCTATCAATTCTCCGGCATTGGTAAAATTGTATTTGGCTGGTTTTTATAATAGCGGTGCAAATTCGTCTGCACAAACGACGGTGCCTGAATACGGATTGGAAGATTTTACGCTTGACAGTCTTCGTCTGAAAGGCCCCTATATTCCTTTTGATGGACAGTGGCATCCGGTGGTTATTCACATACCGGCTGGAAATCATCGCTTTTCTTTTCAGCCTTTTAATTCTTGGAAGTCGCTTGAACATCATCACGAGGTTCTTCACTTTTCGGTGGCGGAAGAGAATATGACGACCTTGGAAAATGAGATCCAGTATCAGGATACAATTTGTCTGGCGAACCCATGTATGGATTTTTATTTTCCGAATCTTCCGCAAGTAAACAATCCGCAGAATATTACCTGGACTTTTGAAGGAGCGGTGGAGGATACCCCGGTGAATATGAACCCCATGGGAATATGTTACTCGGATACCGGAAGATATCAAGTATGGCTGAGTTTTTATGATGGAGAAACACAGTATGGGTTAGATATGGGGACCGTGACTGTCCTGGCGGATCAAAAAGGATGCAGAGGTACGGAATTGAGTCTTCCAAATATCATTACCCCGAATCAGGATGGTATTAATGAATTTTTCGTCATTGATCAATTGGAGCAGCTGCCAGAGAACGAATTACAGGTGTTTAACAGATGGGGAAACTCGGTGTTCAGTCAAAAAAACTATCAAAATAACTGGTCGGGGGAAGATTTAGTTGATGGAATCTACTTCTACGTTCTTAAATCTCAGGAAAAAGTGCTTTATCAAGGCTTTGTACATCTTTTACGATGATTCATCACAACGGGAAATGAGGCAATGGACCGTTGTAGGTAAGAGGTCGGCCCTTGTGGCTGACCTTTTATTTTAGCGCTTGTCCCGATGACTTCTTTCGCAATCAACACCAAGAAATTACTAACTTGCGCCCGGAATTTGGAAAGAGTAGTTTTCGGATATCTGATTGACCATGAGAATATTATTTCTGACTCAATATTATCCTCCGGAAGTGGGGGCTCCTCAAAATCGGCTACATGAACTTGCTGTGCGAATGAAACGCTATGGAATTGATGTGGAGGTTTTGACGGCGATGCCCAATTATCCCTCGATGGAAATTCATGAAGCCTACCGAAGTGGGAAGATCAGAGAAGAGGTGATCGATGGAATCAAGGTATATCGATCTAAGATTTTTGTCTCCACCTCCAAAAACATTCTTCCGAGATTACTCAATTACTTCAGCTTTGTCTGGACCTCCTATTTTCGAGGAAGAAAATTGGGACGCTACGATTTCCTCCTGGTGGAATCCCCACCATTATTTTTAGGCTATTCGGCGATGAGATTGGCTAAAAAGATGCAGGCAAAACTCATCTTCAACGTGTCTGATTTATGGCCGGAAAGTGCCGAGAAAATGGGAGTTGTGAACAATCAGCGCCTGCTGAAAATGGCCTATCGTCTGGAGGAAAAATGTTACAAGCGAGCGGCTTTGGTGACTGGTCAAACCCAGGGAATCGTCGATAATATCAACAAACGTTTTCCAGAGGTACGAACTTATTGGTTACCAAATGGGGTGGATCTGGGGTTTTACGACCCTGAAAAGACCACTTCATCAGGTTTTCGACAAAGAAACGGAATTGCAGAAGAGAAGCTAGTATTATTTTATGGTGGAATATTGGGACACGCTCAGGGACTTTCTTTGGTGATTGAGGCGGCATCCAAAGTAAAAAACGATCAAATAACGATCGTTCTGCAAGGGTCAGGACCGGAGAAGGATGAACTTGTTGAACTGAATCAACGGCTGGGGAACAAAAATGTTTTATTTCTACCGCCCGTTAGTAAAGATAAGATGCCGGGAATCCTTTGCGAGGTGGACGTAGCCCTGGTTCCATTGAGAAAACTGGATATTTTCATGGGGGCAATTCCTTCGAAAATCTTCGAGGCACTTTCCATGCGGAAAGCACTGTTGCTTGGGGTAGATGGAGAGGCCCGGACGCATTTCATTGAGCGTGCTGAAGCAGGTCTCTTTTTTGAACCGGAAAATCTGAACGAATTGGTGGCTGGCATGGAATTTTTGTCAGAAAATCGTTTGGAAATGAAAGAAATGGGAGTGAAGGGGAGAGCGTATGTGCAGAAGGTATTTAACCGGGATGCTATTGCCCAGGACTTTATTTCCGAACTGGAGAAGGTGGCAAAATATTAATCTTGATTCAATTAAGAAAGAGCTCGTCGATAGATGTCAAGCATCTGCTCGACATTTTGTTCCCAGGAATATTCCTGCAATACTTTTGTTCGTCCGGCTTGTCCTAGTTGGCTTCTTAGCGCCGAATCATTGATCAGTACCTCCAATTTTTGCTTAAGCTGATCAACATCCTTTGACGCGACAATAAATCCGGTGTTTCCATCTTCGACGACTTCCGGCAAACCACCGACTCGTGAGACAATGAGCGGATTTCCACATGCAGCCGCTTCGACGGCTGAAACTCCAAAACTTTCAAAGTGCGACAGATACACCTCGATATCCATTTGTTGATGGTATTCAACGACTTGAGAGTGATCAACCCTGCCTGCAAATGAGACCTGTCCTTCAATGGCTAGCTGCTGACAAAGCCTCTTTAATTCGTTGAGGTAGCTGCCGTCTCCGACAATCAGCAGTTTGAGTTGAGGATAAAAAGCCTCGTTTTTTAGCTTGGCAAAAGCCTGAAACAAATATTGAATTCCGTAGTTCTCCTCAATCCACTTGATACAGCCGATCGTAATTGTTTCCCTTTGTTTCGATTCCGAAGGACAAAATTTTTTCGTGTCAACACCAAATGGGAGTATCTGAATGTGCTGATTCGTATAGAGTGCCAATTCCCTGGCCATGTCTTTGGAGGTGCTTAATAGGAAATTCGCTTTCTTCAGGATGTGCTTGAAAATAGATCGATGCAGGATGGATTGTTTCGGAAAGCGATAAACGTCTGTTCCCCAAACGGAAATAAATAAAACTGGGTGTTTGAGCCGGGAAGCCAGCAAGCCATAGCTGGTAGCAAAATGAGCATGAACGATATCCGGTTGAAATTCACGGAGTAATTTCTTGAGATAAGGAACACTTTTCAGGTACTTAGCTTTGGATAAGGCACCAATAGTTCGTTTCACAGATAAGTCCCCGGAATGCACCTGAACCCCTTTCATGTCGGAGTAATCCAATTTAGGCGCGCTGAGACCGAACAGACAAATTTCCACCCCCTTTTCGGAAAGTGCCTGTACCCACTTAAAAGTGTGGCTACTGTTCGAATCTGCTAACATGAGTATTTTCACCGAAAGGACTTGTTTGACGACCGAAATCTGGTCCGAAATTTGATCAAAAATAAGATAAAAGCTGGTTTTCAGACGCAATGAGGGGGCTTGAATTTGAGAAGAAGATGTGTTTTGGTTTTTTCTGTTTTCAACATTGGAACGTTCATAGGTATTCAATCAAAGCCCTGATTTCAATTGGCTTTTGCTCCTGAAAGGCTTAATTTTGTTGAAATTCTTTTTTGAGACATGAGACACTTGCGATTCGGATTTTTGTTGGGATTAATCAGTATTCTTTTTGCCTGGACTTACCAGGAAAAGTCGCTGAAAAGAAAAGATTCCTTAAAAGACGGTCATTCCGCTCCTCTATTCTTGTCGAGAGGTGAGCAATGGGCGGAAGAAAAGCTAAAAGCAATGTCCCTGGAAGAAAAGATCGGACAGTTTTTTATGCTGGCCACCTGGTCAAATAAAGGAGAGGATCATCAAAAAGAGATCGAATCGTATGTCAAAGAGCATGGAATTGGAGGACTGATCTATTTTCAGGGGGATCGGGCAAGTACGAGAAAAAGCATCACCCGAATGCAAAAAGCGTCGAAAATTCCATTGATGATCGCCATCGATGCGGAGTGGGGACTTGGAATGCGATTGAATGGAGAGGAACGATTTCCTTACGCCTATACCATCGGAGCGGCGAATGACCCTGAATTGAGCGGGAGAATTGGTGAGATGATAGGAGAAGAGTGCCGGGAATTAGGAATTCACCTCAATTTTGCTCCGGTAGCAGATGTGAATAGTAATCCTGAAAATCCAGTGATTGGTTTCCGTTCCTTTTCTGAAAATCCGGACGAATGTGGAGTGCACACACGCGCCATGTTGAAAGGAATGGAGCGTCAGGGGATTTTGAGTAGTATCAAGCACTTCCCTGGACATGGAGATACGCGACATGATTCGCATTATGAACTTCCGGTGATTAAACAATCGAAAGAGCAACTACAAGAATCCGAGTTACGTCCTTTTGCGGAAGGAATTCAGGCAGGCGTATCAACGGTCATGATGGGGCATTTGAGTGTTCCGGCGATCGATTCGAGCGGAACTCCTGCTTCGCTTTCAGATCAGGTGATACAGGGAGTGCTGCGAAAGCAATTAAATTTTAAGGGATTGGTAGTGAGTGATGCACTGAACATGAAAGCGGTGGCCGGTCGATATGGGAAGGCTGAAGTGGTGGTAAAGGCATTTCAGGCGGGGACGGATATTTTGCTGTTTCCCGAAAACGTCAAAGATGCGATTCGAATCCTGACGGAAAAAGTCAATTCGGGAGAAATCTCCCAGGCGGAACTGGATCGGCGATGCAAACGATTGTTACAGGCTAAATACCATGTCCTTCATCCGGAAAAGAAAGTGTTGGAGAAAAAAACGACTCCTACACAACGAGAATGGGCCAGAAGACAATGTTACGAAAAAGCGATGTGTATGGTCAAGAACAATGGAGTCTTGCCGCTTGTTCAGCAATATAAGCGGGTTGCAATTGTTCGAATTGGAGTCCATTCGGAATCTTTCTCAGGGATGGCAAGTCGTTTTCATAGGATTGAGCAATTCCATTTCTTCTCTTTTGAGGAAGCAGTGGATCGAATGAAAGGTCGCTTTGATGATTATGATGTGATTCTGACGACAGTACATCCCACGAGTGTTTTGGCCCGAAAGAATTTTAGTATACCTGGAAATTTGACATCCTGGTTGGAGGCTGTTCCTCGTCAAAAGGATCATATCCTGGTGCACTTCGGGAATCCCAAAGGACTGCATGATTTGGATCTGGAACGTCTGGATGCTTTGGTGATTGCCTATGAAAATCATCATTATGCCCAGGAGGCCGCAGTACAAAGTGTCTTTGGAGCGTCCGAAATAAATGGGAAATTGAATTTTAAGGTGTCGGAAAGTATTGCGAGGGGGGCAGGTCAGAAACTGGAGTGGGGAAAACGCCTGAAGTACAGTTTGCCGGAAGAAGTAGGAATTGCCTCTGAAAAAATGAATCAAATCGACAGTCTGGTGCTAGAGGGAATCAATGCTGGAGCATATCCGGGATGTCAGGTGCTTTTTGCTCTGGAAGGAAAAATCATCTATCAAAAATCCTTCGGAAGTAAAACGTACAAGAATAAAGTGCCCATCCGAAATGATCACGTCTATGATATTGCGTCGATTAGTAAGGTCGTGGGATCCACAGCCGCCATGATGCGTTTGCAGAGCTTGAGTAAGTTTAGCCTGCAAAATCGAGTCAAAGACTACCTCCCGACTTTGACCTCGAAATCGGATGTAGGGAATATCCAATTACGCAACATGTTGGCGCATCAGGCAGGGTTAAGGCCCTGGATTCCCTTTTTCCTGGAAACAGTGAAGGATGGTCACCCAGATCCAAGTATCTACTCCAAAGTGCGTTGTGAGGGCTACGACATACAAGTAGCGGAAGACCTTTGGATTCGGAACGATTATGAGGACTACATGTTTAAGCGCATGCTGAATAGTCCACTCAAGCGAAATCCGAGATACAAATACTCTGATCTGGGCTATTACTTTACGAGACGAATAGTGGAAAAGGAGGCTGGCTGTCGACAAGATGAGTTCTTGTATGAAGAGTTTTACGGGCCAATGGGCTTGAGAAATATCCGCTATTTACCCCATTTGTATTTTCCCCTAGAGCGAATTGTACCCACCGAAAATGATACCATGTTCAGAGAGCAGGTCGTACATGGTTACGTCCATGACCCGGGAGCAGCGATGCTGGGCGGGATCGGTGGACATGCCGGAATTTTTTCAAATTCACATGATTTGGCAGCCATGATGCAGCTCTTTTTAAACGGAGGAGTATATGGGAATCATCGGTATATCGATCAATCTGTTATTAAGGAATATACGAGTCAACAGTTGAAAGGAAATCGGAGGGGCGCCGGATTTGATCGTCCGACAGGAAAAAGGAGAAGTCCTTGTTGTTCGATGGCCTCAGACCAAAGTTTTGGCCACTCCGGATTTACCGGAACTTTTACCTGGGCAGATCCGAGTTATGGACTGAATTACGTGTTTCTCTCCAATCGGGTGTACCCGGATGCAGCGAATCAAAAGATCAATCAACTGAGTATTCGTACCCGAATTCAGCGAAAAATGTATGATATTCTGTTGGAGTCGGGAAAAGAACATAAGTAGAATAAACTTGTTATAAGAAAAAGAAAATATGAGAATAGGGATTGTGTTATACCCGACCTATGGAGGAAGTGGAGTGGTGGCTACCGAATTGGGGAAGGCCCTGGCAGAAAAGGGGCATCAGGTCCATTTTGTGACCTACTCAGAGCCGGTTCGCCTGGGAAGCTTTCGTGAAAATGTCTACTACCATGAAGTCATGGTGAGTGATTATCCGCTTTTTGAATTTCAGCCCTACGAAACAGTGCTGGCGAGTAAATTGGTAGACGTCGTAAAATATGAAAAATTGGATATTTTACATGTACATTATGCGATTCCGCATGCTTCAGCGGCGTATATGGCCCAGCAAATTTTGAAGAAGGAAGGAATTCATATCCCATTCATCACCACGCTGCATGGGACGGACATTACCTTGGTGGGAAAAGATCAGTCTTTTGAGCCCGTGATTACATTTTGTTTGAATGAATCCAACGCAATAACGGCAGTTTCCGAAAGTCTAAAAAAAGATACTTACAATCATTTCGATACAGAGCGGGAAATTCACGTGATCCCCAACTTTGTGGAGACGGCTGCTAAATTACCAGAAAAGAATTTGGAAACCAGGAGACGCTATGCCACGGACGATGAGAAGATTATCACGCATACCTCTAACTTCCGAAAGGTGAAGCGGATTGAGGATGTTGTTCGGATTTTTGAGCTGATTCAGCGGGAAGTACCGAGTAAACTACTATTGGCGGGTGATGGTCCGGAGCGAAGTATGGCGGAACACATGGCGCGTGAACTGGAAATTTGTGATCGGGTGGTCTTTTTGGGGAAAGTGAGAAGAACCGGGCAACTGCTAGAACTAAGTGATCTTTTCTTATTGCCATCCGAAACAGAAAGTTTTGGACTTGCCGCATTGGAGGCAATGGCTTGCGGAGTACCCGTAATTTCTTCCAATACAGGGGGGATTCCAGAAGTAAATATTCACAGGGAGACAGGCTTTCTTTCTTATGTGGGAGATGTGGAGGATATGGCACGAAATTCGATTGCACTCTTAAAAGATGAATCTTTATTACAGCAATTCCGTAAACAGGCCTATGATCGTGCGAAGACCTTTTCGATCGGAAACATTTTGCCGCAATATGAGCAGCTCTATGAGCAGGTTATCCGGGATTACAAAAAGCAACTGGAAGTACAGGAAGCTTAAGCTGGTTTTCCTTTTTGTTTTAGCTGCTTTTCAGGGATTGGCTCAGGATGATGTCGATGTGCCAGATAGTTCTGTTTATACTTATTTCCGCGACCATTGGGTGTGGTATAGCGACGTAGGATTCAGTACGGCTCCATTTAGTTTGAAATACACGGACAGTCTGGGAAATGGAAAGCGACTCTATTTCAGGAATAATAGTCGCCCCTCTTTGGGCTTTGGTTTTTCTTATAAATGGGCTTCCCTGAGAATAGGTTTCGGATTACCGATTCCATTTCGTTCAGTAGATCGTTTTGGAAAAAGCAATAACTTCGATTTGGGCTTTCGTTTTAAGACCAAGAAGCGCTACATGGAAGTGAGTTTGCATAATTACAAGGGCTATGCGATCAAAAATGCTGTAGACTGGGACACGACCTCAACAATACAGAATCCACATTTGATTCGTCCGAATACTGCAGCACTGAGTTTGTCCTTCAACAACTGGCGTTTTTTTGATAAACAAGTAAATATGTCTGCGCTGGCCGGGAGAAGAGGGGTGTACCACAAACGAAAAATGGCCTATTACCTGAAAACCAGTTTCAACCTTTTCGGAGTTTCCAATAATGGTTCCCTGGTTCCGGATCATGTCGTCAATAAGCATATTGCCCGGACGGGAGCAACAACCATATCAGCTTTTGACGTGGCTTTTGTACCTGGGGTGGTCTTTGTGGATCGCAAGAATCGATGGCAGTATGCCTGTATGTTTGGTGCAGGGATGGCCCTGCAGTCCAAATTTTATTACCTGGATCAAAAATCTAACAGGTTTCTAGGAATTGCACCGAGGATGGATACCCGAATTTTACTGGGATATCATGTATCGAATTACTTCCTGAATCTAGTCAGTGAATTTGATAGCAAATCAGTTTGGTTTCAGGATTTGAGCTTTCGCCAGACCTTCTATACCATCCGACTGGTGGGAGGATTTCGAATCGCCGGTAAAAAAAGCGGAACCTCCTAAGAAATTCCGCTTCCAATATATGCTATAAATACCAGTCTAGTTCTTGACGCGCTCCACGTAAGCACCCGTTCGGGTATCAATTTTAATCGTTTCACCGTTGTCTATGAAAAGAGGAACGCGCACTTCGGCTCCACCTTCAATGGTTGCGGGCTTCATCGAGTTGGTAGCCGTATCTCCTTTGATTCCAGGCTCCGTGTAGGTGATTGTTGCAATGATATGCATAGGCAATTCCAGTACCAAGGGAATCTCTTCGTCTGCATGGAACAGGATGTTGCAAATCATTCCCTCTTGTAAAAACAGGGGTTTGTCAATCATGTTAGCAGGGATGTTAACCTGTTCAAAGGTCTCGGAATTCATAAATACATAGTCTTCCCCTTCCTGATAAAGGTATTGGTAATCTCTGTTTTCAATTCGAACAGTTTCAATTTTATGTCCGGCCGAAAAGGTGTGATCCAGCACTTTACCAGATTCGATCTGTCTCATTTTCGTACGAACGAAAGCAGGTCCCTTTCCTGGTTTTACATGTTGGAATTCAATGATCTGAAACAATTTCTCATTGAGTTTAATACAAAGTCCATTTCGGATATCAGAGGTTGTTGCCATATAATTCTAAATAAATGCGCTCAAATTTAGTCTTTTTGCCAAAAAAATAAAATATCGGACTCCGATTTTGAAATAAATTGCGTTTTTTTGACGCATGGCTGACCACAGAAAAATCACAATTGCAATCGACGGATATTCTTCCTGCGGAAAAAGTACCCTGGCAAAGGCATTGGCAAAAGAACTGAATTATACATTTATAGATACTGGTGCCATGTATCGGGCAGTAGCCTACCATGGATGGAAGAAAGGATGGGTGTCCAGGGATCATTTGGATCAGGATGCTTTCATTCAGGGACTGGATGGAGTACGGATCAGCTTTGTGTTTAATCCGGATTCAGGGAAACGGGAAGTCGAACTGAACGGAGTCAATGTGGAAAAAGAGATTCGTGGAATGGAAGTCAGTTCGCTGGTGAGCAAAGTAGCGGCAATTCGCGAAGTTCGGGTGAAATTGGTTGATGAGCAACGTAGAATGGGAAGTGAAGGTGGAGTGGTGATGGATGGACGGGATATCGCTTCGGTGGTATTTCCAAATGCCGAATTGAAGTTGTTTATTACAGCTGACCCTCAGATACGTGCGAAGCGTCGTTTGCTGGAATTAAATGATCCGAATCTGAAACTGGAAGATGTACTTAAAAACCTTCAGGAGCGTGATCATTTGGATTCGACCCGGGAAGAAGGGCCACTCATTCAAACGGATGATGCTATTGTGATTGACAACAGCGAATTAACGCAGGAAGGTCAATTGAAAGTGGCATTGGGTCTGGTTCAAGACGCCTTGTCTCAATTGGAAAAATAGTTCGTTTTCAGAAGTTTATCTTTTTCGGATAGATTATCTTTCGATTAAGGATTAAATTTTTAACAAATAATACTTATTTTTAACATTGAAAGCAATCAAAGGTAAAAATGAGCTCTTTAAGTAAAGTTGCCGAAGATATTATCAATCGCAGTCCCTTCCTCAGAGAGGCACTTACAGACAACTTGATTAACGTTTCTGCATTGGCCAGGAAAATTAAGCCTGAATTGGATCGCTATTTTGATAAGGACATCAAAGAGGGAGCGATTATTATGGCCATTAAGCGGATGTCTCCTGGAACTTATCACCGTCTGAATATTAAGATTGAAAGTATTGTGAAGGAATTGGGTGATTTTTTGATCCGGAGCAGTTTGACCAGCTTTACCTACGAAAATTCGCCAACCATTAGCGCCAAACAGTCTGAGTTGATTCGTCTTCTGGACAAAGATCAACAAAAGGCTTTTTACACCATTAGTAAGGGGGTAACGGAAACAAGTATTGTGACAAACCTGTACGAAACTTCCGTGATTACCGATTTGTTTCGCGGAGAACGCCTGCGCTCCATGGATGTGAATTTGGCATCCATAACGGTTCAATTGCCGTCACTCAATACAGAAGTTTACGGAGTCTATTATTACTTACTGAAACAGTTGGCCTGGGAAGGATTAAATATCGTTGACATCATCTCCACGGCGAATGAATTCACCGTTATTTTTAACCAGGAAGACGTGGATCATGCATTTCATGTGTTGATGCAAATCAAAAGCGATAACTAGCTATTCTTTAATAATTTGTCCTTCTGAATAAGAGGTGATATTGATGCTACTTGGTATCCCGCTATAATAGATATTTCCGCTTCCGGTAATGTATCCGCTAAGTGGAACCTGATCCACAAATATGTGCATGTCCCCAACTGATTGCTGCTTGACTTCGTAAAGCTGCTTCACCCGAAAATCACGTAGGTCACAGTAGCCATTGCTTCTGATTCCCAATGAAACACGATTGGCCTGTCCACGAAGTTTGTAATCTCCCCAACCATAAGCGACTGTTCCGCTTAAGGTATCTATGTTGAGTGTTAGGTTCATCGTTCCACAGGCGTCCAGAATGACAAAGTCCAGGAAATCGAGGTGGAGGGTATCTTGTGTTTCCAGAACGTCCGATCCCTCGTAGCGTAGGTCCCATACATCCTTAAGATGAATTTCAACGCTGGGGAGTTCGTTTTGATCTCTCAGGAAACGACATTTATCTTCGGTAAAGATTTCCAGGTAGCCATTCTCCGCCTTTTGCCATTTGACCTGTCCGATGATGTTTTTTCCACCCCGGACGATGGCATAATTACTGTCATCCTGGACAAGCAAAAAGCGCAGGCCACTTTTTAAATTTAATCTTCCGGGGTCAGGGAGGGAAAAACTGATCTGGCTTTCTTCTCCTAGTGTTTTGAAGCAACGACGATCCTCCTGCTTCTTGCAGGATACGCTCAGTCCAATGAAAATGGCAGAGCAGATCATTATGTATGTCCGACTAAAACTCATAAGCTATTCCATATTCCATAAAATCCGCTTTTCCCCAGTGAGACTTCAGCGTTAGATTAAGTTTGACATGATCTTTCACGCGATAACGTAAGCCGATCCGATGATAGGTATGATCATCTGGATTGTACTCATCTCGAATGTAGAATCCCATCCCAAGAACAAATTGCAGTCGGTCCAGGGTGAGAAGGTAAGCGCTATATAGACCCAGTTGAATCAAGGACTGTTTCTCTTTGTAGACAACAGGTTTGTAAGAATCGATGGCTGGTTTGTAGCTGATGTCCAGCCCACTTTCCAATCCGGCTCCAACTTTATATATGCGTTGGGTGGAGGCATTGAGTGCAAAAACAGGAGTTCGTCTGCTGCCAATGGGATTAATGTCTTTGATGGAAGTGATCCCGATCAATTGAAACTTCCAGTCACTGGAATATCCGGGTGTAGCGATTTCACGATCGCTTAGCGATTTGATTCGATACGCATAACCGAGACTCAGGTAGGGAAGATTGATCCCCAGGTTTGGAAATTTGGAAGCCCCGTTGCTCAAGTGGGTGAAATCCAGTCCGAAATTCCAAAGGTGTTTGTCTCCTGTGAATTGGTAGAGCAAAGCAAAATTCACCAGGGCATTGACATGTGAGCCAATAGCAATGTTTTTGGGGTTGTTTTGTTGGTCAAAAACCTTGGGGGAAAAGGAGGCTCCTGTACCAATACGTCCCAGCAGACTTGATTTTCCAAGCCGGATGAAAGGGTACATGAGGTAGGTATAGGAAGCAAAATGCGATCCAAGAATGGCGTTATTTCCAGAAGTGGTCCACAAAGCTGTGACGCCCCAATAGGGGTGTTTCATTGGTTCATGCCAGTTACGATGACCGTCGCTCGTGAAAATGGCATTCACTTCAACGGCATTGGTATGCTCGCGTGGCAAATGATTCATAATCGGGCGGTGTGCGATCAGAAAACCACGTTTGTATCGGACTCCGAGGTAAACATTTCGATGCTGCGCCAGAGCACAGTTCGTGAATAAAAGGAGAGATATGAGGGTCAGGAAACGAGCCACGAGTCCAAAAATAGCTATAAATGCAATTTGTGCTTATTTTCGCAATGATAAATCTGAAAATATGGATCCGAGGCTTGCTGCATTTGAACGACTCCTGACAATCATGGATGAACTCCGGGAACAATGTCCCTGGGATAAAAAACAAACCCTGGAGAGCCTTCGGACCCTGACGATCGAAGAAACTTATGAACTGGCCGATGCTATTTTGGACCGGGATGACCAGCAAATAGCCTCTGAACTGGGAGATTTGTTTTTGCACCTGGTGTTCTACTCGAAAATCGGGAGTGAGCGAGGAACTTTTGATGTGACCAGTGTATTGAATGGGGTTTGTGAGAAATTAATCCACCGCCATCCGCACATTTATGGAGATGTTCAGGTGAAGGACGAAGAAGAAGTTAAAGCGAATTGGGAAAAATTGAAATTAAAGGAAGGAAAGCGTTCCGTTTTGGAAGGAGTCCCAAAATCCTTGCCGGCTTTGGTAAAGGCAAATCGGATTCAGGACAAAGTGAAAGGAATTGGTTTTGATTGGGATGAAGTAGGGCAGGTTTGGGATAAGTTGGACGAAGAAATAGGGGAGTTAAGAGAGGCTTTTGAGCGTAAAGGAAAGGATGAAACGGAACTGGAATTTGGGGACGTTTTGTTTTCATTGGTGAATATTAGCCGCTACCTGGATGTGAATCCGGAAAATGCGCTGGAGCGGACCAATCAGAAGTTCATCAAGCGCTTTATGCGTATGGAAGAACTCTGTTCCGAACAAGATTTGAAATTGTCCGAAATGAAGCTGGAGGAGATGGATCGCTATTGGGAGCAGGCCAAACTCGAACTTCGCGAAAAAGATTAAGCTCGAACCGTTTAATCAACGGATGACAGGCTTCCCTCAGAAATTGGACTTCCGGGGTTTAAAGATCGAAAATATTCGTATTTTCGGAGCCTTAAATAAGATCATTCTATGAAATTGAAACAGTTGACTTTAGTCCTGGTGATGTTGTTGGGAGTCACAGCTTTGCGTGCACAGTCCGCAACAGTTCGTGGATTCGTTTATGAAGATGAAACAGGAGAGCCTGTCCTGTACCAGAAAGTAAAAGTGGTTTCTTCCCGAACGGGTAACATCTACGGGGCAGTGACGGATGTCAACGGTTTCTTTTCGGTTCCGAAGCTGGCTGTTGGGCAATACGAACTTCGTATTGAAAGTAGCGGATATGATACGATTACCAAAGGAGTCAAAATTGAGCGGGACAATCAGATCATTGATGTGAAATTTAACCTGAAAAAAGCGAAGTCCATCGTTGATTTGGGGGAGGTGGAAGTTTCTGCCGAGGCAAAGCGAAAGCGCAATCAGGTCAACATGTCCAAGATCAAACTGGACAAAAAAGGATTGGAGCGAATTCCGAGTGTGGGGGCTGAGAACGACGTGATTGGGGCCTTTAGTGTGACTCCAGGGGTTGTAACGACTGGTGACCAGGGCGGGCAGTTGTATGTCCGGGGTGGTACACCGATTCAGAATAAGATTTTGTTGGATGGAATGACGATATACACGCCTTTCCACTCGATTGGTTTCTTCTCCATTTTTGAAACTGAGTTGGTGAAGAACGTAGATATTTATACAGGGGGATTCGATTCCAAATATGGAGGGAGAATTTCTTCGGTGATGGACATTACTTATCGGGATGGAAACCGTAAGAAGAACGGGGGAAAAGTTTCTGTAAGCCCATTTCTGGCAAAATTGGTGCTGGAGGGACCTATTGGCAAACGAAAAGACGGAAAGCCAAGCACGGCATCCTATGTTTTTTCTTCCAAACACTCCTTGCTGGATTACACCTCAAAACCATTGTACCCGAACGTAAATAATGGAGACGGAATGCCATTCTCTTTTACGGATTTGTATGGAAAACTGACGTTTAACGCGGATGGAGGATCTAAGTTTAGCGCTTTTGGATTTAGCAACCGTGACCAGGTCAATTATGTGAACCTGGCTGATCTAAACTGGACACAATCAGGAGGAGGGATGAACTTTGTCTTGATTCCTGCCGGTTCACCAGTATTCATTCGGGGACATTTGAATATGTCGAAATATGCGCTTAGTTTCCTGGAGCAGAACGCACCTGAAAGAACAAGTTCGATCGGAGGGGCTGAGTTGGGATTTGATTTCACCTATTTTCAGAAGAACGAAGGACAATTGGATCTGGGATTGAATATTAACGGATTCAACACCAAGTACCTGACTTATAACGAAGCCGAAAACAAAATTGAAGACAATAACTTCAATATCGAGATGGGAGGTTACCTGAATTACAAGGTGATCAAGGGCCGCTTTGTGATTCAACCAGGATTCCGGGTGCAGGCCTATCCTTCCCAATCTGCAGTTTCCGCGGAGCCACGTTTTGGAATGAAGTACAATGCTTCCGATAAACTTCGCTTTAAACTGTCGGGAGGACGTTACTCACAGAACTTCACATCGGCTTCTTCGGATAGAGATATCGTGAACCTGTTTAACGGATTGCTGTCTGCACCAACAAATTTCCAGGAATCATTTGTGGATCGCAACGGAAATGTGCGTGACGTAAGGAATGCCCTTCAGTATTCCTGGCATGCCATTGTGGGGATGGAGCTGGATATCACAAAATACTGGAGTTTGAACCTGGAAGCTTATCAGAAGTGGTTTACACAGTTGAGTAACCTGAACCAGAACAAAATTTACGATGACGTAGCAGAGTTCAGTGATATTGACGATATCTATAAGAAGGATTTTATCATTGAGACCGGACAATCGATGGGGGTTGACTTGTTGTTGAAATACAGTCGCAACCGCTGGTTCATCTGGGGAGTGTATTCATTGGGGTATTCGGATCGTTGGGATGGTTTGAATGCGTATTTTCCGGTGTTTGACCGTCGTCACAACGTGAATATGGTAACGACCTACTTGTTTGGAAAGAAGAAGACTTTGGAAGTGAGTTTACGCTGGAACCTGGGGTCCGGATTGCCATTTACGCCAACGGCGGGAGGATTCCAGAGTGAAGATTTTTCAGATGGAATTTCAACGAATATCAATACAAGTAATAGCTCCAACGTAAGTCTGGTGCTGGGAGACTTTAACAGTCAGAGATTACCGTATTATCATCGTATGGATTTGACGGTGAAGAAAAACTTCCAATTTAAGAACAAAACAAATTTGGAGTTGATCGCATCGGTGACAAACCTGTATGACCGAAAAAACATCTTTTACAAGAATCGGGTGACGAATGAAGAGATTTATCAATTCCCGTTTTTGCCCAGTATAGGGATAAGCTATAAGTTTTAAAGATTGAACAATCAATGGGTTAGGTGAATTGGCTTGAAAAAAATGAAAAAAAGAATAAATTTTTCATGGATTTTTTAATTAATCCCGCTATATTTGCACCCGCTAATGCGATGATTGAGGGCAGAGGCCCGCAATCTTTTGACAAGATTCCGTAGCTCAGCTGGTAGAGCAATACACTTTTAATGTATGGGTCCTGGGTTCGAGCCCCAGCGGGATCACAAGAATAAAAAGCAAAGCCTTTAAAACGAAAGTTTTAGAGGCTTTTTTGGCTTTATACATACAGAAATACATACGTTTTTTCAAGTGAATTTGCCGGATCTAGGTTAATTTCCTAAGTTTGAACAAAACTCAACTATAAGGAGAAATTAAGTACATATTATAGAGTAGCGCAGCTATTTGTCTTGCCTTCAAAAATCGCCAGTTTTTAATTCACCGCAAGAATGAATGGGCTATCGCTCCCGATATGGGTGCGGTTGCTTTGTTTATTTGCGGTGGGGTGTCTGGCGATACCTTGTAGGCAGTGAATGAGGCTCCGCACTCGTTTTTTTTTGGGAGCTATGAAAAAAATCACTATTGGAATTGTTGAAGATCATGAATTACTCAGAGATGGCCTTGTCCTTTTACTGGGAGAAGTGAATCACTTCGAAATTTCCGTAATCGCTAAAAACGGTAACGAATTCTTAGATGAAATCAACCTTAAAGAGAATATTCCTGAAGTCATCCTAATGGACATATTTCTACCTGGAATGGACGGTTTTGAATGCACCGCACTCCTTCGAGACAAATATCCTCAATGTCGAGTTATCTTTTTGACATCTTTTGAGGAGGACTATCTAATAGAAAGAGCCTATGAACATCGTGCAAACGGGTTTATATCGAAGTCCATAGATGCAAACGTATTAATCAAGGCAATCGAAGAAGTAAATGATTCTGGATTTTACTTCAACGAATTTTATCAAAAAGAGAAATTACTTTCGGTTCAATTTGCACAACAACTTAGTCCAAGAGATTTAAAGACAAAGCTAACTGCACGGGAGTTGGAATTGATCAAACTGATTTATCAAGAAAAATCCGAAACCGAAATCTCAAGAATAATGGGAATTAGTATTCATACGGTCCGGAGTCACCGCAAGAATGTTATGGAAAAAATAGGAGTCAATCGTACCGTTGGAATCGTTAAATATGCTATTCAAAACAATTTGGTCTAAATATCCCACAATCATGGGATTGAAATATTGTAAATAGTTCCCTTACTTTGAAATCAAAACCAATACTATGATACTATTATCAAAAATCGACGGTACGTAAATACCTTACGCCTTCGACAACGAAATTTGTAAACGGAACAGATGGTTACAGTCTGTGACAACTTAAATCAATGGAGCTTTCTGACAGTGTTTTATTTTGTATCTTGGTATCAAGCTCCTTTTGTCTAATATTTTAAATTACGAGCTATGAAAAAACTGATTAATTCATTTATCGCACTTTTTGTTTGTTCAACTATACTGGGACAGTATGGACCAATCGGTGCACCAGATTATTTATATAAGGATTGGCCCGAACATTTGCGGTCAAACATTCCTATCTCACTAATCTATAAGAATTATAATGATCTAATGGGAGAAACAGATTCGACATTTTGGCATGAACAGAAAAAGGCAGAAAGATGGATGAGATATAGGCTCCCTAAATATCATATTACAGGCGGAACAAATTATGATCTGACTCCATTTGAAAATTCCCTAAAGGGAATATATAATTCTTCATTGGTATGTGGCCAAAATGACCCTTCAAATTGGATAAGTAATGGTCCAGTAAATATCATCGACGATTCAACCAAGTACCCTAACGGTCGCCATTTTGGTGGACGGGTTGATGGTGTTTATAATCATCCTCAAAAAAGTAATGTTTTTTTATGTGGATCTTATACGTCAGGTATTTTTCGATCTACTGATTCTGGATTACACTGGTATAGTGTAACCGACAATCTTAACTTCCCAATTTTGGGAATAAAACAAATTGTATCGCCGCCAGACAAGCCAGATACAATTTTAGCCATTACAGGTTACGAAAAAGAGTATATTGGAAATGGATTGATTATTAGTTATGATGCAGGAGAAACGTGGCAAGAAGTTAATCAACAATGGACAAAAATTAATTGGCTCTGTTTTCATCCGAGCATTCCTGGTTTAGTTTTTGCTGCAGGATGGCAAGAATTGTTGTACAGTACTGATTACGGATTGCATTGGGAATCTGCTGGTTTACCGAATGACTTTCCTCCAGGAAACAACATTATGCATCGCATTTTGGTTTTGGAAGATCGGTTATTTATGATTTCAGACGATCTTTACGCTCCAAATTGCAGCTTTTTTAAGGCAAGCATTGATGTGAATTCCGCTTCGATTTCAGTAGCTTGGGCACCGAACAATATTAATAACATAATAGGTCAACCAACAACTTCCCCTGGCAGCATTTTTTTCTCAAATCAAGTAGATGGGCGATTTGTAGTCCAAGTCAGGTCAGGACAAAATAAGAGAACGTATATCACCAAAGATTCTGGCGACAGTTTTGAAAATATTAGTAATGGATACCCAGCTCCAAAAAATCCCATTCCAGTAGATGAGAATCTTGACAAAAATCAAATTGTTGTATCTGCCACCAATCCCGACATTTTTTACTTGGGAAATCTTCCATTGGAAAGGTGGAACATTAATAACAAAACATGGGAAGTGTTGAGAGGAGACAAAAATCGTCCTGGAGTTCATGATGACTATCGAGCAGCTCAGTTAATCTTGACGCAAGATGGAAAAGAGAGACTTATTTACGGAAATGATGGGGGAATTGTAATCGTTGAAAACGGACTAGATCCAGAACCAAAAGTTATTTCCTTAAACGGAAACCTTTCGATTTCAATGATTCATAATTTTGATTATTACCCCAAATTAGAACGAGTAGTCTATGGATTTCAAGATAACGATGTGCGATACTCTGACGTAAATACAGGTATCTCAAGAATCATTTCATCGTTGGGTGAGACAGAAGCAATTATGATTCAAAAGCACTACCCCTCATCATATATCGGACAGGCCGGCCCAACAGGTAAACCTATTATAGATAATGTAAGCACCTTAAATCCATTAATTGCCGGAGGTTCATTTGCTGTAGATGGGGTTGCTCTTACTGGCAGATTCAAAACGTATAGAAAGTATCCTGAAAAATTCATAGTAGGTCTCAATAATGGCCGGGTTGGGTTATGTAGAAAAGCTCTGGAAAACACTCAAAAAATAGTTCAAATTGGCGTCCCTAACATAGACCCATACTATAAAGCAAAGGGAATTCACGCAGTTGCAATTTGCGAAAAATTTCCGGCATTTATTTACGCTTCGGAAGCTAATTTAGATTTTCCATTTAGACTTTATAGATCAAAAGATGATGGTTCCAATTGGGAGGCCATGACTCCAAAATTTAAGTTTGCACCTAATGAATCAGAGTACGATTTGAATTTTTTATTGACAGACTTTATACTCAAAAGCATTTCTGTTGATCACATAGATTCGAATCTTATTTATTGCGGACTTGGGGGTGTTTATTCGCAAAATGGGGAAGTCATTAATGAACGATTCAGGGTAATCAAATCAAGCGATGGCGGCGAGAACTTTATTGATTACTCACAAGGACTTCCTGGCTTACCAATTGACTTCTTATTGACTGTTGACAGCGACCAACAATTGGTGTTCTGCGCAACAAGCGTAGGAATTTATTATCGGGACAATACAATGTCACAATGGGAATGTTTTTCGAAGAACTTGCCGAAAGTTGAAATCACGGCTTTGAAATTTGACTATTGTACAAATACATTGATGGCTTCAACCTACGGTCGTGGTTTTTGGAAAACTCCAGTACCTTTTGCGACAGGAACTTCATTTCAAGAAAATATAACAGAAAATACTACTTGGGATGAACCCAGGCAAATTGCGAATGATATTGTCGTGAAAACCGGAAACACGTTGACAATAAAATCATTTGTACTTTTTGAGAAAGATCGAAAAATCACGGTTGAGCCTGGGGCTAAGCTTAACTTGGAGGGAGCGACTTTGACGAATTATTGTGATGATTTTTGGGCAGGTATTGTTGTTCAAGGTAATTCAAATCTGCCCCAAAATCAAAACAATCAAGGCTTTGTTCAAATGAACAATACGACCATTGAAAACGCCAAAGAAGCACTTCGCTTCTGGGAACCAAACAACTATGCTTCCACAGGAGGATATGTTTTTGCAACAAATTCAAAATTCATCAATAACTGGCGTTCGGCAGAGTTTATTTATTATCATGATTTTTCGACTTCTGATCCAGGAGTTGAGATTAAAAATCGGTCCTTCTTCACAAATTGTGAATTTGCCTGGGATAATTCTTATTTAGGAGAAAATAGCATCGCTCCTGCCGTCACCATGTATCATGTCAATGGAGTTCAATTTAATGCCTGTCATTTTGAGGATCAAAGAATTTCGGTGATTCAAAATCCTGTTTTAGGAACTTCCGGAATAGGTAGCTTAGATGCTAGTTTTGTCGTTCAGGGAACTTTGAAAAATCCAACGCTTAATCAGATACCCTCCGATTGGTATGACGAAGGCAAATACAACGTAAGTACTTTCAAGAACCTTCGTATAGGAGTGGAAGCTTCCAATGCTACATCATTAGCTCAACCTAAAATTGACCAAAGCCACTTCGCAAACAATCACCATGGATTAATAATAACCAGTGTGGATAATTTGCTTGCAAGCCGCAACAAATTCGAATTGAATTGGAGAGGCGGTATTCTTATGGATAATTGTACAGCTTACCATGTTGAGGGAAATGAATTTGTTGGTGCTGGACTCAAGGATCAGCGAACAGGAGTTTTGACAATTAATTCTGGTACAGAAGATAATCAGATCTATCGAAATCATCTAAGACACCTTCATGTAGGAAACGTCGCACAAGGAGTCAATGGTAACGATGAATCCGAGGAAATTTTATTGTCCAGCGGCCTAGAATGGAATTGTAATAGAAATGAGGGTGGTCGCATCGATTTTATGGTAACCATTGATGATTTAAATCCGGAATTTGGAGAAGGTGTTAGACCTTTTCAAGGATCTGGAGATCAAGTCGCGGCAAATGTATTTAGCCAAAATCTAACTCCAGGAGCACAATCTGGTGATTTTCATATTTCGAGTACTGACAATAATATATTGACTTACTTCTCTTCAAACAAGCCAGATGAAATTCCAGAATTAGTTAGCGGTTTGGTTCTTACTATTCAAACAAATAATGTTAGGAAATGCGACTCAAAACTTGGAAGTGAAAAAGGCAATCCAGGATTTGTAGATAGTTTGGGCTTGGGAGGACTAGTTACAGAGATTAAAGTAGTAACGGATGAAATAAAACTTCGAAACAAACTGCTTCATATCCAGTTACAATTGGGTGATCAGACTGAATTACATGATTTGGTTTCTTCCTTGAATAAGACCAATCGTCTGGAGATTAAAAATGCTTTGATGTCGGCTAGTCCGTTTTTGTCAGAGAAGTTATTGCGTGAACTGGGGGAACATCCGTCATCTGTTTTTCCTCATGCCTGGTACAAAGATGTGGTTCTCGCCAATAATGAGGTGGCTAGAAACAATGGGTTCATGGCATTTTTGAAAAATAAACCGGAAGCTCTTCCAGAAGGTTTGTATTTGGAAATTATGAATAAACGCTCACAATTGACGGAAAGAGGTCGAATGGAGCTAGAGATTTTAAATCTCAAAACACAAAAGGAAAACCTGTCCAACAGACTTCTTAGTCATGAAATGGCCCATCCGGATCATATCGATTGGCTATCTTATGAAAACAGACTCAAAGATCGTGATCATGTTTTGCTTCAAATGGAAGAAACGGATTTTCAATTAGGCCGCTCAAACAAAGATGAAGCCACTCAACGATTGAATGCTCTGGAAGCAAGTGCACAAAACATGAATTCTCTTTGGAACCAACGTTCAACAGAAGATTACGTTTTAGTTAAAAACTACGTGATGAGTCTGTTGAATGATCAGGGAGCTATCCGAACATTGACTGAATCAGAAATAGCTGATTTGGAATACATGGCAACTCATTTTGTTGGCCGGGGGGCGAAGCAGGCCCGAAATATCTTGTGCTTCTTTGAGGGACGTTGTGAAACGGTTTCTTTAAATCTTCCCACAACAAAAGCACAGCAAGCGCAGGACAAGAACTTGTCTGTGGAAGCTATTACTGAGCAACCTTCCACTGTTAAAATTGTACCGAATCCAAATCAGGGCCAATTCGAAATTAAAACTCCAGAGTATTGTGAATTAAAGTCATTGAAATTATACAATACATCCGGTCAGGAGGTTCCTTACGCAATCAATCATCAAGGGAATCTGCATACGGTTAAGCTGGAGAATCCACGAAAAGGGATTTACCTAATTGAAGTTAGCTGTTCGGATCAACAAAGTTACCGAGAACGATTACTGATCATTGAATAATGTTCATTCGAAAAAAAATAGGAATCATTTTTGGACTGTGTCTGTGTGCATTGAGCATTCAGGCACAGTCCTATTTTCAGAAAATCTATAAGTTGGGAGATAGTACGTCCGTTTTTCACGATCTCTATCTGAAGGACACTTCTATCTATGTGGGAGGAATGGTCGGTTTTGGAGGCAAAGAGTTTTACGCTCATTTGACAAGATTGGATCAAAAAGGAAATGTATTGAAATCCACAAAAAATGATATTTCTCCATTTTATCAGTTTGCCGGCTTCAGCAAAACGGATATGGACACCAATTTTAGAGGAAATTTGGTGTATGGTTACGTTCATATGGACAAACCAGGCCAAACAATTGGACAACCGAGAATTACAGAATTTGATTTAGAAGGCAATGTAATTGCCGATATCCCAATAGATGATTTTCGATCGGATACTCTTTTTTTCTTCACGAATGGAACTCTTATAAATTCATTAGAGGATAGTTCCTACTACCTCTGCTTTGCTTACACGGACGAAAAAATAGGTGATCAAATTGACGATGTAGGAAGTTTGTTGTTTAAAGTAAAATACTCTGGTGAAGTTCTTTGGAGCAAAAAATTTCGGTTCGCTCCTGGAACATCCAGACCCCATTGGATTCGTGGAGATTACAAAAGGTTAAACGACTCGCTTCAATCATTGTTTATTTATGAGACTATGAGTTACAGTCCTTTCGATGGTGAAAAAGATTGGTCGAGAGCAAGGTTCATCACAATTGATAAACAAGGTGAAGTCATTGAAAGCAAGATATTTCAGGACACACAAGATGACGGTGCAGGGTTAAGTTTCTTAACGTTGGAGGATCATGAGTTAATCTATGCTTACTACGATTCCGAACTTAAAGGGACGCCACCTTCATCTGATAAGTTTTATCACAGATCTGTGA